>NZ_CP060497.1:1223730-2447461 GCF_014334135.1 Olivibacter sp. SDN3
TTTTGAATTTCTTTAAACGATCATAAAACAAATGTCTTAAAAATCAGTTCTAATTTTATACAAGCTCCTCATCATAAATGAAGAGCGGTTGTTTTTCTGTCATCTTATCTTGAGGGGCAGACTTTCTGAACAGAAACCAATAAAATTAGTAATAAATCACCAAAAAATGGCTATCATCAATTTGCATATCAATGGCAAAGAGGAAGCAATTGATATTGATCCTAGCACACCTTTACTTTATGCCCTCAGAAATAACTTAAGCTTGAACGGTCCGAAGTTCGGATGTGGTATTGAGCGCTGCGGTTCGTGCATGGTGTTAATGGATGGCGTTGCCATGCCCTCTTGTGTAAGACCTTGCGACTCTTTCGAAAAAATGAAGATTACTACTTTAGAAGGACTGGGAGACCCTACTAAGCTGCACCCTGTACAGGAAGCATTTATAGAAGAACAGGCAGCGCAATGCGGCTATTGTTTAAATGGTATGATTATGTCCGCCAGCGCTTTGTTAGAAAAAAATCCGGAACCAGATGAGCATGAGATCAAAATAGCCTTACAGCGTGTGCTTTGCCGCTGCGGAACTCATGCACGTATGATCCGGGCAGTGAAGCGCGCCTCAAAAAAGATAAAAAGGTTATGAATAGGAAGTCCTTCTTAAAAAGTACAGGTCATTTGCTACTAGGTTTTAACCTGCTACCCTTTACTTTCTGTACCAGTGGGGCAAGTTCTTCCCGTTCTGCTGTTCAGCAGCTATTTCCTATTGACAGTGACCTCATTGACGCCTGGATACGCTTAGATACGACAGGTTTTGTCACCATCTTTACGGGCAAGATGGAACTAGGTCAAGGCATTAAGACAGCATTGAAACAAATAGCCGCCGAGGAACTCGATGTATCCATTGAGCGTGTTCGCATTGTCATTGCAGACACCGGACAAACACCAGACGAACGTTATACAGCTGGCAGTGGATCCATCGAAGGTAGCGGTATGGCCATTAGAAAGGCTGCCGCAGAAGCGCGTCAAGTGCTGCTCCATCTAGCAGCTGAGAAACTTAAAAGCCCCATTGAAAAGCTGGCCATTTACGACGGAAACATACAATTAGCTGATAATGAAAAGCATGCGACCACCTATTGGGATGTTTTGCGAGGCGAGAAGGTGGAGGGAAAGATAACCGGAAAAGCTCCTCTTAAACACCCGAACACATACAAACTTGTAGGTAAGGCCGAGCCCCGTGATGATTTGATTGCTATGGCCACGGGGACCTCGTTTTATGTACACGATATGAAGCTTCCTGAAATGTTACATGCCCGAGTAATAAGACCTCCTTCTTATAAAGCAATACTTACGGCCGTACCCGAGGAAACAGTGATGGCCATGGCCGGTGTAGTTGATCTAGTAAAGAGTGGCAACTTCTTAGCGGTACTTGCTCAGGAAGAATATACTGCTGTAAAAGCCTGGCATTTTCTACGGAAGGAATGTAAATGGAAGGTAGATGAACCACTTCCGGACCAAGCACGGTTATATGACGACATGTTACAGTATACCGGAGAGCGTAAAGTTGTAGAAGAGCTTTCGGACAGCAGTGGCAATACAGTTAATCCGTCAAAAAATTACGAAGCACTTTATAAGAGGCCCTATCATATGCACGCTTCTATTGGCCCTTCATGTGCGATCGCTCAATGGCAATCAGAACAACTTACTGTATGGACACACAGCCAGGGAGTTTATCCATTAAGAAAAACACTAGCTGATCTACTATCCGTTCCAGAAGAAAAAATACGGGCTATTGGCGTTCCGGGTTCTGGCTGCTATGGTCACAATGGGGCAGACGACGTTGCAACCGATGCTGCTCTGATAGCGTATCACGTTCCAGGCAAGCCTATTCGCTTACAATGGATGCGGGAAGATGAACATCAGTGGGAGCCTTATGGCTCTGCTATGATTGTTAAAATACAAGCAGCACTCAAAGAGGATGGTAAAATAGATTCCTGGCAAACCAATTTATGGTCTGACACCCACAGTACCCGGCCCAGTGGCAGAGCCACCCATACTCTTACCGGCCAGCAAATGGACCCTCCGCGCATACTAAAAGAGGGAGGTATTTCTGGCGGCGCCTACCGCAATGCCACGCCGTATTACGAGATTCCAAACATAAAAATTACCGCGCATGCCTATGAAGGCCCTTTACGAACTTCCGCATTGCGTAGTTTAGGAGCATATGCCAATATCTTTGCTTTGGAATCTTTCATAGATGAATTAGCTTTCTTAGCAAAAAAAGATCCTCTAGATTTCAGGTTGGAACATCTGGCAGACCCTAGAGCCATTGCCGTAATAAAAGCAGTAGCTAAAAAAGTAAATTGGAACGGTTTAATTAAAAACCCCAAGGTGGGTTATGGGCTTGCATTTGCAAAATATAAAAACCATGCGGCCTATTTTGCAGTTGTTGCCGAAGTGCAAATTGACGAAAAAAAACAACATTACAGATTACGTAAATTGACGGGAGCTATTGATGCAGGTCAGGCCATTAATCCCGATGGGTTGAAAAACCAAACAGAAGGGGGCATGATACAATCGGCTAGCTGGTCAATGTTTGAGCAGGTAAACTATGCTGCCAAAGGGGTTACAAGCGACACCTGGGATACCTACCCCATCATGCGTTTTTCTGACGTACCTGCATTAGAAGTCATGGTTCTAGACAGACCTGAAGAGCCCCCCTTAGGTGCGGGTGAGGCAGCTCAAGGACCTACGGCAGCCGCGATTGCGAATGCCATCTATGATATTACCCATACGAGAATCAGGGAATTACCATTAACTCCCGAAAAAATTAACTGGAGCTAAATACCTTTCTGGCATACCTCAATCATTATTAAACGTGAGCAAGTAAAGGTCTTCTACTTTTTTCCTAGCCCAGGGAGTCCTTCTTAGAAAGGTCAAGCTCGACTTCACTGTCGGATTATTGGCAAAACAATTGAGGCGTAAAATCTGAGCCAACTCTTTCCATCCATAATGTTCATAGAGTTGTATTACAATCTTTTCTAAGGTTATGCCATGTAAAGGATTATTTGGCTGTGTGTTCATCAGGTATCCGTGTAATAATTGTTTAGTAGTTTAACTTCGCTCCAAGTATTTAATAATGGCCATCACATCCTCATCGCCCAACCCATCATCGAGGGCCTGCTTATAGGTGTCTGCCAAAGGGCCTGCCAAAGGAAAACTAATCCCCTGTTCCCGTGCCAAGCGTAGGTCCTTTGCCATATGCTTAAGTGCAAAGGCTGTGGGATATTCGTTCGATGCGATAGTGGGCGTTTTTAGCTTAGTGATCGCACTGCCGCAGGCACCTTCATTTACTATACGCAGCATATCTTCCGCATTTATGCCTTGCTGTTTAGCGAAAAGCACTGTTTCTGCCAATCCCTGCAAGGTCAATGCCAGGAAGTAATTGATAGCCAGTTTGGCCGAAGAACCCGCCCCTACCGATCCGAGATGAACAGCCATTTTTCCCAACTTCTCAAAAATCGGCTGAGCCGCACGAAAGTCATCTGCCGTCCCACCTACCAAAATGAGTAGTGTTCCATCTTCTGCAGGCTTTACACTTCCGGAAACAGGAGCCTCCAAAAAACGGGCACCCACCGCTTCACTCATTTCCTGAAGCTCGGCCGAAGTACGAGGCGAAACGGTGCTCATGTTAATAAAAAGCTTACCGCCGACCTTGCCGTTTAACAATCCTCCTTCACCTAAATAAGCCCCTTTTACCGCCTGATCGTCTGACAACATAGTAAATATGATGTCACTTTCCTCACATAACACGGGTATACTTTCTGCTAAAACTGCGCCCTCATTAACCAAAGCATCTGCTTTCGAAGAGGTTCTATTGTACACATAAAGCGAATATCCTCCTTTTAGAAGATTGTTGGCCATAGGGAAACCCATTTTCCCAAGGCCGATCCATCCTATTTTGTTAGACATGATGTGTTGGCTTAGTAAATAATATATAATCTATCCTTAACAAGCGGTATTTAAAAATGTTTATGGATCATTTCCCGGCAAACTATGATCAGTCGATCTACACTTCGCAGCTCATGTTATTGCAGTCGATCAACACGTTTTCTTCATCAATTATCGTATTGGAAGAAACCAGGGAAGCCCTGCCAACGGCCCTTTTCCTATTAAAAATAAACGCAAAAATCGCCCCGACGAAGGCCATCGCAGCTCCAACAATAGCAGGCCAGGTATAATCAAAGTGAAATACCAAAGGGAGCCCTCCCAAAAAGGCACCTAGCGCGTTGCCAATATTGAAGCTCGCCTGGCTAACAGAAGCAGCAATCATTTCAGCGCCTTTGGCTGTATTAATCATCAGCATTTGTATAGGCGCAGCCAACGCAAAAGCCACAGCTCCCGTAACAAAAGTCATGATCAATGCCATAGTAGGATCGAAAGAGACAAAATGCACGACAATCAATGTTGCTGTCATCATCAACAGCAAGGCCACAGAGGCCTTTCCCGGCGAAAATCTATCTGCGAGGTAACCTCCTATTAAATTTCCCACCATCATACCAACACCGGCTAAGATAAGTATATAGGTTACCGATTCTTCCGCAAAACCCGCTATGGAAGTCATCATAGGAGCAATATAGCTGTACCAGCAAAACAATCCACCGGTACCAATAGAAATCATCAGGATAATCAGCCAGGCTTCGGTCTTTTTAAAAAAGCCAAGTTCATTCTTTAAATTACGTTCTTTATTTGCAGATAGCGCCGGAAGCAGGGCCTTCAAACTAAATATCGTAATCAATCCAACAAATACCACAATAGCGAAAGAAAAACGCCAAGAGAAATGATGTCCGATATAAGTTCCAAGAGGCACACCTGCTATATTTGCAATGGTGAGTCCTAAAAACATCAGCGAAACCGCCTGAGCTTCTTTACCTGGTTTTGCGATCTTACTGGCAACTACTGACCCTACACCAAAAAATGCGCCGTGAGGTAATCCGGATAGTAGGCGAGCAATAAACAACGAGTTAAAATCCGGCGCAAAGGCTGAAAATGCATTGAATACGGTAAACATCACCATTAATGCAATCAGAATATTTTTAGGCGGATATTTACCGGCAATAGCTACCAATAATGGCGCTCCTATTACGACGCCCAAGGCATAAGCAGAAATCAAATAACCTGCCTGCGGAATAGAAACCACTAGATCCCGCGCTATATCAGGCAGTAGTCCCATCATTACGAACTCGGTAACCCCTATTCCTAAGCCACCTAATGTTAGTGGAAGTAGTTTTTTATCCATATGTTGCTTAGTGTTTTATATACACTATGCAAAAATAGTTGTTTAATTTTCAAAATTGATACGCTTAATATAATTATTTTCTTGCTTGACGCATCTTTACACAGGGTAAACAATTCTCGGTATACCCAGTTTACCGGGTTTTATTTTAATGATCTCCCACTGACGTTTGTACTCATGAAATCAAATATATTCCCTTTATAAAAGATCCCTTAGTGGCAGAGGAGAAACTGATAAAAAGCGTAGCTTTCATGAACACCTTTAACGTAAATACCAGTAATTACTTTTTTCACAACCGTTCTTTTCGATTACGTTCAAGCTAGCTTTGCCGATATGTGCAAACCAATTATATTGCATATAAAAGCAAATTTATCTAAGTTTGAAAATATGCAACTACACGAGCAATACCCCCCATTAAATAATAGCACCTATCTTAACACACCAACCTCAGGTCTTTTATCGAAAGATATTTTAACGTGGCGAAGACAACATGATGAGGATTTTTTTCGTAGGGGGTATTTCTTTAGAGATAATTTTGACGGCTTCTTGTACGGTGTGAAAGAAACATTGGCCAACTTCTTTCAGGCAGATGCTTCGAATACGTTTCTGATACCGAATTTTTCTTTTGGTTTTAATACGCTGTTGGAAGGGTTGTCAAAAGAGGAACGGTTTCTACTGTTACAGGAAGACTATCCTTCGGTAAACTATCCCGTGGAGAGCAGGGGCTTCACCTGTACACATGTTGCCGTAAGTGAGCACCTCGAACAAGACATTCTTGCACAAATTGAAACATTTAAACCAACGGTATTCGCTTTTAGCCTGGTACAATATATTAGTGGAATTGCTATTGATTTAACATTTATCAAGCAATTGAAGGAAACCTATCCAGAGCTTTTACTGATAGCCGATGGCACACAATTTTGTGGCACACGGAAATTTGATTTCAGTGCTTCCGGATTAGATGTCCTAGCTGGCAGCGGTTACAAATGGATGATGGCAGGCTATGGCAGCGGGTTTATCTTTCTAAAAGCAGCTCTTCTAGAGCGACTATATACGCAAGCACAAAAACATCCTAAACCAATGGCTCCTTTCCTGAAAGATAAGGGCTTACTGACGCTTCTCTTTGAACCTGGGCATCAAGACACTCTCATTTACGGCACCCTACAGCAAGCTGTTTTGGCGTTTGAGCGGATAGGGATGCGGGATATTGAACAACATATAAGCTCGCTGGCAGAACAGGCAAAAATTGCCTTTACGGAACGGGGCCTTCTTACCAACGCTGTCATCAAACGAGAGACACACTCTTCTATATTCAATCTCTCCATTGATGAAACTACTTATCAACGGTTACAGCAAGCCAATATTGTCTGTGTACGCCGGGGGAGAGGCGTAAGGATAGGGTTCCATTTCTTTAATACAACAGAAGATCTAGCAAAAGCATTAGCGGCCATTGACTATTGATGTTATCTAACGCGCTCCCCTTTATATCAATATAAAACTCGTCTTCTCCCTTTCTTAAAGCTTTACCATCGATAGAGATCGATGCCTCATCATCATGGTAAACAGATATTTTTAGAAACAATTGAAAAATTGTTAAACGGCTTTCTTATCTGCAAAAAATAAATTATGTTTGACCGAGGTAAATGGCGAACCACACATCATTACTTGACTTATAGATGGGGATAGGCTTTCATGAAAAACAGCGAATGTCGTAAAAAAGAAGACCTTGTGTGCTTCTCAGTTTATCGTGCTCTATTTGTTTTAATTATCATGTTACCTCTTTGCAGCTACGGCCAGAGACCGGGATATGAATTAGAGCCATCAAGATCCAAAGCAGACACGACGAGGCAGCGTGATCTCATCGATATTGGGAAAGATATTCTTAACATCAAGCCCCCGAAGGGGCCGGACAGTAGCGGTAAATCCATTTATTTCTCTTTTCTACCTTTTTCCACCAACGTTCCCGGTGGCGGACATGCGTTGATCACATCGACCACGGCCGGGTTTTTCACCGGTAACCGGGAAACCACTTATATGTCGAGAGCTTCGTTTACGCCCTACACAAATTTTAGGGGTCGTTTCGGTTTACCTATTCGTTCTTATATCTGGTTAAAGAACAATGAGTGGGTTATCATGGGTGATACACGTTTACTGAAATATCCTCAATTTACCTGGGGCCTGGGCAGGCAACACGAGGAAGACGACAAACTACTCGTTGATTATACGTATATGCGCTTCTACCAGCATGCCTTACGGAAGGTTTGCGATGGTATGTTTGCCGGTATAGGGTATAATCTCGATTATCGGGTAAATATAGATACGAAAGAAGCGGGGTTATCCCTTGGAGAATATACCGATTATGCATATGGTACAGACCATTTTGGCAGAAGTCTGTCTTCGGGTTTAAGCTTCAATTTATTGTATGATACCCGTTCAAACTCCATCAACCCTATGGACGGTTATTATGCGTACTTTCAATACCGCGTGAATCCTACGTTTCTAGGAAGTGATCATACCTGGCAGTCCATTTATGTAGACATTCGTAAATATATCCGTTTTACCGATGATCCTAACCGTCAGAATATGTTAGGTATCTGGACAAACTATTGGTCGGTATTAAACAGAAGAGTTCCCTATCTTGACCTCCCCAGTATAGGGTGGGACGTTTACAATCGTTCTGGAAGAGGCTTTGACCAAAACCGTTATCGCGGTCGTCATTTAATGTATTTAGAGGCTGAGTATAGGCGAGATATCACAGCCAATGGCTTATTCGGATTTGTAGTCTTTACCAATGCGAACTCTGTTGCCGGACCAGACAGCCAATTATTTAAGGATTGGAATCACGCCGTGGGTGCGGGCCTCCGTCTGAAGTTCAATAAAGGATCGGGAACGAATATTGCGATTGACTTTGGAAAAAGTAGAGGTTTCTCCGGTTTCCAAATAGGCTTGGATGAAGTGTTTTAATATGCTTTTTACTTTATGCTTTCTTTTGTCTATATTGCACATAAATACGCTTTCAATAATTTTTTATGGATAAAAAGGTATACAATCGTATCAAAGCTGTATTAGCAGAACAGGGCAAAACCAATAAATGGCTGGCAGAAACACTGGACCGGAACATCAATACGGTTTCCAAATGGAGTACAAACAAAATGCAGCCCACAGTAGAGTCTTTGTTTGAAATAGCTGAAGCACTACAGGTGGACGTACGCAGTTTATTAATTTCAACAAAAGGGGGAATCTAAGCGTGAATTATAAACTAGGCGATTTTGTACGTTTTGTTGAGGAAGATTTTGAAGGGCATATTACGAAGATAATCAACGACGAGTTGGTTGCTGTAACTGGCGAGGATGGGTTTGAAATACCCGTTCAGGCATCAAAAATCACGAAAGTTTATGGTCAGCAAAATCGAGAAGATATAGCCTTCGATGAGAAAGACAAGAAACCTGTAGTACAAGCAGGTCCTTTTGTTACTGAAGGCATTTATTTAGCTATTACCGGCGATCAGAAACAGAACACGGGATTCTTTCATTTGGTAAATGAAACGTCTTATGATCTTTTAGTAAGTTTTAACACAGAAAAAGCGAAGCAAGTCGTAGGTGAATACGCCGGTATACTTAGGCCCAGAAGCACACAAAAAATTTATACCGTTAAAATTAGTGAAATAAGCGGGTGGCCTCTGTTTGCCTTTCAGTTTTTGTTCCATGCGGCACAGCTACAGCCGCCCAAAGGGCCTTTGGAAATTGCGAGGCGCATCAAACCATTTGACCTATCGGATTCAAAAAAACATGTACCATTGTTGAATGAGCGCGCCTGGCTCTTTCGCTTAGATGAAGATGGGACAAAAATTGATGCAGCTAAACTAAAAGAAAGTTTTTTTAGCCATCGCCCCGACAAAAAATGAGCTCAATGGCATATCGCTCTTCCTTAAAGTGTCATATAACATGATAAATTATCAGATAGAAAAAGAATTAAGTTTAGGCGAATTCCGACAGCTCCTCCTGCGCTCTACTTTGGGAGAACGACGTCCAATTGATGATCTCGACCGTTTAATTCAGATGCTGGAACATGCTAACCTGATCGTTACCGCACGGGATGAAGACAAGTTAATCGGAATCGCCCGTTCCCTAACAGATTTTGCCTACTGCACTTATTTAGCTGACTTAGCCGTGCACGAAGGTTATCAACGTCAGGGAATTGGTAAAGAGTTAATCAAGCAAACTAAGTTAGCTGCTCCTCAGGCAAAACTCATCTTGCTTTCCGCTCCCAAAGCCATAAACTATTACCCTAAAATCGGTATGACCAAACATAGTTACTGTTATTTTTTAGATAACCTTACTGATTTAACATAACTCATGTACGTATGTGTACGCGGAGTGTCCGTTTCCGTACAGTCTTGCTCTCACACAAAACAAGCAACATGCTGATTTACAGCAAAAAACAAAAGAAGGCCTAATTTTGGCGAGGCCAAAACATGATCATCAATGATGTTTGATCTTTTTATTGGCTTTAGCTTATGTTTAGGAACTACCTGAAGATCGCTTGGAGAAATCTTCTGAAGCACAAAATGTATTCGATCATTAAGCTTGGCGGCTTCTCCTTCAGTATTGCTGCCTGCGCCCTGATTGGCCTGTATATTATCCATGAAATCAGTTATGATCAAACGTATCCGGATAAAGAGCGTATTTTTCGCATTGTAGGGCAAAATATACATAACGGTGAGCTTTCAAGTGGTACGGCGTTTCCAGCGCCGTTGAATGTAGCTATTAAGCAAGACTTTCAGGAAATAGCACTTTCTGGCCGGTTGATGCCCAATTCACTTTTTTATGGCGCAGGAAGTAATCAAATTACCACAGAACAAAACCCGGAAAGTATCTATGAAGAGGGGTTTACTTATCTTGACCAAGAGTTGCTCCATATTTTACAGCTACCCTCGGTTTATGGTGATTATGATCATGCGCTGGAGAAACCCAATACGGTCGTTATCACCGAAAGTAAAGCCAAGAAATTTTTCCCTCATCAAAATCCAGTTGGTCAGATGATCTACCTCAATAATGATCATGGCAATCCTTATACGGTAACAGCTGTAATAAAAGATTTTCCAACTACTTCGCATCTGCACAATTATGATTTCCTGCTTACTTTATCGGGTGTTATTTTTTATCCTGGAGAGCAGGACAACTGGAATGCCAGTAACTATGTTGGGTACCTGAAGCTTCACAAAGGTGTAGATCCACGTGCTTTTGAGAAAAAACTGACGAATCAGGTCCTCACAAAATATGTGATACCGACTATGCGCGCTAACGGAGTAAAGGAGCCCGAAAAAGACGCTAAAGCACTTAGCCTCCGATTGCAGCCCGTAACAGACATCCATCTTTACTCGGCAGATGTAGATGATTATCATCATGTTGCGCAGGGAGACATTCGTTACGTCACACTCTTCGGAGGAATAGCGATCTTTATTCTATTGATTGCCTGTATCAACTTTGTTAATTTATCTACCGCTAAGTCCGCTAACCGTGCGAGGGAAATAGGTCTACGAAGGGTTGTAGGGTCACGGCGCAAGGGACTCATCATCCAGTTTTTGGCTGAATCTACTCTTTATAGCTTCTTGTCTGTTTTATTTGGTTTGTTGTTAGCATGGCTTTGCCTGCCCCTGTTTAATCAACTTACGGGTAAGACCATTACCTTCCCCTGGACGAGCTGGTCGTTATTTCCCATAACCACGTTATCTGCACTAGCTATCGGTTTATTTGCAGGCTTATATCCCGCATTTTATCTTTCCGGCTTCTCTCCGATCAATGCCTTGAGAGGGAATCTAATCCTCGGCGCTAAGAGCCCTTTGCTACGTAATAGCTTAGTGGTTTTCCAATTTGCCACATCCATTATACTCATTATTGGAACCATTGTCATCAATGCCCAAATGCAATATGTGTTACGTGAAAAAGTTGGCTTTGACAAGGATCAGGTACTCATTATCCAAGGCAGTCATACACTTGAAAGACAAATCAACACTTTCAAAGACGAGCTGAAAAAACTGCCAAATGTAATCAATACCTCAATAAGTGATTATCTGCCGGTCAGACTGGGTGGTGTAAAGCGTAATGGCAATACGTTTTACCAAGAAGGGAGAGTACAGGAAGAGGCCGCTACTCCAGGTCAATTTTGGCAGGTGGATAAAGATTACCTTGCAACTTTGGGGATGCGCCTTGCGGAAGGGAGGAATTTTTCAGCAGATTTGCAGACGGACTCACAGGCAGTTATCATCAACCAGACCATGGTCAAACGTTTGGGATTAAAACAGCCTATTGGCGCACGCCTTTATAATGGCGATACCTTCACGGTCATTGGCGTAGTAGAAGATTTTAATTTCGAATCGTTAAGAGGCGGGGTCGAACCTATCTGTCTTGCCTTAGGGAATAGTACAACCATGTTATCTGTTAAGATAAAAAGTCAAGAAACAGCGGCTGCAATTGAGGCCATTACCACGCTTTGGAAAAAATTTTCTCCCCATCAGTCCCTACGTTATACTTTTCTCGACGAAAGTTATGCGCAAATGTATCAAGATGTGCAACAGACCGGCAATATATTTGCAAGTTTTGCTGCGCTCGCCATTTTCATTGCTTGCTTGGGTCTATTCGGCCTGGCGGCATTTACCACCGAACAACGCACAAAAGAGATAGGTATCCGGAAAGTATTGGGCGCAAGTGTAAAGGGTATTGTGCAATTGCTATCGAAAGACTTTATGAAGCTTGTATTCGTTGCCATTGTGATCGCCTTTCCTCTTGCTTGGTGGGCGATGAATAAATGGCTAACGGATTTTGCTTATCGGATTGAATTGGAATGGTGGATCTTTGCATGTGCAGCGCTGTCAGCCCTGTTGATTGCCCTACTGACCATCTGTTTTCAAACGATTAAAGCGGCAATGACTAATCCAACAAAATCATTGCGAAGTGAGTGAGTGGATGTTTTTTTAATCATAAACCCAGATTCCGCGTTTTATTTCAAACCAAATAGTGGTCTTACAAAAGCTATACGCCTAATCACAAATTCATAGGTAATCAGGCAGCCGCTTAGTGTAAAGAGCAAAACCAGTAGAAACTGTAAAGGGGCACTTATCGGTAAAGGGAAAATAAGCGATGAGCCTAAATATAGAAATATCATATGAATAATATACACCGGATAAGCCGCCTCACTTAGATAACTCAAGGTTCTGCTAGAATGGTTCAGATATCGGTGCCCAAAAGCAAACACGGAAATGATCCAGCAAGTGGATTCAACAGCCAGTAAGTAATTCGGCGCGTAAGGCTGATAGTAAATAAGCCTGGTCACAAAAAGAGCGATGGCAACGGTTAAAAGTAGCCATCGCCATTTTTGGATCATCTGCCAAAAAGTATCGCCAGACCGTACAAAGCAAAAGCCAAAGAAAAAAGCCAATAAGCCGATAAAGAAGCCATGACATGTCATGGCATACATTTCAAAAGGCATAGGGTCAAGCAACAGCACTTCTGTCACGAATGCTCCCACAACCAGAAACAGGCCCAAAGGATGGCTAAATACCCGTTTTATCCATCCCACTAGTTGCCCATCTTCCTTTCCCTTTAAGTAGAAGAAAAGTGGAGAAAGCACCAAGACATAGATAAAGATATTTCCTAAAAACCATAGATGGCCCGGGCCTGGAAGATAGCTAATCTCAAATCCATTATATTTTTGCCAAATATAGATATGGATAGGAACGATAAATACCGAGCCAAAGAGAAAAGGCAGCAAAATCCGTTTACCACGTTCGAGAAACAATTGCTTCCAATTCCTTTTCCTACTGGCGAAGTATACGCCCATACCCGACACAAAAAACAGTAAAGGTATACGCCAAACGTTAAGCATTGTCATAGGCACCCATAGTGCTTCCCAGCTTTTTTCACTCGTAATAAAAGCAATCATAGCTCCCCAGGGCTGCATGCCTATCGCCACATGGTATATCAAAAGCAGACCTATAGCAATTACCCGTATCCAATCAATATCGTACCTTCTATCTGGTGTTGACATCTTCATTTGAATAAAATATTCTGAATATATTATTTTAACATTGCAGCTATCTGTGGGCGTATCTTTTCTAGCTGTTTATAATCTAGCTCTAAACCCATTGGCTTCAACAGCTTTCCCATCATATCATAAGTGGACTTCACCTCATTGAAAGGCGCGGCAGCCGATTCATAGGCCGTTGCTCCAAACTTGTTTTTTATCTTTTTATCAGCCCCCTTCTCCAATAGGATTTTCACGATTTCAGGCCGACCGAAGAAAGCGGCCGTAATCAATGCTGTAGACCCTTCCTTATTCTGAAAATCAATATCTGCTCCGGCTTCAATTAAGGTTTCAACCATCGCCGGCTTATCAAATAGCGCAGCCGTTATCAAAGGGCTCGAACCCCCATACGGATCTTTTTTATTAATATCCGTTCCAGCGGCAATATGTTGCTGAAGTGCTTCCGTGTCTCCACCTACAACCGCCGCGTGAATATCTATTTTTGGTGGTTTGACTTTTTCAGTTTTGTTGGCGGTTCCGTTCTGCTGATCAGAATCTCCTTGGCCGACACATGCTGTCATTAAAAAAGAAGCAACTAAAAAAGTAATAACTTTCCATGTTTTTGCTACGATTATCTCCTGCGTTTTCATAATGCTTATTAATTTAAGTTTATTGTTGTTGTAAAGGTCGATTATTCCGTAAATCAATTGAAACAGTTATGCGGAAAAAACCATCAAGATTAATGGAAACGATATAAAATATGACGAAGCGATATAAAATATGATGCAAAAGCCTTCATAATTAGGTATATTTGTTCGGAAAAGAAGCAATTATAGATCAAAGCCTGATTCGCATCTGATGGTTAACGATTTCATACATCAAGTCACTGCAGTAGTTGAGAAAAACCTTTCAAATGAGCAGTTTGGTGTGGCAGAGGTGGCCGATGCCTTAAACATGAGTCGTTCAAACCTGCTCCGAAAGGTAAAAAAACAAACCAACCTATCGGTAAGCCAATTGATCAGGCAGATCCGATTACAACGAGCAATGGAAATGTTAAGGGAATCTTCCCTGAACGTCTCAGAAGTGGCTTACCAAACGGGATTTGGCAGTTCTTCGTATTTCATCAAATGCTTCCGCGAATATTACGGATACCCACCAGGGGTTGTTCACCATGGTAATGAAGACTTGGAAACGGAAAATGTTTCGAATGTTATCACTCCCACCAGCAGTAAAAGACGTTTTATCATCTTAGCTTTTGCTGCGCTAACGGTTGCGCTGATCATTGGTTTGTTGCGATACCGTACGCGTTCTCCAGAGGTCAATACACTTGAAAAGTCAATTGCGGTACTTCCCTTCAAAAACGATAGTAACGATTCCAGTAATGTCTACCTCATTAATGGATTGATGGATGCAACATTAAATAACCTCCAAAAAATAAAAGATCTCAGGGTTATCAGTAGAACATCAGCCGAAAAGTACCGAAATCTATCGAAATCCGTTCCCGAAATGGCTCGTGAGCTGAACGTGAACTATTTTGTAGAAGGAAGTGGCCAAAAGATGGGCAATCGGATATTATTGAACGTACAATTAATTGAAGCACCAAACGATAAACATCTTTGGAGCAGACAGTACCGACGGGAAGCTACCGATATTTTTCAATTGCAGCAAGAAGTAGCCAAAGACATTGCAAAAGAGATTCAGGCGATCATCACTCGTGATGAACAAATGAGAATAGAAAAAAAACCAACAGAAAACCTAGCCGCCTATGATTCATTTATGAAAGGCAGCGATTTGATGCGTAAGGGTGGCCGAAGTAATTTGGAAAAAGCCGTTGATTATTTTAAAAAGGCTATTGATGATGACCCTGAATTTGCGCTTGCCTATGCCGTTTCTGCCATAGCCTATTACTACTTGGATCTTTTTCAAGAAAAGAAAATCTATACGTCCGAAATTGGGTATTCTGCGGACAAAGCCCTTTTATATGACTCCCTATTACCAGAAAGTCTGATCGCAAAAGCCCTATTTTATGCTCATCGAAAAGAATATCAATCGGCTGTTCCCTACCTTGAAAAAGCTTTGGAGTACAATCCGAATTCCATTTTAGCGGTCAGTTTTTTATCCTATTTTTACAACAGTCATATCCCCAATACCGTCAAATACCTGGAATATGCTCTCCAAGGGGTTAGGTTAAACGCTGGATCTCAGGATTCCACGACCCTAAGTCATAACTACCTGCATCTTAGCAATGCGCTGGTACAGACGGGCTTTGTAGATGAATCGCTGCAATATATCGATCAGTCGATTGCCTACGACACCGAAAATTCTTACGCCTCCTGGGTAAAAGCGGTGGTGCTGTTTGCTAAAAATGACGATGCAGAACAAACCAAGCAGCTCCTACGCAAAGAGCTGGATAAAGATAGCACGCAACTCCATATTTTACAGGAAATTGGAAAAATATACTATTATACAGGCGATTGTAAAACTGCCTATCGCTACTTCAAGCAGTTTATAGAACTTCGTAAAGCCCATCAATTGGATATTTTTGGAAATGTTGACCTGGACATTGGCATCGTGCTATCCAAAGTGGGTGTTAAGGAAGAATCGAAGAAATTTATAGCCAGTTTTAAGCATTTTGCGGACAATGACTCATCCATCTACAAGCATATGCACCAAGCCATATATTATGCTTATCTGGGTGACCGGGTACAAACCGTCTCGCATCTGCAACGCTTTGCAAAAGAAGAAAACTATCAGTACTGGATACTTTTATTTGAGAAAGACCCTTTGGTAGATCCTTTTAAAAATGATCCGGCCTTTAAAAAAGTGATGCAAGAAATCAAAGACAAGTTCTGGAAACAACATCAGGAAATTAGAAGCTCGCTGGAAGAAAAGGGTTTGCTGTAACCTCCATTTCGAATAGTCTTCTGATCAAAAACGTACACCAAGTGTTCGATTTCGAACAATGATTTAGCATCCCATACTCGTTAGCTGTTCAGAAAAGGCATTTTTTTGTGTGGCAATAAACTTGTGCAAGGCTTTGTATGATAAAGAATTATCTCAAAATAGCTTGGAGAAACTTAATGAAGAATAAGGTTTATTCCTTCATTAACTTATCAGGTCTCACGATAGGGTTAACCTGCTGCCTCATAATAAGTATTTATTTGATAAATGAGCTTAGTTATGATCGATACAACAAAAACGCTGATAATATCTATCGCGTTGAAAGAACCTTTCTGAATGCAGAAAGCAAAAGTGTTTCTTTAGCTTTGGGTGCCGTAGCCCCGACAATCGCCCCCTTACTTAAAAACGACTTCAGGGAAATTGCCTCTATCACAACCCTTTTGCCTATAGGTGAAGGAACGGTTCAATATGAAGATAAAATCTTTAAAGAGCCGGAAATCTATTTTGCAGATGAACAACTGTTCGATCTTTTCGATATTCAGCTCCGCAGTGGCGACGTCAAAGAAGCTTTAACAGAACCTTATTCTATCCTGCTTACAGAAGAAATGGCCAAAAAGTATTTTGGCAACCAAGATCCGGTTAATAAAATGATCAAGCTCAACCAACAGCTACTTTTTAAAGTAACCGGCGTATACGACGCTTTACCTCAAAATGCACACTGGCATCCGAATATGCTGCTGTCCTTTGCTTCCCTAAAAGACACCCTGATCTATGGAGAAGAACAGCTCCGGACGAACTGGGGGAATAACGCATTTTATACCTATTTAAAACTCCCAAACGATGGCGTTGCAAAAAAGCTGGAAGCACAGTTGCCTGATTTTCTAAACAGGCACGTCCCAGGTGCAGATAACAAAGCTTCTGAATGGACGTCATTGTCACTTCGGAAACTGACGGATATCCATTTGTATTCGCATAAGGACTCCGAGCTGGAAGAAAACGGCGACATCAAAAGGGTGTACATTTTTTCCGTTATCGGCTTTTTTATTTTGCTCATTGCCTGTATCAATTATATGAACTTATCTACCGCACGCTCCTCTTTAAGAGCCCGGGAGATCGGTGTGAGAAAAGTAGTAGGCGCCAGCAAAAAAGAACTGATCGCCCAATTCCTCAGCGAGAGTGTAGTAATCGGTTGGTTAGCGGCTATCCTTGCCTGTATGATAACGTGGTTGGCTCTGCCTGGACTTAACTACGTGTCCGGACAATCCCTATCATTGTCCATGTTATGGGAACCACATTTTATCATCCCCCTTTGCTTGTTGCCCTTTGTCGTTGGTATACTGTCCGGAATTTATCCTGCACTTTTCCTTTCTACTTTTCGACCTGTGACGGTATTAAAAGGTATCTTTAAAAACAGTGAGAAAGCCTTCTCAGCAAGAAAGGTTTTGGTTGTCGTACAATTTTCAATATCAATCATACTGATCATCAGCACTGTAGTTGTTTTTCAACAATTACAGTATATTCAAAATAAGTCCCTGGGCTTTAAGAAGGAACAAATAGTTGTTTTAAACAATAATAGCGGATTTCAGCATGCCTTCCAAGCTTTCAGAACATCCTTGCTTGCTAATTCATCAATAGTGGAAGTCGGCCGGTCAAGTCGCATTCCCTCTGGTAGATTATTGGATGCGGATGGGTCGCAGATTACTCTCGGAAATTCGCTGGCCCCATCAAAAGCGGATATTAAATATGTAAGGGTAGATGACGGTTTTATTCCAACTTACAATATCCCCATTTTGAATGGTAGAAATTTCATGCGGACAAATGGTTCTGACACTTCTTCTTTTATCCTCAACCAAGCAGCGGTACGCGCTTTGGGGATACAATCGAATGAAGAGGCGATCGGCAAACAATTTAAATATGGCGTCCGCAACGGACAGATTGTGGGTATCATGAACGACTTTAACTTCGAATCCTTGCATCAGCGAATCTTACCGCTGGTTTTATTCGTTTCCAAGGAGGAGAATGACTATGGTAGCATTTCCGTTAACATAACGGGCAGCACACAGCAGGCTCTTCAGCATATCGAAACAATATGGAAGAAGTATCTACCTGAGGTACCTTTTGACTATATATTTTTAGACAATCGCTTTGCCGATCTCTATAAGGCGGAACAACAACAGCAGTTGATTTTTTCTACCTTTGCGGGTATCGCCATCTTCATCGCTTGCTTGGGATTGTTTGGTTTATCTGCCTTTACTATTACCCAGCGGGTAAAAGAAATAGGCATTCGAAAAGTACTGGGGGCAAGTACCGGCAGTATCGTAGGTTTACTATCAAAAGATTTTCTCCTATTAGTTGCCTTGTCTGCTATTATTGCTTTCCCAATAACTTGGTTCGCGATGCAAAACTGGCTAAGCGATTTTGCTTACCGCATCGACATCTCTTGGCTGGTATTTGTTATCGCCGCGGTTATCGCGCTACTGATTGCTTTTATTACCATCAGTGTACAAACGATCAGAGCGGCACTCGCAAACCCAACGAAGTCATTAAGGAGCGAATAAGGTTGGTTATGAAGCGTGTATTTATTACTTGGACTAACCGCGTATTTTGATAGCGGTTTCTTACCTCAGTGGTATTAACAATCATCATCCTTTTGGTTTTTAATCAAAAGAGGTGATGAACAAAAGTCAAATTAGCCCAACAGCCTTAACAAATCTTCCTTCGAAAGGTGCAGGGAAGATTGATCATCAGCTATCAACTCTTCTGACAAAGCTCTTTTCTTTTCCTGCAATTTCATCATCTTTTCCTCTACGGTATCCTTGCATACCAGTCGAACAGCGACTACATGCTTTGTTTGACCGATACGATGCACCCGGTCAATGGCCTGGTTCTCAACCGCTGGGTTCCACCAGGGATCCACCAAGTACACATAATCTGCGGCAGTGAGGTTCAAGCCTGTGCCACCAGCTTTTAGGCTGATCAGAAAAACACGTTTTTGTGGTTCTGACTGGAATGTATCTACTACCTGTCCCCTGTTCCGGATACTTCCTGTAAGGTAGGCGTAACCAATATGACGGACGTCCAAACTTTTCTTGATGAGATCAAGCATGGTCACAAACTGGGAAAACACCAAGATCTTATGTTCGGGAGCCTTTTCCTCTATTTGCGTCAGCAACGTATCAATCTTAGCCGATGAGTCCCCAGGTAGTCGTCCCTCCCCTAGCAAGATAGGAGAATCGCATATTTGACGCAAGCGCGTTAGCCCACGCAACACATTCATCGGACTTTTATCCAGCTCTTCATTGGTTGTCGCCGAAATATATTCGCGGAACTCTCTTTCATATGCTTTATAGATTCGTCTTTGCGTTGCATCCATTTCACAGTATAAAAGTACTTCCGTCTTCTCTGGCAACTCTTCGGCCACCTCACCTTTTCTTCGTCGAAGAATAAAAGGTTTAATCTTTCGCTGTAGCATATCCAGACGCTTCTTATCGTGAAACTGATCGATCGGCATCAGGTACACGTCCTTGAAATATTTTTTACTTCCGAGAAGACCCGGGCAAGCAAAAGAAAGCTGCCCATACAAATCAAACACATTGTTTTCCAAAGGCGTTCCCGTAATTGTCACCCTGTTTCGGGCCTTCAGCAATCTTGCCGCCCTATAACGTTGCGATTCGGGGTTTTTAATTAGTTGTGATTCATCTAAAAAGACATAATCAAAGATAAATTCTTTCAGAAAAGCGATATCTGAAACCAAGGTACCATAGGTGGTAAGCACAATATCCATGCTATTGAATCGCTTAGTCTGTTTATTCCTTTCCGTTCCATGGTGCATAAGTAAGTGAAGCGATGGCGCGAATTTAGTAAGTTCCTGTTTCCAGTGTGAAAGGAGCGTTGTCGGCACTACCAATAGGTGCGTTCTTTGTGCGTATTTCTCCTTTAGCCCCAAGATAAAGGCAATAATCTGCAGTGATTTCCCCAAGCCCATATCATCTGCCAAACAGCCTCCAAAATTAAGGTCGTCCAAAAAGTTAAGCCACGCAAGCCCTTTCCGCTGGTAAGATCGTAATGATGCTTTTAATGCCTTTGGCACAGCCACGTTCCAAGTGGTATCGAAATTTGCCAACCGCAGCTCATAAGCTTTTAAATCAATTTTCACTGTCTCATCCAACTGTTCTTCTTCAAATAATTCTTTGATAACAGCGAAATTGGTTTTTGCAATGCCTATCGCATCATCGTCCAATAGTTCCCCTATATTAAAATACGTATTGAACTTATTGATCCACTCTTGCGGTAACACACCTAAACTACCGTCATCTAGACGAACAAATTTCCGCTTATCGCGTATCGCCGTATGTAAATGCTTGAGGGAAGCCTTCGTTTTACCGTAACTCACCCCTACTTTCACATTAAACCAGTTCATCCCACTCAACACCCGGATGTTAATTTTTGCTTTATGTGGATTGTAACGGTTACCTTCCAGCTCTTCGAAACCATAAATGGTTATCCCTTCGGCGAATAGCGTTTCGAACACCTCCAAGAACCAATCTTCATCCAAAAAGCGCTTTCGGTGCAGATAGAGGTAGTCCAGATCATTGGCTAGTTGCTCCTCGAAGTAAGCGTGCTGCCGAACAAGGCAAGCCATGAAGTCCGTCTCAAGTGCGTCGTTTCTTTTAATAAGAAACACTTCTCCATCATCATCCTCTCCGTGAATCTGCCTTCTACTACGCACAGCCACTTCCGCCTCTCCGTAACGCGCCACCGGTGTGATCGTTACATAATTGCCAAAGTCAGCAAGATAAATAATCTTTTCTACCGAAGTTCCAAACTTTGCTAATTGACGAGTTGTGGCTACTCGCGCATATTCGTACTGCAGCGTAATACGCTCTTCCAGCTTCTCTAGCAACTGTTTTCTAAAATCCAGATATTTGTTTTGATGGATCAACAGGTTTCCCGGCCTATTGGCGAAAAGCTTCAGCAGACCCAATATCCTCGGTTCGTCAACTAGATATAAGGTGTTTTCTACCCTCAGGAAATAATCAAAACACCATTCTAGCTCGTTAAGCATATAAGGTGTCCCGTCTATCATAATCGTAACTTCTAGCTCATAGAACACCCCTTTTCGGGCAATATTAAGCGTTATTTCTTTCGGCAACACCCTTGCCGTTACGGGTATAATAGAAGAGGCGTTTACTTTCTCAGAGAGACCTGAGTCGTGGTAATAAAAAGCATATTCCAAAGGATTCTGCACAAGGGCCCGCAGAGCATTCCCATCTATATGAGGCTCCTTTTTAGCTACAGGGTTTTGAAACTTATGAATTGCGGCAAAAAACTTCACCTGTTGCTGTCCTTCCATCGTCCATATTTCTTCCAAAGGATGGATGGGCCGAAAAGGGTTCTTTACTTTTCCTGTCTTTGTAGTCGGTGCTCGATAGAGCTCTACGATGAGATGGCGATAATATTTATGCCGTTTTAGGAGAATGATTGTCTGTTGATCAGCCATCGCTTTCGAAGAAAGATCTAGCTCAGTTGACGTCGGTTCCAGCCAAGATGTCCATTCTCGCAAGTTTTTTTCTGTAACAGGCACTAAAGACGATAGCGTTGGCACGATACGCAATTCACCTGCAGTATAATCTAGCTGAAAGAATCGGTCGAGCTGGTTTTCCTGTTCCAAACCATAATCAACAGCCTTTTCCCGCAATAGTTTCATCCTAAGTTGTTCATCAAAAAAGACACGGAAGGTCACCTTCTTAAGAACGGCGAAGAGCACTAAGAGCTCCTGCTCCGTCAGTTTTCCGTTTTCAGCATCATCGTAGCTACTAACCAGCAGCCCCTCCGCTGTTTGCTCGACGGATATCTCTGGAAAGTACACTCCATCTAATTTGCTTCCAAAAACACCAGATCCCAGCTTCAGGTTATTTGCTTGAACTTGCTGATCATCCGAGGGGTGCAGATATAACCCTGGAACAGCCAATTGAAATAACATCGTTTCCGAGAGTTGAGCGATCTGTAAGCCCTTCAGTTGCACTTTATGCCGTTTATGCACAGCTTCTTTCCGAACGTTAAGCTTATTATCCATTTCAAGACAGGTTACCTGTCAAAGGTATAAGATTTAGGTGGAATACACTATCGGCAATTGATGGTATTAGTTATTTGTCACGAATTATTATATTGACAAGACGGTTCCTGAATATGAGTGGGTTGATTTTGTTCGAATTACCTTAGCAGACAATAACCGGTGTTACCAATTTACCTTCTACTGTTCGGAATCGGACAAGTTGTGTTCGATTCCGAACATAATCGCACACCATAAAAACGATAAACCACTTATATACAATCAATTAAAAACAAAGGATGTTTTTTGATAGATGAAAGGATAATTTTTGGTTTTTATTCCACAACACGTTTCTTATGCTGAAGAACAACCTACTGTTAGCATTACGCCATTTCTGGAAGAATAAGGTTTCTGGCATTATTAATATCCTCGGCCTAGCCATAGGTGTCAGTGCAGCTTTGGTCATCTACCTTATCATTCAATACGAGTATAGCTACGAAAAAGATCTTGTACATAGCGATCGGATATATCGGGTTGTCACCAACAGTGAATGGAAGAACAGCGGCGTCCGTGCACCATTGCCTCGTTTAATAAAAAGTCAGGTAAGTGGCGTCGAAGCGGTAGCACATTATATTCAGGATGATTGGCAAAACACCATCAAAATACCCAGCAATGATGGTAAACAACATAAACTATTTAAAAAAGAAAGCGGCATTATCTTTTCTGATGCGGACTATTTCAAAGTCGTTCCCCATCAATGGTTAGCAGGCAATGCACAACAGGCATTGGCCGCACCTTTACAATTGGTGTTATCGGAAAGCAAAATTCAAACTTTTTTCCCCGGTCTTCATCCTGATGAAGTTATCGGTAAAACCGTTATTTTCAAAGACAGTCTCTATACCACGATTGCCGGTGTTGTTAAAGACCGGGAAGCCAACACTGATTTTAACAACCAACTATTTATTTCCCTAGCTACCGTAACTAGTAATACTGGGCTCAAGGAACTTTTCAATTACGATGCCTGGAATAACGTCAATGATAATTCCCAGTGTCTGCTATTATTAAATCCTACGGCAGAAGCAAGTCGGGTCAACCAACAGATAGACGATATTTATGCTCGGGTAGCTCAAGCGGAAAAAGACGAATCCAAAGACGCCCACTGGTTACAGCCCTTGGCAGATATTCATTTTAACAAAGCCTTTTCCGGCGGAGGGAGATATATCGAAAAATCTACCTTGCTGAATCTGTTCCTTTTGGCTATCTTCCTGATTTTACTGGGAGCCATCAATTTCATCAACTTATCCACCGCCCAATCCATCGAAAGGGCGAAGGAGGTGGGCATACGCAAAACACTGGGCAGCGGCAAAAAGACGCTTATTATCCAATTTCTACTGGAAACATTTACGCTTACGATAACCGCCTGCATCATTTCCGTGATCATCGCCCCATTACTTTTTAGAGCATTTTCCGGTTTTATTCCGGCAAGCATGTCTTTTGGAGATATCTTTCAGGTAGACATTTTTTTATTTCTAATCCTTTTATCTTTCGGCATTACTTTTTTGGCCGGTTTTTACCCCGCTTGGGTATTAACGGCATACAAACCCGTTTCGGCTATTAAAAACCAGGTCAGTGATCATAGTAAGCAAACGCGATCGGCGTGGGTACGTAAAATGCTCATTACCTCGCAGTTCGTCATCGCGCAGGTTTTTCTGATCTGTGTGCTCATCGTAAGTAAGCAGATAAACTTTGCCAAAGACAAGGATATGGGCTTTCGAAAAGAGGCGATTATCAATTTTTACATACCCGACTTTTCGAACCGCCAAAATAGTCAAAAATTCGTTTTGCTGAACGAGTTAAAAAATATCGCCGAAATTGAAGCGGTTAGCCTAGGAAATCACAGTCCTGCTTTTAGCGGCAATATGTCCAATGGTCTTAGTTATATGGTGGGCGATGAGAAAGTCGAAGTCTCCATCGATTCAAGATATGGTGATACCAGTTATTTACAGGTTTATAACATCCCGCTTTTGGCAGGTCGGAATATCCGATTGGCGGATTCTACATACGAAGTACTCATTAACGAATCCATGATGAAACAGATGGGTTTTCAGCGCCCTGAGGAGGCCCTCGGGCACACCTTAGATTTTTACGATGAGGATTCGCCTATTGTGGGGGTAATGAGAGACTTCAATATAGCCTCGGTCAGAACGCCTGTAAAACCGCTGATCTACTGGGGAGAAAAAAATGACGGCTATGTAATGCATGTTGCCTTACAGGCAAATAATCCTTCTTCCTGGAAAAAAGCGCTGGACAAGCTGCAAGCTTCCTGGAATAAAGTATACCCTGACTATGAGCTGGACTATACCTTTCTAGATAAGACCATCGAAAATTTTTACCAAAACGACGTCCGTTTATCCAACCTGCTCAACTGGGCAATGGGACTTTCCATCGGTATTGCCGCAATGGGTCTGTTCGGGTTAGGCGTTTTCACGGCCAATCAGCGAACGAAGGAGATCGGCATAAGGAAAGTTTTGGGAGCCCATGTCGGTCAGATCGTCTTTTTATTGTTGAAAAACTTACTTGCCTTGGTCGTGCTGGCCTGTTTGATTGCTTTTCCTATTGCCGGTTATTTCATGCATCAATGGTTGGAAAATTTCCACTTCCGGACAGCTATAAGTTGGTGGATCTTTGCGGTGTCAGCAATAGGCATGTTAAGCTTTGCAGCAGTTGTTTTAGGGATAAAAGCTTTTCGGGCGGCATCGGCCAATCCGGTGGATTCGCTAAGGGATGAGTGATAATCATTTGTTTTTGCGTTGCCTGCATATGTAGATTCAGCTCGTACACAAGGCTTATAATTTAACAAAAATGATAAAGAACTATTTCAAAATCGCCTGGCGGAATATGCGCAAGCATAAAACACATACCATTATCAATATACTGGGCTTAGCCATTGCTTTCATCTGCAGTATCCTTTTACTGCTATCGGTATACCATGAATTTTCATTTGATAATTTTCATCAACATAAAGACCGTGTGTTTAAGCTTTATCAATTCGATAACTTATTAAAAGGTACAGACCTAAGCCCTGCCATGGGCTACCCGGTTGCCACTTATCTAGCCAAGGAGGATATCGGTATAGAAAAAGTTACACGCATAAAATCGGGAGGCCGCGAAATCCGCTATAAAGCGAAGTCGCTCGACGTGGGCACCACCTTGGTAGATCCGGATTTCTTCGACATCTTCTCTTTTAACATAACAGCCGGCCAAGGTCAATCGCCTTTAGGGAAGCTAGAAGATGTTGTAATCAATCAACAAACTGCCAATAGCTTGTTTGCTAAGGAAAACCCGATCGGTAAGGCCGTCGAAATTAAAATAGCGGGCGAATGGAAACGCCTCATTGTATCGGCTGTTATGGCGGATGCACCAACAAATTCCACTTTTAAATTTTCGGCTTTAGCGCGAACGGAGATAGACCCAAATTGGGTCAGAACCAAAGCAGAATGGTATGAGCGACATCACAATATTTATGTACGGCTCGCTCCTCATGTAAGCCAAGTACAGGTAGAAAAACAGTTAAGACTATTTTTCCAAAAGCACGTACATCCTGATGCTGAATCTTTAAAAAGAGACGGCTATCTAGCGGATGCCAATGGCGATTATTTGGGTATGCGATTACTTTCACTTAAAGATTTACATTTTAACAGTGAGCTGGGATCTGGTGACACGGTTAGCAAAACGTATTTGTTTATTCTCTTCCTCGTTAGTGTCATTATTTTGTTTATCGCATGCTTCAACTATATCAACATACAGATCAGTTTATCCTTTACGCGTAATAAAGAATTAGGCGTTAGGAAATGTTTAGGCGCTGCTTCACATCAAGTATGGGGACAGTTGTTTTCGGAAAATTTTCTACAAATTTTCATTGCGCTGTGTTTAGGCTTGATAGGTACGTTCACTTTAATCAAAATACTGGTACTTCACAACCTTCTGCAGTTGGATAGTCAATCACTTTACCATCCGCAGACGCTCATTAGCTTATTCGCTATCCTAATCTTCATTTCGCTCGCGTCCTCCAGTTATCCCTTTTTCGTTTTAAATAAGCTAAAAACCACCGAAATATTTAAAGGGAAATTCAGCCTCATCAAATCTGGAATCGGTAGAAATACGCTCATCACTTTACAATTTATTACCGCAATTATCCTGATCTGCTCAACACTTGTCTGTTATCTGCAGTTTCAGCATTTGCGAACAGCCCAATTGGGATATAACACCGCTTCGATCATCAGCATTCCCATAAAAGATGCAGTGAATGGCCGGTCTATCAGTGCCAAACTACGCACTCGCTTGACTTCTAATCCGGCTGTCATAAGCGTATCGGGAGGCGATGTGAACCTCGGAATCGGAGAAGATGGAGGTACTTCCAGGTCGCAGGTTGGTTTTAAACACGAAGGCAGAAATATACAGACCTCTTTTATTTCGGCCGACTATGATTTTCTAAAAACGCTTTCTATTACACCCTTGGAAGGTCGGGATTTTTCAACCGCTTTTGTTTCGGATAGTACATATGCAGTCGTTATTACCCAAAGCATGGCGAAACAACTGGGCAAACCACCTCTACTTGGGCGCCTTATTAACACGGATTCAACAGGCCGTTATGGCTGGCAAATCATCGGCATCATTCCCGATTTTCACCTCTACTCGATGCACGAAGAGACCAAACCGCTTACCATTGTACTGGAACAGGACACCCCTATTGATTATATTTTTGTGAAGGTAAATACGCAAAATCCGCAGGTGACTATGGAGCAGATAAAAAGGACATATACAAGCTTGGAGCCTGATGCGGAATTTAAAGGAACCTATGTAGATGAAAATGTCGAGCGTTGGTATAAAAATGAAAAACGTTTAGCCACACTTTTTTCTGTAGCTGCCGGAATTGCCATTTTGCTATCTTGCATGGGGTTATTTGGTTTAGCACTCACTATCATCAATCAGCAAGTAAAAGAGATCGGCATCCGGAAAGTGTTAGGCGCGTCCATTGCCCAAATTGCAAATAAAGTCATTCAGGAATTTCTTAAACCAGTTTTTGTTGCTTTTCTAATTGCAGGCCCAATTGCCTGGTGGATCATGAATAGCTGGTTGGAAGATTTTATATATCGGATCACTATACCCCTTTGGATTTTTCCTTTATCGGGCTTAATTGCGCTGTTAATAGCCTTGCTGACAGTGGGCATTCAATCATTGAAAGCGGCGAGGGCCAACCCAGTAGATAGCTTGAGGAGTGAATGATGAATGCGGATAGCTTAAACACCAATGAAAAACAAACACAATGTTTAAAAATTATCTTAAAATCGCTTGGCGGAATCTCTTAAAGCAAAAAAAATCATCTGCGATCAATATTATCGGTCTAGCCCTGGGTATGGCGGTTTTTATACTTATCGCTTTATGGGTTTGGGATGAACTGACATTTAACCGATTTCATGAAAATGATGATCGTGTTGGCCAGATTGTGCAAAATCAAACATGGAACGGACAAACAGGCACGTCATTAGCACAACCTGTCCCACTGGGAAATGAATTGCGTACCACCTACGGAGAATACTTCAAGTATGTTGCGATGGCATCTTGGATGATTCCACAGGTTTTGTCCTATGATGACAAACATCTTTATCAAAACGGCGTCTTCACTGAAAAAGACGGCCCTCATATCCTGTCCTTAAAAATGCTTCGCGGCAACCGAAATGCGTTACAAGATCCGAAAAGCATAATGCTCTCTGAATCCACGGCAAAAGCTTTTTTCGGCGACACCGATCCGATCGACAAACCAATGAAGATCAAGAAGTCACTCGATGTTAAGGTTGCTGCCGTTTATGAAGATTTACCTTACAACACGTCATTCAGGGAACTTGACTTTATCGCCCCTTGGGAGTTATACCTCATCTCAGAACCTTGGATCAAGCAGGTGGAGACCGCTTGGGATGATAACTCCTTCCAAACATTTGTGCAAATAAGTGACCATACCAATTTTGAAACCGTTAACAAGGCCATCGTAAATGCAAAATTTAATCGCGTCTCAGCAGCTGATAAACGGTTTAAGGCACAGATCATCGTACACCCAATGCAGGACTGGCACCTATGGAACGACTGGAAAGACGGCAAGGTAGTGGGCGGCTTAATTTCATATGTTAAACTTTTTGCGCTGATCGGCTTTTTTGTCTTGTTGCTTGCCTGCATCAACTTCATGAACTTGAGTACTGCCCGATCTGAAAAAAGAGCGAAGGAGGTGGGCGTAAGAAAAACGGTAGGTTCGTCCAAAAAGAGCCTCGTTTATCAATTTCTAACGGAGTCGATACTCGTTTCCGTTATCGGCTTCGGCTTCTCCATACTGTTGGTCGTCCTATCACTTCCTTGGTTTAACGAAATTTCAAATAAACAAATCGTATTTCCTTGGAATTCCTTGATGTTCTGGGCTATAGCCACTCTCATCACCGGAACCACCGGCATTGTTGCCGGTAGTTATCCTGCTTTCTATCTTTCCTCATTCAAGCCTTTAAAAGTGTTAAAGGGTACATTCAAAGTTGGAAGGCTGTCAACCCTACCCCGAAAAATACTGGTAACCGTACAGTTTTCAATCTCCATTGCACTTATCATCGGAACCATTATTGTTTACAAACAAATACACTATACTAAAGATCGACCCATTGGATACGATCGCGGCGGTTTGGTAACGATCAGAATGGCCACGGCGGATTTCTACGGAAAATATGACGTTTTAAGAGAAAAACTCAAGAATTTACGCGCGATCGAAGAATTGTCTGAATCGTCCAGCCCATTAACAAGCGTCCAATCCAACCGTAGTGGCTTTGAGTGGGACGGAAAAGACCCCGATCTCGCCACTGATTTTGCTACCATCTGGGTGACTCATGAATTTGGGAAAACCGTGAATTGGGAAGTAAAAAAAGGTAGGGATTTTTCGAGAGACTTTGCTACAGACACCAATGCCATGATCATCAACCAAGCTGCTGTCAAGTACATGAATATAGATGAACCTGTTGGCAAAACAGTTCATTTCAACGACAAGCAATACCAGATTGTCGGCGTCATACAGGACGTTATCATGGATTCGCCCTACGAGGCAGCGAAACAAACGGTTTACTGCATTGATTACGAAAATGTCAATTGGATCAACCTAAAACTAAATCCGGAAAGAGGCACGCATGCCAGCATGCAGGATATCGAATCGGTTTTCAAATCAGTGATTCCTGACGCACCTTTCGAGTATAAATTTGTTGACGACGAGTATGAGGCGAAGTTCAGAGAGGAAGTTCGTATCGGAAAGCTCGCCTCTGTGTTCTCTGGTTTAGCCATCGTCATCAGTTGCCTAGGTGTATTTGGCTTAGCTTCCTTTGTTGCAGAAAAACGTGCTAAAGAGATCGGCATCCGAAAAATAATTGGCGCTAGCTTATATCAACTCTGGGGTTTACTCTCCAAAGAGTTTGTCTTTTTGGTGATTCTTTCCTGCTTCATTGCCATGCCTATCGCCTATTACATACTGCATGACTGGCTTCAGAAATACAGCTACCGCGCATCAATACCTTGGTGGGTTTTCGCTGTTTCCGCCATCGGAAGCCTGCTGTTGACGATCATTATTGTAAGTTTCCAAACGATGAAAGCCGCGAGAGCCAATCCGGTGGATTCGCTCAGGGACGAGTAAATTATGCCTGTCCGCAATTGAACGGTTGGTGTCCGATTCCGAACACTGTCATTGGAAGCAAAAACATAACAAACAGTTAATCAGCGCTATAAGTTTCTGGCGCATTTGCTGTTAAGCGTCATACGTGACATAGTCAAGAATAAATACCTATCTTAATGAAACAGTTTTACATCACCTTACGTCACCTATGGCGGAACCGATTATTTACCGGACTAAACATTTTAGGTTTAGCCATCGGTATTAGCGCCTCGTGGATTATTTACCAGATGGTTAGCTTTGAATTTAGCTATGATCAACACCAACCTGATCGTGATCGGATATTCCAGTTCTATGCGCATATGAAGAGGGGTGACGGTGAAAGTCGGGAGGAGATCTTCATTCCCAAAGCCATTCTTCCCCATGTGCTGCATGACATTAGCGGCATCGAAAAAACCGCTCCTTTATATTACCGGAATTATTCCAGTGCTAAAACAAGTGATGGCCGTACGTTAGACCAACTCGACGAGCAGGTGGCGACCCTACCGGACTATTTTGAGATGATCGGCTATCAATGGTTGGCGGGAAACCCACGGCAAGCCATCGCTTCCGATAAGGTGGTGTTAACAGCTAAACGGGCGCAACGTTACTTCCCCGGAAAAAGTCCGGAGACCATGATCGGGCAGACCATTACCTATAATGACACCGTGCAGAAAACCGTCAGTGGCATTTTAGTCGATCTGGATTACTTGAACAGTTTTCCCCCACAGGAATTTTTTGCGCTCAACCAGGAAGAGCTAACAAATACGAACTGGCAACACGTTTCATCCGAAGAATTGCTATATGTCAAATTGGAAAAGGGCGTGAGCACCAAGACCGTCCTCGATCAATTGAATCGAATCAATAGCGCCGTTAATCGGGAGATTTTTCAACAGTATAATTTTACTTCCAGTTTTAAACTGCTCCCCTTGGCCGATAAACATTTTGCTACGCATTTGAGTCTCCGTGCCCGAACAGCCAGCAAGCCGATATTATTTGGCTTATTGGGCATTGCGGCTTTCCTTTTGGTCTTGGCCTGCATTAACTATATTAACCTCACTACCGCGCAATTGCCCCAACGCGCCAAAGAAATCGGTATTCGTAAAACCTTAGGTGGAAAAGCTTCAGCTCTTATTTGGGCTTACCTGAAAGAAACCCTCGTCCTCTGTATCTTAGCTGTTATTTTATCCTTTCTGATCACGGCAGTTGCCCTACGTGTCTTTGCCGAATACCTACCCGAAGGCATGAACGATTTCAACAATTATATGGAGATGCTACTCTTTACGGTATTGTTGATTAGCGGAATCACCCTAATAGCAGGGCTTTATCCGAGTTGGCTGGCCACGCGTGTACAGACCGTACGCGTATTGAAAGGCCAAGTAAGCCAATCGGTCGGTGCTTACCAACTGAATTTGCGCAAGGGACTTATTATCTTTCAGTTTGTAATCGCACAAGTGTTCGTGGTATGCGCCATCATCATTGGTCAGCAACTAAGATATACGTTAGATAAAGATTTAGGCTTTCAGCATGAAGCGATTGTGACGGTGGATATTCCCTACAAAGTACAAACAGACAGCAGCTATCAGGGGAAACAATTTGTTTTAAAACGTATGCTTGAACAGCATCCTGAAATTGACGGTGTAGCATTGGGCGACATCCCGATGAGCAATTGGATGAACGGATGGATGATGGATTATCGTAGCGATACGGGCACCGTGGAGAAGCAGCTCTTATTCAAAAATATTGATGCCAACTATCTGAAGGTGTATCAAATTCCGTTGCTCGCCGGTCGGAATATACTGGAAACAGACACCATTCGGGAGCTATTGATTAATGAGACGGCACTGAAAAATTTTGGTTTTAGCAGGCCAGAGGATGCTATTGGACAAACCCTTTATCAAAATGACAATCCACGCATCATCGTAGGTGTATTCAAAGATTTTCATCAATTTAGTTTAAGAAATGAGATTCCAGCGCTCGGTTTTACCGCTGTTAAGCCCGAGCTGGAATCATTTAACGTCAAGCTGGCCAGTAAAAGACTTTCATCTTGGGCAAGCACCATTGCCCTTGTGGAAAAGGAATGGAAACGCGTGTATCCAGGCGTTGATTTTCAATATCAGTTTTACGATGAGACTATTCGCGATCTTTACCAACAGGAACGCCGTACTGCCAAATTGGTAACGACCGCCACAATGATCACCTTATTGATCAGTTGCCTAGGCCTATACGGCTTAGCTACCTTAACGGCTTTCCAACGAACGAAGGAAATAGGTATCCGAAAAGTATTGGGCGCTACGATAAGCAGTGTTATTGCGCTATTATCAAAGGATTTTGTTAAGCTAGTGCTGTTAGCATTGCTTATAGCCGCACCGATTGCCTGGTGGGCGATGAACAAATGGTTGGAAAATTTCGCCTATAAAATTGAAATCCAGTGGTGGATGTTTACGTTGGCCGGCTTTGGGGCCGTTATGATTGCCTTACTAACTGTTGGCTTCCAAGCAGTCAAAGCGGCCATTGCAAATCCAGTGGATTCGTTGCGGGATGAGTAAAATTAATAGAGGATCTTTGACCAGAAATTAATAGCCATGTTAGTAACCCACTTCAAAACAGCTCTTCGCTCCTTGCAAAAAAATCGACTGTTCAGTTTCATTAACATAATGGGGCTTACCGTAGGATTATGCGCTTGCCTGCTCGTTTCCACTGTAGCACTGGACGACCTGTCATACGACGATTTTTGGAAACGAAGTGACGACCTCTATCGTGTTTTTTCTTCCAATAAAATGGGTGATGACCTCTATGTAGAAGAAGCCTACACACCCATAGGTTTAGGAACCGAACTCAAAGAACGTTTTCCAGAAGTAGAAAACTTTTCAAAAGTTCACACATCCGAATTACAGCTCAAACCAAGTGACAATGCGTCTAATGGTATAAAGACTAGTATAATCGCCTTGGATTCCAATGCTGTAAGGATGTTTGATTTCGATCGCTTATCCGGACAATTGGATCGCTATGTACCCGGTCAACAAAATCTATTGATCACGGAAAGTTTTGCTAAACGGTTCTTTAAAGAAGAAGACCCCATTGGCAAAGTCATCTACGACGTACCAACTTGGCAGGACCAACCAACACCCTATCTGGTTACCGCTGTTATCCGAGATCTTCCCCAAAATACACACTTAAGAGCCGATGCCATTGTGCTTATGGAGCCTAGGGTAGAAAGAATTGAAAAGAACCGAGGGACTAGCAACTCACAGGTTTATTACCTCCTGAAACCCGGCGCAAATCGTCAGCAATTCGAAGCAAAAGTAAACAATTGGTACGCTAAACACCTCGACCTCGAAGAAGGCAAGGTCATATTTTCCTTCCAGCCCATGCGCGATATCTATTTGCATTCGGCTTTTAATAACCATCAGGAAATCAAATCGAGTATTCGGTCTGTATATATTTTCGGCAGTGTTGGTATTTTTCTCTTGCTGATTGCCTGCATCAATTTTATCAATATGAGCACCGCTCGCGCGACGCAACGCCTTAAGGAAAGCGGCATTCGAAAAATTCTTGGCGCGGAAAGAAGGCAGCTCATGGGACAGTTTTTAACAGAATCCTTACTCTTTTTTTCACTTTCTACACTACTTGCACTGCTCCTTTACGCGCTGTCCTTACCTATACTGGAACGGTTTTTAGATCATGGACTCACCAAAACCGTTTTCGCCAATTGGCCCTTCTTCCTTAGTACCTTGCTTTTTATCTTCTTGTTGAGCCTGCTCACGGGGGCCTACCCTGCGATACTCCTATCCGGATTCAAGCCATCGAACAGTCTACGGGGTCGTTTTGTCAATTCCTCCTTAACATCGTCGGCCGCATTTCGAAGAATATTAGTCGTCACCCAGTTTTCCATAGCTATCATCACTTTGGTAGCCTTATTAGCTGTTCAATCGCAACTGCGTTTTATCAATCAAAAAGATCTCGGTTTTAACAAGGAGGGTTTATTGTACATTGATATGGTTTCCTGGGAAGGAAAGGGAGAGACCATTAAGGAAAAATTAAAACAATTACCGGGTGTATTACAAGCTAGTATTACAAGCTGGGTACCTCAAAGCGGAATGACTTCCGGAAATATGAGCTTCGAGCATCCTGTAAAAAAAGGGCAACAAACACAGGTCAACTTTATTTTTGGAGATCTCGACTTTGGACAAACCATCGGATTAAAGCTAAAAAGCGGCCGTATGTTCGACCGGAATTTTGGAACTGATTTGCAAAACACCTTACAAAGGGAGTCGGATTCTACAAAAAAAGAAGATCGTGCGAAGTTACGGCCAATAATGATATCCGAATCTACTGCCAAAGAGTACGGTATTGATGAGGCCGGTGGTCGTATTACTTCAACAGATTATCATGTTGTTGGAATTATTCAAGACTTTCATTACGAATCGTTACATCACAGCCTTACTCCTGCCATTATCGAAGCTGGAGGAGCTGCTGGTTTCGGTGGAATGTTCATTCGGATAAACTCAGGCCAAGAACAACAGGTATCGATCGCTTTACACAAAATATGGAGGTCTATTTATCAGGATAAATTACTGAACACCAACTGGATGAGTGATATTCTTGAGAAACAATATGCTAAAGAGCAAAAGCAACAGACCTTATTTACTTTCTTTAGTGCCCTGATGTTATTCATTTCTTCCTTAGGCGTTTTCGGACTGGTATTGCATGCAGCAGAACAACGTGTGAAAGAAATCGGCATACGCAAAGTGTTGGGAGCGAGCGTTAGTAGCATTATCAACCTGCTATCTAAAGATTTTGTGAAGCTGGTGCTATTGGCTATTGTCCTTGCATCACCGATTGCTTGGTGGGCAATGAATAAATGGCTGGAAGATTTCGCGTATCGCATTGATTTGCAATGGTGGATGTTTATTACAGCAGGGGGAGCTGCGCTGTTTATCGCCTTAACTACGATAAGTGGGCAAGCCTTCAAAGCCGCTACAGCAAATCCTGTCGATAGTTTATGGGATGAATAAGCTTAATTGAGCTGAAGGTATTCAATTACTTTGCTGCCTAGCGAAAAACATGAGTGACATTTAAGTTCTGTTGAGAGATGTAAGCTTTGATTCTGTGCTTTATAAAAAATTTTGTGTTTTCGTCATAACGAAGGAGATCATTTTTTATGCGCGACACCTCCATACGGGAAAAACTTTACGATTATATCCGCTTTGCGGATGATAAAAAGATAAAGGCCATTTATGCGATTGCTGAAGCTTGTAAAATACGGTTATAACTTAACATTAGCTATTCAACGATTTAATATCATCCAACAAGTCAGCTAAACGCAATTGAATGGTTTCCCAAACAATCTCATTATTAATACCGAAGTAATCGTGAATAATAAAATTGCGAAAATCCTTTAATATACGCCATTCAATTTGGGGGTTATTTACTTTGAAATCTATTGATACCCGAGATGCTGCTTCACCAATTATTTCAAAATTACGCTCAACCGCATGTCTTGTCTTGGAGTCGGCTTCAAAGTCTTCAAACGTATAGCCATTGGTATATTCTAGAATTGCCTCAATTGCTTGCTCGATGTCAAGCAGTAATAATGTCAAATCCCGTTCAGACATGCACCAAATTCTTTTCTACATAGAATAGGTAAGCTGGCTTAATCCCTTTTCGGGATACTACATCCACTTTTTGGTTGAAAAGATCCTCCAATTCATGGGCGAGGCGGATGTATTGAAATCCATCAATGCGAGAATTAAAATCAACTAAAATATCGATGTCGCTTTGGTCATTCTGCTCTCCCCGAGCATATGAACCAAAAAGGCCAAGCTCAGAAAGGCTGTACTTCTTTTCCAATTCTTGCTTTTTGGCCTTAAGCATGGTCAATATCTGCGCTTTATCATACATTGATATCAAAAATAATAAATGTCTGCCATTATCACAAGTCCCGATTTCCTACGTGTACATCCAATACTTATTTTGTGGTATCGACGGAAAAAATATCTGACAGAATTTCCACTTTCTTAGTCAAGCGCAAAGCTCTTTCAGTTATATATTATGAATCCCTGCTATTTCAATTTTGCTTGAATCGGATTCTGCAAATTTCTGCCATAAGTCGAGCAACTTCTTCCAAGCTTCCACCAATTCTTTAAATTGACTTATAAATCTACCAAATTCTACTTTGGGTCTGTCACTTACGCCACAAATATCATGAGTTCCCGCAACCATCAACTTCCGCAACTTCTCCTTCCAGCTCGTAAGTTTTAATGCACGATAAGTACTTCTTAAATCACCAAACAAGAAGGCCAGCTGCTTGTCCTCGGTATCGAGGTCTGTAAATTTATAATGAAAATCTGTATTCATTACTCAAAACAATTTATTTTGGTTACACATTAGGTTCGGGCTCTTTCGTGTTATCTTCCACCTTCTCCGCCTTATTCTTTAACTCCTCCAATACCTCCTCACACAGCCCGTCAAAAAAACGAAGTAAATCTTTTGCTTGATCGCAATAAAACGATTGTGAAGTTTTCGATAAGCCGATCGTTGCGTTTTCCCACCAAATACTTTCAGGTCTAAACATCAGGTGCAAGCGTGCCCTGTCCGTTTCGCTTTTAGGGTAAATGAAGTCCAACACTCTCCTGCCGGTTATTCCACTCCAATCGATCAGTTCAGTTAAATGCACCTGTCTCGGCAAATAGCCTACCGCACATTGCAAATAAGTATGGACACCCATTTCCAATAAATCCTTCAACAATAACATGCCGGTATCGAGCATCAAATTTGGCGTTTGTACCACCACTTCTTTCAGGTTGCTCATACAGCCCCTTGCGTTTTCCCACAGGTTTTTTACCCGCTCATATTCCGCCTTCCAGTCCACTTCGGTCACCGTAAATGAAGGGGTAAAAATCGATTTCCTACGCAAAACCCGGCCTTTTGTCCAAAGCGTATGCACAAAACGATCGCCTTCGGAGAGCTTCTTCTTCACGTATTCCACATTCAGGTACACTACTAGGGCACTGGCGACTCCCGCCTGTACACGTTTAAAGCGGAAGGGTCCTTTATTCTTCATCAGAACCACTAAGTAAAGCTCGACTTTGGCGCCTTGCTCTTTATTCCCATCTGGTTGCTGAAACAGGTTGCTCCCAGAAAAACCCCCGGTATGGTAGTTCAACATCATAATCTGCTCAGGATTGTGCTTTTGGCGAAAAGAGTTCAATAAGCTATTGACATCCTGCTTATAGGAATCCGGCCATGGGAAACCGGAAAAATCTTCGCATACTAGCTGCGAAGGCGACGGGTTAGTGTCTATCGCCAGTACAGGTGCCTTCTCTCCTTTCACATCCCCGCTCAGCTTAACCTCATCCGCCAGCTGCTCCCGATAAGCTGCAATCCGCTCCATCATGGTCGCCACCATGCTGTCGAGCATCGCACTTGCTTGCTCACACTTTTCCAAAAGGAGACTAAATTGATCTGTCGTAATCTCCACTATATCCATCTTTTTTCCCTTCACATAGCTTTCGTCCAAAAGGCGAAATAGATCAACCGATGGACTGTCATAGGGGAAAATGGACAATATTTGCGGAGCCAAAGCCCTGAGCGATTTCATCAGGTATTCCACGTTATGCGATTTACCTCCATTTACACCGGCAGTAGCTTGAAAACCTTTCAATCGGACCGCTAAGAATTGATGCAGCATAAAGGTTGCTTGTCCATAGTCCCTTTTGATGACGAAGTTGTTCACCGCCTCCCTGAATTCGTCGGAAGTTTTCCGACATTTCCCATAGTTCAGTTGGGAAAGTTCCAGCAAACCCGTGATGGTCTTATGTGATAAGAGCGGACTTTTTTTCTTCGATGCCGCAAACAGTTCATGTTGGGGCAAGGAAGCATAGGTGTAGTACAAACTGCCTTGCTTCAATTGATTTTGCCATTCCCCCGCCAGTATCATATCAAAGGGAACCTCCGTCGTATCCGACATACACAGGGATACAATAGGCGCCATAGCCTTGGGTGACAGCCCCTTGACTGGATTGATCACCAATAAAAGATGATGCTGTTCTTCTTCTAAAAAGGGATAAGAAAAAAGAAAAACACGATGTAAGTCCATGCGCTGAACCAAGCGTCCAACAAGCGTTTGTGTAGCTAATGTTTTCATATAAAGTTAATTAATGTACAGAAAATCTATACAAACTTAAACGTATTGTTTTGAAAAACAAAATATTTGTATATTTTTTCTGTACAAATATTTTGTTAATATGTTCAAATGAATATTTTTTATGATAGCGATCGGTAAGGTTATGACGAAATGGTAGTGGATAAAATAATGGTTACGAAGAACGGGATTGAACAAAGCCCAGATAAACGAACTAACGCTCGGGCATTGTCGGAAGGACAGGTCATACGGTAGTAATAAAGGCTTCTGTATCAAATACATTAACTAACAGACCAAGCAAAATATACGCATAATAAATATTTATGCGTATATTTGTATATAAATCAGATTGGCTCATGAAAGCAAAATTGAATTTAAGCATAGACAAACAGCTGCTAACTCAAGCAAAAGCATACGCTGCACAAAAGCATAGTAGCGTTTCCGAGCTGGTAGAAAATTATTTTAAAACTTTTGTAAATAAGCCTTCAAAGAAGGGGATCGTTCAGCTCATTGAAAGTTTACCTAAACCAGAGATAGCAGATCAAGAAGACTTGAAAAAAAGATACTTAGAAGATAACGCTAAAAAATATGGCTTTTAAAGTACTACTAGATGTAAATATTCTTCTAGATTTTACACTACAAAGAACCGCATACCAAGAAGCAAAAACGATTATTACCTGGACTGAACAGGGCACTATAAAGGGTTTTATTTCACCTTCAGTTGTACAGATATGTGCTTATTGGATTGCAAAATCGTATGGTTCAACTAAAGCGAAAGAAATTCTAGGCTTACTGTTGGGCTTTTTAGATAGTCTGGAAATTTCTCATGAACAAGTGTTAGCTGCCGTTCATTCTTCTATGTCGGATGTAGAAGATGCTTTACTTTACTATACGGCTTTACATCACAAACTCGATATCATTATCAGTCGCGACCAACATTTTCAGCAAAGCGGTCTCCCTTCCCTCCCGGTTCTTTCACCAAAAGAATTTATTGCCTTTATTCAGAAAAAATCCTTTTAGAAAGTGCTTGAGCTAAATAATGTGCTCATCCATTATTCTCTTTTTTATCTAATTTCGTATGCTGCCAGCAGATACCGTACTTGAGGCCTCAAGTACGGACAAGTAAATACGCTTCATGGTTGTTTCTGGCATAGAACAAACTTATAGGAAATGCCGTTAATCTGCAAACTACCTTTTTTCTTCTTTCAATTCCAAATCCCCATATAATTTCATAAGCATCTCGCAGGGATCCGTATCGATCGCTTTGGCTATCAGCACCAACTCATCTGCACGCAGTTTGGCGGAGGGGTTAAGGGATAATTCACTGATACGTGGTTTGCTCAAACCGGTCCGTCTGGCAACCATCGATTTATTCACCGATTTCTTTGCTAAATATTCGCCTAATGGGGTCATGTTCTAAGTATTGATAGTCATTTGTTAGGTTAAATATTCAATTTATAAAGAATTTCTTAACATTTTTTTGATAATTGAATATATTTCTTTAATCTTGTAAAGATTTTCTTAACAAAAACTAAAATTAAATTTAGACAAAGCCCCGTCGTGGTTTACACTTCAACTATGGACAATACCTCAGAAAAAAAACCTTAGGGAAAAAGCCGGTATTCCATCGCGGCTTGGACTTCCAAGCATTTAGTTCGCGGGCAGTCTTTAATTTTGGAACACACCTCCGTATCATGTGCTCCACATATAGAACGCCTTTATTGCTTACGCAAATATTTGGTAAGAATAACGATCAGCTGTCCTTCCACCCTACCTTCTATCTGTTCAGGATTATCTTCCACTAAACGGATATTCCGAACAAGCGTACCTAATTTGGCAGAAAGCGAACTTCCTTTCACATCCAGTGTTTTCGTAAGCACCACCGAATCTCCATTTTGGAGGGTATTGCCGTTAGCATCTTTATGCACTACAGTGCTCACCACGTCTTCTGCAATTGGAGCTGCTTTCGCCCAGGCTAACGTTTCTTCATCAAGATAAAGGATATCCAGTGCATCTGCCGCCCAACTTTCACCCTTTAGGCGATTAAGCACACGCCAGGCCAATACCTGTACCGCTGGCACCTGGCTCCACATGACATCAGGCAGAAAGCGCCAATCCTCCGAAGAGAAGGCTACCGCTCCCTCTAATTGATCTGCTAGATCTTTTAATACAAGCACTTCATTGTCCGAGTAACTGTCAGCCGCTACATTGTAAACTACCACATCACCCGCCTTACCACTTAATTCACATTTACCTCCGCTACGGGCTTTTAAGGTATCATTTATTATCATTGCTGTAATTTTAGTTGAGGCTGCAAAGATAAGCTTTTCTAATGACAGCATTTATCGCTCATAGCGAATGATGGTTTCGGAATCTATTTCAATAGATGGTTGAAAAAATATGACCCTCCTCAATTTAGGAGAATCTTTTTCAGGGAAAGTAAAAAAGAAATATTCGGTAACTTTGTTCATATGACAGTGCAGCTAGAAGAAAACCCACTTCCATGAAAGCGATGGCATTGGAAAGCCCCGGAGCACCTCTCCGGCTTAAAGGGATGCCCGTTCCGGAAGCCTTACAGGATATCGATAAAGGCGGCGCAGTTATCTGCGGAGGCATCCACATGAGTACTATTCCTTCTTTTCCCTATGCGCTCTTATGGGAAGAAAGGAGCCTTCAATCGCTGGCAAACCTGACACGCCAAGAATTCGGTAATTTATTTTAGAAATGGTACGTTGTAAGTTCCACTCAAGCTGATTACGGTTACTTTCTTCCTCTTTGAGGCGTTGTTATCTTTATTCAAATAATTTCAACAGTTGTTCTCTATTCAAGGATTTCAGCACACTGCTGTCTGCTTGCACAAGCGATTCCGCCAATGCTTTCTTGTTGTTTTGCATCGCTATAATTCTTTCCTCAATGCTATCTTTACAGACCATACGGTATGCCATCACATGCTTGTCCTGCCCAATACGATAACAGCGGTCGATTGCCTGCGCCTCTGCTGCCGGGTTCCACCAAGGATCTAAAATATACACATAATCCGCTGCAGTCAGGTTCAATCCTGTTCCACCAGCCCTTAAGCTGATCAAAAACACCCGGCAATCATCTTCTTCCTGAAAGCGACTCACGGCTTGTTGTCGGTAATCACCACTTGTTTTTCCATCTAGGTAGGCATAGTCAACATTCATACTTTTCAATTCTTCCCCTACCAACGCCAACATTTTCGTAAAGGAAGAAAAAATGAGCAGCTTATGTCCTTGCGTTTTCTCTATAATATGTTCACGAATTTCTTCAAGTTTAGCCGACAAATTGGAGTAATCTTTATCAGGAATCAATGCCGGTGAGTTACAGATCTGCCGCAGTCGCATCAATGCTTCCAGCACGAACATCGTTGCCTGATCTTTGCGTTCTTCCATTTTGTCTTCCAATTCACTACGAAAACGCTTTCGGTACTGCTCATATAACTTACGCTGTTCGGGTAGCATTTCACAATAAAGCACCATTTCCGTTTTTTCCGGCAAATCTTTGGCCACCTGCGCTTTCGTTCTCCGTAACATAAAAGGCGCTATCAATTGTTGTAAGGATTCTTTCGTTTCCAAACTTGCTGAACCATCCGCTATACCAGGAAAGTTCCGTTTAAACTGACCGTAAGTTCCCAAGAATCCCGGATTTACAAAATCGAGCTGGGCAAAAATATCGGATATACCGTTCTCAATGGGCGTGCCTGTCAATGCCAAACGATAGTCAGACCGAACGGTCTGTACACATTCGAACCGTTTGGATTGCGGATTTTTGATGGCTTGGGATTCATCTAGGATCAGGTAACTGAAATGGTATTTACGGAACACCTCGATGTCGGCCATTAACGTACCATAGGTGGTGAGCAAAAGTTCTCCGTTAGCTGCAGAAATTTCGGTTATTGAACGGTTTGTGCCATGGTGTACCCTTACCATTCTATGTGGAACAAATTTGCTAGCTTCCTGTTGCCAATTGAAGAGCAAGGAATTGGGCAATACGATGAGCGACGCAGGAGCTGTTGAGTCTAGCTCATAACTATATTCCAGCAGCGTCAACACTTGTAGAGTTTTTCCAAGCCCCATATCATCCGCCAGTATTCCGCCCCAACCAAATTCGTGTAAAAAGCCCATCCAGCTAAAGCCTATCTCCTGATAAGGGCGAAGAATCGCTTTTACCTGCTCTGGTTTGGCTATCGGTTGAATCTTGTCGAACGCTTGCAGCTTCTTTCGTTGCAATTTTAATTGCTCATGCAACTGCTTATCATTGATTTTATTAGCGAATGACCGGATGGCGGTGAAGTGCTTTGCAGAAAGATGGACCTTATTCTTTTTAATTTTCCCAACGGATAGGATGGGACGCAGCTTATGCTGCAACTTTCTGGGAAAATGCCCCACAGAGCCATCGGGTAACATCAACATTTCCCGTTCTTTTTGTATCGCTGCTTGAAGTAGCTCTAAGTCTATCACTTGCTTATTAAATTGAACGTTTAGATCAACATTCAAGGTATCACCATCTTTATTGATTACCATTGTCCAGTCCATTTCATGGGGCAAAAAAGGTAATCCTTTTAAGTTTTCTATACCTTTTAGCTTAACTTGATCCCCCTGAAGTCTAGCAATTGTCTCTGCTAACCATGTTGTTTTACGGACAAAAGATAAGGGGATCGACAATATTCCAGAATCCGCCTGTTCGGCAAACGAGCTATGCAATGATAAAAGTAAATTTCGGTAATCACATTCAACTACTTTATCTCTGTCATAAATAAGCAACGTTTCTTTTTCTATGCGAAAGGCAATGCTTCCGTCGTAAACAGGGTTTGCAACCAAAGAATTTCCGTAAACTATTTGTGGCTCGATATAGAGATGTTGCTCGCGAATGCAAAAACACACCACTTTGGAAATGATTTTTAGCTTGCCTTTCAAGGCAAAATTTAGATAACTATTTTTGGGTTCGTAACTTAGAGGATAGCGCTCTGCCAGAGGAAACAATATATTATCCATGAATTGTTCAACGTCGTTCGGCAACACCGTTAAACAAAAATCACATTCTCTGAAACGTTGAATCATCTCTTCATCATGAGCCTGTTGAACAAGTATATAGTTGTGACTATCTTTTAAGAAAAACGAAAATCTATCGGACATGAACTGTGGTTCATCTACAAGCTTACCTTCCAGATAGATTTCCAATTTCAGCTGCAAACAACCATTGTTTTCAATTAATAAAAAGCGGAGGGCGATTTCCTGCAGTGAAAAATTAGGGATTTCGTAAATCCCATGCGTTGGCTTTACGTGTTCACGCCGGCTTCGCCACACATTAAAAACTATGATCGGGTACTTATTTAAAACCGGTATAATCTTTTTCCAAAGCCGTAATAAAAGTCTCCTTTTTACAGCGTCAATGTACCCTTTTGTATCCAGTAGCTCAACGTCATAGTTAAGGTTTATCAATGTATCTTTGTTCAAAAGATCAATACGTAACATATGATGACAAATCGACTGAAGCATCTCTTCTTCAGCGTCTATGTCTAGGAAAGAATGATTCAGATCGAAGATGTAGCTGCGCTCAAAATTCACATATTTCGTCCCGTCTTTATTTTTTTTTGCTAAAAAAGGCAAAAGAAGTGGCATATTGTATCCATGATGAATGGGTATTCCTAATAATAAATCCTTTTCCTTTACCTCTCCAAGCTTTGAGGACGGAAAAAAACTAATTTTTTCACTATAGCATTCTGCTTTATTACCATAGTTAAAAACTCTACCATATCCCTCTCTCGCTATAAACTTAGGCTTGTGCCCATAATGGTAAACGTAGTAGTCATCCACTTCAAAACGAAACATCGGATAAAACTTTTCATCCAAGGTGATGATTTCAGAAGAATAGAGCTGTTTGAAAAGTGAATCATTATATCTAATCCGATCCAACACTCCATAAAAAGCATGTTTACATATATCTTTTACGCTTTTATTACAGGAACAAGCAATCGCTATGTGTGCTTCACTTAAATGAATCGTAAGCTTGAACTTCCCGTCCATATCTTTTCCTCTCAGCCCCACCTTCAGCTCGTTACCCTGTAAGTCTTCAAAAAAACTATAGATGTGTTTCTTCACTTTTCCAAAATGTTCAAACATGTTTTGAAAATAGGTTTCCGACAACATAAAAGCCTCCCCATCCTCCCACGGAATAACGTAACATTCGGATGACTTTCGCCTCGATTTTTTTTCCTGTTTGATCTGCTGGTTCTCTGTAATTTTCTTCATAAAGATTGGTTTAGATTTTCTATAGTCTCGCCTTCCTGCGTAGTGGCCAACGAAATTGATTTAAATTCGAAAGCACAAATATAATAATATTATTTTAAAGCATATTAATAATATATAAAATAATTTTTAAACTGCTTAAAATACAAATTAGACTATCCCGATTTTACGATAACCCATACAGCATAAAAAGGGATATTGCGCAAATGGAAGTTAGGAAACAGGCGATCAAATCAGAAATGGCAAACATACAACAACAGAAGATCGAAAAACGCAGGAGCATATCAAAAAAGGCTTCAACCGGGGAGATTGAAGCCTTTAACTAACCAATTATAAACCTAAATTATGAATGACACAAAGTTAGTGTACAAAACACACTATCACAAACTTTATTTTCGATCTGATGATTAGATGACAATTTCTCCACTATTAAAATTATGTTTCAGTTCACGTTGTAATAAATCAATGAATAGCTCTTGCTCTTTAGTGGCATCCTTGTGACTCACTGCGTACCACTTACGGCTCACCCGAGCGCCAGGAAGTTTAATAGCCTTCACCTTCCCCTGTTTTAGGTACGGCGACGCCATCCAGCAAGGCATGATCGTTACTCCCAATCCTGCAGCCACCATCTCGATCAAACCCTCCGTCAATTGCATTTTAGTCACGGCCGCCAGCTCAATACCATTGGGGCGAATAAATTGCGTAAAGGCCGTGCTCATATCCTCCTGCATCTCGTAAATAAATAGCACTTCGCCGTTCAGCAATCCCGCGGTAAAAGGTTCCGATCTTAAATAAGGACTATTCTTTGCTACCAGTAACAGAAACACATCTTCGAACAAAAAGTCCGTTCTATAACGCGAGGGTACGAGCGGCTTGCTATCGGTAATTGCAATATCAAGCTTGCCGTTTTCCAAGTAGGATAAGGGCTTTTGGGTCGCCTCAATTACTATATCAATCATAACTTCAGGTGTTTTTTCCCTGAATAATTTCACTACAGCAGGCAACCAATGATAAGACGTGTAACAAGCGGTACTGATCTTGATCCGCTCCGCTTTAGCGTCTTTGAAGTTTGCAACAGCTTTTTCCAGCTCCGAAAATTCTGAAAGCACTTTTTCTGCATGGAAAAGTATGGTATTCCCCTGATCAGTCAAATGCAATTTTTTTCCCCTCCTAGCAAAGATCTTCACTCCGAGATTCTCTTCAAATTCCCGAAGCATATGACTCAAAGCCGATTGTGTCAGGAACATCTTATGCGTGGCATTTGACATGGATCCCCCGTCTACAATATGTTTGATCAAGCGTAAATGTTTCAGTTCAACATTCTTCATATGAATAAATTTCATTAAAAACTACAAATTAATTCATTTTTATCATATTAAACAATTCTCGTTATTTGTAAAACAAAAAAGATGGACACTATACTTTCTAATTTTACACATGGCATGGCGGACATCAATCCGTCTTTAAGACTTCATTACGTGAGTGCCGGTGAAGGCAACCGGGTGATTGTGCTTCTTCATGGATTCCCGCAAACCTGGTGGGAGTGGCGGCATATCATCCCAGGACTTACAGAAGCAGGCTTTCGGGTGATCGTTCCCGACTATCGCGGTGCGGGCGATTCTTGGAAACCACAGGATGGTTATGATAAAAAAACGATGGCCCGCGATATTCACACCTTATTGAAATCACATCTGCGTATCGATACGCCAGTTATCATCGGGGGGCACGATATCGGATTGATGGTTGCCTATGCTTTCGCACAGCAGTACCGCAATGACACGTCACACCTGATCGTGATGGACGCCCCTTTGCCCGGTACAACCATATTCAACACACTCCGCTCCGATCAACGCGTTTGGCATTTTGCCTTCCATCAAGTGCTTGACCTACCCGAAGCGCTCGTCAATGGTCGCGAACATCTATATCTACAGTTTTTTTTCAATGCCAGGATTTACAATCCGGCAGCCATCAGCCAAGAAGATCTACAAATCTATATAGAAGCTTATAAAGCTCCAGGAGCTATGCGTGCAGGTTTCGAGCTATACCGCAACTTCGATCAAGATGAAGCAGATAACCGGCAACTGCTGAAGCGTCATGGCAAACTGAACATACCCGTGCTCGCCGTCGGAGGCGAAACAAGTACCAGTGGCCCTTTGATGGATACCATGATGCGCGAAGTGGCCGAAGACGTTACTGGCCTGCGTATCCCCCGTTCGGCTCATTGGGTTGCAGAAGAAAACCCAACTGCACTACTCCGTGGAACCCTGCAATTTCTCCAAGATATTTTATGATAAAAGGATATAAGTCAACAAAAACGATCGCCATTGTTGGAGCCGGTGGCGGCATCGGTTTCTCAACCGCCAAAATATTCGCTAAACAGGGCTTTAATGTAGCTTTGATCAGTAGGGATATGCACAAATTGTCTCAACAAATCGAAGCCCTTGAACTAAAAGAAAATGTCATTTTACCCCTTTTTGGTAACGTCGCCAAGCCCTCCACATTAAAACCTGCTTTCACTCATATAATCGAACGATTCGAGCGGTTAGATATATTACATTATAATGTCGCCAATATTTACAGCACCAATATCCTCGAAGAAACTCCTGAAAGCTTAATGGAGGATTATCCGGTTTATGCGCCGGCCTTGCAAGCCAGTGTTCTGTTAGCCATAGAATCTCTGAGAACGACAAAAGGAGCAATATTGGTTACGGGTGGCGCAATTGCCTATACCCCAAATCCTGATTATGGCGCGCTTTCGATTGGTAAAGCTGCCATAGCAAATCTCACGAGAAGCCTAAGCCATGAACTTTCAAACCATGGCATTTATACCGGTTTACTCAGTATTCAAAGCCATGTTTCACCGAAATTTCACCTGCACCATCCCGACAATATTGCCCAGCAATTATGGAATATGTATGCTGATCGAGCCGTATTCGAAGTCGTTTTGTAATGCCTCTCCTTAACGGATTAATGAAACCGCCCGAAAATGAACAATGAATGTTCATTTTCGAACGTAAGCGAGTGCACACAAATACATAACCTACTGACTAAAAAACACATAGCGGTTAGGCCTCGTTTTTGATAGCGAAAAATGCATATGATATGCATCTATTTTTAAAACGCTGGGCGCACATTATGCAGAAACAAGTTTTTTAGGCAACTAAAGCGGCATTAGCCAATCCTGTGGATTCATTAAGGGATGAATAAGAAATGTTGAACAGAAAGGAGGAAATTGAGACATTGTTAAAACAAGCTTGAAGCGAAAAGCCATCTGTCAAAAACCGATAATTATGATCAGAAACTATTTAAAAATCTCATGGCGAAACTTTGCTAGAAAGAGAAAATCTGACTATATCAATATCGTTGGATTAGCCCTATCCCTATCTACCGTTATATTGATCGGTCTGTGGATACAAAACGAACTACGTTATGATAATTATCACCCGCAATTAAAAGACAAATTTCTTATAAAAAACGCCTATCAATATGATAATGGCAACTCAAATGTAGAGATTTATAGTCCTCATAACGCCATAGCGCATCTACAGCAGGGTTATCCTGAAATAAAGCAGGTTGCTTATTGTGCTCGAGGCCATTCTCCATTAAAGATCACCTCTGGGGGGCAGTTATTCTCTGAAGAAAGTAGGTTATATATTTCTAAAAATTGGTTTAACCCGGATTATGCATTAAGAATATTTGAGTTTAGGCGGTAGATTTTCGATTTTAGAGAAAATTCCGTCCATCCAAGCTCTTCTTTTTACAGGTAATGCTATTTTCAGCACCTTTCTGTTGGCGTGATTTACGGTCCAGGCTCCTAATGCAAAGCAATAGGATTTGAGTGTGTTGTGCATAGCTTTATTGTGTTCATTTAATGCAAAATGACGGAATAAACTAATCAAATTATAAGCTACCATAATGAATCTGAAAGAGGCTTCTGTTGCCCAAAAGTTCTGTAAGCAGAAATTTTCCAGTCCGAAATCCTGCTTAAGTTCCTTGATTCTATTTTCACAATCGGCTCTACTGTTATAGATATTCCAGATTTGATCCAATGGCATGTCCATATTGGTCACATAACAGCTATACCTGTAGCCGGGCATCTCATCAAAAAGTTTTCCGCCGCTGTTAGGGCGGTCATCTACTCGCTTTTTGACGATAATGTAACGACGTTGCTTTCCATTAAGATGTCCGAATGTCATTTCGGATAATTCTATTCCCTTGCTTAACGAGATCCAATTGCGTTCTCCCAAAACTTCCGCTTTGATATTGGGATACATCCTAACAGCAATCACATAGTTTTTATGTGATTCTTCCAGATAACCTAAAATATCCTCCGTATAAAAGCCGCTATCTGCCCTTACCAACCCCACATTCTTGCTGGACAAACAGCGGTCAAATGTTTCCTGCATGAATGCTATACAGGATGAACTGGCTGCCGTGTCCCCTGGACGAAGCCAGGCATTGGCCACCATACGGGTCTGACTTATAAATGCCAGCAAAGGATGGTGAGAATTACGGCCCCGCTTATTCGGGTTATAACCTTTAGCACTTCCCTCTTGGTCTCCATAACGGGTAATTACTGTACTATCAAAATCGACTGTGATGCTCCCGATATCAAATTGTTGCATAAACCAGTCTTGAAGAGCAGGAAAAACTTCCGTATTTACCGATTGATTGAATTTTCCAAAATACCGACTATAGGTGCTCTGAGAGGGCATCTGATCCAGACCGAAAATATCCTGCAACACCTTGTCATAACGCAACCAATCACAGTGGATGTATCGAGAGGCTCCTGTCCAAATTCCTAACCAAAAAGATAAAACCAAATCTTTGGGAGAGTAACCTCTATTTGAACCAGGCATTGGTAAATTCAAGGACGAAAGCGCATCTATAACACCTAATTTATCTATCATACGTTTCAACAAACTCATACCCCCAAAGGCGGTAACTGGCTTGTCTGAATATGCTATAGGTAAGTTAACCATATGGGTGATTGGGTAAAGCTAATAAAACTACTCAAAAATAAACACTTACACGATTTTTGAAAAGTCTAATGCATAATTAAGGTTTAATTTCTTTCATTATAATTATGTTGTTTTAGATACTGCATCCTTTAACCATCAACCCCATAGCGTTATACTGACGGAAAAAAAAGCAAAGCAATATTTTGGCAGCCTCGATATACTAGGCAAAATTTTGCACATCGACTCTAACAACTATACTGTTCAGGGTGTTCTCCAAGATAATCCTTCTAATTCCAGTTTCGATTTTGACATGCTATTGCCTATTAATGAATCGAAAAATCTGGAGGAGGCCAATAACTGGATGTATTTTAATACCATGATTTTTGTCCAAACTGAAGCAAAAGCAAAGCTTACACCACTCGTTGGTAAACTCAATCACCTATACAATAAGAACATTCAATGGACACAAAGTGGTATAAAAAATGAGTGTGAGCTTTTGCCCTTAGCAAACTTACATTTTGATAGCAGTCTGCCACAACTTCCTTTCAGGCCAACCAACGTTCAAATTATCATCATCCTTAGCGTTCTATCCGGCTTTCTACTCCTAGTAGGTGCTATTAACTTCGTCAACTATACCCTCGCTCAATCCTTTTCAAGAGTTAAAGAATTTGGGACCCGGAAAATCGTTGGGGCCAACAAAAAGCATCTTTTTATTCAAATATTAACCGAAGTATTCCTCAGCACGACTTTAGCATTTTTGCTTGCTGTGTTAATTGCATACGGTATGCTGCCCACCTTCAATAGTTTCTTTTCGCTTAAACTACAATTAGATGCCAGTGGCCATATCATTCAATTCCTCCTCCTTCTTTGGGTAGTACTGATCATCCTTTCTGGCATCTATCCCGCTGCACATCTATCGTCTATTCAAGCCATGTCATTATTTCGAGGTGCTGACACCTTAAAGTTCGGCAGTAAAAAGGTTCGGCAAGGACTGCTTGTGGTACAGACCACCCTCTCGCTGGGTATGATTATCGCAACTTTAGTGATGTATCATCAGCTAAAATTTATCCAAAATTCAGCTGACAGTTACAACCATGAACAAACATTTGCAGTAGATATGCCGTCTATTGACTTGAACAGTGATTCCAGTGGATGGCAACAGCATGAGGCTGCCGTCAAAAAAACCTTGAAAAATCAATTGTTGATGTCACCAAATATTGAAGAAGTCTCTACTTTTATGGGAAAGAGCTTTTTGAACGAAAACTACTTAATGGTTGGTAATTTAGAGTGGCGCGGTAAGAGTCCCTCCTTTCAGGCACAGTATGGAAACTGGCCAGTAGATGAGGATTTCGACAAAACGCTTAACCTTCAGCTGCGGGAAGGCAGATGGTTTTACTCAGGAGATTCCACAGACCAAAATGCTTTAATCCTAAATGAAACGGCGGTAAAAGATTTTCAATTAGCGGAACCGGTTATCGGTACGAACATGTATAACAACGGTCTGGACGGGGTCATTATAGGCATCGTGAAAGATTTTCATTTCCAAAACCTGAGAGAAAAAATACGGCCGATGGTCATATATAAAAAAAATAACTGGGGATCAAGTTTCATTATAAAGACCAGACCCAACGCTGTGCTCCCTGCGCTGAGGGATGTAAAGCAGGTAATGAAGAATAGATTTCCAAATGATATCCTTACCTACCGGTTTATTGATGACGAATTCAACACCTTATATAAAAGAGATCAGCAAATGTTAGCCCTTACGTTAAGTCTTGCTATCATCAGTATTACCTTATGTGTGATCGGTTTATGGGGAATGATTTTGTTTGAAAGTAACCAGCGCATAAAAGAGATCGGCATACGGAAAGTGCTTGGTGCCACCGCACTGCATATTATGTCTCTTTTATCTAAAGATTTCATAAAGCTTATTCTACTTGCTGTAATCCTTGCCTCCCCCATCGCGTGGTGGATAATGCATAAATGGTTGGAAAATTTTGCTTATAAAATTGCAATACAGTGGTGGATGTTTGCATTGGCAGGATTAACCGCAATAGCGATCGCCTTGATTACTGTAAGTTCACAGGTCATTAAGGCCGCGGTGGCCAATCCGGTGGATTCATTAAGGGATGAGTAGTTATCACATGAAAAAAAATAAGTATGATCCGTCATTATTTAAAAACATCGGTGAGATTTTTACATGAAAACAAGTTTTTTTCGGCCATTAATCTTTTCGGCCTGTCGCTAGCTTTATGCATTGTTTACCTTACCTTTATATACCTGCGCTTTGAACTGAGCTACGACCAATTCAACGAAAAAGTTGATCAGATCTATCGTATCAGTACCGATATCAAGGGTGCGACAGGCACTACCAAGGAAACCAGTTCGGCGCCGCTGGCAAGCGCGCTTGAGCAGACCTTCCCGGAAGTAGAAAAAGCCGGACATTTCTTATTAGATTACTATATTGTCTCCAAAGATCAGAAGAGCTTCGGCGAAGAGACTATCGCTTATGTCGATTCTTCACTGTTCGCTGTATTAACTCTTCCGCTCGTTCGTGGCGATAAGAATACTATTTTAAACGCACCTTTCGAGGCGGTGCTATCGGAAAGTGCTGCCAAAAAGTACTTTGGTACAACGGATTGCCTTCATCAAACCTTTACGCTCGATGGCAAAACGGAAGCTACCGTTACCGGGGTCATGAAAGACCTCCCGCAAAATGCCCATTTCCGAACAGATATCCTGCTGTCGATGTCCTCCTTATTCACAACCTCCAGTTATAGTCAGGCAAATCAGGATTGGCAGCGATTCGGCTTTTCTACATACGTACTTTTGAAAGAAAATGCCGATAAACACGCTTTCGAACATAAATTGAAAGACTTTTCAAAAAATTATCCCGGCAAAGAAAACCTACAGTATCAGCTCATCATGGAGTCTCTGAAAGATCTATACCATCATGGCAGTGTACGGGGAAATAAGGCGGGAGCAACGGCCAAAGGCAACTACAACAATATCTATATCTTCTCTTTTGTGGCGTTTTTTGTCTTATGCATTGCCTGCTTTAACTATATCAATTTAACAACTGCCCTATCGATGAAGCGAACAAAAGAAATTGGTGTTAGGCAAATGATCGGTGCGACAAAAAAGCAATTAATCGTCCAGTTTCTGGTAGACGCCATACTACTCTCCACACTGGCATTTTTATTTTCCGTTATGCTCTGCTTCCTCGTCATCCCCTGGTTCAATACCCTTGCCGGAAAAATCGTCGTTCAGAACATTTGGGCAATCCGCCCATATTTACCTTATGCATGGATGATTGCACTGTTCACCGGAATGCTCGCAGGCAGCTATCCTGCTTTCTTTCTCTCCGGATTTAAACCCATCAACACCTTGAAAGGCCGGTTTACAACTAATCCAAAAGGGCTAATGATCCGCCGAAGCTTAGTCGTCATCCAGTTCGCGGTTTTTATCTTACTGGCTGTAGCTACGATTGTCATTTATCGACAACTGGATTTTATGAAGAATGAGGCTTTAGGTTTTCGCAAAGCACACAACTTGGCTATTGATTATCACTATGATGAGCGTATAAACGATCATCTGGAACAGGTAAAAGCTGATCTCAAGCGTATTCCCGGCGTTGAGCAAGCCGCCTATTCGGCTTATATCCCGGGCAGACCCAATAGACAGTTCGCTACAACGATAGAAGGCAAGGACGGCTTCACGGAAGAAATCCAGACCGACACCTATTTCGTGGATTACGATTTTCTTGATCAATATGGCATCGAAATACTTGCTGGAAGGCCTTTTTCGAATACCTATACACAAGACCTTCGGCAAAATATGTTAATCAATGAGACCTGCCTTCAACAACTGGGCTATTCGAACCCTCAGGATGCTCTTGGTAAGCGGGTGATACAAAGAGGAGGACAGCCTGGTGAGATCATCGGCGTGGTGAAAGACTTTCAATACCATTCCATGCATGAAGCCGTCCGACCGTTGACCCTTCAAGTCGCCCCAGGTTTTTTCACTTTTTTAACGCTAACAATCAACTCCCGTGATGTTCCAGCCACGATTCAAGCTATTGAAAAAAGATGGAAACAGCTGGTTCCCGGGCTACCGTTGATTTATTCTTTTACGGATGAAACGCTAAATGCACAATACCAAGCTGAAGAGCGCTTTGGTAAGTTATTCATTTCATTTGCGGCCTGTGCTCTATTTATTTCCTGCTTAGGCCTATTGGGTTTAGTTTCATTCAGCACCATTCAACGAACGAAAGAAGTCGGGATACGGAAAGTACTCGGTGCCTCCTCAGCAACGATTTACAAACTACTCACCAAGGAGTACATTTTACTAGTCGGGACGGCCTGTTTAGTCGCTATTCCGCTCTCGTGGCTGTTAATGGATCGTTGGCTGAACGACTTTGCTTATCGGATTTCCATTCAATGGTGGATGTTTTTTAGTGCCAGCGCAACAGCAGTGATCATCACGCTGTTAAGCGTTAGTACGTTGGCTATAAAAACAGCTAAGGCTAATCCGATAGATTCGCTTAGGGATGAGTAGGAAAATTTGATAAACATTAATAGCTAATAAACAGGCTTAAAAGTTTAATGGACATATACTTGAAAACCAAAAATTATGCTCAGGAACTATTTAAAAATCGCTGTTCGTAACCTTGCAAAAGCTAAAGGTTTTGCATTCATCAATATTGCTGGATTAGCCATCGGCATGGCGGCAGCTGTGCTCATTATACTATGGATCAAAGATGAATTGACTTACGATAGATTTTATGCGAAAACGGATAGGATCTACGAGGTGTATAATCGAGGTGATTTTAATGAAGACACCCATCTTTGGCCAAATGCCGCCAATCCGCTAGCACCTTTATTAAAGAAAGATTATCCAGAATTCGAAACGGTTGTTCGATATACAGGAGCATCCCTATTGTTATCAGTAAACGAAAATTACCTGAAAAGTGACGGGCTATATGCCGATAGTGATTTTTTTCATGTATTCGATTTTCCAACATTGCAAGGAAATGTAAAGGAGACCTTTGGTTCAAATGATGGAATTGTGCTCACCGAGTCTTTGGCAAAAAAACTCTACGGTTCGATCGATATCATTGGTAAAAACGTTCAGGTCGATAGTACGAAAAGCCTCACGATAATCGCCGTTCTTGAAGATCTCCCGGAAAACACGCGATTTAAGCACACGGAATACTTTCTCTCGTGGGATTATTTTGAAGCGGGCATGGATAAGGAAACAGCCGAGTCATGGATCAATATTAAAGTTCCGACTTTGGCGCTATTGAAATCGAACACAAAAGTTGAAAACGTGAATGAGAAAATCAAGCACATACTGGAGGATGTACAGGGCATAAAAAGTGAGCTTTTCTTACATCCCGCTACCAAATGGCATTTATACTCCAAACAGGAACATGGAGCTTTTACCGGTGGGAGGATAGATACTGTGCGCTTATTTTCAGTAATTGCATTTTTCATTTTACTGATTGCCTGTATAAATTTCATGAACCTTAGTACCGCCCGCAGTGCAAACAGGGCAAAGGAAGTTGGCGTCCGCAAAGTCATGGGCGCACAAAAAAAGATGCTCATGGGGCAGTTTCTCAGTGAGTCGATCATCCTAGCGCTACTGGCCGGTTTTACTGCCATCCTGCTTGTTTTCATCAGCTTGCCAACCTTTAATACACTTTTAGGGAAAAAGCTCTTCGTTAACGTCGCCGACCCTCATTTTTGGCTTTGCTCTCTAGGTTTTATCCTGTTCACAGGAGTTTTAGCGGGTAGTTACCCGGCCTTTTTCCTTTCTTCGTTTAAACCGGTCAACGTTTTAAAAGGTGTTTTCAAATTACCAACAGCTCGATTTTCAGCTCGGAAAATCTTGGTAGTCTTCCAGTTTGTTTTCGCTATCATATTGATCATTTCCACCTTTATAATTGAAGATCAGATTAACCATGCCCAAAACCGGCAAAATGGCTACAATAAAGAACACCTAATATCCATTCCGATGAATAATAATCTCAGGGAACATTATGAGGCTTTCCATCAGGAATTGATTTATGGGGGCGCCGCTACGTCGGTAACCCGGTCTTCGGGTACCCTCACCAACCATACCTTTGGCTCAACAAATTTCTCCTGGCCGGGAAGTTCTTCGGACGACTTGGACAAGGCTTTTGTTGCATTGACGGCTGATGGCGATTTCAAAAACACGATGGGCATAAAAATTCTGGAAGGAAGAGATATTGACATCCGCCAATATAAAACCGATTCGTCGGCCATGTTACTGAATGAAGCAGCAGTTAAAACTATGGGCCTACAAAATCCCATAGGTACGATCATCAAAAATGGTGACCAGCAATGGCAGGTAGTGGGAGTAGTTAACGATTTTATATTTTATTCGCCTTATCAATCTATTAACCCATTGTTCATATTGGGCTCTGGCGATTGGTTCAATTTTATATATATCAGGTTGAACCCGAACCATTCGACACCTGAAAATCTTATGCTCGCTGAGGACGTATTCAAGAAGTATAATGCTAACGAACCGTTTACCTATCACTTTACCGACGAACTTTATGCGAAGAGTTTTGAAAACGAGGAGCGTACTTCCAAACTTACCGGCCTGTTTTCCAGTTTAACCATTTTTATCTCTTGCCTAGGTTTATTTGGATTAGCAGCCTATACGGCTACTCAACGTAGAAAAGAAATCGGTGTTCGCAAAGTATTAGGCGCAAAGGTCAACAGCATTGTCCATCTTTTATCCAAAGATTTCATCAAACTCGTGCTTATTGCATTTATTATTGCGTCACCTATCGCATATTATGTTATGGATACGTGGTTGCAGGATTTCAACTACCGTATCTCGATAACATGGTATACGTTTTTTAGTACAGGTGTATTGGCAATTATGATAGCGTTATTGACCGTCAGCTTTCAGGCATTGAAAGCAGCGTTGGCCAATCCCGTAAATTCGCTTAGGGATGAGTAGCGCTGTTACGCTTGGTAAATTGCAGCCGTCCCCATTTTTCCGGTTGGTGCATATCTATAACGCCTTGCGGACTCCACACCCAATTGTATTCTGGTAGGAATTCACCGGATTGCGGATCCTTTTTGCGGACATATCGGCCGTCCTCGATTTCTGTCTCCCAATTTACGCGGGAAAAATTCAGTCGCCATGTTGTACCCTCTTTCGGAACGGGGGTCACCACCTCTCCATAGCGCAGTGCGCTGAAAGGGATGGCCATCTCTAGGACCCATAGGCTATCCCGATCACTTGGGTCGTTCAAAGTGCCTTTGATAGATATCGCCGACCGGAAACCTTCCATATCGTAATCATGATCAGGCTTTCCCCGCTGGCGGTAGGGTTTGGGCAAAAACAGGTCAAAAGTATTATTTACTGCGTTCACTTCCATTTCAAAATAGTTATAGGTATCACCATCGGGATCAATGAACACTTCAAAATCATTTTCGTAAAAAACGATCTGATCTTTAATGGTTTGATAAGCCCATATATCTTCTTCGTAGATGACGGCAGCAATATACAGGCAGCTATCATCCCATAAGAGTTTCGCCTTGGTATCCTGCAATGGCTTAGGTTTAAGATCACCTTCAATATCTACAAATAGATCAGTCCAGGGCGCATCTCTCCAATCATCTTCTTCGAGGTGCCCATCAATAAGGATTTCTTGTGCGGTATATTGACAACTATACTGTTTAGGCCGCTCATTTTTTTGGCTAAAAGCATTTAGCGAACTACAAATAAAAAAAAGGAATCCATAAATTTTTTGTGAAAGCCTGTGTTTGCTCATGTTAAAGAAGCCCATATGTCCGTATTCTTTGTTTATCCGCGAAGATATTAAAAATTTAGGACTGCCCATTACTCCATTGAAATCGACAGAGCGCGTGTGGAATAATAAAAACGTTTCATAAACAAATATCCGGTAATTTTACCCGTCGACGAGGCAAGTTATCGGATAAGGTATTGATAAGTCAGCTCACTAAATACGACAATAGTCCATTGATATTCTTTACCGCAAGCATCCCTTTTCCGACGAACTCGTAGAGAACTTTCTTCGCATACATTGGTCTTATAGATACATCATTAAAGCTTTCCTCTTCTAGCTTCCTAAAAACATCCAAAGGTGACTGCCCATGTTGAAATGTGCCTCGATAGATAAGCTGTTCGATTGATTTTTTCAGCATTCCATAGGCTTGCCTCTGCTCATTAAGTTTGATTTTTGGTATCGCTTCTGAAAACCGTATAACTTGGAACTTATTTTCACATTTCCATGGATGGGTAATCTTATAATAGATCACCCGCTGATCCGTTTCCGTATGCACCCGTACCAAACGGGGTTCAGTATAACTGCTAAATTCATCTTTACTAAACGGAATGCCCTGACTAATGCGGTAGTTGAAAATATTGTTCAATAAGGCCTCATCCGCAACGGTCAGCTTTTCTGCATTATTCATTTCTTCGTAATCGCTATAGTAATAAGGCGCTTTACCCATTAAGAAAGATAGCTCTTCCTTCGAATATTTAAAAAAGATACGCTGCCGCATAAAGGCATACCATCGATTCATTTCCACTTGTGTTAGCATACCTGCATAGGAGCTGGTTAAGGTTCTTGGTTTCATAAATAGCTTTGGTCTTAATGCTTTTTGAAAAATAAAATAATGACCAAATATAAATAAAATATTATTTATAAGCATAATAATACCATTAAAAATAATCTATAAACTTCATCATCTAGATTAGTCAGTATTAGACGGAATCTTAACCCTTTTGTTTATTAATGTAAAACGCATTAATTGATTGGTTAAACTTGTTGTTGCACATCCTTTGAAGTTTTATGTTAGGTGGTGATTCCTAACTATCGTCAGAAAGCAGAACGCAAGCCCAAGGTGATAAGCAGTATTTATACTTAAATTAAGCACGATTTATGGGTGTCAATCACCTATTTATTATGGTATTTTTGTTTTGTTCGAAAACATGAAAGGATCAACATTTCGATTATTGCCCATAGCTCACTTATTACAATATGAAGAGAAACTTGTTCATGCTCATCTCCTTATTGTTTACCTTAATAACATTGCGAACAAACGCGCAGCAGTACACATTTAAGCGATTTGAAAGCAATCCGATCCTTAAAAAGGAACTACTCAAGGAGTCAGATGGCACTAATATCAACGGACCTTCGCTAATAAAAACTCCTGATTGGCTACCAAATAAACTTGGGAAATATTATTTATATTTTGCTCACCATCAAGGTAAATACATCCGTTTAGCTTATACAGATGATTTGAAAAAGAACTGGAAAATATTTGACAAGGGGACATTGCAATTAACAGATTGTGCTGTTTGCCACGGACACGTAGCCTCACCCGATGTATTTGTCGATGACACAAACAAACAGATTGTATTATATTTCCATTCTCCTTTAGTTGAAAATCAACAATCAAAGGGACAGTATTCTTATAGGGCGGCCTCTGACGACGGAATAAATTTCAAAGTGGATACCACTGCTCTTGGAATTTCTTATTTCCGCGTTTTTGATTGGAATGGAACTCATTATGCAATTGCTAGAACAGGACAGCTGTACCGCTCAAAAGATGGCGGATTGACTTTTGAAAGCGGACCCAATCCATTTGACAAGATTCAGCGTAAAACCAATTATTTAAGACACGCGGCAGTTAAAGTATCAGGCGATAAATTGTTTGTTTTCTATTCTAATATAGGCGATAAACCAGAACGCATTCTATTATCGACATTGGATCTTAACGATGATTGGCGTACCTGGCATCCAAGCAAGCCTATCACAATCGTACAACCCGAAAAAGATTATGAAGGAGTTAATTTACCCCAACTGCCGTCTGAAATTGGAGCAAAATTTGGCGAAGTCCACCAATTACGAGATCCAGCATTCTTTGAGGAAGACGGCAAATGGTATTTACTGTATTCCACCGCTGGGGAGAGCGGAATTGCAATCGGTGAATTGAAAACCCAATACCAATAACCTTCTTTTTTTGTATTTCGGGTGATTCTGATGACTCGCTAATGCCTTGTCAAAGTTTACGGCAGATAATGATTATTAAGCGATCATGAATACTGGTTCACACCAATCACACTTTCGTCTTTTTCCAACCGCCTCTCGAGAAAAGCCAGAGTGTAAAAATGCCTACCCCAGTTTCCGAGGCAAAAATTCCCCAGAAAACACCCGTATGCGAATAGTTGAGCGTAATGGCCAAAAAATAACAAAGTGGGATCTGGATAAGCCAAAAGAAGACGAGGTTAATCAATGTAGGTGTTCTGGTATCACCCGATCCATTAAATGCCTGTACGGACACCATCCACCAGCCATAAATAAAGTAAGAATAAGAGATAATCCGTAACCATTGGCCTCCGATGGTGATCACCCTGTCGTCTACACTGAAAATACCCACCAATCTTTCGTTGAAAAAGAAAAATACCAAAGAAATAGCCACCATAAATATCATGTTGTATCGCCCGATCTTCCAGACGGAAGATTCTGCCCGATCCGGCCGTTCAGCTCCCAGATTTTGTCCAACCAAAGTTGCCGCCGCATTAGCCAGGCCCCAAGCAGGCATCATGGTAAACATCATAATACGCATCGCTATAGTGGAACCGGCCACCGCCTCACTACCCACTTCGGCCAGAATACGCATCAAAAAAATCCAAGATGTCATGGCAACCAACATTTGTCCGATTCCTCCGATGGAAGTACGCAATATCGTGTACATCGCCTTTGCATTCCACATCAGCTGAGCGACGTGTACACGAATATGCTTCCCTCCCTTAAAGAGAACCCAGAGCTGCATGGCAACACCCACACCTCGGCCGATATTGCTCACGATAGCAGCGCCTTCGATACCAAGCGCAGGAATTGGCCCCCAACCAAATATAAATATGGGATCCAGTATGATATTAACTCCATTGGCCACCCACAGCACACGCATGGCGATCGCCGCATCTCCGGCACCGCGAAATATGGCGTTTATCACAAAAAGTAACATGACCACAACATTCCCACCAAGCATCCATTGCGTATAAACGTAGCCGTGTTGTATAGCCCAATCATCGGCTCCCATAAGTGCCAACATTTCTTTCGAAAAAAAGATACCGACAAAAGCAAAGGGGATAGCAGCCAATATCCCAATGATTATCGCCTGCACAGCCGAGACACCAACAAGTTCTTTTCTTTTCTCACCAATTCTTCGAGCAATAATCGCCGTAACAGCCGTAGAAAGTCCCATCGCAATAGAGTAAAGCAGAAACAGATACGTTTCCGTAAGACCTACAGTTGCAACTGCAGAAGCCCCTAGTTTACCGACAAAATAAATGTCAACAACTGCAAAAGTGGATTCCATCAGAAGCTCTAGAATCATGGGAACTGCCAAAAGGAAGATTGCTCGCCTTAATCCTATTTTCGTATAATCCACTTCTGTTCCACGAATCGCATTACCAAGTTCTTGCCAGACTGAGGGACGATTTTGCTTTTTTTCCATAGGAATTGTTTGTTTATACCTTTCTGATAATCGTAACTTTATAAAAATCTTTCTTGCGAGAAATTTTATTTTGTAAAAATACCGTACAATACTTTTTTATATCATGGCGAAATATGACAATTTAAGGGCAAAATAAGACAAGTACCATTTCCCTTACATCTAGGACAAATCTTGCTCGTCATCATTTTTGGGTTTTATTAGTTTATCAATAAGGTTATCATTTCTCTTGTTCGTAACATCAAAAAGGGTTTCTTCGATCTGTGCAAATTCCGGAGGCAGGAAAGTGCGTTGAATACTTCTATTATTCAGATAACTAATGGTATCACAAAAGTTTAGCAGGGATTCTAAAATATGGGAAGTAATGATAATTGTTTTTCCCGCTGCTTTTAGTTTGTTGATAATGACTTTTACCAGCTGTACGGTTTCCAGGTCGATGCCATTAAATGGCTCATCCAAAATAAGCAAAGGTTTATCAAAAGATAAAACACTCATAAAAGCCAGTTTTTTCTTCATCCCGGTAGAATAGTCCTCAATAAAATGTTCCAAGGGTAAGGCAAATAACGCGTTCCAAGAAAACAGATCAAACATCGGGTTCAGCGTCGCGAATAACTGGAGGTATTCTTTCCCGGTGACCTGTTTATAGAAGAAATTATAGGTTTCTAATAATACTACTTCTCGCTTTGTTAGTCGTTTGCCCATCCAGTTAATTGTCCCTTCCTGGAAAGGCAGCATGCCACTTAAGCAGTTAAGCAGCGTCGTTTTACCTGAGCCATTCAACCCAACTAAGCCGTGAATCTTGCCGATCTCCAGTGCCGAACTCAAGTCTTCCAATACGGGTTCGCCCTTTAAATAACGAACAGACAGCTTATTTATTTCCAGCATAACAATATGGTTTTAAATTGTTTACCGCCTTTCTATAATAGATTACCAGCAACACTAGGGGAACAGGAGCCAGAAAAACAATAAAGAAACAGGCAATAGCGAGACCGAGCAGCAGATTATTTCTTTTAAGCGCTTCGCCCGGTATGTACATTGCATACTTCAAGCAGATACTCAAGGCTTGAATCATTAAGCCGATAACATTGACAGCCAATAATACGTACCAATACGGCGCGTGAAACAGCATAAAGGAAAGATTGATGGGCAAAAAGAGAATCAACATAAAGATCAACTGTGTTAAAAGCTTCCGATTCAAAAAGTTGATCGGTGATCTATTGAATGCTTCCACCATGAGGCTAGCCTCGCAATAGTTATTAAACGATGCCAAAATGATGGTAAGCAGAAAGATTACCAGCAAAGGCATGAATATAAGTTTTCCGAAAAAGACTCCCAATAAAAGCAATAAAGGGATACTGATATAATTACTTCTTAACCCAGCTTTCCATTCGAATGCCGTTGATGGTAAGAAATATATCCGTTTAACGCTTCCACGAATTTTTTTTATAGAAAGGTTGAAATAGGGCATAGCACTCAACACCGTTACAAAAATAAGCGTACACCATAGTTGATTTGCGTAAATCAGTAGTGCAGTTGCCGGCAGTGCAAGCAATTGATATTCTACCAGCATGATGTGCCTCGCATAGGGAACGAAATACCGCTCTAAAAATGGTCGGTCTTTCCTGCTGTGATGCAAAGCATTAATGGCTAGAATAACCGTCGCGCCGGCCAGCCAAGGTGTGTAGAAAAAGAACTTTGGTATGAGCGCAAGCACATGCAAACAAAATACCAGGAGCAGAAGGATGCGGATAAAACCAACTTCACTTAATATCCTACCCAACTGTAAACCTCTGAGTTTTAAAAAAGATAGCATAATCGCTTTTAAACTCGTTGATTCCATAAATTTATCTATTGATCATATATGTGACGTCAATAGGCGGATAAGGTTACAGCGAATACGTGATAAACTGCTAACGAAGAAAGACATCTTTGTTTCTGAATGCAAAGCATTTTAGCTAAGTTTGATAGCTTTATAGCTTCAACGTATATGTCCATCCAAACAGCACATAAGAACACCAAGCTGAGTCTGGAACTGGTTTTCATAGCTGTCCACATAACCGTATGGCTAGCTATCCTTACATTGCCTTATTATATCGGCAATCCCCCATATTACAACATCGGTCCCTTACCTGGACTGTTTTTCACGCTTACAGGGATCATCCATGCGATCATCTTCTACGTCAACGCGTATTTGCTTTATCCCAAACTTTTTAACCGCAGTTATTGGTGGTTATACTTTATAAGCGTACCGCTGCTTTTAATGCTCTCTTTTCAGTTAAAGCATGCTATATTGGTACATTGGTTTCCAGAGATCACGCCTGGTTTTGCTACTAATAAATTTATTTACCCGCCGTCTATCGGCATTTTCTTAGCCAGTTTAATTTACAGGAAAATAGTTGACCGAATAAACCGGGAAAGGACACTCAAGGAACAACGGGCTGCACAATTGGATTCAGAATTGAAACTGCTACGCTCTCAGGTTAACCCTCACTTTTTATTTAATGTATTAACCAGTCTTATTTCACTGGCCAGAAAAAAATCCGACAAATTGGAATCGTCCCTATTGCGCCTTGCCGATTTGATGCAATATATGCTGTATGAGTCACAACAGGATAAAGTGCCATTAAAGCAGGAAATCGACTATTTAAATAGCTATATTGCTCTACAGCAATTACGCTTTGGTGATGATGTGCTTATCGAAATTATCCTACCGGAAGATGAGGAAACGAAAAATCTCTACGTCGAACCCATGTTGCTGGTTCCTTTCGTGGAAAACGCCTTCAAACATGGCACCGGCTGGATCGATTTGCCTGCCATATCCATCCATTTAGCGATACAAGGTGAAAGTCTGAATTTCGTCGTTACCAATAAATACGACCGCTCATTGGATACGAATAAAGACAAACACTCCGGGATCGGATTAATGAATGTCAAATCCCGGTTAGACTTGTTATATAAAAACCAGTACCAGTTAAAAATTACAGAAAGAGATACCCTTTTTACCGTAAACCTGCTATTAAAATTGACATGATGCGCTGTTTAATCATCGACGATGAACAATTGATTCGCGATTTATTGGAGGATAATATCCGTCAACTACCTTTTCTACAGCTCGTCAAAAGCTGCAAAAATGCTTTAGAAGCATGGGATATTATACAAAAAGAACCGATAGACCTCCTCTTTCTAGACGTACAAATGCCCCGCATGAGCGGATTACAGTTTCTTTCGTCGCTCGTCAATCCGCCAATGGTTATTCTAGTGACCGCTTATCGGGAGTATGCCCTAGAGGGTTTTAATCTGCAGGTGATTGATTACTTGCTCAAACCATTCAGTATGGATCGTTTCATGAAAGCCTGTAGCAGGGCAAATGAATTGTTTCAATTAAAGCAGCAGCAGACTTCATCGGCAACAGGCTATCCCGATTTCTTCGTTCATGTAGAATACACGCTGGTAAAAATAACTATTGCCGATATCAATTATATAGAAGGCTTAAAGGATTATATCAAAATTTACCTTACTAGCCAAGATCGCCCCATTCTAACTCGCATGCCCATGAAGACCATAAAACGGAAATTACCTCCCAACGATTTCATACGCACGCATAAATCTTTTTTGGTAGCCGTTAAGAAAATTACAACGGTAAAACGGGATGCCGTTTGTATCGGTGAAAAAGAAATTCCTGTGAGCCCTCTCTATAAAGAAAATGTAACCCGTTTGATCCACCCTTCATCCTGACCCAAAAAAAGTCGTCCCCAGAATTTACCGCTTGGTCTGCACATCTTCTTCACTGGTCTACTCTCCAAAAATAACGACAATTAAGCTGCTAGTTTTGAATCGTACAAAACTGGTAGGTCATGAAAAGTACGATATTAATCCTTATTTCCGCAACGCTTATCTTAATCCACTTCAACTCCGCAGGTCTCGCACAAACCAAACTTGAAGGAGTTGTAAAAAGCTTAAAGGGCACGCCAATTCCTTTCGCTTCAGTGCGCATTAAAAGCTTCAAGGGGAGTGCACAGACCGATAGCACTGGATATTTTTCTATATCATCTGTCGCCAGCGATAGCGTTACCCTTGTCATTTCCTCTGTCAACTATAATACGCTAACGCAAAGCGTAACCGTAACTGATACGACCCCTTTTCTTTCCTTCATTCTTCAACCGAAAGTTCAGGCATTGAACGAAGTCACGGTCAGTGCGGGAATTTTTGCTGCCACTGACGACGCAAAGGGCGCTTCGCTGTCTCCTATGGAAGCAGTTACAGTAGCAGGCAGCTTTGCCGATATCAGCCAGGCATTACGGGCGCTTCCGGGCGCACAACAGATTGGTGAACAGGAAGGTCTGTTCGTGCGTGGAGGTACCGGAGATGAAACCAAACAATTCATTGATGGTACCCTGAACATCCTTCCAAATTATCCGTCGGTTCCCGGTATTACCCAATATGCCCGTATCAATCCTTTTTTATTTAAGGGGATTTTGTTTAGTTCGGGTGGATACTCCGCTCTATACGGACAGGCGATGAGCAGTGCGCTGATTCTGGAGAGCGTGGACTTACCGGATGAATCGTCGGCCAGCCTGCATGTGTTTCCTTCGAGCATGGGTGTAGGTATCCAGCGGCTGGCGAAAAACGAACGTAGTAGTTTTGGCGCGACACTGGATTACAGCAACCTGAAGTGGTATAATAAGGTCATTCCTCAAGAACCAGACTATTTCAATGGTCCCCGGTATGTTCTTGGCGACGCCAACTTTCGGATAAAAATAGGAAAAACCGGCATGCTTAAGTTCTATACGAATTGGAATAAAAGCAATGTGGGTCTATACCGGCCCGATATCGATAGCTCCTCGCTACGCCTCGGTAACGAAGTAAACGGCTATAATTGGTACAATAACCTGAGTTTTAAAAGTTCTCTTTCTGATAGCTGGAAATTAGCAGTGGGCGCATCTTATAACTATAGCGATATCTATCGTGGAAACCGCTTGATTGATCGAACAGAAAATGCAGTATACATAGACGGTGAACCGTTTCCAGACAAACATAGCGATCAACGGATACACTCCCATTTCTTCCAGCCAAGACTGGTATTGAAGCATCAATTCAGCAGTTTAATATCCTTGAGTTTCGGTGCAGAGCATTTTCATACACAAGATGAAGGGTATATTCGGGACACTTCCGTCGCTTGGAACAATCAGCTAACAGCTGCTTTTGCGGAGTTTGATATGACCTTAGCTAAGAACCTGGCCGTAAAGGCAGGTGGTCGACTGGAGCATAGCACACGCTTAGATCAAACGGCTATTGCACCAAGGCTCAGCTTAGCATACCGATTAAATGATGGTGGCCAGCTTAACGCTGCCTATGGTATTTTCTATCAAGAACCCTTATCCGAATTTTTGTATGCCGATGCGCCGCTGGACTTTGCCAAGGCAAGTCACTATATACTAAACTATACCAAATCGGCAAATAACCGGATGTTACGTATTGAGGCGTATTATAAGCGGTATCAGGCATTGGTTAAACAGCGGCCGCAGTTAAATAGTAGTGGACGAGGTTATGCTCGTGGTATGGAACTCTTCTTTCGAGACAAACGGACTTTCAAAAATCTCGACTATTGGGTTACATATACTTTCCTTAATACCAAAAGAGATTTTATGGATTATCCCCACTTAATTCAGCCCACATTTGCTGCTCCTCACACGGCTACTGTTGCGATTAAAAAGTTTTTCACCGCTTTGTCCACGAATGTGAACCTCTCGTATAGCCTTGCCGCTGGGCGACCTTATTATGATATCCGCTCTGTGGAAACCGGCTATCATACGGCGATATACGATCAGGGACGAACAAAACCCTATAATGTCATGAACATACATATCGCTTACCTCACGTCCTTTTTCAAAAAGTGGAAAAGAAAAGATTTCTCCGGCATTGCGTTCGGTGTAAACAACCTACTGGGAACAGCGCAGATATTTGGTTACAACTATAGTTTTGATGGACAAAATAAAGAAGCTATCACCCTCCCGGCACCCCGTACAGTATTTCTTGGCGTATTTATGAGTTTCGGTATCAATCGTACCGATAATTTTTTGGACAATTTATAAAACAACATCGTATGAAAACATTCATCATTATGACACTATTCGTGCATCTGTGCAGTACACGGTTATTGCTGGCACAAGAGGATACATCCTTAGAACAAGCCGTATCCCAACTCGATCAGGCACAGTCGGTCACGGACTACGAAGGCCTTGCAACTACTTTTGAGCAGCTTGCCAACAAACAAGATAGCTGGCTGCCCCCATATTATGCTGCCTTATGCTACGTGAAAATAGGTTTTCTTTATCAGGATGAAGGCGATCGGATCGAGCCCTACAGCACGCGAGGGAAAGAGCGTATCGATCAAGCTATTGCGTTGATCGATACGGCAACCGGCAAAAAAGACTATGCCGAAGCCTTGGTAGTGCAAAGTTTGGTATATCGCATCAACGTTTACATTAACCCCATGACCTATGGGCCTAGATTTGGTCCGCTCTCGGATAAAAGTTTACAGCAGGCACTGGCTTTAAACCCCGATAATCCACGGGCCATTTACGTAGCCGCTTGGCTGAAATATCACACGCCTAAGACTTGGGGTGGGGATAAGAACAGAGCTAAAGAGTTAGCAATAAAAAGCTTAGCGCTACTCAAAAAAAGTCCCCAAAAAGGTATACAGCCTCATTGGGGAAAACAGGAAAATCAAGCCTTATTAAGTCAATAATTTTTTATTCACCAGTAAACTTTTAATCGTTATGGGATTTATCATTTTTTTTAGAATACTATTCGTTGTTTGTATGGTATTCGTCATCGGCTACATTTTTGGTGGTTTTGCTAAAAACCGCGCATTAAGTGCCATCAGCAAAACAGCCGCTATACTAGCGATTGTACTGTTTATCTTAACCAATATTTTTCTTACTCGCTTTGCCTTTAGCCATATGCAAAGACAAGATGCAGGAGATCGTTGCTGGTTTCACAACGAAAAGAACAGCATCGAACGGACGAAGTAACCTTTGTTGGGTAAACCAGGCACCCTGAAGAACTTAATATAAAAAGCTCTCCGGGGTGCTGACCTTAATTCTGGTGAAACAAACGAGCGAATTCACATGGATTAAACTTATCCGACAGCCTCAATCTCTACGCCTATCTTTCCCGCAAAACCTCCTTTTTCCATCATCTCGTGCGCTTCGGTTAGTTGATCTAATAAAAAAGTCTTGGCGATTTTGATTTTAAGTGCATCTCCCTCAATGATATGCTTCAGGTTTAATAAATCTTCTACATTCGGTTTAACCATGACAAATTTCATCCTGTTCTCAAAAACCATATCAACGGTTGTTTTAACAAAACCTTTTAGATTATTGGTTTCCCCTCGAGTAGTCACGAAGATACCATGTTCTGTCAAATGGTGCTGAAGATTGCTATATGTATACTTCCCTGCTGCATCGAAAATCAAATCAAATTGTGCTCCCGACGGAATTTTCTGCTGTTGATAATCAATCACCACATCACAACCAAGCTCTTTGGCGTAGGGACGATGTTCTTCCCTACAAAGTCCACTGATATGCGCATCCACTGTTTTCGCCAACTGCACTGCAGCAGATCCCACACCACCTGTACACCCGGTTATTAATATATTCTCGCCCCGTTGCAATCGCCCAACTTTGAACAGTCCTTGATAAGCAGTAAGGCCAACCAGTGGAATAACACCAGCTTCCAAATAGCTCAGATTATCTGGTTTCAATGCTGCCATATCTTCATTAATTACGATTTCTTCCGCATAAGCGCCTCCTTTCACAATCGGAAACATGCCATATACATCATCCCCTTCCTTAAAAAGCCGACTCCGACTAGCAATCACTTTCCCGCAAAAATCGCATCCTATGATTTGGCTAGAGGCACCCACTACTGCCAACAGGGCCTTCCCTTGGCGAACCAGCACATCTATGGGATTGACCGAAGAAGCATAATTTTTAACTAGTAGTTGTCCGTTCCTGATTACAGGCCTCGAAAATTCCTTTATTTTGAATTTTGGTGAAACACCTGTTTTTTCCAATACCGCTGCTTTCATATTAATTTTACAATGAACCTTAATATTTAACATGCAAATTAACCTTTTGTGCTGGTTTGATTGTTGGCTCTATCTCATTTTGCATACATTTTTGTTACACTTTTGTAAAAGTAATTTTCTAGTCATCATCATAAATCGCTGTCCATTTCCGAACGCCAATTGTTCGATATCGAACACCTGTCAATTCCTCCCATACTCATAAACAACTAAGCTACAAGCCGATACACTTTTGGAAATATCTTGGATAGCTATTAGTAGCTTATCAACTCACATCATTAAGATTAAGAGTGATGTGCCAGAAGTTGAAGTGGCAACCAAAACGATCTGGCCTCAAGATATGCTCCTGAGAAATGAATAAATAACCATAGTTCCAGTAGGGACCATAAAGAAACATACGATGATAAAACCATCCCAGCTGGCTGGGATAGCTGAAACACCTTAAAAAGCAAACAATATGCTCAAAAATTATTTTAAGATCGCTTGGCGGAACATTCATGGCCATAAAACTTATGCTTTTATCAACATATTCGGTCTCACGCTGGGTATCGCCTGTGCACTGGTGATTTTTGCGGTAGTTCGCTATCATTTTAGCTTCGACAATTTTCATCTGAGTAAAGATCGTATCTACCGCGTGGTTACGGAATTAAAGGATGAAAGTACCAGCCGATATGCTTTGGTGCCCCGTCCTTTGGGAAAAGCTATTCGCGAAGATTTTAGTTTTGTTGGACATAGCGCCCGCCTCGTTACCGCACCGCAGGCAACTGTTTCTTTCCCCGAACTTTCTGAGGACGAAAAATTCATCGAAGAGACTGGCATCGCCTTTACCGAGCCTGGCTTTTTTTCCATCTTCCATTTCCCCTTTTTGCAAGGTGACCAAAAAGCGGTCCTTCAACAGCCCAATGAAGTACTCATTACCGAAAGCATTGCTAAAAAATATTTTGGAAGCACCAATCCCATGGGAAAAACCCTCCGGGTGGGTGCAGCGGCCAATCAAGCAGATTACACGATTAAAGGCATATTAAAGGATTTCCCAGCGAATACAGATATCAAACAGGAGATTTTCCTTTCTTATCATGCGTTAGCAAATGGCCCATTGGAGAGCGTTTGGAAGGGTTTACCGGCCGGCAGCGTGTGTTACTTAGCGCTAAAGGAAGGTGTAAATGAATTAACTGCCCAAGAACAACTGCGGTCGCTCTCCAGCAAATATTATGAAGGTAAGGATGTTGACGTCTGGAACTTCCATCTGCAGCCACTTGCTGATGTACATTTTAATCCGGATTACGACGGCGTTGTCAATAAAAGCTACCTATACACCTTACTTGCAATAGCGTTCTTACTCCTCGCTACTGCAAGTGTCAATTTTATCAATTTAGCAACGGCTCAAGCCATTACCCGCTCAAAAGAAATTGGCGTACGTAAAGTGTTGGGAAGTAAACCAAAGCAGCTTTTTTGGCAATTTATTTCCGAAACGGCCATCATTGTTGGCATAGCCACATTGTTGGCCATCACCCTCGCCTTTCTCGTCCTCCCGGCCATCAACCAACTCTTGCAAGCCAATATCCCACTGCAATTACTGCACTGGCATTCTTTACTTTTCCTAGCACTGCTTTTTTTGTTGACCACTTTGCTGTCTGGATTTTATCCCGGACTTGTTCTCGCCGGCTTCCGGCCCATCAAAGCCCTGCAAGGCAAAATTACACAAAAAGACATTGGAGGTTTTCCCTTACGTCGCCTATTGGTGGTAGGTCAGTTTGCCATCTCACAAATATTAATTATTGGCACCTTGGTTATTGCCAACCAGATCCGCTATGCACAACAGACCGACTTAGGCTTCAATAAGGAAGCAATCGTTTCGCTTCCTCTTCCTGAAAGTGCTAATCTTAACAAGAAGAAAGTGCTTCGTGAACGATTAGCATCCATCCCTGGTGTGGAGAGCGCGTCATTGAATTTCCAGGCCCCAGCTTCTGCTGCCAATGGCATCGGCAGCTTAAAGTACCACAATAACCCGGAGGAAGAAAAATGGAATATCAACATGAAATTTGCGGACGACCAGTATCTGGCTACCTTCGGTATTAAGCTCCTTGCAGGAAGAAACCTCTTCCCCGCTGATAGCGTCAACGAGTTTTTGGTGAATGAAACCTTCCTTAAAAAGCTAAACATCTCTTCGCCTGACGAAGCCCTGGGAAAAAAATTAGCGGTTAACGGTCAGAACTCTCGGGGGACAATTGTTGGAGTTGTCAAGGACTTTTATAACTATTCGCTACATACGGCAAAAGATCCGATCTGCATCATGTCTCTTACCGATTTATATGGTAACTGCTCTGTTAAGCTTAGCGGACAATCCTTTACAAAACAAATGGCGGCCATAGCCGAAATCTGGAAAGAAACTTATCCTGACTTTGTTTATTCTTATCAATTTTTTGATGATTCTATCGCAGCGTTTTATGAGACGGAAAATGTGATGCTCAAACTTGTGCAGGGTTTTGGGCTTATCGCCATATTAATTGGCTGCTTTGGCCTGTATGGACTCATCTCTTTTATGGCCTTACAAAAAACAAAGGAAATCGGCGTACGGAAGGTTTTGGGTGCAAACCTATTGCGTATTTTATGGATCTTTGGTAAGGAGTTCAGCTTGCTGCTTTTGCTGGCCTTTTTACTGGCGGCGCCACTTGCTTGGTGGGCCATGAATATGTTTTTGCAGGATTATGCTTACCGTGTCCCAATAGGGGCCGATATCTTCTTATCTGCCATCCTGATTACGCTCTTAATTGCAATTCTTACCGTTGGCTATCGATCGATAAGTGCCGCATTGGCAAACCCTGTGGATAGTTTAAGAAATGAATGACGGGTTTGGAAAGTGAAAGAATCATAATAGCCGGAGCGGCCTTTTAAAAACAGACAACTATGTTTAGGAATTACATCAAGATCGCTTGGCGGAAGCTGCACAGCCAGCAATCACAAACTGTTATCAATATCATTGGTTTATCTATCGGCATCGCCACCACTTTACTTATCGGTCTTTGGGTATGGGATGAACTTTCCTTTGATAAGCAAAATTCCAATTATGAGCACATCGCAAAGGTAGTACTCCACACCCAACAGCAGAATGAACTTCAGACATCTACCTTGGTTGCTGCACCACTAGCAGAGGGCTTAAGGGCAACTTTTAAGGATGAATTCCAATCGATTGCCTTAGCTCGTGTGGCAGGTGAGCATGTGCTGCGTTTTGATGAGCAGATCCTAAGGGCGACAGGTAAATTTATTGAAGCAGATGGAACAACGATCTTACCATTGGAAATGCGGGACGGCAGTCGCGACGGACTTCGTAGACCAAACAACATTATGCTTTCTGAAAGTATGGCAAGGGCAATGTTTGGCGAAGTAGACCCCATCGGAAAGGTAATCAAAATTGACGATGCTATGCTGGCATCCGTCAGTGGTATTTATAAAGACTTTCCCAGTAATTCTAGCTTTCACGACGTCCAATACCTCCTTCCATGGAGGCTTCTGACCGCTTCCAACGAAGATTTCAAACGATTGGAAACAAGTTGGGAGTTCAATTGGTTTGAAGTTTTTGTAGCTTTGAATCCTTCAACAACTATGGAAAACGCATCAGCCAACATAAAACATTTCCAACAGCATGTGCTGAAAGACAATCTAGATCTTTCCGCTTACAAACCGATCTTAAGCCTCTATCCTATGGAGCAATGGCACTTGTACAATATGTGGGAAAACGGCAAGCCCGTGAGTGGACTACTCAAATTTGTCCGCCTTTTTGCCATCATTGGTCTCTTCGTTTTGATCTTAGCCGCTGTCAACTTCATTAACCTGAGCACTGCAGGCGCACAGAAACGGGCAAAAGAGGTAGGTGTAAGGAAAGCTATCGGTTCTAACCGGAAACAATTGATGCTCCAATTTTTTTGCGAATCCATTCTGGTTACTTGTTTAGCCTATGTGCTTGCATGGGTATTTATTTTCCTGGCATTACCTTATTTTAATTCCTTTACCGAAAAGTCATTGAAATTGCCGTTGGATAACTTGAATTTCCATTTGATGGGAATAGCAGTGGTGATGCTCGTAGCTACACTGGCAGGGGCCTATCCAGCGGTATTCCTTTCTTCATTTTCACCTATTAACACCTTAAGAAAGGTGCAGCCTCCCAAACGAAATGGATTATCATTACGTCAAGGTTTAGTTGTTTTTCAATTTACGGTCACAGCTGTGCTCATGATGGCAACCTATGTTATCTATCAGCAAATCAACTATGCTAAAAACCGGCCGGTAGGATATCAGCAAAATGACTTGATCAGTTTTCATCTGAACAAATTTAACGGAACAAATGAAGCCTTACATCATGATCTATTGGCTACAGGTGTTCTTACGTCGACGTGCCAGGCCACAAGCCCGGCAACAGACGTCTGGTCGCATACCTCCGATTTTCATTGGGAAGGAAAAGATGCAGGCCTCAAAGATGATTTTTCTTTGCTAGCGGTATCCCCGGGTTATGGCGAAACATTGGGCTGGCAAATAGTGGCGGGTAGAGACTTCTCTAAAGATTTTTTAAGCGACTCCCTGGGAATTATCATCAACGAGAGCGCGGTTAAATATATGGGAATCAGAGAGCCCATTGGGAAGACTGTACAATGGAAAGATGAAACTTTTAATAACGGAACCTATACTATTATTGGCGTGGTAAAAGACATGGTGATGCAATCGCCTTACGAACCTGTAAATCAAACCATTTACTTCATGCAACCCGCAGCTAATTTTCTTATTGCCCGTTTAAAACCGGGCGTTCCGGTTCGGAACGCCTTGCAAAAAATCAAGACTGTATTCCGTCGGCATTTACCAAATGAAACCTTCGATGTGCGGTTTGTGCAGGAGGAGTTTGACCATAAATTTTCCTTTGAAGAAAAGGTTGGTAACCTGGCGTTCATTTTTACTTTACTTACATTATTCATCAGCTGTCTAGGTGTCCACGGACTTATAACGCTACTTACCCTTCAACGTGCAAAGGAGATTGGTATCCGTAAAGTGTTAGGTGCCACCGTCGCCCAAGTGTTGACCCTACTATCAAAAGATTTCATTAAACTTGTGATAATTGCAGTACTTATCGCATCACCCATCGCTTGGTGGGCCATAAAAAAATGGTTAGAAGACTTTACCTATCGTATAGAATTTCAGTGGTGGGTCTTTGCCTTAACGGGATTTGCGGCGCTGAGCACGACTTTACTGACCATCACCTTTCAAGCCGTTAAAGCAGCGATGAAAAAACCTGTGGATAGTCTAGGTGATGAATAATGAAGATTTGATTATCCGCCGTAAGGGGATACGTGTATATAAGATACCCCTATTCGAAGCAGATAGAATTCGGATATCGCCTTAATGGGATAAGGACTAAATAATTCCGAACACGCTTCACCATGATATTAATAAAATTCGCTAAAGCTTCGCAACACTGTTCGTTTCCGAACACCTGTTGTGCACTATCGAACATGCACAATAATAGCGCACCGATCAACTAGCTATTTTTCAATAGCTTACATTTTTTGGTGTCATTTGTGCCTAATTTGGCATGATTGGTTATAATTGTAGGCTTCGAGCAGGAGGTACCCCTGCTTTTAGCCATTTTATCCAAAGCTACTTTGCTATGTTAAAGAATTATTTCAAAATTGCCTGGCGCAATTTGCTTAAATATAAATTCCATACGTTTATCAACGTGCTGGGCCTTGCCTGTGGTATAAGCTTTGCTCTGGCCATTGGTGCTTATATCTGGCAAGAATCAACCTTTGATAGAAAACTAAAAAATCTTTCCAATCAATATGTATTACAAAGCGATTGGAAAAGTCCTGAAATGGGCATGCCTATTACGACAATTGGCGCACTACCAAAAGCACTCAAAGAAGAATATCCGGATTTAGTCCGCAACTATTATCGTTTTGATGGCATTACTTGTATTTTATCACATGGCGACCAAATTTTTAGCGAGGGAGCTGCTTTGGGAGACAGCACACTTTTAAGCATGTACAACCTCCCCTTGTTATCCGGAAATGCAGGCACAGCTTTAAAAGATCCTTTTTCCGTAGTGATAACAGATGATATTGCTTTAAAATATTTCGGGACAACAGATGTACTAGGCCAGCAGCTAGACATCAAAAATTTTAACGGAGAAAAACACCCGTTTACGGTAACGGCAGTATTAGATAAAATGCCGGCCAATTCTGTTGCTAATCTCAATGAAGCGTTAAACCATAAAATATTTTTATCTGCTGAGGCCGTTGACTTTTTTAGCCGGGATTTAGACAATTGGCAAAACGCTTTTATCGTTGGTTACCTAGAGCTACAGCCAGATATAACAGCAGCAATGCTAACACAGCCGATAGTGGATTTATTAAAGAAACACACTGATGAAACGATTGTGAGTAACCTTACACCGATATTAAGCCCTTTAGCGAACTACCACCTCAAAAAAGACAATGGCCTTATAGAGAAAATGCTGTATACGTTAGGCCTTATTGCTAGTTTTATATTGTTCATGGCCATTATCAATTTTGTGAATATGAGCATTAATAGCTCCACTTCCCGATTGAAAGAGATAGGTGTCAGAAAAGTAATGGGCAGTAGCCGGAAGCAACTCAGTATCCAGTTTTTAGGTGAATCCATTTTGATGGTATGCTTCGCTTTTTTCATTGCTTTATTTTTATACCCTTTTTTATCACCTATTTTTTCTAATGTCTTAGGGCAAGAATTACCAAAAATTTATGCTTTCCCTTCATCGGTATGGTTATGTCTCGCCCTTGCATGCCTATTGATTGGACTCTTGTCGGGCCTATATCCGGCGCTTCGCCTATCGGGGCTACAAACCATAAGCTCCGTTAAAGGAAAAATTCCACATAATTTAGGAAATGCTACCTTCCTGCGTTCACTAGTGGGCTTTCAATTCGTTATTGCCCTTGGCGTGTTCATGGCGGCGGGAATTATTTCCCAGCAGGTTTCTTTGTTCTTTAGTAATAATTTAGGCTATGATAAAGAATCTTTGATTACTGTGAAAGTTCCTCGCGACTGGTCGGAAGCTGGTTTAAGCCATATGAAATCCATACAGCAATCATTAAACAACCTTCCGCAAATTGAAAACAGCAGTTTATCTTACGATGTACCCGGAGGGCAAGGTTTAATGTCTTCGGGCGTGCAAAACATTGCAAAACAGACCGGGATTGGCGTTCAGGAAATCTCCACACAATACATTCGTGCCGACACCGTATTTGCAACGACCTATAAAATTCCAATGCTGGCCGGGAAATTCCTAGATGAACAGATCAACCCTGATTTAGCAAAAATCGTTATCAATGAAAGTGCTTCAAAACTGTTGGGGTTCCAAAATCCCACCGATGCGCTTAACCAAAGGGTATACCTAAAACCCAGTGATTTCCCCGCTGTAATTGTTGGGGTAAGCAAAGATTTTTATGCTTCCTCCATGCGAGATCCTTTGCGTCCAGTAATATGGACGAACATTAAAGCAGATAATATTTTCCGTTTTTTCAGTATCCGCTTAAGTCCAGGCAATGTAGGGCAAAATCTAACACATTTAGAAAATGAATGGAAAAAGCTGCTTCCAGACGCTCCTTTTGAGTATCAATTTATGGATGATAATATCAATAATCTTTACACAACGGAGCTACAGTTAAAAAACGCCGCGTATGTAGCCACTATATTAGCTGCCGTTATTGTGTTTTTAGGCATTGTAGGTTTAGTATCTTTAAATGTACAAAAGCGTAAAAAAGAAATAGGTATCCGAAAAGTGTTGGGGTCTTCGGTAAGCGGAATTATATCCTTGTTCATGAAAGATCTGCTGGTTACCTTTACAATAGCTATTGTTATCGCTTGCCCGTTGGTACACCTATTCATTAGTCGATGGCTACAAAATTACAGTATGCAAGTTAAGCTCAATCCCCTATTTTTTATGCTCCCTATTCTGCTTCTAGCGTTTATTGCCGTTAGTATCGTTAGCTTGCAAACTTTTAAAACAGCTCGTTCGAATCCGGTAAATAGTTTAAGAGATGAATAGAAGGAAATTGACTTTAAGACTTAGCAAGAAGTTTTAATCCTGTGAAAAATAAAATATGAACACCAATAACCTAAAGATCGCCTGGAGAGCAGCTTGGAAAACCAAGCTGTTCACTTCGCTGAACATTCTTGGTTTGGCCATCGGTTTTGCGGGGTTTATATTAGCCTATGCATATATCAACAGAGAAAACAGCTATGATGCCTGGAATGAGAATTATGAAAACATTTACTTGGTAGGCTTGGAGGAACAGGGAAAAGCGACCGATCTTACACCGGCTGCTCTTGGATCGGCCATAAAATCGACAATACCCGAGGTAGAAGAGATGGGACGCATTGGGAGGGCACCATTTGAAGTCCCTTTTATTTCCAATAACGACGTATTCTATATTAAAAATTGGCTGGGAGCCGACCGCAGTATTGCGAAAATGTTCGCAATAAGCGTAGATGGTTTATCTATTAGTAAGTCAACAGAAAAAAAACTGGGCATCCTTTCTCCCCAAGCCGGAAAAAAGCTTTTCCCTCAAGAAAAACAAGCGGCTTTTTCTGCAGCGAAACCACTAGCTTTGATGAATGAGGAAAGCGGCATCTATGAAAACGTTTTTGGCATCAGTAAGGAAAGACCGCTGTCTAACCTTGAATACGATTATATTGGTTTTGTAGATGACCTTGGTGAAGCACACCGCGACGGGGGCATGAATGCTTTTCAAACCTATATCGTAGTTAAGCAGGGTACCGACATAGACGCCTTACGCACGAAGATAAATGCGCTTTATCAACAAAACATTGCCAACGAACAAGAGACCATTAATTCTTCTCGCGCGGTATCCACCATTTACCTCGATCCACTTAAAAACCTACACTTAAAGCCTAAAAATGGCTCGGATACTGGGTATAAAATAACCCTCGCCTTAGGGATACTATCGTCTGTCATTTTATTATTGGCCTGTATCAATTTCGCTAATCTTATGCTTGTTCAGGCCCAAAGGCGCTCCAAGGAAATTGGCATCAAGAAGGTATTCGGTATCAGTAGAAAAAGCCTTACTTATCAATTCCTTATAGAAGTTTTTGTGCAATGTTTAATAGCAGCTTGCATCGCTTGCTTCCTCACCGTACTCAGCTGGAATACGATGACGCGTTTTTTCCACTATGACTTGTCATCTTTCGATTTCAACCACACGGTATGGTATCAGCTCGGTGGCGCAATACTGCTAACGACAATCATCTCCGGCTTATATCCAGCTATTATATTATCAGGCTACCGCCCTATCTTCATCATTAAAGGGAGTTTACATAAGGGTCAGCAATCGCTGACCTCACGAAATGTGCTTTTAGGCTTTCAATTTATTGTTGCATTTGTCTTTATCAGCACCATGCTGATCATTAACCGCCAAACGCAATTTATGAAAGAAAGTGATCGCGGATTTGATGCTAGTCACGTTGTTCACATTAAGAATCTGGCGATCTTCAGTGAGTCTTCTCAATTCTCCAATGTTCGGGAGCGAATGAAAGCTATCCCGGGTGTACAATCCGTAACTATCACCACGAATATCCCGGGTGGCATCGCACCAAATGACGAAGAATTTTCTTTTAAGGATAAATCTTACGCACTGAACCATTTGGGGGTAGATTTTGAATATTTCGAAACTTTAGGTATGGATGTAGTGGAAGGCAGAGTCTTTTCAACACAATTCCAATCGGATACCGCGCACGCCATTGTGCTTAACGAACGCGCCGCAAAAAGCTTGGGCGTTGCACAACCATTGGGCGAGACGATGCGCATATGTGATCAGAGCTACAAGATAGTGGGAATAGTGAAGGATAGTAAAATGCTGGGTTTTGAACAATTAGTCAAACCTACGGCCTATACGCTTCAAACGAAATGCAGCTATCCTAATCACCCATTCAAAACTGAAATTTTAGCGAAACTGGAAGGCAACAAGGTCCGTACAGCCCTAAACGCTTTGGAAAAACAATGGTCAAGCATCAATACGTTAGATGGCAAATTCTTTAATTACGATTTTGTTGATCAGCGCTACGCCGCTTTATATGCTCAACAGGAACAATTACAACGAGCGTTTATGTCTTTTACGATCTTAATCATGCTGGTAGCGCTAATAGGCTTATTTAGTATGTCAGCCTATGCTATTACCGTTCGTGAAAAAGAAGTAGGTATTCGCAAGGTGCTCGGGGCAAATGCGCACCAAATTTTGCTGTTATTGAACAAACCTTTTATAAGATTGGTGACGATCGCTATCTTGATTGCAACTCCAATAGCATGGTGGGGAGCGAGCCAATGGTTGGATACCTTTGCTTATCGCATTGAACTGTCCTGGTGGATTTTTGCAGTCGGCGCCGCGTTAACTTTACTATTAGTTTTTATCACCGTAAGCTATCAAGCTTTTAAGGCAGCAATTGTAAATCCCGTAGACACATTGAGGAATGAATGATATGACGTGGACACTTCATTGAAGGCCCGCAGCATGCGACTTTGATACTAAAATAACCACAAAAAAACACTATACTCGTAAAACAAAAAACACAAAAGAAAAACATGATTCAGCTGAACAATATTTTCAAATGGTATAATGTAGGAGGTGCCAGAGCTTTTGTACTAAAAGATATCAATCTCACTATTAATGAAGGAGAATTTGTTTCCATTATGGGTCCCTCAGGTTCGGGAAAATCGACCTTATTGCATATCCTAGGTCTACTGGATGAGCCCAATGAAGGAAGTTATCTCTTCCAAGGAGAAGAAGTGCTCCACCTTAAGGAAAAGCAACGCTCTACCCTCTATAAAGAGCATATTGGTTTTGTTTTTCAGGCCTACCACCTGATCGATGAGCTTACCGTTTATGAAAATATCGAAACCCCCTTGATTTATAAGAATTTAAAAGGAAGTGAGCGAAAAGCGATCGTAGCCGATCTGATCGACCGCTTTGGCATTGTGGGTAAAAAGGACCTTTTCCCAGCACAGCTTTCCGGCGGTCAGCAACAACTGGTTGGGATCGCCCGAGCACTGGCGACTAAACCAAAACTCCTGCTGGCAGACGAGCCCACGGGCAACCTTAACTCCAAGCAAGGAGAAGAAATCATGAACCTCTTCAAGCAGTTGAATGAAGAAGATGGTGTTACCATTATACAGGTTACCCATTCCGAAAAAAATGCCGAATATGGTAGTCGCATTATTGAGCTTTTGGATGGACAGGTAGTAATCTAGTTTTAATACTGCTTTTCTACTAAATAAGCATAAGGTTTAAGGGCATGGTGTACAAAAACATTATGCCCTGTATCTGGATACAATTTATAATACTCTTCGTCGGGTTGAAGGACAATAGGTGTTCCTGCACGCATATAGTTCATGCTTTCAGCATAAGTTGGTTCTTCCATTTCCGGTAATAATTTATGGATCTGTTTATACAAGTCTTTACCAAGATATTTTTTAAAATTTTTGCGCGATTTCTTAGATGATCTATCCAGTTTTTTGTAAGCGTGTTTAAGGTATAGCCTTACCAAAAACGACTTTTGCTTGTTAATTGCCGCGTATGCATCAGTAAAAGGGTTCAAATGATTGAAATCATCCAAAGCTTGCAGTGAAAAAGGTGTCTCAGGCACCCAGTCGCTCGCATTCACCACGGTAAAGGCCCAGCCCCCTCGGTTAATAAAATCGAAATCGTAGGCATAATACAGATTTCCAGGTTTTGGCGCCGCACTGCAATAGGTTTTTATCTTAAGATCCGAAGGCAGTTCTCCATGTTTAATTTTGTACCGCAACAGCGAATTTAGCAGAAAAGCCAGAGCTCCTCCCTGACTATGCCCCACCACATAGATATTCCGAACATTATTTTCGTATTGCTCTTCTATCTTTTCGATTATACCGGGAGCCATACTAGCGATCCCAATGGTCCAGCCGGCATGTACGGTAGCCCGCTGATTATCTGCAAAGTGATAGTCAAACAGGGTTGAGTCGTTCAACCGAATACTTCCCTGAGCGGGCAACATTACACTATAGAAATTTTCCAACCAGCTTGCCCCATCATTGACTGTTCCACGAATGGAAATAACCATTGCACTTGTGTCCTCGCGCAACCACAGGTCCCATCTATTTCGCAGACCCAATTCCGGAGAACGGTAAACCCTTAAATAGCCCGCAGGTGACTCTAAATAATCTGGCCCGGGTTTCAGCGTATCTGCCAGACTGGAAACGATCCGCAGCATATCCAGATACTCCTGCTTATCAAACCCAGTTTTTAGTTCCTGCGCATGCGCCCGGTAAGGCACCGGCCATAACAAAACCATAACCATTGATACAATAAAAAAAAGACGACGGTATGCGAAAGAGGTTTTTCTTAAAAGAGTCATTACTATTCTTTTATTTACCAAACAACAAAGCCATCGATGCAAATGTTTGTCTACAAGACAATACACAACCACTTCTATTCCGGATATTTTTCTAACTTAGAATTTTTAACCCAGCAATATGAGTAAACTGATCAGAAGTTTATACTTTCAGGTAGTTATTGCCATCCTATTAGGAATTTTTATAGGTCATTTTTTCCCTGCTTTTGGTCAGCAATTAAAACCACTGGGCGATGGTTTTATCAAGCTGGTAAAGATGATCATAGCTCCACTGATTTTCTGTACCGTGGTATTGGGCATTGCGGGAATGCAAAATGTTAAGAAAGTCGGGTCCGTCGGATTGAAAGCCATCATTTACTTTGAGATCATGACCACTATCGCGCTGTTGCTCGGGCTGCTCATCGTAAACGTAGTGCAACCTGGAACCGGCATGGACGTCGATCCGAAGACCCTCGATAGCTCGAGCGTTAATAGCTTCATTGAGCAAAGTAAAGAACAGGAGAGTTTAGTAGATTTCTTACTACATATTATCCCCGATAATGTGATCGGAGCTCTTGCTCAGGGCGATTTATTGCAGGTACTTTTTTTTGCCCTTCTGCTCGGCTTTGGTTTATCCAAGATTGGCAACGCAGCACAGCCTTTAATCAAAGTGATGCAATCCTTTCTCGACGGCCTTTTTGCTGTGATCAAGATTATCATGCGGGCAGCGCCATTAGGTGCTCTGGGAGCGATGGGTTTTACTATTGGCAAATACGGGCTAGGTTCACTATCTAAACTTGGTTTATTGATGATCTGCTTTTACCTAACTTGTTTGATTTTTATATTCTTAATTGTAGGACTCGTATTATACCTGAACGGCTTCAGTGTTTGGAAGCTTCTAAAATATATCAAGGAAGAACTGCTTATCGTATTGGGAACTTCTTCATCTGAATCGGCGTTACCGGGCATTATGCAAAAGCTGGAAAAAGTGGGCTGCTCCAAACCAGTTGTAGGTTTGGTAATTCCCACAGGTTACTCCTTTAATCTCGACGGGACCTCCATTTACCTAACGATGGCTGCTGTTTTCATCGCACAGGCACTGAACATGCATATGGATTTCGGCCAACAGCTCACCCTTCTGCTAGTGCTCTTGCTCACTTCCAAAGGAGCCGCTGGCGTAACGGGCAGTGGATTCATCATCCTTGCGGCCACTTTGCCGCTAGTGGGTCACGTTCCTGTAGAGTCTGTTGCCTTGGTCTTTGGTATTGACCGTTTTATGAGCGAAGCCCGAGCTCTAACCAATATCATAGGTAATACAGCAGCAACCGTGCTGATTTCTAAATGGGAGAAAGAAATTGATATGGAACAAGCGGAAATGATTCGTGTATAACGGCCAACTGTCCGATTCCGAACACCACATGCACGATTCCGAACGGAACAGCATATTACACCCTAAATAACCTCCTGTAAATAAACTACATAAGAGTTTGGCTTGCACTGTGTATTGTTATGGCATAACAATTTCTACATGAACGCACGGAAGCATATCATCCTAATTTTCATCTATATTTTCCCCTTGCTAGCCTTTGGTCAGGACACCCTGCAGCATCATTTTAACTTGGAAGACTGTATCGAACTGGCGCTGAAAAACAATGCCAATGCGCAAATAAGTTCTGCAAACAGCGAGCTTGCCCATGTCGACTTAAAAGAGGCCAAAGCACGTTTACTTCCTACTTTAAATGGACAATTAAGTCACGAAATTAATACGGGTAGAAACACGAACCCTGTTACCAATGAGAACATTGTGAGCAGCTTTACGGCTGGGCAACAAAGCCTTAACACATCGGTTGTACTCTTCAATGGATTGAATCAATTGCGCACTATCCGCCAACAAGCCTTTCGCCACAAAGCTTTCCAAGCTGAAGAACAACGCGTGAAAGATGATTTAACTATGGACGTTATATTAGCTTATCTACAGGTTATTACCGCTCAGGATGTACTGGAACAGAGTAAGCAGCAACGCGAAGTTACGGCAAGGCAAGTTGAACGTCTATCTATTTTGATGAAAGACGGTGCTACCTCCCCCGGCGATTATTACGATATTAAAGGACAACTTTCAGGCGAGGAAGTTGCGGTATTAACGGCAGAAAACACGTTAAGGACAAATATCATTGCCTTGACCGCACTGTTAAATATTCCCTATTCCGATCAATTAACGTTTGAGCCTATAAAGCAAATCCCCGGCACCGATGCAGATTCGCTGGATGAACAAACACTATATCAACGGGCAGCCGAAAGTCTCGGCATACTAAAGGCGATGGAATTCTCCAAGCGAAGTGCCGACTATGGCCTTAGGGCATCTCGTTCACGATATTTTCCGACTTTGTCGCTAGGCGCCAATTTAGCCAGTAGATATTACAGCGAAACTACTAACGGGAACAACCATGACCCTTACTTCACGCAAATACAAGATAACCTCGGTAGAGGTGTTGGCCTTACCTTAAGCATTCCCATTTTAAATGGCTTTGCGCGTAAACAGGATGTGTCCCGTGCGAAAATAGCCGTTAGAACGTCTACAATTGATCTGGAAAACGCGCAGAACAATCTTCAGCAGCAAACCTCCCAAGTGTTAATCGATTTACGCACGGCGAAAGAAAAGTACCTAAAGACAAAAGCACAGGTAGATGCCTATAACGAGTTGTTTCGTGTAACCCAAGTACGTTTTGAAGCAGGAGCTATCAATTCTGTGGAGTTTCTCCAGCAAAAAAACAAGTACGATCAAGCCAATATAGGTCTGGTGGTGGCACAATACGAATGGCAACTGCGTCAGCGAATTGCCAATTATTATAATGGCGAGCGTTAATAATCGTTAAAATCGTTTTGGTTCTTTAACCCCTTGCAAAAAATAATTAACTTGCAACAGTTATGGGCGATTTTGATTTTAGCTTTTTCAATGTTAGGTTGTTAGATTTTATAGACATCTTTTTGGTGGCTATTATCATCTATTATATATATAACCTCATTCGTGGTACGATCGCTGTAAACATCCTCATCGGGTTATTTATTATTTATTTAGCCTACCTCGTAGTTAAGCAGTCGCAAATGCGCTTGCTAACAGAAATTTTTGGTGGTTTTATTAGCGTAGGGTCCATCGCGTTAATCGTCGTGTTCCAACAAGAGATCAGGCGCTTTCTCATTCATATAGGTAAGAATATATCCTTCCGAAGGAACAGAAGGCTTTGGACACTATTCTTAGGAAAAAGAGAAGTTGAAAAAGATAACACCTCCCGTCTGAAACCCATCATCGATGCCTGCCGAAGTATGTCTAAATCACATACCGGGGCCCTTATCGTTTTTTCCAAATTCTTTGATGAAGAATACTATCAAAATAGTGGAGAATTCATTGATGCAGAAATATCCAAACGTTTACTGGAAAGCATTTTTCAAAAACACAGTCCCTTACACGATGGGGCCCTGGTTATTGTAGACTTCCGTATAAAAACTGCGAGCTGCATCCTTCCCCTATCAGATAGTGAAGACCTCCCCCTACATTTTGGTTTACGCCACCGAGCTGGCATAGGTGTTACGGAAATGAGTGATGCCGTAGCAGTTATCGTTTCTGAAGAAACCGGAGAAATTTCTTATGCCAAGCAGGGTAATGTAAATATGAACATCACCCACGAGGAGTTGGAGCACTTATTAAATGAGGATGTCTAAATATCCGCCTATTACTACCATTCGGCCATTATATCTTCCCTTTCATCTGAAATAGCTTTATCTTGTAAGTAAATGATCTCATTTTCGCAAGCAGAAGATAGAAACAAATTGTGTAACTTCAACTTTATACATCATGGCTAATCTGACACTAACATCCAATCGGTGGCTAAAACTGAACGTATTACTTTTTTTTACGGGTCTTTTTCTTGCTTGCATTATATTCATCGTGCGATCCATTATAATTAGCGAATGGCAGCTAAGGAGTTTATTCATAGGAGCTGTGTTTAGTAGTGCTATCTGCTTGTCTATAACCAATAGTTATCTTATCGGGGAGCGGTATATGCTCGATTGGCAAAATAGACCCTGGCTTTCTTTTGCTTTATATTTTCTGCTATGCAGTATGGGTATGATTGTTGGTTTGGAATTAGCACATCTTCTGTTATATCTACTCTATGATTTTCCCATCGGTTTTCCTCATTGGAATGAATACCTATATAATACTATCATTGTGCTTGTACTGTGTTGCCTGATCTACCTATACCATTATAGGAAAGCCCAAGAAAAGGCCATGCTTCAAGAAAAAGAGCTTGATCTCTTAAAGCTAAAGCAGCTGAAGACTCAGGTAGAATTGGATGCCTTGCAAGCCAAAATAAATCCTCATTTTCTATACAATGCACTCAACTCCATTGCGACATTGATTAAGGAAGATCCCGATCAGGCTGAAACCATGACCATTAAGCTTTCTAAGTTATTTCGTTATAGCATCAACAGCAACCAAGAAAACCTAATTCCCTTACGTGAGGAGCTGGATATCGTTGACAATTATCTACAGATCGAAAAAATTCGTTTTGGTAATCGTATTAAGTTTACATTTGAAGTACAAGACGCTGTACTGCATTATAAGGTTCCACGTTTTCTACTCCAACCAATGGTAGAAAATGCCATCAAACATGGGTTGAAAGATTGCGTAACCGGAGGTTTGTTAACGTTGAAAATTTTGGAACATCAGAAAGGCTTAAAAATAGCACTGGAAGACAATGGCATACCTTTTCCAGAGGAACTCCATATAGGATATGGCTTGCAGAGCACCTATGATAAGTTAACGCTCTTGTATGGAGATGAAGCATCCATACAGCTGGTTAATCATCCTACCAAAGAAATATGCATACTAATTCCGATAAAGCAATGATAAAAACCATCATAATTGACGACGAGCCTTTGGCCCGGAAGCGTTTACGGACTTTATTAGAAGATTTCAGCGATAAAATTGCGCTCATAGCAGAGGCCTCTAATGGCAAAGATGCGTTAGCACTGATGGAACGTTTACACCCCGATCTTATCTTTTTAGATATTGAAATGCCTGCTATGAACGGCTTTGAAATGCTTCGGCAATTGAAAACGAAGCCTGCGGTTGTTTTTATCACGGCTTATGATCAGTTTGCCATAAAGGCTTTTGAAGAAAATGCGTTAGACTATCTCATGAAGCCGGTCGAAAAAGACCGCTTATGTAAAACCATCGTTCGTGTAGAGCAAGACCTGCATGCGTCATTTGATATTATCCAACGTTTTCTCGAAGGGGCATTAATAAAACCTAAGAAAGAAATCAGCAGCATCAGTATTAAAGTTGGCGATCGGATAATCTTTATAAAAACCGCAGATATTGTTTTTATAGTAGCCGAAGAAAAATATGTTTTCTTATACGACACAAAAGGGAATAAACACTTGACTGACTATACCCTTCAACGGCTGGAAGAAAAGCTTCCTAATGATTTTTTGAGGATCCATAGAGGCAGTATCATTAACCGTCACTACATTAAAGAAATAAGAAAAGGTTTTAACGGCTCTTTTACCTTCGTCATGGCAAACCCTGAAGCAAGCCGACTCAAATCCAGCCGAGGGTATCAAGAAGCCATCCGCATGCAACTGGATCTATAAGTCAGGGCGCCTCACGTGATATTATCACATTAAAAAGCCTCACCGATTTTGTCGGGAGGCCCTTAAAATAAGATATGATTGTCTAAATCACTAGCAATATTCGTCAAAAGCAGCAATGAGGTTATCGGCAATCATCTGCGCCGGTCTTCCTTCAATATTGTGCCTTTCGATCATATGCACTAATTTTCCATCTTTAAACAAAGCCATGGCCGGAGAAGAAGGAGGGTACGGCAACATGTAGCCACGTGCTTTATCTACTGCGTCTTTCTCCATACCCGCAAATACCGTTACTATTTTCGACGGGTGTTTTTCGTTTTGAACAGCTACACGGGCAGCAGGACGTGCATTTGCCGCCGCGCAACCACATACCGAGTTAACCACCACAAATACGGTTCCTTCAGAATTGATGGCCGTATCCACCTCTTCCGGTGTTTTCAGTTCTTCAAAACCTACCGCAGTCAATTCCTTACGCATAGGTTCTACTAAATATTCTGGATACATAAATGTTTAATTTTCGTTTCTTAAATGAATACAAAGATAGTAGATACCAACGGTATAGACAATACAGCTATTTCAACATAATGTCAGATTAACACCGACTCCTTCCAGGCACTTATTAGGATAACTATTCTTAGGTCTTGTTCTTTGTCTATTCTTTTAACTGTTTCTCCTTTTGCATACGTTCTGCCTTATGTTGAAGAATTTCCGCCTTTTTGGTTAACTCTTCTGCCTTTTGTTGTAAAGCTTCCTGCTTGGCTTTAAATTCCGGACTTTCAAATTTTTGCTGAAGGGCCTCCGCATTTTGCGCAAGCTCTTCTGCTTTACGTTCCAGCGCTTCACGCTTGGCCTTCATCTCATCGGAATTGACCTTTTCTACCAGCTGTTTAGACATGTTTTCCAGCTTTTTAGTTCGCTCCTCCATTTCCTTTTCTTTTAACTTCCACTCCGGGGAATCAAAATAGGTTGTATCATAGTTCAAAGCAGACAAACCCATTTGCTGAGCATGTTCCTGTACCTCACGCATCGTTTCTTTCCATTCCGGAGAGTCAAAAAGCTCGAAAGTGGTTTCTTTGACAATGGCTTGACTATGCTCTCCAACCTCCTTCATAAAGGTTTTCCATTCCGCCGAATTAAATTGTTCGTGCATAACTGCTGCAACTTCTTCTCCTATGGCCTTCCCGTTGGCAGACAGTTCTGACTGCAGCTTCTTCCACTCAGGGGAAGTAAATAAGGTTTCAGCTTTGTTTGGATCACTTTTTTTTGCAACTGTATCTGGTGTTGGTGGTGCTACAGAAGGTGCCGGTGGTACAGGTGGGCGAGGTTCCTTTACTACTTTTAAAACAGTGTCTTTTACAGGGTCACTAACCGGCCCTGTCCACGCCAGGCCTATAATTCCTGCAAGCAGAAATGTCATCGCGGCAAGTTTATGCCGTATATGAAAATTATTATTCGTTTTCATCATGGTCATCCTTTTAATTCGTTCAAGTAAATATTCTTTTTTATTAAATGCTCCCAAGGCAAAAACAGGAAGTTTTCTGGAGCGTATGTTTTCCAATACCAGCAATGCCTGCGCATAAGTTAATGCATTTCCAGTTATTTGCAGTACCTGATCGTCACAGCTATGCTCTCGCTCCTTTTCAAGCAGACGTCCAAGCATCCATACAAAGGGATTGAAAAAGAGAACAGCTTCTATCAGGCATTTAACTAAATTTAGGATATAATCATTCCTACGGATATGGGAAATTTCATGAATCAGGATACTCTCCACTTGCTTTAAGTCCAAAGCTGTTACTGCTGCTAACGGAAAAAGTATCACGGGTTTAAAGTAACCGATTACCGTAGGAATCTGTACTTTATCCGACAAGTAGAATCCTATATTTCGTTTGATTTGGAGTTTTTGGCATAAAATCGAAAATATATCCTGCCATGCTATAGAAACAGGATATCTCTCCCCATTTTTCAACCGCGAGATTCGCAAATATCCAATACATAGTGCAAACAACTGAAACATCACACCAACGATGTAAATACCGGCAGCATGAGGAAAGAAAGCTTCCAATCGCCAATGCTTTTTTTCGGTAAATACTGCTGAATAATCGTAATTAGATAGCATAATGGCTCCCTCTGCTTTACCTATAGGCCTTTCATTGGGCAAGTACATCAAAAAAGTTCCTACAAACCCCACTAATAGCAAACATAACAAAGTAAACAATAAGTTTGCCTTTTCCTTGGATGATAAATAGAATACCGATACCAACACATAGGCGATTCCGCAAAGTAAAGCGCCCTGCCATAAGGAATGGAGCAAGCTCCAACCCAATGCGTAAACAAGTGGTTCAAAATTCATAAAAATCATTTTTTATTTTCCAATTCGTTTAATAACTGTTTTATTTTTTCAATTTCTAGGTCACTTGCGCTGTGGTTCCCCAATGCCTGCATGACCAGGCGCGCTGCCGAACCTTCGAACAAATCATGGATCATTTTTCCCAACATTTGCTGCTCTGCCTTATCGCGACTAACCAACGCTCTGTAAATGTGCGTTCTGTTAGTTTCATCACGTGTTAATAAACCCTTAGCGTGCATAATCTGCATTAGCTTCAAGGTTGTAGTATACCCCACATCCTTATTCGCTGAAAATAGATTGTGCACCTGCCGCACGGTACTATCACCTTGCTCCCATAATATTTTAAGGATCTCTAATTCACTCTCTGTTGGTTTTATTACTGCCATGCTATTAGGTTTCTAAAATCTGATCGTAATCCTACTTATACTTCTGTCTTTCCTGGCCTGATAAACATTTATCTCTCATCCATTTTCTAATACGAAGCTCTTCGTATTCAAATATACGAAAGCTTTCGTACTATCAAAATAAATTTAACATTTTTTCATTACTGCCATTAAATTACCTCTTGTAAACACATTCCTCCCAAATAGTTAGTAACTTTGCAAACATCTCATACCAAAACTAAAAGTGGTATGATTTGAAATAGGCAAACACTTAATATTAAATTAATAAACTATGTCATCAGTAGAGACGAAATATGTGCCTTATAAAGTAAAGGACATTAGCCTTGCCGATTGGGGCCGTAAAGAAATTGAATTAGCAGAAGCCGAGATGCCTGGTCTTATGGCACTTAGGGAAGAATATGGCACTTCAAAACCCTTAGCAGGTGCACGCATTGCCGGATGTTTACACATGACCATCCAGACCGCGGTACTAATCGAAACCTTGGTTGCGCTAGGAGCAGAAGTAAGCTGGTCTTCCTGCAACATATTTTCCACACAAGATCACGCTGCCGCTGCCATTGCTGCGGCAGGTATATCTGTTTATGCATGGAAGGGCTTAACAGCAGAAGAATTTGACTGGTGTATTGAGCAAACCCTATTTTTTGGAGAAGACAGAAAGCCCCTAAATATGATTTTGGACGACGGGGGAGACCTTACTAATATGGTGTTCGATAAATATCCGGAACTTATTGAAGGGATTAGAGGTTTATCTGAAGAAACTACTACTGGAGTACACCGTTTGTACGAACGTATGAAGAAAGGGACCTTACATTTACCTGCAATCAACGTAAATGATTCGGTAACAAAGTCCAAATTTGACAACAAGTACGGTTGTCGTGAATCATTGGTTGACGCCATTCGTCGTGCTACAGATTTAATGCTGGCTGGAAAAGTAGCGGTTGTTGCTGGATACGGCGACGTGGGTAAGGGCTCTGCGGAATCATTAAGCAGTGCAGGTGTTCGTGTAATTGTATCAGAGATAGATCCAATCTGTGCATTACAGGCCGCCATGGAAGGTTATGAGGTGAAAAAATTTGCAACCGCTGTTAAAGAGGCAGATATCGTAGTAACAACTACTGGAAACAAAGATATTGTGCGTCCTGAACACTTCAAAACAATGAAGGATAAAACCGTAGTTTGCAACATTGGCCATTTCGACAATGAAATAGATGTGGCCTGGCTCAATAACAATTACGGACATACCAAAGTGGAAATCAAACCACAGGTGGATAAATATACGATTGAAGGAAAAGATATTATCCTGTTAGCAGAAGGAAGGTTGGTAAACCTAGGATGTGCTACAGGCCATCCATCATTTGTAATGAGCAATTCATTCACCAACCAAACATTAGCGCAGCTTGAATTGTGGACCAACACTAATCAGTATGAGAATAAGGTGTATACCTTACCCAAGCACTTGGATGAAAAAGTTGCCCGTCTACATTTAGCGAAAATTGGCGTTGAATTGGATGTGTTGACAGCGGATCAAGCCGAATATATCGGTGTAAGCGTTGAAGGGCCTTTCAAGCCTGAGCACTATCGTTATTAATCGTATAATTTTCTAACAAACAAGCTTTCGATGTAGTGTCGGAAGCTTGTTTTGTTTCCTAATTAGTTCTTTCCCTTTAAAATATCATATACATTACCTAAATAAGCAGCCTCCGTAAGCGCTTCTTTAAATTCTTCCCACTCATCTTCTTCAAAAGCTAAGCTCAACTCTTTTGCAGAAGAATGGATAATTATTCGGTCTTCTCCATCCGGAAAAATAACTGAACGTTCGCTAAACACATAACGCTTAATATAAGAAAGAAAGAGATGATATTCTTTATCGAGAAAACTGAGTAGCATATTGTTATGCCAAATAAAAAACATTCCACAATCACTGCATTGACTAACGGTTGTCCGTGTATGTTGACAAAGAACCCGGGTATTACACATGCTATCCTCTTTTTTCCAGATTGCGCCTGATTTACCCACGCACCGTCTATATAGCGTGGGTAAACAGGACTTTAAAAACAAACCATTCTAAAATTAGTCACTCTAGATGACGCAAAGATAACATTATTTTTAATCATTCTAAATAAGGACATTATTCTGACATTTTTATTACAAAAAAGAACAGTGTCAAATCCAATCCTCATTACTTAATAATGTATATATAATAACGGAAGAATTAAACGCAAATTATCGGTATTGCATCATTATTTCCTATAAATAGCGGATCAATCCGAGGATCGTTTTGTATGCTATTTATTGGGTTGCATATCAGATACAAATTGTCTAAGTTTGCTCAAAAACACGTGAAACAATGACAAAGCTATCTGTAAACATCAATAAAGTAGCCACTTTAAGGAATAGTAGAGGAGGAAACAAGCCCAACTTGTTACAGGTAGCGCTAGATTGCGAGAAGTTCGGTGCACAGGGCATCACCGTGCACCCGAGGCCAGATGAGCGGCATATTCGTTACCAAGATGTATATGACTTAAAAGCGGCCATCGGCACAGAATTCAATATTGAAGGGAATTGTAAGGAGCAAAAATTTGTTGACCTTGTTCTGGCCAATAAGCCAGCACAAGTGACCTTGGTTCCCGACGAGCTTGGCCAGATTACATCTAATCACGGTTGGGATACCATCAAACATCAATCATATTTACAAGAGATAGTGGCCATGTTCAAAGAAGCAGGTATACGGGTCTCCATCTTTGTAGATCCCGACCTAAAAATGGTAGAAGCAGCAGCTACGACAGGAACCGATCGGATAGAGTTATATACAGAGGTCTATGCTAACCAACATAAAAAAAATCCAGAAATAGCCATTAAGCCCTATATAATTGCTGCAATCCGCGCAAACGAGCTCGGATTAGGATTAAACGCCGGCCATGATTTAGATCTTCACAACCTACATTATTTCTATCAGCAGATACCGAATTTACTAGAAGTAAGCATAGGCCATGCACTAATATCGGATGCACTATATTTGGGCTTGGAAGAAACCATTAGACAATACCGAGCGCAACTCGCCTAAACAACCTGAAAAAGGTGGGATAAAGGGTATAGGAGCCTACTAAATGAGCCCACGACCTTATCCCTCGCTTCTTTTATGATGACTAATGTCTTTCCAGTGCGGAAAAAAAGAAATTACCTTCAATTGCAGCATTTTCATCGGAATCCGATCCATGAACTGCATTCGCCTCAATTGATGTAGCATATTTATTACGAATTGTTCCTTCTTCGGCTTTTGTAGGATCGGTAGCGCCAATAAGCTTACGGAACTCTTCCACAGCGTTGTCTTTTTCCAAAATAGCTGCAACGATAGGCCCAGAGGTCATAAACTGTACCAAATCGCCATAAAAAGGCCGTTCTTTATGCACCTCATAAAAAGCGCCAGCATTTTTCTCCGTTAAATGCGTATACTTCATCGCTACAACTTTGAATCCCGCAGCAATAATGTCGTTTAAAATAGCCCCGATGTGTCCATTAGCAACCGCATCAGGTTTAATCATTGTAAATGTTCTGTTAGTAGCCATCTAATTATAATATATTTAAGTGCAAAAATACAGTTTTATAGCCATTTAATCCTTTCAATTTGTAATAATCTATATACCAATGAAAAGCAATCCTGTTTTCTTTTGAATATGTAGGAAAAATTTTAATAGCTTTGCATTCTTTAAAACGCTGCATGTTAACGATAACCACGCTGAAACAAATAATATTAGCCGAGCCCAAAAAAATAGTAATTACCACGCACTATAAGCCCGATGGTGATGCGTTGGGATCTTCTTTAGCTATGCTCCTTTGGTTACGGGCCAAAGGGCATGAGGTATCACTTATCGTTCCTTCAGACTATCCCGCTTTCTTAAGCTGGATGCCCCTCCAGGAAGAAGCGATCATTTACACCGAGAACAAAGAACGTTCGGATAACCTTATAGCTGTGGCAGATCTTATTTTTTGTCTGGACTTCAACGGTCTTGCCCGTACCAACGAGATGCAAGGTGTGCTCGCGCAGACAACAGGCCTGAAAATTATGATCGACCATCACCTGGAACCCGAAAATTTCGATGATTTCAGACATTGGAATACCAACGCGGCGGCTACAGCGCTTTTGGTTTATGATTTCATCGTCAACTTGATAGATGATAGGGCGGGTATTACACCAGCAATTGCCACCTGTATATACACAGGGATCATGACGGATACCGGCTCCTTCAGATTCCAGTCAACAACCGCCGAAGTACATTTAGTAGTGGCAGACCTCATTACCCTGGGTGCCAAAAACGCAGAAATACATGAACATATCTATAATAGTGCTTCTGAGAATAAATTAAAATTTCTTGGTTTTTGCCTACTTAACCGTTTGGTAGTTTTGCACGAGTATAATACGGCCTATTTTGCCATAACAAAAGAGGATTTGACACGTTTTAATATAATTACAGGAGATACAGAGGGTCTTGTAAATTATGCTTTATCCATTAGTGGTATACGTTTGGCAGCGCTTCTTATTGATAGAACTACACAGATCAAATTATCATTACGCTCCACAGGAAACTTTCCAGCAAATGAAATCTGCAGTAAATATTTCAATGGTGGTGGTCATAGAAATGCCGCGGGAGGCCATGCAGATCTTCCTCTGGAAGAGGTGGTAGCTAAATTCCTAGCTGTTCTGCCCTTGTATAAAAGTCAACTAACCAAATAGAAAACATTACACCAATAATAGATAAGAGAACAAACAGTAAAAATTTTAAACAAGTAAAAGAAAACAAATAATGAAAAAAACAACCCTTATTTTAGGTTTGGCTGCTTTAACAGTGTTAGGAGCTACGTCATGCCAAAGTTTTAAAGATGGTGAAGGAGGCATGCAATATAAGATCGTAAACGATGAAGGAAACACCAAAATTAAAGAAGGCGACTTTGTTTCTTTGGGTGCGGTTATTACCACAGAAAGCGACTCTGTCTTAAACAGCAGCTACGAAATGGAACAGCCATTTTATTTAGCTGCACAAAAGCCAATGTACCCTGGTGATATTTTCACGGCATTAACCATGCTTGGAGAAGGCGATAGCGCGGTATTTAAATTAAACATAGACTCTATGGTGTCTAAAAGCGGACAGCCGAAGCCACCGTTCAAAGGTGATTATATTGTACACACGTTTAAAATAAACAAAGTAATCCCTAAAGGCGATTTAACCGATAGTTTGTTCAACATTGAGGTAGAGAAATACATTAACCAAGATCGGGAAAAAGCAAAAAACGCAGAAGCGGGAAAAATTGAAGGTTATATCAAGAAAAACAAATTGGACGTTCAAACCACGTCTTCAGGATTGAAATACCAGGTAGAAAAAGAAGGTGAAGGCAATAAGCCCAACGTAGGAGATACCGTAGTCGTACACTATACCGGGCGCTTCTTGGGCGGTAAAGTTTTTGATACCAGTGTTAAGAAAGAGGCTGAAGACGCTGGCGTCTACAACCAGATGCGTGAGCCTTATGAACCAATGAAATTACCTGTAGGTATAGGAGCGGTGGTTCCAGGTTGGGATGAAGGACTTGCACTACTGTCAAAAGGAGCAAAAGCGACGCTTGTGCTTCCTTCCGATTTAGCATACGGGGAACATGGTAGTATGGGAATACAACCTTACACTCCACTAGCATTCGAGGTGGAAGTAATCGATATTATTCCACAAAAAGGTGGTGCAGCGCCAACAGCTGCAACACCAGCAAAATAAAACATCGTCAACGCCTTTCGGATAATTCGAAAGGCGTTTTCGCTTATCTACTCCCCTCGGATATTTCCTATGCGTAAATTAATATTTTTCTATAAGTTTGCTACATGCAACTCACCGATACACATACGCACATCTATTACCATGCCGACACCCTTGCACTTCAGGAACAAATAAATCGCTGTCTGGAAAATAACATCAGCCGTTTGTTCTTACCAAATGTAGATACCGCATCGATAACAAATGTGTTGAACACAGCAAGTGCCTATCCAGAAAACTGCTATGCCATGCTAGGCCTGCATCCCTGCAGTGTGAAGGAAAACTTCAGGGAAGAGCTTGCTTCCATTAAATCGGCCATTGAAGAAAATAATATATATGCCATTGGTGAAATCGGTCTTGATCTCTACTGGGACAAAAGTACGCTGGAAGAACAAAAAGAAGCCTTTCGCATACAAGTAGGTTGGGCAAAAGAGAAAAACCTACCCATAGTCATCCATTGCAGAGACGCCTTTAAAGAGCTTTTTGAGCTACTGGATGAACAAAAAGACGAAAAACTTTACGGTATCTTCCATTGTTTCACCGGTAATTTAGAACAGGCTCGAAAAGCCATAAACCTCGGCTTTTTCCTCGGCATTGGAGGTGTGGTGACATTTAAAAATGCGGGTCTCGATAAGGTGGTAGAACAACTGGACCTTAAACATCTTGTGCTTGAAACAGACGCCCCATATTTGGCCCCCACGCCCTACAGAGGAAAACCGAACGAAAGCAGTTATTTGATACATATAGCCAAAAAAGTAGCTGACATTCATGGGCGATCGTTAGCGGATGTTGCAAATATAACTACCGAAAATTCTAAAATTGTTTTCGGCATTTAATATCTTTACTTTCGGCATCAACCTATATTGTTATCCATACGCTAATTTAAATGAATAATATACTTATTATATATACTGGAGGTACCATCGGAATGGTAATTGATGAGACATCAGGAACATTCGTTCCTTTTGATTTTGACCTCATCCATAAGAATGTTCCCGAGCTCGGTCGTTTAAACTATCATCTTACCATACATTCTTTTGATCCTATTATAGATTCTTCCAATATGCAGCCAGCTATCTGGATCCAAATGGCGGAGCTAATAAAAGACAATTATGACCTATACGATGGTTTCGTCATCCTTCATGGATCAGACACTATGGCTTTTTCGGCGTCAGCTTTAAGTTTCATGTTGGAAGGGTTACAGAAGCCTGTCATTTTCTCCGGCTCTCAGCTGCCTATCGGGGAAATCAGAACCGATGCTCGTGAAAACTTGATAACTGCCCTGGAAATTGCTTCGGCAAAAAAGCAGGGAAGATCATTAATCCAGGAAGTCTGTATTTATTTCGACAGTAAGCTTTTTAGAGGTAATCGGTCTTTTAAATATAATTCAGCTAAGTTTGAGGCATTCAGGTCGCCCAACTACCCTGTGTTGGTTGAAGCTGGCGTCCATCTAAAATATAACCGGCCGGCACTAATGAACAATACCGGTAAAGAATTTATCTTACATACCAATATCGACAATTCTATCTCCGTTTTAAAGCTTTATCCTGGTATAAGCAAACAAGTGGTAAAAGCCGTACTGGAATCTGATGCGCGATCAGTCATCATGGAAACATTCGGTTCAGGAAATACCACCACCGACACCTGGTTTTTAGACATGCTTCGAAGCGCTATCCAGAGCGGTAAAAATATTGTTGACATTTCTCAATGCAAAGTCGGTTCAGTCGAACTAGGGAGATATGAGACCAGCCATTGGCTTAAGGACATGGGGGTGCTAAGCGGCTTTGATATGACCTTCGAAGCCGCCGTAACCAAACTCATGTACCTTCAGGGCGAATTTGAAAGCCAAAGCGAAGTAGCCCGTTGGGTAGAAGTGAGCATACGGGGTGAACTAACAGATTAGCGTATACGTTAAATCGTTGAGTTGTTGGATTACTTAACCACTCCTTCCAACGCAAATAGAAAGGCGTAATTCAGGGCGATATCCTTAAGATAATCAAACCTGCCCGAGGCTCCTCCGTGGCCAACTTCCATATCGGTTTTAAGTAAGAGCACATGTTGATCGGTTTTACTTGCTCGCAACTTAGCCACCCATTTTGCCGGTTCAAAATATTGTACCTGACTGTCATGCAGACCGGTGGTCACCAATATATTGGGATACGCCTTTGGCTCGATCTGCTCGTAAGGCGAATAGCTTTTGATATACTCGTAAGCCTCTTTATTCTTAGGATTTCCCCACTCATCAAATTCATTAGTGGTTAATGGTATCGTTTCATCCAACATGGTATTCACCACATCCACAAAAGGTACTTGAGCAATGATACCCTTCCAAAGGTCGGGCGCCATGTTACTGACTGCCCCCATTAGTAATCCTCCAGCGCTTCCTCCTTGTGCATAAAGATGCCCCAGCGAAGTATATCGCTGATCAATCAAGTGCTCGCCACAATCGATAAAATCGGTAAAAGTGTTTTTCTTTTTCATCATTTTACCGTCCTCATACCACTGTCGCCCCATCTCCTGTCCACCCCTGATATGAGCAATAGCATATACAAATCCCCTATCCAACAAACTTAATCGCGTACTGCTGAAAGTAGGATCCATAGAAGCACCATACGATCCGTAGCCATACAGTAACAACGGGGCCGATCCATCCTTTTTAAATCCTTTTTTGTAAACCAAAGAGATCGGAATTTTAGTGCCATCTTTTGCTTTTGCATATAGTCGCTCGGTATGGTAATCGCTCGGCTTGTATCCTCCCAGTACTTCCTGTTGCTTTAGCAACTTTCTATCGCGTGTACCCATGTGATAATCATAGGTAGAAGAAGGTGTAGTAAGCGATGTGTAATTATAGCGGAGAACGTCTGTATTATACTCCATGTTTGCCGTTGCGTAAGCAGTATATGCCTCTTCACCAAAATCCAGATAATGATCTTCTCCACTTTTCAGGCTTTTGATATTTAACCGTGTGAGGCCATCTTTCCGTTCCGAAACGACCAAAAAATCTTTAAATTCATCAACATCCTCCAATAATACATCCTTTCTATGCGGGATCATCTCCTTCCAATGCGCGATAGAGGTCTGATCAAGTGGGCACTCCATCAGTTTAAAATTCAGAGCATCCTTATTGGTAAGGATCAGAAATTTATCTTCCAGAGCCGTTACCTCGTATAATACGTCCTTCATCCTCGGCTGGAACACTTTAAATTCAGCGTTGGGCTCATCGGCTGAAATGAACCGTGTCTCGGAACTGGTTGTCGCTCCCGAATAAATGTAAATAAACTTACCGGATTTCGATCGGCCTACCCCGATGTAATTGGTGTTATCATTTTCCTCATACACTATTTTGTCCGACTCGCTATCTTCGCCCAGCACATGTTTTTTTATCTTTTCAGTTAGTAGGGTCACGGGATTTTTACTGGTATAGAAAAACGATCGGTTATCGTTTGCCCATGCTACGCTGCCCGTAGTACCCTTAATTTTCTCTGCATACAGCTCTCCAGTCTCCAGGTTCTTGATATGAATAACATATTCCCTTCGCGATACGGTGTCTATCCCAAAAGCCATCAGCTTATTGTCCGGACTGACACTGAAACCTCCTGCGCTGAAATAAGCATGTCCTTCGGCCATATCATCCACATCCAGTAAAAGCTCCTCAGCAGCGTCCAACGTTTCCTTTTTTCTACAAAATTTGTAGTATTGTTTGCCGTCTTCTGTGCGGGTATAGTAATAATAACCATTCTTAAAATAGGGTACCGACTCGTCCTTCTCTTTAATCCGATCTTTTAACTCTTTAAAAAGTTTCTCTTGGAAACCTTCCGTCCCCTTCATCATCGTATCCAGGTACTTATTCTCTGCATTTAAATATTCGATCACGCGAGAGCTGTCAGGCCCGTTCTTGAAGTAATCAATCATCCAATAATAGTTATCTACTACCGTATCACCATGAAGTACACGTTCATGCGGAATCTTATCTGCTTCGGGCGCCTCTACCGCCGGCCATTCATACGCTTTTTTCTTTTGTTGATTTCCGGCACATGAGGCCAATAAGGTTAAAAGTATCATGGGTATATTTATCTTGTTCATATAAAATCTTTAGGTTGATTGAACAAACTTCGACAAATGCTCGCTATAATAAAACTACAGAAACGCCAAATAGAGGCATTCATCAAAAAATAAATTTCTAAGCTGTTCACAGCTCTGCTGTAGTTAACAGAATTTCATCTGCCATTGAGAACTTCATTTACAGATGCAATGAACAACATTGCAATATAGCCATTTGATTTCAATATTGTACGGGGAAACACCTTGTTGCTAACAAAAATTTACAATCTGTTGCCGGAGTATATGGAAACGGTTATCTTGCCAGCCTAATAACACGTTAAGCAAATGAACAGTAGAATATTTACCTTTTTTTTGAGTTTATCCGCTTGCTACTTACTGACTTCCACCGTATCAGGTCAGGAAACATTCTATACCGAAAAGCAGGGAAAATATGCCCTTACGGCTGCCGGAGCTTCTCATTTAGCGAACCTACCGCTTAAATGCATGCAGCAGGAGTATCCTTATAAAACCGGTGTCACCTTCTCAGACACCAGCCTTATCAAACCACCGATCAACTACCATCCCGCTTTCTACGGTTGCTTCGACTGGCACAGCAGTGTACATGGTCACTGGATGTTGGTAAGATTACTTAAGCTGTTCCCGAACTTGCCGGAGGCAGATGAGATACGAAATAAACTTAGTGCTAATTTATCGGCTGAAAATATTGCAGTAGAAGTAGAAATTTTTATGGAAGAAGCGCACAAAGGTTTTGAACGCACCTACGGCTGGGCGTGGCTTCTTCATTTGCAGCAAGAGCTGTTGACCTGGGAAGACCCTTTGGGCAAACAATTAAGCGACAATCTAGCCCCTTTAGCTCAACAGCTCTGTAAATTATATATCGACTATCTTCCAAAAATGAATTACGCAATACGTGTTGGCGAACACAGCAACCTAGCCTTCGGTTTGACCCTTGCATACGACTACGCTCAGCATACCAAACAGGACAGCCTGCTGCAAGTTATCCGAGAGACTGCCCTTCGCTTTTACGGGGACGACCGCGGTTGTCCAATCAGCTGGGAACCTGGTGGATCGGATTTTCTAAGCCCTTGTTTGGAAGAAGCTGATTTGATGTGGCGTATATTACCTAAAAAGGAGTACAAAGATTGGTTAAGACCATTTTTGCCTGAACTTTTTGAAAAAGGGTTTCAACTAGCGCCAGGCACAGTAAGCGACCGTTCGGATGGAAAACTCGTGCATTTAGATGGGCTAAATCTCAGTAGGGCCTGGTGCCTATATGGAATTGCCCATCACAGTGATAATAACGGTCCTCTTTTGTCCTTAGCCAATAAGCACCTCGCCGCTGCACTTCCGCATGTTGCCAGTGGAGACTATATGGGCGAGCATTGGCTGGCGTCTTTTGCCGTTTATGCTTTAACAACACAGTGATCGAGCGTTAGATCCAAGCAAAGCCTTAAAATTTCACATTTAAGCCCAGTAGAAAGTTTGTACCTGCCTGCGGAAAATAGAAGTTGGAGGCATACACCGTTGGATCTCCCTGAAATATCGAACTATACGTATACCCATTTGACTCATATTTTTCATTGAACAAATTGTTCACCAACAAGCTTATACCTAGATTTTTAACTCCTCTAAAGGCAAGGTTATAACTTAACCTCAGGTTATTGACAAAAAATGCATCCAAACTGCGGTCTACATTGGAAGTGTTGTCCAAATACTGCCGGGATACATATTTCGATATCAGCGCAATTTCGGCTTTTGCCAGTGGTCTGTAAGCAATTTCGCTGGATCCCACAAATGAAGGCGAAAGTGCAATATGGGTATTGGAGAATTGACTCACCTGTTGATCACTTACGTCCCAATTCTCATCATAAATATTGATATACTCATAAAAATCCTTTATTCGGTTACGGCTCAACGCACCGGTTAGTGCCCATGAGAACTGACGTGCAGGTTGCCACTTTACATCAGCCTCTATCCCTATACGATAACTATCCGGCACATTTAAGCGCGTTTGTGCCCCAACATCGTTAATCTGCCCAGTCAAAATCAGCTGGTCTTCGTAGATCATCGCATAGGCGTTGATGCCGGCATTGAATTCTCGCTGAGCTAAGCGGTAACCTAATTCGATATTTTGCATACGCTCAGCTTTTGGCCGGCTATCAGGAGTTGAATTTTCGAAATCATCTCTTACCGGTTCTTTATTTCCAATAGCATAGGATACATAAGCATTACTATTATTGGCAAACTGATAACTCACCCCAAATTTGGGGTTGAAGAAATTCATTTCGGTTGACTGTTGTATATTATTCAAGTTACGATCGTAACCTAGAAAAGAATACGTTACCCGACGATATTGCAGGTCGGCAAAAAACACCGCATTTGCGATTTTATACTCTCCTTTGCCAAATACGTTAAAATCTGTTTTGTGTGCATCATTGAAATAGTAACGATGATTAGTATGGAAAGAGCCATCAGCATTAAAATCGTAATCCTCTCGTTCGGTAAACAAAGGATTTCTAGACCAGATGATATCTCCGAAGTGGTCGCCTTTATATTCGTTATAGGCTCCTCCCAAGGTCAGGTTCAACCGATCAGAAGCGTTATAGTCTATCGAGTAGGTCAAGCCGTAGAAATGATTGGATAGCCAACGCTGCCGTACAAGATCCGTTCTACTGATCGACTCCCCGTTAACCAGTACAGGCTCGAGATCATAATCGGTATAAGATGCGTTCGGTCTGTATTCCTCATAATAACCCCGCCCTCTTGTGTAGTGCAACGCACCATTTACCACTAAATTAGGCATCAGGTTATTGGAGTATAGTAGCTGATAATGGTCTTGTTGGTAATTATCATGCTGGTTCTCGTATAAAAAGGAATTATATCTTCTTGGATCGGCGTCACGTATGTTCACGGCGTCACGTCCTTCCAAACCGTTAGCGGCAATATAGTCTTCAAGGTCTTCCGCTGTTCCAAACAATTTTTCTTCCGGCACTCCATTCCATGCCTGATAAGTTCGCTCTTTTCCAGAGAACACATTGGCACGCAACAAGCTGTTTTTTCCATACCAAGCACCACTTAGAAAGAACGACTTCAGATCGGAGGAACCCCTATCGATAAAGCCATCTGATTGAATACGCGATAAACGCCCATCAAACGTAAACCGATCGTTTATTAGTCCCGTACCGATTCTAACTGTGTTTTTCCAGGTATTAAAAGAACCGTAAGTGTTGTCTAGTTCAGCATAGGCCGTGTCCATGCGCGTATTGGTTTGGATGTTTATACTTGCTCCAAAAGCCCCAGCCCCATTGGTAGATGTTCCCACCCCTCGCTGAATCTGAATATTATCTACAGACGAGGCAAAGTCGGGAAGGTTCACAAAAAAGCTTCCCATGCTTTCCGAATCATTATAGGGAATGCCATTCAAGGTCACGTTGATACGCGTTGGGTCACTTCCACGAATACGAAGGCCGGTATACCCCACCCCGGCACCGGCATCGGAGTAGCTTACCACTCCAGGTGTCTGATCAAGAAGAAAGGGCAAATCTTGACCTAAGTTATTCTTCGCAAGATCTTCCTTGGTTAAATTCTTATAACTCGTTGCAGAATTTGCATTTGCACGGGTAGCATTTACGATCACCTCATCGGCCAGGAATTCCTGCGGTTCTAGTATAAAGTTTAACTGCTCTTCACCGGTAACTGTCACTGTTCTTTCGATAGGTTTATATCCGAGAAAGCTTACACGGATAAGCCGCCTCCCTTCTTCTACATTTCTAAATCGGATATTCCCCGAACGGTTGGTCTGTCCGGTAGCTAAAGTTCCTGCAACACTGGCTGTGGCTCCCGCCACTTGTCTATTCATTTCGTCGGCTACATGAATAGACAAGTGGTACTGCGCCAACAATAAAATAGGGCAACTTGCCACTAAAACGAATAGTAGTAATGCTTTCCTCACGATAAGATCTCTTTAAATTTCATTTGTTAACTCCCTCCCTACGCCGGCATTATCCGGATCAGGTGCTCAGAAAGAAGCGATGCTGTCAAAGCACGCAGCTCTCCGAAGGGTATGATCTCAGCCTTGATTTGTGTTTTCCTCCAATCAAAAGAAACAAGGCACCCCTTAAGCGATGTACACTGCAAAGATACTAAATTTTCAAATAGGATCACGCCCAACTTCGCCAGGAACCAAGAGGGGCTAGCAAGGGGGGCTAGAGAGCAGTCGGAACCAGCTAAATCCCGAAAGACAGCAATATGTCCCGGTGAAAAGCCCAGTCAGAAAAACCGTTGTTCGGCTATTTCCACAACAAAAGTGAAGTAATATTATTTATACGGGTAAAAAACAAAATTTGCTCCCTCTGGAACAACTACAAAGAGGCACATAAAATCTTCAGCTTTTTTGTAATTCTTAATGAATTGTTCCTTTTTATTTTTAAGAATGACCCCACGCTCTACAAATTCCTCAAGCGTGGATGCCTGGACGGTCCACTGTGTACCCAGCTCATTCCTATCCAGAATAAGCTCGCCCAAGTTAACCTGGTGCTGATGAGCTATAAATATGGGGTATTGTGATAGGCCTTCGGCCATAATCTCAATGGAAACTTCTTTAATTGATTCTTTATAAAAGTCTAAATCCTTCTTTAAGCTTTTTAAAGGGCTTTCCTTTTTCGGCTGCTGCCCGTCATCTCCAGCTTGCGCCGACAATAATTCTTCTAAATCCATTCTTTGATTAGTTATTTCAGCTCCAACAATACCACATTCTCTACGTGTTGTGTATGCGGAAACATATCTACTGGTTTTATCCGTTTTACCTCGTATTTTTCTGTCAACAGTGCAAGATCGCGCGCCTGTGTGGCGGCATTACAACTCACATAAACAATTTTTGGTGCTTCCAAATCCAGTAATCTCTCCACCACATCGGGATGCATCCCCGCCCTGGGAGGGTCAGTTATCACGACATTAGGCTTACCATGCTTTTCAACAAAAGCGGACACCAGCACGTCTTTCATATCGCCTGCAAAGAACTGAGCGTTCGTTATCCCATTAAGCTGTGCGTTGATTTTGGCATCTTCAATAGCCGAAGGTACATATTCAATCCCTATAACCAACTTCACCTGCTTCGCCACAAAGTTGGCAATCGTTCCCGTACCGGTATACAAATCGTAAACCAGTTCATCTCCCTTAAAACCTGCGAATTCCCGGGTGATTTTATACAATTCATAGGCCTGTTCTGAATTGGTTTGGTAAAAGGATTTGGCCCCTATTTTAAATTTTAAGCGCTGCCCTCCAAGTTCATCCACCTCCATCTCTTCGAAGATATGATCTTTGCCTGCGTACACCACTATTTCCTGATCAAAAATGGTATCGTTCTTTTTCTGGTTAATAATGTAAAGTAAAGAACTGATTTCCGGGAAACGCTGTTTAAGAAATTCCATTACTAGTTTGACCTGGTCATCAGTCGGATATGCGAAAACCACCACTACCATTAAATCTCCGGTAGTAGCGGTTCTGATTATTAAATTGCGTAACGCTCCTTCGTGGCTTCGAAGATCATAGTAACTGATTTGATTATCTAAGGTGAATGCCGCTAGCTCATTCCTTATAACGTTGGAAGGGTCTTGCTGCAAATAGCAACGATCAATAGCCAATATCTTATCAAAGCGTAAGGGAACATGAAAACCTAAAGCATTCATCTCATGCTCTTGACCTCTGGCAACATCTTCAGCTGTTAGCCAACGCTTATTAGAAAAGGTATATTCTAATTTATTCCGATAATAACTTGTTTTTTCAGAGGGAAGAATACTTTCCATGGTAGCGGTATCTATCTTACCTATCCTAGAAAGGGCATTAGCTACACTTTGCTGTTTGTAATGCAGCTGTGCTCCATAGTCCATATGTTGCCACTTGCATCCTCCACAAGTGCCAAAATGGTTACAAAAAGCATCGATTCTATACTTGGAAGGCTTTTTGACTTTGGTGATTCTAGCCTCTGCAAAGTTTTTTCTCTTACGAATCAACTCCACATCTACCACATCTCCCGGGACAGCCTTCTCAATAAATAACACTAAATCGTCAGTTTTCCCAACACCTTTTCCTTCTTCGGCAATATCAATTATTTCAATATTTTCTATCAGCCTTTTCTCTTGTGGAATTTTTCTTCTCATGTGGATGCAAAATTACACTTTTAGCTACAATTTTACATCATATGATCGGGAGGTCACTTAAGATAAGCAGCCTTCTTGTTGAAGTACGCTTTTAGTGAAAGCCAAAAACCTTTTTCCTTGGTCTTTTCTGTCATAAACCGACTTTCAATCACCATAGAAAAGTGGAGCAATTCGCGACGCATAACACTGTCTTTTTTATAAAGCTAACATTTTTACACTAGAAACAAAAACAGTCATCCGTGAAAATAAGCAAAACCTAAAAATCCAGTAAATTTAATCCAGAGAAGGAAAAGAAATTCCCTTTATCTTTCTAAAAAGTTCAACGGCATATAAATCAGTCATACTTGAAACAAAATCCAATACTGACCGAATTTTATCATAAGTGGTATTTTCCGGATATTTATACTGATTGGGAATGAGCGCAACCAACTTTTTGTCGTAAGCTGATGTATTATGGATATAAGCTGGAACAAACTCTTCCAGTAAACCGCTCATTACCTTATAACCGGCAACCTCTATTTGTACCACACTCTGGGCATTATATATTTTCGCTATCGATATTTTTTCGATCCGCTCCATGACTTCCCTCAATTGCGGATTAATATGATCAATCAGAGACGACTCAAATTTACCGTTCAGGATAACCTTTTCTTTCTCAAAGAAAACAGTTGAACACTGCTGGATCAATGTACTGATCGCTTTCGCCCGCAGCAAACTCACTTTACTATCTAAATCTCTAATGGCCTCAAGCCGTTTCTCGATTTGTGTATCTTGCGTCAGTGGAATCAGCAATTCCTCTACCTCTTGGTAAGAAAGAATGCTCAAGCGGTGCGCATCCTCTATGTCAATAATATTATAACAGATATCATCGGCAGCTTCCACCAGGTAGACCAGTGGGTGTCTTTTATAAACATCGGGAAGATCGGCATCATTCATCATACCCAATGCCTCGGCAACTTTTACAAAGGAAGTCTTTTCAGGCTGAAAATAACCATACTTTTTTCTATGTAACCCGAGGCCCTTTTTATTGCCATCGATTGCTGCACACGGGTATTTTACAATGGCTGCCAACGTACTGTAAGTGAGCCCAAAACCACCACTCTCCTTCCCATTAAATTGGTGAGTAAGTATACGAAGAGCATTGGCATTCCCTTCGAAATGTAACAGATCATGCCATTCCTGCTCGCTTACCTCATTTTGGTACCTTAGGCCATCTCCATTAGAAAAATAAAACGAAATTGCTGCTTCCCCTGAATGTCCAAAGGCGGGATTTCCCAGGTCATGCGCTAGACAGGCGCTGGAAACGATGTTTCCTATCTCTTGTAAATAAGGAAACTCCCTATCAACTTCCGGATAATCTTCTTTGTATTTCGTGTAAAAGATACGGCCGAGCGACCTACCTACACTGGCCACTTCTAAACTATGAGTAAGCCTATTATGCACAAAAACACTTCCTGGCAATGGAAAAACCTGTGTTTTGTTCTGTAAACGTCTAAAAGGAGAAGAGAATATCAAACGATCATAATCCCTCTGGAATTCTGATCTCGCCATATCTTCATTTTTTATCTCGCGATGTTCATATCCCCAACGTTTTGCAGAAAGTAGTTTTTTCCAGTCCATTCGTAAAGTTTAGGGCAAAGATAAGATAGCTCACGTATTTTACCTCATTTTTAATCGTAATACCTGGTGGCTTGCTGTTATATAAATGGTTTTTCCGTCCGCAGATAACGCACAATTAGATACAGCTTGTGGAATTTTTATCTGCCCGATGGGCTCATACGACTTATTAAAAACCCATATTCCGCCCGGTCCGCTGGAAAAAATATTTCCTTCTTCATCTATCTTCAATCCATCAGGTCCGCCCCCGTGTTCGCTAAAATCAAAAACAACACCAGCGGCTTTTACTGAATCATCGGCAGTGATGTCATAAGCAAACAGCATAGGTTTTGCATTATCTGAGTTACCGACAATAAGCTTTTGTTCGTCTGGCGTAAAAGCCAGTCCGTTTGGCCGCGATAAGCTATCGATAATCAAGGTTAAATTGCCTGCGGTATCTAACTTATAAACGCCATTTACCGCCAGTTCTTGCTTGTAAATATCCTGATCATTCAATCCATATGGAGGGTCCGTAAAAAAGAAATCGCCATTACTCCGCTGCACCACATCGTTAGGACTATTGAAACGTTTATTGTCAAACGTATCAGCCAATGCAATAAATTTTGGTTGTGGGTGTGTAATCAAGGCATCCATTCTTGCTAAACTTCTGTTGCCATGCTGGCAAAGAATAAGGTTATCATTTAAGTCTAAGATCAGGCCATTAGATCCCATTTCACCGCCACGAGGTACATCCCCGGTATAACCAGAAGGCTTGAGGTACTCCTCCAGACCGTTTTGTGCCGTCCACTTATACACCACATTATTGGGTACATCAGAGAAAAGCAGCATATTATGCTCGTCGACCCATACGGGGCCTTCACACCAAGCAAAGCCCTCGGCGAGGACCTCCAATTGAGCATTTAGCTCTATTAGCTTGTCTATGTCTGTATGTAGTCTTTCTATGCTGCCGATAGTGTCCTCCTCCTTATTATCTTGCTCTTGCTGATTGTTACAGGCCAATAATGGCACAACCAGCAATACAGTTAATACTAATTTCATTATAAACAATCCTTTTTTGTATTTTTTTAATCCCCCTAATAACAATTGTTTTAAAGCTCTCCGGTTTTAAATAAATTCTCTTTACGCCCATTTTTCCGTAACAAACGGAAGTGCGAGCTAACCGCTTTCCAAAAAGGATAACACGTATAAGGTAGATTATGTTCTTTGGCATAACGTCTGATTACTTTGGTTATATAGGGGTAGTAGGTATGCGCTACACCCGGGAATAAGTGGTGAGCCACATGATGGGTAAACCCTCCAAATAAAAAATTAGCTAGTTTACTATCCGCGCTGAAATCTTTTGTCACACTCATCTGGTGCTCAGCCCAGGTTGTTTGCATTTTTCCATCTTCTGGAGCCATGGGGAAGTGCGCGTGTTCGTCTACATGTGTAGATAATAAGGCGACCACACCTAAGACGCTCCCACAGAGATGCATCGTAATCCAAGCCACCAAAATGATATGCCACGGTTGTGCCAGCACTATCATCGGAACGATGAGCATATAAAAAAGATTAAATAATTTGCAGGCAAACAGCTTTACATACTCCACCTTCGGGATTTTTACCACACGCTTGAGGTAATTATCTTTCGATCCAAAAAAATCCTTGAAATCTCTAATAAACAACCAGTTCAATGTATAACAAGGGTATAAAAGCCACATATAAATATGTTGGTACTGGTGGTAATTAAAAAATCTACTCGAAGGGAAAATCCGAACTAGATCGCTCTGCTTAATGTCGATATCCCAATTTTGTATATTGGCATAGGGATGATGTAACACCAAGTGCCTTTTCTTCCAGATAAAGCTGTTACTACCAAAAAGCTCCAGTACATAAGTAAACCACTTGTTATATTTCGGGTTTCTAAAGACAGCGTTATGTGCAGCATCATGAAATGCGTTTATAAAAAGTACGATCATAAATAATCCTGCCAAAATATAAAAGAAGAATAGCAGGGAAATAGCATTTCCGTAAACCAAAATCCCTATATAGGCAGCAATATAGCCCGCCAACAATCCAATTGATTTTACAATATTAGCCGTTTGGATCATTGGGTTCTTCAAGATATTTTCATGCACCTCCCTTTGCATCTTTTTGAAAAAATCGTCCTCGGAGGTTTTTCTAAAAGTAGGTTTTATAAGTTTTTCCATATGCTTTCAATCAACCAATCGTCAGCCACATTTTACTGGGGGCTGATCAAATGCGTAAGCTATAGACGCTAACCGTTACAAAAATGATACATTTTAATTTTAATATGGTTTTAATTGAATCATTTTTTACATAGAAAAGACCTTTCTTCTATTCTTATTGTGTTAAGGTGAATTACTAACGTACATTAATATTTTCTGATTATTACTATATTATTTTGCTATTCATAAATTCCTTAATTAACATTATTATCATTTCATGAAACAACAGCTCAATTCAAACTTTTTCTATTGTAAGTCTACACAGTGACCGTTAAGGAGACCTGCATTTTGAAGACTATACAATCAATTTAACATCCAAGGTAATGCGCGCTAGATCTTATTATTAGAAGCCGAATCTGTGAATAAATTTTTTTCGAAAAGTAAGAAGTGATTATGATAAGAACTTTCATCACGCCTCTATATGTCAATAAACACTCTTTTTAGATGGCGAAGTAGCTATAGAAACCTCCTAGGGATAAATCAGGATATTTACGTCCGGAAAGTGTTATTGGGAAAAGATACCCTACGGAAAAGACACCATTCACTTGCGTAGGCGCAGCATTTTAGATCTATTATAAGTGTTTTAATAGATAAAACACCGTCAGAATACGATGGCTTTTTTAATTTGGTCTACCAGAAAAATTTTCTTATCCTTGTTTAACCAAAGTTTATAAATAGCGTTATGGCGCCCTAAATTATGAGGTATACATTCGGAAGATTGATCGACCTAAGGTGCTATTATTTTAATGGATTTTAATAAATTTCAGGCGGCATACCGTTCTATAAATTTTGCTAAAAGGTTTTATATGTTTATTTTAAGGATTTATAAATAGCAAGAAACATGGAACAGGAAGATACCCTATTGCTTCAGCAAATCCAGGAAGGGTCTATCTTGGCCTATGAGCAGTTGTTCAAAAAGTATTATAAACCATTGGTTCTTCAGGCAAGATTCCTTTTGAACGAAGAGATGGAAGCAGAAGATCTTGTGCAAAATCTTTTTGTAAAAATGTGGCAAAAAAACATCTTCACTTTTGTTAATTCTTCTATTAAAGCATATTTGCAACGTGCAGTGCGAAATGAATGCTTACATGTACTAGAGAAAAAGAAGGTTCATGAACGAAAAATGCTTCAATATTTTGCATCTTTGGAAAAACCTATAGAAAACGATACCTTAGAAGCAAGAGAGACACAAGTGCAGATAGAAAACGTTTTGAAGGACCTGCCCATGCAACGTCTAACGGCCTTCAAACTGGTGTATTTTGAGAAGAAAAAATATCAGGAAGCTGCAAATGAAATGGGGATATCAATTAATTCCATAAAAACGCATCTGAAGCTCGCGATAAAGTCTCTCCAACAGAAAATGATTCATATAAAATAACATAGCATTCACCCTATCGATAGATTTTAGGGTCAATAATATAATGCCACAAGATATTGATACCATAAGGCTGCTCATGATCGAGAAACTCGCCGGTTCCATTACAGAGACCGACGACCAATATCTTATGCACTTAATCTCATCTTCTGAAGAAATCAAGCGTCTTTGGCGAAGTATGCAGCAACAGTTTTCTAGCGATAAAATCGACGAAAACATCGCATGGAACAAGGTTCTTCCTCGATTAGAAGACAAGACCCCCGAGCCATTATCACCGGGCCGTCATACGAGAAGGCGTCCTTACTGGATATGGATAAGCGGAGCCGCTGCAACCTTTCTATTAGGTGTATTCTTTTTATTGTCTCGCCCGTCCTCAAGCGATGCCCCGTCAGTTGCCTCCTTATTTGATGAGTTTCCTGTAGTAGATTCTGTTCAGCTACTTACTGCAGAAGCGCAAACGATCAATCTAGAAAACGAAGAGGCCGGGAAGCGCTTGGGAGAACACCTGGTTGCTTCCAAAAATAATTTAAGGGTTGAAGGCAGAGATGCTACTGCCAGATGGCACATACTGTTGGTTCCCCCCTCTAAAGATTATCAGCTCACCTTGGCCGATGGCACCAAAGTAACCCTGAACTCGACTAGTAAAATCAGGTTTCCAACAACCTTTGACACGAACAAGCGGGAGATCTTTTTAGAAGGCGAAGCTTATTTTGAAGTTGCGAAAGATGCCCGACGCCCCTTCAACGTGATAACCGCATCTGGACAGGTAGAGGTACTGGGAACAGCCTTCAGCGTAAAGGCCTATAAACAGGAAGCATTTGAGACCTCGCTTCGGGAAGGGAGCGTGCGCGTATCCGCTGCCAGCCAAAAGCGTTTATTAAGGCCCGGTTATAAGCTCACTATAGCCGGCGACAAACCTACGCTGAGCAAATTTGATTTCGATGAAGAATTCTCATGGGTATCAGGAGTCTTCCATTTTCACAAACAACCCTTAAGTGTAGTTGCCCGAGCAATGGAACGTTGGTACGATATTGAAGTCATCATCCAACAAGAGCATTTAAAGCAGGCTCGCCTTTCTGGAGCCATTATAAAACAGGAACCCCTGGAAAATACACTGTTTTTTTTGGAGCAATCAATGAAAATAAAAACAAAAACAGAAGGTAAAACACTGATATTAAGCCAATAGTAATTTTTATTCACACAATTTTCATTTTGCGTTCACCCATTTCTTTATAAAATACGGTCATACCCAGAAACAAATTATAAAACCAAATGAAGTTTCAGGTATGCGAAAAAGAAAAATTCTCCTTAAGCCCAAGATCCTACTAACAAGCTGGTTTCTTTTGACCCTTCATGCGCTATGCTACGCCGATCAGGGCGGCAACAGCCGGGTAACGTTCAGCGGAAACAATGTACAGCTCGTTGACCTTTTCAAAGCGATAAAGAAACAAACGGGCCTGACGGTCTTTTACAGCAATGAGGCGCTTAATGAAGCAGAAAAAATCAAAGTCGATTTCAACCAGGAAACCGTAGAAAATGTATTGTCCAGTGTTTTGGCCAAGCAAAATTTTACGTGGACTATCAAAGGTAATTTTATTGTCCTCAACCCAGACAAGCCCGCCGCCAAACGGCAGGAATTCACGGTATCAGGCACTATCAAAGATGCCGAAACGCAGGAGGTACTCCCCGGGGTGAGTGTCATTTTAAAGGGAACCAACATCGGGACTACCTCCAATGTCGACGGCAACTTCAGCTTGTTACTCAGTAAAGAGCAGGCGGCCAACGGCACATTATCATTCTCATATGTAGGCTATACTCCCTTAGACACGCTTATACGATCGCGCGAAACACTTAACGTCACAATGACGGTAGATGCTTCTAGCCTAGACGAGGTAGTTGTGTTGGCCTACGGGTCGCAGAAAAAGGCTACTGTTACCGGTTCTGTTGCATCTATCCCTACAAAAGAATTAGTACAAAGCCCGGTATCCAATTTAACCAATGCTCTGGCAGGTAGATTACCTGGATTGATCACCACCCAACGCAGTGGTGAACCGGGTGTAGATGCCGCTTCACTATACGTCAGGGGCGTAAGCACCATCAATAATGCCAATCCGATTATTATGGTAGATGGCGTAGAACGTAGCATGGATTACCTCGACCCAAACGATGTCGAAAGTGTAACCATTCTCAAAGACGCCGCTGCTACAGCCGTTCTGGGAATGCGGGGCGCTAACGGTGCCGTATTAGTTACCACCAAGCGCGGAAAAGCCGGCAAGCCCGAAGTAAGTTTTAGAGCGTCTACCGGTTTCCAAGAGGCCACCCGTATACCCGAATACTTAGGTTCTTACGATTATGCCCGTTTATATAACGAAGCGATCACAAATGATGGTGGGCAGATTGCCTTTTCTGATGAAGAGCTGGAAGGTTATCGTAATGGAACACTACCCAATATTGATCATTATGCGTATATGATGCGCCCATCTAATGTAACACAGGGGAATCTCAATGTGAGTGGAGGAACAGATATTGCCCGCTATTTTATCTCCGCAGGATATAACCGGGCAGAAGGGAACTACCGTCATACCTCCGATAACGAACAGGGTTTCGATGGAAATAACCTCATGAACCGTTACAACCTCCGGGCAAATGTAGATGTAGATATTACCAAAACGCTGTCGGCACGTGTAGATTTGGCCGGCATTATCACCCAACGCCGAGACGGCAACAACTCCGCCTCGAGTATTATGAATCTGGCCAATCGGATGCCTCCCATTTTCCCGTTATTCAATGAAGATGGCAGTCTTTGGGGAAATGGAACTTTTACACAGAACCTACATGGGGAGCTTTCCCGTAAGGGCTATCGTAATTTTTTCAACAATACAACACAGGGGACATTCTCGCTCAAGCGAAAGTTAGATTTCATCACTAAAAACCTTTCCGGCCAAATACTTATGGCCTATGATCAAACCAACAATCCAAGCGCTTCCTATACCAGGGATTACGCTGTGTTCGAGCCGCTTTACAATAATGGCGGAGAGTTAACGGGTTACCGAAAGTTTAGGGACGATACACAAATTAACCCTGATGGGAGCTTCAATGGAGGCGGACTCAACCGCAACACCTACCTCGAGGCCTCCCTCAATTGGAACGGTACCTTTGGCAATCATAATGTATCGGCCATGGCCTTGGTTAATCGGCGTCTGCAAAACAACAACTCAGAAATTCCGTTTGCCTACGAATCCAGCCTGTTCCGGGGAACATACGATTACAAACAACGTTACCTCTTAGAAATAAGCGCTTCTTACCAAGGCTCTGAGAACTTCCCTCCCGGCAGTCGCTATGGGCTATTTCCGTCCATCTCGGCAGGATGGGTACTCTCTGAGGAATCCTTTCTAAAAGATGTGGCGTTTATAAACTTTCTAAAATTGCGCACCTCCTACGGAGAAGTTGGGAACGACCGTTCGGGTGGTGATCGATTTTTATGGTTCACCTCCTGGCGAGAAAATCCCAGTGATCACCAGAACCAATACTTCTTCGGCACCGGAGCTTCCCGTGCAGCGGGTTGGCAACAGGAGGCTGTAGGTAATCCGGGTGTTACCTGGGAACGGGGACGCCAATTCAATGTCGGACTGGAAGCCAGTCTATTCAGGGACATCCTATCCTTCACCTTAGATGTGTTTAAAGAGAGAAGAAGCAATATTTTAATCACACGAAACAGTTTGAGTGATGTCTTCGGGCAGAACATTAAACCTCAGAATCTTGGTATCGTAGATAACCACGGTTTCGAATTAGAAGTAATAGCTAGGCAGCAATTGGGTGACTTTTCTTATACCGTACGTCCTAATATCACTTTCGCCCGCAACAATCGAGTATTCTTTGATGAAGTGGCACGGGCTTATCCCTGGATGCGTCGTACCGGCACCCCTATCGACACCAAATTCGGTTTAATCGCCGATGGCTTCTTCGAAAATCAAGCGGCAGTAGACGCTCATCCCTATCAGAACTTCTCCGACTACGGTCCTGGCGATATCCGCTATGTTAAATTAACCGGCGACGAATATGACTATATACAACCCGGATTTGACGAAACCGTTATCGGCCGACCGCGTACTCCGGAGTATATGTTCGGAACAGCGATAGAGCTTGCTTACAAGAATTTTGATGTTAGCGTACTTTTTCAGGGCGCAACCGGTGCCGACGTCATGCTAGAAAATGAAGCCGTTTATGAATTCTTTCAGGGAGGAAAGGTCAAACCCTTCCACCTTAATAGATGGACACCAGAAACCGCAGCCACAGCGACTTATCCTAGCTTGCACTCTTCCGTCAATGGGAACAATCACAGGGCCAGTTCGTTCTGGGTAAGAAGCGCCGATTATTTACGCCTAAAAAACTTCGAAATCGGTTATCGCTTGCCTCGAAATATTGTTGAGGCAATAAATCTCTCTTTTTTCCGGATTTATGCCAATGGTATGAACCTGTTTACTTGGGATAAGCTGAAAGACTGGCAGGTAGATCCAGAAATCGGCGATGGTAACGGCGCCATGTATCCCATTCAGCGGATATGGAATTTTGGAATAGATGTTCGATTTTAAACACACAAACAATAGATAAGATGAAACCGATCTATAACATATACACCTTGTTTTTGGTATTTTTAACAGCCTCTTGCGGGGACTACCTCGACCGCGCTTCCACCACGCAAAGACAGGATGAAGACATTTTCAATAATTTTACTATGACAGACCAAGCCGTCAATGCCTTGTACGGCAGCACGCTGAGAAGGTCAAACTATAACTATCTGGGCGGCTATAACATGTCGTCTGCCACGGATGAATCCAAAGATGCCTCCACCTGGATGGCTTCTTACAGTTTTAATAACGGCTCTTGGTCGAGCAATCAAAACCCAATAGGAAATACCTGGCGGGAATATTACGAGTCGGTACGTATGGCCAATCTAATTTTAGAAGGAGTTGTGGAATACAACACGCCTGATGATGCCAATAACCCCGGCTATCTAGAAAACAGAATTGGTGAAGTGTATTTTTTACGTGCTTATGCATTGTTTGAGTTGGTTAGACAATTTGGTGGTGTTATTATTTTTACCAATACAATCGATCAAGCAGATGAAGAAGCGCTTAATCGGCCTCGAAACACCTACGATGAATGTGTCAATCAGATCCTTGCCGACTGCGATGAAGCCATCGCAAGGGTACCCAATACATACCCAGCGAACCAATTGGGAAGGATAACTAAAGGGGCTGCTATGGCATTAAAATCTAAAATCCTACTATTCTCAGCGAGTCCGCTTTGGGCAGAGGCAGGAAAAACGGGCTTTCAGGGAGATATCTCCGACAATCAACGTGCTTCAGATCCTGAGAAATGGCAGCGAGCTGCGACGGCAGCCAAAGAAATCATTGATATGGGCCAGTATAGTCTGGAGCCAACTTTGGAGGCGCGGCAATCCATGTTTACAGCTACCACCTTGCAAAGTACAGAAGTTATCTTTGTACGGATGAATGCTTGGAACCAGGACATGGACCGCTACTTTTTTCCACACGGTAGCAGTGGTTGGTCCGGCGGGGCTCCAACACAAAACCTAGTAGATGATTATGAGATGGAAGACGGTTTACTTTATGATGAATCGCCATTGTACGATGAAGACAACCCCTATGCCAATCGTGATCCTCGTTTCTATACCGACATTTCCTATAATGGGGCGCCATGGAAAGATCGTGTGATTGAGACCTTTACTGGTGGATTGGATGAGCTCAGCACACAAACCGACAGGACCCGTACCGGCTATTACTCCAAAAAATTAGTCGATGAAAGCATTTCCATTGGTCAAGGTCAAGGTCGAAGGGTAGATGCTATTATGTTTCGCCTGGCAGAGATCTATCTCAATTATATAGAAGCACTAAATGAGTATGACCCAGGCAACCCAGACATCCTACTATATCTCAACCGCATCCGTGAACGGGTGGGGCAAGTCCCTATTTCCGATGGTTTAAGCCAAGAGGTTATGCGTGAGAAGATAAGAAACGAAAGACGTATTGAACTTTCCTTTGAAAACCATCGTTTCTGGGATGTAAGACGCTGGAAAATTGCTTCGCAAACCGAACCCACCATTTATGGTATGCGGGCGATACCTGATGATACCAAATCTAGCGGTTTCCGCTACGAACGTTTTAAAGTGGAGGATCGATTGTGGAGAAGCGCTATGTATCTTATTCCGATTACACAAGATGAAACCTTGCGTAACCCTAACTTGGTACAAAACGAGGGTTGGTAGTAACGAGTGATAACCACAAATGCGGGGTACGGTCGACGAAGCCGTATCCCTTTTTTAAAATCCTACGTTATTGCATTTTTCTCCTGTTGCCTATCGGCTGCCGATTTTTCCTCAGCGACACCTGCTTTCCAGTACGAATAAGCGTAGAGCTCCTCCCGTGTCCAATTTCGCTGCTTTCGGAGATAGGTTCTAATCGCTTTTACCGTCGCAAACTCCGCTGCTATGTAGGCAAATCGCGACTCCCTAGGTAAGTTCAAACCGGCAACAAAATCTGCCAAAACACTTCCCTTTTGCGGTTCTGCATTGTGTAACCATACCTGTTCCACTTCTGCTACTGTTTGCAGATGCTGTTCATCGGCCTTACCATGCACTTCGATCACGCATACCACCCTCGCTTTCGCCGGCAACGATTCTAAAATAGCGCCAAGTACCGGAATAGCTGTTGCATCGCCCGCCAACAGGTACCAGTCTGCATTTGGGTATAATTCGGCTTTACCATCACGCATCAGCACCCCTAATACATCTCCCTCGGTAGCATGTAAAGCCCACGCGGATGCCGGGCCTTCTTCCCCATGCGCTACGAAATCAATCCATATTTCATTTGTATCCAAATCTATTCCTCGATGGGTATACGTACGCACAATAGGTCGCACTTCTTCTGGTAAAGGTATCCATTGGCCTTTCTCATAGTCAAATTCTGGAAAATAAATCTTGTCAACACCTTTTGGTGGTATCAAAATTTTGTTATTTACTCCAACAGTAGTGTTTGCTATCAATTGCACATCCTCGCCAGTCAACGTAACACGTATGTAATGCGGAGTCAGCCACTCCTTTTTCTTAACGCTGAGCTCCGCCTTGATTGTCTTTGCCTTCATTCCTAAACATTTAATCTTATACAAGAGCAGTCAATAGAATCAATCTATTAAGAATCATTCTAATTAACTATTCATGCAAAGGTATCGATTTATTGGAAACAACACCTACGTCAAACGGATAAAAAATAATACCAAACGGAGCAGTTCATATTTACGGTATCAACTATGCATAATCGATTTAAAAGAATGAGCAGCTAGTCTTTTTTTCTTCGGTTTGTTAAATATCTTCTCAGCGGAATATCGTAAAGTACCATCGCGAGATAGGCAACCACCAACAATAGAAAGGTACCAATAACGATAATAGCTGCCAATTTCGGAGTATCTGGCTCATTGAGCGTATAATAGTTAAGAAACATCCAGATGACTGCATAATGCGTCATATAGAGCGGATAAGAAATTTTTCCGGAAAGAATACACAATTTCCGGAGACCTTGCTGTAGCTGTGCGCCCGCTCCCAAGGCTACCAATAACGGGAAATAAAAAAGTACTACCGCCGTTTCTGCCAACCACCCGCCACTAAAGGGCATCAGGAAAGCCAAGATAAGCAAGACTGCTAGCCCAATGAAGCCCAGTTTACTTTTTATGACCCAATTAGCGCGATAAATCAACATACCTGCTAAAAAAGAATAAGCTATACGCGCGCCGCCATCTAGAAAGCTGTCACGCCCCCATCCTCCCAATAAAGATTCTGCCCGATAAGCGACTGCACAGAGCACGAAAGCCATGATAATTGTCAATATCAATAAGGCCTGGCGACCAATTCTATATAAAATCAAAGCATATATGATATTGGCTACATATTCCCAAAACAATGACCATGCAGGGGCATTAAGCCCGAACAAATTAAAGGCGCGTTCATCCATTACCGGAAATGGGATAAGCAAAATCGAACATAAAAAAATCAAAAAAACCTTCCCTGCACTGTATACTTCCGCCTGACCACCAAAGGGGTCATAAAGAAACGTAAGCAAGCCCAGCACCGATCCCAGCACAACAAGCGGATGCAATCGGATTAATCGTGATTTGAAAAATTCTATTGCACCCATCTTCCCTATACGATCGTCATAAGCATAGGCAATTACAAAACCCGACAAACAGAAAAAGAAGTCAACGGCCAAAAAGCCGTGGCCAATGAAGTTTTCATTGAAGTCGGAATAAACCATTTCCATAAAATGGAACAGAACGATTGCCAGTGCAGCGATCCCTCTTAACCCATCCAAGATTTCAAAATGCCGTTTTGTTTGTAGTATACTTGTTGTATCGCTTTTCTTCATATCATGGTAAAATAGAGCCAAGAATAAGGAATCCTGCTTACTCAAACAAATTTTAGATGAAAACCTCCATTTTCATCTGCCACCACAAAAGGAAATACCAGATCTATTTTTAAGCACTTCCGCCTTCCTTTCCCAATTCGAGCGCCAATACCCCAGCTACAATAAGTCCTATACCTATGATTTGGACAGGACTTATCGTTTCTTTAAAAAAGAATACCCCTATACCTGCCAGCAAGGTAATGCCCAACGCAGCCCAAATGCCGTAGGCAACACCTATTAACATCCCTTGTTTCAGGGACAACGACAATAAATAATACGCTCCTACCACTCCCAATACGGCAACGATGGACGGTAAAACCTTAGTAAATCCCGACGACTGTCGGGTAGCAATAGCTCCTACCACTTCAGCAAGGATTGCCCCCAAAAGAAAAATATACTTCATGACTAACTACTATTGATCTCAAGGGCAATTTGCATTAAAAATAGTAGTTTGGGAATAGGGGGTAAAAGAATCACTCGGTGATAAATTCATCACCATTAGTGAGGGACCTGCACCCGACCAATAATTCTTAACTTTGTATAACGTACCATAAATGATAGGTCTATTGCAATGTATAGCTACGAAAACAAAATACCACAGGATCTTACATATGGCGTGACGGCAGCCATGAAAGTAATCGGGGGAAAATGGAAGCCATGTATTATTGATTGTATTAATAAAGGGATAAAACGACCTAGCCAAATTCATAAAGCTATTGGTCAGGCCAGCTTGCGTGTAATTAAACAACAATTGAAGGAACTCCACGATTACGACGTAGTATCTAAAACAATGTATCAAGAATACCCGCTTAAAGTAGAGTATGAATTGACGGTATTCGGCAAAACAGTTTTACCCATCATTGAGGTACTGCAAAGCTGGGGCGACCGCCATTCGGAAAAGATTGCCGAGCTAGCCCTGAGAAGACAGGAAAACATCATATATGACAAATAAATAGGAAAATAATGAACATCAGTATTCGTGTTTTATCCACAACAGACGTGCAAGAACTGACCGACTTGATAACCCTTTTTAAACAGGTTTTTGACATGCAGCCCTTTGTAACACCAAACCATGAACACTTGGAACAGTTACTGCAAAAAAATAATTTCATAGCTGTAATAGCCGAAATAGATAATCACATCATTGGCGGTTTAACGGTATATTTACTCGATCAGTATTACTCGACAAAACCACTGGCTTATCTTTATGACCTAGCAGTGCTGCCAAGCTATCAACGGCAAGGAATAGGCAAAAAGCTTATAAACTTTATTAACTTATACTGTGCGCAGCAAGGTATTGAAGAAGTGTTTGTTCAGGCTGACAAAGTAGACGACTATGCGATTGATTTCTATCGCTCCACCAAACCAACAAACGAAGAAGAAGTCGTACATTTTTCTTATCGGCTTCCGCCTGATATCGCCCCATAAGCCGTCAGCCCTCGTTTTATAGTTCAATCGCGCGTTCAGCCCTAATTTCATCCAAGAAAGTCTGGTCGTGCGACACCACCAACAGTGTCCCTTGGTAGGTATTAATTGCCGTGGTTAAAATCTCAACGTTCTGAATATCCAGGTTATTGGTAGGCTCATCCAGTATGATCATGTCTGGAGCTTGATCACTTATTGTAAGGCAGCATAGCATTAGACGCATTTTTTCACCACCACTTAAAGCCACACACGATTTATCCCAATCTTCCTTCGGAAAAAGAAAACGGTTAAGCCTGATTTTCAGCTCATGTTCCTGTAGTCCGGAAGTATTAAACTGCTGCGCCTGATCATAAATCTTGAGCGTATTATCAATCAGGGAATAATCCTGATCAATATATACCGATCTATTTTCCGCTCTATACACCTCCCCAATCTGCGGTTCCAATCTTCCCAGGATGATCTTAATGAGCGTGGTTTTACCAGATCCATTTGCTCCTTTCAGCACGATACGTTCACCGCTCGTCATCCGAAAGTGCAGGTGCTCCGGCCACATCCATTGATTTCCATAGGTAAAGTTGATATCCTTAGCCGTAAATAATGCTTTGCCCCTGTGCAGCTCAGCATAGTCAAAACCGAATTTCATTTTATCCAGATCGGGTAGCCCGGCACGCAAATCCCGTAATTCATGTGCAATCCCATCAATTTTTTCAGCATGTATGCCTCTGATTTTCGAGGTGCTCTTCTCTGCACTATTTTTTAGGGTATTCATCATGATCCGTGCGACACCCGCCTTTTCCTGTTTTCTCTTTCCTCGCGCATCTAGTTTCTGCTGTCGTTCCAGCGTCTCCCGTTCTTTTTCTTTGGCCTTCCGCAAAGCCTTTTCTTTGCTTCTCACGTTTTGGTTCAAAGCATTGCTTTCCACCTCTTTCTGTTCAGCATAAAAATCGTAATTGCCCCCATAAGTACTTATACCGTATTTATTCAATTCATAGACGGTTTCAAGTAAGTTCAGCAACATTCGATCGTGACTCACCACCATGAGCGTGCAGGAAGTAGATTGGAGAAACTCATATAAAAGAGCTCTTCCCGCTGCATCCAGGTGATTGCTTGGCTCGTCCAACAACACCAGTTCAGGCTGATGAATAGTAATACCCGCAAGAAATACTTTTGTTTTCTGTCCACCACTCAGGCTTTCCAGTTTTTGTGTCAGGTCAAGGCCCTCCAGTTTCCATAATGCCAACGCTTCCCGGCAACGTTCTTCAATGGTCCAATCATCGTTAAGTAGCATAAAATTGGCTTCAGTAGCTTGGCCATCGAGGATTTCCTTTAACGCTCTTAGCTTATCTTCAACCTGTAGTGCCTGCGCCACCGTCAAATGATTGCATTGCCCGAAAATCTGCGGCACGTAATAAGCGTTTGCTTCCACCTTAACTGTTCCATCCGTCGCTTGGACTTTATCGGCAATTATTTTTAACAAAGTGGATTTCCCTGTTCCGTTATCACCGATCAGGGCTACTTTATCATATTTCTTAAGGCTAAGATGAATGTTTGTAAATAAGACATCCTTGTTGGGATGTATATATGTGATATTCTGTAGAAAAAGCATTATTTCCTTCTTTAAAGTGAATATTAAGCGAACCTTAGTACGGCTACGCCACCCATTTTTATGAAAGAAATTATCTCCTACATTAATGTATCCTTTTTGATTTTTAAGTTTTCAAATTTACGAATTATTTTTCAATAATCATTTTTCATGTTCTTATCCACAAAAGAAGAAGCATTTACCCAGTCGACCGAGCACATCATCTCCCTGTATTTAGCCAAATCGATACATGAATGGCGGTGTTCCAGATACCGGATTAACTTTTTTGCAATGTGAAGAATAATATTTTTTAGTTTTTATTTGTAAAACAATATCTTTGGCACAGCCCCTGATCATTCAAGCCTTTCCCGCCCGGATGGCGAAACTGGTAAACGTTGCGGTCTCAGAAGCCGTTGGGAGGAGTCCCTTGAGAGTTCGAGTCTCTCTCCGGGCACAAATATTAGGAGCACTCCAAAAGGGTGCTTTTTTACTTTTAACCAATACAATTTTGTACCACTCCAAGAAATTTATCAGTAGCTTTGCTTTTATTCAATACTTATGTTATGACCAATATCCTCCAATTCAGCGAAATAAGTGACTACCTACAGCGCACTAATCTGCAAATAGAAAGCAAGTTTTCTGATTTTGTGATATATGACTGGGCAGATGTCAATTGGGCTACTTGTGTAGAAGATCTCCCCTATCGCAGTCATTATTTTGAGGTTGTGTTTGAGATGGACTCCGACTGTAAATACAGCGTTGACCAGTTCGATTTTACGTCATCACCTAACAAAAGCAACCTGTTTTTCATCAGTCCATACCGTCTACAATCCTGCCAAAGTGGTACGTCGTCAGTACCCTATAAAGGTTTTACCATCTTATTCAAGCCTGAATTTATCCATCTAAACCCATCAAATGAACGCTTTCTGCAAGATTTTCCTTTCTTTAATTCGCTTAATACACCAGGCATAGCCTTAGAGCCCCAAATGGTGAAAGAGATTGCCGAATTGTTTCGTAAAATAAAACATGAATACGATCATTATACCATCTTTAGTCGGGAGATCATCAAGAACTACCTCAATATTCTGTTGTTGAAAGGCAAAGCTTATTACCGCAATCATCTACCGATACCAAATGGTGTTGGTCGTGAGCAAGAGATTTACAACCAATTCATGTCGTTGGTGCAACAACACTACCTTGACTTCGATTCCGTGGGCAGTTATGCTGAACACATGCACATGAGTTCTAAGCATCTCTCTGAAACCATCAAGAATATCAGCGGTCAGAGCGCCCTTCAGGTTATCCACAATGCGCGACTGCACCACGCCAAATCGCTATTGAGACAAACGAATATGACCGTTTCCCAGATTGCTTATGAGCTTCACTTTGACAATCCCGATTACTTTTCCGTTTTCTTCAAGCGCCTCGCGGGTGAAAGCCCCTTAGCATTCCGTAATTCTTAAAGTGTTTACCGCCTTTTGTACAGTATCGTACCCCTACTGGTAGTTTATTTTTGCAATAAACAAATTAGGAAATGAATCATTCAATAAACGGTAAAAACAAGGTAACCCTGATTGGCCTAGGACCAATGGGGCAAGCCATAGCGAATGTGTATTTAGAAAACGGTTATCGTGTGACAGTGTGGAATCGAACGGCAAGCAGAGCAGAGAAATTAGTGGCAAACGGCGCTATTCTGGCACCTACTGTTACCGATGCTTTGCAAGCTTCAGACCTTGTATTACTCAGCCTTACAGATTACGCAGCAATGTACGATATTTTGGACGCAACCGATGTGTTATTAGCAGACAAGGTGATTGTCAATCTCAGTTCAGACACGCCACAGAAAACTAGAGCGGCGTCTGTATGGCTAGCGGAAAGGGGCGCTTCGCTTATCGTTGGAGGCATCATGGTTCCTGCAGATCTTGTAGGCAAAGCGGGAGCATACGTGTTTTATAGCGGGCTAAAATCTGTTTTCGAACTTCACGAGGGTTCACTGCAATTGATTGGTAAGCCCGACTACGTTGGCGAAGATCCTGGGCTCGCTCAACTTTTCTACCAAGCACAATTGGACATTTTCCTTACATCCCTATCGGCTTATCTGCATGCTACCGCCCTAGTTGGGTCAGCAGGAATATCTGCGAAAGCATTTCTTCCCTATGCCATCGAGATGTTCGAGAACCTACCAGCGATTGGCGGCTTGACTGAGGCTGCGGATCACATCGACATGGGGGTATACCCAGGCGATATGGCCAACATCATCATGATGGGAGCAACGGCAGACCACATTGTAGGCGCTAGCCGATCTGCAGGATTAAATGCTGGATTGCCGGGCGCTGTAAAAGCACTCTACGATCGCACGATTGCCACTGGACACGGTAGAGATGGTTGGCCAAGCCTTATTGAAGCAATAAAAAACCCCTCTTGAAATCTATCAGAAAAAAGGGCACTAGCTCGGCCGAGGGAGGCCGGAATATATTGTCTCATGTATTAAGATTAAGGAAAAAACACTTTTAATTTTTTAACTGTATTGATATGGCAGAAACGAATAAAAAAGAGGCGGTCACTGTACTGGGCTTAGGCGCTATGGGTAAAGCCCTAGCTAAGGCTTTTCTTCATGCTGATCACAAAACTACTGTATGGAATCGATCGTCGGGGAAAGCCAACGAACTCATCGCAGCGGGAGCTAAAAACTCCGGGCTCCTCCCTGAAGCTATCGCTGCTAGCTCTTTGATCATTATTTGTCTCCTCAACTATGACGCAGTATACAACATTCTAGAAAATTTGAAAGACGATTCCCTACGAGGCCGTACCGTGGTTAACCTTACGAATGGCACACCCGGACAGGCTAGAGAGATGGCATCATTTATTGAAAGTAAAGGAGGAAAAGCTTACCTTGATGGCGGAATCATGGCGGTACCATCGCTCATCGGTCGAAAGGATATCTTTATACTCTACAGCGGAAGTTCTTTTAGCTATGAAAAGCACCGAAACACCCTGCAGGCCCTTGGGGAAGCCAAGTTTCTGGGAACCGATGCCGGATTGGCTTCATTACATGACTTGGCGCTACTGAGTGGAATGTATAGCATGTTTGGTGGATTTCTCCAAGCAATCGCCTTATTAGACAGCGAGCATATACCAGCAAAAGAATTCACAGCTTCATTATTCATCCCCTGGTTACAGGCAATGATGACAACCTTGCCCGAGATGGCGTTGCAGATTGATAAGGGGAATTATGCGTCTCAAGAAGCGTCTCTTGCCATGCAAGTTTCGGGTGGAAGTCTCATTGATTTTAGCATTTCACAAGGTGTAAGACCAGATTTGCTCGTTCCGATAGAACTTTTGATGAAGCAGCGCGTTGCAAACGGTTACGGCGAAGATGATTTTGCAAGTACCATTGAACTGATTAAAAAAAGCGCTAAGCATTAAACTTTGGTTATTTAAAATACTCCAACACGTAAAGACGATTTATATCTATGAAGAAAATTATGCTTTACGTGTTGTTAATCTGCGCCATTGTCTTTGTTTATCCAAGCGCTGCCCAAGCACAGCCTCAATTAGTTGTTACACTTAACACGCTGGATCAAATCGGGCGTATCCGTTTCCTTTTTTCCGATTTACAGCTCGACTTAAATAACGACGGTCAGCTTTCTAACACTTTCAACCGTTTTGACGACGCTTCACTTCAATTTGACTATTATGATCGCTTCGACACCAAAGAAAAACAGGGCAAGTTAAAATCAATAGGAACTATACAGATTGATTATTACGATAGTTTTGATAACGAAACGAAACGTGGGAAGGTCAAACGTATTGGTGATACAACGATCGATTATTACGATCAATTCGACCAAGAAGAGCTACAGGGCAAGATAAAGTCAATAGGTGGAGAAGCCATCACCTATTATGATCGATTTGCAAACGAAGAGATCCGCGGCAAACTGAAGTCGATTGGCGGCACTGAAGTTTACTATTACGACCGTTTTGATGGTGCAGATAAAGCTGGAAGGATAAAAGCTATCACCAAGAATGGAAATGGAAAGATTCGCATTATGGTGAGATAAAGCAAAAGAGCTTCCGCCACCATTGGTGACGGATTTTCTAATAGTTGTAGTAAGCCGGCATCCTCGCTTAGTTGTTTTTCTCCAACCATTCTATCCGTCTTTGGTCAGGTAAATGCTTTACCGAGAAATGCTCAAACTTCGCCTCGAAACCTTCGCCATCAGGAGATGCCGCCATCAACCCGATCATCACCGGCATATTATCCGGCAAAGGCGCATTACGGGTCATCACATAGTTTTTGTCGTCATAAGAGTAAAACACTTCCAATGCATCCAAACGCCTTAGCACTTTAATCCATATGAAAGGAGGTGTCTTTTCCAGAGGAGTTACACTCCAGTCGCTTTTTCCCTGCGTCACTACCGTACTGATATTGTATTTTCCATCGACAAACTCAATTCCGGTTTTAATATAGCGTTCATGATCTATCCTGATCATTAGTCCCATTTGATCAAACCTCGCTTTGTAATCACCGGACAGTTTTACCTTTGCTTCAAATTCCCCTCCATAGTTTGCAAAGTAAAATGGTGCATCGTCTACAGTAAACCCGTAATGGGAAACCCGCCAATAATCAGTTTTCGGTGTAACCTGCATAATCAATGCCCCATCTTTAATCTCCCATTTTTCGGGTTCATTGAACCATTGCATTTTTTCCAATGTTTGGCTTTTTACAGTTTGACCCGCAAGCGCAAACACTAACCCAAGAACTAATTTCTTCATTTTCGTTAATAATTATTTGCTTTAACCCATAATAAAACCTTATGCTTCTTCACCGCCGTGCGTTTCTATGAGCTATGCAAAAAAAGCATTTTTACATTAAAAATCACAGTTAATTGTATCCTCTAAGGCAAATAAGTATCTTTACGAACCTATAAATACCATTAGCCGCATTTTTTTAAGAAATTTCTAACTTACCGAGTCAATGCCCAAGCCTTTTTCAGGAAACATGAAGTCTGGTACATCTTTTTGTAGGTACGGAACGTTCCCACAAAACGAAAAATCCAAGCAACACCTTTTGAATGCCCTATTGCTTCTTTATGGAGGGGGTCAACTACGCCCATATTTCCACTAAAAAATCAAAAGAGACTAATTAATTAGAGATACTCACCGGTTTTTTCACGTATTGCCCGGTTTCCAGTTCTCTCAACATAAACCCCGCTACGTCTGCCCTGGCTATTTTAAGGCTCAACCCCTTTGCATTGCCATCAAACCCCACCTTAAAATTGGCTGTCTGCGCGCCATCACTAAATGCGGCTGGGCGTACGATAGTATAATCTAAATTGCTTTTAAACAAATATTCTTCCTGTAACTTATGATCGTTGAAAGCTTTTTTCAGCAAAAGCCCAAACATAATATACTTCCAGAAAAAATTCAGGTTTCCTTTACTCTCTCCGAGGCCCAAGGTTGTTTCACAGATAATCCTCCGGATGCCTACTGTCTGCATAGCATCGATAATATGCCGGGTACCCAAAGCCCTGATACCTCCTTTACCACCGTCGCCAATAGCGCACAATACTGCATCCTGATTGCTTACCGCTTTCTCTACCGCTTGTCTATCCATGAGATCTCCTTTAAAAACCTCTAGGCGAGCTTGTGGGGCTAGTTTTTCTGGCCTACGGGTAAAAGCCCTCACCTGAAAGCCTTTTTCAAGTGCTTGTTTTACAATGTGCGTGCCTACGCTGCCGGTGGATCCAAATACTACAATATTCATGATAAAAAATTTAATGTTTTTGATACCACAAATTTGCAGAGATCTGCTAGCGAAAAATAGAAAAAAAACGACAGTTGGCAGTATGCTTAATTCATTCTCTTTGAAAAAACCCGTGGTGTTTTACCAGTAAAAGCTTTGAACACCCGTATAAAGTGTGATTGATCAGCAAATCCATTAGCGTACACCACTTCATTCATTTTGTCAAAATCCTTTTGTGCGAGCTGTTCAAAAGAAGCATTAAACTGAATAATCCGCGCAAACTGCTTGGGCGGCAGTCCGGTCTCCCTTAAAAATCTACGCTCGAGCGTCCTTCCGTTAACATGCACGGCCGAAGCAATCGAATGGATACTTTCCTGTCCGTTCGTGCGGATGATCCGCTCGATCACCTGTTTAACTTTGAAATCCAAGTTTTGTTTTTTCCGCTCCAGTAAACCAAACAATAAATTGGCAATAGCCTTCACCTTAGCCTCCACTGTTCCGTGAGCGAACAAATGCCGGTTAAAAGATGTCATATCCACCTCCCGGAAAGCCTCCAAATCATAACATCCATCATTGATCGATTTCGGATCTACACCGAAGAAACTTTTAAAGACAAAGGGGTATAACCGAAAGATAACCAGCAAATAGGCCCCGCTGATTTGCATTTCGATGGGCCGGATGGTTTGCCCGTATAAAAAAGAAGTCGGCATCAATTTATTATGAGGTTTAATAAACAGGCCATGTGCCGTTTGTTGAAAAAGCAAACCCGGATAACCATCTGCAAAAAAAGGTAAATTTGTTTCCTTCCCAGAATCAGTTTCCTCAAATATCAGGATATCCTTTACCAATAAAGCAACCGATGTTGGTGGTACCATTTTTAAAGGCTCCATAATCTTCATTTAAGCCATTAACCATCCGCTAAAATAAAAAAGAATTTACAGCCGAAGAAATTTTACGCAGCTTGAGCGATAAACTAATACTTCTAGGGGGACCTATTTCACTAAATTTGTTTTCATTGGTATTCGTAAATGCCAAACATTATATTTATTTTGGTTAAGAAATTGACCTAGTCACTGTATTTATCGTACGATATAACACGCCAGCTGTAATGACAAAAGAATCAACCATATTAATCGGCTTCATCGTGCTAAAGTTTCTATTACAGTACCATCTAATAAGTCCTGAATACGAATTACAGCGAGATGAATACCTACATCTCGACCAGGCTAACCATTTAGCTTGGGGCTACCTGTCTGTTCCTCCGGTTACTTCCTGGATTTCTTACATCATTAAACTCCTAGGCAATTCGGTGTTTTGGGTTAAATTTTTCCCAGCGCTTTTTGGTGCGTTAACTATTTTAACCGTTTGGAAAGCTATTGAGGTATTAAAAGGGAATCTATTTGCATTGATTTTAGGGGCCACCTGTGTTTTATTTTCGTCGCTATTAAGATTAAACACGCTTTACCAGCCCAATTCCTTGGATGTGTTATGTTGGACAGCATTGTATTTCTTTGTGTTAACATACCTGTCTACAGAAAAACCTAAATGGCTTTTCCTCGGAGCGACCGTATTTGCTCTGGGATTTCTAAATAAATACAATATTGTGTTTCTAATGATGGGGCTTCTTCCTGCTATTCTGATCAGCCAACAACGTAAGCTTTTTCTTCAAAAACATTTCTATTTAGCCATTTTATTGGCTTTGCTAATTATTCTACCCAATCTTCTATGGCAATACTTTAATAATTTTCCTGTAATCCACCATCTACAAGAGCTGGCAGAAACACACCTGGTAAATGTAGATAGATGGAGCTTTCTTCGTTCGCAGTTACTTTTTTTTATCGGGTCTCTAGTTGTTATTTTCTCAGGTCTATATGCTTTATTATTTTACAAACCTTTTAAAAAATATCAGCTCTTCTTTTGGGCGATGGTTTTCACGCTGGTCATTTTTCTCTATCTACGGTCGAAAAGTTACTATGCTATCGGCATATACCCTATCTATATAGCTTTTGGGGCAGTCTTCCTCGCAAATCTGCTGCGTGTAGGATGGAAAAGATATTTACGGCCAGTTACGTTATTAATCCCCTTACTTTTTTTTATTCCCATGTACGAAGTAGCCTTCCCGAATAAAACACCAGCCTATATTATAGAGAACCAACAGCAATATAAAGCGTTGGGAATGCTGCGCTGGGAAGATGGCAAAGATCATAGTTTACCGCAAGATTATGCCGATATGCTCGGCTGGAAAGAGTTAGCTTATAAGGTTGACAAGGCATACTCCATTCTTGTCGAGCGAAACAAAACACTTGTTCTCTGCGATAATTACGGGCAAGCAGGAGCTATCAACTATTACACCAAGCAAGGTATCAAGGCCGTATCCTTTAATGCCGATTACCTCAACTGGTTTAACCTTGAACTACCGTATACCAACCTTATACGGGTAAAAAACGCTGGTAGTACCGTCCGTGAGTTAGAAGAAACCAGTCCTTATTTTCACGATGCACAAATTGCAGACTCCATTACTAACAGCTATGCCAGAGAGTACGGAACAAATATTTTTGTATTCACTGGAGCGAAGATTAATATTAACGAAAGAATAAAAACCGAAATAGCGGCAGCTAAGCGGCGCCGCTAGATCTTATCAAGGTGCAGTGGATTACCAAGCGATCTATTGTACAGATATTGCCTCAAAGACCCGCTTCCCTATATCGCTGTTCTCCACTGTTTTCAGGTCTATTAAAAGCCTATTTGCTCTTTTAGCTGTTTTACATGTCGTAAGGTATGGTAAGTATTTAACGCTAACCATTCCAAGCGTGTAAAGGTGCCATAGCCGGGTATTGCAAAATCGATACACAAACGAGATAGATCATCTTGCTGCCACACACTATTTTGTTGATCAATCCTTTCACGCAAACCGTTTATCAGTTCATCCTTACTCACCCAGCCGTCTGGAGGAATTATTTCTTCCGGTGCATCGTAGCGTGCTTCAAAATTCAGAAAGACATCTTTTATGCTGGGTATTTTTTTATCTACCGGCCTATTAGCTGCTTCCGTTGTTCCTTTGATGGTATCAATAGATGCATAAGACTTATAGAGATGTACACCCAATTGGCCAGGAGTCCATTTATCGGGTACAAATTTTTTATTTAGCTGTTCCTCGGTCAGTGAATTAAGCTGCTGCACCAACTCAAGCGTGACCTTTTTAAACAATTCTTCCAGATGGTCTGTATCAGGTTTCATAATTTTCATTTTTGTTCCCATTCAAAGATACTTCAATTCTCCCTGCAGGAACAAGGGGTAATAGCGACAAATAGCACGCAAAATGCGTCTATTAGATGACGTATAAGCTCTTGATGCTGAATAAGGTTAAAGCTATCTGCCCATAAAAGAAAAAGCGTTAGTATCTTTACAGAATCATTTTTTACATGAAAGAAGACACCTTATTGCCAGATCTATTCAGAAAAGAGTACCAAAAACTCGTTTCAGTGCTTTGTTATCTTTTTGGTATACAACATATTGAAATAGCGCAAGATATTGTTAGCGACACTTTCCTTACGGCCACAGAAGATTGGAGTTTGAAAGGCACTCCTCAAAATCCTACCGCATGGCTTTATACTGTCGCAAAAAATAAGACAAAAAATTACCTAAAAAGGAATGCCCTTTTTGAGCAGAAGCTTTCACCAGAGATCAAACATCTCGCACCGCGAACAGAAGAAATTGAAGTTGACCTTTCCACTAAAAGCATTGCCGACAGTCAGCTTGCCATGATTTTTACCGTATGCAATCCTAACATCTCCCATGAATCTCAAATCGCTTTGGCGCTACATCTGCTATGTGGTTTTGGTGTACAAGAAATTGCAGATGCCTTTTTAAGCAACAGAGAAGTTATCTACAAGCGCATCAATCGGGCGAAAGAAAAGCTAAAAGAAGAAAATATAAAGATAGCGCAGCCCAGTCTATCACAGATTACCAGTCGGCTCGATACTGTTTTAACCACGCTGTATTTACTTTTCTCGGAAGGCTATTATTCCTCTTCGCAAGATACTACCATGCGCAAAGATCTTTGCGCAGAAGCAATGCGTATGACCCATCTGCTCATTGAAAATCAGACGACCAATAAGCCCTCCGTTAACGCCCTATTAGCTTTAATGTGCTTTCATGTCTCCCGGTTTGACGCCCGAGTCAATGATTTTGGAGAAATGATTTTATATCAAGATCAGGATGAAGCGCAGTGGAACCAGGAACTGATTGAGCAGGGAAAACGCTATCTCAACCTGGCCTCTCACGGTAAAGAACTAACAAAATACCACTTGGAAGCAGGCATAGCTTATTGGCATACGCACAAGGAAGATTCAAAAGAGAAATGGGAAAATATCCTGCAACTGTATAATCATTTGGTACTTGAAGCGTACTCACCCGTTGCAGCAATGAATAGGGTTTTTGCGCTGGCAAAAGCAAGGGGAAACAGCCATGCCATCAGCGAGGCAGAAAAGCTGAACATGGACGACAATCATTTTTATTTTGTGCTACTAGGCAATCTATATACCAATATTGATAATAAAAAAGCCTATACACATTTACAGACAGCATTGTCTTTGGCCCGCTCCGCCAGTGATAAAGCAATTATACAAAAAAGCATGGAAGCGCTTAGATAAGCACCTCCACGCTAAATTATTCCGATGTTGCCGGTGTTTCCGCCATACGAATCTCCACATTTCCTCCTAACTCCAAAACCGGGCACCCTTTAGCTATCTCTGCTGCTTCCTCGTAATCTGCGGCCCATATAAATATCATGCCGCCAATAGATTCTTTTATCTCAACGTAAGGACCATCCGTCACGACCTTCCCTTTTTTTACGACTTTGCCCTGACCATCCCAACGCTGTAAAGGTCTGGCCAGCTTTTTTTGTGCGGCGATCCCTCCAAGCCAATCCTGCCAATGTTTAATCGAGTTTTGCAATTGTCTTGGAGATGGTTGATTTTCTTTTGCAGAAAAATCTCTACGAAAAATTAATAAGAATTCGTTCATGATGTAGTTAATTCAAAGGGTTCATATATACTTAACCAAACTGCCCTACTTGATAGTTTCCGGGAATACTGGGGAAAGCAATATTCATCCGATTCCATGTATTTATCGTAGTAACTGCCAAGGTCAAGTCGATCAGTTCCTCTTCAGAAAAATTGGCTCTCGCTTGTAGATATTCTTCTTCTGGTGCTTTGCAAGCCGTTACCGCCTCGGCCCAGGCCAGTGCGGCTCGTTCCCGATCGCTATAATACGGTGTTTCCCGCCATGCGCTCAATCCATACAAACGCTGCTCTGTCTCTTCCATAGCTCGTAGCTCTTTTGAGTGCATATCCAAGCAGTAAGCGCATTGGTTAATCTGCGACACCCTAAAATACACCAGCTCCAGTAATTTTCTGTCAATTGCGGATTTTTTTAAGTAAACACCTATTCCGAAAATTGCTTTTAATGCATTTTGCCCTTTTTCTTGCACATTGATTCTTTGTTCCATAATATTAATATTTTTTAAGTGTTAAAACCTATTGACAAACAAGTTTTTCAAATTGGACAAAAAAATATTATTTTATTACGATCTATGGTGCCATTGTACCGATTCGTTAATCAGGGCAATTTAAGCGGCAGGATCTTTCAGATTACAGCGATCGTTTAGGTTGCTAAAGCAGCACAAACAGATGGGAGAAAGCCAATAATAGGCATAACGGAGAATACAACTTTGTATCACGCTTACCGAAGGAAGTGCGATAATGGCTCCGACGTTTAGTAAATCCGATATACCTAAAATCACCCATGGCCCGTAAAGCAAAAATGAAAGCTATACTTGCCATTAAAAAGCGTATATATTCCTTAGCCAACTCCTCAGGATATATCCAGCCTGCATATACTAAATTTACAGCGGCAAATCCCAATAAACCAATAGCCACCATCAATGTGTTCACCGCATTTGGGCGGAACAAATGGCGACCATTTACGTCAGTTGGTATCGCCACATCAAACGCCCACCTACCACCAAAAGCCCAATAAAAATGAACCGAAGCCAGCACTAAAAAAATAAACGCATTCAGAAAAGGCAGATACTGCTCCATCGTTTTTGGTATAAATGTATAGCAAATTAGTTGTTGAGCATGCTAAACGCCGATTAAAGAGCCGAAAATACCACCATATTATCCACCATTAATTTAGTAATCTGTTTTTTACCGATCATCGGACCGAAATTTGTCAACGCTTTTGGTTTAAGATAGGACACGGAGACCTGCTGTCCGGTAAGTGTTTTTGATAAACTATCAATATTTAGGTGCTGACTATGTATCTTACTAATGAAATACATACCACTTCTCCCCTGTAATTCAACAATATAGTCTCCCAAACCACCTTCATTGACCTTCCAAACCACAGATTGTACTTCTATTGAATTTTCTTTTGTAATCTCAATCGGCTTCAGCAAATAGTAAAAGAGCATAACAACGCTCAACCCAACCAATCCAGCAAATATACTTTTAAAACGATTCATAAGCTTTAGATTTTAAACACCACACCCTGTTGACTGCTAGTAATATACAAAAAACATCCGCTTTATCAAAGACAAAGCTCTTTCACTCTAATGCTAACATTTAAAACAACAGCTTGTTACGCTAAACATCAGCCAAACAAAGATCTTGTTGCTGTAGTTCATGATCAGTTCGGTCATATAATCGATATTTAGTGGAAAAGTCCCTATGAACCCAGCCTTACCTCTTCCGGATATAATTCAGTACGGACGAAAAGCCTGGCTTCGTCTGCTCAGCGTAATTTTTTACCCATATTTTCTTCTGTTTAAGGCTCCGCTTTTTGAGAATAAATGAATTTACCTATTTTTCACATCAAAAGCATAAGTAATAAGCAGATCCGATTGGGATTTTTATGAAAAAAAGTACATATACAACTGTTATCCAGCAGATTATTCGCTACGTTCTCTTTCTTCATTTTTTGATTCCTTCTACGCATGCGCAACAACTAAAAGAGAATTGGGTAAAGCGGTATGTTAATTCCATCATCAATGATACTACACATGCCGAACAAGCCACACTCACTATTTATCCCACTTTTGCAACTTCTCCGGAGACAGGCATAGAGCTTGGTGCTTCGATTATGAAACTGTTCTACGCCGAGGGAGATACCTTGAACCGTCTGAGTGAGTTACAAGCTTTTACCTTCTTCACTTTTAAAGGGCAGTACGGACTTGTTTTGGAAAATGCTATTTATGGCGATCAGGACAAATGGTTTTTTCTTGGCGAAACCAAAATCCAGCAATTTCCACTTTTATATTATGGAATCGGTCCAAACACACCTAAACACCATCCGGCATCGGTCAACTCCTTTAATATATTATTCCGCCAACGTGTACTCCGGAAGATCAGCAGAAACCTTTTTTTAGGCCCGGAGGTCGATTACCAACTGATCTCCGGCGTTCGTTTTGATCAACCATCGGAAGGAGATCCGTATCCTATTCCGGCTGGGGGAGAAGGGACGAGCAACCTCGGCATGGGTATGGCTTTGGTATATGACGATCGGCACAATGTCTTGAATGTCCGCAAAGGCCGTTTCGGTGAAGTTGCTTATTTACGCAATTTTGACGGTTTCGCCAGTGATTATAACTTTGGTACCCTGAATGTGGAGTTCCGATCCTTTCATCCCATCGGAAAAAGAGATGTGTTGGCCTGGCAGATCAAAGGTAATTTTCTACAGGGCGAAGTACCTTTTAACCAGTTGGCACAGCTCGGAGGAGACCGATTGATGCGAGGTTACTATCTAGGACGCTTTCGAGACAAACATGCCATTGCAGCGCAAGTAGAGTACCGCATCCTTCCTTTTGCTTTCAGTAAAAGGCTGGGCGCTTCAGTTTTTGCTGCTGCCGGAGCCGTCGCTCCACATTTCAATGCCTTTGAGGCTCGAAATATTAAAGGAACTGCTGGTGTTGGGCTACGTTATTTATTGTTTCCCAAGAAAGATATTTATATCCGTTTTGATATCGGTTTCACCAAAGAGGGCGCCAACTTTTATATTTTCAATGGAGAGGCTTTTTAGTTGTTGTGTATCCCTTTCCTGCCGTCCCACAGTGTATCATTGTTTAGCTCTCTAAAAATGGCCTGGCTTTTTTTAATAAACAGGAATGACAACATCGTTGATTTATTTAGAAAATCTTTCCAAAGCAGATTTCGGCTTCGCATTTAGATATTTACGGATTGGTATATCATACATCAACATGACGGTATAGGCAAGTACGAGAGAAAAAGCCGTACCAGCTATAATAATCAACGTCAGCTCCATGGTATTCACGTTATAACTGTCATAGTAATTACCGAAAACCCATATCATAGGGATGTGTGTCATATATAGCGGGTAAGAAACCCTGCCAAAGAAAACACAAAGTTTTTTGATCCTGTTCGAGCACTCAGCTCCCACGCCAAGCGCAATCAGTAGCGGAAAATAAAAGAGTACGACAAGCGCCTCCACGAACCAATTTGCGCTAAAGTAAGGCACGATGAAAGATAGCAACAATAATATCGAAAGACTCACAAAACCGAGTTTATTTTTAAAAACCCAGGAAGAGCGATGCAGCAGTAGACCCGCGGGAAAAGAGTAAGCAATGCGTGCCGCTCCGTCCCATACACTAGGACCGTCCCAGCCGCCGATCAGCGTGCCAGAGCAATAGCTCATCCAACAAAGCCAAAGCGCCGCTAAGATCGTTAATATCGTCAATGCGCGCCGACTGATTCTATAAAGTACGAGCGCGTAAAAAATATTAGCGATGTATTCAAAGAATAAAGACCAGGATGGCGTGTTCAACCCAAACAGGCCAAAGCCACGCTCCGACATTACCGGAAAAGGGATGAGCAGAACAGAACAGATAAAAATCAAGGACAGCGTTCCCGCATTGTATTCCTTATCAGCAAAGGGATCTATCCAAAGCCCTAGCAAACCCAGTACCGAACCCAACAGCACTAAGGGATGCAACCTGATGAGCCGTGCCTTAAAAAATTGCCAGATGCCTATTTTTCTTATCCGCTCATCATAAGCATAGCCGATTACGAAGCCCGATAAGCAGAAAAAAAAATCGACCGCCAGAAAGCCGTGACCTAAAAAATTCTTGCTATAATCTGGGTATACAAACTCCAGAAAATGAAAAACGACGATTGCTAGTGCGGCTACACCCCTCAAACCATCCAGCAACTCGTAATGCGGTTTGCTCTGTAAATAGGCGACTTCAACGTACTGTCCCATATTATTGGCTACCTTGGTTATGAGTACATAGTTAACCTATTTCTCACAAAAGCCATTCAGGTATTTTGGCATTTCGTTCAGCTAAATTACTTTCACTATTCCCTCAAACAAAAATTTCTGCTGTTGGTTTCCTTACTTTGATTTGGCCCATGTACGCAGCAATATGTTAGTGTCATAATCGGTATAGTGACGATAAGTGCCCTGCATCCAAAGCACCATTTCAGCTTTCCCATGCTCCCGTTTTACCAAAAAAGGCCGTACGTTATCTATTTTCGACCCACTCGTAAGGCTTTCCACACCCCAGGTTTCCGCATCATTTAATTGCCAGCGTTCCACTTCATACACTCCATTGATTTGCTTAGATAAATAAACAGTCTTCGGGTCGTTGTGATCAAGTACGACCCCACCTGAATAATGTCCTTCCAGCAATTTCTTGCCTGGCTCTAGCCGTGTAATGTAAGGTCCTGCTCTACAAAGTTCCTGATCTTGCCACCGTTCTCCATCCCAGCGAACATAATGATAACGATGATCGGTTTCATCAGGATATTGCGTATAGGCCAATACTGGGCTTCCCTCCCCATCAAGGCAAACATCCCATATCCAAGATTTCACTCCATGCTCCTTTACATCATAGACTTTATTAACCTGCTCTATAGGAACCGGATAAGCCTCCAGCGACTGCATGGCGGTACCATCTGTTTGATATAAGGAGTCCTTTTCATAATACATATGATATACCGATGAAGGGCCAATCTTCGGATGACCATCGGTAAACAGAAAATCGATCCGATTATTGCTGTTGTTCGCCACTTTCATGTACACCGCATTGTTAATTTCACGACTATCAATCAGTCGTTTTCCGGCCGACCAAGTCTCGCCCAAATCGTCACTATATGCGTAACACTGCCACCAGCCCTTATAAGTATCATTCTTAGGCATGGGGTGCTGCAATCGATAAAACATATAAATCCGGTTATTTTCTGCCGAAAGCATCACCGGATGTGAATAGCAAATACGCTTATTCTCGAAATCAAAATTCAACTCTTTTTCCTCTTCCCATGCACTGATATCCTCAGGATTTTTGCTTTTGCGCATAAAAAAACGCCCGCCGTGTTCCGTATAGAAAGTGAGCAGCTTTCCATCAGGTAAAAACAAGATAGACGGCACATTATGATCGTCTACCTGAAGTTTCTCATGTAAATTAAACACCGCTGTTTGTTCTGTTTCCTGATCCTGTGAGGCAATCATTACATCGCCAAGGCTATTGATGTAAGCAAAGAAGAGACGCTTATGTTCTCCTTCAAAATAAACTGCGCGGGGATCGGAGAACCAGCACCACGCGGCATCCCTTGCCAATACTTTATTTTCTACCGTGTTGGTATCCAAATCCTGTGATCTAAGTTGATGAATGTGGGATACTACAGCAAACATGCAGCAACATATAAATTTGTTTTTAAGTGATTTCATCAATGTATCTTGCTTTTTTATCGATTAATGATTTAGTTTAGTTAACTTTCGCCATAACGACATTTATTCTTCAATCGTTTCTTCGATTGATTCTAGCGGCGGAACGTTTCGCTCATAGCCGGCATAGCCCTTATTCTGGTTAATAACCCCCTGTGTATTTCCATTAATGGTGCTTGCCGGTACCGGCCATAGCACGTGATAGGGACTCATTCTAAACTCATTGCCATAATTTGTTCTCACGCCCTTATTATAGAAGTCCGTTTTCTCCATAATCCGGTCGTAGAAAAAGTTGTTATCCGAAAAATTGGATAAACTATAGGTTTTTCCATTATAGGCCGGTATGCCCGTCTGCGCGAAGATGTAAGCCATACGGGTGAGCTCTGTTTTTCTCGGTTCTTCATAAAAGAGTTCCCTATTACGCTCGTCGAGGATATATCCGATATTGATCATCTCCGGACCCACCGGATCGGCATTCGCTCTTTCCCGCACTTTGTTAATATCTTCTGCCGCCTTCAACACATCTCCTTTCCAAGTATATGCCTCTGCCCTCAACAAATGGGTCTCTGCCAACCTGAACACATACCAATCGGTGTAACCTCCCCGTGCCGGTTCATAAGTAAAATCAGGTATATAGGTTTTGTAGTGTGGCCACTGAAACCAGGCCCTAATCGTATCTGTTACAAGTAGTCGCCCATCGTCACTGTATTTCTGCAGCGGCTCGCCATAATAAGCATCTTGATTATCCTGATTGTTATAAAACAGATCTTCCATCCGCATCCAGTTGCCGGGGGCATGGCGATAATCATCACCACTATCATTCCAGATCATATGCGTACTATACCAGGTACCACGTCCTTGGGCCACCCCTCGACCATAAGCACTCGACTGATCGATTTCAATACCCGCACGATCTAAAGTGCCCTTATTACCCGAAGGAGTAACAATATTATTGTGCCATTGTGGCACCAGTGCATACATTAACTGGCTTGCGGTAGAGGTATTCCCCTGTTCATTCAGCCGGTCGATCGTAAGCAATATTCCTTCCCTATTTTCCGGTAACGCCTTATTTTCGGCTCTATGCAAATCCCAGGTCACATTTTTATCTGCCCGCCCTGCATCAATGCCAAAACGGGAGGTCATCAATGCATGAACGCCACCATCGATAACATTGGTTGCCGATTGAATGGCATCATCAAACAGTCCCAGCGAAAGGTTTATCTTGGTGAGCAAATGGCTCACGGCCCCCCTATTTACCGCCCCTTTATCCACATTCACTGGCACCCATTGTTCAGCGAACTCCAAATCTTCTTTCATCCTCCGGAGAATAACCTCTCGTTTAGTTGAATAAAAATCCAGCCGTGGGGTTTCTACTAAACTCAAAATCAGCGGCACATCACCAAATTGATGGCATAAGCCATAATAGCGGTACGCCCGATGAAAAAAGGCTGTTCCCAGCAATGCGTTCCGTTCCTCCTCCGAAGTATATTCCGGTTCATCTATTTTTGAAATCACCGTATTGGCATTTTTGATTGTTCGATAGCTTTCGTCCCAATACCATCCTATCCGGTTGTAGCTGCCATCATTCAGTTGCGCGTCTGGCGTAATGGATAAGTTCATATTCTGCGCAGGTGATGCTGCATCTGTTTTGCCAAAAACCATTACTTCAGAAAAAATAAGTTCTGAAATTAAGGGTGCATTAGTGGTCAGGTATTCTTCACGCATAATTTCTTCGCAGCTCACCAGCACATTTCTCAGTGCTTCAGGGCTTTCAAAAGTATTTTCTGTAGAATAAAATGATAGCGGGTTAGGTTCCAGATAGCTCTTGTTGCATCCTGTAAAACCTAAATACAGAACAACTATGATCAATACTATTATCTTTTTCATTCGAATAGATTATTAATATTTTATTTGTTTTTTTGGTGTCAATGAGCTCGCTTATGCTCAGTTAGTTTAAAAGGCAATGAAGTGGGCATAAGCTGTTCTATTGATTTCTTTTTGTGAATGATGGCTCATGCGGGTTTCTTCGCAAATAACTATGTAGTTTATCCTTTTTATAAGGTTAAATTAATCCCCAACATGACGGTTCTCGGTGTAGGTCCGTTATTTTCCGGATCCCACAAAAACATATCCGGGGCATAAAATCCGGCATTCCGAACACTGAGCACCACCTTCAGCGCCTGTAGTCCCGTTCTATTCAATAGGCTGTTTGGTACACTGTAAGAAGCCGCAATATTATCCAACCTGATAAAAGATTTCCGCCGGTAGATATCGTAATCGGCGCTTCCGCTGCTGGATGACAAACGAGCAAAATCATTTATCGGGTTATCCGGTGTCCAATAAGGAAGGATATAAGCATTGGTTCGATCCATATAACCGTTGCCAATATTCTTTGCTTCATTAAATGTTGCCCGCTGACCCCAATTCGAGTACATCATGAACGAGAAGTTAATTCGCTTAAAAAAGGTAAATTCATTCCGAAGCGTCCATCTAAACCGCGGTGTGGTATAACCCTGAAACTGGCGATCTGCATCCGTATAATTTCCATCCTGGTTAACATCCTCCAGTTTGAAGTCGCCCGGTTCAACACCATAGCGACCAGCTTCCTCACGCTCATGCTCCTGGTAAACACCTAGAACGTTAAGATCCCATATCTCATCTATATCCCGCCCGATAAACCATCTATTTGTAATATCGTCCAATTCTCTTTGGCCGATTACCTGTCCATTTTCATCTAAAACATCTGCCATATCGCCGTATAAATGAACAATCTTGTTTCTGTTCAGTGAAAAATTGACGGACGTATTCCAAGAAAAATTCTCCCTGGTCATATTCAGTGTATTCAGTGTTATTTCGAAGCCTTTGTTATTCACCTCTCCGAGGTTAGTCATCACCGATGTAAAACCCGTAATAGGCGGAAGAGCCCGTTCTACGAGCAAATCTGTAGTAGACATATTATAAGCCTCAATACTTCCACTAATCCTATCGTTCCAAAGCGAAAAATCCAGTCCCAGATTATACGCTGCTGTTTTTTCCCATTGCAAGTCTTTATTACTCATGTTCGTTATTTCAAGCGAAGGTATTCGCTTCACGGTTCCATCAGAGCCAACATGTAGGTAATCTCCTGCGGTTAGTCTTGCCAATGCCGCATAACGCCCGATGTCGCGGTTCCCATTAACACCATATGAAAGCCGCAATTTTCCATAATTAAACCATCTGGAAGAGAAAAAGTCTTCATCAGTAAACACCCAACCCAAAGCAGCAGCGGGAAAAGTCGCACGGGGATTTGCCTGCCCGAACGCAGAGTAACCATCCCTACGCAGCGACAACGTGAGCATATAACGATCTTTCAATGAGTAAAAAATTCTACCCATTAATGCATCGCCTGTGCTATACTGATCATCACTGCTCACGATCGGATTAGTCCCTCCACCAATATTATGATAGCCCAACTGATCAGAAGGATTAAAATTGTTATTATCGATAACATTTCTCCAACTTCTAAATTTCTCTGCATTGATCAGCATAGTCACATCAAACTGATGGATATCATCAATAGTTTTATTCCATTTGAAGATGTTATCCAATTGCCAGGTAAACTCATCACTTTGTGTACGTGTGGCCATTCCACCTTGTAAGCCCCAATTAGGGTGGTTGGACGACTGATGATTCAAATACTTATACCATTCGAACCGGGGCGTAAAATTCACCTGATAATTAATTCCGAAAGGTAACGACACCTTTGCAAAAATAATGGAAGTGAGGTTGGTATATTTTTGTAGTCTATTTGTATAGGCTGGATTTAAAAAAGGATTTGCAGTCACTGCCGGATCATCCTGCGGGCTTAACCTTAAGGTTACCCCATCATCCATAAATTCAGACCCCCAGGGCGAAACGTTCACCATCTGCGTCCAAGCTACCGGAACCTGACTTTCATCTCTATCACTGAACTGTGCATTCATGCCGATGCTTAGAAAATCCGTTACACGTCCCTCTAAATTGAGTCGGCTTCGCAATACTGAAAACTTATCGCCCACGATAATTCCTTCATTATTCTGATAGCCCAGCGACCAGAAATAAGTGAGTTCCTTTTTTGAATTCGAGATATTCACCGTATAGTCTTGCCGGCGTCCATTTTGAAATACCCTATCATACCAATCAATAGACTTTACCTGTTTGTAATTATCAATTTCCACCTGCTTCATATTTAATCGCTGTAACCAAATATCAATTGGATCGCCGCTTGAATTATCATAGGCAAACCATTGGTCGAGAGAAATATCAGACGGAAGTTGTCTCGGATCCGAAAACTGGTAGGGCTGGTGATTCTCATTGATGCTTTTCATAACATTTTCCCGATGGGAAAGATATCCATCTGCAGCATAAATCGGTTGATTGACCGACATGGAGGCGATGCCATAGTTCGCATCTAAATTGATTACTGTTTTACCCTCTTTGCCTCTTTTTGTGGTGATCATGATCACACCATTGGCAGCTTTCGCACCGAAAACTGCCGCAGAACTGGCGTCCTTTAGGATATCAAATGTTTCAATATCGTTCGGGTTAATATCACTCAGTGAACCGTAGTATATCACACCATCCAGCACAATCAGAGGAGTTCCTCCTGCGGTTAAGCTTTTTCTCCCGCGTACCTGCAAGGAGCCCTCATTCTTTGCAGAGGCGCTGTAGCCAACATTTAAACCCGCGGCATTTGCCCGTAGCAATTCCTGAACGGATGTAGGGTTCTCATTTTCCAACTTCTCAGCATTGATCTGCGACACCGCTCCCGTTAGATCCTTCTTCCGTTGCGTACCGTAACCGATAACTACAACTTCATCTAATGAATTTTCTGCATAATCGAGTACCACCTGCAACCCCTTTGCAGATCCCGTTACAATTTCCTTCTCCTCGTAGCCTACCATTCTGAACAACAGGGTGGCAGAACCGGAAACCCCTGCCTGCACATTAAAATTGCCTTTCTCGTCCGTTTGCGTTGCCGTGCCGGTACCTTTCACGACTACGGTTACACCGTTGATTGGTTGTTTTTCTGCGTTACTAACCATTCCCGTTACCTGTAACATCTGTGCATGCACATTACTTATAAAAGCAAACATGAACAGGCACGGGAATAAACAAAGCCTATCTAGGTTTTTATTGAATATATCCATACGCATAAAAAATTAACTTATTTAAAAAAACGCCTAAACGTGTACGTTAACGTTATTTGTCTAAAATGTGCAAGATTAGGTTATCAAAAATCTAAACTTTACTCTTAAAAAATTAGTTTACTGGTGTTAGGCTCTAATATGGCTATTCGTTAGGTCATTCAGCTGCTGCAAAACGTTTGAATATATGCGTATTTACACCATATAACGAGCTTCACTCCATTGGAAACTCCATAATTTCGTATGTCCGCGCTTCAGATTTAATTATTGGTTTATAATTTCGGTAACGCTACCGCTAAATACGTAAATAAAATCTTTACTTCCAATTTTTTTTATTATTTCCAGCCTAAAAACACTATAAAGCGTTATATATCAACCCTATAAAAACAGCGTTTAGCAGTAATACTAGATACTCCCGGGGTAAATAATACTTGGAGTATAGCCTTGGATATTATACCATAAGTCTATAATAAGTTATATTTACTCAAGGCCTTGAGTAAATTATTAGCCATGTTCGAGCGATATTATTTACAAAACTCACAATTGAACCCAGCCGCTGTTTATGCTGGTTGTGATGAGCTACAGACAGGTAGTAAAAATCTACTCATCACGCAAGGCGTCCGTGGGATTAATCCGTGCGGCCCTCCATGTTTGAAGGCTCACGGTTATGAGCGTTAGCGCGCACACCCCAAGGGCAGGGAAGGCAAATACCGATAGAGAGAAAGCCGCACGATATTCATAAGCGTTCAGCCAAATCCCCGTGAGGTATACCGACAGCGGCAGTGCTAATAAGATCGCCAACAGTATAAATTTCAGAAAATCGCGTGATAACAGCATCCATACATGTACAATTGTGGCACCCAACACCTTCCGAACGCCAATTTCCTTTGTGCGTTGCTCAGCTACAAAAACTGCCAACCCGAACACACCCATACAGCTAATCAACAACGCAAGAGCGGCAAAGCAAGAGGCTATACGCCCCACTCTTTCTTCCATAGCAAATTTCTTGGCATACTCCTCATCAACAAAGCGATATTGTATAGGTACGCCTGGTGCATGCCTCTTGAATACCGCCGCCAATTTCGCTATGGCTTCCGCCGGAGCAAGTTCAGGGTTCAGACGGACCGTAATGTTATTGACCATATCATAAGATAAGAGATATACGGCCGGCATGACTTGCTTAAAAGGAGAGCCCGTTACTACATCCTCAATCACGCCCACTACCCGATAAGGGATATCGTTAAACACCACTCGCTCGTTAATCGGGTTTTCCAATTGCATAAAACGCGCAGCGGTCTCATTAAGAATCATCGCAGCAGAGTCAGTTGCAAAATCCCTGGAAAAATCTCTCCCACGGCTAACATGCCACCCCACGGTATTGCCAAAATCGTGGGTCACGTACGAAACATTAAATTCCGGATCTACATTGGGGTCTTTATCTTTCCAGTCGAAGCCAATCAATGTTGCTTCAAAGCGGGTCATGCTATTGGATGCTTCAGCCGTATTCAGGACTGCACCGGTGCTAATCATTTCATTACGGAGAAGATCGTATTTATTATATAACGCATCAGTCTTTTTTGGAATATCTACCAAGCCTTTCGTGTTGTAACCAACGGGTCTGTTTTTAGCATATTGGACCTGTTTATATACCACTAACGTGCCCACAATGAGTACAATAGAAACGGTAAACTGCGCCACGACTAAAACTTTTCTCGGTTTAACAGCTCCTGCTCCAGCCATGAAAATCCCCTTCAAAGATTTTATGGGATTAAAAGAAGAAAGGTAAAGTGCAGGGTAGGTACCTGCAATGATTCCTGTAATACCTACAAAAAGTGCCATGGCTAACCAAAAGTATCCATCAGCATAAGGAAATTGAATAGATTTTTCAGTAAACAGGTTAAACCAAGGCAAGGTAATCAACACAAAGAGCAGCGCAAAGAAAGAAGCGATAACAACCGTCAGTATGGACTCCGAAAAGAAGAAAACAGCCAGCTGTTTATAGCTAGAACCGATCGTTTTCCGTATACCCACCTCTTTTGCCCTTTTTTGTGCCCTAGCGGTACTCAAATTCATAAAGTTGATACATGCCAATAAGAGTACAAAACCTCCAATGACCGTAAAAAGGTGAACATAATAAATGTTTCCACCTGTATTATGTCCATTGATAAACTCGCCATAGAGATGCCACTTATCCATAGGGTGTGCAAACACCCGGGGTTGATCATTCCGATTAGGTTTACCCTCCAGTAAACCCTCAATTTTCTGATTTACTGCCAAGAGATCGGCCCCTTCTTTTAGCTTGGCATAGAGACGGAAAGAATTATCATTCCAATGCGTATAACTGCTTTGAATCCAGGGTTGCTGGGCCAATAAGGAAGACCAAGGCTGTATGAAATCAAGGCCGGAAAAGCTTGTGTTCCCTTCAAAATCCTCAAACACCCCTATGACGTTAACCATGTGCTTGTTGTTGAGCGTCAACACCTGGTTTATTACGTTATCCTCTTTGAAGAAAATGTCGGCCACCCGTTGGCTTATCAAAATGGCGTCCGCCCTATCAAACCCCTCGATACTTCCTTCCACCATTTTTGGTGAAAGTATACCTAAAAGGCCTGGCTCGGCCACAGAACCCTCCAAGTTGATCACCTCTTCTTCGTGAGCAACTACCGTAACAGCTGGCCTTGCTAGGGCAACATAATCAAAGCTTTCACCGTATTTTTCGCGCAGCTCCCCCGCTGCCGGTATAGGCATAACATCTTCTGTGGCTATGGTTCCGTATGCTTTGTTATTCCAGTGGTGCATCAAGCGCACCACCCTATCGTGATCTTTGATACTACGATCAAAGCTTATTTCGTCCTTAAGCCAAAGGCCGATAAAAATAATAGTAACCATTCCAACGAACAAACCTATTAGATTTATGGCAGTATACGTTTTATTTCGATACAGGTTTCTACAAGCGATAAGCAGGAAATTTCTTAGCATAAGAATACAATTGAGATCACTTTGGAGTTAGGTGGCAACAAAGATGCCAACATACATAAGCTACACAAAACCAGCACTATAAAGACAAACCACATAAAAGATCGTGCGATTCCGAACATCTGTTGTTCATTATTGAACATGGTGGTTATGCCGGAACCATCCTTTTATTTCCCGCGATAGGTCCTGCTTTTGGTAATTCATCCTATGTAACTTATTTTTAGTGTAAGCTAAACACCTATTCGTGTAAAATTCTTCATTTCTTAATAAATAATTTGTTTATTTATGGGCCATAAACAAACGTTATTTTGATAAACAGAAGCGATTTTAAAGATAATACAAGCATCATGGATGCTTTAGCGACCGTCAGTACTGAATCACTACTACTGATTAAGTCGAGGCAGCTCCATTATTCTTCAGCAAGAAGCCCAATCGCTCTGCAACAGGAAGAGATCGCTGATCTTATCGATGTAGGAGCACCTTACTATGCTCTCAAGGACGTTTATCTATTGTCAGGAAATACCGTGGCGGCCAATATTTCACCTGAGCAATCCATGAGCGATGAACAGGCGTCTATTGCCACATCAGAGGCATGCAGGCATCTCACCATCCTTGGTTCTGTTGCGTGCGCAATGGTGAACCCCATAAAATCGAAACATTATTATTTAGTCCACAACATAACCTTTACGGGTACTGCCAACAAAAAATGGCAGCTGCATCAGCAATTTAAGTTATTTGCTGAATGCATCTCTTTTGAAGGAAACCTTGCCAAAATCAAGGCTTGTATGGTCGACGAAACCAACGAGCTCATCTGTAACGTAGATGTTGGTTTTCAGGTAACCTCGGAAGTAACCTTTAACAAACGGTTTGCGCAAGCCAAGAAGTACTATTTACTCCCTAACGCGAACCCATATTCCATGAAAAATAAGCTGCTCAAGCTGCGCTTATCAGCAGTAGGGGCAACGGCTTCTTTAGGTGAAATTAAAGAACAGTATTGCGGCGGGCATTTCCCTCGTCATCCCGCACTGCCAGCACCGATATTGCTCGGTGCACTACTTGATTTATGTGCCGAATTTACACAGTACGCGACAAAAGACAGTGACGCCAAACTGCTGATTGAAGAGCTTACCTTAAAGGCTGATGGTCTTGGGTTTGCAGGTGATACCATTAACTTAGCAGTAAAACAAGAAGCCTATTCCAATAAAAGCTTTAAACTGCGTTGCTCGGCCTATAGTCATACTAAGGGAACCCTTGCCAATGTTACCGCCATTGTGCAGGCAGTAAGGCCATCCACATCATCAGAAAAAGCATGATGATCTTATAACATATCCTGCAGTTAGTCCACCGGTAGAAGAGTCCCCAATCCATTTGCAATAGTTATCTTTACCTAAATTCCGCATATTTCGGATTTTATGGCTAAAATCATCTTCGGACATTTGTATTAATAAATACAAAAGATATGAACACGCAAGAAAACATAAACTATCAACGCATAGCGGAAGCGATAGCTTACATTCAAAACAACTTCAAACAGCAACCCAGTTTAGATGAAGTTGCCGAGCAGGTACACTTGAGTCCGGCACATTTTCAACGTCTGTTCACCGAATGGGCCGGCACCAGTCCGAAAAAGTTTTTGCAATACATCAATGTCGAACATGCTAAAAAAGTTCTTCGGGAAGACCAGGCCACCCTGTTCGATGTAGCGTTCGAAACCGGCCTTTCCAGCACCAGTCGGCTACATGACCTGTTCGTTAACATCGAAGGCATGACCCCTGCCGAGTACAAAAATGGCGGCCAGCGCCTTTCTATCAATTACAGTTTTGCGGAAAGTCCTTTTGGCAGTTTGATTGTGGCTTCTACAGCAAAAGGCGTCTGTTATATGGCTTTTGAAGACGATGACGAGCAAGCCTTGCAAAAGCTTAAACACAAATTTCCTAACGCAAGCTTTCAGCAAAAATTAGATCTTATCCAACAGCATGCGCTCTTCATTTTTCAGAACGACTGGCAAAAGTTGCCTACGATCAAGCTCCACCTTAAAGGCACAGATTTCCAGCTCAAAGTGTGGGAAAGTCTGCTGAAAATTCCGATGGGTAAACTCGCTACCTATGGCAGTATTGCCCAACGCATCGGTAAACCCAGTGCTTCCAGAGCTGTAGGCAGCGCTATCGGGAGCAACCCTGTAGCCTTTCTCATCCCCTGTCACCGGGTGATCCAATCGACGGGCACCTTTGGTGGATACATGTGGGGCAGTACACGAAAAACAGCCATCATCGGTTGGGAAGGAGCAAAAGTAAATATCGAACGTTAAAACTTAAACATGCAAGATCTTATTCAAAAAGTTGAAAAGTGCGACTGGGATAATATTACCGAAACCATGCACCAAAAAGGTTATGCCATCCTTCAAAAACTGCTCACGCACGAGCAATGCATACAGTTGAAAACCGATTACGATCGTACGGAAATGTACCGTAAAACCGTGGTGATGGAACGTTATCGCTTTGGTTTGGGCGAATATAAGTATTTCAATTATCCGCTTCCCGAGCTTATTCAACATATCCGTACCGCTATTTATCCACATTTGGCGCGTATTGCCAACGCTTGGTTCAGCGCTTTGCATATGGATAAGCAATTTCCGCTGGATCATGTCGAATTATTGCAGCAATGCCATGATAACCACCAGCTCAAAGCCACCCCTTTGATACTGAAATACGGTCCGGGCGGCTTCAATACTTTACATCAGGATCTGTATGGAGATATCTACTTCCCCATACAAATGGTCTTGTTTTTAAGTGACCCCGAGAAGGATTATACCGGTGGTGAATTCGTGCTCACGCAGCAAGTACCGAGGGCTCAGTCTAAAGCCATTGTCTTAAAACCCAAGCAAGGAGATGCCCTGCTATTCACGACCAACTTCAGACCAGAAAAGGGCTCAAAAGGTTATTATCGGGTAAACATGAAACATGGCGTAAGCGAGGTACATCATGGCGAACGTTACACCTTAGGTATTATCTTTCATGATGCCAACAGTTGATCCATGATCTATCATCTGGAAATATCGGATCGGGATTTGCGCAGTAAAATCAGAAGACAGACTATCCTAATGGGCGGGAATCGCAAGCTGAAAATATACGGGCAATTAAGCTGTTCTTCGGGCAAAAAAATAAAAAAGGCAAACCGCGTATTCTTCACCAATGAAGAAGAAGCCTTGAAGCAGGACTATCGTCCGTGCGGACATTGTAAACGAGTGGCCTATAAACAATGGAAAAAGCAAAAAATAAACAGATGAACCTATTTGAAGATATCATCGATAAGACAAAAAACTGGTTACCCTATGATGGCACCGTGAACTATTACGGCAAATTAATGCCTGCAGCAGCAGCCGATTTTTACCTAAAAACATTGCTCGAAACCATCGAATGGCGCAATGATGAAGCGATTATTTTCGGCAAGAAGATCATCACTAAAAGAAAGGTAGCCTGGTATGGCGAAAAACGTTTTGAATATACCTACTCTAATACGACCAAACATGCACTACCCTGGACAAAAGCATTATCGGAATTGAAGAATCTTGTGGAATCGGTGAGTGGCGAAACTTATAATTCATGTTTACTGAATTTATACCACGATGGTGATGAAGGCATGGCATGGCACAGTGATGGAGAAACCGATCTGAAGCAAGAAGGAGCAATAGCCTCCCTGAGTTTCGGCGCCGAACGAAAATTTGCCTTTAAGCACAAACAAAGCAAGGAGAAGGTGGCCTTGATTTTAGCACATGGCAGTCTTTTAGTGATGAAGGGCAGCACCCAGAGCCACTGGTTGCACCGCTTACCGCCCAGCAAGAAAATCAGAACAGCAAGAGTAAATCTCACTTTCCGTACAATTGTAGAATAGCGTTCCCATTTTAATACTACTTCCCATTCGGCTCAAATTTCAGTTCCATTGCAGAATAATTTAACCCTTTATCTTTGCATACAGGCATAACAGTAAACATCCATTTTGGTGGGACCTGCCAATCCATTAAAGGATCGAATAAGCCTATAGGTAATTTTACCAAGATCTTATTCCAGCCTCTTTTTACGTCGACGCTTAACGGAGGCCTATAATAAAACCCTTCATTTACTAATGGCTCTTCCAATTGTCCGGAACCCCTACCAGGATATGCCCATTGTGGTGCTGAAATACGCTCACCATTGATCCACAACTTACTTTTCATATAATCCCATTCTCCTTTTGGAGGTGTAGCATCGGCGCCTGATCTGGACAAATCTTTAAAATCAGCCCATAACATTATAGTAGAATCAGCCTCGATCCAGAATTTTGTATAGGCATACCAAGTGGTATTTTCCTTAGGAGAAGGAAGCCAAGCTTTCACTTGTGGGCCATGCGTATGCCATAACCAAACCGTTCCTCCGGTAGCTTTTACCTCCGCTATGGAATCTTCCGGTAGCACGTCGTGGTTTTCCGGCCAATATATTTGGGATAAATCCCCATTGTTTTCGAAAGGTCCGAACAAATTCCATTTAATATGGGTTTGCTTTACATAATTAAAAGGTAGTTGCCTGAAATATTTTTGCTTATGTTCCAGTAATCGATTTTCAAACTCGACAAAAGCTTTAGCGCGATTGGACGAATCGGGGCCTATATTAAAGACTACATCTGGATATCCCCCTCCCTTCCAGCTTCTTTCAGCAAAAGCTAGCATCGACGGATAAACTGCATTCCGTGTTAACAAATCAGCCTCCCGCGCTACCCGTCTATCGTTCCATAAACAGAATTCAGCTCCCAACAAGCTCGAATCGCCCCGTGGTTTACCTCCTAGCTGTCTATTGAAGATAGTTACAACGCTATTTAAAGGATCGAAATCACTAATGTACAGAAATTTGGAGTCTATGTATTGGCCTGCACGCATATCCTTCTTTTGATTGCCTTCATCCTTCCATAATTGTTGAATGGTCTGATCATCATAATCCCCTCCGGGTGCCCAGCTAATTACTTTTTTCTTATGTTGTTGAATATACTTGATTATTTCCGGTAGAAATTGTTGATTGGTGATTTTCACTTCATCGGCTCCAATATGGATATAGGGAACATCATATGTCTCACATACTTCTTCTATAATATTCTTTACCACCTGAAGACCCTTTTCGGACTGCATATCCACACCCAAAGCCCGCGTAAAAGCCGCACTATGTCCAGGCATATCTATTTCAGGAACCAAGGTTATATACCTATCTTTACAATACTGAATCAGCTCCTTTATTTGTGCTACACTATAAAATTTTCCCTGATTACGTTGCATATTTTCAGCAGCTGTAAGCTTTGGATATTGTTTTATCTGTAAACGCCAGGCTACATCCTCGGTAAGGTGAAAATGAAAAACATTTAATTTATACCCAGCCATCTGATCAATTTGCTGTTTGAGCATTCTACCGATTGATAATTACGCCCGACATCTACCATGTACCCACGCCATTGATATGCTGGAAAATCTACTATGTTGCAGCCTTGTACCAAAGACCCATCTTTTATCAATTGGAAAAGTGTTTGCAGGCCATTAAATATTCCGTGTGTGGTATTCGCAGAAAGACTTATCCCACCGCTATTTACTTGAAGACGATATGCCTCCTCGGCTAGTTGATCGGTTTTCACTGTATCAAGAAGAAGTACAATGGTATGCTTTCCCTGATCTCGTGTATCTAAAAAATTTAGCGCATTTCCTTTTTCCGCCAGCCTCTGCCGTAACAGCTTTGCCTCTTTTGTGAGCGATCGCGATTTTATTACAATACCCCTACATTTTTTGAGATCAAATGTTTCCGGAGTCCATTCCAAAGATTGGGGCTCTGGGATAATAGGCACATATTGCACCTTATTGCCTTTACAGCCGGTGAGTATGATCAGATACTCGAAGATAAAAATAATTAATAAGACTTTACAACTAACTTTCAAGGCTTTTATTATGGCATTTGATGTTATCTTACCGTGTAACTTGAATCTCTGTAGCCTCCGGCAATAGCGACATCCCCTGTAAATATACACAAGTTACGTTGTTTGAAGGGGTATTACCATACATAAAATGGCAATTTGTTTATCCTTTTTGACTCCTCGTCCTTCGTAAAGCATTTAGTTTAAACGTTCCACCTTGGCGAAGCCTAACTTCTGCAGGCGAGGTAGTTGTGTTTTTGCATCACCTACCACTAGCCAAACCATTTTATTGGGATTGAGATATTCCTTCGCTAAGGCCTGTATTCCCGATACCGTACTATTATGAACAATTGCTTCCCGCTGTTTCACATAATCATAGGGCCAGTTGTAAGCACTGATGTTCTCCAATAAACCCAGCTTCTCACCAGCTGTTTCAAAAGCTCTTGCCTGACTTTTTATTAAGAACCCTTTAGTTGTTTCCAAGTCCTGCGTATTAAAGCCTTTCGGATAATCTTCCATGATATTATAGATCAGCTGTATCGCCTCCATGGTAATATTGGCACGTACGCCACTAGACACTTCAAAAGTTCCCTGATCTTTCGAGCCCTGAAAAGCTGAACGTATACCATAAGTATAACCCTTTCGTTCACGCAATTCCTGCGTAAGTCTGGAAGCAAATCCACCACCGCCCAAGACATAATTAGCTACTGTAGCTGGATAGAAAGACTTGTCTGTCGCAGGTAGTGCGGAATAACCGATTTTCAGTATCGATTGCTTCGCATCAGGGACATCATAGAAATAAATGATAGCTTGCTGTGGAACATCCGGTTTGGCTATTGACGGCCAACTGATTTTCTCCCCCTTCCAATAAGCATTCAACCGTTCAACTGATTGCCATACTGTCCCTTTATCGAGCGCACCTACAATATGTAAGGTCGCATTTGCCGGAGAGAGTGCTTTTGTGTAAAAAGTCCTAAGGTCATCCAATGCGAGCCTCCGCACAGTTTCCTCGGTGCCCAACACATTTTGTGCGTAAATGTTATTTTTACCATACAGCATTTCCCTAAACTTATTTTCGGCAATAGCTTCGGGACTGGCTTCCTGTTGACGGATTTTGCTGATCACCGCATCCTGCTGCAAGGCAAACTCGGTGGCGTCCCAACGCGGCTCTAATAAAATTTCTTCTAAAAGTCTTAGCATTGCATCGTAGTTTCGTGCCAATGTTGTAACGGTAAAAGTAATATATTCCTTAGCGGCTCTCACAGTAATCTGTGCACCCAATTGCTCGATAGCCTCCTCCAGTTCTTCTGCAGTCCTTTGTTTCGTGCCTTGCAATAACATTTGCGCAACCATGTTCGCTACTCCGGGCCTCTCTTCCAGGAGCTGGCCGCCGTCCAAACGGATATTGAACTGCACCAAAGGCACTTCATTATTTTCAATACCGTATATTTTCAGGCCATTTCCAAGCTGGCGCTCCCAAATCGTTGGAATTTTCAATGCTGGTCTCCCTCCGTAGGGTGGTTCTACACTGCGATCAAAGATTGAAGGTGTAGGTTCATATGTAGCAGCAATAGATGTATCAAAATCCACTTCCGCACCCTCGATAATAGGCTCTTCCACTACGTCAGCCTTTATTGCTCCATCCAATGCTAGTTTTATCTGGCCTTTTGGCACAAAACTCGTGGCCACGTAAGGTTTACCTTTGATATATTTTTCATACACCTGCATCACGTCCTCGCGGCTTACGGCGAGCATCTTTTGGATATCTTTTTCCAAAAAGCCCGGGTCGCCGGCAAAAATATTATAATGCGCTAAGGTCGCCCCTTTTCCCAAAACGCTTGATAGCGAGCTGTAAAAGCGGCGTTCTTGCCCCGCCTTTATTCGATTAAGGTCTTTCTCTGCGATACCCTCCTGCTCAAAAAGAGCAAAAGCCTCCTGTATCGCACCGGCCACCTCATCCAAATCCTTTCCGGCAAAAGCTCTTACGGAAAGCTGCAACTGTCCGGCTATTTCCGCTGTATAATTATCGGCCTCAACTTCGGCCGTCAGTTTTCGTTTCTCTACCAGCACCCGGTAAAAAGGTGCCCGCTTGCCCAACGTGAGATACTCCGTTAGCACCTGCAGTGCGTATGCGTCCGAATGATATTCCTCCACTGTGGGCCAGGCGTAGGTCAATTCCGGCAAGCGTGCAAAATTATCTTCATGATAAAAACTTAGGGTCTGCTTTACCTGTCCAGGGCGCTTCTCCAAAGCTGGGATATCCGTTCCCCTTTTTATTTCATCAAAATATTTATGTACCCACTGCTTCGCCTGTTCAGTATCAAAATCACCGGCGACAACCAGTGTTACATTATTTGGCACATACCAGCGATTGAAGAAATCTTTCACGTCCTGCAGCTCGGCATTATCGAGGTCATCCAAAGAACCAATTACCTGCCAGTGGTAAGGGTGGTTTGCCGGGTAAAGCGCCTTATCAATCACGTATTGTGTATGTCCATAGGGCCAATTGTCCACACCTTGCCTTTTCTCGTTCTTTACCACTTGCTTTTCTTTGGCCAGCACCGGATCTGTGACGGTATTGATAAACCAGCCCAGTTTATCCGCCTCCGCCCAAAGCATTTTCTCCAGCGCATCGTTGGGTACCGTTTGCAGATAATTAGTACGATCGCGCGAAGTAGAGCCATTAGCACCAGAACCACCGACTTTAGCCGAAAGTTTGTCGAGGCCACCCTTTCCCAAATTTTCCGATTCAAGGAACAGTAAATGCTCAAAGAGATGAGCAAATCCCGTGCGGCCCTCCCTTTCCCTACTGGATCCCACATGCGCAGTTAGATTCACGGACACCACCGGGTCGGAACGATCCACATGAAAGACCACATTCAGGCCATTCTCCAAAACGAAGCGTTCATAATCAATTTTAAAAGACGCCTGTGCGAAAGCCATGACAGGCGTAAAAAACAATAGCAGTAAACGAAAAGCTTTCATGTTAATTGATATTTTTTAATCACATCCCTTCGGTTAGGCATGCATAGGGTTTAAGTCAATTTTAATGTAATAGAAAAGCAAACTTAATCAAAATGCATTTATAGCCAACCATTCATGTACAATTTTTGCAAGCCGAGAAAGATGTTCGTGAAAACAGTGCCTTTTTGTGCTATTTAATCATTGGCAGTCCGTGTCATAAATGACTGATGCAAACTTAGATAAAATCCATTTATGTGCAATATTATTATCACGTTGCATAAAAAAGGATCGATGCAGGATCATGAACATTATTGCTGGGCAGACAAGACGTCAAGAATACGTTCCCCTATATCACTATTTTGCATAAATCCTGTGAAACGTTGGGCGCCAGTTCCGTAACTATATACGGGTATAGGTGCGCCTGTATGGTCGTTGGTAATAAATTCTCCGAGCACAAAACCTTTTTTATAGTCGCCATCTACCAATACCAAACCGCCGGTTTCATGATCTGAAGTAACTACTACCAACGTTCCTTCATGCGCATCTGCATATTGCAAGGCTTTGCCCAATAGGCGGTCAAAGCTCAAATACTCCTCGATACACTGCGCAATCTTATTACTATGCCCGCCGCCGTCGATTTTCGCCCCTTCCAGCATTATAAAAAAGCGATCACCCTGGTTGTCCATACGACGAAGCGCAACGTCAAAGGCTTCTTCCAACATATGATATTCCTTGGCCGCGTCATCCTGCGCAAAGCATATGACCTGTTGATCCAAAGGCAACTTTTCCAGTCCCTTAAAATCTGCTTGAATTACCGTGCCCTTTTGCAACAATTGCTGTTTAAGTTTCGAGCTATCCGCCGACAAGCTGGGATGGCTACCGCCGATAAAAAGCCTAACGGGGCTGTTCAATATATCATAAGCAATTGCAGCGGAATGATCGCGTTCGCTTTGATGTGCGAAGAAAGAAGAAGGCGTAGCGCCCGTAATGCGATCGTTGGTTAAGATAGCACTGGGAATTTCATCTTCCGCCAACTTTTCCGGTAAATTGGGCAAGGCCCTGCCCGAGCTATCATTACCGATATAACGGTTACGTGTTTTCTTTCCTGTAGCAAACGCCGTGGCCCCTGCCGCCGAATCTGTATTATAATCATCGGTGGGTGCCGTATTTTGAAAACCGATATGCCTGAATTGGGTCATATTTAAATTACCACCGTTCACTGTTGCCGCAGCCCATTGCTGGCTAAAACCCGCTCCGTCACTGATCAGGAGGATGACCCTTTTCACTTGGCCTTCGGCACCGTCCTGACGATAGTTTGGCTGGTATACCTCATGTTGCTTTTTCCTCGTGTAGCTATTGGCTTCATATTTATTGAGAAAGGAAGCGAGGGCATTTGGCGAATCGGTATTCAGATAGTCTACCCCGAGTTTTATAAAAGCCTGCCAGGTTGTCTTAGTATCAGGGCAACCCCAAAACCGTACCGGCTTACCGAGCGCATGTACAGAGTCTACAAAATGCTTTACTTTCGCCCACTCGGGCGCCGTTATCCTGCCCAAACCATTCCATACACTGAAGGCTTGAAAGGGTGCACTGTAGAAAGCAACCCTTTTGAGCTGTTCCTCATCATAGTTGCTATTCGGGCGGCCATCAAAAAAGAAAATCGGATCGTAATCCTGAAAACGGGCGGGCTCGGGCATATCGCCGCTGATGACCAAACGCACAGCATCCGGATTTTGGCTACGATCGAAAAACTTCCGTATAGGTCTCAGCTGCTCTTCCAATGCCCGCAGGGTAGGCTCTCCTTTTGTTTTCAGGTCTATCAAAAATTGCAATTGCCCCCCCTCAGGATACACTTTACCATCATTCCGGGCAATCTGTTCCATTAAAGGTTGTAAATATAAACGCTGAATGGTACCGCCACTTTTGATGTCCTTTTCGTAATGCGCTACATAAAGTGAATCGTCCTTCAGGAATACATCGATCTCGATCGATGCGAAACGATTGGCATAAGCCGTATAAAAGGGCTGTTTCTGTAAATAATCGTTATGCGAATGTGCATTTTCGTTCACGGTATACTGCTGTGCATGAGCAAGCAGCCCGGCACTAACCAAACTGCTTGCGATGATCCATTTAAGTATCTTCATTTATCGTTTTTTTTACGGCTGAAACCAAACCTTCGTATTGTGTGTAGGCATAGTACCCCCCATTTGTTCATTCACCCATTTAATCAGATTCGGGTTGTTCTGTTCGTTATCCGAATATACATAACGTACCGGTATTTGCGCAATCACAGAAGGCCCTGGCTGCAATTCCGGATAACCCGTACGCCTCCAAGAGGCCCATCCCTCGTATCCATTCAAAAAGGCATCGATCCATTGTTGTTCGGCTATCTGCTGCAAAGCCGTACTTTCCTGTAGCGCCACATCCTCACGTGACAAAAATACCTGCGCCTGCTCAGCGCTAATATACGGAGTTTCTTCCTGAGAGGCCTGTCCCACCTGTGGCCATTTCGCTAAGGATGCAGCCAACGCTTCATGGTATACGCTTTGAGCATCGCCTTGAACCCCCATGTTCCGGACAATTGCTTCAGCCTTTAAGAACAGGGTCTCACTATAAGTCATTAAAAAAGCCCGATTCTCTTTGCGGATCCGTTTTCCTACCACAGAAAAATCGTCTCTATTCAAGCCGGTCTGCTGATATAAAGCGTCTTGCTCCAATGCACTCAGCCCCGCCCGCTGCCCCCTATACGCGTAGGGCGTAGTAGCATTTTGCCGATGTGCATTATATGAATTTCTGGTCGGCGACACATAGATATATAAACGGGGGTCTGCTTTGCTTTGCAACATGTTCACCATCACGTCACTCACCCGGTCATTCCCGTCATAATTGACACCACTGCCATCTGCCGGCGGATTGAGGATAAACCAACTGTACAAATCCGAATTATTGTTATAAACCAACGTAGCCTGATCTTCTACACCTTCAAATAAAGGATAACTTTCTGGATTGTTAAAAATTTCAGCTACAGCTGCAGATACGTCTACCCTCTCCGATTCGCGCATCAGCATTCGTACTTTTAAGGCATTGGCAAATTTGCGCCAGTTCTGAAGATTGCCATTATACAGGATATCCCGGTTGATCGTCAAAGACGGATCAGCATCTCTCAGCAACTGATTAGCTTGTTCCAAATCTGCGAGCATTAAGCCATACACTTCCTGCTGCGCCTGATAATTGGGAAATTCCAAGCCAGCCACATCCCCCATTCCCGCTTCATTATAGGGTATATCGCCATAAGCGTCGCTCATTATGGATAAGATATATACTTTAAGAATCAAGGCGAGGGCTTCATATTGTGGTTGCTGATTCTGTTGTCCAAGTAAACGCAACTGGTTGACGTCTTTGATCAGACGCATGGCACCGTTCCATTCCTCCCGAAAGGATGCTCCTGTCAGGTTATAGCGTCCGGATCCTTCACTCATCCCCCCTACATAAGCAATATGCTGCACAAACTGGCCTGCATGCCCTCCTCCACTCGATGTCATCGTATTTACAGCACCACTGATGATAGGCGGCAAGAGCGTTTCCGGTGGCACGACATCCGGATTGTTCGGATTGATATTGATTGCCTCAAAATCTCTACATGATCCCAGGGTCAACGATAGGATCACGGCTAAAAAATAGGTGTACGTTCTCATAGCAAAAACTTTTCCGTTTAAAAGTTGATATTCAATGCGGCACCGAAGCTCCGCTGTGAAGGAAGCGAAAAGGCCTCTAAACCCTGAAACTGACCGTCGTAACCCGACACTTCCGGATCAATATTCGGCACGTCCGACCAAAGCACTAGATTTCGTCCGACCAATGAAAGGCTGGCCTGTCTAAAAGGTGTCCGTCTCAAGGTTTTTTCCGGTATGCGGTAACTGATCTTCACCTCCCGTAGTTTAATATAAGAGGCATCGAAAGTCGCTATATGGTCGTTGTCATAGTAAGCACGCCAATAGTTGCGAACCGTTACCTCTGTAGCGTTAGGCGCGCCGGTATCTAAATCAATACCTTCACCGATCATGGTGCCTCCGCCATTTTCATCACGGTTTATCAAAGATTCTTTCAAAGTACCGCTTCTGATCCCTTCAATGTAGGTCCGTGAATGTACCACGCCTCCTTTCTGAAAGCCAAAAAGAAAGCTAAGATCGAAATTGCGATAGGACAACTGGTTGGTGATACCGCCGGTATAATCCGGGTTTACATTTCCGAGATAACCCCAATCGCCATTTTCTTCCTGCGGTAAGCCGTTTCGATGAGTGAGGGTACCATTCTGATAGATCAGGTAATCACCATACAAAGAACCAAAGGAGCCGTCACCTTTTGTATTTTCCGTACGCATCTCAAGCGAGGCCCAGCGTTCCAGCTGACGGATACGCGAAATACCGAGATCTTCGGCAAGATAAACTACGCTGTTTCGGTTTAAGCCAAAATTGACGTTCACGTTCCAGCTAAACTGATTGGTGCGTACCGGAGTAACATCTACCATGAGTTCGATACCATTGTTTCGCATTTTGCCCACATTCATCAATTTGGTATCGTAACCTGCCGACGGGTTCAAGGTTACCGGAATAATCAGATCGGTGGTGGTACTTCTATAATAGGTAAAATCTATCCCAATACGGTTATTGAAGAAGCGAGAGTCAAACCCGAATTCATAGGAACTTACTTTTTCCGGTCGGATATCAGGGTTGGGATAATTATTGTTATGGATCGCCACCGTTTCACCGTTCCAGCCCTGCGTCACCTGAAAGTTAGGAATGGTTTGATAGGGCTCCAAGTCACGCCGTACAGCCGAAATACTGCTGCGCAGTTTCAGATAACTTAATGCATCGCTGCTCCAGCCGAACAGCTCAGATGCCACCATACTTAATGAAGCTGAGGGATAGAAATAGGAGCGATTGTGTCTAGGTAAAGCGCTCGACCAGTCGTTTCTTCCAGTTAAATCAAGGAAAAGTGCATCTTTGTATCCTATTTGTGCGGTACCGTACAGGGAGTTTATTTTTTTCTGTTGACGAACATTTCCCGCAACAATTGGTGAAGCATTATTGGTAAGGTTGTAGACATTAGGTATCGATAGCCGGTCGACAATGGCTCCCAAACGCTTCGATTCCTGGTTCATTAAATTCCCTCCCAGCGAGGCGTTGATACTGAAATCGTCCTGTATTTTTGTATTGTACGAAAGCAAGGCATCGTGATTGGTTTCCAGAAAATAAACATCGTCTTCCTGATAATGACCGTTCACATATTGGGCGGAAGATACCGCATGGCGCATGGTCCGTTTATCGTTATAGAAATCGCGTCCAGACCGCAGCATCAAGGTCAAATTTGGTAAAAAGTTATAGGTAAACTTCACATTGCCATACACCCTATCCCGATTATTACCATTCAGATTCTCATAGGCCACAAAATAAGGATTGTTCAGACGAGAACTGTTCAGGCCCCATATCGGTGAAAGTTGCTGTGTACGCAGATTATCGTCTGTCCAATAGTTGCGTAGACTGTTAACATTCACATTCCGTGGCATGTACAGAAAGATCTTCATGATCGCATCATCGTTCTTGGCACCATAACTGGCCCTGTTATCACTTCCGGAATTGACGTAATTCATGTTGACGTCCACCTTCAATTTAGGCGTGATCGCGTAGCCGGTATTGATACCAATCGCATTACGTGTTAAGTCGGTATTCGGCACCATGCCCCGCTGTGTCGTATTGGTATAAGAAAAACGGAAGTTCAGCTTGTCGTTGCTACCAGCAATCGCTAAGTTATTCGTAAAGGTATGCCCGGTCTGTAAGAAATCTTTCAGTTGGTTCGGGTAGGCCACGAAAGGGGTAGCCATCCGCTCACCGGTATTGGGATCTATCGGCGAATCAAACTGCGGAATGAGCTGTCCGTTCAGGCGAGGCCCCCAATTTTCCATCACGTTATCATTTAACCCTGCTCCCATGCCATCCACATAGCTATACCGCCCGTCAAGTCCCTGTCCATATTCATACTGATAATCGGGTAACTTTAAAGGCGTTTCCGCACTGGCTTGTGAATTAAAGCTTACGCCTATCCCTTGGGTTCCTTTACCCGACTTCGTCGTGATAAGCACCACGCCATTCGCTGCCCGTGAACCATACAAAGCGGCGGCATTAGGTCCTTTCAGCACTGTAATGCTTTCGATGTCATTGGGATCGAGTTCTCCCGCCGCATTTCCATAGTCGACTTCTGATTCCGAATCGCCCGGTCCTCCCATTAAATTGGGATTGTTAAAATCCTGTCGGCCAGTAAATGAACGAGTCGACTGCTCATTATTATTACTGATAGGCACGCCATCCACTACAAATAAAGGCGAATTATTGTAGTTGTATCCACTGACGAAATTCTGTCCACGGATCTGTATATTGGCAGAGGAGCCTATACCCCCATTCGAATTCGTGATACGGACGCCGGCAACCCTTCCGTTTAAGGTATTGATCAGGTTAGTTTCGTGTGACTCTTGGATGGTCTGCCCTTCTACCTTTTGCTGCGAAAAGCCGATAGATTTTCCTTCCCGCGATATACCCAGGGCGGTTACCACGACTTCGTTCAAAGGGTTATTGTCTTCCTGTAGCGTAATGTCTATACGCTGCTGCGAACCAACGGTCGTCTCATGCGGACGATAGCCCATATAGCTAAATACCAATATACTTTGCTGATCAGCAACTGATAGCTGATAAGAGCCTTGATTGTCTGTAACCGTTTTTTGGGAAGACCCTTTTACCAGCACATTAGCGCCCACTATCGGCGCAAGTGTCTGGGCATCACGCACCTGCCCTTTAATGATGATACCTTGCGGCGCGCGCCGAAGGGCAATCGTACCATCTCTTTCTTCAAAAACGATGGATTCTTCCTTAAAGATATCATTCAAAACATCCGCGAGTTTACTATTCTGATAACTTACCTTGTCCAACACCTTTTGGTCCAGGCGCAAGTCTTCGGTGAAAGCAAAATCTACTGTCAGTTGTTCTTCTATCTCCTTTAACAGTGTATAGATCGTTACACGGTTAAAAGATAGATGTAAGCGTTTTTCCAGCCCTCCCTCCAATCGGTATGCTTTGGCTTCGGCATAACCGCTGTAAAGCATGCCAAGAAACACTGTTGATAACATGATTTTTTGCATCAATCGCAAGTGTGATCTATTCATTTGTACTAATGGTTGAGGTAATTGAGATTTCATATATTGTCATTGTTGAGATCCTATATTATGCTTAGAAGATTTTTAAGTCGCCATTCACCTCCTTTCTGTATTGTTTATTCAAAATGTGACAGATCGTCTCTACCGCGTCGGTAGCCGAACGATGGTATTTCAGGTTAATCGTATAGTGGTTCTGCAGCACTGTGGGATCTTCACTTTTCAGCACCACACCGTATATATCGTAAAAAGTAGCCGCTAACTCTTCGAAGTCCGCCCTATCCAGCGCAACAGCGCCTGTGAGCCAAGCATTGCCCAATGCGCCAATATGTGCCGTAAAACGATCGTCGTTTCGATCGTAGCTACCACTTTCATTAGCCGCCAATATGAGCTGCTGCTTTTGCCCGGTATTGCTGAGCTTGACTTTACCGGTTTGTACAGCCACCTGTGTCTCTTGCCGGTGGGAATAAGCTTTGATATTGAATGAGGTACCCAGTACCTGCACGGCGATATCATTGGTCTTTACACGGAATGGGCTTTCCGGCCGACCATGAATCTCAAAAAAAGCTTCGCCTTCCAAGATGACTTCACGCTCATTTTTGCCATATCCAGGCAAGATACTTATCGTCGACCGGGCATTTAATATGACTATTGAACCATCTGGCAGTACCACTTTCTTTCTCTCCCCCACGGTGGTGGAGCTGCGTTGCGCTATGCTGGTTGTCTCGTTGCCTCCGTTCGACAATGAATTATTTGAAGAAAAGTAGCTGATGCTCCAAACACCACAACCTATTAAAACGATGCTTGCTGCGATCCCGGCCCATAGCCGAGCATGATGTAAACGCCTGTTCGGCTTCGGAGCAAGCACGCCGGTCTGTAAATTCCCCCATATGCGTGTGCTGACCATTTGCTTTTCTGCTGTCGTTTCAAAATGCTCAATCGGCGTTTTATCCCATTCGAAAGACGCATACCAGCTATCTACGAGGCGTTTTTCCGCTTCGGAGCTTTTTTTCGTATAATACTTTTCCAGTATTTTCTTATAGATACTAAATTTCACTACATCCCTTTTATACCTCAATAGTGTATAAATGCCAGTCCTTATACTTCAAGAAAAGATGGTGAAATTGTTAACTTTTTGTAAAGAGGAAAGTGATAAGGGAATAAATAGGCAGGTGTGGATATTCCTTTACCAGTTTACCCCGGAGTTGCTTCAAAGCGGCAGTGTGGTTGTTCCGCACCGTTTGCTCGGCTAACTGAAGGGCACGCGCTATCTCAGCAATGGTAAAATCCTGCATACGCAACAGAAATATCTGTCGCATATTTTCGGGAAAGGAATGAATCACTTCGGCAATCGTCTTTTGCAGGGCTCCAGCTTCCATTGCGTCGAGGATCGTGTCTTCCATTTCTTCCATCCTTTGTAAAAGATGCGTATGCAATTGCTGCGCACGTGTTTGCTGACTTGCCCAGTAAATAATTTTGTATTTCAAGATGCTGTAGAGATAGTTGCGCAGTCCGCTGTGAATATACAGGTTTTCCTTTTTCGCCCAAAGGTCTGTAAAAACGTCCTGCACCATATCTTCAGCCAGTTCCTGGCTACGTAATCGGAAATAGGCCTTTTTATATAAGATTTCCCAATACTGCTCGAATACCTCTTTGAAGGCAAGCATATCGCCATTCCGTATTTTTTCAATCAGGGCAGCTTCTGGTATTTGTTGAAGGGCTTGCATTTCCTTTACACTTGAAGCAAAGATAGCCAGGCAATATTAGGTCAATGTTAAATGTGAAGCATCAAATCATATTGAAAAAAATAATCCAATAAACAGGAATTCTATGGGAATTGCCTGTTTATTGGCAAACAACACTATTTGTTTAGCAATTCTAGGTAATACTGCTTAATGGCATAAGGTAGATTGACAATCTCTTCCAAGTTAGCATCGAAGTTAACACGCTGTCCATCAGCAAAGGTTATTTGCTTAGCTACTGGATCAAAAATTGCTGGTTGAGCCTTTCCAACACCGTTATAGTCTCCGGGAATTGGAAGATCCCCCTTTTTCCCAAGTTTCACCGAACCTTTTTTCCCATATACCAACCATTCACCGGTTGATGGACGCCATACCGCCATATCGACTTTCCCATCCCCATCATAGTCAGCTGGAACCGGGACATCACCTTCCTCACCAAAAGGCACATTTCCCACTGTTGCGATATACCAAGTCTTATTATTTAAGCGCCAAACGGCCATTTCCGCGACGCCATCGCCGTCGTAATCTGCAGGTACGGGCACCGATGCCTCCCAGCCATGCTTTACCGGCTCACAACCGTCTACCAGCCACTCGGCAGTATGCGGATTCCATACCGCTATATCAGCAATTCCGTCGCCATCATAATCAGCCGGAACTGGGATGTCACCTGTTTTCCCTAAAGAGATTGCCTTCCAGTCATTCAAATAAAAGGAAGCTGTTGTCGGGTTATATACTGCCGGACTTGTTTTGCCATAACTATTATAATAAGAAGGTACAGGTATATCACCTTTTCTTCCCAGCGAAGCGATTATACCATCGATACCAAACCAATTGCCATGTTTAAAACTGAGCGGTTTGCTTTTGCCATCCAAGTCAATATCGAATGTTCTTGACGCGGCAACTTCTCTAAAGAGCGGAACAGAAAAATGACTGTCATCGTCGTTTTCTTCCAAATCGTGGTACGGTGAAAAGGTCCTTACCCTTAACACATCTTTCTCCAGATCAAAAGTTAGCAAACGCATCAAACCGTTGCCTCCCATTGGTCGGCTCTGATAATCAGAAAGCATTGTCTTAGTAGTATGACCGGCATAAGTATCTTGCCGATAACCTTCCCCATTATCCCCCACATGGCCGCACAGCATTAAGAACACATTGGGTTGTGTTTTGATACGGTCATAAAGTCGCTGTCCCTGCTTTCCGAAAGCGGCCTGTCCGGCAACATTGCTGCCGGCTATAGGATTATATCCGATGATATAATGACTGACGATGATTGCCTTTCTGTCTGGGTATTTTTCCAGCAAATCCACCGCCCAATCGTTCATGGCGTCCTGTTGTTCGTCAAAAGCATCAAACTCAATATAAATCACGAGTAGATCAAGACCTCCAGCTGAGATTAAATCATAATGGCTATCGTTATCATCGCCAAAATGTCCGCCATAATAATCCCGCCCTTGAAAATGATCCACTCCAAAATATTTATTATAATAAAATGTCTCTCCGCTGCGGGCGAACTGGCTAGGATATTGATCATGATTACCTACGGCCATTCCGTAGGGAAGGCCGTGAGGCAAGCGGGGCAAGGGTTTTTCCAGTTGATGCATCGCTTTTGCAGCGTTTGCCCATTGTTCCGGTTTACGGTCGCCCTTATCGGTAATATCGCCCAGATGGGCTAAATAAACGATATTTTCCTTTTCGCGATTGGCCAGTACCCACTCAATCATCGTTTCAAACAATCGATTAGTTCCTCCCTGACTTTCCTCCGTATTATACTGTGTATCAGGAATAACAGCTATGGAAAACGTTCTTTTGGAAGTGTCTTGTGCAAACAGCTGTATTGTTGTACAGCTTACCGCTATGAGCAACAAGGTGCAAACTTTTCTCAATTTTCTTTTATTCATCTTTTTCAAGTTAATATCCCGGATTTTGTATTAATTCTGGATTGACGCCCACTTCTGCAAAAGGCAGTGGATAAAGGAGTTTAGCCTCATCTACCTGATACGATCCAGGTAAAAGATAAGTATGCGTTTCTTTGAGTTTAGTGCCATAAGCATTCATCACCCCAATAATTTCTCCTGCGCGGATCAGATCAAACCAACGGTGGTTTTCAAAGGCAAGTTCCACCCGTCGCTCATGTAGGATAAGTTCACGCAGATCTTCCTGGCCATTTGTAGCCAAAGGTGATATCCGCGGCATTGCACGGCTTCGAACCCGATTTAGATTAGCGAGCGCTTCCTGCATTTTCCCTTGCTCATTCTGCGCTTCGGCCAACAATAGCAGCGCATCCGCAAAACGGTACACCGGCCAGTTATCATCCGTATTGAGCACATCTGTGTGGGGGTTCAGGTATTTCTTAATAAAAGGTACACCGGTTTTTCCTTCAGGTGCTTGGTAATTCACTATGCTCCGCTGTGCACTCAGTGTAAAGTAATAACTGCCATCATAGTTCCCTTCAGCTATACCAATCGAAGCCTCCAAACGTGTATCTCCAGGTTCATAAGCATTGATGATATCCTGCGTAGGCGTATTCCACCCACCGCCATTAGCCTCGGTTGCGGTGTTATTCGTGGGCACGCCGTAAGTGACCAAAGCCGTATTATAACATTTCGGGAGAAAAATGTAAATAAAATTACTCTGCACACCCGTTTCCAGTCCCTGCATAAATTGAACTTCAAAAATAGATTCGCGGCTATTCTTATTTACTGTTGAAAAAACGTCCGCATAGTTATTTAACAATCCGTATCCCATAGGTTCCAGGGTCAATAAAAGTGTTTCGGCACGGTCATATTGTTTCAATGTAGCGTATATATCTGCCAGCAGCATCGTAGCCGACCCTTTACTGGCATAACCGGATTGTGGAAACGTAGTTGGAGGAGCAAGCAGTTCTATGGCAGACGTAGCGTCAGTGATTATTTGGTTATACACCTCTTCCTGACTGGACCTTGGAAGAAAGGCATCTGTTTCATTGATTACTTCCTGCAAGTATAGCGGTACTCCGCCAAAATAGCGGACAAGTTTAAAGTAGTAAAAAGCTCTCAAAAACAATGCTTGTCCTTTAAAATTGCTTCTTTCGTCCTCACTGATATCCGCCTGATCTACACGTGCCAAAACAATATTAGCCCGAGATATTCCTTTATAACTATCATAATAAATTTGATTGGAATAGTTATTACTGGCATCGTTGGTAAAATCAGCGATATCCATCCGCATCTTAACGGCCGTTCCCTGAATAGCTGGATTAAATTCATAGTGTGTATTATCAGAGCGCATCTCTCCGGTATAATAATCCGGCCCAACTGTTCGGAGTGGGTTGTAAGCCGCATTAATCGCCTGCGTAAAGTCTGCGGTTGTTTTAAAGAAATTCGCTCCTGAGACCTGATCTTCCGGTACCAATTCTAAAGCATTTTTACAAGAAGCAAGGGGCATGGCAAAAGCAGCCAGCAATATATAGAAATATCTTTTCATCTGTTTTTTGTATTTATTTTTGATGGTTGCTTATTGAAAAAGTACATTTACTCCAAGGGAAAAGGTACGCGGAACAGGATACGCATTTTCGTCAATGCCGATGCTGGCGCCATCTAGTCCGTCTAAACTGATTTCCGGGTTCATCCCGGAATAGTTGGTGAGTATGAATGCATTTTGTATTGATGCATATAGGCGAAGCTGTTTAATAGGCCCCGCGTTCTTCACCGTTTGCCGATACCCCAGTGTAATATTTTTAATAGTCAGGAATGAACCATCTTCGACCCATTGCGAATTTACCTGCCTACCGATACCGGTGGAGCCCGTTTTTGTACGGGGAAACTTTCCCGACCCTGGATCGTCTTCCGATCGCCAGCGATCCGCCGCCTCTGCCAACAAATTGCGGGCGCCATCCATATTGATTAAATAAGCCCACTTCGCTGGCAAAATAATATCACCACCGACAGCCCCCGCCATAGAAATTCCCAGATCAAAGTTCCCATAGGTAAAATTGTTGGTAAAGCCGAAGAGAAAATCAGGATTTGGATCACCGATAAATGTGCGATCATTTTCGTCAATGATACCATCGTTGTTCATATCCCGCATTTTGATGGTGCCCACATCAGAAGCGTTCTCTTTTGCCGAATTAGCTAAGTCTTCTGCATCCTGATACAAGCCTTCAAAAATATAACCGTAGAACATGCCCAGTGGATAGCCTTCTTGGTTCCGATAATAATCGGAACTGGTTGTATTATTTCTTCTAAAGTAGCCCGGACTAACCAGGGATTGAATATGATTCCGGTTAAAAGAAATATTAAAAGCTGTATTCCAGCTCAACTTTCCGAAATCGAATTGGCCACCCAAGCTAAACTCATGTCCCCAAAATTTGATTTCGCCGACATTGGAAGTAATATTACTGTAGCCCGATCCCTGCGGAATAGGTCGTGCCTGTATGAGGCCATCAGATAGTTTACGGTAATAATCATAAGTAAAGAACAAGCGATCATCGAACAAAGCTACATCTAATCCCACGTCAAGCTGCTTACTGCGTTCCCAAGCAAGATTCGTATTACCCAATGTAGTAATAGTGGTTCCGGGAGCCAAGTTCCCATTCGCCACATAGTCTGCCGCGCCCAATTGTGCAATATGCGTATAGTTACCGATATTATTATTGCCGGTAATGCCATAGCTTGCGCGAATTTTAAACATATTCAGGGTGTGACTCCAGGCTTTCATAAAAGCCTCATCACTGATAATCCAACCAGCAGAGAATGATGGGAAAGCACCATACTTCTGGTCCTGCCCAAAACGGCTAGAGCCGTCCCAGCGCATCGACGCACTCAACAAATACCTATTTTTAAAACTGTAGTTCACTCTTCCCAGATAAGATAGCAGTGCGAAAGCCGTTGCATTACTTGAACCATCTGTGATATTGGCTGCCACATTCAAATAGGGAACCTCATCGCTGGCGAAATTTCTACCCGTCACGCTGTTGCTTTTTTGATCGAAGGATTGATAGGCATATCCTGCCAGCACATCCAGGGCATGTGCCTCCCATCGCTTATTATAGTTTAGATTAGCTTCTGCGGTATAACTATAATTAGTCACTGAGCTGCTCGTTCCGGTAGAGATGTCATCGCCATTAATTAAAGCAGGTGAAAAAAACTGTCGGGTTTCATCGCCTTTATCCACGCCGAATAGCCCTTTAAAGCTCAATCCATCATAAATTTGATAGTCCAAATGTGCGTTACCAAGAATTCGGGTAGTCACATAATCATCCTGCACTTCCATGTGTCTGGCTAGCGGATTTATATAACTCACCATTCCGGGTGAGTGAGCAAATTTGTTGTAATTACCATTTTCATCGAAAGGATCGATTAAAGGGCTAGCTTCCGAGGTTTTCTGCACGATACCCTGAATACCGTCTTCCAAACGATTGTTATGATCCTGTCGGTAACTAGGCGCTAAGTTAAACCCCACTTTTAGCCTATCGTCAAATAGCCGATATTCCTGGTTAATTCGGATAGAATAAAGCTTGGTCCCGCTATTCACCACTACCCCCTGTTGATTTTGGTATCCGGCCACTACCGATGAAGTAGTGTGTTGCCCAGCACCGGTAAAACTCAAGTCATAATTTTGGATAGGTGCTGTTCGCGTCAATAAATTAAACCAATCCGTGCCTTTCCCATAGCGTTCGGGGTTTTGATAAACCTCAGGGATATCTCCCGTAAAACCCTCATAACGTATCATATCCTGATAACGTTCGTTCATAAACGTAGCATACTCTCTTGCATTCATCATCACCGGTACTCCTTGACGTGGTATCTGCTGAACGCCATAATTTGCATTCAGTTCCACCTTTGTTTGATCGCCGGGTTTGGCGTGCTTGGTTGTGATTAAGATTACGCCATTGGACGCCCGGGAACCATATAATGCTGTAGCTGAGGCATCTTTTAAAACTGTAAAAGATTCTATTTCTGCAGGGTTAATATTATTGATGCTTCCCGTAATAGGCATACCATCTATCACAAAGAGAGGTGAATTACCTGATGACAATGAAGCCGCATTACGAATGCGCCATGACATACCGCGTCCAGGCTGGCCAGAAGTTTGGTAAATCTGTACCCCGGCTAATTTCCCTTGCAATTGTTGCGCAAACTGGTTAACCGGCATATCTTGCAGGTTTTGCGTGCTGATTTCTTCCAATGCACCAGTGATTTCCCTTCTGCGCTGCGTACCGTAACTCACTACCACTTCTTCCAGCTGTCCGGTACCCTTTAAGGTCACGTTCAAGGGCGTATCCTTGTTTTCCATGATATTAATACCCTGCTGCTCATAGGTTTCGTAACCAATATAACTTATCCGAAGCGTGTAGGTCCCCGGACTTGCCTGTAGTGTAAATCTACCGTCCTCCCCACTCATTGTTCCACTATTTATGCCCAGCAAATTAATGCTTGCCCCGATCAGAGGCTGTCCGTCGCTTCCCAGAACGGTTCCCCTTAACCTTCCCGGTTGCTGTTTCCGATTAATGTAAATACTTCCTTCCCTGATTTCGTATACCAGCTGAGCGTGTTCCTCTAGATGTCCTAAGAGGTCGGTCAAACTTGTCTGCTGATTAGGTAAAGCTACCACGGTTTTATCATTGATTTGCGTTGGGCTATAAATAAGATTGAGGCCCGACTGTTCCTGAACGGTCTGCAAAATTTTACCCAGGGAGAGGTTTTTAGCCTTGAAATGTACAATCATGTCGGCAGGCTGTTGCGCCTCACTTTTATTAGCAAATAGGGTACCTCCTATCGATGTCATTACGATGAAGGTCAATAGTGATAATTTCATAAAAGCAGTAATAGGTATATCCTGTTTTCGTATTTTTAGCATATATTTAAGTGTTTTTGATTTTTTTGTGGAAAAACGGTTGAAAACGATTTGCCGGGTCTGTTGACCGCAGATCCGGCTTTTTTATTTTACGCGGGTTTTTAGTTTGTTATAATCACCTCCTTTTTTATTATTTTATAATTAAAATGATTGATTTTGCGAAGGGCATTTAATACCTCTTCTAAGCTCGGGTTATCGAACTTTGCAGTGAAAGTCTCGCGATCGCCTGTCGTCAATAAAAGTTTACAGGATATGCCATACCATCCCCAAAGTTTATCCGCAATTTCTTTCCAGGAAGCATTTTTAAGAATAAATTCATTCGATTTCCAAGCACTGAAATCCGTTGTCCGGGCATGTTTCACGGAATGATTCCCGCCCTCTCGATTATAGGTAAACTGTTGACCTGCATCTACCGGAATAAGCGGTACACGCCCATCCTTACTGCGTACATTCACCTTACCCGTATTGACCGTTAACATGTATTGGTTACGATGATTACGCATCTGTATATTAAAAGACGTTCCCAGAACCTGTGTGCGCAGTCCGTCGGCATATACGATAAAAGGTTTGGCCGGATCAGTTCTTATCTCAAAGAAGGCTTCTCCGCTATCGAGCAACACTTCCCTTCGGGCACCACGAAAAGCCTGATCGTACCTGATCGATGAATTGCCATTTAGCCAAATGACACTACTATCAGGTAACAGCAATTTCGCTTTTTGCCCGGCCTTCGTTTGAAATGTAGACAGCTGAGGGATAGCATCTACCTGTTCTACCGACGCCGTTTCCTTCCGGAAGAAGAAAATATAACCTATACCGATAAGCAGGAGGAATGCCGCAGCAATGCTTTGCCAGCTTCTGAATCGCTTAACGGATGTTATTACCGGTATGTTATTGCCGAAAGTCCTGCCTCTTATATGCGTAAACATTTCTTTCTCTATACGTTTCAAATCCGCTTCATCCAGGTGCGCTGCTTTCTCCCCCGATGTGCTAAACCATTCATCGACAAAAAGCTTCTCTTCCGCACTACACTTTCCTGACAGGTATTTTTCAAGTAATTTCTTGAGCTGTTCGCTATCCATGTGTACCTTTTACCCCAATGAGTCAAAAGATTAGCAGCAGTACCAATGCGTACCGATTAAGAAAGTATTAAGAAATTGTTATAGGTAAATAAACAGCGTGTCTCTACAGCAAAAATAAAGTCGATAAGAGGTGTTCCTTCATAGCAACACGAATCTTCCGTTTGGCGTGCACCAGTTGGTTTTTTACGGTCTGTTCAGCTAACTGCATTTCTTTAGCTATCTCCTGCGTGGTATAATTTTCTTCGTTATGCAGTTTAAATATACGTTGTTGCTTTTCGGGTAATTGCTCAACCTGTTGACTAAATCGCTCATGCAATTCATTCGCAAAGATATCCTGATCGCTCGCCGCAGTCATCGCGTCGACCAGTTGCTGATAGTCAAACTTCTGCTCTTCCCATCTTGCAACCCTTTGCATTCGTCGAATGATTTCGTATTTCGTCATGCTGTAAAGATAGGCCTCCACAGGACCTCGAATCTGAATTACCTCCCTTTTTTGCCAAAGTTGGATATAGATCTCCTGCACGACATCTTTCGACTCATCCTCGTCCCGGGTTTTATTAAAGGCAAGTAGGTATAATTCACGCCAAGTATGTCTATACAGCGTAGTAAACGCTTCTGCATCTCCCTTTTTGACTGATAAGAACAGCTCTTGTAACGTATAGTTATCCATAAAGCTAGGTGCCTAAGCAAAGCTAAGGCCCGACTATTAAACGAAGGTTATTATAATGTTAAATAGTAAATGCGCTTTGACGGTGCGTTTTGCCAAACACTTCTACCATTATTTTCCTTCATGTAAAATCAACATTAAGGTAATATTCATTTATTAGCTTTGTATTCCTGCTAAATGATCAACTATGCGGTACATTCTTTCTTTTTTTATACTATTATGTGCTTGCAGCAGTTATGACAGATCTATCAAAGTGAAAGGATCAGACACGGAGGTAAACCTAGCTGTTACCCTAGCTGAGCACTTCTATAGTGTCAATCCGGACTTTAGTGTAGCTATTTCTGGGGGAGGATCAGGGCTTGGAATTGCCTCTTTGTTAAACGGACAAGCGGATATAGCGAATTCTTCCAGACCCTTGAATGCCGAAGAAGACAGTTTATTTAAGGTTAGAAAAATAGCATTACATACGATTGTATTCGCCGAAGACGCTACAGCCTTTATTGTACACAAAAAATTCCCCAAAGACACCTTAGATATTCCCTCGTTAGCCAAAATTTTAAGCGGCTCTTACCGTACATGGAAGCCTGTGACAGGACAAGAGATGCCGATCAATATCTATGGAAGGCAGAGCAATTCAGGAACACATACCTTTGTCCAACAAAAACTTGGCATTCATTTCAGTAGAGAGGCAAAAGAAATGAACGGAAATGCGCAGATTATGGAGAGCATTAAGCTGGATCGGTCGGGTATCGGATACGTGAGTGCTGGATATATTGCCCACGTTGAGAAAGAGCAGGACGTCAAAGTACTTTACATACGTAGTTCGCCAAAAGAAAATGCCGTTTCTCCTTTAGACGAGCAGGCCATTAAAGAAAAACGCTACGCTTTTCAGCGTCCCTTATATCAATTTATACCTAGCACCTCTTGGGATAAAGTCAAAACCTTTATTGATTTTGAAAAAAGCGAAAAGGGCCAGGCGATTATTAAGGCTTCCGGATACTATATTACGACGCGTTAAAAAAACATAAAAATGGAATTAAGTGCCAAAGAAAAAATTGACTTTATCGCCAAATGCATCTTTCGAGCAACCGGTGTTTTTATCATAGCCATCCTCGGGGGTATATTTCTCATGTTGTTGTGGAATACCATAGCATTTCTAATCGAAATAAAACCTTGGGATTTTATTAGCGGTACACAATGGAACCCCTCGGGAGTCCCTGCATCATATGGTATATTGCCCTTACTGGTAAGCACCTGTTTGGTTACTTTCGGAGCCATGCTCATCGCCATACCTATTGGCATCGGCACGGCGGCATTTCTTTCGGAATATGCTGGCAAAAAGCTACGCAATGTACTCAAACCGACCATCGAAATGTTGGCAGCCGTGCCATCCGTTGCTATCGGCTTTTTAGGAATTGTTATTTTAAGCCCAAAGCTCGGTGAGCTGTCTAGCCAACCGAATGGTCTCAATGCGCTCAACGGCGCGATTCTACTTGCTGTCATGGCATTGCCTACTATCATAACCGTTACAGAAGATGCCATACATAGTGTGCCGCAACCGTATAAAGAAGCAAGTTTTGGCCTAGGAGCTAACCGTTGGCAGACCTTGCGTAAAATCACCATTCCGGCAAGTGCTCCGGGTATTATAGCGGCGGTTATGCTAGGTGTTGGTCGCGCTTTGGGCGAAACGATGACGGTACTCATGGCTACTGGCAATGCATCAGCCTTTCCAAAAGGATTTTTTCATTCGGTACGGACAATCACAGCAACAATAGCCATAGAAATGGGAGAAGTACCCTATCAGACTACGCATTACTATAGCTTATTTGCCATTGCCACTGTTCTCTTCCTGTTCACCCTCATTGTAAATCTGATTGGGGAGCATTATGTCAATAAGTTTAAAAAATATCAGGCCTTATGAGTATGAGAAAGTTGACATCGATAATCGAATGGGGCAGCCTACTCTTTTGCACGGGCATTGTATGTTTTTTTCTGATCGTCATCATTGGAGATATCATAAACAAAGGCTCTTCGGCCTTATCTTGGGCGTTTGTCAGCACATTACCGACCGACGGCATGACCAAAGGTGGAATTCTGCCTGCAATAATGGGTACCGTATTACTTACTTTGATAACAGCAACTGTATCCGCACCTTTTGGCCTGTGTTGTGCCATCTATCTTAACGAATATGCCTCCAATAACTGGCTTACCCGGCTTATCCGCGCATCCATCCGTAATTTAGCGGGTGTTCCTTCTATCATTTATGGTCTTTTTGGCTTAGCGCTATTTGTACAGGGACTCCATATGGGTACCTCGCTGCTATCTGCGGGCTTTACCTTGGGACTGCTGTCACTCCCCTATATTATCACCACAACAGAAGAAGCACTGCGCCGCGTACCGGCAAGTACCAGAGAAGCTGCGCTTGGCGTGGGCGCCACCCAATACGAGTCTATTCGTGATATGGTTCTGCCGTCCGCATCGCCGGGTATTCTTACCGGGCTGGTACTAACTTTATCACGAGCAGCAGGGGAAACGGCACCAATCCTTTTCACCGGTGTCGCGTTCTACATCAACAACCCGACTGGTTTCCTTAATCAGGAGTTCATGGCTTTACCCTATCACCTGTATATGTTATCCACCCAACATCAATCTATCGAAGAAGTCAGGCCGTTGGCTTACGGTACTGCCCTTGTCCTAATCATAGTGGTTTTCCTATTAAATAGTTTTGCCTTTTATATACGTAATAAATACAGCAAAAATGAAGGATAAACAAATAAAGCTTGCCGCCTTAGGGGTCAACCTATGGTTCGGTTCCAAACAGGTACTAAAAAATATCCATGTAAATTTTGAAAAAAATAAGGTAACCGCTCTTATCGGTCCTTCGGGTTGCGGAAAAAGCACCTTATTGCGTTGCTTTAACAGAATGCACGACCTTAGTCCAGATGTGAGGATAGCGGGACAGTTTTTATTGGACAGAAAAAATATTTATGATGCAGATTTATCGGTAACCCAGGTTAGAAGACGCATCGGTATGGTTTTCCAAAAGGCTAACCCTTTTCCGAAAAGTATCTATGAAAACGTTAATTACGGATTAAAAATCAATCATGTTCCAAAAGGGCAACGACAACATATAATTGAAACTTCCCTTAAAGAAAGTTTTATTTGGGAAGAGGTAAAAGATGATCTACTAAGGCCAGCGACGCGTTTATCAGGCGGGCAGCAGCAAAGGCTCTGCATTGCTAGAACAGTAGCCTTGCGACCGGAAGTCATCCTAATGGATGAGCCTTGCTCTGCTCTTGACCCTATCAGTACACTTAAAATAGAGGAACTTATCGTGAAATTAAAAGAGCGATACACTATTATCATTGTGACTCACAATATGCAACAGGCGCAGCGTGTTGCGGACAAAACCGTCTTTATGTACCTCGGCGAGATTATAGAGGAGAATAGGACCTATCAATTATTTAACCATCCCAAAAATGAACTCACGGCTAATTATGTCAATGGAAAATTTGGCTAATTTTTACCATGTGCTGTGCGAAGTTAAGACCATATCTACCTCTTCCGTTGAACACGTATTTAATTTTTTGATCAGACTGTTCTCAAAGAACGTTGTAACTATAATAAGCTGAATGAAATATTCATTCAGCTTTTATACGAATAATTAAATTATCTCGTGGTGTATCCGCCATTTGCAAAAATAGTCTGTCCGGTAATCCACCAACCGTCAGTTACTAGAAACTCCACCAATGGAGCAATATCTTTGATGTCTGTCAAACCTCCCAAAGCAGAGGCTGATTTGTGGTAAGCTACCGCATCGTCACTTTCCTGCCCATAAAAAAATGGTGTGTCCATCGGTCCAGGCGCAACTCCCGTTACCGAAATTCCTCTTTCACCAAATTCTTTAGATGCCATTCTGGTAAAATGTTCAACCGGAGCTTTTGCTCCCGCATAAGTAGAATAAAGCCCCGTATAGGCAGCTAATAACGAAGTAACGATGGTGCAGATTTTACCATTATCATTTAAGGTTCTACCGGCTTCCTGAATAAAGAAATAAGCTACTTTGGAATTGATGTCGAACATCTTATCATATTCTGCTTCGGTAGTCTCTAAAAAAGGCTTTTTCAACACCATTCCTACCGTGTTGATCGCAATGTCGATACCACCAAGTTTAGCTTTTGTTTCTGCAAACAGTTTTTGGATGTTTTCCACTTTTGTTAAATTCGCCTGCAGCAAAAAGGCTTCACCACCAGCATGTTGAATATCTGCCAATGTTTTTTCCGCATGGGCTTTGGTATTGTCGCTATTATAGTGGATAGCTACTTTTGCACCTTTAGCTGCAAAATCACGGCTCAATAAGCCCCCTAAATTTTTAGCCCCACCAGCAATCAGCACCACTTTTCCGTTTAAATCATTTCTTGCCATACTATTATAATTTTAATGCGTTATAAATATTATAGCAAAGCTAGGAGAGCTAAAATTTAAATCATGGTGAACTTTTCGGAAATTACTTGATAGGTCTATATCTTAATCTGTTTTCTAAAATTACCAGGTGTCTCTCTAACGAATTTTTTAAAAAATTTAGAAAAGTTAGAAGGATCATAGGTAAGTATTCTTGCTATTTCAGCAACCGGCAAATCCGTTTCGGTCAACATTCTTTTTGCCTGCTCAATAATCTTCAGGTCGTAAAAGTGACAAGGGTGATTACCCGTTTCCCGTTGAACCGTGTCTGTTAAATGCTTGTGTGAAATGAATAATTTGTTAGCAATCTGGTTTATTTCCAGAAAATCAGTCACCTCTCCCGAAACAACCTGTGCAACGTGTTTCTCTAGAAATGTAAGATAGTTCTGCGTGATTTCTTCGCTTCGTTTTATGTCATTATCCGGTATACTCATATTTGGTTTGATAAGTAATAATACAAAGGTGCTCAAATATGGTTTTGAATCGTGGTGAACTTTTCGGGTTCTTCAATTGGTGAAATGTGTTGGTAATTAAAGTTAACACTATTTCACTTCACCGCCAAGCCGGCTATTTATTTTTATGTCATCTGTTCCTAAAAATTATTTTAGTATCAGTTAGCGTAATACAGGCAAGTTTTATATAAAAATGCCTCTCCGATTATATTATCTGAAGAGGCATATATGAAGCATATCTAATCGACTATGTTTTATGCCAAAGCTGCTTTCACAGCGGCGGCCAATGTTGTAGTCGGGCGGCCAATCAATGTAGAAAGTTGTTTGCCATCATCGTACAAGTCGTTTCTGGATGCCCCAGTATCAAAACTGGCGAAAACAGTCGCCATTTCTTCCGGCAGGCCGGCGCCCTTCAATGCCTTTGCATAATCCGCTTCCGGTAAGTTGTTGTATGGAATATCCTTTCCGCTTTGGCGGGAAATTTCAGCCGCTAAATCCGTCAGTGTAAAAGCATCGTCTCCAGCCAGCTCATAAACCTTTCCTTGCTGATCTTCGCTAGTCAACACCGCCGCTGCTACCTCAGCATAATCGGCGCGTGCCGCAGCAGAAATTTTACCATCACCCGCGCTACCGATAAATGCGCCACCTGCAACCGCGGTAGGAATGGAAGCCGTGTAATTTTCGTAATACCAGCCGTTACGCAAAATGGTATACGCAATTCCGGATGCTTTTAACGCTTCTTCAGTTGCTAAATGCTCTTCTGCGAGGATTAATAAGGAAGAAGTGTCGGCACGCAGTAAGCTGGTATATACCATCCGCCTAACACCCGCTTCTTTAGCCGCTTTAATTACATTTTCGTGCTGTGCCTTGCGCTGACCAATTTCATTGCTGGAAATCAGCAACAACTGCTCAATGCCCAGCAGAGATTCCGCCAAGGTTTCGGGTTTGCCATAGTCAAAAACACGGGCCTCGATGCCTAAATCTGCCGCTTTTTGCGGGCTGCGTACCAAAGCAATCAAATTATCTGCCGGTGTTTTTTCTTTTAATTTCTCCACTACCAAACGACCTAATTGTCCGGTAGCTCCTGTGATTCCTATTGCCATAATTTTTATTTTGTAATATTTCTTGTTACACTTATGTTCCCCAAAATCTGTATTAGCTCACGAACTGCTCCCCCACATCCCTTTCAAGACCTCCATCGCCATGTCTCTGTATGCCCTGGTATAAACTTGTGCAGCTTTTAGTTTCCATGAGCCCCCTTTGATCGATTCGGTTTTTTATTTAATTATTTGTCTATAAGTAGCAATGAAGCTTGCGTAAATTTATCTTACATTTCTTGAACGGCAATTCATGCTGGTTTCATACCTGTTTTGGATCATGTCAATTCGTTTGAATCCCTAACACGGAATCTGGCTTTAAAAAATCTAGTGAAACTGCTTTACGAAATCTGCCAGTGTCTTATCCGCTAAGGAGTCAATCACGAGCAGGTCTGTTTCCGCAAAGAGTTCCCCTAATCTTTCATTAATGCACTTCCCTATCGGACATTTGGGATTTGGATTTTTATTTTTCTTACCTAATATTTCCGAATTCTTCACCGCACGGTAAATATGGGCCAAGGTGATCTGGTTACTCGGTTTGTTCAAGCTCGAACCTCCTTCTTTTCCCTTACGGCCTACTACCAGCCCTACTTCTTGCAGCACGCTCAGTTCCTTACGCACCATCGCGGCATTGATATTGATGCTTCCCGCAATCCAATCCGAACTCAACCACTCCCCGTTGCTATCAGCTAGTAGCGTCAAGATATGTACGGCAGTTGAAAATCTTGTATTGTTCATTTCTATGCCAAAGATAAATACATTTTATAAATGTAACAAATTTTATTACATTTATAATTCCAGTTATGATAATGATCGTATTCTTCCGTGTGACCTGGTCAAATCATTCCCGGAAAACAGGTTACTGCAGATTTTTCTTTTTATGCGTTTAGATTTCTATGAGTTTGAAAAACAATAATCGGGCAAAATCCATTATCATTTAAAAGCAGAGATATGGAACGCAGAGAATTCTTAACGCAAACAGCACTTGCAACAGCGGGTTTTTCCCTTTCAAACGAGCTGTCCGGCTTAGCTACAGCTCACGCAAATACCCCTATAACTACGCAATCAGACCGGGCAAACCAAGGGAAACGCTTTCGTCCCCAAACCCTATCCGGTTTTGGCGGTGTAGCCTTAGGAAATGGTTTTCAGGCCAACCCGGATATGGAGTGCTTGCAATCCATGGAAGCCGCATGGCAAGCGGGCGTTCGTTACTTCGATACATCACCTTGGTATGGCTTGGGTATCAGTGAGCGTAGGATGGGCCTGTTTTTGAAAGATAAACCCCGCGAAGCCTATACCCTTTCCACCAAGATAGGACGTATCCTGAAGCCCTACGAGGGTTTCAAACTGGAGGGAGGAGGAATCTGGAAAGGCAAACTGAACTTCGCCTACCAATACGATTACAGTGCGGAAGGTGTACGCAAAAGTGTAGAAGACAGTTTGCAACGCCTGGGTATATCGTCGCTGGATATTGTCTTCATTCACGATCTATCTCCCGATAACGGTGACATGAAAGAAAACTGGATAACTTATTTTGACCAGGCCGCCAAAGGTGCCATGCCAGAGCTGAGCAAAATGCGGGAAGAGGGGCTCATCAAAGGCTGGGGCTTCGGCGTCAATACAATTGAGCCTATTTTAAAAGCCGTTGAAGTGGCCGACCCTGATATTTTTCTTTCAGCCTGCCAATACTCGTTGATTAAGCATGAAGACGATCTGAACAAGGTATTTCCAAAAGTAGCAGAAAAAGGCCAGTCTATTGTAGTTGGCGCCCCCTTGTGTGCGGGTTTTCTGGCCGGAAAAGACCGTTATCTATACGATGGAACGTTTCCGGATGGCGTAAAAGAAAAACTATCAGCAATTAAAAAAGTAGCGGCCAATCATCAGGTAGACCTCCGGACAGCCGCACTACAATTTGCCGCTGCGCCTGATGTGGTTTCAGCCGTAATACCGGGCGCGCATACCGTACAACAGGCCCAGGAGAATGCGGCGTCCTTTACCGTGCAGATTCCGGTGGGCTTTTGGGAAGAGCTGAAGCAGGAGAACCTAATCGCGGCGAATGCGCCCGTGCCCGGAAACTAAGGCTGACAATAGGATTGTTGCCAAGACCTTCTCTCTTTTCTTCGTTAATCGGCCTTGATGCTTAACAATTACACTAATTTACCAGCAACCGCTCCCGAAAAGCTTTCGGGCTAAGCCCTTTTTGCTGTTTAAAGAATTTATTCAGATGGCTTTCGTCTGTAAAGCCCAGTTCCCTGACAATTTCGTTGATACGCTTATCGCTATGTTTAAGGCGATGTTCTATAAGCGAAAGTCTATAATTGCCTATATAAGACTGCATGGTTTCGCCGCAATGTTTTTTGAAGTACCGACCCAGATAATTCCGGGAAATACCAAAGTGTTTACAAACGTTTTCCGTACGGAATTTTTCCGGTTCGTAAATGTTAGCCTGGATATAGCTCAAGATTTCAACAATCTTTTCGTCCGAACTGCTATTGATTTTTTCAGGCAGGTATTTAGCAATATTCCTGGCCACAATCACAATCAGGGTATTGACCAACTGCCGTTTTACTTCCCGGTCGTACAAATCTCTATTTACCGCTTCCCTTATTAATGCCTCAATTATGGGGCGCACGAGGATTTTATCCGTCTGGTTTTTGAGTATGCAACCCGGTTTATGATTGGCATTTTGCAGGATAAATTCCAATCGTTGAACATCTTCCGTTTGCAAAGCTTTGGATTTGATGTAAATATCGTTGAATCGCAAAAAGAAAAATTGAGTGGTGCTTTCCACGTCAAAAGAATGCCGATCCTGTGGTGTAATAAGGAATAGATGCCCAGGTTGATAATCAAATTTGTGTTGGTTGATACATTGCTTCCCCGTTCCGGAAAGGATATATACCAATTGAAAAAAACTATGTGTATGTTCCCGCATCGGACATTCGTTCAATGTCTGAAAGCTTATGGAGTAGGGTTCGTACAGGTTTTCGCTATACATATTACAAACTTAGATAAATTCATTTATATGCAATATAATCGCGTTGCATATAAAAGAAATATTCAATACATGTATATCTTATAAGGCGTTCATGAGGGCTAAAGCCGCTTGTAAATCTTTCCTCCGCTATTGAGAATTTTTTTATAGAGGAAATATACTGAATTAAGGAAAATTTATACAATAAAAAAGCTATATATCGGTTTAATTTTGCTTAAAAATCAGCTATATGAAAATATTAATTGTATTAGCGCACCCAGAAACCCAGAGTTTCAATGCTGCCATGTTTCGAAAAGCCATCGAAACGTTACGAATAGAAGGGCACGAGGTCAAAACTTCGGATTTATATCGTATGAACTTCAATCCCGTGTCGGACAGGCACAATTTCACCACGGTAAAAGACAGCTCGTTTCTGAAATTGCAATTGGAAGAAATGCATGCAACAGAAGCAGGAAGCTTTAGCCCCGAGTTAAGAACCGAGCAGGAAAAAGTGGAATGGTGCAATCTGATGATCTGGCAATTTCCCCTATGGTGGTTTGCCTTGCCTTCTATTCTGAAAGGATGGGCAGATCGTGTTTTTGCCATGGGCAAGGCCTATAGCAATGGAAATTTGTATGAGCAAGGCCTTTTCAAAGGAAAAAAAGCCCTCTTGTCTGTCACCACCGGAAGCCCTGAGAAAGCCTTCCTCAAAGACGGTTTACAAGGGGATATCAACGCTATATTACGACCTATACATCGAGGGATTTTTGAGTTTACGGGGTTTTCCGTATTGAGGCCACAGCTCAGTTACGCCGTAGCGCGCCAGACGGCAGAAGAAAGAAGCGCCGAACTTGAAAAATGGAGCAAGCGATTGAAAAGTATCCTCCATGAAGAAAAAATCAATGTGGGCGTATATTAAACGAAGGAGCAAGTACGGGTAAAAGACCCCACTTATTCGTTAACTTTCAGTCTTCCGCGTGGAAGGTGTTAGTACGCCTGAGCTGAAGGAAACGGCATTACCTAAAGCCAAGCAAAGCGTTGAAGCGTTTACTTTCTAAGCATTGATATATCTTTATATGTAATGCTGAGTAACGCTCCGCTCGGATAACGCATTTGAAACCCGGGCAGGAGCCTCAAGTGCAAAAAGATTCGGTAAGTTTATGCGCCATATCTAAATTTAACAACAATCTGTCCAACTCGCATCTTCGTCATATTCCATCAAAGGCACTGCATCGTTCTTGCTCGAGAGTTGTCCGACCAGCATAGTCAAATCCATATGGACATGCTGCTGCGTAATGTCAACGAGTTCCCGGCTAAACCCGGCATCCCGCAATACCAACACCATGTCAAAACAGATCACCCGGGAAATGATTCTGCCCAGGGTTACCAAATCCCGTTTCTTTGGTTGATCCGGAAAGTCGAACGCTAAGCTCCCAACAAAATGCGGCGCGGCATGTGTAGTAAGCGCATAGCCTTTCAAGTAGCGTAGCAAATTTTTCTCTTTTCCTTTCCGCATGGCTTTAGACACAGCTTCCGCCACTTGCGTGTAAAGCATTTCGTTCGAGCCTTCAAAAATCTGAAAAGGCCGGCTGTCGACCATAGCCCTACCTGCTATATGGTCTAAGCAATAGCCGTTTGCGCCCGACAATTGTAAGCATATTTGCGCTGACTCATGCATGAAGTCTGTTAGTACGGCTTTTACACTATTCGCATCGATCCCGTTGCCCGAAACATCCTGCTCAATGGAACTCACTTTCGAACCATATGCGCACATACCCGAACATAAGGTAAAAGCTGCTTGCAATCGTGACAGCTGAAATTTCACTGCATCCATTTCATTTAGCCGTAGGCCTGCCACCCGCCTTGTTTTACAGTGTTGCAAGGCCTCATCCAATAAACGCTTGATGAAACCCATCCCCATCCCCGGAAACTGCAGCCTACTGCGGTGTAAAGTATCCAGCATCAATTTAAGCCCGGTACTCTCCGCAACCAGACGATGTGCCATAGGGACTTCCACATCTATATGGTTCAGGCCATAAGGAATCGCATACAGCCCCAGATTATTATAATACTGTTTCACTTCAATCTGCTGTTTCGCGTCGGCATTTTCGGTTAAAAAAAAATCTATATCGCGTACTAATTCCCCGCCTGCATTTTTTCTGCGAGCAGCCACCAGCCAATAGTTAGCCGCACCCGTTAAGCCTTGCCAATGTTTCTCCCCCTTTATCCGAAAGCTGTTTGCCCCTTCCTCGTAAAAAGTTTGCATATTCAGCGCATCACTGCCATAGCCCGGCTCGGTAATCATCAAACCTCCCATTGCCCTATTCTCCAGAAAATTTGTAAAAACCTGATCCTGCCTAGCTACATGGACATACTTTGCAAAAGGCTCCAGAAACAAGGCAATGTTGATCCCAAAGATGAGGGATAGTGATAGAGACTCATAAGATGCAGCCGACAACACGCCCAAGCACTCTTTCACGATCATGCCACGGCCGCCATGACTTTCAGGAATAGCTACAGAAAGCGGCTTCATATCCATGATCTCACTCAGAAGGTGGGGTGGCAACCCTCTTTGCAGGCTCATAGCATTATAATCATATTCTGCACTAAAAAGGTTTGCTAACTTCTCTTTAAATGTACTAATAAAGGTATCAAAATTTTGGACTTCACTTATTGGCTGTACAACATTCATCATGGCAGTTCTATTTACGATCAAGCTACAAAGTTAAATCGCGAACGCTCAAGGATTTATTTGATTCTGTGCAAAGACTAGGACAAATCGTGCATTTTCAATCTTCTACTGCCTGGTTGTATATCGGTAATCTGTAGGCGACATGCCTACTAGTTTTTTAAAAACACGCGAAAAGTAAGAGGGATCCGGGAAGTCCAACTCGTAGCAGATGTCAGATACACTATTGCTGGATTCGAACAACATCAGCTGTGCGTGCATAACCAGCACTTCCAAAATCAGTTGCTTCGATGACTTATTATATACAGTAGAAACGCATCTATTTAGGTAATTGGCTGATACGGCAAGTTTGTCTGTGTAGAACCCAATGTGTTTCTGTTTCCTGCAATGTTTGTGCACCAATTGTTTGAACAGCATGGCGATCTCCTGTGTTCTACTTAAGACACGGTTAGAAGCAGAAAGTTTAATGATTTTCAGCAACAAGGATTTCAACAGGCTTTCCGTCAACTCTTTGTAGGGATCGGATGTATGTAGTTCCTCATAAAGCATTCTAAAAAGTTGATTAATGCCATCGCTTACATCCTTCGATAAGTTGAGGAGTGGAGAAATGGTAAAGATGTTTAAAATCTCCTGTTCCCGGAATATGGAAGTCATGGCACTATCGTTTATCAAAACACAATGCCCTTTAGCAGATGTATCCACCGATTTAATCGCCGAAATATTGCCATAGGTACTCATGAGGACCGCCGGAGCGTTCACAACGTACACCTTTGGGCCAACCTGATGTTCAAAATAACCTTCGGTAAGGTGTATGAGCAGATTATATCCGAAGAGGATGGGCGGTATGGGAATTTTGAGATAAGGTGCAATGTCAATGAGCCGGAAAACCTTCACGGGCGAGTGCTTATAACGCAGGTGGTCCATATTGCCCACCATAAATCGTTCTACAAATTCATCCGCGTTGACCAATTTTTCCATAGCTTATACAAACTTAGCTAAACCGTCCCTTTTGTGCAATTTAATTGGTTTATATAAATGATCTCAGAACAACGCATAATAGTGGCTGCAGCGTACTTTTCATGCTGCCAACATCACTACTAACTACGCAAAATATTTATTTAATTTTACAAAAAAACCGTAACATTGATTTTCGCTTTTTCATGGAAATAAATGAATTACCGGGTTAGCTAATCACGAAATGCTGATTAAACCTGTTCAGGTATAGATCTCTTGGTAAGGCTTTGTAGCTGAACAGATCAAAACCCGGGTTATATTAGAAATTATATATCTTTATGAATATGAGACTAATACTATTAATTTGTTTTGGACTGTTATCCTTATCATCCTTAGGCCAGCCAAATTTTATCAAACGGTTACAAGCGGGAAAGCCGCAGCATATTGTTGTATACGGCACCAGCCTATCAAGCGGCAATAATGGCGAGGCGTGGATGCACATAGTAGCTGAAACGATAAGCAACCAATATGGGGCGAATTTATTCAGCTATTCCCTTGCAGGTAAAGGCGGAATGTGGTCTACTTGGGGGGTGCAGCACCTAGAAGACAATGTGATTGCTGAAAAACCTGATGCCGTGTTTATCGAGTTTGGTATTAACGACGCTTTTCTGGAACACGAAACCTCGGTTGCAGTAGCCAGGTTAAATTTGCTATATATGATAGACCGGATCAGGCTGTATAACGATTCATGTGACATTGTATTGCAAGTAATGAATATGCCAATAGGTAAATCTGCTAGCCTAAGGCCCCACCTAGATGCGTATTATACAATGTATCGGGAGGTAGCGAAGGAAAAAAATGCACTTTTAGTGGATCACTACGCCAGTTGGCAGAAAATTTTGAACCAGGGTGAAGGTGTATTTCTGCAATATGTGCCGGATGGCATTCATCCCAACACAATGGGGGGTGAAGAAATCATTGCACCTTTTATCCTTAAAACATTAGGGTTGAGATCAAATGAAGATGGTGAATTATAGCAAGAGAAAACGTTTTGCAGGGAGTTGTTTAGCCTATTGTCCAATGCTGGTATGTTTTTCCTTTCTATAAAATTAAACCTATGGCATCAATCTATTGGACGCGATTATATTCCATTGCTTCGTGTCATGCTGTAAAAGACAGAAATCACAAACTTCAAACACTGCTTCATATGGTTTATCTTTATATACTTCCCAGGCCCTTTGGTAGGCATCCGGTTTCAGGTCTCGATAAGCAATTGTCATATGCGGCTTAAAATGATGCTCCAGGAAAGAAACAGGGATTTGTGGGTAATGCTTTTCAAAGTCATGAATGATTGCCGACTGTAACTGCATCAAATGATCGCTTACAACAGGCTTTATAAAAATTACCGGGCTATTTTTATTGGCAAATGTTCCGAAATTCTTTAGTTCGGTGATGAAAGGTTTGACAATAGGAGGAATTTTACCAAACCAGTTAAGTAATTGCGTATGTGCTGAGCTACTTAATTTGAAGGGTGCCTTGAGCGTAATATGTGGTATTACCCTTAAGGCCTTACTGCAGTTATAGTTCTTCGCAAAAGCTGCTTTAATGGCGGTAACCTCCTCTAGTATGTTTTGCGGAGGTATGATAGCAACAAAATATAAATTTTGAAAAGACATATAGTAAGTATAAGAATTAAAAATACAAAAATGATTTGTTTGTTCCTTCTTAATTATAAGCGTTGTGGGCAATGTCTTGACCCCAAACGTTAACAATCGGCCAAAGATTGGTATATTTACTTTCAAACAAACACTACATTATCGTTGTACTCATCAGAACCGGATCAACAACAGTGCACCAAAAATTAATCCATATCATGCGGGCGAGCAACATCAGTGACGATGTTGCCAAGGAAATGGTGCAGAATTTCAAAACGGTAAGTAAACGAAATAATATTTTATTGGCAAAAGGCAGGGTTGCCAGCGAAGTGTATTTTGTCGATTCTGGCTATGTAATCTTAGAAAGCGAAATAAACGGAAATCCTTTTACCCGACATATTGCGAAAGAAGGAGAGTTTATCACGGTGATTGAGAGTTTCACTGCACGGCAGCCCAGTAAAGAAACCCTGAAAATGACGAAGGGTGCGCGTATCTATGCTTTAGGGTATAAGGAGTTCACAGCACTTTTAGACAAATATCCTACCCTGGAAGGCGCATTCAGGTTGGTTCTCCAGAACACCCTGATTAAGTGCCAAGCAAGAATAAATGACCTTTTGAGCTTAAGTGCTGAGGAATATTATGAGAAACTGATCAGCGAGACCCCCTACATACTGCAAGCGATTCCACAATATGAATTATCTACCTATTTGGGTATAAAACCGCAAAGCCTCAGCAGGATCAGGAGAAAGCTGATGAACATTTCTTAACATATGTGAAGATTTTGAATGTATGGTACGGCTAGTTTTGTAACTATGAACATCAAGATTATGAAACTAGGAAAATTTTTAGCACTGATTATCGCCACTGCAATTTCTTTGCCGCTATTAGCGCAAAGCGAAAAACCATCGTCATCCACTTTTTCGGTGGAAACCCGCGTTACTAATTATATTCAAAGAGGTTACGACTTAAAAATCTTTTTTTATCCGGCAAACACCCGGATGTCATACGGTGTGTCTGTCACTGGGCAACGTCTGGAGGGCTTAGGAAAGGATTTGGTATTTGACGGAGACAACCTGGGTGAAATAAGCCTGCGGCTAAGCTGGGTAGCAAGCCTGCTGGCGAGGTATCACTTCTCTTCAGATTATAAAGGCTTTTTCGCTGAGTTTAGCGCTGGTATCGAAGAATTTAAAGCGAGCTACCAAATGACAGACCGGCGCGATTTGAACGGATTTCTTTCTCCGGGCATAGGCTATTTATGGTTTCCATTTAGGAAAGACAAGTTTTACATCATGCCTAATATTTCGGTTAATTTCTTAATATTCAGACCTGAAATGCAACACATTGGTCCGGCGACATACCGATTAAGAGCCGTGCATCCCAGCCCCTCATTATCCATTGGATGGAAGTTTTAGTGAGTAAGGTGCATAGCGATCTTCTTATTAGCTATAGTCAACTAATTGTTTTAAATGATGCTCTAAATGTTCTACGTAATCTTCCATCAGATATAGCAAGGTATGGTTATTAGACCTTTTCTGTAATGCGAAATCATCCAGCTGTTTAAACAGAAATAACAATTGCCTATTATGAATGAGCCAAAACGTGATAAGCATCCCCTTTTCGGCATATTGATAATATGCTGCTTTACACCATTGATCCTGATCATAAAAAATTTGTGGATTATCTTCAAACTGGGCCCTAATGAAGCGCTGATAGTTTACCGAAGCGCTATCAGCAAGATGACCTAGTATCTCTTTCTTGCTCCATTTGGTTAGAGCAGGTTTATTAGAGAAGTCTTTCTCTGAAATTGCCTGCAATAATGCTGGTATGGTATTTAAAAGATACTCGAACCGGTTTAAGATGTTATGCATAACTTAAAGATAACATAAACTTTAACATTTGGAAAAACGGATCAACTATTGCTTTTCTTCGTGGCTACAATGGAATATACCATCGGAATTCTCTTGTCTAAATGTGCTATTCTATATTTTTTTGGTTCGACTTCGACGCTTTTATTGAAGATGTTGTAGGGAGAGTAATCATATTCTTCAAGTGAGTTTATTTCGAGCTCGTTCTTAATGAGACTAGTGGTTACCTCCCCCAAACCATGATTCCACATTATGTTTTCATAATGTATATCGGCTGTTCTATCTGCATAGGTACCACTTTCAGTCTCTATAATTGCGCCCGAGTTGAAATAGCTGTAGTCAATTTTTTCCAACCCCTCATCAAACATCCAAATTACGGGATGAAATTCTACAAAAATAAACCGCCCATTTGGTTTTAAAAATCTGGAGATGATCTTTGCCCATTGATTTAAATCGGGCAGCCAACTTATGGTTCCGTAGCTGGTAAAAACGAGATCGAACTGTTGGTCTAAGTACTTCGGCAAACCGTAAATGTCGCAACAGATGAAGCTGACATTTGCCTTTGTGGCCTTTGCAATCTGCTCTGCCTGTTCAATGGCCTTATCTGATAAATCAACACCGATAACTGTTGCTCCAAGCCTGCTCAGAGAAATAGAGTCTTGGCCGAAATGGCATTGTAAATGCAAAATGCTTTTCCCTTCTATGTCTCCTAGTAAATCTAATTCAATAGCATTTAAGGACGTTTTCCCGGCTATAAAGCCTTTAACATCGTAAAATTTCGATTTCAGATGTACCTCGGTTCGCTTGTTCCACGATTGCCGGTTGGTGGCTATATAGTTTTGTTCGGTATTCTTTTTTCCCATGTTTGATTTCCGACGTGTCCGATTGCTGTTCACTCGTTTTACTTCCAATTGCGTACGTAAAGTTAAGGGTTTTGAGATTGAAATGGGAACAGGGAATTTGAACATGTAAGCATCACTTATATGCTAGCTGGTTTTATAACCTTTTGAGTAAAACAATAGGCCTTCGTGTAAAAAATGTCTTCAGGACGCTGAAGCCCAAGTAACGGGCAGCCTCCTGAAGACATTCTGATTAATAGCCGGGGTTTTGCGTGATCTTGCCCTGGTTAATATCTATCTGGCTTTGCGGTATGGGAAATACCAGATTATTTTGTGTGATCGGGGCCACCAAATTGATTTCCTGAGCCTTGCTGTTTATGACAGTTATAGCCCTACCGGTACGTACCAAATCATACCAGCGGTGACCTTCAAATGCAAACTCCACTCTACGTTCCTGTTCCATCGCCAGCCGGAAAGCTTCCTGATTGGGAATATCAGCCGCAGATTTTTCTGCTAACCCCGCCCGCTCCCTAATCCTGTTCAAATAGCTGAATGCTTCACCATTTGCTTCATACCCTTGCTCGTTCAAGCACTCTGCGTACATCAACAAAACATCAGCATAGCGAATCACCGGAATATTATTGGCATTATCATTATTCAGTGCCGGATCAAACCTGTATTTTCTGACATATACATCCTGGATTGTTTGACCGTCTGCATTGACATAACTGGTTGCCAAAGAAAAGTCTCTTCGGATATCTTCGGGCTCATAAGCGTCGATTAAATCCTGAGTAGGCCGATTATTGCCGCCACCACCAAAATTAATTACGGCATTACCGGAGTTTTGAGGAGCAAAAGCATTAGGCCAAGGGTTCCCTATACCCATACCGGCAGCAAACTGGATTTCAAACACCGCTTCTCTTCCATTCTTTTGTGCCGGATCAAATGCTGCCTCGTAAGAGACCAGATCGTAAATATTCAGGTCGATTACTTCCTTCAATTTAGCAGCAGCCTCCGGGTATTTATTTTGCGTAAGATATATCTTGCCCAGTAATGCTTTAGCGGCCCCCTGCGTAACTCTACCGAGATCTCCTCCTGTAAAAGAAACCGGCAAATCGGCTTCTGCTTCTGAAAGATCTGTTTCTATTTGGGCGTAAACGGCACTCGCGGCGTCTCTTCCGTAATCATAGGCTTCATCCAAATCAGACATGAGCGATTTTGTAACTAATGGGACATCGCCGAAGGTACGCACCAATTCAAAGTATACAAAAGCCCGCAGAAATTTAGCCTCCGCGATGTATCTTCTTTTTAGCTCATCATCCATCTCAACTGGCTCAATTTTCTCCAACACCGTGTTAGCCCTCAAAATGGCGTTATACCCATCGTTCCACCGGCCGGCTATAAAGGGATTGGTGGTGCGGATATAGAAGCGATCAAGCTCATCCTGGTCGGTTACGGATCCCGACGCTACGGGGTAGGTATTATCGGAACTTATTTCGCCGAACACATAGTTGTTAGTGGAAATACCCGATCTCCGCAAAGCAGCGTAAGTGCCATTCAAAGCAACCTTCATGTCTTCAGCTGTTTTATAGAAGTTTTCACTTGCCGCAGAGGATATGGGCTGCAGATCCAGAAAACTATCTTTGCAAGACACCATAACAACAGCTAGGATCGCCGATATGTATATTTTCAAATGTTTCATTTTCAAAATGTTTTAGAATAAACTAGAGTCCAATGTTAATACCTGCCGAAATGGTTCGTGCCAACGGGAACGAACCATAGTCTACACCTCCGGTAAGCGGACTTTCATAGTTACTTACTTCGGGATTATACCCTTTATATTTAGTGAAGGTGTGAAGGTTTTGTGCAGATAGGTAGATACGGACCTGTTTCAGATTCCACCGGTCAATCAAGCTGGCGGGCAGCCGGTAACCAAGCGTTACATTTTGGATACGCAGATAGGAACCATCTTCCACCCATCGGCTAGATACGGCATTGTTTAGTCCTGTAGTTCGGGCATTGGCACGGGGTGTTACACCGTCACCAGGATCAGCTTCAGAACGCCACCGGTTTAATGCGGTGGTCAGTTGATTCTGGCCGCCCTCCAAGTTCTCGAAAAACCTACGGCTTAGATTCAGGACCTGGCCGCCCTGACTGCCTTGTATGGCGACATTCAGATCGAAACCTTTGAAACTAAAACTGTTGTTCAGTCCGTAGATAAAGTTGGGTTGGTTGTTGCCGATAATTTCGCGATCATCTGCATTGAATATGCCATCACCATTTACATCAGCATATTTTACATCGCCTGGCCGACTGGTGGCATCATGTGGATGTGCGTCAAGATCTGCCTGGTTCATGAAAATTCCAATCTGCCTGTACCCAAAGAAACTGCCTATAGGGTGTCCGATCATCGTGATATTGGTTTCCCCCACACCGGAGGCACTGCGAATGGGATCTCCTGTTGGGCCTAGCGCTAACACCTTATTGCGATTGAATGAAAGGTTAGCATTGGTATTCCATACAAAAGGCCCTGTGAAGTTCTGTGAGCTTACCGAAAATTCCCAGCCGCGATTCTGCATTTCCCCTATATTTTGTACAACGGAATTAAAGCCTGTAATGGTCGGTACGTTTACCAAAAGAAGGAGGTCTTTTGTCGTGCGATCATAGTAGTCTGCTGTGACATACAACCTGTTGTTAAATAGCCCCAGATCTAAACCAAGGTCTAACTGTTCACTCTTCTCCCAGCTCAGCTGCCGGTTTTCCGGACTGGAGGCGTAAAGACCATTCGCCAATACACCATTAAAGGCGTAGTTTTCTGTTGATAATAAGGCCGCATGTGGATAGTAATTGTTAAAAGCGTTGTTACCCGACAGGCCATAGCTGGCCCTCAACTTCAGTTCAGATAAGCCTTTGATGTCCCGCATGAAATGCTCATCACTGATACGCCATCCTGCAGAAACGGCCGGGAAGCTGCCCCAGCGGCGGTCTGGTCCGAAAATCGAAGACCCATCGCGCCTTACCGAGAAATTCACCATATACTTCCCCTTATAATCGTAATTGATACGCGTAAAGTAAGATACGGTGCTTATTTCTTCCATAAAAGAAGTGGCCGTGGTAGTAGCACCGTCCGCACTGGCATTGAGTGTCTTCACCAAATCATTCGGAAAAGCATTTCCCGTAGCGCTACTGCTTTCAAATGCTAATCGGTTGCTTTCCATTCCGAGCAATACACCCAGATTGTGATTTTCGTTAAAAGTGATATTATAATTCAGGGTCTGGTTAAATAGCCAGCTGATTTCCTGATCGGAAGCGGCGGTCCCGGTGGCAACAGTTGGCGGTAACAACTGGTTTAGCGGCATCCTTGAGCTGCGATAGCTATTACGCCGATCTCCTTCAAAGTTTATATTTCCTGTTACCCTGTAGGTGAGGTTTTCCAACACCTGATATTCCGCGTAAGCATTGGCAACCAAATTGGTGGTATTGCGTCTATCATACTGTTCGGTAATGTTTGCGACCGGATTGGTAACCCCAGGATAATTGTAGGCGGGAGCCAGTTCGGTTTGAGAGCTGTATGCAAGACCATCCGCTGCATAAATCGGCGCCATCGGAATGGCTGACAAGGCCGCGTTGATCACCCCGTTGTCGGCCCAATGTCCCTCATCATTCACTTCATTGCGGGTACGGTAAGTGGGAATAAGATTGACGCCCATCTTTAACTTGGGAAGTACCTGGGTTTCGATATTCGCGCGAAGGGTATATCGCTTTAAATCGGCACCTCTTAGAACACCATCCTGGTCGAGGTAGCTTCCGCTTACTGCGTAACGGGTTTTATCTGTACCTCCGGCGAGTGACAACTGGTAGCTACTCATCCTCGCAGCGCGAAAAATCAAATCTTGGTAGTCGTGGTAGGGTAAATTCGCTACTTTTATAGGATCGTCGAAATCGAACCAATCAAATACTTCCCCCCGCGGGTAACGGTACCTCAGGAAGGTGGAGGGACGCACGTCATTAGGATCGTTGATATTGGCTCCAGGAACGTCATCCAGATATGCATTGTTAGAGGCATCTACACCAAGGGCTGCAAACTGCTGTGAGTTAAGAATATCTACTGTTTTGGAAACGTTCTGCACGCCCGCAAATACGTCAAGGTTAACTGAAGAGGTTCCTGCTTTGCCTTTTTTGGTAGTTACCATGATCACGCCATTTGCGCCACGCGACCCATAAATAGCCGCTGAGGACGCGTCTTTCAGGACATCCATGCTCTCAATATCGATACTGTTTATTTGGGCGAACACGTCTGCACTCACAATGTTCCCGTCAACCACAATCAATGGGGCATTTCCCGCGGTGATTGACCCGAAACCCCTTACTTTAATTGCCGGCGTACTTCCCGGCGCACCGGTAGTCTGTTGTATAACTACACCGGGAATCTTTCCCTGCATACTTGTAGCAACATTTGATACGGGCATATCCTGTAATTCTCTCATCGGCACAGAGCTGATTGCCGCGGTAACACTTCCTCTTTTTTGGGTACCATATCCTACGACCACCACTTCGTCCAAGTCACTGACGGAGGTTTGCAATACAACATCAATCACCGTAGAGCCTGCGAATGTCACTTCTTGCACTTGGTAGCCTATATAATTAAAGGTCAAGACATCACTCGACTCAGGGGCTTTTATGCGGTAATTTCCTTCCGGATCGGTCGTAAGGGCAATGGCTGTGCCTTTTACTGTGACGGTCACCCCTCCCAGGGGCTCACCATTTTCGTCCGTCACCTTGCCACTAATCTCTTTTTGCTGTGGTAGCACTGAGGGTCTGATAAAGGTGCTTTGACGATTTTCCCCCGACTTTTTTCGCACCAATATGCTTGTATTTCTGATTTCGTAAGTAAGCGACCGTTCGGCAAGAAAGCTTTCCAAAACCTCTACTAAAGGCTCTTTTTCGACATGAAGAGAAACGGGTTTTGCATCCTTCAAATCCTCTTGTAGATAAAGAAAGTCAAAGCCTGTCTGTTTTTTAAGCGATTTGAAGACCTGCTGTAAAGAAGCATTTTTGACCTTGACGGTCACCTCTTGCGCTACTACGGCTGCGCTTACTTGAAATAAGGTGGCGAATACCAGCAATACAGAGAGCTTCATGGCAAGCAGGATTTTGAATGACGTATGAGAAGTATTGTAAGACAATACTGTATTTTTTCTATACATTTGCATGTTAGGTTAAATAAAACTTGATTATAAGCGCTGTAATTGGTTAGATTGCCTGACGCGGCTTTATTGCCGAACGACCGGGAATGCGGCAAACATTTCCGGTTTTTTAGGCGATCCAGGTTGGTGGTTGTGTAATCCTCACATAATAACCGTAACCCTCCTTTCTTTCAGTTTGAAACGGACCGTATTATTGCTCAGCGTTTCAAGGTGTGACAATAACTCTTCAATTCCTTTCGATTTCGTATACGTCCCTCCGAAAGCTTTGCGGGTTGTGGGGGCGGATGATTCATAAATCACATCGACATTATACCATCTAGCGATATTTTTCATGATCGTTTTAATATCCTGGTTTTCGAAGACAAAGTCGCCTTCCAACCAAGCCAGAGCATAATCGGTGTCCACCGTTTCAATACTGATCGGGCTGTCATCAAGTCGACTTACGGCTTGCTGTCCCGGTTGCAGCGCAACTTCTTGATTTTTTTTGAGCACATTTATTCCACCTTCTACCAGTGTAGTAGTCACTTGCTGCTCATCGGCATAGGCGTTGATATTGAAATGTGTGCCCGTTACTTGAATTTCCGTGTCTCCTGCCTTTACTTTGAACGGCTTATGTTCATTTTTGGCAACTTCAAAATAGGCTTCTCCGGTCAAGCTTACTACGCGTTCGTCGCCAACAAAAGCGTTGGGATATACCAGAGTGGAAGCAGAGTTGAGCCGTACCTTAGTTCCATCGGGTAATATCAGCTGATATTGACCTCCGCGTGGGATACTGATGGTATTGATCGGTACGTTACCTTGTTCGGCCATGGGCGTACCCCCTCCCCCTACTTCATATAACAACTCGCCATCATCAAGTTTCTTGATGGCCACGCCATTTTCATCAAAAAGGGTACCTGTTTGAGCATCGTCCAACCGGATGGTGGAACCATCAGCGAGCGTAAGAAACGCCGCCTGAGAGCCAGGTTCAACGGCCTGTTCGGTATGCGATAATGTTGTACCATCGTCGATGCGATAGCTGACATATAACCCTATCGCGGTCAAAAAGCACAGGAAAATTGATGCTGCGACAGCAATTTTTTTTACTGTCCACAGCCTGCGAGGCTTTTCCGTCGCAAACAATTGTGCTTCAATACGTGAGCGCATGAGCTGTTGCACAAGCAATCGCTCCTCTTCGCTTTCCCAATGCCAATCCTCAGCAGCTGACCGTTCAGCAAACCAACGTTCGAGCAGGACGCTTTCTTCCTTACTGCATGTGCCGGCATCGTAGCGCTTCAAAAGGGATAATAGCTGCTGCTGGTTCATAAGAATGAAAATTTATAATTGCTTGTTGTCTGTAAAATAAGTGTAAGAATCAGCCGGTTGGTAGTATATAAACTTGAAAATTATTTATAATACATTGATTATAAATGAAATAAATTTTCAAATGATTAATTAAAAATGACCTTCTAGTACCAGAAGCAACAGCAATGAGGTGACATGGGGATCGTTAATCTTCGAGCGAAGAATTCTCAAAGCGTTGCTAATCTGTTTCTTAACAGTCTTGTCGGAAATGACGAGCTTGGAAGCAATTTCCTTATACGACAGGTTTTCCCGCCGGCTCAGGATAAATACCTTGCGCATCATGGTGGGCAGGCGCTCGATTTCGGCATCAATGATGCCCCGTAATTCATGAGCCACCATCAAGCCTTCAGGACTCTCCTCATGTTGCGTAAAGCAATCAAGCAGGGACTCTAGGTAGTCGTGCTTGCGGATATTATCCCGAATGCATTTCATCGCTTTGTACCGCGCCATGGCTTTGAGATAAGCCTGCAATGACTGCACTTCACCAAGCGCTGCACGTTGCTGCCACAGGGAGATGAAGGTATCTTGCACAACATCCATGGCGTCTTCCTTATCGCGGAGTACACGTACTACATAGCAATAAAGCATTTCCCAATACAGGTCATACAGCTTGGAGAAAGCTTGCCTGTCTCCCTGTCTCAACAGGAGCAGCGACGTACTTTCAGACAGCGAAGATTTATCCCCCATAGTGGTTACAGATGTATAGCGATAAGGTTTATACCAGTTAATGCAAAACTAAAATGCTTAAAACTTTAGCCTCGCGGTAAAGTTAAGTACTTTCGATGTAATTCTTACATCGCTTTATCTTTTTTCCCATAGGAGAAGACCTTTTCACGCCCAATGGACAGGCCAAAAAAGTGAAGTTGTAATGCATAGACAAACTCGGGCAAGTAGATAGGGAAGTGAACCCTGGGTGTAAATATAGATGACCCTAATCGTGATGGATTCCGGAAAAATTATGGCGGCTAGTTAAGAATTAAAATGCAAACATTTAATTTTGCAAACATGCTACATATATCCGTTCTTGTCACAGAAAATGTGTTAATCGCTGTAGTTGGGAACATTCATTACCTTTTCCGAAAAGTGAATGATTTTTTAGTGGAGAGCGGCCAAGACCCCCTGTTCGAAATTACTCTTGTAGGCCTTTCTAAAGAGGTTGAGCTGAATGAGGGCATGTTCAAAGTTTCACCGGACAAATCCATTGACGAGGTAGAACATACCCATATGATCATTATCCCTCCCTTAAGTGGTGACATGGGACAAAGCCTTGAACAAAACAAGGACTTCCTACCCTGGATAAAGAAACATTATGAGAGAGGAAGCAAAGTAGCAAGCCTCTGTGCCGGAGCATTTCTTTTGGCGGAGACTGGTTTGCTGGATAAAGAATGGTGTTCTACACATTGGAAGACCATCAACGAATTTCGTATGCGTTACCCTGGGGTGTATGTTACAGATCAAAAGATAATTACTGAAAATAAAGGGATTTTTACCAGTGGTGGCGCTAATTCGTACTGGAATTTATTAATCTACCTGGTCAAGAAATTTACGAATCCTGAAATCGCCGTGCAGACCAGCAAATATTTTGAAATCGATATAGATCGAGATAATCAAGGGATTTATACCATATTTGAGGGTAGCCGTTACCATAACGACTATTCTATACACCGTGTGCAGGATTATATAGAACAGCACTATCCCGAACACTTATCATTGGAGAAATTGGCGGATATTGCGAAACTTGGTTTCCGCACTTTCCAGAGAAGGTTTAAGAAAGTCACACAGTATACCGTTGTTGCTTATATTCAAAAAATACGGGTTGAGGCTGCCAAGAGGTTATTGGAACGAGAGATTCTGCCCGTAAATGATGTTATGAATAAAGTAGGCTATAATGACACGGAGGCTTTTCGAAGAATCTTTAAACGGGAGACCGGAGTTGCCCCCATGCAGTATAGAACCAAATTTCAATCTTTTGGATTGTGGTAGCGGTGCTCAACAGTCTTTTTCTATGAGCGAGCCGCACCAACTATTCTTTTCCATCCCCGGATCCGAAGTAACTCATTTCGCTTTCAAAAGCTAGGGTTTCTGATGTTATATCCTTGACTACCTTGCCACTCATTTTTTGTTCTATTGCAGAAATTTCACGTAAAATATTCTCCGAAGCACCATATTCCTGCCAATTCGAAAATCCTAAAAAAATGATAACCTCATTTAAATTTCCCGCATCAACCGTTTTAAATGTTTTGAAAGACTTTACCCCTTTTTGGATATATACCTCATATAACGCTTTTAAAAGACGATCTAATTCCGGCGTGTCGTAAACCTTAACCGTTAACAATCTGGCAATCCCTAAGGTATAATCAAAGGTGTTCTTGGTACTGTATTCCTGAACATTTACAACTTTATAAAGATTCTTCAAATCTGCATACTGAGCCACGTTTTTTTGATTGTCGGCCATATCTGCTATCGGGTCAACTGGATGATCAAAATCCGACCATGCTAAATCGAAGGTACCATCAATAAATAATCCAAACCTCTCACCAGATACAACGTACCAACTATACCAATTCCATTTATCACCGTTTTCCTTATGCCAATTTAGATGTGGTTCAAATCCTTCTTCAAAAGCGGATGCCTTGCCTTCCTTGGGCTTCCAAACGGCAAACTGGCCGATATTTTTCCTCTGCCCCAAAGCTAAACCTGTAAAGAACAACATAAAAAAAAGTAAAGGGGCACTCCTGCGCATCATAATCCGCTATTATAATTCTCAACACTCATTTCTAATCCTCAACAAAATGGATTGAGCAAAAGTATACATGGCCATCAGAAATTAAAATAGGCGATTTGGACGATTTTACCTGTTGATATTGCCAGGTCTTATGGTTTTCAAATCATGAAAACTTGAATTGATAAGATCTATTGAAGCCATACAGACTGGGTATAAGCGCCATTAGACGCTTCATCCCAGACTTCTACTCTAACCCAGGTCCTGTCTTTCAAGTTCAGATTAAACGTAAACTCCTCATCACCAAAAGCGTTGGTATGGCTTAGGTCGATCTTTTCATGGTAGACTTCCTTACCATCGCCTGATACCACCAAGGCAAAATTAAGTGGAAATGTCCATTGCGTATGTAAGCTTACCGTTGCCTCGCCATTGGCGTTTAACGATAAGGTTTCTCCTGCGCCCTTTCCATTCACTGCAAAAGCAGGAAATAATATCTCTCCGGTAGAAGTGAAAAACTTGCCTTGCTTCATGGCGTCTAAAACGGATGGCCAACCATTTTCATACTTAGGCAACTCATCTAATTGTAGGTAATTCACATTGAGATGCGCATACATTTCGTTCTCAGGTTCAATGGTAAATAGGTCGGCTTCGCCTATCATGTGCTTTTTAAGGCCCCAGTTATTCATGTCGTCCAATAAATCCAAGGCTCGTTTACCTAGCCGTGGCTCTGATAAATCGGCAGGAATGGGTTTCCAGGCAGCACCGAAAAAATGATCGGATAAAAAGAAAGGTTCTTCTTTATAAGCGTCCGGATAACCGGTAGACCCTTTGGTACGGGCATGTGCCGTCCAGGCCAATCCGTTTTCCGATTCCAGCAATTTTAACATTTCCTCTTTATTGCTAATACGGTAAACTTTGCCATATTTAGGATCTTCGCTCACAAAAGGTTTATCTTTTTCTCTTGACATAATCCAATAGACTGGCTTGGGAAAGAACTGTAGCCAATGGCCGCCAAAAAATTCATTGGGTTCTTCGCCCGGAAGGAGAAGGAAATCGTCGTCCGACAGACGCTCGCATTGGTCAAATAAGGCTTTAAGTTCCGTCAATCTTTGATCATCAGGCCCCTTGGGATGTGCCGTGTAGTGGAATTCACCTAGATGTACAATATCAACTCCTGTATCTTTAAATACATCAACAAATTTCGGTTTTTCGGGAACGGGTTTACCGGCCAATACGACATTCATGATAAATTCATTGTGAAAGTGGCTCGACATGGTTTTATAACCCGGCACGGGCTTGTAGGCATCGTTATTGGTGTATTTTTTTACGGCGCTTAATGTACTTTCAGCATCATCGGCATCTAACAGACAATAGAAATTTAAGCGCTGCTCTGTTTTAGGCGGTGCGTTAAACCATGGAACATACCGATTATCACCCGCTAAATCCTGCCGTATGCCGATACCATATCCCGACAGCAAATTGCGGTAATCATTGCCATGCCATGTAAATTGCAGGTTGAATGCTTCATCTAAGGGATAAAAATATTGATGGGGAGCTGGGAAAATGGCCAAGCTACCAGACGGGTTTTCACCGATGAGGGTCCGGTATTTTACCGTAAGGTTTTTTGCGGTGTCTTGCGGATTGGCGGAAATGGTTTGTAGCTGATTTTCTGTATCAGACCAGCTGAGCTTATCCCATGCCGGGATTTCGCTGATTAAGCCCGCGTCATAGACTATCGCAGTAGAATCTATTTCTGTTGACATCACCGCAGCTACATTAAATAGTGGAGAACCATTATAACAGGTAATCTCCAAGAAACCGGTAAAATCAGGCGCATGTAATCCTGGTATCCGGACTAATGTCCGAGAACCTTTACTGATAACGCTCGCTTTTTCCTTGGTTAGATTAACAGTATACGCCTTATGGGGTTTGTCCTGCATCTTATCGAAGAAAATATCCCATCCGCTTTTTGTGGTTAGGTCTCTTTTACCTACGGTAAGAATAAATCCAGGGTCAAGCTTTGAAGCAATTTCCTGATATCCTTTTGTCGTGTTAATTCCTATAGTCTTAAAAAGCGGATTATCTTTTTGCAAGTCTAATACCAGCTGTGCTGACTCTCCCTGTTCTGTTGGCCAGGTTAGGTGTAGTAATTTTCCTTCAATATTAACATTTACCTCCCCGTGCTGATTAAACTCCGTGGTATCCGTTTGGGCATTACTAATGCCGTGAATAAGTAAGATTAATAGCGTTGATTTAATAAAACTGATGGCTAGTTTATGCATGATAATTTGCGTACGTTGTTTTAGTTTATACTGGTTATCTATACCGATGATTCACGAAATGCGAGCATAACATCTATTACAAAACTAGCAAAAAAAACCTTTTAGCAGAATTATTTGGCAAATAATTGAAATTTAGGAACCACACAAACTTTAGCAAATATCAGCATGCCTTGTTTTTTATATCTTAATAATTTCCCTTTACTCATCGAACCTCCTGCTCCGCTAAGACCAAGTTGAATGTACCCGGTAAGCTACAAACCCTTTATATAGTCGTTGACACTTAATGGTTTTCTGCCAAGTGTAACCGCTGATGAACTCTTTGATTTCGGTGTAAGGCCCATCCGTTATAATATTGCCGGGTTTTACTGTTTTGGCACTTTCGGGAGCTGGCAAAAGCGTATTTCCTTTGTCTACCAATTTGTTCTGTGCTGCAATACTGCCTAGCCAGTTCATCCGTTCCTGCATTTGTTCAGGGGACGGTTGGAAGACTGACATTTCAGAATAGGGACAATATTCGTTATTTTTTTTTTGAGTCTAACGGTCTCAAAACAGCAGACAACGGTTCACGGTTTGGCAAAAAGGGCAATGGTAGCCGCGCGATGATGCCATTGTGATGCTCAGTAACACTCACGGATTCACACAACTTGCTCATTATCTTACACAAGAGGTGCTTTTTGCGTATTTCCATCATTGGTTTTGGTAAATTTATATCATGAGACCTGAACACAACGAACTTAAACAGCAGTTGGTAGACACCAAACAAAAAAACAAATATAAGAACACCATTGGCCTTGTATTGAGCAAAGGCTTTTTCTCCCTGGAGCAGGCTATGTATCACTTCGATGCTATCGGGGAAAAGGTAATAGCTGAACAGATCAAGGAAGCGATTGCGTTCGAAAACTCAAAAAAATTGGTGTAAACCAGTAACATGTAGTTAGGTGCCTCGTCGTATTGGCGAGGCATTTTTCTGGAATATAATATAACCTAACCCTTCTTGCGACAAGGACCTAAGGCCCTGGGGTTATGGTGTCGCTGAAATCTATTCCTATTGACCAGTATCGGTAATGTAAATCGTCTTGAAACCGTGAGCAGTCAAGATTTCCTTTCAAAGGAATAAACTTAGCTTATACCGGAAAAAGGTTGGTGCCCAAAGAATAGCTTCTACCTCCTTTCCTAGTTGGTTCTACGAGACACCGCCAATAAGATGCTTCCGGCCGATAGAATTGCCGAGGAAACACCCAATACTGCAGTCCTTCCATAACTTGCTAAAAATCCGAGTATAAAAATCATTAACCCCACTCCGAGCAAAGCAAAAGCAATCGTTCTTATGGCCAAAACGCTTTGACGCTTGCCATGGGATATCGGGTGTTCGGTTAAGGGCACATCTGGAGCTATGACTACAGCGAGACGGTAGGGTTTACGGCGATACAGCACCTCAAACAGCACAAGCAAGGCGATGGGCAGCGAAACGCCAAGTACGATTTCTTGCATCCGATCAAGGGAAAAACCAAGCAATGGTTGGGTGCCAAACTTAAACAAAAGGTTGACCCCTAAACTGGCGATAGTGGTAAAAAGAATGGAGAATGCGGTTTGCCTTTGTGAAAATAAAGCCCACACAGCGGGTCCATAGAGTGGGACTCCCGTAAGCGCGCCTATGCTAAGCACTACTTCTACGATGCCGCCCATTGCCGGAACCATAAGTGCAACCAATACGGTAACCACACCAAATGCCAATGTCGAACAACGGGCTGCCCACATGAGTCTTTTATTGGTTGCCTGTGGATATAAACGTTTGTATATATCATTGGTGAATACCGCAGCGGAGACGTTGAGCGAAGCATTCACCGAATCTGTCGTTGCGAAAATCATGCCTGTTATCATCAGTCCCATTATCCCTGCAGGAAGAACTTCTTTACACATCAGCAGATAAGCTCCTTCATTTTCCAGGCCAACAAGATCGCCATTAATGACCCGATAAAGCATAGGTGGGAGCATCCATACGACAGGGCTTATGAGGTAAAGCCATCCAAACAGGTTGCCTACCTTCTTTGCTTCCTTCCTCGTGGGCACGCTGGTATAACGTTGTACATATGCCCAGTTGCCACCAATGAATACCATATTGTAGAATCCAAAAGCAACAATAAACCAAATGCTATACTCTCCTCCAATCAAATCAAAAAAGCCCTCGGGAGCCGCGTTTACAAAGGAAGACACGCCCCCGACCCTGTCGAAGGCCAGTGGAACAACAATAATGACAGCGGCTGTGAGCACCACAAACTGCAGAACATTGGTAACAATTACCGCCCAGAGACCTCCAGAGGTCGTGTACAATACGGCCATCAGCCCAAACAAGATAATGGCATAGTGCGATGGAAGGCCTGTGGATACATTTACGAGCTTGGCGACCGGGTAAAGAAAAGCCCCGTTGTAAGCAAAACTCATGAACAGGAAGATGTAGGTGTAAAATTTATGTACACTGCTGCCAAACCGCTGTTGCATGAATTCAGCAGCAGTGAGCACTCCCGTATCTCGCCAACGCGGCGCGATAAAACGGCCAATTAAAAACCCTGCGATAGCCATCATCCACTGAATGGTGACAGCTACCCAGCCCTGTTCGTAAGCTATAGCCCCCCAAACCACAAAAGTGCCTGCCGAGAAAAAGCCCATGTACAATGAAAGGCCGCTCATCCACCATGGTAATGCACCACTCGCCCCAAAATAGGATTTCATATCTGCCTTACGATCGGTAATAGATAGTCCGGCTATTAATATGCCAACTGAAAAGATTGCAATTACCCAATAATCGAGTGTCGTCATTTTTTTTGCTGTTACAGGTTTTTAGTATAGCTTATGTTTAATAACACCTAATGGCAAACAGTGCGGCTGGAACTTCCGACGATGGATGTGCCAGCTGAATGCTAAGTTGGTCTGTTTTCAAAGGTGGGTCGAATATAAGTGTACGCCGTGTTTGATATTGATCGTGCACTTCGCTAATTAGCTGGTTATCTGCATCTCTGATCTCGAAATGGCGCACGCAAAAGGGCATTACATTTTCGGGATGCCCCATCAATACGGACTCCATGGCATGATCGGCATCGGTATCAAATAGGAGTACTATTCGATGGATGGATTGCTCGGCCGGCCAAGAAAGGGAAAGCATAGGATGCTCATCATCGGGGTCGGCCACCCAGGCATTAGGCTGAAATACTGGCCGATCAATGCCATTACGCACGTTGTCTGCTGAAAAAAGTTTTTGGGCCTCGGACAGCCGGAGCGCGATATTATGCCCTTCCGGCCTACGCTGTGGGCACCAAAATTCGAAATCATCAATACCTGAGCCGGGCTCAGGTTGCTGCCGGCCGTTGTTGGACACCCGCTTATTTATGCCGTTATATACAGATAGCAAGCCGGTTATCCGCTGCAAACTATAGGGCAGTTGCACCAACTCGTTCTTCAGGAAGGTAATAAAAACATATTGCGCTGCTGAAAGTTCAATAGCGAAATCGATGGAAAGAGCTTGCTGTCCTTCTACAAGTGTAATCGTTTTTTTGGCTAATGTAGTATCGGGGGTAAAGCTTCCAGCTCTACTGCTGATCCGTAACGCTATCTCCAGGCGGGTGGCCGCTATCGCCATTACAGAAAGAGAAAAAACAGGAACACGCCCCTTGCCTAATGGAAGGAGCTGGGCGGCAGAAATATCGAGTACCTTCCAAAGTAAATGTGCAGGATCAAAACCCTCGAACGCCAGTGAACTGGACGCTTCTATATGCGCGTGCTGTACAAGGTCGCTTTCATCATGAAATACCTGACCAGGTATGTGTTGTCCTGTTTTCATCAATTCATGCTGCAACTGTGGTATGTGCTCTTGGGTATAGAGCTCTTTAGGCATGACCTGCAACGTTTTGCATAGCGCTGCCGCTACGGCTATAGCCTGACCGGTATAGGCACTGGTGGCCATCACGCGCGTTGCACCAAAGGCGACATGGCTTACACTGATAATACGACCGGCCAAAAACAAGTTTTTAATATTTCTGCTGTATAAACATCGATAGGGGATCTGGAATATTCCTTTGCTATGCCACTGATTGCAAGGGGGACGATCGCTGAACACCCCATCGGCCGGATGCAAATCAATCGACCATCCGCCATAGGCAACAGCGTCTGGATGTTCGCGCTGCTGGATGAGATCTTGCTGCGCAAGCATGTAATCGCCTTCGAAGCGCCGACTCTCCCGCTTACCGGGAATCATTCCTACCCATTCCAAGGTCATCGTTGCTGCCTCAGGGAATTTTCCCGAATTTTTGATATAATCCCATATGCCATACACCACACTCCACAGCTCCCACTTAATTTTTTCGGTGTCATGCACCGTATCCAGTCGGCCGCCATGCTCCACCCACCACAGTTGACAGCCGTGTTCGTTGGAATTAAAGTTACGGAAACGTGGGATTTCTTTACTGACGTCCATTGCAAATGAAGGAGCGATGAATTTTACCGGTTTTCCCGTGTCTTTGCTGTAAAAATAAAGAGAATGCCCCAAAAGCCCGCCATAGTTGGCGTCCGGAGCCATCGCTTCATTGAATTCTTCCCTCGACTCCGCTCCCATACGGAAGGCCGCACCGGCCAGGAAAGCCAGCAAGCCGTCGCCGGTAGCATCACAAAAGAGCGGAGCTTCCAAATAATATTCGGTTGCGTTTTGACTACAAAAAGCCCTTATTCCGCGAATGCTATCGGCGCTGTTCTTCTCCAGGTTATAAACGGCAGTGTTCAGCAGCAAAGTGATGTTGGTTTCCTGTATAACCTTATCTAATAAAATCATATCCAGTATTACCGGGTTGCCCTCGGGATTGCGATAGGTATTTTCCACGAGCAGCTCGTCAATAACGCCGCCTTCACGGCTCCATCGGTTATTGTTTCCCATATGTGAAGTGGCTCCCAACACCCACAGGCGCACCTCGCTGGAAGCGTTACCGCCCAATACCGGGCGGTCTTGCACGAGCACCACTTTGAGTCCCTGCCGTGCAGCGGTGATGGCAGCGCAGGTGCCCGACAAACCTCCTCCGGCAATCACAAGGTCTGCTAATAACGTCTCTGTCCGAGTATCTCTTCGATGGGTAACATTTTCTTGAATCATATCTTTGTAAGGGTGGTATAATATCAATTTGTTTCGTTCAGTTGTATCGTTTGTTCCAAAGCTACATAGCCAGTAGGTTTGACAATTTTCAGTGGAAGGTACGTATCAAATCCGCTAACAGATAAGGAAAGGTCCTTGCTTTCGCCCGGCTGTAAATCGGGCAAGGTTATTTTGGTATGAGGCGTTTCCAGTACATATCCTTGCACCGGACTGGCCGGAAAATCGTCACGCGCACTCACCTTCAGTCGGAGCTGGTGCACTCCTTGTTCACCTATTTGATAATGACTTTTTTCTACTTTTACGGGACACATTTCCCGTTGGTAAACCGCATAAGCCGGGCGCACCGAGCGGTCAGGCTCTACCAAGCCCCATGGTCGGTGGCCGTCGGCGTTGCTGCCGTAGTAGCGGCTTTGGTAATCGTTATAGGTCCACCAGGCCGCTCCGATCACATAGGGACGCTTCCGGAGTTCGCTCATTACTTCGGTTACATGCTGTGCCTGTCCTGCTTCGCCCGTGGCATGGTCTACACGCATACCCCATTCGCTGATCAGGATAGGCTTATCAGGGTAGAGTTGGTGAATATGGTCCAGGTTTTTACCGTGGTTGCCATAGATATTGGCACACACGAAATCTACATATTGGCTGGCTTCGTCTTCCGGCTTTTTTGGCAAGGCATTGAGCCGCATGGATGCAAAGGTGTACAGCCGCGTAGCATCCAGCTCCCTCGCATAGCTTATCATGTCTTCGGTCCAGCGTTGACCTGCGGGTTCATCTGACAGGTATTCGTTACCCACACTGTAGGCGATCACGCTGGGATGGTTCCAATCGCGCTCCACCATCTCCCGAAATTGCTGCTTGAATTTCGCTCGGATAGTATCGTTATCAAGTTGACTCGGCGTAAGCTGCCAGTTACCGGCCTCGGTAATAATCAGCATGCCATACCGATCGGCCAAGTTGTAGAAATGTTCGGATGGTGTATAGTGTGTCAAGCGCTGAAGCTCCATCCCAGCCTCTTTCATGAGTTGGAAATCTTTCTCGATGAGCCAGTCAGGCTCCAGGGAGCCGAGGCCGGGATAATCCAGTACGCGGTTGCCGCCACCCAAACGCACGGGTTTGCCGTTGAGTAAAAGCTGGGCATCACGAACTTCCACTTTCCGAATTCCAAAATGCCTCGCGAGCGTATCGTCTCCCACGGCCACGGTCAGCTCATAAAGCGTAGGTGAGTCTATGTCCCAAAGCTCGGTTTGGGCAGCTGAAAGCGCACTTTTGGATTCCAGCACCAACGTTTGCCCCGCCGGTATGCTCACAGATGCGCTTTCCCAATTTAGCGAAAGTGTTTGTTCTCCCAGTCGCACGACGTAATCAGCCTTGGTTAAGGAGGCCTGCCTGGAAGCATTGCGTATGCGCACTTTAGTTGTTAGCACAGCCGTACCATTGTTCAGATCAGGCATAGCCTCGACTTTCACATTTTCCACGTATACTTCGGGCTCCACGGTCAGGTACACGGGCCTGATCAGTCCGCCGTAATTGATCCAAGCCGGATACGAACCATTGATATCATGGTTATCTTTCACCGCCGGAACGGTGTTCAGTTTCCAGGTGTCATTGCTGACCGATACAGCCAACAGGTTATCCCCTTCCTGCAACTGGTCTGTAATATCAAAATGGAACGGAGTGTAACCACCTTCGTGGGTACCAACCGACTGACCATTTAGCCAAACCTGTGTCAAGTAATAAGCAGCGTCAAAGTGTAAAATTACCCGTTTGCCCTGCTCGGGTTTCCAGGAAAAGGACTTGCGATACCAAGCTGTACCCGTATAAAATAAGTAACGGGGATCGGCAGAAAAGCAGTGCGGCACCTTCACGCTATCCTGCCTGTTTGCACGTGTTATCCCATCAAGATACCATTGACCGCTTATTCCCTGATCAGCTAGGTCAAGTGCAAATGTCCAATCGCCATGTAGCGGGATGGCATTGGGATGTGTGATGGTGTATTGTGCTAAAACGTCATTTGCAAAAACAAAAACCAATAGGACTAATCTTTTCATTCCTTTCATTTTTAGTAACAAGTTATCTCATAAATCCACGATTCGATAATTTGACGACCTTCAAGCCCAAGACCGGCATATCCACCATAAAATTGCCGTCTTCCAAAGATAAATCACGGATTTTATCGCCCTTTTCATCCAATAACACTGCTTGGGAATATGCTGGTAGTTCATGGAGTGCAATCGCGCTTTTCTGCCTCACGGTACTGTTGTTCAATAAGATCAGGTACATATCAGTTCCTTGGCTTGCCTTCGCCGCCATGAAATCCACCTGCGGATTTGCAACGGACACCATCCCTGTTGGCAAGTACAAATCGACCGGTGTGCCAAAAACCTTCCCCGCAGCAAAACCATAAGACTGGTGTGGCCCTACCTTTGGTGTGATGAAGCCTCTGGGAAAATCTATCTTCCCTCCCGACCTCGCCGTGATTTCAGCTATGAGGTAATCGGTAATCCAGCCTACCTGCCACCAGGCATGGTGTGGGAAGGGGCCGGGACCATCATCCATACGTTCCCAATAATAGGATGCCACATGAGTTGCAGGGTCTACAAAGGCATCCCTCCCCCACGCCGCAGCACGCGCCATATCCAGAAAAATACGCTCACCTGTTAACTTCGCCATCCGTACAAACAAACCGGCATGACTGGCCAGCAAAATAGGTCCGCCACCATTTGCCGAACCTAGGGTCCCGCCATGTTCAAAACTGAGACCAACCTGTGTGATTTCCCAATCTTCTTTTTGCTTCCCCCGTACCTCTTTGACCTGTTGCGTGGGTATAGGGTGGGTATAGATGGAGGATGTGTATAATTTCGCTGCATTAACGGCAGCCTCCAGATAGGTCTTGTTATCGGTCAACTCGTACAAATCCAGCAGGGCTTGGGCACTCTGACCGGTAGCAAAATCCGGAACAAAGCGCACATCACCGCAAACACCTAAAAAATGTCCTTTGTTTATGGCTTCTGCCACGTACCAATTAGCCCCTTTTTCCGCAGCCTGCAGATATTTATCATCGCCGAGCAAACGATAGGCCACTAGCAGTCCGTAAAACGTAGGCCTCAGATCTGACAGATCTGAGAATTGCGGCTGCTCGGTGTGCTTATCGTAGGCCACTAACCAACTACCGTCTGCCTGCTGCCACTCCAATAACTTATCCGCCCCACTTCGCAAACGGTCTTTCATCTCTCGATCCTGGGGTTCGAAAAGTAGGATGTTGCCAATATCGAGCATAGTGTAATAGGTCAGGGCGATAGGTTCGACGTAGTCGCCCCATTCTTCCGTGAAGCGCCTGCTCTTCCAGAGATAATATTGCCCTATCGCAGCTCCTTTAAAAAAACCTTCATCAGTTTGTTGCTGTGTTAGCTTAAAATTTCTAGCGGCCTGTAGACGCGTTTTCCGCAGTATCGAATCGCCCGTGAGGCGGGCCAACATCCACATCGCTCCATAATCTGCATTTTTCATGGCATCTCTGTCGGCCCCTACGACCCCTCCGAGATAAGATTGTGCTCCGATCTGCATTCCCTGATAGGTATGTACATTCCATAAGGAAGTGGAATCATCGCGAAGGTATTTCAGCATGGACAACATACGATCTGTTAGCGATTGTCCAGTGTTCTTTAACTTGATGGCCTGATCGAATTTATAGATGTCATAAATCGCGTGTTTATACACGCTGAACCAGTCTTGCTTTTGTATGGCATACCGAAAACGAAAAACACGTTCCTCCCCCACCTCAAGGTAAGAATCTATTTCTCCCAATACAGGGTGATAAAGTGTTGGCGAAAGCTGGCCGCCGCGGTTCATAAGTGATAGACCAAGCTTCCATGCCCCGCGTGAACTTTTATCGTATAACCAAGGATGTGCCGCCACACCCGGCTCAGGAATGACTGCGAGTGTTACCCCTTGTTTATTTTGAATAAGTGGTGATAAGGTACTGGCCGTGCGTTCACGCACTACCACCGGTAGGCCCGGTATTCCCTGCCCATAAGCATAGGCCCGTAACAAATCAGGTTGGATTTCTCGCCCCTGAAAATAACCGGGCAACATGGCCCATTCCAGCTCGTCTGGTTCGGTACTGAACAGTGTGGGACTGGCGAACGAAAAATAACCCGCCTGGTTTGCCTTCACTTTTATCTCTACCAAAACATCCTGCGCATACAGGCGGTCGAGAGACCAGTTGATATTCGCGCTAAACTGTGGGTTCTCCTGAAAAAACTCAATGCCTTGATCGGTCTTTTTTGCGCTGGCCGGTAAAAACGAAACCACTTCCCCAGCTGTATTGAGCGGCACAGGCCGGAATCCATCTATCACCCGCTGCACAATATATTTATAGTCGCTAAAACGGTGACCGTTTGCCTGCTCAAACAGTTTGGTGTTAACAGTGGTATCCGGTTGGCCTGCACTATATAAGCCAACATAGTGCCCTTGTGGTTTGTCTATGGTGATGGGGTCTGCATCTGGATTCAAAGTGATTGTTCCGAGCGCGTAGCCTTTGGATGTTTGTTCCCACCTAAGGCGGATAAACTGATTTTCAAGTACAACTTCTTCCTGCGCATGAAGGTTAGCCGACAGCAAATGAATAAAAGAAATAATGATTACAGAAAGCAAAAGTTTGGTCTTGACGTTCCATTCATCGGATAGCTGTTCGTACTGTTGTTTGCGTATCATATTTAGGTTTCTTTTGGCGTTAATAGGTAATCGGTGCCGGGATCAACATCAAATGTAAAAGGTGTATGTAAACTTTCCAGCTGTACCTCTTGTATTTCTCCCGTTGCCTGGTTTTCTATAAGATAAGCTCCGGTGGCCCAGTTTGCAAATGCTTTATGAATCACGGATACTTGCTCACCATCTGGAAAATAAAAGATATATGTAAACTTTTTCTTCGATGTTGGGTAAACAACCGCTTGATGACCTCCATCTTTCTCCTTCACTAGGACTCCTTTTCCTCCTACAAATAACGGTATTTTATCGTATGGGAAATCATAGTCCTTTAAGGTAAGCGGTCCCTCAAAGCACTGACCTGTATTATAATCAATCCACGTACCCTTTGGAAGGTATACATCTCGCTTCATGGTGTTGCCATAGTCGTTTCCATACAGCGGAATAGCCAGCAATGACTCGCCCAACATCCATGAATATTGCCTTTGTTTTTTGCCCGCCAAGTAATAGGTGGCGGTATCATCAGGAAACGCAATCGGAAGAGGTGTCATGGTGTAAGGGTATCCACTGTGATAGCTTTTCAACGCTTCACTATACAAGTAGTCGGCGTAAGCGACATGCCAATCAGCTGCTTTTTTCACGGCTTTCTGATAGCGTGAATTTTCCAGGTGCCAGGGACCGAAACCCATAGCCATCACCGGGCTTACCGCAACTGCCATGGCGTTCCGAACGAAATAACGTTTTTGGTCTTCATTCAGCGGATTTTCCAAATATTTTCCCGCCACAATATCAAGGTAAACGGTAGATACGCCACTGGCTGCATAATTAAGCCCATTGATTAGCGGTCGGTCTTGGTCAAAGCCATACTTGGTATCTTCCAACCTTAGTATATCACCTGTTAATGAATAAGCACTGTTCCGGGCCATAATGTAATAACCCTTTTTCATTAAGGCTGCGTTAACAGGATTTAGCTTGGCATCATTATTAAGTTTTTTTCCGTCATAGAGCATTAAATCTTCTTTAAAACCATCTACTCCCCAACGGTCTGCTCCAGACACGTACCAGTTGACAGCCGCTGGGTTCTTTCCTTCCAGCAAAAAGACCTTACCTTGCGGAAAATTAACACGATAGGTCTCTGGGCGTTCATCTTTATCCCGAATAAAATATCCTCGATCAATTCCTTCAGGAACAAATGGACCATCATTTTCTGCTTCATAGTATCCACCATATGCTTTCGGCGCTTTGAAGTTTATCCGCAAGCCAAGCAGCAGACTGATCTCTCGCTCACGGAAGAACGCTTTGAACGCTTGGGGGTTTGGATAACGGGGATTGGGCAAGCCGTCTTTTCTGCCACTGCCCGCCGAGTCATCCCACAGACCAAAACCGGTAGTCGCCCCTTCACTTGGATCGCGACGTTCGCCTCTCCAAAATCCAGAACCAACAACGGCCCATTTGATGGGAAAACCCGCTTCTAGATAGGCGCTGATATCATTTTCAACGGATGATTGAAAAGTATTCCAGCCTAGGGAGCCGAAGGCCTCATACCCCAATTGGAAAAATCGATGTTTAGGCTTTAGGTCGGGATAACCCTCGGCTATCTTCACTTGTCTATATGTCTGGTAAATTTGCTTTGGAGAACCTAAAAAGTAATAAATGGCAGCAGATTTCACACCGGAAACACCCAATCTATTCTCTATATCGGTGATTGCCACCCGTTTCGTTTGTTCTGCGAAAAGTACCTGAGCAAAGTGGTGGGCCGGGAAAATGGTAAATGTAGAAATGAAGCGGTGCTCGTTGTCCCGGTTCCCGAAGTCATCATCAACAAAATTGCTGATCGCTGTATTTTCGCCAAAGCCCCCATGATCGCCCAAGCCGTAGGCCGGTTGGAGGGGCGCAGTACGGAAATCGATCTGGTAGGTCTCTTCCTTATCCAGCTGATTTTCGGGCGTTAGTTTGATCATGAAGAAGTCTTTGGAAAGTTGGATCTCGACTATCGCTGATAGGTCGCTGCTGTTTGTTACCAGTGCTCTAAATAGCGTGGGCGTACATTGCCGCACGCGCACCTTATTTATGGCATAAGTCTGGGTATCGGTTACAAGCGAAAAAGACAAGTTGCCCTGAGGATGTGGTTCGATCAGTGTTGTATGATATTGGATCCCAAAATTCAAGGTGTTGGTATCTATGTGTAAGATGTATTGGTCATTTTTGAGTTCGATGGTTTGCGGGTGCTGTGCCTGCACGTTTGTGGTGAAGCAAATAAGCATACTTAGATTAAAGGCAAAGTTGCCCATTAGGTCTTTTGGATCACATAACAATAGCTGTCGAATCCTTGCACCAATCTTATCTGTATATGTTTTATTACTTGACACCGACTCCAATTTTATTTATGCCACTTATAATAGTTATTGATCAATCCTTTATCATACCCAGTAGTTCGTCGAGATATTGTTCATAAACTCCTCGCGGATTTGTGTGGTGCTGTTTGGCAATGGCCGCCGCCATACCTACTACCTCTCCCATCATCCCACAGGTTCGCATCACACGCGTACTGCCAAACGCAACATGCGTGGTACTGATATTACGCCCTGCCATAAATAGATTCTCGATGTTGCGACTATATAAACACCGGTAGGGTATGGTATAAGGTGCCACACGTACATGTTCCGTACTAGCAAAAAACTCTTCCCCAGGAAAATATAAACTGTTTTCTTTTTGCGGGAAGTGAAGGTCGATCGTCCAAGTTGCAGTTACTGTAGCATCGGGATACATTTCCCCTTCCTGAACGTCCATTTGCGTAAGAATATGATCACCCATCAAACGTCGCGATTCGCGTTTACCACCGATATAGGCCACCCATGCCAGTGCCCGGTTTCCATATTTCTCCGGTTTATTATTTTTTAAATAAGACCAATTGCCAAAAATAGCTCTCAGGTTATGATCTCGGATATGTTCAGCTTCGGCAATGGTGTTCATATTGCCAAAGCCGGTTTCCCATTGCCAATCAGAACGCTCTTCGTCGATGTGGTACTCGTCTGAGAACGGAAGGGCCCAGGGTGTTTCAGGGAAGCTTGATACGGAATCCTCAGGCAAGGAAGCCCATAGATTGGATGTGCCCAAGGTAAATTCGTCGCTTGCTTCCGGCGCAAAGGACTCACCCGTTTCCGAACGGCTCTCACGCCCCATACGGTAGTCGGCGCCTGAAAGATAGCCCACAGTACCGTCGCCGGTGCAATCGGAGAAAAAGGCTCCGGTAAACCGGATTTCTTGATTGGTCTTGATATTTCTGCCTATAACCGCGGTGATTCTATTGCCGTTTTTTTCCAATCGGTACACGTGGGTATTCAGGTACAAGCTAATGTTCTTCTCATACTTGATGATATCCAGTTTCCGTTGATCTCCATATTGTTTGGCGTCGGGATTGCCATTTCCGGGATCGCCATTGTCTAACTCACGAACAATTCTTCCCAGCTTTGGATGGTGATTTTTATCGACATCGCCCATCAGATGCACCCGTATCTCCGAGCTGTTGTTACCTCCTAAAAGCGGGCGGTCTTGAATAAGGGCAACCTTCAAGCCCAAACGGGCAGCAGAAATAGCGGCGCAGGTACCCGCCACGCCGCCTCCAACAACTACCAGGTCAAAGTTTCCGGCCTCTTCTCTCGTACCATCAAGGTCAAGCAGCGTTCGGCGTAACTGAGCTATATCTGCCGAGTCCTGAGGAGGTTCAGTTTTCGATGTACTGAACAGTAAGGCATCACAACGGCCATTGAAGCCTGTAAGGTCCTTTAATCGAATTTCTGTGGGCTGGTCGCCCACTTCAACTACTCCTCCATAATACCACTTCCAATCTATTGCTCCGCTTTCCCCAAAGGTGCCGCCCACCTGTTTGCCATCTACCCACACACTGAATTTTCCAGGCCCCTTAGGAAAGGGAGCCCAATCTTTTGTTCGTACCCAGAGGTGGTATGTGCCTTTTTGCTCAAACTGTACCTTTGTTGTAGCATCACGCACGGGCCTTCCCATGCCATGGGCCATTAGGTAAGATGATTGAATAACGGGAAAAGACTGTTGGTCTATAACCCAGCCTCCGGTATCATCAAAGGATTCAGCCTCCAATAAGTGCTGCGTTTGTGCTGTTGAATAAATCGAGATCATCAAAAGACCAAGGATTATAGTAAAATGATATAAGGCAAAGAGCGCTTTTGTTTTCATCTGTCTATTTTTTTAAGTTATCAGATGGAGCCCTTGATGATTAAAAATAATTGTTGTCCGTTGTGTTTAACAATTATTTTAGTCACGTCGGGTTCATCATAATGGTTTTTTTAGTAAAGTTTCGATACGTTTAGCGATATCTTCATTGTATTTATGCTGATGCGTGCCCAATAAATCTTTGATGTCCTCTTTCAACGAAAGCTCTCCGAATTTCTCCAAAACACCCACTTTTAATCGATAATTCCCCGTTAAAAAAGTCTCCCACAACCACTGTTGCTGTGCTGTACTTTGAAAATACCGGGGTGAAAGCTTTTTTAAAACCCTGCTAGCTATGAAAACATTGGGGTTGCGGATGAGGTTGATGACTTTCTGCTCGTAACCCTTCGCCACAATACCATCGCTATCCAAAACTTTATCTAGCGCATAATACTGATAACGATGGTTCTGACTAACTAAAAATTCGGATAATAACTTTGAAGACATCATCGTATCGGTGATTCTTTTGATGGTGTCTACCACTCTGCCATGACTGATATGCCACAAAGTGTAACAGGTATACAAAGCGCCTGAAACCGTAAGCGCTTGCAAAGATTTTTTAGTAGCGCCCGTGACCGCATCGACCTCTCCAGGAGTGGTCTCGCTTGTAGACGCAACCAGTTCATCCATTTTGTAATCTTTTAGCAAACTATTCGAATCAGCCAGAATGCTATGCAGTTGCTCATATTCTTCTGCTGAAAACTCTTCATGATCAACTTTAGTTAAGGGCTGTTGCATGGGAACAGTATAGCGAAGATAACTTCCCAACAAATCCCATTGAAGTTTTATATAAACAGGTTTACATATATCATCGTCGCAAACCGGTGTAAAAATATCGGCATAGTAGTATTGCGGAGATCCTTTGCTATCACAGAACAAGCGCACATCGTAGTTTATCCCGTTATATTCTTCAACGGGAAAAACCAACGAGTCTTGACCTCCAATGGAGCTAACACCAGCTGCCATAAAAGCTTTCGTCATAAACAATAACAGGATCAACATCAATTTACTCATATTGTCAATTCCAATCGGGGTTCTGTGTTAATTCCGGGTTGGCATTCAGCTCTTCTTGAGGGATCGGAAAATATTTATGTTTTGGCTGAATATTTCGTACGGGATAGACGTCGTTTACAGCTTGTGGAATGATTTCCAGAAACTTGTCGGTACGGCTGAGGTCGTACCAGCGGTCGCCCTCAGCAAAAAACTCCCAAGCTCTCTCCTGAAGTACCACATCCAGGAAATCGGTCTGCCCAAGCCCCTGTGGTAAGTCATCCAGTCCAGCCCTATTTCTAATAGCGTTAGCATAAGTATAGGCTTTACCCGAAGGTCCATTGAGATGTGCTTCTGCCTCTGCGGCGATAAGGTAGAGATCTGCAAGGCGAAAAATCGGAATATTGCGCACAGAACTGGTTACCGAAACCGGATCCTGATACTTTTTAATCAATACCCCTTCCTGTGTAATAGGCGTAATGGCCCGTTGCGGAACCCATTGTCCATCCCGGTTCAGGTAGGTGGTATCGAGCAATAAACGACGTTCATCACCGGGATCGAAGCTATTAAAGAAATCCATATAGGCAAACATAGATCCGTAAGTTGTACGCCCATATTCTGCACCGTCACTTCCAGACGGCCCGGTCAGTCCTACCATCTGATGGCCATTACCCGGTGAAATGGGATCAACTTCAAAAGACCATATCATCTCCTGTCGTGCACTTTCCTCATTGGTGTAATAAAACAAATCTACGACACTTTCCATGAGCGTGTAGGCCCCTGCATTGAGCACCGATTCGGCTTTTTCTAAAGCGATACTCCAGTCTTCATGGTATAATGCCGCTTTTGCGTGTAAAGCATGAACGGCTTCTTTTGACGGTCGTCCGGGTTGCACTGCCGGAAAAGAAGGTAAGCCCGAATTATAGGCAACATCTAGATCAGCGTAGATCTGTGCATAGACTTCATTCAAAGGGCTTTTAGCGGTGTAGGCATCTGCTTCTGTAGTACTTGGTGCAATTTTAATAGGTATTTCACCAAAATTTTTGGCCAGCATCCAGTGGAAGAAAGCTCGCAGAAAATAAGCTTCTCCTATGATCTGCGTTTTACGTGTTTCGTCCATCTGCGCTTCCGGGACTTTTTCAATGATCCAATTAGCCCGCTCGATACCCTGATAACAGGATGTCCAGATCTGCTGTGGTGACTCGTTTAACCTCCCCTGGCTCCGCTGTGTGGTATAAGTGGGCTCGACAGTAAATAAGGTCAAGGTGTTTCGACCAACGACGGCGCGCGGATAGGTCTGGTCATCGCTGAAATCCGGAACCAGCAAAGCCGCTGGGCCACCGTAAAGCCCCCCCATGGCACCGTACGCCGCTATCAAAGCTTTCTCCGCATCCGATGCCGTCTTATAGTAAGACTCGGTGAAAATAGAGGAATAAATGGTTTCATCGAGTTTGCAGGTAACCAGACCTAAACTCATGGCCAGTACAAAGACTGGTATATATCGTGTTTTAAGTGTTTTCATTACTGTAGTTTTTATTCTATTAATCAAACCTTAGAAACTTACTTGTAAACCGGCCAGATATGACCTGGCCTGCGGATAAACTAAGTTATCAATACCAATAATGGTGTTCGACCCTGCATAAGAATTCACTTCAGGGTCAAAGCCCGAATACTTCGTCCAAGTGAATGGGTTGTTGGCACTTACATACACCCTTATCCTATTGATTTTCCCCGAGCCGTTCCAGGTGTATCCCAAATTAATATTCCGCACCCGTAGGTAAGAGCCGTCTTCCATCGCATAATCCGTAATAGGCAATCTCCCGGCAACAAAAGGACTTACGTATTGGTTGCTGGGATTCTCCGGTGTCCATCGGTCAACCATTTCCTGAAACAGGTTTCGCTGGCCGAGCGGATTTTCAAAAGATAATCTGCTGATATTGTAGATATCGTTCCCATAGCTACCGGAAAGCAGTACCCCTAGATCGAAATTTTTATACTGGAGATTCGTAGAAAACCCAAAGATAAAGTCTGGGTTTGGGTCGCCAGTTATGATTTGATCGTCTGTATTGATGAGTCCGTCGTTGTTGACATCACGCACCTTATGGCCTCCGGTACGACCATCATATCCGGAAATAATGTCTTCTCCGCTTTGATTGATGCCATCAAAAACATAGGTCTTAAAAACACCTAATGGTTCACCCACTTTCAATAAGGTAAAATTGGTCATGAATCGCTCATCAGTTACCCCTCCATCCAAATCCAAGATTTTATTTCTGTTCATGGTTATATTTGCCGCGACAGACCAATGGAGATCTGAATCAACGATAACGGCATTGGTTGCTAATTCAAAGCCCCGATTTTGGAGAGAAGCGAAATTGCCGGTGATCGTTTGGTATCCTGAAGAGAAAGGCAGCGCTTTCACAAAAAGCAAATCGTCAGTACGTTTGTGATAATAATCTGCCACAATAGACCAACGCCCGTCAAAGAAACTGGCATCAATACCCACATTGGTTTGCGTCGATTTTTCCCAACGTAAGTTTGGATTGGCAATACCTGTTGTCGCGATGCCGGTTTCCCACAAATGATTAAAATTATAACCCCCGGTGGCAGCAACCATCGCTAAGGATTGATACGGATCTATACCATCCGCATTACCGGTTGTACCGTAACTGGCCCTCAGTTTTAAGTCGCTCAATTGGTTAAAGTTTTGGAATAGCGGTTCCTCGATCAATCGCCATGCGGCGGAGATGGCCGGAAAGAACCCATACTTGTTATTGGCCCCAAACTTACTAGATCCGTCGACACGGGCGGTAATGTCTACAAAGATTTTATCCTTATAGCCGTAATTGGCACGAGCCATATAAGAATCGAGCCGTAATCTACTGCGCTCGCTTGACACGTTACGGTTTAATGCTAACTGTAAAGCTTCATTTTTTGTCGCATCATTTGGGAACCCCGTTGCCTCAATGAGATTAACCTTTAAGCTTTCAGACTGGGTAGCAAAAAGCCCTGTCAATTTCAAGGAATGATCTTCCCCGATATTTGTGGTATAGGTTATTAAACTCTCATGTAACAGGTTGAGAAAATCCCGGTTGTATTTCGACGCGTTCCCCGAATTTTCGTTCAGGTCTTGTTCGGCAATAATCGATAAGGGCGAATACGTATCGTGTAGGCGATCGTCGATATCAACGTTAAAAGACGCGCGATAAGATAGTCCGGGCAGGATAGTATATTCACCATATACATTAGCCAAAGTTCTCTTAATGGCACGCTGCTGCAAAATCTCGGTAAAGTTTAAAGGATTAACCACCTCCCGATATCTTCCTCCGCGCTGCTCGGCGAAAGGGAAAATGCTACCGTCTTCACGGTAGGGCGCTAATGTAGGAGGAGCGCCGAGCGCTGCACCTAAGACACTGCCGGTTACTACTCCGGCATCGCCCAATGTCGTGGAACCTGCGCTAATACCATGATTTACGGAATAGCTGCCTAATATACTGGTACCTACTTTGAACCGGTCGTTTACGCGGTGATCCATATTTAAGCGGTACGAGTACCGTTCAAAACTAGAATTGATAATAACACCGTCTTGGTTGAAATAATTTAATGATAGCGCCAACTGTGTTTTATCATTACCTCCGTTGATAGATAGTTGATGGTTTTGGATAGGTGCGTCTTGAAAAATGAGGTTCTGCCAATTAACTCCCTCTCCCAACGCGGCCGGATCGGAGTAAAAGTTATCGTTAAATACTTCATTTTCCAGCTGTGCAAATTCGGCAGCATTTAGCACATTAAGGGTTTTGGCGACGCTTTGCACGCCATAGTAACTATCCAGTTCGACTCTCGTAACCCCAGCTTTACCCCGCTTTGTGGTGATTAATACTACTCCGTTTGCAGCCCGGGCACCGTAGATGGCCGAAGCAGAGGCATCTTTGAGCACTTCCACAGATTCAATATCATTGGGGTTTATTGTCGATAATGGACTCACGTCATTAATGCCTCCGCCATTGGAAATCTGGATACCATCAACCACATATAGCGGCTCTGAACTGCCATTGATGGAATTCGTTCCGCGAATTCTCATACTAATATTGCCTCCCGGCGAACCCGAATTCTGATTAATCTGTACTCCTGCCACCCTTGCTTGTAAACCTTGCGCCACATTGACAACGGGCATTTGCGTAAGCTCATCGGCCTTTACGGATGCAATAGAACCCGTTGTTTCGATTTTTCGCTGTGTCCCGTACCCCACTACAACGACCTCCCCCAGTTGTTCGCTGCTCGGAGTGAGCAACACATCTACCTGGCTTTTTCCCTGTACTGCTATTACTTGTTTTTCGTAACCTACCATGGAGAAGGTTAATACGGTATCAACAGCTCTAATCTGAATTTGGTACTTCCCCTCTTCATTGGTTTTTGTCGTGACACGGGCCATTTCCGTAGCAATGGTTACCCCAGAAAGACCGTCACCTGTTGACGCATCCCTAACCGTGCCGGTCAGGTTTCGCGATTCCTGAGCAAACAGCAACGTTGCGCCCAAGTTAAAAATGAATGTAAAAATACATTGCCTCATCGTTATCATAACTATAGTTTAAATTGGTTATAGCGTTTTATGGTGATCAGCTAGCTAGCTGCAATGGTTCTAATATTCCAGGTATAAATTGCACAAGCAGGATTACCGCGCTATGCATAGGTTTTGTATGAATAGATAGGCGCTCTCCGTTAAGACCCTTCGGGTTGATCTCCTTATGCAGTATATTCCATTTCTCGCATTCGTAGGTAATATTCAGTATAAAATCAGCTGTTTTCATATCAGTATTCCTAATTATAATTGGTATGGTCTGGTCTGGTTATTTAGTACAATTATAGATTCTTTTTTTATTCCATCCAAATTTTTTTTTATTTTTTCAGTTTAGACGGCTTTAATCGGCACTTATTTACAAAAACACGCTATGCTGGTTTGGTTTGCTATGCTAATTCACTATTTTTGCGTAAACAGTAGATCATCATGACCTCGGATTTAAGTGAAAATACGGTAGCGCTAAACCATCGCATGAAATATTTGCAATTGGTGGACTATATAAACAAGCTGATTGAATCTGATCAGCTTCACATTGGCGATCGTCTCCCCTCCCTGAAGCAGCTGGAAAAGGACCTCGGGATGAGTAAGGAAACACTGTTAAAAGGCTTGAACCATTTATTGGAAAAGGGGATTATAGAATCCGTCTACCGAAAAGGCTATTACGTGAAAAAAAAATCGGTTACCCATACTTTCCGTGTTTTTCTTTTGCTTGATAAAATGAATGTAATGCGTGACAGGTTGTATCATACGCTTTTTGATAATCTGAAGGACATGGCAGATCTTGATGTTTACTTCCACCATCACAATTTCAAGGTGTTCGAGAATCTCATCCGCGAAAATCTTAGCAATTACACCCACTTCGTCATCACCACCTTCATGAAAGAAGATGTAGCTCCCATCCTAAACCTCATCCCTGCGTCAAAACGTATTGTTATTGATTATAACCAGCCTAGCCTGGAGGGCAATTATTCTTGCATTTATCAAGACTTTGAGCATGATATATATGATGCGTTAGTTCAACTCAAGAACCGTCTGTCCAACTATCAGAAACTCGTACTCATTGCACCTTCTGCAGCGGTCCATGCACGTCATGTGATGGATGGTTTTTTACGCTTTTGCATGGAAAATGACATCTCGTACACCATACAACAAGAAGTGGAGACAGCAGGTTTTCATAAGGGCAATGCTTATATTACATTTAGCAGATACGACACTGATGATGTGGCACTTATTAAGCTAGCAAGAAGTAAAGGCTATCAGTTAGGAAAAGATATTGGCCTTATCTCTTACAATGATAGTGCCGTGAAGGAAATTTTAGAGGGCGGCATAACGGTTATTTCTACTGACTTCGAAGCCATGGCTAGAGAGGTAAGCCGTGCAGTCCTGAACAGGGAAACCATCGTACTTCGTAACCCGACACCGATAATTGTACGGCAGTCCTTTTGACCTGTTTTTCAGCCGCTTTCCTCGTTACTCTTCAGTAATAAGCAGATTCCTTTACCTATTGCGTATAAACATGAAACAAGGAAAGAATATAGAATATTATTGCAAAATGAAGGTAATTTATGTTACCTTCGATAAGCTTCCACTGATATACCTCGTTTAACATAATTGCCCAAGAAAAGCCAAAAAATTATATGCGACAAAAAGAAGAATTATATTTGTTGTTTGATAAAATAGTGCTGGAAAATGAAGATATAAGGCTCTCTGTATTAGAAGGATCAAGAACAAACAGCAATATACCGGAAGACAACTTTCAGGACTATGACCTCTCTTTTTTCGTTACGGATATACAAAAGTATACGAAGCATGAAGATTGGTTGAAAGTATTCGGTGGCGAAATTATTGCCATGCAAAAACCAGAGGATATGGAATTATTTCCTTCGGAGTGCGAAAATTATTATAGTTATCTAATGTATTTTGATGACGGCATAAAATTAGATCTCACCATAATCCCTATTACCTTCGTTGATGAATATTTTTCTGCCGCCGATGGATTGAACAAAATCTTGATCGACAAAGACAATTTAGCTCCTGCAAACCTACATCCATCAGATAGATTGTATTGGATAAAGCGGCCTTCGGCACGAAGTTATGATGATTGCTGCAATGAGTTCTGGCATGTTTCCACCTACATTGCCAAGGCCTTTGCCAGAAAGGAGATACTCTACGCATTGCACCTATTCAATCAAATTAGTCGCCCTGAACTGTTGCGCATGATGTCTTGGGAGATAGGCATCAGGTGTGGATTTGACTTCAGTTTAGGCAAAAATTATAAATTTATTGATCGATATATAACGCCTGCAACATTTGATAATTTAATGAAAACCTTTTCTCTTGATGGTTACGAAAAAGCACGAAATGCTTTTGAGCAGTGCTGTGAAATGTTCCGAACCTATTCGAAACTTATAGCGGATAAACTGGGTTTTGATTATCCGATTTATGATAAAAACCTAACAGCTTTCAGTAGAAAGTACTACACTTAGACTTCCGATAAACCGTAGGCAATGGGGCTGGTGCGTGCACGTTAACTTCGTCCTCATAACCTCGTTTCAACCCGCCGAATTGTTCCATCGTAAGCTTCATAATAGTATACTGCTCTTTTGCCTCTAGCATTAGTGTACAGTTCGAAGGTGAAGCAAACTATCAGGGCCGAAAACTGTATTAATTAAACGGGCAATTACTAGAGCCATGAGCTGAAGAGACATTCGACAGGAAAGTCTAAATTAATTTGACACATAGCTGCGCATACAAACCCGGGAAATACATTTATCTCTTATCTATGAAAATTTCCATTTTCCATTTCTTTCTTTTGGTGATCAGCAAATGTTTTGCTCAAAATATACCGCCATTTGTATATGATGGTGATGACCGTATTGTATACGAGCAGGAGATGGATTGCGAAAACCTATCTAAAGAACAAATGTATAACCAGGCCTTGACATGGATTGCCGATACATTCGAATCATCCAAGTATGTGATCGAAAAGCAAGCCGAAACATCAGGTAGTATAATAGGCTCAGCAAAACGCAGCTTTTCGTTCCCCTCGGGTGTTACGACGGCTTACTATGAAGTAAATTTCTATTTTCAGCTCGATGTAAAAGACCAGCAACTGACGTACCGCCTTGCTGATTTAACTGCTATAAGAAGTGGAAATACCACCGAAACACCGATAGAAGATATCGTCGAGTATGCCAAAGGCAGCAAAAGCTCAGTGGGTTTTCCAAAAGACTATGCGGTGGCTCTGCTATCAGCAGGTAATGAAGTAATAGAAGAAATGCTGGGAAGTCTTGCCGATTCCGTCTGCCCGGACGCCGATTTGTAAAGAACCGTTAACCATTGCCAACAAGCCAGATTCTTCGTAATATTGTATATGTTAAATTTTTCACAAAAAACCAGCACCGAATTAATCCTGAAAATGATTATTGTGATCGGAAAACCTTCTGCGCTACATGGCTTTTGTGACAAATTGAAAGTTGCCGGATTCCTGTATGAATCAAATGAGCGAAACGCTTCATAATAAATACGCCAATCACTGATCCATTAAATTAATTGATGCGCTTATGTCTGGATATTCAATGTCAGGAACCACATTGAAGGTAATCAAACCGAGCTCGAAAAGCGACAGGAGCTTTAACCTGATTTACCTTTATTTCATTTTACTGCTAAACACCCTTCACATCAGCTTTTTATGCGCACAGGAAACCGGTTCTCAGGAAGCGGTAAAAGTGGGGGTTTATGTTAGTCCCCCTTTTGTTATGGAGGAGGAGGATGGCTTTACGGGAATGTCGATCGAACTTTGGGAGGCCCTTGCAGAAAAGCTTGGTTTAACTTTTACTTATGAAAGAGCTTCGACATTCAGCGAACTCGTGGAAGGTACAGCGGATGGGCGTTTTGATGTTGCTGTGACCAACCTCACCGTTACTCAGAATAGAGCAAGAAAACTCGATTTTACGCAACCCTGGTACGATGCGGGGCTCCGGATCATGGTAGATCGGGAACACACATCGGGATGGACCGACGTGGTCAGGGGATTAAGCGACGCAGGACATCTGCGCACATATGCTTGGCTAGCTTTTTTGGTGATTTTTGCCGCCATTCTGCTAACACTATTTGATAGAAAGTTTGATAAAAACTTTCCCAGGGCTTTCCGGGAGGGGTTTGCAGAAAATTTTTACCACATTATGTCTTTGGCTACCTCGGGGAAAGCACAAAGAAAAAATCTTTTCGGTTGGAAGGGCCGTATATTTTCAGGCCTTTGGCTCGTTTGCGGCGTGGGCTTACTGGCCTACATCACGTCATCTTTGACCAGTGTGATGACTACCCAATCATTAACCAATCGGATTAATGGGATTGGCGATCTGCCAGGAAAAAGAATAGGCGTTTTTATGGGTAGCGAATCGGAAAAATACACCCTTAACAGGGGTTTTTCAGCAAGGGCCTATCAAGGTATTGAGGATGCAATCCATGCACTGAAAAGAAAGGAAATAGATGCCATCATTGGCGATGCCCCAGTCCTGGAATACTATCAGCACACCCGATCGGAGGAACCCTTTGAGGTGGTTGGGCCGCTATTCAAACCAGACAAGTACGGGTTTGGGTTTATCAAAGACAGTGAGCTTACGACTCCGCTAACAATAGAGCTATTAGGTGCGCACGAAAGGGGTTTTATCGAAAAGCTTCGCAACAAATATTTTGGTCAGATCCGATAGCCGGAAAATTCCGAGGATCTATTCTTGGGTTATTTCCATTCATGTGGTAAAAAATCTTTATCGGCTTTTGTAAAGGCATAGAAAATATTCTGGAAATGATGATTAACTTAGCCCGATAAGGTTATGAAAGTATATATTGAAACAGACCGGCTAATATTAAGAGAAATTCTTCCGGAAGATGTTGATGACTTGTTTTTGCTAGAGGCAGATCCGGACGTACATAGGTATGTAGGCAACAATCCGGTAAAAAGTAAAGCGGAAATAAGGAAATACATCGATTCCGTAAGGCAACAATATGTTGATAATGGCATAGGTCATTGGGCGGCTGTTGAAAAATCGTCCAACTATTTTATTGGCTGGGCTGGCTTAACGCTGATTAAAGAAACCATCAATAATCATATTCACTACTATAGCTTGGGATATAGATTTATACGTAAATATTGGGGTGTAGGTTACGCTACAGAGGCGGCAAAAGCTGCTTTAACTTATGGTTTTGATACCCTTGGTTTAAAAGCTATTTATGCCATAGCCAATTGTGAAAACATAAATTCAAACAAGGTGCTGTCCAAAGTAGGCCTGACGTTTACCGAAACATTTGACTTCGATGGGATTAGGCATAACTGGTATCAGATCCATAAAGCAGATTGAACTATTTTACGGTCTGGAAATAGGTTTTGGGGGGCATGCCTGAATACTGTCGAAAATCTTTTATAAAGTGGTTTTCATCGCAATACCCATTGTCGATAGCCACCTGTAAAAGATCTTTGGAGGGAGATCTGTCTAAATCTAGGTAGGCGTTTAGAAACCGTCTCAACATGATATACCGTTGAGGAGAAAAGCCCAGATGCTTTTTGAAGTTCCTTTCCAGCCATTTGTAATTTAACCGCACACCGTGCGTTTCCAAAAGTTCCTTGACAGTAATTAATCCTTTTCGCTGATCAATATGCCCCAACATTTCAATCAATATCCCGGGATATGAATAGTGGCTGATCTTTGCTGAAATAAACCGTGAGAATGTCTCGATTTTTTTCTCAGGTGCTGAGGTATAATAGTTTTCTAAAAATGTGTTAAAGTTAGCCCCTGCTATTTCTGAAAAATTAATAACCTGCCTGTGTTCCAAGTAATTCTCTTGAATACCAAACAGCTTGTAGAATGTATACGGATAGAAGCGAACGATAAAAATATCCTCCTGATGACCATACAGCTCCCAGTAAATGTTTTTCAGGACGCCCCCACAGGCCCACATTGCTTCGAAAATTTTCCTTTCCCCGTCGATGTCTATCTGGTTTTGCTTTTCTCCATCCCACGTGATCACTACGACGGGATATCCATCGTTAAAAAGCAACTGTCTTCCATGTATACTTTGTGCCTTAAATACATAGATTCCTTCCACAAAATCCTGAAGGTTTTCGGGAACAGAAGTCTTCATCGCATCCTCGAAATGGATGGGGTCTATATGTTTAAAAAAACGAATCGGCACAGAAACAAATATATAAAAGTTTCAGCTGAATATGCGAAAAATGTCTAAGTTATACTATTCATACCAAAACATTGCTGGTATCTTTGAACTTTACTATTGCAAAGCAAAACATATGTGTATTACCAATGAAAAAGAATTGGACGGCATGAGAAAAGTGAGTGAGGCTGTTGCATTGACTTTGAAAAATATGCACGCATACGCTCGCCCTGGAATGAGCACCCGGGAGCTGGATAATTATGGCGGCAGGTTGCTCGATACGTTTGGTGCCAAGTCGGCTCCTTATCTGACTTATCGATTCCCCGGTCATACCTGCATCAGCCTGAACCATGAAATATGCCATGGTATACCATCAGACAAACGGATTATCCAAGAAGGTGATCTGCTGAATATTGACGTCTCTGCGGAGCTGAACGGATATTGGTCAGATAATGGAAGCTCTTTCATCGTTGGTAAGGACGTCCACCATAAACAGCACTTAATAGATACTTCCAAGCTTATACTACGAAAGGCTATTGGTAGCATTAAAGGCGGCGTAAAGATCAATGAGGTGGGTGCTTTAATAGAAAGAGAAGCTAAAAAGAACGGTTACAAGGTGATCAAAAATTTGGGAGGTCATGGCGTAGGAAAAGGGCTTCACGAGGCTCCTGAGGGTATTCTTAATTATAAGGACCGGTTTGACAGTAGGAGATTTCAAAAGCATTTCGTGATTGCTATAGAAACCTTTATTACCACGAGTTCCTCATTGGCTGTTGAACTTCCCGACGGGTTTACTTTGGTTGGCAACAAAGGTGGTTACGCGGTTCAACACGAACATACCATCGTTGTAACGGATGGACAAGCCATTATTCTGACAGAGCAGAACGGTATTTGGGATTAGCCTCTTTTGGCATGTCATGCGCCTTTGCAACTGGACGGCATCCCTTCTGATAGCGGCAGTTATAGATACCGATTCAACACATTAAGGTACTGAACAGCCATTTTCAAGTCCTGTGCGGCAACTTTAGGAACACTGGCCTCTTTTGCGTGGAGCACATGAACTTTTGCTCTGATATTTGCGCGGTAGGCTTTATAGTAATCGAAGAGCAAGCGTTCCTCCTTCTGCAGCGCTATCTGCGAATACCGGAGATAATTTTGGAGAAGGTAGTCGCTCAGGTCTGGGTAACCGTAAGCTTCTAAATCCATACACAGAAAAGCCACTTCATCCAGTACATCCACCTGCCTCATGGCATCATTGAATTCAATACAGTCGAATATTACCGGGTCCTCATATAAGAATATATTCCCGGCATGAAGATCCCCATGAAGATCGCGCACAAAGCCATCAGCCGGACGCTGGGTAATAAAGCTCTCATAATTTTGTAAAAATTGGCCGGACCTTATAGTACTATCTCGCACAATCCTACCGTAATCTTCCCCCAAATGCTGCTGTATGTACCCCTGAAGCGTCGCGAGATCGTTAAACAGCTCTTTCTGGCCCTTGACGTCTGCGTCTTTCCTGATCACAGTGGCCTGTGCATGAAAAGCCGAGATCTCCCTGGCAAGACTGTCTATCATGGATTTATCTACCTGTTCTTCTTTAAGCATACGATCCATTTCCTTCGCCGTATCCATGCGTTTCATCAAAACAGCGTAGTCTACTATGTTGTCTGGATGCCCATCAAAAGAAAAATGATCCCCTCTTTGAAAGACAGGAACCACTTCTAAATACATCTCTTTTGCCAACCGCTTGTTCAATAGCAGCTCCTGTTCGCAATAATATTTTCGCTTTACCAGGCTCGAAAAATCCAGAAAGGAAAATTTTACCGGTTTCTTTATCTTATAGACTTGCTGATCGGTAAGTATCACCCAGGAAATATGGGTTTCCAGCAAAGTACTCTCACGATATTGATGAAGGTTTTGCTCCTGCGCTTTTAAATGTTCGACCTCACTTTTTTTCATTTTCGTATTTGCAATAATTCAAAGCCCTGCTTACCATCTCCTCGGAGTCCATCTGATCGGAATGCAAGATCAGGTGCTTTTCTTTCAAAGGCTCAAATGCAGCTTTGATCTTTTTGTAGATCGAAAAGTCGGCCTCACTATCCACCCTTTTTTTAGCTATACGCTCTTTGATGACTTCTTCGGAGGCCTGTATTTCTATAAAATACAGGGGAACTTTAAATTTCGTTGCTGTTTCTACAAAAAGTGCTCGAGTTTGTGCTTTATGGAATGTGGCATCCAGTACTACATGCTTCCTGTCTTTTACGGCCGCTTCTGCCAAGCCTAGCATCGACTGATAGACCTCAAGTTTGGTCTGCTCATCGTATTTTCCTCTTTGCTCCAAAGCTGTTCGCACCCGGTCGCTCGAGACATGTACGCCGTCTATATTCCAAGCCAAATGTTTTGCCAGAAAGGTTTTCCCGCTTCCCGGCAATCCGATTACAGCAACTACCATGTCTTTCCATTTTTAACTTTTCGCTAAAGCGCGGAGGCTGTACTTTTGCTCTCTTTAATCAAAGGTACTGTTTTGACCCGGTCAATGGAAATAGACCTCCTTCCCTTAAAATAAACCAGGGAATCTCGACGAATCGACTCCGTCGTCTATGGTTGTTGCATAATGGCATAAATACCTGCTTCTATTAATTTATCTCGACCTTCTTTTACTCCTTTTATTATGGTTGGATTTACAACCTTAACAGCAAGTAGCTCTAGGATTAAATATTTAACAGAAATTAACAGGAGAGGAGTTACTGATATGTTCATTAAAAGCTTTCTTATGTAAATAAAACCGAAAGCATTAATATGGCAAGCGATCAGAGCGGCAATAGCCAATCCGGTAGATAGCTTATGGAATGAATGACCTAAAATGTACTCAAAGGCAACCTCCAAGTGATTACGTTCTTCTTAACACCTGAACAAGTGAAAAGATCAATGCCGCCATCAAAAAATAGCAAATGGCTAAGGAACTTTGATTATTTACGCTTACCAGGTGTACCGTACCGTAACTTAATACTGAAGTGACCAGGTAAGCTCCTCCGCTGGTAATGCCACTGGAAATACCTGCGATCTCGGGAAATCGTGTTAAACAAAAGGTAAAATAAACATTATAAATAAAACCCGAACATACATGCATGGCGAATACGAACAACATCAGGACGTATATATCGGTAACGAAGATTCCTACAAAAAACATCAATAAAGCAATGGTACATTCAGCTATATTAGCGATGTTAAGCTTAGCCAATAGCGGTTTACCGATGAGGCGCTTAGCTAATATGCCACCCGAAAAAATTCCCAGGCCAGAGATGAGCGCGCAGTATCCCGTGACGATTGAGGAAAACCGGAACTGACCTTCGATAATAAATGGTGCTGTCATAGCAAAAACCAGCACCATGGCATAACTCGCTCCCAGGATAAGAAGTCCAAGTGAGAATTCTGGTGTTCCGAGGATTTTACGATAGTTACTAAAGATAATCGAAGCCTGGAAAGGTTGCTTACTGCGCATAGCTTCGCCGGAAAAAAAGACTTCAATCAAGAAGGACACCAGCGCATACCCGCCTAGAAAAATAAAATTTGATCGCCAGCCCCAGTATGCTTGCAGATAGCCTCCTAAAAACGGTGCAGTAATTGGTCCCAGGGCCCAAATAATAGACAGCAAACTCATGTAATGTTTTAGCTTCTCGCCACTGTAAATGTCTACCAAAAAAGCACGTTTTCCCACAACAATCAGGGCCGTTAATACGCCCTGAAGGACACGTATCAAATAAATGAGATAAAGATTTGGAACATAAGCGATCAACAGATTACTCAAGGCAAATAATAGGAGCGCACTCAATACGATTCGATATCGGCCAAAGCTATCGACCAAACTTCCCGCAAAGAACATCGTCACCCCGTAACTTATGAGAAAACAAGTGAGCGTTATTTGAATGCCGCCGGCAGAGGTGTTGAATACCGACTGCATCTCCGGAAACGAAGGTATGTAGATGTCCGTAACCAGTCCGGATAGGGGTATTAAGATAAAGGTCGAAAGCGTACTTATCTTTTCATACTTACTGTTATATGATTTCATGGGCACATATTTGTTCGCGGAACAAAACTAGCGTCCCAGACGGACTTAAAAAAGAAGGTATGCTATATTATGACCATTATGAGACGAAAAATACAGTTAGTCCATTCCCGGTATGCCCTGCAGAGGTTACCAGGAATCGGGAAAGGCCTTTGGTTTAATTTCCGTCTTTTATTTATCAATCTTTTGCATAAACTACGAAGAACATAGCGGGAGTATGAGCGGCTTTTTCAAACGTAATGCTTTCTTCTTTGGCTTCTTTGCTATAAACATAACCGCTCTCGTCACTCAAAGATAAGGTTAACACGTTACTGTATTCACCAAATGTTCCCCAAGCATCTACCCACTCTAATACAGCAATCAATTCTTTATCGATGCTTAAGTTATACTTATCCAAATCAAGTGTTACCCATTTTCTCTTTTTATCGGTGTGAATAATAATATCTTCACTTAAAATGGAGCTGTCTGGTTTTTGCTCTTTAACAACTTGAAAGTTTACACGAAAAGCTACGCTATCCCAATCATTATCGATAATCCTAAAGTGAAAGGATTTAATTTTTGTAGGTTCTTTAGGATTTTCTATTAATACACCTCTTATCCTTCCTTTACTACTTGCAAAATCTCCCCAGCCTGTCCTTTTATTACCCACCTTAGTATATCCTAGTTTTTCAAATCTTTGCTTACCAATAGCAATACTTACCGTATCCATCTTAAAAGAAACCGGGTTGAGCTTCACTATATTAGCTGGAGTGGAAATCAATTGTTTCAGGTTGAATGTTTTCTCTTCATAGCCCAGTGAGCGGAACTTCACCTCATCAACATGATTGGAGGTGTCAATTGTCAGTATAAACATTCCTTCCCTAGATGCTATCGTTCTAACATTCTTTCCTTCAATCAATAAGGTTGCATAGGGTATTGTTTCTCCGGTATGCTCATCAATAACTGTCCCCTTAATGGTCTGCCCGTGTGCATATGCACTTACGGCTAATAATATGAACCCTAATAATATATGGTGAAGGTTTAGCATTGCTGAAGGTTTACGATATAAAAAACACCTAAATATAATTTAAATTTTAATCTTTTGATAATGCAATGCCTTATAGCTAATAAATAGGAAAAGGAATGTTAAATTAGCAAGTAAATATAACGAACGATCAAATGCCTGAATATGTTCTGCTCGTAGGAAATGACATCAATAATATTTCTCCCGGGAAAAGCTGGAACGAACTCCTGGAAGATATAAAAGCCCATTTCAACGTAGGATACATCCAAAATGAAGACAAACCTTTTCCTATGCTTTATGAGGAAATATTTTTGGGAGCTGTAGAAAATGGATCGGTTACAGAAGAAAAAAACCTGAAAACTTTCATTGCTGAAAACGTATCGAAAATTATAAGCAATGAATTTCATGAGGAAATTAGACAACTCCCTGTGTCGCATATCATGACCACCAATTACGAATTTGCTATTGAAGGTATAGTTCCCGAAAATAATAACAGCATTGTCAAAGAGACGACATATAGCTTATTTCGTCGATATATGCTCGCCGATAAAACTTATTGGCATATCCATGGCGACTGCAATAATCCCAGTTCGATAAACCTTGGATATGAACATTATTGTGGCCAGCTTCAGGGGATGCGTAACTACACGGTATCTGGAACAAACTATACTTCCAAAGCGGTTATAAAAACACCGCTCATTAGACGTTTAGCAAAAGGGAAACAACCTAATTATCAATCGTGGATAGATCTTTTCTTCACGAAAGACGTGTACATCTTCGGATTATCTCTGGATTATGTAGAATCTGATCTTTGGTGGCTGCTTACCTATCGTGCTAGGAATAAATTTTACAGAAAAAGTGCGTTTATAAAAAACAAGATCCATTACTTTATACCGCTAGAATATGCGGAAACCGCAAAGGGGAAACTAACACTCTTAAAAGCTAATGATGTAGACGTTCACGTTATTAAGCAAAAGGATAAACAGCTTTATTATAAAGAAATAATTAGCTTACTCAAACACCTGGCCTGAGTAAAAATTGTATGGCATAACTGCACCTTGGAATGAATGTCCGTAAATAGGATAGCTATTTTCATTAGCTGTTTTTTTTTAGGCAGTTTTCAATCCCGGTTGTTCTTGCGATAAAATTTAGTTGATTTTACGGCCGAAGGGCTTTGCATTAGCTATTTTTTCTTCAATAGCTCGCTCTATAGCCTCTTTATTGGTGAAATCAATAGACGCCGCAATATTTTCTCCCGACTGATTAAGCAATTTAAAACCTATTGGCCTAGTATGTACTCTTTCTAACAGTTTGAAAAGATCTTGATGCATCTTAACCTCCATCCGATAGTTAATGTAAGCCTTCAGATAGGCCTTTTCGTCGGTCTTTGCATGAATAGTTTTTCCTCCTTTTTCCACCATTACGTATTGGCCGTAAAGGCTTCTTTCTTCAGCTATATCAATATATTGGTATAGTTTCTTTCTTTTAAAGAGTGTTATCATAAAAATAGACAAATGCACTATTCAACAATCTTAATAATCTATTTTTGTAAATGCCCAATGTATTTTATTTTGTACTAATTTGCCTAATTAGCTAAATTTTATGAAATTTATTACATTAACTCAAGTATTAGATAGATGACATGCCCTTTGCGATAGATTTAAAAAAAAAGAAAATACTTCCTTGGCATGTATTGGGCTGGCTTATTCTAATAACCTATGAAATTACCTTTTTGATAGCACTAAAGGTAGAGATGACGGCTTTGGGTCTCTTCGTTTCTTATTGCCTCATTATTACCCTGTTCTATTTTCATGCTTATGTGGTGATGCCTGTTAAGAACAGCTATTGGTTATTGCTTTTCATTCCTTTGGAGATCGTTGGTTTTTCCCTGATTGACATTTGTTTTGAATATCTCGATTTTTACGCTACCCCTAATCAACGCCCTTCCTCTCTCAAGACTTCTCTCATTAAATATACTTACAGAGCGCTATATTTTATCACTTTCAGTACTGTTTACTGGCTTTTTATGAATACCCTGCACAAACGAAACCACTTGATCAAACTGGATCGAAAACGACTAGCAGATGAACGTAAGCAGGCCGAGCTGGAAATGAAGCTGGTAAAATCACAAAACGCGAAATTACGTGCGCAAATTGAACCGCACTTTGTTTTCAACACGATGAACTTTATCTATGACTCGGTAGAGGGTGTGTCGGAAAAAGCGGGTGAAACAGTTTTATTGCTTTCAGAAATGATGCAATATGCATTGCAAAATACAGATGACAATTATGAAGTTCCTTTACAAATAGAATTGGAAAATATTAACAAGCTGATCAGGATCAATAACATCAGAACAAACAACAGGTTATACGTTAAACTGAAAACTACTTTGAATAAGGATGAACATGTAAAAACTCTACCACTTTTATTTATTACATTTGTTGAGAACATGTATAAACATGGTGACTTAACGGATGAAAAGTATCCTGGAATCATTTATATCGCCACTGCAAACGGCAACTTACTATTTAGTACCTGGAACAAAAAGCGATTAAGTAAACCTTTTCAGAGTAACTCGATGGGAATCATGAATGCTAAAGAAAGGTTGATAAATTTTTACGGTAATGAGCGATTTCGTTTGTCTGCCAATGAAGATGTCGAGGCGTTTTCGGTTGAGCTGAAAATTGCATATGCATATGACTAGTTGTTACATAATTGATGATGAGGACGCCGCTATAAGTTTGTTGAGTAAATTTATTGACAAAACGCCCGATCTTACCTTAGTGGGAGCATCAATAAACCCATTGGAAGCTCTGCAAAAAATTCTAAACAAGGAGGTACAGGTTGACATTACTTTTCTGGATATTAACATGCCTGAAATATCAGGTTTGGAGCTAGCAAACTTAATTGGCAAATCAACACATATTATATTTACATCAGCTTATACACAATATGGGCTGGAAGCTTTCGATCGTGACGCTATTGACTATATAGCTAAGCCTTTTAGCTATGAGCGTTTTCTGCGGGCGGTTGCCCGATACATTAAATGGAAACAACATAAAGTTCAAGTACCACAGAAAAAACAAAGGTTCTTTTTTATCAAAAACGATGTCAAAGGTAAACTCACTCGGGTACTCGTGGATGAAATTATCTATATCGAATCGTTAGCCAACTATATCGTAATCCATACCGGTACTGAAAAACATATCACGTATCTAACACTAACTGAAGCAGAAGAATACCTCGCATCTTACACCTTTGTTCGGGTACATAAATCAACTATGGTGAATCCTCTGAATATTAAAGCCATTGAGGGGAACAAGCTCATAATGGCTAACGATATCACTATCACAATAGGTTCCAGCTATAGAAAAACGCTATCAGAAAAACTAGGCGGCAGTTTGTTAGTGTCTAAAAGACGTAATTGACCTTAGATTTTATTCCCCGTGCGGTAAATTATAAAGGAATAATCGTAAGATTAAACCACTTCTTATTTAGCTTTAAATACTCTGCTAAACTATGCTGAGGCAAAATTGCATGCAGTTAAACTGGCATTAAGCGCTTCTATATTAACTAAAATTCTTAGCTTTGTTTATAAACGGTTTCCTGATGATAAACAAAGCAAATGTAACCAATGCCAGTATCGAATCTGCAGGTTTACCTAAGGATTATAAGCATGCTCTTGCTGAATATATATGGAATGGTTTTGACGCAAAGGCATCGCATGTAAATGTAGTGTTTGTGGCAAATGAACTTGGGTACCTGGAGCGTATCTCAATTGAAGACAATGGAGAAGGCATCCCTTATGAAACACTCGACGAATCTTTTGGTAATTTCCTGGATTCTTTGAAAAAGAAGAATATCCAACGATCTTCTTATACAAAAGGCAAAAAAGGAAAAGGCAGATTTTCTTTCTCGCTATTTGCTACCAAAGCAAACTGGATTACAATTTATGAACATGGAGATAGTTTTCTGGAATATGAAATTAGCATAGAAGGGAACAAAAAAGAAGAATATGAGGATGCTGATAAGGGAGTTTCCACGAGAAAAAACACTGGCACCACTGTAACGCTTGAGGGTATATTCGGAATTACTGCTGACGCCTTAACACATCAAGAGTTCTTAAATTATTTGGCAAGTGAGTTTGGTTGGTTTTTGTTCCTAAATAAAGATGCAGGCTATGTATTGTCTGTTCAGAATAAACCCATAAGTTATGATCATCTGATACTGGAGAATGATACGGTAGTTTGGCAAATAGCCGATGCTACGGAACACACACAGTCATTTAAGGTTAACTATCTGCGATGGGGTGAAAATATCGGTGATAAATACTATTATTACTACCTAAATGACGCCAACGTTGAAGTAGCAAAAGAGCTAACCAGCTATAATAACAACGCAATAGATTTTCACCACAGTGTTTATGTTCAATCCCACTTTTTTAATGCTTTCGAAAAAAGTATCCTAGATAAAGGTAGTGAAGAGCATCTTTTCACTTCACTCAGCCATAACGTCATCTACAAAAAACTACATACGGAGTTAAAGGACTTGCTCCACAGAAAACAAAAGAAATTCATACGGGAAAGAGCCGCCGCTGAACATCTATTGGAAATAGAAAAAGTAGGCTTGCTTCCTGCTTTTTCTAATCAACCCCATGACCAAGAAAGAAAAAAAGATTTGCTGACTGTAATTAAAGAACTTTACTGTGTTCATCCTAGAATGCTGAAAGGATTGAAACAGGAACAAGAGAAAACTTTTATAGCTTTACTAAGCTTACTGCTAGAGAGTAACAAAAGGGTGAATATTTTACAGGTTATAGAGCAGGTAATACCGTTAACAGCCAATGAGAAAGAAGTATTGGGCAATGTATTGAAGAAACCTGTTTTTACTGGAGTTACATAGTCTTTTTGTACTTATGTATGATAACTTATGAGAAAAAGAATAACTGTGTTTGGGTTTATTGCTATCTTTTCCGTCATAGCTATCTATGCACAAAGCGTTTTCGTTTCGAAAAACCCTCTTACTGACTCCGATAACCCTGAAACCGATCAAGATAGTCTGAAGAATAAAATAAAAGATGGCGATATTATTTTTCATACTTCACTTTCTGATCAAAGTAAAGTTATTCAACTGGCCACAGGATCAAAGTATTCGCATTGTGCCTTGATTTTTAAAGATGGTAAAGAATATGTTGTTTTTGAAGCTGCTCAAATTGTTAAACGGGTACCACTTAATGAATGGATAGCCCGTGGACAGAACAGTAAATACGTCGTCAAACGCCTTAAAAATGCAGACCAAATTTTAACCCCCATTACATTGGCAAAAATGAAAGCAATTGGTAAGAGCTTCGACGGAAAATCGTACGATCTTACTTTTGAGTGGAACGACAATGAAATGTATTGCTCAGAGTTGATCTGGAAAATATATCAACGGACAACTGGTCTTGAAATTGGCAAACTTCAGCGACTAGGTACTTTCGACATAAGCAGTCATACGGTGCAAAACAAAATAAAAGAACGTTATGGTAATCACGTACCTTTAGATGAACTGGTAATATCCCCAGCGGCTATTTTTAATAGTGACCTTTTGACTACTGTAGCTACAAATGAAGATTAACCAAATGCGTTTAACTTTAATGATTATATTTAATGGTAGCACTGAATAAACTTAATAAAGTAAATGACTATCAAAATGCAAAGCGAGTATTAAAATATCTCCTGGTTTGGTGTGAACACGGTCGCACTGAAATAATCATAGATGAAAATGAATTTTGCTTGACGCAACATCAGGTAATTACGATTACTTCAGGACAGGTTCATTTTTTCCGGAATATTCAAGGTACGGTCTACATCTTGGAATTTACGCTCGACTTTATTTGCAAAGATGACAACGATATAGCGCTCATTTTTCATAACGGATTATTTTGTCACTTTGGTATAAATGAGGTTATTGCTATTGATTGTCCTCAGGTATTCGAAAATTTATTGCAAAAAATTGCCCTCGAATTAGAAGATAAACCTTACCAATATCTCATCTCCGTCCGTTCTTATATTCAGCTTTTACTGATAGCAATTAATCGTACCAAGATTGCAAAGGGCGATGAAATTTGGAAGCCAGACGCACTTTTTCTACGCTTTTTGGAAGAAGTTCGGAATAATTTTTCCCTTAACTATTCTGTTGCGCAGATTTCAGATACTTTGCACACTACCGAAGCCAAACTCAATGAGCTATCAAAACGGCATACCAGTAAAACGGCTCAAAATGTAATATATAGCCTGATTATTTCCGAGGCTAAACGGCTGCTTATTTATCAGGACCTTTCGATCAAAGAAATTGCTTTTCAGTTGGGTTTTAAAGACCCTTTCTACTTTTCTAACTTCTTTAAGAAACATACGCGATTTTCACCCAAGCACTATAAAAAAACCTTTGCTGTCTGAAATTTTATATGCTTTTCTGAAGATCCTCTATTTTTTTCATCTGTCAAATATTTCAATTTTGTTCTTTATCAAAGCGCTTATACCTTGAATTATTCACTAAAAAATAAACAAATGACTACTAATATGCACGATTACATCGTAAGAAGTAAACAAATAAAATGGTTACCATTAATAGAAGGTGGAAAGTCTTATAGCGGCATCTATGTAAAGTCCCTCCGGTACGATAATTCTACCAAACGCTCCAAAACAATATTACTTAAATTTGAAGCTGGTGCAAGTTATCCCTACCATAACCATCCCGCAGGGGAAGAATTATTTATTTTGGAAGGAGAAGCTATTATTGAGGGTTTAACCTTTACGGAAGGTGACTATCTATACACACCCCCAGATTTTAAACATGCTGTAAAAACACTGATTGGTTGTACTATACTTTTCTTGTGCCTGAAGAAGTTGAAATCATCTAATTAGGGTCTTTCCCTTCCAAGGAATTTGTCTTGACCAAGAAGAAAGCGAATAACTCGTGCTACATTTCGGTCAACGCTTTCTTCAGTTTTCAAATAAGAAATATACTTAATAATTTCCAGACGTAAGGAAGGTCTTAAGCTATCGAATATGCTTTTCGCCATCGGATATTTTTCGAGCGCCAATTGCAATTTCGGATGGGGTGTAATACTTCGATCACTCTCATCAAAATATAGCTCAAATATTGCTGAATCACCAACTTTCTTGCTTGTTGCCTTCAACATAGGTCCGTTTACATAGAGGCGCCAGTATCCGGCATATTTTACCAGTGTTTGGGTAAATTCCTGTCCATCTATATGGAGACGGACAGGAATCTTACCTTTATGTTTCCCCATCTTTTTAAGAAGTAATTCTAGATTCTCTTCCGGTACAAATACAAAGGGGTTGATCCCTATTTTATCGATAATTGCGGTAAATTTGTTTTTCAAAACCATTTCCTTTAACGGGTAACTTAAGAGAATAATTAGACATATTTTTAAGTATGAACCATAAATCTAAAGGTAAAATTCTTAACAATACCAAACTAAGGTATAACTTTATGGAATATTTCAAATGCAAATCAAATTATTCTGGCAAATTGGACCATGGTTTGCGCAGACCATATTTCAACGTACATAGCGAAGCTAGAAAATGTAAAACCAAAATTAATTAAATGCATTTCGAACTGCACGTCAAACTATTGCTTTTGTATATAAAAATATACCCTATTCAGAGCAGCATACAGCGCTTTTTGGAAATGGTTAGCACAATAAAACATATTAAAAGATATAAATGTTTTATACTAAGAAAATGTGAAAATTACCCAGCAATCTGTAGTGTATAATCTTCATTTTTCCTTTATCAGGTTAATTTCAACTATCATGAAAACTATTTCTTCAATAAAACCAATTTTAATGCTTTTTCTATTCTTAAGTGTGATAACCGGATGTGCTGCTCAGGGTACAAAACAGGAAAAGCTTGATGAACGTGTCCTTAAATTTTTAAAAGCAAATGAACAGCAATGGCAGAACCTCAATGTTCCCTATGAGGACGGCCAGGTATTACATGATTTAATTGTAAATAATAATTATCAGTCGGCACTGGAAATTGGCACCTCTACCGGACACTCGACAATTTGGATAGCTTGGGCACTTAGTAAGACCGGAGGTAAGATGATCACTATTGAACTTGACGAGGATAGGCAGCAAGAAGCTATAAAGAATTTAACGTCATTAGGCTTAGCAGATTATGTAGATTTCAAGCTTGGAGATGCCCATCAACTCGTAAAGGATCTTAAAGGCCCGTTCGATTTCATTTTTTCAGATGCGGATAAAGATTGGTACATTCAATATTTTAAGGATATAGACCCAAAACTTAAGAAAGGTGGTCGATTTACCGCACATAATGTATTACAAAATATAAGCGGTATCCGGGAATATATGGAATTTATTAAAAATCAACGCCATTACGAAACTATCATAGATAAGTCAAGTAATTCTGGTATTGCCATTAGTCTTAAAAAATAAATCTTTGCTTTCTCCAGAGCGGTTTTTGCATTTTTATAATAACTGAATTGCCCACATCACATACAGGTATATATAGGTGTAACAGCCAGCCTTAAGTGGGGAGGGACAATACAAATGTAACTTTCTTCACAAGTATCTATCAAAAGAAACAGGAACGATATCAAGCAAGTTTGATATCGTTCCTGTTTCTTTTGATAAGGCCAAGGCCTAACATTTGTATTGTCGGGATGGCCGGATTTGAACCGACGACCTCCAGCACCCCATGCTGGCGCGATACCGGGCTACGCTACATCCCGTTAATTATTGGACGACAAACTTAGATAAAATTCTATTTATTCGCAATTTTTATACTTTTTAGCTAGCGTCAAATACCGCACTACCGATATAAAACTACGCCTTGATAGCGTTTTCTTCGATCAATAAGTATCCATAGATCTGCCATATTTTCAAAAAAGAATACAGAAAGATTATAGAAAGAACTTGTAAAAAATTCATATAAATAGTCAATTTTACCGTAAATTGATCGTAAACTAATCGTAAATTTACCGTAAAATATACGGCCAATTTACGGTTAGTTTACGGTAAAAAAACGGTCAACTTGTGTATCTTAGTAAAATCAAGATAAGTTCTTTATACCTTTCATCTTCTATTTTTTATAAGGATAGCAGGTAAATAGGGTATGAAAAGGGCGAATTGCCACCACGAAATTGATTAACCTGAATTTATGTTTCTATCAAATGGCATCGTATCTTTGCCTCAAACGACAATACACAGATGCCTGTTACTACGATAAATTTTTTTTTAGAGGATATCAGCTATTCATTGAAAAACAAAGTAGCCCTACGAAAATGGATTATTAATACCATTCGGTCAGAAAAATTCAAACCTGGTGAGATAAATTTCATTTTTTGCAGTGACGAATACCTCCATAAGATAAACTTGGAATACCTCGATCACGACACCTATACGGACATTATTACCTTTGATAATAGTGAAGACGATCATATAGTAGCAGGAGATATTTTCATTAGTACAGAGCGTGTAGAGGATAACGCCCTCCAATTTGGTGCTTTACCTAGCGATGAATTGCATCGCGTTATTATTCATGGTATATTACATTTATGTGGATATTTAGATAAAACTGATAGTGATAAAACACTGATGACAGCAAAAGAAAATGAATATCTTTTAAAAAGGGATTGGCAATAAAAAAGGGCTACATATTTAAATGTAACCCTTTTTTATTGGTTTAAACATTATTAGTCGCGCGAGCGTAATAAAATACTCGCATAGTATACTAAGGTTGCCAAAGATGATAAAGCGGCGACTACATAAGTCATTGCAGCCCACCATAACGCATTCTTCGCCCCATCATGCTCTACTCTCGTAGCCATAATTCCTTTATTTGTTTCTAACCACGCTAATGCTCTGTTTGATGCATCAAATTCTACTGGTAAGGTGACAAAACTGAATAAGGTTACCAATGCTAATGCGGCTACACCAATAGCCAATATATAGATATTACCAGAAAAAATTGCTAACATCACACCTATCATCAACGTCCACGAAGTTAACGTTGATGCCACATTCACAATAGGCACCATAGCAGATCTGAACTGAAGCCATGAGTAGGCCCGTGCATGCTGTACCGCGTGACCACACTCGTGAGCTGCTACTGCTGCAGATGCCACGCTCCTACCTCCATATACTTCTGGACTCAGATTGACTGTTTTATCGGCTGGATTATAATGATCTGTTAACCTTCCTTCTACCGATACAACACGTACATCATAAATATTATTATCATGCAACATTTTCTCAGCTATTTCCTTACCCGACATCCCACTGCTTAATGGTGTTTCTGAGTGCTCTTTGAACCTACTTTTAAAACGCCATTGCACTATGAAACTAACGATTGCGATACCAATCAACAACAAATATTCTACTCCTAGCATATACTAAATTTTAAATTCTCTTTCTTTACCTATATCAAACCGCATACCGATTACCCGCTCTGTACGCTCCGATGTATAAATTTACTTAATTTTTATATATTTTGCAGAAATTTACACTTAATGTATTAGAATAACATTAAACACCAGCTATTCTACTGTCAATTTTTCGTTAACAAGCTTTAAACAACTGATAATTTGTCAGTTAAAATAAATTGATAAGCATGATAAATTACCATAATAGACGTTTTAGACCTGTTGCTAATACCGAGAACGGGGAAACCACGGGAGATACTATTTTTCACTATAAACAAGTAGGTAATATGTTAACCGCCGAATATAAAAGCGTAAATATTCTATCCGGTCATTTAATGGCCATTGTTACTGAAGAGGGTGTATTGAATATGGTTTATCATCAAATAAATAAAGACTATCAACTAAGAACGGGTAAATGTATATCCAAACCAGAGTTACTCCCTTCCGGAAAATTAAGATTGCATGAAAGCTGGGAATGGACAAATGGCGACTTAAGTTCTGGCCAATCTATCCTTGAAGAAATATAAGTAAGACATAAAATGATTCTCTTTTTCTAGCTACCTTTGTAAAAAATCACGATATACCTTATGGAAAACCTATTGATTGTTATCTTACTCATTGCTTTGATATTCATCTTATACTATTTTACCAAACGTACCAATCAATCGCTCAACGATATTCCATCACAACAAGATCATGAACAACGGGATGAATTACTTATAAAACTGGCGAAAGCAGAACAGAAGGCAGATAGCTACCGTACGGAAAACGAACGTCTAATACAAGAATTGCGCGCCGAACGCGAAAAAGTTGCCAGCGCCGAGCGTACGATGGAAAGTATGAACGCTTACTTTGAATCGCAAAAGGATAAAATAGAAGAGCAAAAAGTGGAAATGGCCAATATAAAAAGTCAACTCAATAAAGAATTCGAATTGATTGCTAATAAAATATTAGACGAAAAGACAACCAAGTTTTCAGAAACGAACCATAAAACTATCAACCAGCTACTCGATCCTCTAAAAGAGAATATAAAAACTTTCGAAGAAAAGGTGGAGAAAACGTATAACCATGAAGCTGCTGAACGCAATTCCTTAAGGGGCGTTGTTATCCAGTTGATGGAGCAGAGTAAACTAATAAAAAATGAGGCTACCAACTTAGCCAAAGCACTTAAAGGAGATCAAAAGAAACAGGGTAATTGGGGAGAAGTTATATTAGAGCGTGTACTGGAAAGATCTGGTTTGACTAAAGATAGTGAATACCGATTACAGGTAAGTTATAATAATGAAGATGGTAAAAGATTACAGCCTGACGCCATTATTGATCTACCGGAAGATAAACACCTAGTGGTTGATGCTAAAGTATCTTTGGTAGCGTACGAAAGATGGATAAATGCCGAAAATGATGAAGAAAAAGAGATGTTTGCTAAACAACACGTAACTTCTGTTAAAAATCATGTGACCGAACTTTCCCGTAAGAATTACCAAGATCTTTATAAAATAACATCGCCAGATTTTGTTTTGCTTTTTATGCCTATCGAGTCAGCATTCAGTATGTCCGTTACATATGATACGGAGCTTTTTAGTGAGGCATGGGATAAAAGGGTTGTTATTGTGAGCCCCTCTACCTTATTAGCTACTCTTCGTACCATTGCAAGCATTTGGAAGCAGGAAAGACAAACACGTAATGTACTGGAAATAGCTCGTGAGGCCGGCGCTTTATACGATAAGTTTGTAGGTTTTACAGCAGATATGGATAAAATAGATAGACAAATTACTTTATTAGCCAGAACCCATGAAGACGCCCGTAAAAAGCTTGAAACCGGTAAAGGAAGTGTGATATCTAAAGTAGAAAAACTTAAAAAGCTGGGAGCTAAAACAAGTAAACAGATTGATATCAATTTATTTGATGAAGAAGAATTTACAGAGGATTAAGCAGTTTCACGTGAAACTGCTTAATCCTCTGTAAAATAGTGTAATAAATGGTAGCTATTATTCCTAAACAAGAATTGCAAAGCTTAACCAAAAGCATTCCATCCCTGCGCTTTGATTTGGTGCATATTTCCGGCTTTCGTAATCAAGTGATGCCCCTCTGACTCTGCTGTAATATGCCCGATAACCGTGATATCTACGTCGCCCTTTATTTTATCGTAATCTGCTTGTTTTATAGTGAACAATAACTCATAATCTTCCCCGCCATTTAAAGCGCAAACCGTTGGGTCTAATCCGAACTCTCGTGCCGTATCATAGGTCATCTGATCAATGGGAATTTTATCTTCATACAACTTGCAGCCCTTATTTGATTGTTTACAGATGTGTAAAATATCTGAAGCTAACCCATCCGAAATATCGATCATAGCGGTTGGTCGTACAGCAATGTCTTGCAACAATTTTACGATATCTAAGCGAGCCTCGGGTTTTAATTGACGTTCTACAATATAATCCTTCCCCTCTAAATCAGGTTGTATATTTGGATTCTCTAAAAATATCTGTTTTTCCCTTTCCAACAATTGCAGCCCCACATACGCACCTCCTAAATCTCCAGAAACACAAATAAGATCACCTTCTTGGGCACCATTTCTATAGGTAATGTCCTCTGCAAGCGCATGGCCTAAACTGGTTACACTAATCACTAATCCCTGCTTAGAAGCAGAAGTATCACCACCAATTAAATCCACATGATATTTTTTACAGGCCAATATAGCTCCGGCATAAATTTCCTCAACGGCCTCCAGCGGAAATTTACTTGATAACCCTATTGAAAAAGTTATTTGAGTAGCTATACCATTCATAGCATAGATATCGCTTAAATTTACCTGCACAGCCTTGTAACCCAAATGTTTAAGTGGTACATAACGTAGATCAAAATGTATACCCTCCAGTAGCAAGTCAGTAGATACCAGTACCCGTTTATCAGTATGGTTAATAACCGCCGCATCATCACCAATTCCCTTAACAGTTGATGGTTCTTTTATTTCTACAGATTTTGTTATTAAATCTATTAAACCAAATTCACCTAGTTTATCTAAGCTTGTATTCTCCTTATTATCAAACATATAAAAATTTAAAATTGGTTTATAAACCTAATTTGGCAGAGATATCCAGCATCCGTTCAATGGGTTTGCGTGCTCGTTCGATCACATCTCCCGACAAATCGATCTCAGGTAGCTCGTATTTCATCGCATTATATAATTTCTCAAGCGTATTGAGCTTCATATGCGGACAATCATTACATGCACAGGCATTGTTAGGAGGTGCTGGTATAAAGGTTTTACTGGGATTAGCTTTCTGCATCTGATGTATGATACCGCTTTCTGTAGCAACAATAAAAGTATTTGCCTCATTGTTTATGGTATATTTTAGCAAGCCGGTAGTAGATCCTATAAAATCTGCTTCGCGCAGTAAGTGTTCCTCACATTCCGGATGAGCGATAAATTTAGCTTCAGGATGCTTCCTTCTTAATTTATCAATCTTTTCCTGAGAAAAAATTTCATGAACCATACAAGCACCGTTCCATAAAACAAGATCTCTCCCCGTTTTCTTTTTTACATAATCGCCGAGATTTTTGTCAGGTCCAAAAATAATTTTTTGATCCTTAGGTAAACTCTCCACAATTTGAACGGCATTAGATGAGGTACAAACAATGTCACTTAATGCTTTGAGTTCGGCTGTACAATTGACATAGGTAATAACAAGATGATCTGGGTGCTGCTCCTTAAACTTCGCAAATAAATGTGGTGGACAGCTATCAGATAATGAACAACCTGCTTTCAGATCAGGTAAGAGCACTTTTTTTGAAGGAGACAATATCTTCGCTGTCTCGGCCATGAAATGTACTCCGGCAAATACTATGATTGAAGCGTCAGTCTTAGCTGCTTCCTGGGAAAGCCCTAAACTATCGCCAATATAATCTGCAATATCTTGTATTTCAGATTCTTGGTAATAATGTGCCAGGATTACTGCATTTTTTTCCCTTTTTAATCTGTTAATTTCTTCTACTAAATCTAACCTCGGATCAATCGCTTCGTCTATAAATCCTTTAGCATTTAGTTGTTCGGTATATATTTCCATTGTTCTACCTGAGCTTAAATATCAATTACAAAAGTACGCAAAGTATTTGAAATGGGTTTTCCTTTGGTTTTGCACAGTATAACTAAAAACAATAATCTTTTTATATAAAAGCTTTTATCGTTTATTAGTGTGTTAGTATTGTTGGCAAATTTTCTTATCCAGATATTGTGATTTTGGATATCTCTAATTTATTAACATTTTTTTAACATAAAATGAATGTTAAATGGCTGATTTACAAATGCGAGATTTTACGAGGATTTCTTTTTCCATATTTTATTGTCAGCATTTTTTTTCTATTTGATAGTTGAAAACTGACTTAGTAGTGACTTAGAAATTACTAATAAAAAAGGTTAAAATGTGTAGAGATATACTTTTTAACTATTTATACTTTTTATTCCACTGTTATTTTACAAAAAAATCCACATCTTTAACATGGTTTTCCACCATTTCGGTGGACAATTTATTATGATAATTTTTTCAAGATGACGGATGTTGATTTCTTGGTGATAGGTTCTGGTATTGCAGGCCTAAGTTTTGCTCTTAAGGCTGCTGAATATGGTAAGGTTCTGATAGTTACAAAATCAAATGAAGATGAATCAAACACAAAGTATGCACAAGGTGGTGTAGCAGTAGTTGTGGATAAGTCTGATAGCTTTGAGAAGCATATAGCTGATACTCTGATAGCTGGAGATGGATTGTGTGATGAACGAATTGTGGAAATCGTTGTAAAGGAAGGACCAGAGAGAATTAGGGAAATTATTGGGTACGGTACGAATTTCGACGAGATAAAGGAAGGAAGTTATGATCTCGCCAAAGAGGGTGGCCACTCTGCCCATAGAATATTACATTATAAGGATGTTACGGGGTTTGAAATAGAGCGCGCATTGTTAGAGCAGGTACATAAATCTTCCAACATAAAGATATTAACTCATTATTTTGCGGTGGATTTGATTACTCAACATCATCTGGGAGCTTTTGTTAATAAGCATAGTGACGATATTACCTGCTACGGTATTTATGCATTTAATACGGAAACGAATGTAGTGGAGAAGATTACCAGTAAGATTACCGTAATGGCTGCAGGTGGTGCTGGACATATTTATTCATCAACTACAAATCCGGTGATTGCTACAGGTGATGGTATTGCTATGGTATACCGTGCTAAAGGAAAGGTTAGGAATATGGAGTTTATTCAGTTTCATCCTACCTCTTTATATAATCCAGGTGAATATCCCTCGTTCTTAATATCAGAGGCACTACGGGGTTTTGGCGCAGTGCTAAGGAGAAAATCCGGTGAGGAGTTTATGCAGGAGTATGATGAAAGAGGCTCGTTGGCACCTCGGGATATTGTGGCGAGGGCAATTGATAATGAAATGAAGAAATCGGGTGATGATTTTGTTTACCTGGATATTACGCATAAGAACCGAGCGGAGCTTTTAAGTCATTTTCCTAATATTTATGCAAAATGCTTAAGCGTAGGAATAGATCTTACTCGTGATTATATACCGGTGACACCCGCCGCGCATTATCTCTGTGGAGGTATCTTAGTTGATGAATATGGGCAATCGTCTATTAAAAATCTTTACGCGTGTGGTGAATGCTCTTCAACGGGTTTGCACGGTGCTAATAGGTTGGCATCCAACTCATTACTTGAAGCTTTGATCTTCGCTCATCGGATTTTTAGACATGCTGTGGATAAATTTGTTGCTATTACTATGCCTGCTAGCATACCTGATTGGGATGATACCGACACACATTTGTCTAATGAAGATATTTTAGTTACCCATAACTTACGGGAAACTCAAAAAATAATGAGCGATTATGTAGGTATCGTGCGTTCTGATTTTCGTTTGGAACGGGCGATGAGGCGACTTAAATTGTTATATGAAGAAACAGAGGAGTTTTATAAAAATACCAAGTTATCGGTAAAACTTTGTGAATTACGTAATATCATTCAGGTTTCTTACATTGTTATTAAGTCTGCAATGGAAAGAAAGGAGAGTCGGGGATTGCATTATACAACTGATTACCCTATTCACGCGGAACGAATCGACGATACTATATTTTAAAATATTAAATTTATGGCCTTGATTAAGTCGGTATTAGGTAAGACACCAGTAATTGCAGAGGATTGTTTTTTAACGGAAAATGCAACCATTGTTGGCGATGTTAGCATCGGAAAATCATGTTCTATTTGGTTTCATGCGGTGATACGAGGAGATGTTAATTACATAAGGATTGGTAATTATACGAACATTCAGGACGGTGTAGTTATACATGGTACTTATAAACGAAACGGCACTGATATAGGTAATTATGTGAATATAGGGCATAATGCTTTGGTACACGGTTGCGTATTAAAAGACCATTGTCTGGTAGGGATGGGTTCCATAGTGATGGACCGAGCGGTTGTTGAGGAGTATGTAATAATTGCTGCTGGTGCGGTAGTACTGGAGAATATGGTGTGTGAAAGTGGTTATTTATATGCTGGTATCCCCGCGAAGAAGATTAAACCTATTAATGAAGAGCAAAGACTTATGTTAGATAAGTTACCGCACAATTATGTTATGTATGCATCCTGGTTTGAAGATAATTAATCAATTGAAGACATTAATTATCAGTTGTCATCTAAAGGAGGTATATCAATTGGTTCTTCCTGTTCCCAATTGGGGCGTACGGTAATGATTTTTTCGTGATACCATATAATTTCTGGAAGTGTTCGTTTTTCTACGTTTACAGGATCCCATTTGTTATTTTTGTTCTTATCATAAACAGCACGGATGAGATATTTTCCCCCGGGAAATTGTTTGAATATTAGCCTTTCAGATTTCCTTACAGCTCTTGATTCAAATATTCTGTCTTTTTTATCGTTAGTTATTTGTATAAGATATTGATTTCCTATAGTATCTGGAACATTAACTTGAAGGATGATGTCTCCGAAATTTTCTGTTTCATCCAATGTGAATTTTCTTGTTACATCTTTTGATTTCTCTCCGAAATAACCTTGAAATGCATCTTCTTTTAGTACTAATTCGTAGTTTCTTTTGGCTCTCCAATTGTACCTTAAAATGTATTTTTTGTTGTCGTTGGTGTCTGCAGTCAGTTGGAAGTTCTTTCTGGCAATAGAATCCTCGGTAAGTACAATGTTCTGCTTGTTTACAGATTTTATAGGTGCAGTGCTTTGCAGTATGATATGTTTAATCTTATTTACTTTTTGTCCGTTGAGATTATCTGTAATAATGAGGTCCCTATCATATTTTTCGTTTCTACTTCTTCTTATATTTACAGAATCGAGTAGTTCGTTATGGTCGTAAAATTGAACCTTTAAGGAATCGAAAGTTAATTCTGACAACCACATGGTAGCGCTGTCTTTTTTCGACGAGTAGGATATTAGTTTGTTCTCATTCAGATCTTCTGGTTTTACGATTCTGATATCTGGATTATCAAGGGGTTTATTAAAGGAGAAGGTAATCGTGCCATTTTTTTCAATTTTTCTGTCTACCAATCTGAATTTTGGAGGAATGGCTTTGGAAACGGTAAGCTTAATATTGTTGGTGTCTTTATTTAAATGAAAGGAGTCTATTAAAAAACCTATTTCTTCATCATCTGAATTATAGATTCTATCGCCATTTTGTTCTTTTAGTGCATAGATTCTGTAGGTATCTTCTTTAAGATTTTTTAGGTTAAAATTACCTGAAGAATCTGTAAGTGTGAATATATTAGCCTTGCGTTTTCCAAATATCGAATCTTGACGCGTGGGAATAAGTAAAACAGTAGCTTCTTCTTCTTTTTCTAAACTCAGCGCATTGGTAACATTTCCCGAGACATTTAGTGAATCTATTTCATCTCCGGTTGCAAAAACGTAGCTGTAATTTAATAATGGATTTCCTTCGTTATAGTCGCCTATAGCTTTGCCGAAATTTATGGTGTAGGTTGTTTTCTCTTCTAACGAATCCGGTAAGGTAATGATCAAGGATCGCTTTCTAACCTTATAGGTTGGAAGTTTATCCATGTCTGGTGTTATACTTATTTCTTTGAATTCATTCTGTAATTTTATATACTCGTCAAATTCAATAACAATCTCTTCTTCTTCAAAGTTTCTGGTGAGGTTAGTTGGAGATTCACTTAATATTTTTGGTGGGATACTATCTTTGGGTCCACCCATAGGTTGCTGTACGCTTGCGCAATGTGTATTGAATAGTGTAAGGCCTATAAATAAAACCAAAATGAGCCATTTTAATTTTAAGGCTATTTTAGCGCCTTCTGAAAGATTTTTTAGTTTTTTGGATAAACGCATCGGAATTTCTAAAATAATGGCTCAGAATTGATTATTTTACAGTATTATTTATTTTAGTTAACTAGTTGATTTATAAGTTTTTATAAAAAAATTATGACATATGCACCATTAGTACACTTACATCTGCCGGTGATACACCGGAAATTCTAGATGCTTGGCCTAAGGTACGTGGCTTTATCTTGATTAGTTTTTCTCTTGCCTCTTTTGATAGCGATACTAGTGTAGTATAGTCAAATGATGGGTTGATTTCTTTGTCTTCCATCTTTTTCATTTTGTTAACTATTTCTATTTCTTTCTCAAAGTAGCTATCATATTTTACTTTGATTTCTGCCTGTTCGATTACTTCTTGATCATATTTTGATAATATCGATTGGAATGTCTGACTTGAACGTGCTAGATCAAAAATGCTTACTTGTGGGCGAGTAAGAACATTGAACATTTTTATATTTTGCGTAAGTGGACTGGAATTTAAATCGCTTAAAATTATATTCATGTCTTTTGCATTGATAGACGTTTTTCTCAGGTAATTAACAAGCTCATCTGATTGGTTTACTTTATTAGTAACTTTTTCGAGAACATTATCAGTTACCAATCCTAGACGATGCGCAATTGGTGTAAGCCGGGCATCGGCGTTATCTTGTCTTAGAAGTAATCGGTGTTCTGCCCTAGAAGTAAACATCCGATAAGGTTCTTCGGTACCCTTTGTTATTAAATCATCAATCAACACGCCTATATAGGATTCAGATCTTTTTAAAATGAGTTCATGTAGATTATTGATTGATTGATGAGCATTTATTCCCGCGATTAACCCTTGACTGGCAGCTTCTTCATAACCTGTTGTACCGTTGATTTGGCCGGCAAAAAATAGATTTTTAACTAGTTTTGTTTCAAGCGTTGCATCTAACTGCATAGGTGGAAAATAATCATATTCGATTGCATAACCTGGACGGAACATTTTAGCATTTTCAAAACCGGGAATTTTGGTTAACGCTTTATATTGTACGTCTTCTGGTAGCGATGTTGAAAAGCCGTTTACGTAAATTTCACATGTTTTCCAGCCCTCGGGCTCTACAAATATCTGATGTCGATCTCTTTCGGCAAATCTATTTATCTTATCTTCAATAGAAGGGCAATATCTTGGTCCCAAACCTTTGATACGGCCGGTGAACATAGGCGATTTTTCAAAACCTTCTTTCAGTGTTTCGTGTACATCTTGATTGGTATAAGTGATCCAACAGCATCGTTGTTCTGTAGGTATTTTTACATTTCGAAAAGAGAATTTACCTCTTTTTTTATCCCCCCATTGCTCCTCCATTTTGGTATAATCTAAACTTCTGCCATCGACACGCGGCGGTGTTCCAGTTTTCATTCTTCCTGACTCAAAACCGATACTCACGAGTTGTTCTGTTAATCCGGTAGCAGCTTTCTCACCTGTTCTGCCTCCGCCGAATTTTTTCTCACCGATATGTATGGTACCGTTTAGAAAGGTGCCATTGGTTAATATAACAGCTTCACATATTATGGTTATACCCAAGGAAGTTACTACCCCTTTAGCCTGACCTTTTTTAACAATAATTTCTTTAACAGTATCTTGCCATATATCAATATTTTCTATATTTTCCAATTGTAACCGCCATTCTTCAGCAAAGCGCATACGATCGTTTTGCGTACGTGGACTCCACATGGCTGGACCCTTTGACAGGTTAAGCATCCGAAATTGGATGGTTGTTTTATCTGCTATAATACCAGAGTAACCCCCTAATGCATCAATTTCCCGCACGATTTGACCTTTAGCAACACCTCCCATCGCCGGGTTGCAGCTCATTTGTGCAATAGTACCCATGTTCATCGTTATGAGTAGTACTTTTGAACCTAAATTAGCTGCGGCTGCGGCTGCCTCACAACCTGCGTGCCCTGCTCCTACTATTATGATATCGTATTTTGGAAACATATCTATTTGAGTTCCACGTGAAACTTAATAGCTAAAGTTTCACGTGGAACGTTTATTTTATCAAATTAATTCACCTAATTCTAGCCAGCGTTCACTTTTTATCTCTAACTCTCTATTTAAAAACTCAATTGTTGTGGCTAGCTTTGAAAGCTCTTCATGATGAGTGGTTTTTTTTAACTCATCGGTTTTTATTTTAATTTTTTTCTCTAATGAGGTTATTTCCTGATCAAGATTTTCGAATTCTTTTCGCTCTTTATAGGATATTTTCCTCCTCGCAGTTTCTTGTTGCTTTATTTGGATTGTTTTTTTTGATTCTTGTATCTTTTTCTCTTTTGATGATAAACGTTCTTCTGCTTTAAAATCAGTGTAGTTTCCATTATATATGGTAATATTACCTGAATCAAAAATAAATAATTGATCTGTTAATCGATCAATTAAATATCTATCATGCGAAACCAAAATAAGCACGCCAGAAAAATTGGTTAAAAAAGATTCGAGTACGTTGAGGGTATCGATATCTAAATCGTTCGTTGGTTCGTCAAGAATGAGAAAATTCGGGTTTTGCATGAGAATACGCATGAGCTGCAATCTTTTTTTCTCTCCCCCGCTTAACTTTTCAACGAAACCAAATTGCTTTTCTGGCGGAAAAAGAAAATGTGTTAATAGTTGAGAAGCAGTAATAGTATCGCCGTTATCCATTGTAATATATTCGGCTACATTTTTTACGATATCTATTACGCGTTCATTATTAGAGAAGGAAAGACCGCCTTGTTTGTAATAACCGTAAACAGTAGTCTCGCCCACGGTTATCGTGCCTTCTATAGGAGATAGTGCTTTGGTTATTAAGTTTAGGAAAGTTGATTTTCCACTTCCATTTTTTCCGGCCAAGCCTATCCTATCACCTTTTTTGAAAGTATAGGAAAAGTTATTAATAATTTTTTTTTCTCCAAATGATACGGATACATCTGTTAATTCTAAAATTTTTCCGCCTTGCCTACTCATTTTCACACTGAGTTCGATGGTTTCTCGGTTATTGTTGTTTTTTGTTTTTTCTTCTAAGTCATAAAAAGCATTTATCCTGGACTTCGATTTTGTGCCCCTTGCTTGTGGTTGCCTTCTCATCCATTCTAATTCTTTGCGAAGAAGGTTTTTGTTTTTCTCTAGGGTGGAAGCGTCACTTGCTTCACGTTCGGCTTTTTTCTCCAGGAAATTGCTATAGTTACCTTTATAACTATATAATTGAGCGTTGTGCAGCTCTTTTATTTCCGTACAGATATTATCTAGAAAGTAACGGTCGTGTGTAACGAGTAAAAGTGTTTTTTGACCGACTGTTAGTATTTTCTCCAACCACTCTATTGTTTCCAGATCTAGGTGATTGGTAGGTTCATCTAGTATATAGATATCAGGATCATCTATCAGCAGCTTAGCTAGTGACAGTCTCTTTCGCTGCCCACCAGATAAACTTTTGATCGATTGTTTTAAATCGGTGATACCTAACCTATTTAAGATAATTTTTATGCTGTCTTCATAAGACCAGGCATCCTTTACCGTTAGTTCTTCTATGAGTCTGGTGAGCAAGTGTTGGTCGTGATTTGGCGTATCAATCAGCGCCTCATACTGTTTTATTAGTTGCTGAGTTTCATTATCTAAGCTATAAATGAAATCTTCTATTTTTTCTAAGGCAGTAAAATCAGGTTCTTGCTCCAGATACCCTATTTTGATATCTCGGGTAGATACTGTTTTTCCTTCTAAAGGTATAATTTTTCCAGCGAGTATTTTTAAGAGCGTAGATTTGCCCGTGCCATTGACACCTACCAGTGCTGTTCTATCTCCTTTCTGTAAACCGAATGTAAGGTTTTTAAATAACCATTTATCGCCGAACGTATGTCCTATTTGCTCTGTTGATAATATACTCACGCAATTTCTTTAATTTCGTCTGACTTGAATATGTGCAACCCTTGGTTATTGTTTAATGCTTGATTAAACATCGCAGCTGCAACAGTTTTAGCAGAAATACTTCTATATTTTTTTAACGATCCTACAAGTAATGGATTTATGAAATAGAAGATTTTTTCTGTTATCTCTTCTACATTCCTTTTCTCTTTTCTGCTACCAGTTAATAAAGAGGGTTGATAGATATTTATACTTTGGAAGGGCAATAATTTTATATCTCTCTCGAGTTCACCTTTTGTTTTATTGTAAAATATCATTGAATGTTGGTCGGCCCCAAGGGCTGACACTAAATGAAAATGTTTAGTACCGTTCTCCAATCCGATTGCTGCTGCCATTAAAGGAAAATCGTGATCGATTTTATAATATTCATCTTTGTCCGGCGTTTTGTTTTTTGTTGTTCCTAAACAACAAAAAATATGATCAGCTATCAATTCTTTTTGGTGCAATTTAAGCGCTTCCATCCCATCTATAATTTGCTCTATTTTAGGGGAATTAATAGCTATTTTCTTGCGAGTGTATAATATAACTTTTTGAAAATCAACACTTTCAATTAAATAGGTGAGTAGATACCCTCCTACTAGCCCACTTGCCCCATAGATCAACGCTGTCATATATACGGTATTATGCTAAAATTATTGCAAAAATAAGTAATATTCTGAACATTACGGAGCATTCATTACACCTAAGTGTCATTTCTTAATGACCGATGTGTATCTATTTTTAGGCTATATATGTCAAATTACTTTTAACTATTTACGCTTAAGGTAAGATAAACAGGCGTATGTTATAAGGTTAAATATATTATAAGGAGAAAGTAAGCTGGGTAATGATAATAATAAAGGTGTAAAAAAGAAAAGGCTAAGCTAAAAAAAGCGGCTTGGTTTTAATTAAGCTTATGATCAGGCATTAAATTGAATTTGGGAATGGCTACATCAAATAAGGATCCATCAATTTCTTTTAGCATTTGATAACTACCCGCCATACTTCCCATATCACTTTTAAGATTGCATCCTGAAACGTATTCGTATTGTTGCCCAGGTGCAATAATAGGTTGTTGACCTACAACTCCTTCCCCTTCCACTTCCCTATGGGTGCCGGTTGAATCAAAGATGAACCAGTGTCTTCTCAGCAATTGTACACTGTAATTACCCATATTTTCAATAGTGATCTTATAGGCAAACATGAAGTGTTCGTTTTCAGGATTAGAGTATTCGGGTTGGTATACCGCCTCTACCGAAACCTTGACTCCTTCGGTAATCTCTGTAACCATAATCAAAAGAATTTCCGGCAAGATAGGAAATGATGGAATAAAATAGAAATAATGAATGATTAAATATTTATTTAAGCGATTTCCACGGATAGAAAATTATAGGCTATTTCATCCAATACTTCATTTATTTCTTTAACATCTTGTAAGGAGACTAATTTCATTCGATAGTCTTTAAAATGAGGAATTCCTTTAAAATAATTGGCATAATGTCTTCTCATCTCAAATATGCCGGTTTTTTCTCCTTTCCATTCTATTGATTTTTGAAAATGGGTACGACAAACAGCGACCCTTTCTTCTATAGTTGGTCCTGGAAGGTATTCTCCGGTTTGGAAAAAATGTTTGATTTCTCTGAAAATCCAGGGATAGCCAATAGAAGCACGACCAATCATTATTCCATCAACTTCATATGTTAGGCGCCAGTTTGCCGCTTTTTCAACACTATCCACGTCACCGTTACCAAAAATAGGAATATGTATACGGGGATTTCTTTTTACTTGCTTTATCAAATGCCAGTCTGCTTGTCCTTTATACATTTGTGACCGTGTTCTCCCATGAATGCTCAGGGCATGAATACCCACATCCTGTAAGCGTTCAGCTACTTCGTATATATTTTTGGTATGATCATCCCATCCTAATCTGGTTTTGACGGTAACCGGTAGGTGGGTGGCCTTTACCACTGCTTCGGTCATATGGACCATTTTGTCGATATCTTGTAGTAAGCTAGCTCCAGCTCCTCTACAGGCAACATTTTTTACAGGGCATCCGTAGTTTATATCAATTAAGTCTGGTTCGGCAAGCGATGCTATTTCGGTAGCTTGACGCATGCTGTCGATATCGCTGCCAAATATTTGGATCCCAATGGGACGTTCGTATTCAAAAATATCTAGCTTTTGTCTACTTTTTGCCGCGTCTCTTATTAATCCCTCGGAAGAGATGAATTCTGTATACATCATATCCGCACCGTTTTGTTTGCAGACGTAACGAAAAGGTGGATCACTGACGTCTTCCATTGGTGCTAACAAAAGCGGAAACGGTCCTAGATCAATATTTTTTCCTATCTTAATGGACATTGCCTATATTCAACCCAAAATTAGTTTCAATTAAATCGCAAAAATACAAAATTTTGAAAGGAAATCCTTATAATCCGTCTGATAATCACCCAGGTGTTTCGTTAATATATCTCTTGCTTATCGTTTTATTATCTGCATTGCTTTTTAGCTTCATTGGTTTGGGACTAGGTATTCTGGTATATGGTGTGGAGGTGTTAAAGATAGGCACCGGTAACTTTGATAAGTTAGGAGCGAAAGAGTTAAATTTTATCAGTTTATCGCAAATTTTTTCTGCAATTGGAACTTTTATAATACCGGCAGTATTACTAAACAGAATTGAGAAAAACCGTAGATCGTATTTTGATTGTTCATTACCAAATAGATCAGGTTTATTTCTGTTGGTTATTTTGATTATGATATTTAGTGCGCCTTTTTTTGAGTTTACTGTATATCTTAATGAACAAATGGAACTACCCTCCTATCTTAAGGGTGTGGAAGAGTGGATGAGAGAAAAAGAGGAAGAAATGGCCGTTCTAACCAAAGCCTTGCTTACAAGGGACACTATTGGCGGGTTGCTCACAAATCTTTTTATGATTGGTGTACTTGCTGCTGTAGGGGAAGAATTGTTATTTAGAGGCTGTTTGCAAAATATTGTTTGGAAATGGACGGGGAAAATACATATAGCGATTTGGTTAACCGCCTTTATTTTTAGTGCAATACATTTACAATTTTTCGGTTTTCTTCCAAGAATGTTAATAGGAGCCCTTTGTGGTTACCTATATTTTTGGGGAAAGAGCATATGGTTACCGATATTAGCCCATTTTGCTAATAATGCATCTGCTATTATAATTGCTTTCTATCTGACAAAATCTGGAAAGCCATTGGATTATCTAGATGGAAAGTTTTATCATTGGCCAATATATGTTACAAGTTTTATCATTGGATTATTTTTGATCGATTATTACAGGAAGTATAGTAGCAAAAGCAATATTTAGTTTATTTTTATGGAAAAGGGATGGAAAAAGATTTTTAGCTCGACCGATTTTTTTAAAACGGAGATGATACGTCAAGCGTTGATAGAAAATAATATTCAAGCAGTGATTATTAATAAACAGGACTCTTCCTATAGATTTGGACAGGTGGAATTATATGTTTCAGGTGAGCATGAAGAAGACGCGGTAACTATAGTAAAAGAAATGATTGGTGGTGAATAGAGAAAATTAGTGAAATGAAAACAAGAGCAATTACCGGGGTTTTTTTCGTTATAATTATGTTAGCGGCTGTATTGTTGGGGCCGTATACTTTCAGCGTATTTTTTTCTTTGCTCGCTATTATCAGTGTATTGGAGTTTTATAAACTGGTAGAAGGGGAAAAATGCCAGCCTGATAGACTTTTAGGGGTTTTGTTGAGTGCCATTTTATTCATTCCTATAGTATTGCATTTTCTGTTTGGTACGAGCATCATTTATTTGCTGTTGGCTGTGCCGTTGATGGCAGCAACATATATTGTTACACTTTATAAAAAGAATACTTATCCCTTTAACAGCATTACATACACTTTTTTTGGGATAGTTTATGCCGTAGTTCCATTTATTTTTTTCTACAGTTTAGGTTTTTTGCATGGGGAGTATAACTTCCATATGCCACTGGCTTTTTTGCTTATGCTCTGGGCGAATGATACAGGTGCCTATCTCGTTGGAATGAGGTGGGGAAGAAACAAGCTTTTTGAACGGCATTCACCCAAAAAAACATGGGAAGGATTTATTGGAGGAATATTATTCAGCATATTAACGGGTTTGATCATCGCTCAATATTATACCGAGATAACATCGCTGAATTGGATTATAGTAGCGATTATGATCGGGTTAATAGGAACCTTGGGAGATTTGGTTGAATCCATGTTGAAAAGAAGTTTTCAGGTAAAGGATTCCGGCTCACTATTACCTGGTCATGGTGGGGTTTTGGATAGATTCGATGGTTTGTTGTTGGCCGCTCCGCTTGTATATATTTTCTTAAAACTGTTAACTTAGCTAATGATATCCGGCGTTTTCCGGAAAGGTTGTTGGGCCCGTCCGAAAATCGACCAAGATAATAAATAGAGCTAAATTGATTTTAAGAATGCTATTAGATCGACCGTTGATAATTTCGACTGTTCTCCGCTTTTCATATTTTTAAGTGTAAGCAACCCGCTATTGGCTTCTTCTTCGCCAATTAGGACAACAAAAGGAATTTTTTTGCTATCGGCATAAGTTAGTTGTTTTTTAAGCTTTGCAGTAGTTGGATAGAACTCAGCAGCTATCTGTTCATTTCGTATACGTTGAAGCAGAGATAAAGCGAGGTCCTCACATTTTTTGTCGAAATTGCTAATTAATACCTGCGTTGTACTTTCCGTGTCTGAAGGAAATAAATTGAGCTCATTTAAAACATCATAAATTCGATCAGCGCCAAAAGAAATGCCGACCCCAGTTAATCCTTTTAGGCCAAACATTCCAGTGAGATCGTCATATCTCCCCCCCCCACCAATACTACCCATATTTACTTCATTTGTTTTTACTTCATAAATACATCCTGTGTAATAATTTAAGCCCCTTGCTAATGTGATATCTACCGCTATTCTGTCTGCCGCGGAGGAATCTAGTTTATTTACCAAGGATAAAATAGTTTCGAGCTCAGTAAGGCCGGCTATACCTAACGCTGAGTTTCTTAAAACCTTTTTGAGTGTTTCAATTTTCGACCTATTAGTTCCTTCAAGATTGATAATAGGATCGAGGATGGCAATATCCGTCGTTGTAAAACCTTTATCGATAAGTTCGTTTATTACCCCATCGATTCCGATTTTATCGAGCTTGTCTATAGCGACAGTCATGTCTATTAATAGCGCTGGTTTTCCGATTAGTTCGGCTATTGCAGCTAAAATTTTCCGATTATTGAGTTTTATAGTAAAATCTTTTAGACCGAGATTGTAAAGGGCCTCATTATAGATTAGAACAAATTCTGCCTCATTGATTAGGCTATCAGAACCTACGACATCGACGTCGCACTGATAGAACTCACGATATCGACCCCTCTGTGGCCTGTCTGCTCGCCATACGGGTTGAATTTGGAATCGTTTAAATGGCAGGGCTATGTCATTTTGGTGCATGACGACGTAGCGGGCAAATGGAACAGTTAAATCGTATCTTAACGCCTTCTCAGCTATGAGCGGTGTTAAACTTTGCGTATTAAGTGACGCGTATTTCACGGAGTCTATTTTACTTTTAAAATCTCCGGAATTGAGTATTTTAAAGATAAGTCGATCACCCTCTTCTCCATATTTTCCTGTGAGTGTTTGCAAATTTTCAAATGAGGGTGTCTGGATTTCCTGATAACCGTATTTTTTGAATACCGCTTTTATCGTAGCAAAGATAAAGTTGCGTTTTTCCATTTCAGATGGAGAGAAATCACGAGTGCCTTTGGGTATTGATGGTTTTATTTGTGCCATAGCGCAAACTTAGATAATTTTCTAAATAGAATCTATATAGAAGACACATTAGTTGTTCTGAATGCTGAATCAACAGGATTATTTACCGAGGAACAAAACTTTAGCATATTAAATTTGTTTTACCTATTGAAACTAAACAGACATCCCATACGCATAGATATAACAGATTAGGTCTCTTTGGATAGAAAAAGCCTTGTGAACGTCTCCAGGAAATGTACATCTTAGGTGTGACATGTAATGAACTGTGGGGGAAATAGGAATAGTTATGAATTAAATTAAATATGTTGTTATGAAAAAAATGTTATTGTTTCTCGTCTTTTTATGCGTGAGTGCTGTTGGAGTTCAGGCTCAACAGGATAAAAGCAAGAGACCTAGTCCACCGGATAGCGTGAAGGTGACGACCGGTTCAGGCCTTGATGTAGAAATACATTATAGTAGACCATCAGTAAAAGGGAGAGCCTTAGGCGTTGATATTGCTCCGCTAGGCACAGTTTGGAGAACAGGTGCTAATGAAGCAACGACTTTTGCAATATCTAAGGATGCTACTATCGACGGAAAGTCATTGAAGGCAGGGAAGTATAGTTTATATAGTATTCCAGGAGAGAATACTTCTACCATTATTTTTAATAAAATATGGGATCAGTGGGGTACTAATTACGATGAGAAAGAAGATGAATTGAGAGTGGATGTGCCAACAGAAGAAAGCACAGACTTTAAAGAACAGTTTACGATAACCGCAAGTGAAACAGGTTTGATAGAGTTGCATTGGGGAAATTACAAGATGTTCTTTACTGTAAAATAGTTATTACATTTATTACGGCTCCTCCCAAAGGAGCCGTGCTTTATAGGCCTTTGCGTTTATTTACTTTTTGTTTACTTGGTTGGGATGATTGTTCTAAATCATTCTCTATGTCTTTCTTTTGCCCTTTTTCGATATTTACAAGTTCTTTTAAACTGATTACAAGAAGACTGGGCTAGATAATACCTGTATAAGAGATTGTATTTATTTTGATGGAGTTATATTTCCTATTCAAACAAAAAACTTATTTTTTCGTTGAAAAAGATAAAAAACTCTCTATTTTTGAAAATATTTTTAAAATATAGGGTTTTGATTGAGAATTATATATTTGAGATGGACCTAATCGTAGGTTCTATAGAAATTTTTAAAAAAGAAGAAGCTCCTTTGGGAGAGGAGCTTCAACGCTAACCAATTATAAACCTATATTAAACTGAGGGGCAAATTTTAATCAAAAGGTGAATAAACTTTAAAGGTTTCTATATCTTTAATAATTCCCTTTTGTTTAATACAAACATAATAAAACTTCATAATACTTGTCAAATTTTAAATAAAAAAAATTAATTTTTATCATTTTAATAAAATTATTAGCTAACAATTTCGAATTATTAAAAAATCATGGAAAAAAAGTCGCAAATTTTAGAACTTGATAACCTTGACACGCAAATTTTGTCAATTTTGATGAACGATGCCTCCGTTCCGTACACCGAAATAGCCAAAAAACTAGTAGTTTCTGGAGGAACTATACATGTTCGTATGAAAAAAATGGAAGAATTAGGAATAATTCGTGGTTCTAACCTAATTATTAACCCTCAATCTATAGGATTTGATATATGTGCGTTCTTAGGTATATATTTAGAAAAGGGTTCTCAATATAAAACGGCAGTTGAACAACTAAAACAGGTTAAAGAAGTAGTTGAATTGCACTATTGTACGGGTCAATATAGCATGTTTGCAAAAATTATATGTAGAGATACTAATCATTTGCGTCATGTTTTGAATGAAGATATACAAGCAATAAAAGGAATAGCCAGAACGGAGACTATAATATCTTTGGAAGAGAGTATTAAGAGGCAAATAAGTCTGTTGTAATTGGTTTTTCTAAAAAAAAGTGATGTAAATGCGGTTATTATTTATACACAGTTTGTTTTTATCAGTTTAATAATTGCTTACTTTGTTAAGTAGCCCGAGTTTCAAACAACAGGTTCAATCTCATATAAAAAGAGACGGCCGGCTATATTATAGCCGGCCGTCTCTTTTTATATGAGAAAAAACTAAAAACCTTTATTTGGCGTAAGACACGTCTTTTACCGCATTAATTACCTTCTTAATGCTTGGAAGTGCTTCTTCTATCAAAGTAGGCGCGTAAGGTAACGGAACATCTGCAGAAGTAACTCTTATTACAGGAGCATCAAGATAGTCAAAAGCATTCTTTTGTACATTAAAAGCAATTTCGGAAGAAATAGAAGCTAAAGGCCAGGCCTCTTCTACAACGACCAATCGATTGGTTTTTTTAACCGATTCGATGATGCTGGCATAGTCGATAGGCCTTACCGTTCTCAGGTCTATCAAATCTACTGACACACCATCTTTTTCCAGTTCTTCAACTGCGGGCTTAACTACTCTTGGAATCATTTTACCGAAGGAGACAATGGTTACATCCGTTCCCTCCTGTATCTTGTGTGCTTTGCCCAATTCCAAATAATATTCTTCTTCCGGCACCTCTCCCTTATCTCCATACATTACTTCAGACTCCATGAAGATTACCGGATCAGGATCAAGGATCGATTGTTTTAATAAGCCTTTTGCTTCGTAGGGGTCGGAAGGGACAACAACTTTTAAGCCCGGTGTGTTTGCATACCAGTTTTCGAAATTTTGTGAGTGTTGCGCGCCCAATTGACCAGCATTTCCGGTGGGACCTCTAAATACAATCGGTACAGCATATTGCCCACCGCTCATGGAGTATATTTTTGCCGCACCATTAATTATTTGATCAATTGCGACTAGGGAGAAGTTAAAAGTCATAAACTCTATGATTGGTTTCAAACCTTTCATAGCAGCTCCTATACCAATACCAGCAAAGCCTAATTCGGCAATTGGGGTATCGATAACACGCTTGGCTCCGAATTCGTCTAGCATCCCCTGACTTACTTTATAAGCACCATTGTACTCAGCAACTTCTTCGCCCATTAAGAAAATTTTCTCGTCTTTGCGCATCTCTTCGTTCATTGCCTCACGAAGTGCTTCTCTGAACTGTATTTCTCTCATCAGTTATAACGTATGTAAATTAAATCAAAATTTTGTACGCAAAAGTACTTTAAAAAAGTGAAAATATGAAGGATTACGGCTTTAATTCCTTTTATATTAACTTTCTATGTTTTATGATCGGAAGATGAACTTCGAAAGAATTCTTCATACAATTCGTTATATGGTAAAATGACGGAAGGGTTATGCATAAAAGGAATCTCTTTATTAAATAGCTCTTCCAGGGTTTCACGTAATTTTGATAAAAAAACGGCTTTTATTTCTTTTAATCTATCACCTACTAATGCTTGATTGTCACTATGGAAAAAAGATCCCTCATTGTTTAATCTACGAACGGCATAGAGATGAGGCTCTACATCTTCTATGCCTTTTTTCTGTTCATAAATATAGGTGTAGAATAATGTTTGGATGAGGGCTTTATTAAACTTGGGATTGGAAGCATTGAATAGCTCGTCGTTATTTTTCGTGTATTCTAGTACATCTCCACCCGTTTTATAGTCAACAATACGAATTTTACCGTCTTTTTCATCTATGCGATCGATAATTCCCTGAAGTTTTACCAATTTTTCCTGACCATTAACTGTTATCAGAAAGTCAATTACATAGTCCTCATTATTTTCAAGTTCGATAATGTTGAAAGGGCAGGTACCGATATCAATATTTAGTATGATCCGAGCGTAATCTTCTACAATTTGCAAAATGATTTTTTCAATACTAGTTGTTTTTTCTAATGAAAGATATGTTTTGTTTTTATAAAAAGTGTTTGAAAGCGCTTGTAAACAAAGTGTGGGCAGTTCACTACATTTTTCGTGGATGCGATTGGCTGTAATGGTAGCATTGGTTGATTTCAAATCTTCATAGAACCATTGCATGACTTCATGTAAGACCGAGCCGATTTTATTTACCTGAAAATCGTCCATTAGTTGATCGGGTTCTTTAATCTTTGCTATATTCTTAAAAAAGAAAAGTAAAGGGGATTGTATATAGTTTGTCAGTGCAGTAGCAGAAATTTTTAAGGGATCAACCGTTAAATAGTTATCCAGAGTCTCTGCAACCTTACCTGTTTTTGTGATATGTAAAGGTAAAGGCAATTTACTTATGTTTGTTTCTTGTTGTTGTTTAAGTTGAGAAAAACTAAAGTTACTTTCAAAGGCTAACTGTTTGATAAATCGCGAGACTTCTCCTGTACTATTTTCATCTACCTGATTATTATAGACGATCGTAATTTGTTCTGAACGTTGCAGTAGCCTATAGAAGAGGTAGGCGGAAAGTGCCTCTTGGTTCTCAAGAACCGGGAGGCCGTAAGCTCGTCTAATGGCGTCTGGAATAAAAGTATTTCCGAAGCTTTTTTTCGGAAGTATACCGTCATTCGCACCTAAAATATAGATTTCTTTGAAATCAAGATTCCTGCTTTCCAGCATTCCCATAATTTGAACGCCTTTCAGTGGATCGCCTTCTATTGCAGCATTTATGTTATAAAGATGTTTACGAACCAACGAGATGGTGAACGGTAAGGCCGCCTGTTGCAGTGACGAGTACACATGTAAACCATCATATAGATGATTTAATTCTTGTAGAGCGGTAGTAAACAGGCTGGCTTCTATCAGGGTAAGGTTGCCATGATCTTTCCTATAATTAAAAATGCGCTTTAATATTACTTCGAGGGCTGTTATAAGCGGAATAGCATGTTTTTCTCTTTTAAAGAAGACATTGATTTCATTGTAATGTGCTAATGCTGCATATGGAACGTCTAGATAGTTGTTGTCTTTGATTGTTTGTTGAATTTCTTTTTTCTCGGAAGGTAACGTATTTATTAAAGGATGGGCCAGATAGCTCTCCAGATCTTTATAGGGAATCGTGTAAGTATTTGTTGTATAATAATTGGTTTGTATTCTCAGCCAGATCTCTACGAGACCAAAAATAGGTGACTGGTTAATGGGGAAGCCCATCGTAATGTTTGTAAGCAGCGTTTCTGGAATGCTCTGAAGTGTGGGTATAAGTAAATTTTCGTCGGCGAGTAACACCGCAATTGGAGTTTCTTTTTTTTTCTTAGCTAGTAGCGTGTGCAGTATTTTTGCCTGTGCGGTAAAGCCAGAGGCCTCAAAGACCGTTATTCTATCGGTTTTGCGTCGAAGTGTGTCTGGAAATGGGCCTAATGCGTTTTCTAGACGCCATTGTTCTATATTTTTACGAATGAATAAACCCGCTTCCTGCATTTTATCTTCGAGATAATACTGATCAGCATCAAAATAAAATAAAGCTTTGCCTTGTTCTTGCCATCTTTTAAATAGTGTACCTTCTGCCCTATTCAATGCATTGAAGCCTACAAAAACAAGCTGCTTATAAGGACCGGTTAACATAGAGTCTGTGCGCGTGTTGATCGCGGCCTCGCGATACATAGCAGACGTGGTTGATTTACCCAGTTTTTCTAACGTATGTTTAAAATCAGTATATAGTTGAGGCATCATCTTCCAGAGAGCAATAAACTTTTCCCTGATCTGTTCTTGTCCGTATTGACTAAAGGATTTCCAAAAGGCCTCGAGAAAAGCAATCTGTTCTTTTGTTAGAAATTGAAATTGTTTCTCGATTGCTGCAAGATCGTGGATTTCCTGATAGATCGCCGATGGGTCTATTAATTCATAATCTATTTGAGCAAAATCACTGAGAATGGTTTCGGCTATAGGAAAGAACCGATCGATACTTAGCGGTTCTTGATCGTTAGTCAATAATAGCCGTGTATAACATTCGTGTAAGTGAGCAATTTGACCAATTTTATCTATTTCAATAGCTATACTCGCCTGTTTAAAAAAATCCTGTATCGTAAAAAATGACGGACTCCAGATGGGTTTTTTGACTATTTCAACAAAGTACTGCTTCATGTATACTTCCGGACGCTTGTTGTTAAATATAATAGCAATATCTTTTAAGCTATCTCCGTACCTGTTGACTAAATCTGTTGCGACTTCTTTTAAAAAAGGGAGCATATTTACTATTGTATTTTCTGAGTTATTTTTATTGAACGGATACCAACGTATTAAAAAATGCATAGAATAAGTAACCTCGTACGTTTGGATAACCCATTTCCTGTAAAAGTTGAGTGTACGTTTGCACCTGTTTGATGTGCTCTTTGTGGACAATCTGATTGTTTTTTTTACCTGTAAATTTAAAATCTAATAAAACGGTTTCTGCCGGTCCTATCAACACCTTATCAGGGCGAAAAACGTTTCCTGTGATATCGATGATACTTTGTTCGTTTAAACTGGGATAGTTCTTTTCCAATAGTTTTCTGAGAGCTGTATTTTCGAAAATCAATGATGCCTGCTTTTTTAACAGGGGAATTTCTTCCCGCTTTATGAGTCCTTCTGTCTGCATTTTTATCAGCAATGTTTCGATTTCCGCTTGCCTTTCTGCTTTTGACAATATTTCGTGTAATATCAAACCTAATCTAATATGGTTATCCTGTTCTCCGAGTAACAGCAGATCTGCTCTGATTTTTTTACTGTCTAGGGCCTTGTTAAGGTGTTCGCTAATAGGATATTGATTTAAACTCCAATACCAATCGTTTTCAGACTGCCAAAATTTTAGACTTTCCTTAATGGTTTTTGCTATAGTACCAGAGGTTTTTGGTGTAAAAGAAGGCGTTTCCTCTGGGAAAGAGATGCTATCTTTATAGGTAATATGTAGTTCATGACCATATTGTTTTAAGACATTTAATAATAAATCAGCAATGAGCGTAGTACTTGTTGTTTCATCGGGTATGCTGATGTAGAGCTCCCGGATTGTTCGGGTTGTTGCAACATAAAGCATGTTCAAGGCATCAAGATAATTAAAAAGCATTTCTTCATAATAAGCTCGAAACAAGGAGGATTTTCCAATCTTATTGGCATTGTATTTTACCGGGACCGATTGTAATATTTCATAACGGGTATTTGTTGTGCTTACCCAAAAATCGCGTAAGTGGCTGGAATCCAGATTCCAAGAACAAAAAGGAATCATAACAACGTCGAATGCTAAGCCTTTTGATTTATGAATGGTAAGAATTTCAACGGCGCTAGCTCCTTCTCCTGCAGGGAGAGCCTTCCTGATGCCGTCTTCTTCCCAATAGTTCAAAAAGGTTAAGAGACCATGTTCTCCCAGTTTTGTAAAATTTTCTACAAGATCTTTAAAGGCTAATAAAAAGGGGATATCACTTTCGCTACTGTCTAGTTGAAACGCCTTTATAAGAAATTCAATCAACTCGCTTAGCGGGCGTAGTTGTATATTATCCCAATGTTTTTTTACAGCATCTGGAAGTGTACTTCCCCAATGATTGATATCTGTACTATCATTTAAGTTAAACCACAGACTGTTATCTGTGGAAAAGGGTTCATCTTCTTTCTGGTGAAAGAGGTACAAGCAGTTTGCTTTAAAAATAGCAGCATCTTTTGGATTGGTAACCATTGCTTTTAAGCAATTGATAATAAGTTTAATACCTCTATTATTTGCTAGTAAAAGAGCTTCTCCAGAAACCACATTAAATCTACTACTCGGAGGTAATGGCTGCTGGATGGATAGTAGATATTCAATAACTTCTTGCGCCTCTTTATTAGTTCTTACGAGCACACCGATTTGCCCGGGAAGATATTTGCCCGACTGTAACCAGGAAAGAATGGTATTACCCATCTTTTGTAGTGCCAGGTCTTTTGTTTGATTCACTCTAGAAGATTTGTTTCCCTTTTCTAGTGGGAGGACTTCAATATGAACTTGTCCTCCTGTATTATTTTTATCTTTTTTCGGTTTATACTGAAAACTAGTATTATAAGCATTAATAATGCGATGATGTAAGCCTTCTTCTTCCCACCAATTTCTATATATTTCTTCTCCAACACCCTTTTTAACTTTATCGTTCAATTGGTCTTGTAACCATCGCGGGCCGTAATCATATAGAAAGTTGTTAAAATCGATGATGGAATCTAAGCTTCTATAATTTTCCTGAAGGTTTTGTTCGTGAATGAGACTGCTACCGAGATCTAATGCCACCTGCTTGTCGAGTAAAGTCCAGTCTCCGCTCCGCCAACGATAAATACTTTGCTTGATATCGCCAACGATGAGGTGATCTGCCAAGGGCGTATTAGGAGACCTTTCGGCAAGCATGTTTAGCATAAGAGGAACGAAGTTGCTCCACTGAGTAGACGATGTATCTTGAAATTCATCAAAAAGAAAATGCTTAAAATGCGTTCCTACTTTCTCCCAAATAAAAGACGTGTTCTCTAAACCACTTTTATTAATCTCTCTTAATAAATTCTGCGACTCATTAATTAACATGACATTATGTTCGTCCCTATAATCACGTAAAAGGCCGCTCATTTCCTGCAGTAGGTGGAGGTAGTAGATGTTCTCTTTCAATGCAAGCGCCAAGTAATATTCTGCCGCATTTTCTTGGTAGAACTGCTGTGTTTTTCCAAGTAGAGGGTTTAGCGCGTTGTATAGCGCTTGCATATTAAGACTAAGGCCTTTTGACTGCCATTTATCGGGGTTATCAATGTATGGGACGATTTTCTCATAAAAAGCAATGAAATTGCTTGATTTGTTGAGTTCCGGCAATTTCGGAACGGGATTGCGTGATTTTCCTTGAAAGTCGGTTATTTCGACAGCATAGCGGTTAAAAATATCCTTGGCTTCTAGTAGTAATGTGCTAAGTGTTTGCTCAAAAGAGCGTATACCTTCGGTGTTTATCTGATCGATGGTTTCGAAGGTAGTTAATCGATCTTCAGTCTTTAATCCTTTAATGGCATTATGAAAGAACTGATAACGTTCTTTGAATATCTCATTGGCCAACTCCATGAGGGTGTGGGTATAATTCCAATGTTTGCCAAGTTCTATCTGTTCGCGGGCATATCTTATAATCCATTGTAGTAAGTCTGGGCGATTATTTAAAACTTGGTTTAATCGGGCAGCAAGGCTTTTTTTAACCTTGTCTATGTTCATTTCTAAGCGGTAAGAGGCTCCTATTTCCAATTCATAGCTAAAGCTTCGTATAATTTTCTGTACGAATCCGTCGATTGTGGTTACAGCAAACATGCCGTAGCGATGCAGTATTTGCCTATAAATCTGTTGTGCTCGAAAACTTAACTCGTTGGGAGATAATTGCGGGTTTTGCTCAAGGATAATCTTTTGGTAAGCGAGATGTTCGCCATTGTTTCTGGCAAGACCTTCTAACACGGAGAGAATTCTGGTTTTCATTTCGGCAGTAGCTTTATTGGTAAAGGTGATAGCCAATATTTGTGAAAAATTGATATGCTCCCTAAAAAGTAAAGAAATATAATGTGCCGTTAGGCTGAAAGTTTTACCTGATCCAGCGGAAGCTTTTACAATTTTTACGGGGGGTATATGGGTCATAGCTTAATTTGCCTACTTTTGTAAAGTACGTAATTTTATAGGAGTGATGAAAAAAAATTAAGTATATTGTTTCTCTGTAGTGGCTTCTTTTTGATGGTTAAAGGGCAGGAACAGCAGAAAAGAATATACGACCCGAAAGCGAATGCTATGCAACAAATTTCGGAAGCAGTAAAAAGAGCGGAAGAGGAAGGAAAGCATGTTTTTTTGCAGATCGGAGGGAATTGGTGTGTTTGGTGCTTAAAGTTTAATGAGCTGATAAATACGAATGACACGCTAAAAAACTATTTGGATGCAAATTATGAGGTGGTACATCTGAACTACAGCAAGGAAAATAAAAACGAGTGGTACTAGATTCCTCGGGTAAGCGCATACATACCCAAAATAGTGTTTATTTGGAAGAAGGAAACGGGCACAGTGCCAAGAACGTTCTTGAGTTTCTGGAAAGCTGGTCGCCCAAGGCGCTGAACCCTGAGCAGTACTCAATAGGGAAATAACATTACTTTTTATTTTCTTTATCGGCGTAACCAAAAACTTTTTGTAATAATGGAGACGTTCGGCTTCCTCCCAGATTATTTCTTATTTTTAGCTCTTCTTGTGCTACTTGATGAAATAGGCCTTCTATTGCTTTTTGTGTGACGTATGTGTTTAGATCAGCTTCCATTTTATCTTTTACTAGGGGAATTTGGTTATAACGTGTTGCTACATCGCTCCAGTATTTGGAAACGTCAAATTTCTCTAAGTTTTGAGAAACAATGGGCTGAAATTTAGTGGCTAATTCTGTACTGGTTTGTGTTTTGAAGAAAGATGTTGCTGCGTCCTCCTGCCCACTCAGCAATATTTTGGTAGCATCAGCGATTGTTAGACTTTTCAGGGCATTTACAAAAACAGGGCCTGCTTCGCTCACCGCCGACTCTGCAGCACGGTTCAGGCTGGTAATGAGCTGATCGGTTAATGACCCTAAACCGATACCGCGTAACGCTTGCTCCGCTTTTTGCGCCTGTGGAGGTAATAATATTTTGACGGCTTGATTACCCAAAAAACCATCCTTTTTAGACAAGGTGCTTATACTCATCTGTAAACCATTTTCCAAAGCCTGTTTTAAGCCGGAAGAAATTTCGGCGGGAGCCGGCTCCCCTTGTTTTTCAGAAGACGTTGCTGTAGTTGAGGAGTCTTTCTTTAATACTTTAAAAATATTAAACTGTGCATGGGATGATTGTATAAAGAAGAAGGCCGCAACGGTTATTATTAGTCTTTTCATGATAAAATACTATTGATGAATATGGTGCAATAATACATATTCTTGTTAATTTTAGATAATTACTTTATAGATGTTCAAGAGAGCTAAGTGGTTTATCGATCTATAACAGCCTTTGAGAGAGAATTTATAGATTAAATTTAATATGTTCAGTGTTGTAATACCGCGTAACTTACAAAAAAGCAAACCCTTTGTAACAAAATCAATAGTTTGTTAATCGAAAGATAAAAAGGGCGTGTTTTTGGGAAGGCGCTGCTTTTAAATAGATAAACCGAAATAGGTATAAAAATGGAAAGAAGGATATTAATGATCATCCAGGATGTAACTCCTGATGAAATGATGTTTCTCGTTGGTCTTATGAAAGGCTTAAAGGATGAGGAGGTAGATCAGTTTCTCTTTTTGTATAAAGGAAAGAGGAGAACAACTCAGGAAATTCTGTTGATGACTTTGATTGGGTTTTTGGGTATTGCCGGAATACAAAGATTCATGTTAAAACAAACAGGGATGGGAATAATCTATTTATTGACGTTCGGATTCTGTTATATAGGAACAATTGTGGATTTAGTAAACCATAAGAACTTGACAGATAGTTACAACCAGCAGGTTGCGATGGAAAGCGTACAACTAATGAATATTTACAAGTCAAGACCGCTTTAGCTAGAAACAAACCGTCAAACTGTTATATTAATTTGCAACAACTACCTGCATATTAGAAGGTTCACTTTCATTTTTCATGCGATCAATAGCGGTAACAACGTAGGTATATTGAAGCCCTTGCCTTACCGATTGGTCGGTGAAAAAGTTCCGATTGACGTCATAAATAATTTCTAAGATATTCCGGGTGTTTTCAAGGTTGATTTCTTCCCCCGCATTGAACCGATAGACCACGTAACCGTAAGCTTCATCATTATCTATTGCTTTTTCAGGAATTGCCCACCTCAAGGAAATGCCACTTCCGGTCAAAATGTTATACACGAGGTTTTTTGGAGCCATCGGGGGAATACTGTCTATCCAAGGCATTGTTGGGGGAAGGGCCTTATAGCGGTAGAAATTATATTGCAAAGAGTCTCGAAATCCGGCCAAATTGTTTACCAAAGATTTGGAACTGAAATAAACACTCCCTTGAACGAGGGGATTTCTCCTTAAGTGACGTAATTGTTCGGGTAATTGATCTCTATTCTTCCAGCCCGGAGAATTGTCTGCTGCACGATAAGCAGCATGACCTATATATACATGTTTACCGAAAGCATTTTTACTCCACCAATCGAGTAGAATTTCATAGGCCGCAGCACGATTGTTAAAGGGAAAATAGACCTGTGGGTTGACGTAATCTATCCAGCCTTGTTGTAACCAGGCCCTCGCATCTGCATATAGCTGTGAATAGCCGCTTAGTCCGGAAGTTTCAGAGCCTTCCGGGTGTTGTTTCCTGTTTTGCCAAATTCCGAAAGGGCTTATTCCAAATTTGACATGCTTCTTTTCGTGGTGAATACTATCAGACAATGTTTTAATTAGATGATTAACGTTGTTTCTTCTCCAATCGTCTATCCTCTTGTGACCCCTCCCATATTTGTTGAATGTTTGTATATCGGGAATGGTCTGTCCTGCTGCCGGATACGGATAAAAGTAATCATCAAAATGAACACCGTCTATATCGTAATTTTTGACCACAGATAATATTACGCTAACAATATATTGCTGAACCTCGGGTATTCCTGGATTGAAAAGCCTTTTGCCGGCATAGGTAAAAAACCACTCAGGGTGCCGTTTCGTTATGTGTTTTGGGCTCACATTGGCTTCACTGAGATCAAAGGTAGCGCGGTAGGGATTAAACCAAGCGTGCAACTCCATCCCTCTGTTATGTGCTTCTTCTATAGCGAACTCCAAGGGATCATAGATTGGAGAAGGGGCAAAACCTTGTTTCCCTGTTAGAAAGCGAGACCATAATTCTTCTCCCTTTAAGTAAATAGCATCTGCTGATGGGCGTATTTGTAGGAAAACAGCATTTAACCCTGCGCGTTGATGTGCATCAAGTAAACGTAAAAGTTCCTGCTTTTGTTCGTTAGTGGTTAACCCTGGTTTCGATGGCCAATCGATGTTCGCTACCGAGGCAACCCATACACCCCTTAATTCTCGTTTGGGAATTTGTAAATCGCTGCGTTGAGCATATGCATGGCAACCTAATGTAAACTGAAAAACGATAGTGATAATGATTATGATAGAGCTTTTCCGGAAGTTCATTTAAGCGCGATATTTTTAAAACGAAATAACAACTTATTGCTTGGTATTAATTGTAAAAGGTTGTAAAGATAAGTATCGCAATGACGATGCAAAAAAAAAATGGGTAAAAGAGATAATACATAATTTTTAAAGGGCCTATATAAGGCTTTATCTGGTCTATAACGTAAAAAAACAGGTATGCAGTTTTTTTAACATTTTAAAAAAAGATGTTGGAACAATTTTTGATAACCACTTTATACCTAATAAGCTAAAACTGTATAAAGAAAATGGAAGAGAACGATGTAGTGTATAAGAGGCACCTTATGACGGGGGGTTATGAGGGAGAGGACGATACAAATAAAGAAATAAATAAAGGAGATAATAATAAAGACTCTACCAAAGTATATTTTTTTATTGTGGCAATTATTGCGCTGTTAGCCACGAACGTATACTTTTATCTTAAATATAAGAATTCTGACAGTCAAAATATTACCATTACAAGCGAGAAAAGCCAGATGGAGGCCGAACTTGATAGAATTGAATTGGAACTTGATCGGGTAACGAAAGCAAACTTGGCGCTATCAGAGGCGTTGAAGTCGGAACGTGAAAATGCCCGCTTAAAAATCGAGGAACTACGGGCAAAACTTACACAAAATGAATTGGACAGAGCTGATATGCAGAAAACCCAACAGGAGATTACGCAGTTACGTCAATCTGTTGCGAAGTATTCAAAGGATGCGGAGCGGTTAAAAAATGAGAACCGGCTTCTTCTATCGGAACGTGATAGTTTAAAAGTTTCTATGAATCATGCAACGGCAAAGGCACAGGAATTGGAAGATATAAACCAGGAACTGGAAAGTAAAGTGAACATTGCCTCTGCACTTAAAATTTCCTCTATTAACATTAATGCTTTTCGGGTGCGCAAAAACGGAAGGGAAAATATTGAAACAAGGGCTAGAAGGGCAGATAAGCTGAAGATTGATTTTAATATTGCAGAAAATGCTATAGCAAAGGAAGCCATATATGATATCTATGTTAGAATAATAGAGCCCAATGGAAACTTGCTTATCCGTGAAAACAATATTTTTGAAGCGGATGGTGTAGAATTGCAATATACCTATAAGACGGGTATTGAATTTTCGAACGATGGAAAACTATATTCAATTGAATGGCCCGGAATAGAGGGATTTAAGCCCGGGACTTACACCGTAGTGTTATATACGAATAAGGGTACTATGGGCCGGGGAACAATTAGGCTTTCTTAGAAAGTGGGAGAAATTAATTTTGTGGTAATTCTATATAAAAAGTTGTGCCATAACCGATTTTTGTAGTATAAGTAATCGAGCCTCCCATACTTTCGATGGTTTGCTTGACGAAAGCGAGACCAAGACCTGTCCCTGAGCTTTTAGTAGTAAAGTTGGGTTGAAAGATGCGCTCTCTCACATTGGCATCGATACCATTTCCATTGTCTTTTATCGCGATACATATTGTGTTAGGTAATAGTTTTAGTGAAATATAGATGATGCTGGACCCCCTTCCGAATTTAGCTTCAATAGCATTTTTTATCAAATTGCTGAACGATCGACGTAGCTGATCACGGTCTCCCCTAACCTTAATTTGGTCTTGCCCGAGGTTTTTAAAGGTGATGTCTACTGCCGCGTTATTGTTATATATAGGGATGATTTTTTCTATCACATCCACAATGTCCACATCCTCTAACTGCGTGTCGGGCATGCGGGCAAAATTAGAGAATTCTGAGGCAATAGTAGATAAACTATCGATCTGCTCAATGAACGATTTACTGAAGCGTTTAAATTTCTGATCAAAATTTGGATCATTTTCTTTCCAAGAGCGTTCTAAAAGCTGAACACCTAACTTCAAAGGTGTTAAGGGGTTTTTTATTTCATGTGCTACCTGTTTTGCCATTTCCCGCCAGGCGGTTTCTCTTTCAGATTGCGCAATTTTGTTAGCACTTACTTCCAATGCCGCAATCATATTATTGTATTCCCTTATTAACGACCCGATTTCATCGTTTCTTTTCCAGAAGATAGGCTCATTTGGCTTTCCAATAGATGTTTTCGCCAAGCTGCGTTGTACGAGGGTGAGCGGTGAGGTTATTCTGTTGGCGATAAAAACCGCAAATAAACCTAATGCAACTATAACCAGCGCATAAATATTAATAAGTGTATTGAGAAGCATACCGATACGTTCTGCAAAGTCTTTTTCATTCGAAAAATAGGGTAAGCTTAAATAAGCAATGGTTTCGTCTTGGTCGTTCTTAATAGGCGCATAGGCGACGGCATACTCCATGCTGCCTATTTTCTCCTTTTGAAAATACTCTGAACGCTCAAATTTTGACATGTGGAGCCATGCTTTCGCATTCATATAACGAGAAGTTAAACCGAGGTCATAAATTTTACTTTGGGTGGTATAAAAGAGAGTGCCATCGAGCTTATATAGGCCGATATCAGCAGCATTTGAATTTGCGGTATTATAAAGGTCTCTTTCAATTTCAACGCTGGAAGCGTTGTTGGCGTCTTTGAAGATGGTGTTTTCTAAACCGGCCGCTATTTGATTGATTCTTTTTACTGTATTGATCTCTTGCTGATGCTCATACTGATTGCTGATACTTATAAACGTAATTACCCCGGCAATAATCAGTGTGATAACTACGGCTAGCACAACAAATGCTTGAATTCTGGTTCGATATAGTACCCTATTCTGTGTTATCCAGAAAGATCTCCTGACATTCCGTAGGCTAAAGTCGTAGTTCTTTAACGTTAATATTAACCATTGTGAAGCATAGGCAATGATGGCAAAAATGAGCAATACAAGAAAAATAAAAGAGAGCGTAGCCAGCTGTACCCATGAACCTTGTCTATCTTTACTTAGTATCATTAGAATATGCTCATTTGGCCTATACATTAATTCGGTTCCTCCTGTTGGCTTATTGATATTAATATACTGAAGCTGCTTTTTGGGATACTCCTGATCAGTGATGGCAAAAAGGTGGTTTCCGAACTGGTTGACTAGTTTTCCATTTCGATACAGCGCAAAAGAATACTGCTCTAAATTTTCTTGCTTATTCAATCGGCCATTGCTTAGAATCTCCGGAAAGGATACGTAACGCTCAAAGGCTTTACTTGTGAGTTCTATTAGGGTAGTGCCAATTTCTTTCCCGTCAACAATCACGGGAATTAATCCAAAATATAAGAGATTGCCGAAATTGTTATGTACTCGATAAAAATAATCGGAAACCTTAATAGAGCCAGATTCTACTTTTTGCTTGTAATAGTTTAGTTTTTGCACACTTCTGACGTCATCGGGAAAACTTCTAACCAATTGGTAAACGTTGAACTCGTATCTGGAAAGATAGCCGCTAAAATAAGCCTGTTTGACATAATCATTTAAAACATGGATATTATAACGTCGTGGATGAGAAAAGTAGTTTTTTAAGTGCGCATCATTGGCAACATTTTTTTCAATACTGTAAAAAAGGAACACAGCGTCTGGATCGTCGGCAGACTCTAGTTTTTGTAGGATTAATTTTTGTGTTTCAAGCTCTTTTTCGTTAATAAATTCGGTTTGTTTTAAGGATGCAATACAGGCAAATAATAGAAGGGTTGTTATGAAGGCGACTAGATTAAAGCGGTGTTTATTATAAAATGTGTGAGCCCTCAATAATACAATGGCCGCAAAAATAAAAAAGGTGATTGTTAGTGTATCAGAAAAATGTTGAAATAAAGCAAAAACGGCGATGGTTACAAAAAATAAAATGAACCATAACCGTTTGCCAACGCTGAAGTTTAATGATACTGCAAATAAAATTTCTATCAGTAAATACACGTTTAATATCACCAGACAGAGCGATAAAATTCCAAGCCAACTAAAAACATTTAATTTTAGAATGTTTGTTACATCAAACTGAATGTTAGAATTACCTATTAAATCATTGAACACACTGACCGTGTGTATACCAACTACATATAACAGGATAGCTGCCGATGAGTAGAAAAGAATGCTACAGGTTAATTTAAATTGTTTCTTCGGTTGAAATGATATCAGCTGATTTCGATAGTTATATACATAACACATAAACCAAGCTGTTGATATGATATTGAGTAAAAATGCCCCTAAGGACGGGAAGATAAAACTGGAAGCGTAGTACCGTGGATCAAAGACCTCATTAAAAAAACGATTAGCTAACCAAGCTGTTTGTAAATCGAGGAACCGGGTCAACGAGAAGAAAGCAAAAAAGATAACGATGGATGTTTTTACATAGCCTTTATCGGCAATCCAGACGCACACGCTGTTCATAAGTATGGCGGCAAAAAAAATAGCGGCGAGCCACATAGCCAGCTCTAGCTTTGAGAAAAGTGTGTCTGCCGTGTGCGGTTTGAGCTTTACGGAGAGGAGGTACTTGCCGTCTGCATTTCTAATATTATAGACTGGACTATCATCGTAAGAGGCGATCTCTAGGTTTTGGGAGCGGATAAGATCTTCTGAAAACGTTTCTTTTAAATAATCATTTTTTAGTGGATACTTAGACTTTATTGGAATAAGACAGACCACAGAAAAACCTCCCCTAGTTTTCTTAATAGCTTCGTACCATCCATTGTCTGCAGCGATTAACGAACTGCCATCAGACAATCCTGCGTCTGATTGTGGGACAATTTTATCAGAACCCCAGAAAACCAGCTCACTGTTGGAAAACGTATATAGGTAAACTTGTTTTTTCTCTCCTAAAAAACCAACAACCTTCTCCGTGAGGTTTTCGTTGTTGCTGATGTCTTTTAGCTCGTTGAAATTAACATTGTCATCTAAGAACGATTTAACAAACTGTTCCTTTTTATGCAGATTTTGCTCAATACGTTTTGCTTCAATACGTAAAATCTCCTCTTTCTGAAAAGTGATATTTATGGTTATCGCTGTTCCAATAAAACAGAGCGTTAGCACCAGTAATAATATCCGTATTTTTAAAGAGGTATTCAACGTAATATATAAAAAATTATAAGTCTAGGGTAAAAATAGAAAAAACCTCATACGTTTGCGTACATATGAGGTTAAATGATTGAAAATAAAAAATTCGTGTTGGTAATTATAGCTGTGCAGAGGACGTGGAGGCCTGTCTATTTACCTTTTTTACCAGCCCTTGCAGTACATTTCCCGGGCCGACTTCAGTAAAAGAAGTTGCACCGTCTTCTAGCATATGTTCTACGGTTTGTGTCCAACGTACAGCTCCCGTCAGTTGAGCAATTAGGTTAAATTTAATACTTTCTGGGTCGGTATACGCTTTTGCGTCGATATTTTGATATATCGGACAAATTGGGGTAACAATGGTGGTTTTTTCTATGGCCTCTTGTAATTCGGCTCGGGCACTTTCCATAAGAGGCGAATGAAAGGCTCCGCCTACATTTAACTTCAGGGCTCGCTTAGCGCCTGCTTCTATCAATAAGGAACAAGCTTTGTCTATACCTTCAATAGTACCTGAAATCACTAGTTGGCCAGGACAATTATAATTAGCAGGCACCACAACTTCGCTTACTCTTTGACAGATATCTTCTACCGTAAAATCGTCTAAACCTAAGATGGCAGCCATGGTCGAAGGTTGAATTTCACATGCTTTCTGCATGGCATTTGCCCGTTTGGCTACCAGTGTTAGACCATCTTGAAAACTCAGTGCCTGTGCGGCAACAAGTGCCGAGAACTCTCCTAAAGAATGTCCTGCTACCATTTGTGGTACAAAGGAACTTCCTAGTGCTTTTGCTAAAACAACGGAGTGTAAAAATATTGCCGGTTGAGTAACGTTGGTCTGTTTTAAGTCCTCATCGTTACCGCTGAACATGATATCTGTAAGTCGGAAGCCCAAAACCTCATTGGCCTGTTCAAAAAGATAGCGGGTATCTTCATTATAGTCGTATAGATCTTTTCCCATCCCAACAAATTGCGCACCCTGTCCAGGAAATATGTATGCTTTTTTCATTATACTATATAATTTGTTTAGTAGTGTTTGATTGTTGTCCTCGATAATGCCTTATATAGACTTGGTTAAACTAAATAACAAATGACTTTCATCTTTAATCAGGAAAGACCAAAATTAACGATTTAGTCTAGGCTAGCGGTAATTAACCTTAAAAATTCTGCTCTGGTACGTTCGTGGGCGAATTCTCCGGTAAATGCTGAAGTGGTAGTTACCGAGTTCTGTTTCTGTATTCCCCTCATTGCCATACATAAATGCTTACATTCAATTACCACCGCTACGCCAGCGGGTGCTAAGGTTGTTTGGATGCAATCTCTGATTTCATTAGTTAATCGCTCTTGTACCTGTAATCGGCGAGAAAATGCATCAACCACACGAGGGATTTTACTCAAACCCACAATGTGCCCATTGGGAATGTAAGCAACATGTGCTTTGCCAAAAAAAGGCAATATATGATGCTCACACATAGAATAAACTTCAATATCTTTTACGACAACCATTTGACTATAGTCTTCTTCAAACATAGCGCTTTTTAAAATAGCCGATGGATCGATGTCGTATCCATGGGTCAGATACTGAAGGGCTTTAGCCACACGTTCGGGTGTTTTTAATAATCCGGCACGTTTAGGGTCCTCTCCTAGCTTCTCTAAAATATCTTGATAATGGCTGGCGATACTCGATACTTTATCTTTGTTGTAACGATCTATTTTCACGTAACCATCTAATTGTTCATCATCAAGGTGTGCTTCGCTATTTGTAATATTCATGGATATGGTATGTGTTTAATTTCCGAAATATTCAACCGAGTTATTTTCGGTTTCCTGCAACTTTATACTGTGAAGTTGTGCCCCAACTGCTTCTATGGGCGTTTTTAGTTGATTAAAAATTTCAATTGCCAAGACTTCTGTTGAAGCCATCTTCCCTTGCATAAAATCTACATCTAGGTTTACATTACGGTGATCAAGTTTTTCGATAACATGCTCTAAAATAATGGTTTTAAGAACCCTTAAATCAATAACAAAGCCTGTTTTTGGATCAACATTGCCCTTTATCGTCACAAAAAGCTCGTAATTATGACCATGCCAATTGGGGTTGCTACACTTGCCAAATGTAGCTTCGTTTTCTTCCAGGCTCCAATCGTCGCGATATAATTTGTGTGCTGCGCTAAAACGCTCTCTACGTGTAATGTAAATCATAACAATGAATTAGCCCGCAAAGATAAGCTTAATAATTTTAAGATTTTAAGATTTTAGCGAACGAAAATGCTTATATTGCCTTCTCATGATGATGAGTAGAATATTGATTGTGGCGGCTACGGCACAGGAAGTAGGTCCCTTTCTTTCATTTCTTGAAAAAAGCAATCTGCCTATAGATGTTGAAATTACCGGAGTAGGAATGGTGGCGACAGCTTTTGCTTTAGGAGAGGCCCTGCACCGGCAGGTGTACGATTTAGTTATAAATGTGGGTATAGCTGGTGCTTTCTCCAAGGAGCTTAGTTTAGGTGAGCTGGTGTTTGTTGAATGCGACTGTTTAGTTGAATTAGGTGCCGAAGATGGCTCGTCTTTTCTTTCTATTGAAAATCTTGGTTTAGGTATAAGTCATTATCAATGGGTTAAAGGAAATACTGGCTATTGGTTGCAGGACCTTAAGAGCGTAAATGGTATTACGGTGAATACGGTGCATGGAGACGAAAAGTCAATAAAAAAAATAAACCAACGCTATACTGTGGCTGTTGAAAGTATGGAAGGTGCTGCTGTTTATTATGCCTGTAATAAATTAAAAGTGCCCTGTATACAGGTTCGATGTATTTCTAACTATGTAGAAAAAAGAAATAAAGGCAACTGGAAAATTGGTGAGGCTATCAAGGAACTGAATGATTGGCTTATTTCAAAAATGACATTTGAAATAAATTAGCTTTAGCAGATTCATCTACATTTGCTGGCGAGAAGAAAGGAAGGCCTCTATTATGGCAATGGTGGAAATTATTAAAATAGAGATTTTATAGATGAAACTTACTTTAGGGTTTTCTCCCTGCCCAAATGATACGTTTATTTTCGATGCGATGATCCATCATAAAATTGATACGGAAGGCTTGAGTTTTGATGTCTTTTATGATGACGTTGAAACGCTTAATCGTAAAATATTTGATGGTACCCCAGATATCAGTAAATTGAGTTTTCATGCCTACGCCTATGCGGTAGAACAATACGTACTGTTAAATGCAGGAAGTGCTCTTGGTTTTGGTGTAGGACCTTTGTTAGTTGGTAATAACCGCGATTTGTTGCAAAGTTTTTTAGATGGTACTTATGAGAAGGGAAGCGCTGATATCTGTGTCGCCATACCAGGAGAATATACCACTGCTAATTTTTTGTTGGGATTGGCTTATCCAAAGTTACAGAACAAAAAAATATTGGTTTTTTCACAAATAGAAAATGCAGTATTGGATGGAGAAGTGGACTTAGGACTGATTATTCACGAGAATAGATTTACTTATGAGGAAAAAGGTCTTTATAAAATCGTAGATCTTGGCGACTTTTGGGAAAAGGAAACAGGCAGTCCTATCCCCTTGGGAGGAATAGTTATTCGGCGAAATTTGCCGAATACGCTACAGCAAAAGGTAAACCGGGTATTAAAACGAAGTGTGGAATACGCGTTCGCTAATCCAACGTCGGGTTTAGCATTTATCAAAGAGCATGCGCAGGAGATGAGTGAGGAGGTGATGTATAAACACATCGATCTATATGTTAATAAATATTCGATTGATTTGGGCGAAGGTGGAAGGTGTGCCGTACAGACGATGTTTGATAGAGCGAAAGCGCTGAATCTCATTCCTGCGACAAATGAATCGTTATTCTTAACGGACAAAATAAACAATAATTAGAAAATAGGACGACCGTATAACAATATGTAGTGTTTTTCATGCGTATAATTGTTTAAACACAAAAATTAGGTTTTATTGTTCTACCCCAGTAGAAAAGAATAAATTTATAAAGAAGAATGGAGAGACACACCTACCAAAGTGGTATTATAGGAAATTGTGCATTTATAGCACATGTACAATCTGATACTAATATTTCATGGTTATGTTGGCCTGCTTTTGATAGCTCTTTCGTTTTCGGAAGCAAACTCGATAAAGAAAAGGGAGGGGAGTTTTCTATTCTTCCTGACGGAGAATATACTTCAGAGCAACGCTATATACCCAACACGAATATATTAGAAACAATAATAAGTAATAACGATGGTGTGTATAAAGTAACGGATTTTGCTCCCAGATTTAGTCAATATGAGCGTTATTTTAAGCCATTAATGTTAATAAGAAAGGTTGAAAGGATAAGTGGCGAACCGCGGCTTCGCATGCGCTGCTATCCGGTCACTGATTATGGAAGGAGTACACAGAATAGGCATAGAGGGAGTAATCATGTTGAGTTCAGTGGAGGAACAGATAACATGCGCCTCACTACGAATGTTCCCATCAGTCATTTTTTTGAAGAAGGAACATATGTGCTTCATGACACAAAATATTTAATTTTAACCTATGGAGAGCCGTTGGAAGCGGCGCTGGAAGAAACAGCGGAGCGGTTTTTAAGGCAGACAATGAATTATTGGCGAACGTGGATCAAACATACGAGTATCCCTCCGTTTTATCAGGAGGCCGTTATACGGTCGGCTTTAGCTTTGAAGCTCCACCAATATGAAGACACTGGAGCGTTTATCGCTGCAAGCACCTCTAGCCTCCCAGAGCACCCTGGAAGTGGCCGTAATTGGGATTATAGGTATTGTTGGATCAGGGATAGTTATTATGTTTTGGCTTCGTTGCTGCGTATCGGTCAGTTTGAAGAAATGGAACATTATTCGGAGTTCATTGCTAATATCTCTGCCAATGAGAAAGGACGTTACCAACCCTTGTACAGCATAACGGGTAAACGGACCTTAATAGAAGAAGAATTGAATCATTTATCGGGTTACCAGGGCAACCAGCCGGTGAGAATAGGTAATCAGGCCTATGAACATATTCAGAACGATGTGTATGGACAGGTCCTTCTGTCAATATTGCCTCTTTACACGGATGACCGCTTCGTTGCCGAGGAGCAAAGCCAGTCTTCGAAATGGTTGGAAGCTATTCTAGAAAAGATAGAGCAAACCATTGATGAAAAAGATGCGGGAATTTGGGAGTTTAGGAATTTTGCTAATTACCATTGTTACACAAACCTTTTTCAATGGGCGGGCAGCAAGGCGGCGATGCGTATAGCGAAGAAAATTGGTGAAAAAGAACTTGAAGAGAGAGCAAAAAAATTAATTGATAGGGCGGCAAGACATATTGAAGATTGCTACGATCCGGAAAGGGGGGTATATGCGCACGCTGTAGGGAGTGCTCACTTAGATGCCAGCACGTTGCAGCTTATTATCATGAATTATCTTGATCCTGCGTCAGAGAAAGCAAAAAGGCATTTGGAAGAATTGGAAAAAGAGTTGAGGGCAGAAAAGGGATTGTTTTATCGCTATCTTCATGCGGACGACTTTGGAAAACCAAAATCAACCTTTTTAATCTGTGCTTTCTGGTATGTTGAAGCTCTGGCATGCGTTGGCCGTACACAAGATGCAATCGATACTTTGGAAAATTTGCTTCCGTACGCTAATCACTTGTTATTATTCAGCGAAGATATTGATGAAAATAACGGTGCTCAATGGGGCAATTTTCCACAGGCATATAGCCATGTGGGACTGATAAATGCAGTATATAGAATAGCGGCCAAAGTTGGAACACCCAGATTTTTAATAAAGGATTACTAACAATCCTTTATTAAAAATTTAAAGAGAAGTGATGCTTTAAGCTGATGCTATCAAGGAATGGAGAAGATCGCGCACCTCTTGTTGGTTTTCTAAGTAATACTTCGCTGCGGAGAGATTGCTTCCTACTTTGATTGTTATTGCAAATTCTGGTAAAGCTTTAAAGGTATCTTCATCTGTTCTGTCATCGCCAATTGATAGGATAAAATCGTAATCCTTGTCGTGCAATAAGTTTAGCGTAGCCCGGCCTTTATTTACATCTGCATTTTTCACTTCTACTACTTTATCTCCATCAAGCATTTTTAAACCATGTGTGTTTAGGTGGTACTGCAGGTTATCCATTAGTTCATTTGCCCTTAAGTCTCCTAATCCTTTTTGAACCTTACGGTAGTGCCAAGCTAAAGAATAGCTTTTTTCTTCTATAGAAGATCCCGGTGTTTTGTCCGTATAGTCTTCCATAAGCTTACAGACTTCATTTTTCCAATTTGTTGATAAACCAGGTAGTTGTTCCCAACTTCCATGTGGTAGCTTACGCCAAGCACCATGCTCGGCAATGAGATCATAGTTTTTATTACCAAACCATTTTTCCAAGGTAGTGTGTTTTCGTCCGCTGATAATAACAAGGGTATTCTTTTCATCCGCAACGAATTGATCGAGCAAATTATATAAACCCGGATCAGGAGAAGCTTCATCTATTTCCTTTTTAAAACCTACAAGAGTTCCATCGTAATCGAAAAGGAGCAGTCGGTTGCCTGCGGCAGCATATTTTTCCCTTATAGCTTGTTGTATAGAGGATTTTACTAGATTAGCCATCGAGTTCTGCTGCATTCTTTTCACGTCACGAAGACGATTGATGAAAATTTTAACCCAGTGTTTTATATTAAATTTGAAGACCACATCACGCATGGCCTTCATTCGCTCTTCCATTTCGGCTTTTGGCATGTTGAGCGCATAAACCAAGGCTTTCCGCACTTCACTGATGTTATTGGGGTTTACAAGTATGGCGTCATTCAGCTCTTTAGATGCTCCTGCCATTTCACTCAAAATGAGTACGCCGGTATTGTCGTTTCTACTGGCAACGTATTCCTTACTAACAAGGTTCATTCCATCGCGCATTGGGGTAACCAAGCATACGTCCGCCACATTGTAAAGTGCGGAAATTATTTCTATTGGGTAGCCATGATAAAAATAAGCTATAGGATGCCATTCGAAGGTTCTGAACCGGGCATTTATATGGCCAACTAACCGATCAATCTCATCTTTAAGCCTTTTATATTGTGGGACGGTATCTCTGGAAGGGACCACAATCATATAAAGAATAATTTTCTCAATATACTCCGGGTTTTTCTCTAACAAAAGTTCAAAGGCATTGAGACGCTGTATAATACCTTTACTATAATCTAATCGATCAATTGAGAGAATAACTTTTTTATGTTCGAAGCTTTGTTTAAAACTTTGTATGTGATCTACTACAGTTGGATCGGAACCTAACTGGGAGAATTTATCACTATCCATTCCCATTGGGAAAGGCTCTGCTAAAACAATTCTGTTTTCTACCCTTAAACGGTTAGCATCTGCATGGACGGGCAATAGATGTGTGGCAGCGCTTATGAAATGACGAACATCATCAAAGGTATGAAATCCTAGTAAATCAGCACCCAGCATACCCATTAATAGCTCTTTACGCCATGGTATGAGCCTGAATAGCTCCTGCGAAGGAAAAGGGATGTGATTAAAGAAAGCAATGGATACGTCGGGCTGTTTTAAGCGGACTAAACCTGGAACAAGTAGCAGTTGATAGTCGTGTACCCACACCGTATCGCCTGGTTCCAGGTGCGCTAAGATAACATCTGCAAACTTTTGATTCACCTGAACATAAGAGAGCCAATTTTGATAATCGAAATTTGCATAGGTAGAAAGATAATGAAAGATAGGCCATAAAAGCTCGTTACTAAAGCCTTCATAATAGCGTTTGATTTCATCTTCACTCAAGAAAACAGGAATGAGGTTCAGTTTCTCTAGGTGTTTACAGATCTCTTGTTGTCGTTCTTCGTTGTCTACTTCTAAACCAGGCCACCCCAGCCAGATATTATCTCCGTCTTTGTAAATGGACCCAAGCCCTGTTGCTAAACCTCCCTCACTGGGCCTAAAAGAAAAACTATTATTTTCTTCGGTTATTTTTACCGGTAGACGATTTGAAACTATTATTGTTTTACTCACGATCGTTTTGTTCTTCTATTCAATTATTAAAACAGTTATTAAACCAAAAATGGGTATCTAGGTTTGAATAAATGTTGATTTTTTAACTTAAGGAAACTGTTTGATATTCTAATATAGTATTTTTCGATCATAAAATTGATTTTCTCCCGATAAATTGTTGTTTTCCATTAGAAACTTCCACGAACAAGCAGGAGATCCAGGGAAAATGTAGTAGGTTTGGAGATCACAAGATGAGAAAGTTTTTACCGTACTTATTAATTTTTTTTGTTGCCATATTTGCCTGGTATTATAAGTCCATGCCTTTAAAATTTAAAAAGAGCTTTGGAAAAGTACTAGCCTTCGTTATCATAGGGTTATGGATTTACGTTTTACTCAGGTACGCCTAGAATTATATTTTTATTTGGATTTATTTTTTAAGTATAAATATGTATCTTTGCAGCCCCGCAGTATAAAGCTCCGGGAAATATGTTGAATACATAAATTATCACAAATGGCAACTAAAATCAGATTGCAAAGATTTGGTAAAAAAGGAAAACCTTTTTACCATGTAGTGGTGGCAGATTCACGTGCACCTCGCGATGGAAAATTTATTGAGCGCTTGGGGTCATACAATCCAAACACCAACCCAGCGACTATTGACTTGAATTTTGATAAAGCTTTAGACTGGATGAACAAAGGTGCGCAGCCAACGGATACGGCTCGTGCAATCCTTTCTTATAAAGGGGTGCTTTATAAAAAGCATTTACAGGGAGGAGTAAAAAAAGGGGCTTTTGATGAGGCTACAGCAGAAGCACGCTTCGAAGAATGGTTGAAAGGAAAAGACGCAAAAATCGAGGGTAAACGAGAAGGCTTATCAAAAGCACAGGCTGAAATAGACAAAGCTGCTATTGCTGCAGAAGCGAAGAAGAAAGAAGAGCGAGCTGCAGCCATCGCTGCAAAGAATGCTCCAGTGGAAGAAGAGCCAGCAACGACAGACACAGACGTAGCTGAAGAAACGGAAGCGGCTACTGATAACGACGAGACGGCGAGCGCTGAGTAGTTTTTATCTTTGTTAGAAAAGATAATAATGCCATTCCGAAGGCAGTACTTCGGAATGGCATTTTTTAATTACAGCTAATAAGTCGATCGGTTTTCCTGAACATGTATTCTAATGACCATTAACGACTGTTTTTACATCGGATATATCAGTAAGTCGAGAGGACTTAAAGGGGAAGTGCAGTTATATTTTGAATTTGAGGAATATAACGACTTGGACTTTGATATTCTTTTTATTGAGTTCGGAAAAAAACTAGTTCCATTTTTTGTTGATTCATATAAGCTTCAGCCGAATAGTACGGGATATTTTTACTTGGAGGATGTAGATCATATTGATAAGGCGTTGCCATTGCTGCGAAAAGCGGTGTATTTGCCTAATGAAAAGAAGCCGGTTCGCAACCCTGACGAATTTTTTATTACTGACCTTAAGGGGTTTATGGTTTATGATCGTGTTTATGGTGAATTGGGTGAGATTATCGATATCCATTCTTACCCGCAACAAGATGTAGCCGTAGTGCAATACAGGTTTAAAGAGCTGATGTTTCCTCTGAATGACGACCTAATACTGGAAATTGACAGAGAAGGTGGAACTTTAAAGGTTGACTTGCCTCACGGTTTGGTAGAACTTTATAGTGGCGGTTGACGTTCGAAAAGATAAAATTTCATGATGCGTATCGATATCATTACTGTTTTGCCCGGATTGTTGACGAGCCCTTTCGCTCATTCTATTTTGCTGCGGGCGCAGCAAAAGAATCTGGTGGATATTCACGTGCACAACTTACGAGACTATGCGAATAATAAACATAAAAGCGTAGATGATTATCCGTATGGAGGAGGCAGTGGAATGGTTATGCAGGTAGCTCCTTTTGCCCTGTGTATTGAAAAATTACAAGCAGAACGTAATTATGATGAGGTAATCTTTATGAGCCCCGATGGTGTAAGATTAAACCAGTCATTGGCTAATCACTTGGCTTTGAAAGGAAACATTATTATTCTTTGTGGCCATTATAAGGGAGTTGATCAAAGATTGAGGGATTTGTTTGTAACCAGAGAGATATCAATTGGCGATTATGTCTTGTCTGGAGGAGAGCTTCCTGCTGCGGTTCTAGTCGATACGGTTGTGCGGTTAATTCCTGGTGTACTATCTGATGAGACGTCTGCCCTGTCAGACTCATTTCAAGGGGAATTGTTGGATGCCCCAGTGTATACAAGGCCTGCAGAGTGGCGCGGACATAAGGTGCCAGAAGTGCTGCTAAGCGGAAATCAAAAGGCAATTGATAATTGGCGATATGATCAGGCTTTAAAACGTACGAGAGAAAGGAGACCTGATCTTTTAGATGATGAATGATCAGCGTAAGGTATTGATTATAATAGATTTGTATTATTTTTTGTAGCGCGTGCCTATTTAATATATGAGGAAAATTCAGATAGATTCTTGTATCGCTCAAAAAAGAAAAAATAGGCTTTTAATTTTAAAATAAAATAACTAATATTGCAGTCCGATTTTTACGGGTTAAAAATCGTTGTTAATTACTTAAAATCATGGATTTAGTAAAATTTGTAGAAGAGCAGGCGGTAGCGAAAAATGAAGTTCCCGCATTTAAAGCTGGTGATACTGTTAGCGTTCACTATAAAATTCGCGAAGGAAATAAAGAACGTGTTCAGGTATATAAAGGTGCTGTTATTCAAAGAAATGGTGTAGGTTCTAACGAGACTTTTACTGTTCGTAAGATGTCTAACGGTATAGGTGTAGAACGTATTTTCCCTGTTAACTCCCCTAATATTGAAAAAATAGTTGTTGATACATATGGTAAGGTTCGTAGAGCTAAATTATATTATCTACGTGGATTGACTGGAAAAGCCGCACGTATAAAGTCCAAAAGAGTTTAATTTGCCTATTTTTTAGGTTAGAAAAACAAAAGTTCTCTAAAACAAAAAATTAGAGAGCTTTTTTATTTGTGGCCGTCCCATTCTTCATAAAATTGGGAAAGAAAACCCTCCATGTAACTATGCCTTTTTTCAGCAATGGCTTTGGCTGTGATGGTATTCATTTTGTCTTTTAGCAGGAGTAATTTTTCATAAAAATGGTTAATAGTAGTTCCGGTATTTTTTTTATATTCTTCTTTCGTTTGGTTTAAGCGAGGTATAACTTGAGGATCAAACAAGGGATTGTTTTTATAACCTCCAAAATGAAATGCACGGGCTATGCCGATTGCCCCTATAGCATCTAACCTATCGGCGTCTTGAACAATTTCCATTTCTTTTGAATGGAAAGAGACTTTGCCCAAGCTGGCTTTGAACGACATATTTTTTATTATTTTTTGTATATGCGTCACTTTTTCAGCGGAAACCCCAATAGAAAGCAAAAAATCTGAAGCAATTCTGGGACCTATTTCTTCATCTCCATCATGAAATTTGCTGTCGGCTATATCATGCAACAGTGCCGTTAACTCGACGACTTCCCTATCTGCAATTTCTCTTTCAAGAATCAGTTTCGCATTTTTCCACACACGTTCCACATGAAACCAATCATGCCCTGCTTCGGCATTGTTTAATTTTTCTCTAACAAATGAAATGGTTTGTTCTAACGTTTCTACTTCCATAGAATAAAGCTGTTATTTTCGCCTAGAGCCGTCGTATAGTTCATAGCAAAGCAGCCTACAATCCAGCTTACCGTTGTAAAATTCTATTTTTTTGTAAGCTCTTAATCCAATTTTTTTAGCTAAATCCGGATTTCCGGTGAAGACAAAACCATGATAACCTTTACAGTTCTGTTTCAGGAAGTCGCCAATTCGTTTATAGGTCGCTTCGAGTTTCGTGTGAATACCAAGGCGTTCGCCATATTCAGGATTAACTATAACTACTCCGGGGGGTTCAGGTGTTTCGGTTTCGGCGAAATCGCATGTTTGAAAATGGATAAGTTGGTCTACTCCTGCAGTTTTTGCATTTGCTTCAGCTATTTTTACGGCTTCAGCAGAGATGTCTGAAGCAATGATTTTTACATTGGGAGTCTTAATCACTTGGTCTTTGAGTTTTCTTCGTTCTTTAAAGAAAATCTGTTCGTCGTACCCTAAAAGGTGCATGAATGAATAGTTCATTCTATAAAGCCCGGGTTTACGGTTTGTCGCCAGTAATGCGGCTTCTATGGCAAGTGTGCCTGATCCACACATTGGATTTACAAAGGTTGACTTCCGGTCCCACTCGGTAGAAAGAATAACACCTGAGGCAAGCGCTTCCAGCATAGGTGCCTTTCCGGGGTGCTTTCTGTAACCATGCTTGGCCAAGGTTTCTCCCGAAGTATCGATGTAGATATTGGCCTCCTCTTCTTGCCAATATAGATGTACAACTACTTTGTTTAAGTCGGGGCCAGAATTTGGCCTTATGCCTTTCTTTTCTTTTATACGATCAACAATAGCGTCCTTCACCTTTAAGTTAGCGAACAACGGTGTGCTGATTGTTTCGTTGTTTACATTGGAGTTTACTGAAAAATAGCCGTTAAAGTCGATTAGCTCTTCCCAGGCTATTTCGTTGATCGCCTGGTATAAATCATCAGCATTTCTTGCCTGGAAACTTTTGATAGCATATAGAATCTGGCTTGCGCAACAAAGGTTCAGGTTTAAGGTAATACAGTCATTTATCGTGGCGAGTAGTTCAATTCCTGTGGCAAAGGTTCTTTTTATCGAGAAACCCAGGGTTTTTACTTCCTCTTGCAAATAAGGAGCGAGCCTTTTATTGCAGGTGATGATTACTTTTTGTGGAGTGTTGAAAACTTGCATAGTTATTAGAGGCGAAGTTACTCATAATTGTCGCCAAAAAGTCTTAAATTTACAATTTATATCTTTTTATTATTATGGAAATTAAAGGCAAGGTACACGAAGTTGGTGCGGTACAGCAAGTTACAGATTCTTTTAAAAAACGAGATCTAATAGTACAATATGCTGAAAACCCGCAATTTGTTGAGTATATTAGATTTGAGGCAACGCAAGATAGAGTTAATATTTTTGATAATCTTGCTCCAGGCGAGGATGTAGAGGTTTCTTTTAATTTAAGGGGACGACCTTGGACAAATAAAGAGGGTGTAACTACCTATTTTAATTCGTTGGTGGCTTGGCGAGTAACGAAGGCTGCTTCGGATACTGGAGTGACCCCACCTGTGGCCCCTCCTGTTGATATCTCTTCTGCGCCAGATGATGATGACCTCCCCTTTTAGTATATCGAGAGATCTACTTAAGCAGCAGTAAAAACGTATTGAAAAGACCGCTTCTGCTTAGGTAGATCTCGAGACTTAATTACTCCTCCCCCTCCTTACGCAACGCTGCAGATGAAGCAGCCCCGGCTTTGTGGAATTTAAACTTTTTTAAAGTGGTTTTTGTTAAAATTTGTTAAAAGAGTGTTGATAAGCAGCTTCTTGCGTATTTTTGTTTAATATGAAGCGTAGAAGTATTGGGTTAATAATTGGTTTGATGCTTTTTGCATTACTAGGAGTAATTGCAATGCAGTATTATTTTATACGGCAATCTTACCACTTAAAAGCCCAAATATTTGATGAAGCGGTGCGTGCTGCACTCAATACGGTTGTTTTAAAAGCGGAGAAGAAAGAGGCGATTGATTTTATCGAAGCAGAGGAAGCTAAGAACATAAAAAATAAAAAAATCCGGGAGCAACAACAACAGCAATTAGAAGCTCAGTGGCAGGCAAAGGCTTTTCTTGATCGTATGAGAAAAAAGCAACGCCACATAGATACAGAGTTCAGGGAATTGGAATCGGAGCTAAAAAGGCAATTCCCGAGTGCAACCTTTATCTCCAACAGTTTTTACGAAACTTACATGAAAGACCCGAAGCTAAAAAAGCTTGTGAAAGTTTCTTTCCAACAGCAATCCGAGGGAATATATCAACGAAACAGCTTGGAGGTATACGTGGATAAGCCTGTTGCGAATCCTAAGGGGGCAAAAGATGACAGTGTACGCTATGTGATTTTTGATGATTACATGTGGGGATGGGATGTGGTAGTCTTACCACCACCGAGAGACCGAGCATTAGATGAACAAATAAAAAAATATGAGGAGCAGGAAAAAATTCGACAGGCAAGTCTGTTTTTTGATTCCTTTTTGACTGAAAGCTCTGCTCCAGGGGCTTCAGTGATTGAAAATTTGGCCAATGATTTTGAACTTGCCAAGCAGCCATTAAAAAAGAGAATAAATCCGGCGTATATAAAAAGACAACTGAAAGAGGAACTGAATAATCGAGACATAAACTTGCCATTTAATATGATGATTACTGAAGGGCAAGAAGATTCTGTATTGTTTCAGCTGGCTTCTTTCAACGGAGATATCGACAAAAAGAACTCTTATTCGACATTACTCTTTCCGAATAGTATGATCCGTTCGTCTGGTAAACTTTCTATTAATTTCCCCAATAAAAAATCATTGCTATATGGCAATATGGGTGTGATGTTGGGTTCATCTGCGGCCTTACTCTTGGTCTTGATTGGCTGTTTTGCTTATACTATATTTATCATATTGAGACAAAAGAAGATTTCAGAGATGAAAACTGATTTTATCAATAACATGACACATGAGTTTAAAACTCCTGTGGCTACTATCATGATTGCCAGTGAATCGTTAAAGGATCCGGAGATTACTACCGATTCGAAAAGGGTTGATCGCTTGGCTAATATAATTTACGACGAAAATGTACGGTTGGGCAACCACATCGAACGGGTATTGAACATAGCCAGGATTGATAAAGGTAGTTTAAAGATGGAGCAGCAGGAAGTAAATATGAACGACTTGGTAGCGGCGGTAATAGATAGCATGGATTTGCAGCTTAAAAAACGGGAAGCTAAGGTGGAACTTCACATTAATGCCTCGAACGGCAACGTGGTGGGGGATGAGTTGCATTTATCAAACGTTTTGTTTAATTTAATTGACAATGCGATCAAGTATAGCAAAGATGCCCCGGACATCACTATAAAAACCCGTAACGTTGGAAATAATATACATATCAATATAACTGATAAAGGAATAGGGATGAGCAGAGATCAGCTTTCAAAAATATTTGATCAGTTTTATAGAGTCTCTACCGGAAACTTACATGACGTTAAAGGTTTTGGCTTAGGTTTAAGTTATGTTCAAGACATTATCAAAAGAATGAAGGGCACTGTGAAAGTAAAAAGCGAAAAGAACAAGGGGACAGAATTTGAGTTAACGCTACCCACGATAAATTAAAAACAACTCCCAAAAATATGCGGAAAATTTTATTAGCAGAGGATGACCCGAATTTAGGTGAAATACTAAAGGATTATCTTGAATTGAAAGGCAAATTTGAGGTGAAGCTTTGTCAAGATGGAGAGGACGCATTACGTGCATTCGGAAAGGAAACCTTCGATCTCTGTATACTTGACGTCATGATGCCAAAGAAGGATGGCTTTTCATTGGGAAAGGAGATTCGGAAGATGAATCAAGAGATCCCTATTATTTTTGCAACAGCAAAAGGTATGATGGAAGATAAAACTGAAGCGTTTAATCTGGGAGGAGACGATTATATAACGAAGCCATTTAGAGTAGAAGAGTTGCTATTGAGAATAAATGCACTGTTGAAGCGCAGCTCGTCTCAAGACAAAATCAATGAGGAGGAGTTACCGGTTGATTTTTCACTTGGAGATTATCATTTTGACTATACAGCGCAAACAATTACACGGCAGGGGACGCAGCAAAAGCTTTCTACAAAAGAAGCGGAATTATTAAGGATGTTGTGTTTGAAAAAAAATGATGTGTTAACAAGAGAGGAAGCGCTTATAAAGATATGGCACGACGATAATTATTTTAACGGGCGAAGCATGGATGTATTTCTAAGTAAGTTGCGTAAGTATCTAAAAGAAGACCCAAAAGTTGAGATCGTTAATGTACATGGTAAAGGATATAAGCTACTCGTTGGATGACTTAGTTTAGTATTTCATTTATATGTTTACGTATATTCTCTGCGATCTTTCCCAGGGGCAAATCGTTTAAATCTGAGCCAAAAGGGTCTTCAATTTCTTCTGCTATAAGCTCAAGGGATGTTAAGACATAAAAGGTAACAACAACAGCCGGAATGACAAAATAACCTAAAGAGAACACGAATCCGTAGGGAAGCGTTAATACGTATATGGAAATGAATTTCTTAATAAATGAAGTATAGGTAAAAGGTATTGGTGTATTTTTTATTCGTTCACAAGCCCCGCAAATATCGGCAAAAGATAGGAGCTCCTGATTGAGAATAATTAGTTGGTCGCCGCTGATCAACCCCTCCTTATAGAGTCTGTTCGTTCTTTTAAAGATCATGGAAGACACCTGATTGGGACCATGCTTGTTCTCATCTAAAGTTTTGAATTCTGGATGGTCTTTTTCGTCTAACATAAAGCGTGTTTGGTTGGACTGTAAGTGCTCTTTTAAAGTTGTGGCAAAGAGCGCGATGCTTTTTCGATAAAAATTACGATTCACCCGATCTCCGGTTGGTAAAATGCTGTCAACCCGTATAGCCAGGTTTCTACTATTGTTTGTTAGTAGCCCCCAGAGTTTACGCCCCTCCCACCATCGGTCGTAGGCTGTGTTTGTTCGGAAAACCAATAGTATAGAAAGCGCAAAGCCTAATAGGCTATGCATTACTGGAATATTTCGTAACCAACTTTGTGAAGAGAGCTTAAGATACTCTATTTCTACATAGGCAACTGCCCAAGAATACACTGCCATTGCAATTAAGAACGGATATAGCTTTCGAAGGGTTTCAGAGCGATGTAAGGAAAGCGTAGACCCAAGCCAGTCTTTTGGATTATATATAATCATGTGTGTTCCGGATAATAGTTCGATAATATAAAGCTAAATAAAAACGCACTACATTCAGTTAGAAAGACAACTGCGGGCAAAAATGATTATGATAAATCAAACTTTATCCCTTGAGCCAAAGGAAGTTTTTCAGAGTAATTAATGGTGTTGGTTTGTCGCCTCATATATGCTTTCCAAGCATCTGAACCGGATTCTCGACCACCTCCGGTTTCTTTTTCGCCTCCAAAAGCGCCTCCTATTTCTGCTCCTGAAGTACCAATATTCACGTTGGCTATGCCACAGTCTGAGCCATTAATGGATAAAAAAAGCTCAGCCTCACGTAGGTTTAAGGTCATTATTGATGACGACAAGCCTTGCGGTACATCGTTTTGGATAGCGATGGCTTCCTGAAGGGTACGATACTTCATGATGTAGAGAATTGGAGCAAAAGTTTCCGTTTGAACAACTTTAAAAGAGGAATCAACCTCAGCGATACAGGGTTTTACATAATAAGGAGATAAAAAAGGCTGGCCTTCTAGAATACCTCCTTCAACAATGAACTTTCCGCCCTGAGTTTTACATTTATCAATAGTGTCTAGATACATTGCTACAGCATCTTTGTCTATTAGTGGACCAACGTGATTACGTTCATCTAAAGGGTTGCCGACTCGAATCTGTTCATATGCATTTACTAGTCGCTGTTTAAAACTTTCGTAAATGTTTTCGTGGATGATAAGTCTACGTGTAGTGGTACAACGCTGGCCGGCAGTACCTACCGCGCCGAACACACTGGCAAGTAGAGCTGTTTCTATATCCGCATTTTCAGTAATAATGATCGCATTGTTTCCACCAAGCTCTAAAATGGTTTTCCCTAGTCTAGCGGCCACGGTTTGGGCAACTGATTTCCCCATTTTCGTGGAACCGGTAGCCGATATAAGGGGGATACGCACATCGGCAGCCATTAGTTTTCCCAGTGCTGCATCGCCCTGTACCAAGCTGGAAACAGCAGGGTTAATGCCGTTTTTTACGAATATTTCAGAAGCTAACTTCTGACAGGCCAATGCTGTAATAGGAGTCTTTTCTGAAGGTTTCCATACGCATACATTACCGCAAACCCAGGCAATTGCTGCATTCCAGCTCCAAACGGCAACGGGAAAGTTAAAGGCAGATATAATGCCAACAATGCCCAAAGGGAGCCACTGCTCGTACATCCTATGTTGCGGGCGCTCTGATTGGGTCGTAAGTCCATAAAGTTGCCGACTTAGGCCAACAGCGAAATCACAAATATCAATCATCTCCTGCACCTCGCCATAGCCTTCCTGAAGACTTTTCCCCATTTCATAGGAAACCAATGTCGCTAAATCTTTTTTATGTATACGCAAAGCATCTCCAATTTGACGAACAATTTCTCCTCGTTTAGGCGAAGGTAATTGCTTCCATTCGTTAAAGGCAGCAGCAGAGTTTTCTATCACCGCGTTATATTCTTCTTCAATAGTAACAGGGACAGATCCTATGAAATTGTCGTCAACAGGTGAATAGCTATCAATAGTAGTATTTTCTTTTGTTGAGCTCACAGTTAGCTTAAATCGGTCTAATACAGAAGAAATGTTAATGCTTTCCATAATTATAGTTGGTTTTTGCTTTTGTTTTCAGTTAAAATACAAACGTAAATATTATTGTACGAAATAAAAACAAAAAATAATTGTTTGTCTGGCGTTCGAAAAGGCAAGAAAAATGTGCTAAATAGTGCCTCCGTAGGCACTGGGTAACGCATAGCTGTACTTAGGGGAATCAAGCAACGTTTGTGTAGAAAAAACCGTATCTTTGTAGATAGAGGTTTTAAGAAAGTAGAGAAATCTCCAATGGGCTACTGCTGGTGAGAAATAAAAACATAGAGGAACTTAACATCTGATTTTTTTTAAGCGCCTTATAAACAGGTGTTTGTGGTGTTTTTTGTCTTTTTGTGGAAAACTAAATTGGTGAAATAATACTTTTAAAAGTAATTTGAAGCCATAATTTCATCAGCAAGTGGATTTGCTAAGCGAGGTGATTAACTTAACCATAGTTTAGCCATATTGATTGTGATCAATCTTAGTTCATTGCAGATAATGCCGGAAGATCTTTAGATGTAAGGGCATGAAACAGTAACTAAAGTTCTAATATTTAATTGCGATGGAAGACGACTTTGATTTTGGTTTTTCCGAAGATCCTAAATTTTCGGTTGAGCGTTACGAGGAAATGATTCGTAACGAAGATCAATATTTTTTCGACGCGCAGGCGTTTGAGGGGATTATCGATTATTACATGGAGAAGAATGATCCTATAAAGGCGCTTCAAGTGGTAGATTACGCCGTTAGTCAACACCCTTTCGCAGCAGTTTTCTTTATCAAACAAGCACAACTTTTTTCTTTAACCAATCAGTTGGATCTAGCATTGCGAGCCTTGGATAAAGCGGAATTGTTAGAAGCATCTGAACCGGATATCTTTTTGATCAGAGGAGGTATTTTAGGTAGTATAGACCGGTATGAGGAAGCCATAGCAAACTTGGAGAGGGCACTTTCTCTGGCAGAGAATCCGGACGAAATTTACTTGCAGATGGCAATGTTGTTTCAGAATAAAGGTGATTATGAGCAGGCGGTTAGATACCTAAAAAAATGCTTGGAATTTAATATGGAAAACCAGGAAGCGCTTTATGAATTGGCGTTTTGTTATGACGTATTGGATAGGCAGGAAGAGAGTATCGGTTTTTATATACAATATATTGATAATGAGCCTTACTCTTATGCTGCTTGGTATAATTTAGGGAATGCCTATCATAAACTTAGCCTGTACGAGAAAGCAATAGATGCATATGACTATGCGATATTGATTAAAGAAAACTTCGCTTCTGCCTATTTTAATAAAGGAAACGCACTGGTTAACCTTGACAGGTACGCTGACGCCATAGAAGTTTATAAGCAAACATTTGAATATGAGCCGCCAAGTGCAGAAACATATTGTGCCATAGGCGAATGTTATGAAAAGCTAGAACAAATGGACGAAGCTAGGTCATACTATAAAAAAGCGGTTAAGTTGGATGCGAAACTGGGTGATGGGTGGTTTGGTATAGGTGTAACTTTGGATTATGAAGAGCGATATTTTGAGTCGTTACACTTTTATAAGAAAGCACTCGATATAGATGACCAGAATCCAGACTATTGGTTTGCCATAGCTGATGCCCGTTATAAATTAAAGCAAATACATGAAGCAGAAGCGGCCTACGAGCGCGTAGTTGAACTTAATCCGCTGGATATTGAAGCATGGTTGGATTATTCTTCTATCCTATATGAGCAGGAGAAACTTTCCGAAGCCATCGAAACGATATCAGAAGCGATAAAAACAAATCCGGATGCTCCTGAATTATATTATCGTATGGTTGCGTATATGTTTGCTGCCGGTAAATATACAGAAGCCTTGAACTATTTAGAGTTAGCATTAACGGCCGATCCCGAAAAGTACCATATCTTATTTGAATATTTGCCCCAGTTACAAGACAATAAGGTGATTTTAGAGATTATCAACAAATTTGCACGGTAACATTACAATTTATCAACACTAATTTATAACAGTGTTGAATTTTTTTTTCACCTTTGCAGTCCTATGAACTTTGAGTTAAACAATATCCCGATACGGACGCTCAAGCCTCGGAATAATGGTATAACGATGGTGATGGATAAAGGTATGAGCACTAGGCAAGCTCAAGACTTTATCGAAGTCGCAGCTCCATATACAGACATCGTTAAATTAGGTTGGGCAACATCCGTTGTAACTCCAAAGCTTGAAGAGAAGCTGCAGATATACCGAGATGCGAATTTACCCTTTTATTTCGGAGGAACCTTATTTGAAGCATTTTTGGTAAGAAAGCAATTTGATGCCTATAGAAGGGTTTTGGATAAATTTAAAATGGAGTATGCAGAAATATCTGATGGCTCCATAGAGTTGCCTCATGAAGAGAAATGTAAATACATTGAAATTTTAAGTAAGCAGGTTACGGTTATTTCAGAGGTGGGATCTAAAGACGACAAGAAGATTATTGCTCCGTATCGGTGGATAGAATTGATCAAAGCTGAGTTATCAGCAGGGTCATGGAAAGTTATTGCCGAAGCTCGTGAAAGTGGTAATGTTGGTATATATAGGGAAACAGGGGAAGTGCGACAGGGGCTTATCGATGAAATCTTAACACAGGTTGCGCAAGAATCTATCATTTGGGAGGCTCCAATTAAAGCGCAGCAGGTCTGGTTTATAAAGCTTATTGGAAGTAATGTTAATCTTGGTAATATTGCACCACAAGAGGTAATTCCCTTGGAAACAATAAGATTGGGGCTTAGGGGGGATACGTTCGATCATTTTATTTCTCTATAGATGCGTGTCGAAGCCTAAAACATTGTGATTTCTTATTTGTTGTTGAAAATCTTGACAATAATGTAGCTAGAGGCGTTATTGTCAGTTATTATAGAAAAGTAATGAAGAAATTTGGATTGATTGGATATCCGCTTAAACATTCTTTTTCAAAGAAATACTTTAATGAGAAATTTGAAAAGGAATCGCTAATAGATCACCAGTACGAATTGCTGCCTTTGCCAAATATCAGTGACCTTCCAGAATTATTAAAAAAACAGCCGGAACTTTGTGGACTTAATGTTACCATCCCTCATAAAATAGGTGTGATGTTTTATTTGGATAAAATCTCTCCCGAGGCAAAAGAAATCGATGCGGTAAACTGTATTAAAATAGTGAAATCAAATCCGGTTGAGTCTTTTTTCAGCGGCGAAATGTGTATGAAGAGTGTCCAATTGGAAGGGTTTAATACCGATGTTTATGGTTTTGAGGAGTCGTTAAAGCCACTGCTAAAAAAGCAGCATACTAAGGCGCTGGTTTTAGGAAATGGAGGGGCGGCAAGAGCCGTTTTTTACGTACTTAAAAGATTAGGAATTGATTATGCTGTGGTTTCGAGAAGGGCAAACGCTAAGCAGTTTTCTTACGATCAACTTAATCGAACAATTATAGAGGATCATCTATTGATCATAAACACCACGCCGCTGGGAACATTTCCGCAGATTGACGAAAAACCATTAATTCCGTACGAGTTTATTGGAGAAAAACATCTGTTGTACGATTTAGTGTATAACCCAGAAGAGACAGCTTTTCTAAAGGAAGGTAAGGCCAAAGGCGCACAAGTAAAAAATGGTATGGAAATGTTGCATTTACAAGCTGAAAAAAATTGGGATATCTGGAACTCCTGATAGCCTAGTTAATTACAAAACGAGCAGATGTTAAATCGTAGCCATTTAGGAGTAAAAAGCCTTGTCTTCTTTCTAGTAGCTACTGTGACAGCTTGTGAGGGTGACTATACACCAAAACCTAGAGGCTACTTTAGAATCCAGTTCCCTGAAAAGGGGTATAAACAGTATAAGTCTGCTTGTAATTTTAGCTTTAATTATCCTACATATGCATTAATTGAACCCGATACGTCGGCGCAGGCGAAGCCTTGCTGGATGGATGTAGCTTTTCCTGCATTTAATGCTCGGCTTCATTTAAGCTATTATCCTGTTCGCTCTAATGAGGTTTTTAATGAGCTGACAGAAGATGCCCGCACTTTTGCATTTAAACATACCGTCAAAGCAACGGCAATTGATGAAGCATTAATTTCATATCCCGACAAGAAGGTGCATGGGGTTTTTTATACAATAGAAGGAAACACGGCCTCTGCCATGCAGTTTTTTTTAACAGATAGCTCGGAAAACTATCTTCGCGGAGCGCTATATTTTAATGAAAAACCTAGGCTTGATTCTATACAGCCTGTTTTAAAATTCTTAAAAGACGACTTGCATGTCATGATCGAATCAACGGAATGGAAGTGATTGGCTTATAGGTTTTTGAAAAGGTGTTTAGGGCAATGTGTGTTAGGAATTGCACATGAATTCAATTTTATCTAAGTTTGTTTCTATGATAAATGTTAAGCGGTTTGAGAACAACCCTTTTGCTGAGAACACGTATTTACTATACGATCAAAATGGAGCATGCGCTATAATAGACCCTGGAATGTACACCGTTCAGGAAGAAGAAGCTGTTGCCGCATTTATAAGTCAGCACAAGCTTAAACCAGAAATATTGTTGAACACGCATTGCCATGTAGACCACGTGTTGGGCAATAAGTTTATTTACGAACATTACGGGTTAATGCCCTTGTTTCATGAAGGGGAAGTTGGCGTTTTGTCAGACGTACAGGTTCGGGCCCCTATGTTTGGGTTGCGGTATGAACAATCGCCAATTCCAGAACAGTTTTTGTCGGAAAGTGGAACAATAAGTTTTGGAGAGCACCTACTAGAGCTTATCTTTGCCCCGGGGCATTCTCCAGCTCATTTATGCTTCTACAATAAAGAAAGTGGGATACTTATAGGAGGAGATGTGCTTTTTAAGGGAAGTATCGGGAGAACAGACTTACCTGGAGGTAATCATGCATTGCTTTTGAAAAACATCAAGGAAAAGTTATATGTATTGCCGGAAGATACGATCATTTATCCGGGCCATGGACCCGAAACTACCATCGGATTAGAGAAAGCGAACAACCCATTTATCAGAGGCTAAATTAGCTTAACATGAACACCGCTACATTTATTGCCAAAAGGTACCTGTTTTCAAAAAAATCAATCAATGCGATCAATATTATTTCCGGAATAAGTTTGATTGGCGTATTAGTTGCAAGTGCGGCCCTTATTGTGATCCTGTCTGTTTTTAATGGGTTAGAGAATCTGGTGCTGAGTATGTATAGTTCATTCACCTCAGAGTTGCGTATTGAACCTGCTGAAGGAAAGGTTTTCCATGCAGATGCAAAAATGTATCAAATCATTAAAACAGACCCCCGTATTGAAAACTACAGTAATATTTTGCAGGAAAAGGTTTTGTTGAAGTATGGGAACTATCAGTATATTGCAAACCTTAAAGGCGTGGATGAAGATTATGCAATGTCGAAAAGTATGGACAGTTTACTGTGGGATGGCTCCTTTTTTCTGAAAGACGATAGTTTAAACTATGCTATTATAGGTGCCGCTATTTTTGCAAACTTGGGTGTTAGTTTAGAGAATATAATGGCAGAAATAGAGGTTTTTTCTCCAAAAAAAGGTGTTACTAATGCGATAAACCCTGCGGAAGAGTTCGTTGTTCGGAATATTTCGCCCACGGGAATTATGCGATCTCAGCAACAATTAGATGATTTAATAATTGTACCAATAGATTTTGCAAGAGATGTGCTTACTACATATGAGGGTGTCTCGGCAATTGAATTGACAATTAAGCCAGAGGCTAATATTAGCCGCGTGCAACGTAATCTAGAAAAGGAGCTTGGACCAAAGTTTGTAATAAAAAACAGAGCGCAGCAAAACCCCGAACTATATAAACTACTGAATACGGAGAAATGGGGTGTTTTCTTTATTTTGGCTTTTGTTCTAGTTATAGCAGCGTTTAATATCGTTGGGTCGTTAACGATGCTCGTAATAGATAAGCAAAAGGATGTAGCCGTATTAAACAGTTTAGGAGCAACCAAAAAGCTGATTAAGCAAATTTTTTTTCTTGAAGGAATGTTTATTTCTTTGATGGGTTGCGTTATAGGTTTAGCATTGGGTGGAGCTTTTTGCTTACTCCAACAGCACTTTGGTTTTATACATATGGGCTCAGACAATCTTGTAACGGATGTTTATCCCGTTGCCATACGATGGACAGATTTTTTATTGGTTTTTTCAACTGTTGTTTTGGTGTCGGGAGTAGCTTCGGCGATCTCTTCTCGGCTGAGTGTTAAAAACATCGAACATTTAAAGGGTTCCGAATGAGTAATATAAAAAGGAGTTGGAACTCTTTGTAAAGAAGTAAAAAAAAGTATAGTGACTATTCAACAGATTTTAGAGCGGTATAAAGAGAGCAAAAATATTACCTCTTTAACAAAGGCACTGAATAATAAAAATAACAGAATCCATCTTCGGGGAATAATAGGTTCTGCTGATGCTATGGTTGCCGTATCAAGTTATAAAATACAAGAGCGGCCATTCATTTTTATACTACCTGATTATGAAGAGGCTGCGTTCTTTTTGAGTGATTTGGAAGGACTCCTAGATCAGCAAATTTTATTTTTTCCGTCATCCTATCGAAAGCCTTTTGATTTTACACAAGCGGATAGTGCTCATGTTTTACAACGGGCAGAAACACTTAATGCTCTTAATCATGTGTCGGAGCTCCCTAAAATGGTTGTAACATATCCTGAGGCTTTGGCAGAGAAGGTAATCAATAGAACTGAGCTCTCTAAAAACACACTGGAGATTTCTCTGAACAATAAGCTTGATATAGAATTCATCAACGAGTTTCTCATTGAGTATGATTTTGAACGAGTTGACTTTGTGTTTGAGCCCGGACAGTTTGCGGTAAGAGGCGGGATTGTAGATATTTTCTCCTTTTCAAATGACCTGCCATATCGGATAGAGTTTTTTGGAGACATGGTGGAAAGTATACGGACCTTCGATACAGAAAATCAGCTATCGGTATCAAAAATACATACGGTGACTATTGTTCCTAATGTACAATCTAAATTTTTAACTGAGAATAACATTTCCCTCTTAGAATATATTGATAAAGACTCGGTTATATGGATAAAGGATGTGCAATTTTCTCTCGATGTGATAACAGCGGGTTATAATAAAGCAAACGAACTTTGGATAGCCTTGTCTGAAACAGATAAGGAATACAACCCGGACTGGATAGATCCCAAATTCAATTTTAGCGATGGGAAAATGATCGCCAATATTTTCCAGGATTTTCCTATAGTAGAATTTGGCAAGCAATATTTTTACGAAGCAAAAGAAACATTCAATTTTGATCAACGGCCCCAACCCTCGTTCAACAAAGACTTCAATCTGCTGATTCATAATATTAAGGGGAATGATCAGGAAAAACTCAATAATTACATTTTTAGTGATTCGCCCAAGCAAGTAGAAAGACTTTTTGCCATTTTAGATGATCTGGATAAAACTGTAAAATTTACGCCCATAAATATTGCTTTGCGAGAGGGGTTTAGCGATAGCGAGCTTAAGCTTGCTTGTTATACCGACCACCAGATTTTTGACAGATACTACAAATATAAGCATAAAAAAGGTTATGCCCGTTCGCAGGCAATCACATTAAAAGACCTTAGAGAGTTGAAGCCTGGTGATTATATCACACATATTGATCATGGCATTGGTAAATATGCAGGTCTGGAAAAGGTGGAAGTAAATGGTAAAAAGCAAGAGATGATTCGGCTGGTATATGCGGATAATGACCTATTGTACGTCAATATAAATTCCCTAAACCGAATTAGTAAATATGCAGGAAAGGAAGGAACACTTCCTAAAATGAATAAGTTAGGCACAGATACATGGGAGAAATTAAAACGGACAACAAAAAAGAAGGTTAAAGATATAGCCCGGGACCTTATTAAACTTTATGCCCAGCGCAAAGCGCAAACAGGTAATGCATTCGGACCAGACACCTATCTTCAAACAGAGCTGGAAGCTTCGTTCATTTATGAAGATACGCCGGACCAGGAGAAGGCAACAGCAGATGTGAAACGTGATATGGAGGCTCAGCACCCAATGGATAGATTGGTTTGTGGAGATGTTGGTTTTGGAAAAACAGAGGTAGCAGTAAGAGCGGCGTTTAAAGCTGTGGCGGATAGTAAGCAAGTAGCCGTTTTGGTTCCAACTACTATATTGGCATCACAACACTTCCGAACATTTTCTGAAAGATTAAGAGGATTCCCCTGCAATATCGATTATATCAATAGGTTCAAAACGGCAAAACAGATAAAAGAAACATTGGAACGCACAGCTAATGGCGAGATTGATATTATAATAGGTACTCATAGGCTGGTAAGTAAAGATGTGAAATTTAAAGATTTGGGGCTATTGATCATTGATGAAGAGCAAAAATTTGGTGTAGGCGTTAAAGAGAAACTGAAACAGTTGCGGGTAAACGTTGATACGCTCACGCTAACAGCTACTCCCATCCCAAGAACGCTTCATTTTTCCTTAATGGGTGCGCGTGATTTGAGTATAATAAGCACTCCTCCCCCTAATCGGCAGCCCGTTCAGACAGAGCTCCATGTTTTTAATGAAAAACTCATAGAAGAGGCTGTTTCGCATGAGATTAATCGAGGAGGACAAGTTTTCTTTATTCATAATCGGGTGCAGGACCTTAAACAGTTGGGGGGGATAATATCAAGGTTAGTGCCTCAGGCACGTTGTGGGATAGCCCACGGGCAGCTCGAGGGCGATGCTCTGGAAAATGTGATGCTCAAGTTTATCAACCATGAGTTTGATGTGCTTATAGCTACCACAATCATTGAGGCCGGGTTGGACATTCCCAATGCAAACACAATTGTTATAAACCATGCGCATATGTTTGGTCTGAGTGATTTACATCAAATGCGTGGACGAGTAGGACGATCAAACAAAAAGGCCTTTTGTTATTTGTTGAGTCCTCCCCTGTCTACACTGACTGCGGAGGCAAGAAAACGATTGAGTGCCATAGAAGAATTTAGCGATTTGGGCAGTGGATTTAACGTTGCCATGCGCGACCTGGATATCCGTGGTAGTGGAAACCTGTTGGGGGCAGAACAAAGTGGCTTCATTGCTGAAATAGGTTTTGAGATGTACCATAAAATTCTAGATGAGGCAATACAAGAGCTGAAAGAGGATGAATTTGAAGGACTGTTTAATGAGGAGAAACCTAGAACTTATGTGACGTTTACGCAAGTAGACACCGATTTGGAAGTTTATATTCCTGATCATTATGTGACCAATGTGGGCGAAAGATATAATCTTTACAATCAGCTTGCAGAGCTTAAAACAGAACAAGAAATTGCTAAGTTCGAACAAGAGTTGGTAGACCGATTCGGACCAGTACCTATATCTGTAAAGGAGCTCATGAATACGCTCCGGCTACAGTGGTATGGAAAGGAAATCGGCTTTGAAAAGATTTCATATAAAAAGAAAGTATTACGGGGGTATTTTGTTAGTAATAAGCAGTCGCACTACTTTGAAAGCGAGCAATTTGGGAAAGTGTTGCAATTTGTACAGCAGAATCCTACGATCTGCAACCTGAAAGAGGTGAAAGGAACGCTACGTATTGGCTTTGATAAAATTCAGCACGTAGACGAGGCGATCCTGCTGCTCCAGGAGCTTGTAAAATAATTGGTTTGAGATATATGGAAAGAAAATTGCTAGAAGAGCTGCTTACCTACCCAATGCCTTATGGTAAATATAAAGATCAGCCTATTTATAGATTACCTGAGCATTATCTGATCTGGCTTCATGGAAAAGGTTTTCCAAAAGGGAAACTGGGAATGCTGTTGGCCACCATGTATGAAATTAAAATCAATGGTTTAGAATACCTTCTAAGACCATTAGCGAAGAGATCTTCCAACAAATGATCGGGGTACTAATCAAAGGCAAACATTGGCTTTTCGATTAAACCGCGATATAGGAAAATGGTCTTTAACATACCGAAGGCGAAGGTCGAGCGCGGTAATTCACGGGGTTGATGTGAATTACACATGAAGATCACTACGAATGGTGTACCGTTGAAAAAAAGCCATTTAGTAGGATACGGAAAAAGATAAAAAAACAATTTCTGTGGATCACAGGTGTTTTGAGAAGATATACCCATCCAACTAAATATCGCCCCAATCATTATCGATTTGTGATGACCGCTGCTGTTAATCTAAAGCTCGATGTAAAAAAAGCTTAAAATCTTGCATAGCTTTTATTGGTTCCATCAGGTACTGTAAAGCGTTTTTACTTGTAAGATGATTATCCTTAACGCGATGGCTGGCTGTGAAGCTCTTAAGTTTCAAAAACTCAATTTCTGGATGGTCGGGATCGTAACCTGATGGTGCTTTTTTCAGTTTGTCGTCGAAATCTAAAGTGCAATATTTCTGAAATTCCTTTGCGGAAATGACTGTTTTAAAAACGTCACCGTTATAATCTATTTCTTGCCTAATAGCGGCAAGATGTTCTTTTTCCGGTCGCCAGTAACCCCCGGCTATAAAAGAAGTTTCAGGCGCTATGTGTAAATAGTACTCCGGACCGTTGAGCTTTCTCCCCGCAACGGAAATACCAGCTCCGAACCAATTTTTATAGGGTGTTTTATCTTTACTGAAACGGGTATCGCGATAAATTCGGAATAAACATTTTGAAACGGGTATATCGTCGTTAATGTAGGGGTCGATTTTTGACAAGCTAACAATGAGTGCAGCAACAAAATCTTTGACGTTTTGATGGGCCGCTTCGTAAAGATCCCGGTTTTCTTGAAACCACTCGCGGTTGTTGTTGTTTTTCAAATCAGATAAAAAAGAAAGAGTGGAAGGGCTGATATGCATAGCTAACTATTTAATATAAGTGTTTATTTTTTACCAATATAGTAAAGTAACGGCTAACTTAGTATTTTCAACGTACAATCAAAAATACAAGTTAGCCGTTACTCAAGCGGTCATAAAAACTTACCAGAAAAGCAAATAAAGGGCGGCCACGATACCCGTTACTAATATTGACCCAATAGCAAAGCCAGTATGTACCCGGAACATTTTTGTGTCGACCTCAAGTCCTTTGGGAACAGTACCTCTACGCGTTTCGAAGATACTTATAACAATCATCGCGACAACACAAATGATGAACACGAAACCCATCCTGTCCAGAAAGGGTATTTCATAAATACCTTCTGCATTCGGTACCGCAAAGCCGAGAGGATACAAAAAAGAAAGGTCTACCATATTTGGTAAAAACTTAAATATTACAGAAAGTATAAACCCCCCCACGGTAGCAAACATGGCTGCTGAGGAGGTTGCTTTTTTCCAGAAAAAACCAAGGATGAACATGGCAAATATTCCGGGAGAAACAAAACCGGTGTATTCCTGAATGTACTGGAACCCCCCCTTTTTGTCGATACCCAGATACGGAGATATAATGATAGCCAAAAGCATAGAAATAACAATGGTTGCTTTTCCTACATTTACCAACTTCTTTTCACTTGCTTCTTGGTTGAATATTTTTTTGTAAACATCTAAGGAGAAGATAGTCGCAATGCTATTTGCTTTTCCAGCTAAAGACGCTACCACGGCTGCTGTAAGAGCGGCAAAGGAAAGACCCTTTAGCCCAGTAGGTAATAGGTTTAACAACACAGGATATGCATGATCCGGATTAACTTCCCCAGCTTGGAGCATCTCTTCTTGAAAATAACCTTCTTTGTATAAGATATAAGCGGCAATACCCGGTAAAACCACAATTACGGGCATTAGCAACTTTAATCCAGCCGCAAAAAGCAATCCTCCTCGGGCTGTTTTAAGATCGGCGCCTAATGCCCGTTGTGTAATGTACTGATTGCAGCCCCAATAGTTAAGGTTTACGATCCACAAACCACCAATTAAGACTGAAAGCCCTGGCAAGTCCAGATAATTTTCATTGTCTTTTCCAAAGATCATTTCAAAATGATCGGGTGCTTTGTCGTACATTAAACCTAAACCACTTAGGGCCCCTTGCGTTCCAAAATGGTCGGCAACTAAATTTAGCGCAATGTAGGTGGTAGCCAAACCGCCGAGTATTAAGAAAAAAACCTGTATAACATCAGTAAAACCAATTACTTTCATCCCTCCGAGCGTAATAATGATGGCAAAAATGGCAAGAGCAAAGATACATACGGTGAAATTAATACCCGAAATACTTGATACGGCTAATGCGCCGAGGTAGAGAATAGAGGTTAAATTAACTACTACGTAAAGAAGAAGCCAAAAAACCGCCATTACTATACTTACCGTGCTATTGTAGCGTTGATTTAGGAATTGCGGCATGGTATATATCTTGTTTTTAAGATATACAGGGATGAAAAAAATACCAACAATAATTAACGTTATGGCGGCCATCCATTCATATGCGGCAATTGCCAAACCCATTTGAAAACCAGAACCACTCATGCCGATGAATTGCTCGGCAGAAATATTTGACGCTATTAGTGAGGCCCCAATAGCCCACCAAGTAAGTGACCCTTCTGCCAGGAAGTAATCCTTTGAATCGGCAGTTAGTGATTTTTTTCTTTGATATACCCAATATCCGTAGAGGGCTACTATCAGGAAGTAGAATAGAAAAACAAAATAGTCTGTTGTGTGTAGGGTCTTCATTGGTTTTTTAATTAAAATTAATGTCTATTTTATTACCGAAAAACGGTAGGTCGTTTGAGAATGAAAAATGGTGCCGGCTTTTAAATATGTGTCAGGGAAAGTTTTTTGGTTCGGTGAATCGGGAAAATGTTGTGTCTCAAAACAAAATGCACTGTGCCGATCGTAGGTGTTTCCGCTTTTGCCTAGATCTTTACCCGATAATGCATTTCCCGTATAGAATTGTAAGCCGGGCTCGGTTGTTAATATCTCGAGCTTTACGCCGCTACGGTCTGCATAGGCGGAAGCAACCACTTTTTTACCGTTGCTAAGACCTTTATTTAAAACAAAGCAATGGTCATAACCTTGTCCACCGTTAAGCAATTGGGTGTCTGTTTTATCAATATCTGTAGAGATTGCCTTGGCGGAAGAGAAATCGAAAGGCGAATTTTTAATAGGACTGAGCTCGCCCAAGGGGATTTGCTGCTCGTTAATGGGAACAAAAGCATCGGCATTAATTTCTACAACATGATCAAGAATGTCTCCTTTTCCCTCTCCCTTTAGATTAAAATAGGCGTGATTAGTTAAGTTGATTATTGTGTCTTTATCTGAGGAAGCCCGATATGTTATTTGCAACTCGTTGTTATCTGTTAATGTGTAACAAACGGAAACGGTTAAGGTGCCAGGAAAACCTTCTTCGTTATCGGGTGACGTGTAGTAAAAAGTCACTTCGTTCGGATTGTTCACTCGTCTGTCCCAGATTTGTTGATGAAAACCGGCCTTTCCTCCATGTAGCGCATTAGGACCATTGTTGGGGCCGATAGTGTAGGAAACTTCGTTTATTTTAAATTTCCCCTGTTTTATTCGGTTGGCAAATCTGCCGATAGTCGCCCCATGATATACTTCGTCTGCACCAAGATAGTCTTCAATGGTAGAGAATCCTAACACAACATCTACCGGTTTGCCATACTTGTCGGGCACCAAAATACTCACGATTCTTGCACCGTAATTGCTAAATGCGACCTTCATTCCCCTATCATTCTCTAGAATGATCAGAACTGTTTTTTTATTTTTAACTTCCTTTTTAAAATCAACGAGCTGCGGAAGTTGATTATGATTCATAGAAATTATGTTTAATTATAACAGGCTAGTTCCCGTGTTAATTTCAGCAATATAGTAAGGTATTTTATTGCCTGTTTTTTCTTCGTAAATTTTTGTAAGGGTTGCTGCTACTTCTTCGGCTTTTTCTGCGTTTACTAAGTTTATGGTACAGCCCCCAAAGCCCCCACCCATCATACGGGCGCCTAAAATATTCGGGTTTTCTTTGGCGAGATCAACCAGCAAATCAAGTTCAGGACAGCTTACTTCATATAGATATTGTAAGCCGTCGTGTGTGTCAAACATTCGTTGTCCAAATGATCTAACATCGTTACGTTTTAAGTCTTCACAGGCTGATATCACACGGTTTATCTCTGAGACCACGTAACTGCATCTATTGTAAACAATAGGATTTATAGGTTTTACATAGGTAAGTAGCTGCTCTTCTGTTGCTTCACGTAAGCTCTTTATGGGATAGTGTTTACAGATAAGGCGTACCCCTTCTTCACATTCTTTTCTACGGTCATTATAAGCTGATGACGCTAGCGAATGTTTAACCTGTGTATCAAGCAGTAAAATCTTTAAATCGGTCGAATGGAAAGGGATGTATTCATAAGAATAATCTGCGCAGTCTAATTTAATTAGATGTTGTTTTTTGCCAAAAACGCTTGCAAATTGATCCATTAAGCCGCAATTAACACCAACAAATTGATTTTCTGCTGCTTGAGACAGGAGCGCAATGTCTAATTTTTGAAGATCAAGCCCGTATAAGGTACTTAAGGCAAAGGTAGAGGCACATTCCAGGGCGGCAGAAGAAGACAGGCCTGCTCCCTGTGGAATATCACCGGTAAAGGCCAGGTCAAAGCCCTCTCCTATTTTATAATTGTTCAACTGCAACTGCTCAACGACACCTAAAATATAGTCTGGCCAAAGTTTTTCCGTTTTTGCGATGGCGTCTACAGATGTTTCGAAGGAATCCGCTAGATCAAGAGCGTGCAGCCTAATTTTGCGGAGGTTATTTTTAGCGATTGCAACATAAACATTCTTGTTAATTGCGGCGGGCAATACTAGCCCATCGTTATAATCCGTGTGCTCGCCAATTAAGTTAACTCTTCCGGGTGATCGGGCGATTATAGGGTCTTTTCCAAATATATTAATAAAGGACTGCTTAAGGTCTGAGGGTCTACTCATGCTTTTGGTTATCTTAGATTTAATTTGTAAATGTATTGGATGAAATATAAAAAAGCAAATAGAATTGTGTGAAAAATACACTATTTCTTCTCAAATAGTGGTTCATGATAAATATCAACCAATAAATAGGTCTTAGGTAGTGGGACTCTGCTGCCATATTTACATAGCAAGGTTTTGGGATTATGGATGTTAATTAAACAACTATTCTGCAATAATTTTACAGGCATGTTTAAAAAATGAAACAAAATAAAATTTATTACGCTTATAATCAGTGTGTTAATATAAATTTTTTGTTTGCAAGCTACTATGTATTGCATAATACCTAATAAAACATATATCTTTGTAATATGATAGTAGAAAATACGCAAACCCAGATGAGGAAGGGAATACTTGAATACTGTATTCTGTCCATAATTTCCCGCGGGGAAATTTATGCTTCGGATATCATCAGTGAGTTAAAGGCCGCTCGACTGCTGGTGGTGGAGGGTACTTTATATCCTCTGCTAACCAGGCTTAAAAACAACGAGCTGCTTAGTTATATCTGGAAGGAATCTAGTGCGGGGCCTCCTAGAAAATATTATCAAATAACTCCTGCGGGAAAGGAAGTTCTCCGAGCGTTGGATCAAACCTGGAACGAACTGGTATTTGCTGTTAAAACATCAACGGCTCCAAAGGAAGAAGATAAAAATGTAAACCTTTAATATGTATAGCTATGAACAAAACTATAATTATCAATATAAACGGCATCGTTTTCCACATTGAAGAAGATGCATATGAGGTTTTACGATCATATATGATCGATGTAAAAAGACACTTTGCATATACAGAAGATAGCAAAGAAATTGTGAGTGATATTGAGAACAGGATAGCAGAAATGTTTAACGAGCGCGTGGTTTCGGGGAAGAAGGAAGTAATTACCATGCAAGATGTGGATGAAGTATGTGCTCAGATGGGAAAGGTTAGTGATTTCGACCCGAGTATAGAAGACAGCACCTATGGACAAGAGCAGGGCTCTTTTTACAATGCTACATATAACGGTACACGAAAACTATTTCGAGATGCAGATGATAAAGTTTTTGGAGGCGTTTGTGCTGGGCTCGGTCATTACTTAGATATTGAGGCGCTATGGGTGCGCCTGGCTATGGTGTTATTGTTTGTATTTGCCGGAACAGGGCTCCTTATTTATGTTATTCTTTGGATAGTAGTTCCTCAAGCAAAAACACGGGCCGATAGAATGGCAATGAAAGGCGAAGCGCCCAATCTACAGAATTTCAAGAGGAATTTCGATGAGGAAATGGAGGGCCTTCGTGGAAATTTTACTACGGCCGGGGAAAGAATTAAGCCCGGCCTAAACAAGGTGGGAGAAGCTTTGGAAAACCTGATAAACGGCTTAGGTAAAGTATTTGTTGTTTTTCTAAAAGTGGTTGGAGCGTTAGTGATTTTTAGTTTGTGTTTTGCTTTACTAGGGCTATTGATAGGGTTGGTCTTAACAATTCCCGGATGGAAAAATGATGGTATAGGGTTGTATGGCGCGGATTTTCCACTGTATATTATTCCGGAAGAGTATAAAACAGTGGTGATAGTTGCTTTATTTTTTTGTATAGCAATTCCTCTTTTTGGGTTGATCTTATTAGCGATTCGTATTCTGTTCAATAGAAGTGTTGTTGGGCGTTATGTATCATTTAGCTTGTTGTTGGTATGGCTAATTGCTGTTGGGACAGTGTCTTACCACGGCTTAAAAACAGCGGAGGATTTTGCCGAAGATGCAACTCTTGTTCAAGAATTAGTACTAACGAAACAAGAACGGTATTATATCGATGTAGATGACGTAAACATGATAAAAAAAATAGACAGTGGTAACCATTCCATGGATTCTATTGGCCAAATCATTCGGTTTAATCAAAGACGGGGCAAATTCAAGAAAAATCATTCGGTTAATATCAATATCTTAAAATCGGAAAAAAACGAGGAGGCTAAATTGATTAAAGAGTTCAGGGCAAGCGGTCGTAACTTTGATGTTGCAGCGAGGCGAGCGGAGAAAATAATATACGGAGTGCATCAACAAAACCAGCAGCTGGTGTTTGATAGCCATTCTATTATCCCGAACGGAGAACTAATACGTGATCAACGGGTAAATGTTAAAATGATCATACCTGTTGGAACGCGGCTTTTTATTAGCGAAGAGTCTGATCGTTATATTAGAAATATACCGGCATGGCAGTGTAGGGGAAAATATCCGGAGGGACAACGAGATAATAATACCGAGTGGGTGATGACGGAATATGGTTTGAAATGTGTTGCTGAAGAGGTTGTTGAACCAAAAGCGGATCATTGCCTGTTGAAAGCGAATAATTAATGACTATCTATTCCCTGATTTAAGCAAAAAGAGACATGGGATATTTAACAAACAATGTTTAATTTAGTAAAAAAGCTTACATGACTATTCCCGAACTTTATAGTTATTTCCTTGAAAATTATAAGGTATCAACTGATACAAGAAAAATAATTCCGCAATCAATTTTTTTTGCTCTTAAAGGAGCTAACTTTGATGGAAATCAATTTGCCGAACAAGCTCTGAAAAGTGGAGCCGCCCATGCAGTTATAGATAATCCAAAATACCAAAAGGACGAGCGTTTTTTCCTTGTGGAGAATGTGCTTAAAACACTCCAAGACTTGGCAAGGTACCACAGAGCCAGGTTGAATATTCCCATTATAGGAGTCACCGGCACAAACGGTAAAACCACTACAAAGGAGCTGTTGTATGCGGTACTTAAAAGAAAGTTTAATGTATATGCTACAAAGGGTAATTTGAATAACCATATCGGTGTTCCTCTAAGCATTCTTGATATTACTCCAGATATAGAAATTGCCATCATAGAGATGGGAGCTAATCATATCAAGGAAATTGAGTTTCTCTGTGAAATTGCCCAACCAGCATATGGTATGATAACCAATGTTGGTAAAGCCCATTTAGAAGGGTTCGGGAGTTTCGAAGGCGTAAAGGCAGCGAAAGGCGAATTGTACGATTGGTTGGAAAAGACCCAAGGAACACTTATTCTACAAGCGGATAACGCAAATTTGGTTTCGATGGCTAACACTAGAAAATTTAAGTCTGTTATAACATATGGTTTTAGTGATGCCCATGACGTAACAGGAAAGCTCGTTTCGGGAAGCCCCAAGCTTGTCATGAGCTGGTCGGAAAAAAATGATGAGCGAGCGCACCTTGTCGAGACAAACTTAACCGGGGCCTATAATATGGAAAACATATTAGGAACAATCGCTACAGCCTTGTGTTTCGAGCTAACACCAAAGCTAATCAATACCGGATTGGCGGCATATGTGCCAACCAATAAGCGGTCACAGATCATAAAAACAGCAAATAACACTGTAATTTGCGATTATTATAATGCAAATGCTAGTAGCATGTCTGCCGCACTGGAGAATTTAAAAAGTTTAGACGCAAAGAAAAAAAGTATTGTTTTAGGTGATATGTTTGAGCTTGGAAAAGAAGCCTCTTCTGAACACAAAAAAATTATTGAGCAAGCGATAGCAATGGAATTAGATAAGCGTATTTTTGTCGGCACAGAGTTCTACCGCCATCACTCATCATATATAGGCGATGCCATATTTTATAATACAATAGAAGAGGCGATTGACGCTTTACAGAAAGAGCCGGTAAACCAATCGTTCATTTTACTGAAAGCGTCGAGGGGAATGGCCTTTGAAAAGCTGTTGATATATCTTTAACGATAAATCAAGTGTTTATGGGTAAGATAAATCATTTTTTTTGGTTTTGTAGTGGGGTTCATATGCCTACGTTATTAGAAAGTCCTACGGAGCAAAGCAAATATCTGGGTATTGGCGCTACCATATTTTTTACTGGTGTTTTCGCAGGAACTGCCGCTGGTTATGCGTCTTATTTTGTATTTAGCGGAAATCCCTATGCGATAATAGTTGCGCTGCTCTTTGGAATAATTTGGGGTTTGGCGATTTTTAATATGGACCGTTACATTGTGCTGTCAATCAATAAAAACAAGACTCCCTTAAAGCAACTATTGCAGGCTGCTCCTCGGATCCTGTTGGCCGTTATTATTGGGATAGTTATCGCTAGACCTCTTGAGATCAAAATATTTGATAAGGAGATAAAAGAGCAATTGAAGTCGAATTATCTACAGGACCAGCAATTGAAGGTTGAAACATTGGCGCGCTCCTTTGAAGGTCGATATCAATCGGAAATAGAAAGTGTTGACGAATTAAAAATACGGCGGGATTCTCTACAGCAGGCCTTAAAAGGTGTTAGGCAACAACTAAATTTTGAGATTTTTGGAAATAAAACGGATGAAACTTCTGGGATTATTGGTTACGGATCCTATGCAAAAAGAAAAGAAAATGAACTAAAAGAAAGTGAGCTTTTTTATGATAGCGTGTTGGCTGAAATAGCCTTAAAAGAGCAGTTTTTAAGCGGCCAACGAATAAAGGAGGGACTTTTTGATGAAAAATTGATAGCGGGTAGAAGCTTGGATAGTGCGGTTAATTTGGCTGGATTTGCAGACCGCAACGCTGCTCTTGAACAGTTAAAATATGAGATAAATGGAACTCGCAAAGCGTCTAATTACTGGGCGATAACCTTTATCACCGGCTTATTTATCTTTTTTGAATGTCTACCTGTCTTAGTAAAGTTGATGGCAACTAAAGGTCCATATGATGTGTTAATAAATAATATGGATGAAACGGTTATATATAGGTCTGATATGGAGAAGAAAATACAGCAGGTGGTTTCAGACCGTATGGTTGAAAAGAGAATTGAAACGGAAGTGTTTTATCAGACAGAACAGTTAAAGGTGTGATTATTATCAGTACGCTATTTTAATGTATACATTAAAATAGCGTACTGATAATAATGATATAAAGAGATTCCTATTACTTTATTTCGGTAACCTTTATCATGTTTGTTCTTCCCTTTTCGCTTATCGGAATTGATGCGGTATTTACTACAAGCTCCCCTCTCGAGATGAGACCTTCTTCCACTAAACGTGTATTGACATCTGCGATCGACGAATCGGTGCTTTCTTCTCCGTCATAATAAAACCCCTTGACTCCCCAAAGCAGGCTCAGAGTATTTAATAAGGCTTTATTTCCAGTAAAAATATGGATATCAGAATCAGGACGATGACTCGAAATTTCAAAAGCGGTATATCCTGAAGAGGTCATTGCTACAATAGCTTTTGCTTTTACTTGCTGTGTTAAATACACAGAAGATGCACAAATGGAGTCAGGAATAGAGGTAGAAGGGTTCTGGCTAGTTTTACGTGCTGCAAAATAAGGATAGGCGGTTCCTTCAACATTTTTAATTATTTTAGTCATTGTTTCGATAACAATTTCTGGAAATTCGCCAACGGATGTTTCACCACTTAACATGACAGCATCAGCACCATCTAGTACGGAATTTGCTACGTCATTCACCTCTGCTCTCGTTGGTCTGGGCGTAGTGATCATGCTTTCAAGCATCTGTGTTGCAATAATAACAGGCTTCGATGCATCACGACACTTTTGTACAATCATTTTCTGTAAAAGAGGCACTTGTTCCATTGGTATTTCCACACCAAGGTCTCCACGAGCAACCATTACACCATCGGTAGCAGCGATAATACTATCGATATTTTCTATGGCTTCGGGTTTTTCTATTTTAGCAATAACGCGTGCAGATTTTCCTTTCTCAGCAATGATTTTTTTGCATTGCACGATATCTTCAGCGGTTCTTACGAAAGACATTCCTATCCATTCAACGTCATAGTTTAATACGAAGTTCAAATTATCAAGATCTTCCTCTGTTAAGCTGGGAATCGACACCTTAGTATTAGGAAGATTTACGCCCTTTCTTGAAGTAAGGACCCCTCCATGCACTACCTCACAAATTACAGTATCCAGGCCGTTGGTGCTTATTACCCTTAGTTGTATCTTACCGTCGTCAAGTAGAATTATTTCGCCTTCTGCAACATCTTTTGGAAACTCTTGATAAGTTATGTATATTTCTTCTTCATTTCCTATTAACTCTTTGGTGGTAATACGAAGCCTTTTGCCATTTAACAATATGGCCCCACCCTCTTTCATTTTACCAATACGGATCTTCGGCCCTTGTAAATCGGCAAGTATACCAATGTTTAAATGGTTTTCCTGATTGATCTCTTTAATGGTGTTGATAACTTTAAGATGGTCTTCCTGGCTTCCATGAGAAAAATTTAACCGGCATACATCTACACCTTTTTCAATTAAACTGCTTAAAGTATCCTTTGGAGAGGAAGCCGGCCCAAGCGTGGCTACGATTTTAGTTCTCTTATGAACTTTTTTCATTTGAATGATTTGTTTTAGCAAAGAATATGTACGGACAAATGTTTCATAAAAAGTACATACATATCCATTTAATGGTTGTTATTATTTCTTTATAGTTTTTTAATATTAAGATCCCCCATGGTGAACATATTGTTCCTTTGGTTTAGCTTTTGCTATAGTGTAATTTATACACAGGCAAAGATAAGAAAATCATTATCAAGCTAAAATACTAAATTTTCTCTAGATTTCAATTTATTGGGATCTATTTCGGTTGCCACAACGACTTCTTTAAGGCTGTTTATTTGTGTTATTTGCCATTCGAGTAGCTCATCATCAATAGCGTTTTTAATAAGTAGAAAATAATCAGTAGCCTTCGTCTCTGGAATTAAGACCCCTCCCTCTATTCCTTTATTGTTAATTAAAAAGTAAGAGATATCATTTTGTTCATCCTCAAAGGTGTATCTGCCAAAGTATAGTGTGGTATGACTATCGAGCATCACCTCATGATCTTCTATTTTGTATAAGTCCAAGCCTGTTTTCTTATTAATGAAGTAACAGAGCCTGTAATCCTTCAGTGGACTGGTTATCGCTACCAGGTTAAAATCGATGTCGAGTTCGTATTTTAATGTTAATTTATTCAAGGGTCCTTCTCTTTTAATGCAAAAATAACAAAAGCAGATAAACTGCTATTTACTGCAAATTTATATAAGTATATGCTTTGAATATACAAAAATATTTTGCAGATTGTGCATGGATAAAAGGGGTCTGAATTAGCACGCACCTTACCATACAGTAATAGATAAAAGAGAAGTAATTGTTGGTAAAAGTCAAAAAGGTTTGATTTTTGCTGAATTTTATTTTTCTTTGCACTGATTTATTAAACATTAAACCATAAAAATCATGTCTGATATCGCTTCAAGAGTTAAAGCAATTATCGTTGAGAAATTAGGTGTTGACGAAAATGAAGTTACGCCAGAGGCTTCATTCACCAATGATTTAGGTGCTGATTCATTAGACACCGTAGAGTTGATCATGGAGTTTGAAAAGGAATTCAACGTAGCTATCCCTGACGACCAAGCTGAAACCATCAGCACTGTTGGACAAGCTGTAGCTTATTTGGAAAAAAACGTTAACTAACTAAAATTAGGCCAATCGAATAAATGGAGCTTAAAAGAGTAGTAGTAACAGGATTAGGTGCGCTTACTCCTATTGGTAATACCGTTTCTGAATATTGGGAAGGGTTAATCAACGGGGTAAGCGGAGCTGCTCCTATTACGCATTTTGACGCAGAGAAATTTAAAACAAGGTTTGCGTGTGAGGTAAAGAATTTTGATCCAACAAGCTTTATGGATCGCAAAGATGCACGTAAATTAGATCCATTTGTTCATTATGCTCTTGCTTCTACTGATGAAGCTGTTAGGGATGCAGGGCTAGCATTTGACAAACTCGATACTAATCGCATAGGCGTTATATGGGGGTCAGGAATAGGGGGGTTGAAAACTTTTCTAGATGAAGTAAGTAACTTTGCCAAAGGTGATGGTACACCAAGATATAACCCGTTTTTTATACCAAAAATGATCTTAGATATATGTCCTGGGCATATATCGATGAAATATGGCTTACATGGACTTAACTTTTCTACTGTATCGGCTTGTGCTTCTTCAACTCATGCTTTAATAGACTCATTAAATTATATCCGAACAGGATACGCAGATGTGATCATAAGCGGAGGCTCTGAGGCCATTATCAACGAAGCCGGTATAGGGGGGTTTAATGCTATGCATGCGCTATCTACCCGTAATGATGACCCGTCGACAGCTTCTCGTCCTTTTGATAATGACAGAGATGGTTTTGTGGCTGGAGAAGGTTCTGGCACTATTATTTTGGAAAGTTTAGAGCATGCAAGAGCTCGTGGCGCGAAAATTTATGCTGAGCTTATTGGTGGTGGCATGAGCGCCGATGCGCATCATATTACTGCATCCCATCCCGAAGGATTGGGCGCAAGGTTGGCCATGACCAATGCTATCAAAGACGCTCATATTACAAATAATGATATTGATTACATAAATGTTCATGGCACCTCAACACCTGTTGGAGATATAAGTGAATCAAAAGCTATATTGGACCATTTTGGATCACATGCTTATGAATTGAACATTAGCTCTACGAAATCCATGACAGGTCATTTGTTGGGGGCTGCAGGGGCGGTAGAATCTATCGCATCTATACTATCCATTAAAAATGGAATAGTGCCACCGACCATTAATCATTTTACAGATGATCCTAACTTAGACAGTAAGCTTAACTTCACTTTTAACAAACCACAAACGAGAACGGTTAATCATGCATTAAGCAATACGTTTGGTTTTGGAGGGCACAATGCTTCTGTAATATTCAAAAAATTCGAAGAGTAAGGTTTTTGAATCATAGGCTTTATGATATACAGCTTTTAAAAGTTGTAAAGAGCATCGGTTCCTTCTGCTAATTTTTCCCCATAAAGGATAATGTTTGTTTTTAGCATTTATAAGCTCTACCTGTCGTCCAAACGAAAATACGTTAGGGCGCTTAAAAACTTATTGGGCTTTATCCCTGGTAATCTTTACCTATACCAAATGGCCTTTCGGCATAAATCCGTTGCAATAGCAGTCAAAAAGGGGGCAAAAAACAGCAACGAACGCTTGGAGTTTTTAGGAGATGCAATTTTAGGAGCAGTAGTCGCTGAATTACTTTTTAAGATGTATCCTTATAAAGATGAGGGGTTTTTAACTGAGATGCGCTCTAAAATTGTGAGCAGAGTTAATTTAAATCAGTTGGCTAGAAAACTAGGTTTTGATGAACTGATTCAATACGATGCCAAAATGGTTAATTATCCAGGGAAATCCAGCTCATTGCTTGGAGACGCTTTTGAAGCCTTGATTGGAGCGGTGTATTTAGATAAGGGCTACCTTTTTACCCGTAATTTTTTACTCAATAGAATAATAAAACCACATGTAGATATTCATCTGTTGGAACAAACAGAGACGAATTTCAAAAGTCGTTTGATAGAATGGTGCCAATCAATGGGAAAGGAAGTTTCTTTTGAGATCACAAATAATGCAGAGGGGGAGAGCGCTAAGCTCTTTACCGTTGATGCAGTCATTGCTGGTGAAGTAAAGGGCACCGGAAGAGATTATAACAAGAAAAACGCAGAAAAGCTCGCCGCGGAAAAAGCCTGTGAAGCTTTAGGGATCGTATAGCCCTGTTCGCAGGCGGTCAATATTTGTACTTATTCTTCCAGAGTTTTCTTAGATGTTCGCGTAATTTGAGCTCTGTTGCATTGTTTCCTGGATCGTAAAGTAAGCTTCCGCTGATTTTTTCGGGCAGGAATTCCTGTTCAACGAAGTTATTCTCATAAACATGAGCATACTTATATTCCTTCCCATAATTAAGGTTCTTCATTAATTTTGTTGGGGCGTTCCTTAGATGAAGGGGTACTGATAGGTCGCCGGTTTGTCTTACCAGGCTTTGTGCGTTCTTAATGGCTTCATATGCCGCATTGCTTTTTGCTGAGGAAGCCATATAGGTTACCGTTTGCGATAGAATGATTCTTGATTCTGGCCAGCCTATTACATTAACTGCCTGAAAACAATTATTGGCTAATAGAAGTGCATTGGGGTTAGCATTGCCTATGTCTTCTGATGCTAAGATAAGCAAACGTCTAGCAATAAATAAGGGATCTTCTCCCCCTTCTATCATTCTAGCTAGCCAGTATACTGCTGCATTCGGATCACTTCCTCTGATAGACTTAATAAATGCCGAGATGATATCATAATGTTGTTCTCCGGCTTTATCATATAAAGCCATATTTTGCTGTACCTGGGTAAGCACAAACGCATTAGTAATTCGATTGTTGTCGTTCTCTAATGCATTTACTACTAGTTCAAGCACGTTTAGCAGTTTTCGTGCATCGCCTCCAGAAACTCTTAACAGCGCTTCATATTCGTCAACGATTATTCCTTTTGACTTTAAGACCTCATCATCCCTCAAAGCTTTATGTACCAAATGGACAAGATCATTTTCCTCAAGCTGTTTCAATGTGTATACCTGACATCTTGACAACAGGGCTGAAATAACTTCAAAAGAAGGGTTTTCGGTGGTTGCCCCGATCAATGTTACTAAACCTTTCTCGACAGCGCCCAAGAGAGAGTCTTGTTGAGATTTAGAAAAGCGATGAATCTCGTCTATGAAAAGAATAGGCTGTTCTTGATACATTTTCTGACTAAGATTAGCCTTTTCGATTATATCACGGATATCTTTGACTCCTGAGTTAATAGCACTTAAGTTAAAAAATGGACGGTTAAGTTGTTTTGACATGATATAAGCCAAAGTTGTTTTACCAACACCGGGAGGCCCCCATAGGATCATCGATGGAATAGTATTGCTTTGTATGGATTTACGCAAAACAGCGTCGTTGCCCAATAGGTGATGTTGGCCAACATAATCGTCTATATTTTCAGGCCGCATGCGCTCGGCCAAGGGAATAATTGTTGCCATGATTTTTAGCAAACCTACTATTAATTATTGCTATTATCAATAGTAAATTGCTAAACGAATTAAGAGGTGTTTAAATGGTTTAGTATAAAATTTGTATATTAGCTAAAAAAAGAAAAAGTGTAAATGCAAGAAACACTTAAATATACGCTCACTTATTCCCTTATATTAACCTTATGCTGGTATACAAAAACCAAAGCTAGCGAACGTATTGACGAGGGAGTTAAACACTCGGAAGATACTGTTTCTGCAAGAAATGACTTTGTGGGGATAGGTCCGATACTGTATAATTTACCGCCCGAAAAGACGAAAGAGCAATTGCTAGAGGAAAAATATGATAGAAAACATGAAGAAGCTACTACAATAGCTAAACTTTTGGCTGAACAACGTTTAAATACTTGTCTCTGGCAAATTGGGCAAACATATGCAATAGAGGGTTCAACAGTCCTGGTGAATCTGGAGAAAAACAGAAATTTTTCTGTTAATGTTGAAAGCTCTTTGCTCCGATCTATAAGAACCTATTTACAAGAGGGAAATTTGGAGATGATGTCTAATCTCCAGAACAGACTAGGGATACACTATGTAGAAAGTAAGTCATACAATGAGGCCTTGTCTTTTTTTCAACGGGCACTTTCGAATAAAGAGGAATTAAAGAATTATAGCGCTCAACTGGTAATATGTAATAATATTGCAGCTCTTCATAGTTTTATGGGAGATCTTGAGCAAGCCAATTTTTATTATAACATGATGCATAAACTTGCGGTAAAAAATAAAGATTTAGACGCACAAGCATCCTCTTTAGAACAATTGGCGACGATAAAAGCTGCAAAAAACGCTTATTTGGAAGCACAAACGGATATTATAAAAAGGGTGCTGCCCCTTTATAAGCGGGCAAAAAATGTAAGTGGTAGAGTAAGGGCTTACAATAGTTTGGCAGCCATTTATTTAGCCGAAAAAAAGTATACGGAATCTAGGTGGTTTTATCTACAAGCTGTGAAAATGGCCTCTATAAATGATAATAACAATATTGATATGTCATATAGCTTATATTATTTAGCTAAAGTAAAAAAGATGCTTGAGGAATATGATTTAGCTATAGATGATTACAATAAAGCGGTAGCTTATGCCCTAGCAAGTGGTGACGATATTTTAAGAATGCAAATATATGATGATTTAGGTGATATTTATATCCATCAGAAAGATTATGCTAAAGCATTATCATCATTAGCGGAATATGATAGTATTAAAAATAAACTTATCTTGGCTTCGCAGCCGAAAGAGCTTGCTGTTATTTCAAACGAAATGAAAGGGACCCTAAACTAACTTATTTTAGGTAATTTTTAAGAATGCCATTTTGTCTTTTTATCAAAATTTCTAAACCTTAAAGTGCGTATAAATGTAAAATTTTTTATGTTTTGCAAGTAAACTGCTTTTTTGTTTTAAGAGAAAGAGTTATTGGCGCTTTTTTTGATAAATTTAAACCCTTAAGGGTATTTGGTTGCCAAGTTGAATATTATTGAATAATGGATATAAAATCATTCCAAGAGATGTTGAAGAAATTGTTTTTGGCGTTGTTTATTGTTGCTGCAGTGGCCTGCAGTGCTAACCCACGCGTAAATTTAGAGGAAGGTGCAGGTGTATTAAAACCAAACGCCAAACAGGAAATTATAGCAAAAGACTTAGTTAATCTGCTTGAAAAAGCACATTATAAAAAGGTTCCATTTAATGACTCTTTATCGTCTGTAGTTTTCGATCGTCTTTTAAGCGGTCTGGACCCTAGTAAAAATTATTTTCTGCAATCAGATATCGATAGCTTTGAGTCTTATCGTAAAGTATTGTTAAACGACTTAAGAAGCGGTGATTTAAGCGCCATGTTTCAAGTGTTTAACGTTTATCGAAAGCGGTTTAACGAGCGGTTGAACTATGCAGTTAATCAGGTTGATTCAGACTTTGATTTTTCAAAAGATGAGTCGTTTGATTATGACCGTGAGAAACTAGGCTGGTTTGAGGACGAAGAAGAGGCTAATGAGAGCTGGAGGAAGAGGGTAAAATATGATTTATTAAAACTGAGGTTAAGCAGTACTGGTAAAGAAGATGAAGAAGCAAAAAACCGTAAAACGCTTAAAGAGCGCTATGGAAATTTGATTTCACAAGAAAAAACATCTAATAGTTTTGATGCTTTTGAAATGATGATGAATGCTTTTACCGGAGCAATTGACCCGCACACAAACTATTTTACCCCAGAGGGAGCACAAGCATTTAATGAAAGCATGTCTCGCTCTTTCGAGGGTATCGGCGCGCAGCTGATGATGGATAACGAAGTGGTACGAGTTATGCGTGTTGTTCCCGGTGGACCGGCTTTTCGCGATAAGTCTTTGAAGCAGGATGACCGAATTATAGCAGTAGCTCAGGGCGACGAGGAATTCGTTGATGTAATCGGTTGGCGATTAGGAAACGTAGTTTCTAAAATTAAAGGGCCAAAAGGGACTACCGTAAGGTTAAAAGTGATTCCGGCAGGAGAAGAGCTTACAGCAACTCCTAAGGTAATTTCTTTGATTCGAGATAAAATTGTAGATGAGGAACAATCTGCAAGGAAAGAGATTAAAGAAATTAAGGGGGACGACGGAAAGACGTATAAGATTGGTGTGATTAAAGTGCCCGGATTTTACCTTAATTTTAAAGAGATGCAAGCAGGTAATCCAGATTATAAAAGTACTACTAGAGATGTCAAGAGAATTTTAGACACCTTAAAGCAGGAAGAAGTAGACGGTGTGCTAATGGATTTAAGGGCAAACGGAGGAGGTTCGTTGATTGAGGCTGTTGAGTTGACGGGACTGTTTATCAAATCGGGCCCAGTTGTTCAGGTGCGCGATCCTAATAACCGCGTTGAAGTAAATAGAGATGATGATGAAACAATCAGTTGGGAAGGACCACTTGGAGTGATGATTGATCGCTTCAGTGCTTCTGCTTCTGAAATTTTTGCTGCTGCTATTCAGGATTATGGCAGAGGCGTTATTCTTGGTACACAATCTTATGGCAAGGGCACGGTACAGAGTGCCGTGGCTATGGATCAGTTTATCAGTAGAGCGGACAGACTCTTATTAAGTGCACGAACTAAATCAGATTCTAATATAGACGAAAGTATGCCACAAGGGGCTCCTACGTTCGGGCAAATCAATTTTACTACGTTTAAATTTTATAGGGTTAATGGAAGTAGTACGCAGCATAAAGGGGTAACACCAGATATCGAGTTTCCCATGATTTACACAGCCGATAAATTTGGGGAGAGTTCAGAGAAAGCTGCATTGCCCTGGGATCATATAAAGTCATCGACGTATAATCAGTATGCAGATCTTGTTGCCATTAACCAGACCTTAAAAGATAGGCATGATGAGCGGATGAAAACTTCTGCTGAATATAAGTATCTTTTGGAGGATATTGAGCTGTTCAGAAAGCGTGAAGGAGAAACATCTATCACGCTACAGGAAGACAAGTTGAAAGAAGAGCGAGATGAACAGGATATAAGAAATAGAGCACGTGTAAACGCTCGTCGAAAATTGAGGGGACTCCCTGAAATTAAAAAAGGAGAGCCTCTGCCAAGGTCAGAAAACGATTTTATTCAAGAGGAAAGTTTGAATGTAATGGCTGACTTTATTTCTGCTAAACAAGAATCCTAACATCTTTTTATGAAGGTGATAAAGCCGCTAGACCCTATGTTTAGCGGCTTTATCTTGTCATAACGAAAGTAAAACAAAATGCAAAAGGAAGAGATTATATTAAATCATATAAAGCACCGCAGAAGTATATTTCCTGCGAGTTATAATACGAAGGAAATTGCTAGACAGGATCTTTTTGAAATCATTCAGGCAGCAACATATGCACCTACTCATAAACTTACGCAACCGTGGCGGTTTATGGTGTTTAATGGTGCGGGGCTGATTAAATTGGCAGATTTAATGGCTAATTTTTATAAGAAAAATACGCCCCCCGATCAATTCCTTCAGAAAAAGTATGACGTTACCAAAGAAAAAATTCTTCGTTCGGCGGCAGTTATCGCGATCAATATTCATTATAGCGGGCTTGTTCCAAAGTGGGAAGAAGTTGCTGCAGTTGGGGCTGCTGTACAAAATTTGTGGCTGGCCGCAGCAGCTAAGGAAATAGGAGGTTATTGGAGTACCCCCAATAGTATAAAAAACTTGAAAGAACCCTTTAAGTTAAGCGCTAACGAAGAATGTTTAGGGTTGTTTTATCTTGGCTATCATCAAGAAAAGGATCGGGAAGCCTTACGGGAACCAACTGAAACAAAAATTATTTGGGTAGAAGAATAAATGGCAGGAGCAAAGTCCGGTCATTTTTTACGGCTTTTATTCCCTTGTGAAATTTGATTGATAAAGTTAGCCCATGCAAGAGGGCTAAATAGAGCATTAGAGTGGCGTTGGTTAGTTACTTTATTACTTAGACCAATATGCCGGTTAACTGCGTCCATGTTTTGGATCTCTGCTGCATTACGAGGAACGTCTCTCGCCATGGCCATTAACGATTCTGTAGAAAGGTTTTTCTGTGCGATAAGGTAGTCGTCATCAGCAATTTTAAGGTTCATAAAGTCGTAATTAAATTCATCTATACTTGCCCAAGGATAGATCGTAACAACGGGTAAATCTATGATATGGGATTTCATAGATACCTTTACCGTGACGCTATTATCAGCAGATTTAGGAACAACAAGCGTCTCAGAAAGATAGCCTACCGCACTTAACCTAATCGTGTCTCCTTCGTGTGCTACAAAAGAGAAAAAACCCTGATGGTTTGCATTAAAAATTTGTTCTTGATAAGAATGGTTTGTAAGTGTAACGTACGGAACGGTAATATTCGAGTCCGCATTAAGAATGAACCCACTGAATTGCACCAGCTTTCGTTCGGTTTGTTCTTGCCCATAAGCGTTAACCCAAATTCCGAAAAAAATAAGTATGCATATTCCCCAGTTCTTCATAATGAGTAAAACTACCAAAAACTAAACAGCACCGCCGTTAAATAATGTTAAAAAAGGGAAAGTGCTTAGTTAACACGCTGAGGCATAGTTGCATTTGGATCATCGGCATCAGTAATGTTGAGGGCTTCGACCGCTTTAATTTCTGGTACAGCTTTTTGTATAGCTTGCTCTAGCCCTGCTTTAAAGGTCATAATACTCATTGAGCATGATGCGCAAGAGCCTAACAAACGAAGGCGTACTACGTTTTCAGAGGTGATTTCCTCAATCATAACGTTGCCTCCATCTGCCTCTAAGTAGGGCCTAAGTGTATTTAATGCTTCTTCAACTCTCTCCTGTAAACTCATAACCTTATTTGGTTTTAAATAGACGTAAAGATACTAAAAAAAACTATAGTATAAAAAAAGCTAATTAGGCCTTTATTATATTATTATTAAGTAATGATAGTTGCTGCGCAACTTTTTCTGCAATGCTTAAAAATTCTTTAGATATCTTTTCATCTTCATCCGTCACTATGGGATAACCATTGTCACCCGCATCACTAATGCTTTTTATCAAAGGAAGCTCTCCCAAAAAGGGTGCTTCAACCTGTTCCGCCAGACGTTTGCCGCCGTCTTTTCCGAAAATATAATACTTGTTATTAGGAAGTTCAGCCGGAGTGAAATAAGCCATATTCTCAATAATACCTAAAATAGGAATATTAATCGTGTTCATCATAAACATAGCAATACCTTTCTGTGTGTCGGCTAAGGCTACATTTTGTGGAGTCGTTACAATTACGGCTCCCGCAACAGGATAATTCTGAGCCACAGTGATATGTACATCTCCCGTGCCTGGAGGTAAATCAACAATTAGATAATCTAACTCGCCCCAATCAGCATCGTTAAAAAGCTGTTTAATAGCAGCACTTACCATAGGGCCTCGCCAGGGTATGGGCTGGTTAGGATCCGTGAAGAAACCGATAGAAAGCAGTTTTATGCCGAACTTTTCAATAGGTTGAATCTGTGTTTTACCATCTTCCGTTTTGATCGCTTTTGGTCGAGCTCCCTCCACACCGAACATCATCGGTAAAGAAGGCCCATAAATATCAGCGTCCAGTAAACCGGTTTTGGCCCCTTTTAACTGAAGCGCCAAGGCTAAATTTGCTGCGACAGTAGACTTTCCAACTCCCCCTTTACCAGAAGCTACCAACACAATATTTTTTATGTTATCGAGCTGTGTGTTTGATTGCGAACGAACTTGCGCTGTCATGTTAATGACAACGCCAATGTTCTTATCAACAAAATGAGCTATAGCATTACGGCAAGCATGCTCGATATGATCTTTCATAGGACAAGCCGGAGTCGTAAGCTCAACGTTAAAACTGATTTTGTTTGGGGTAATTTCAATATCCTTAATCATGTTCAGGGTAACCAAATCCTTCTTTAAATCTGGATCCTCAACAAAACTCAAAGCATGTAATACCTGTTCTCTAGTAATCATCAACAATCTATTTGTTGCAAAAATAACAAATAGCATGTATAATTTGATGTATGAGGTTTTTTTACCAGGTAATTCTACATTGCGTAAACAAATGGATTAACAGAAGTCCATTATACTTAAAATAATATTACTTTTGATTAGCAGTTATGAGTTGAAGCATGATGATAAAAGAGTATCTTAAAAAGATAAACCCCCGTCACTTAAAAGTATTAGCTTACGTGCTTGGAGGAGTGTTGATCGTTTTACTTGTCACAGGCATAGTAGTTTATAACAAACGTGAAAGGTTATTGGCTGAAGCTATTGAGCGAGTAAAAACAAAGGCAAAGAAGGAGTACGATCTTAATGTGTCGATTGAAAAAGCGTATTTCTCCGGCATGAATAAGGTAACGCTGGAAAACATTGCAGCTAAACCAGAACAAGGAGAGCAACTGCTTTCAATTGCTTATTTGGAAGTGGGAGTGAAACCTTTGCCATTATTGGCCGGTAATGTCAAAATAGCAGCATTAAATGTACACGACGGTAAACTTTCATTTGTTAAGCGAGACAGTGTCAGTAATTATGGTTTTCTTTTTAACGAAAAGTCAACCGATACGATCAGCAATCAACCTACATCAAAGATGAATCTCGCCGAACTGGCAGATAGAGTTTTAAACAGCGTGCTTTATAAGATTCCTGAAAACATGAAATTGAGGCATTTTGAAAACAGCTACGAAGATGATAGCACGAAACAGACAATAGCCATACCCGAAGCGTCAATCATCAATGGGAGATTGTCGTCTACGATTAATATCAACGATAACGAAGCCACGTGGCACGCCGTTGGTAATTTAAATCCAGACAGAAAACAACTACATTTTAAATTATATGCAGAAGGAACTCCGGTTGAATTACCCTTGTTCAATAGAAAATTCGGTCTAAAACTTCGCTTTGATACTTTAGAGACAGACCTAAGAAATGTATCCTTAAAAGGCGGTGAGTTAAATGTAGAAGGGGGTTGGGCTGTAAAAAACCTGGTACTAAACCACTGGAGAATTTCAGATCATGATATCGTAGTGTCAAACGGGCTGATGAATGCTGTCGTACTCATTGGTGACGATTATATTGGCTTAGATCCGAAGACTGAAATACAGGTAAAGGAATTAAAGGCACATCCTTATGGCAAGGTTGGGCTTAAACCCAATAGAACAATTGCCTTTGGAATAGAAATGCCCGAGATAGAAGCACAAGAGATGTTTGATGCTTTTCCGAAAGGGATGTTTGATAATTTGGAAGGTATCAGAGTGTCTGGGAAGTTGAAATATGATCTCGACTTCTACGTTGACCTTGATAATCCAGATAGTGTAAAGCTGACAGCAGGCATGCAGAAGAAAGATTTTCGAATAAATTCTTGGGGTAGAACGAATTTAGCTAAGATAAACACACCGTTCACTTATACACCCTACGAGGATGGTAAAGCGATGCGTAGCATTGAAGTTGGACCGCGCAATCCTAACTTTACCCCAATTAATGAAGTTTCATCCCACTTAAAAAATGCTATCCTCACGGCAGAGGACCCTTCTTTTTTTAGCCATAAGGGATTTGTTGAAGACGCGTTCAGGGCGTCTATTGCGACAAATATAAAAGCAAAAGCCTTTAGAAGAGGGGGGAGTACCATCTCCATGCAACTTGTAAAAAATGCTTATTTAGGGAGGGAAAAAACACTTGCACGTAAGATAGAGGAGATATTAATGGTGTGGTTAATAGAAAATAATCAAGTAGTTAGCAAACAGCGAATGTTTGAAGTGTATTTAAACATCATCGAATGGGGACGTAATGTTTATGGTATTGGAGAAGCAGCTAGGTATTATTTTAACAAAACGCCATCTCAATTAAACTTAGGTGAAAGTATTTACTTGGCCAGTATTGTTCCCAAGCCAAAAACAGGGTTATATCCTTTTCAATACGACGGACAGTTAAAACCATATTTGAGCGGGTATTTTCGACTTATTGGGGGAATAATGGCTAGACGGGGATTGATTGAAAGGGATAGTAGCAGCTATGGTTTTTACGGTGTTCGCCTGAAAGAGTCATTAAGGCCGGCCAGACCGGATACCTTACAGGTTGATACCGCTAAAAGTATAGATATCGAGACCGAATTTGAAGAGACGAAAAGCTTTATTGAACGGCTGTTTGGTGGAGGGAAAAAGGAAGAAAATGAAGAAGATAACTAATAATTTCAGAGAATAGATGAAGATACAGATAGACCACAAAGATTTCGAGTTAATGATTGATCATGAACAGGTGAAGAAGAAGCTGCGGTTAATCGGTATTCAGTTAAACGTTGCTTATGAAAAACGGGTGCCTGTTTTTGTTGGAATCTTGAACGGATGCTTCATGTTTATGGCAGACTTGATGAAACAGGTACATATTGCCTCGGAAGTGTGTTTTATAAAAATGGCGTCTTATGAGGGAGATCGGAGAGCGGATACGGTAAAAAGTGTAATTGGCCTGAATACAAGTTTAAAAGGGCGAGAAGTTATCATAATAGAGGATATCATTGATAGTGGAAATACACTCAGAAAAGTAATAGATCTTATTAAAAAAGAAAAACCTGCTTCGATCGCAGTATGTACTTTACTCTTGAAACCTGATGCCGTACAACATGATTTTGAAGAAATAGCATATGTTGGTTTTGAAATAGAAAACGATTTTGTAGTAGGTTACGGTCTCGATTATAATGGGTTGGCACGTAATCTGAAAGATATTTATCGTGCAGTGTAAGTAAACGGTTGAAGTAATTGTTGCTGGTGATTTAAACCGTTGGCTATAAGTGTTTTAGAAGGAAAAATCTATTGAATTAACAGTAAAAGATAATAAGAAACAACAAGCAATAAATTTTATGCTGAGAAAAAAATATACTAAGTTTGTAGCAAAAAATAAGTACATCGGCCAGAATAGGTATGTATAGCCTGAGGAAAAGATAGATCAATAATACCTAACCATTTGAAAGGGCTTGTGTTAAATAAGAGCATACGAAAAATATTTACGAATGAAATTCCATAAAGAAGGTTATACTACACTAGCATTATCAATATTATTTGTGTTTGTTTTAAACGCATCGATACATTTTTTCTTTTCAGAGCATACGGTGCTTACATGGTTTGGATATATTGTTTCTTTTGTGTTACTGGTAACCATCATTCAATTTTTTAGAAGCCCTGTTCGTAAAGTTGATGCAAGTGAACAGAAAATATTATGTCCTGCCGATGGAAAAGTTGTCGTAATAGAAGAAACAGAGGAAACGGAATATTTTAATGATAGAAGGTTACAGGTGTCTATATTTATGTCGCCTATTAATGTGCATAGTAACAGGAGCCCTATTTCGGGAATTGTTAAGTTTTTCAAATATCATCCGGGTAAGTACCTTATGGCATGGAACCCTAAATCGTCAACGCTCAATGAACGTACCACGATCGTTGTTCGGCATGCGTTGGGAGTAGATGTTTTATTTAGGCAGATAGCGGGCGCATTAGCTAGAAGGATAGTATGGTATGTGGAAGAAGGAAGAGAAGTGAAGCAAGGGGAAGAGTTTGGGTTTATAAAATTTGGGTCGAGGGTTGATGTGTTTTTGCCTATTGGCACTAAAGTGAAGATCAAACTGGGAGATAAGGTAAAGGGGGGAATAACGGTGTTGGGAGAGTTTGAATAGTACCTCTTGACGATGATGTTCAATAGCATGAAAGAGGTTACCCATAGTTCATCAAAATAATTATGCAGTTTAAATTGCTGGTTTCTATTAATGCGCTGATTGTGGCGTTATCGCTAAGCTCGGTAAATTTTTATTTTCAACACAGTTGGTATTATTTCCTTATAACCTTTGTAATAGCATTTATCTGTAGTTTTTTTGTTTTTTATTACCTTATCGAGCGCTATGTATATCGTAAGATAACTTTAATATATAAACTTATACATAACTTAAAATTGGGCAAGGATCTGAAGGATGCGTTGGGAGAACAGCTAAGTGATGATCCAATAAATGATGTACAAGAAGAAGTGAAATCATGGGCCCGCGAAAAAAAAATAGAGATAGATGCATTGAAGAGCCAAGAACAGTTCAGAAGAGAGTTTTTGTCAAACATATCGCATGAATTTAAAACACCTCTTTTTGCTATTCAGGGGTATCTTGAGGCTGTACAGGACGGGTTGATGTACGAAGAACCCGAAAGAGCTGAAGCCTTTCTTCAGAAAGCTTCAAATAATATTGATCGCTTAAGTTATCTAATAACGGATTTGGATGAGATCGCTAAATTAGAAAGCGGTGAAATTAAAATCAATTACCAGCGCTTTGACCTATCAATGCTTTTACGCGAGGTTATTGAGTCTTTAGAACTCAAAGCGGAAAAACACGATATAGCGTTAGTTTTCAAGCATAAGTATAATCACCCTGTTTTTGTGAATGCCGATAAAGAAAAAATCAGACAGGTACTGGTTAACCTTATTAACAACTCATTAAAATATGGCAAAGAGAGAGGTCATACTTATATCAAAACTTATGAGCTTCATGATCAAGTGCTTGTGGAAGTAACTGATGATGGAATCGGAATTGAAGAAAAATACTTACCTCGGTTATTTGAACGGTTTTTTCGAGCAGATAAAAGCAGATCACGACAAATAGGGGGCTCCGGCCTTGGCTTAGCGATTGTCAAGCATATACTTGAGGCCCATCAGCAAACAATTTCCGTTCGGAGTACGGAGGGGCTGGGCTCGACTTTTGGGTTTACATTGGAAAAAGGCTAAATCTAGACTGCTTCTTTGCAGTTACTCAAGTATTGCTTTTTAAAGAGTTGGCACAAACTTAACATTAAGTTAACATTAAGGATATACCTTTGCAACATAATTTAATTCAATAAAATGTCGCTAAATAGTATATTTCAATACTTCGTTCCAAAAGACAAGAAATTTTTTCCTCTTTTTGAACAGGCCAGTACCAACCTCATTGATATTGCCAACGCGCTAAATGAGGCGGTTAATTCAGACGACTTAGAACAGCGTAAGCTCCTCTATAAACGAGTTAAAGATTTAGAGCACAAAGGCGACGATATAACCCATCAGATTCATTTGGAACTGGGGAAGAACTTTATTACTCCTTTCGACAGGGAAGATATCCACACGCTAGCCAGCGCTTTGGATGATATCGCAGATTACATATTTGATTCCGCGAATAGAATGGAGCTGTACCACGTTGATACAATTACTGAGCCCATTAAAGAATTATCTGCCCTAATTGTTGAAGCAGTAGTAGCCCTCTCCAAGGGAATGCACGAGCTAAGAAACCTAAAAAATGTTAGGAGTATTGCAGATGCCTGTGTACGTGTCAACAGCGTAGAAAACAAAGCAGATTATGTTTATAATAAGGCCGTTGGAGATCTTTTCCTATATGAGAAGGATGCAATTGCCCTGATTAAATATAAAGAGGTGTTATCGACATTGGAGACCGCTACTGACATGTGTGAAGATGTGGCTAATGTGCTGGAAAGCATTTTGGTGAAAAATGCCTAACATGTAATGAAGAAAATGACGTTAGCCGCCCCATTCGCAAATTAAAATTTAAAATTATGTTAACCACCATATTGGTTGTTGTTATTGTTTTAGCTATTGCTTTTGATTATATCAACGGTTTCCACGACGCCGCGAACTCCATAGCAACCATTGTTTCCACGAAAGTTTTAACACCATTTCAAGCAGTACTTTGGGCCGCTGCATTCAATTTTGCCGCATATTTTTATTTTACAGACCATAAAGTTGCCAACACCATAGCCAAAACGGTGGTTGAAAACTATATTACACTTGAAGTAATATTAGCCGGATTGATAGCGGCAATAGGATGGAACCTCTTTACCTGGTATTATGGTGTACCGTCAAGTTCTTCACACACGCTAATCGGAGGTTTTGCCGGGGCAGGGATGTCCCATGCGCTTTTTCTGGGAGACTCAGTATTGGGTGCCATAAACCTTGGGCCAACATTGAAAATAATTTCATTTATTGTTTTGGCGCCCGTAATAGGGATGCTTATATCGATTATTATAACGCTCATTATTCTACATCTGGCCAAGCGTTCGCGTCCCGCTGTAGCCGAGAAATGGTTCAAAAGACTACAGCTTATCTCTTCTGCGGCATTGAGCTTTGCGCATGGGGGGAATGACGCTCAAAAGGTAATGGGTATTATTGTAGTGGCAATGGTTGCAGGGGGGTACTTGCCAAATGCCGATCACATGCCAGAATGGATTCCCTTGACCTGTTATTCGGCCATCGCCTTAGGTACGATGAGTGGTGGATGGAAGATTGTCAAAACTATGGGGACTAAGATAACCAAGGTAACCGCACTTGAGGGGGTAGGCGCAGAAACTGCGGGAGCATTGACATTAGGGATTACGGAGCATTTTGGTATACCGGTTTCTACCACTCACACTATAACAGGGTCCATTATTGGAGTTGGCCTTGTAAAGCGCGTGTCAGCTGTTCGATGGGGAGTTACTATCAGTCTTTTATGGGCCTGGGTACTTACAATTCCGGTTTCAGCCGTTTTAGCAGGAATTACCTACGGGATTATGCATTATGTGCTGTAACTACTCATTACTCAAAAACAAACTCGACCTCAGCATGTTGACCAGCTACCCATGTTGGTCCGTTTTTTATAAGCCTTTTAGCCTCTTCAGTAAAGGATGATTGGTCTTTTGCTGATCTTATGTTTTTCGGCTTGCCCACAGCATCTATTTCAAATTGCATGATAACCGAAACTGAATTAGATCCACTTAGTATACGCTTATTTTCTTTTACATATTGATTAAAGGCTTCCCATCCTCCCTTCGGAGACGCTGATTCTTCTGTTAGCTTACGTGCAATAAATAAATCGTTTCCAACAGGTATCGGGTCCTTCGTGCTCAGTTCCATGGTTACCTGTTTGGTTTGCCCGGCATCTTTCATGTTTTTAGCGTTGATCATCCATAATAAAACGCAGGACAAAATGAATAATAGACAAGCTACCGCGGCTATTCCCAGACGTTGCGAATTAAATAGCATTCTACTATGCTCTTGTGGCTGTTCGGTTACTCGCTCCTGTAGCCTCTGCTGTAATAAAGTTAATTTATGAGGCTTTATTCCCGTTTCCGTAAAGCCTTCTATTGCATCATTCAATAATGGGTCCTCCAAGGCCTGCCTTTCAAGTGCATTCATTTCCTCGGGGTTTAGCTCGCCCTTTAAATATTGTTGTATGCGTATAATGTCGTGTGAGTCACCCATTGCCATTTCTTTCCATACAGAGTTTTAGATTTCTTTTCCCGTTCTGTATATAACTTTTTACTTTATTTATATCATAACCAGTGATAATAGAAATGTCCTTGTAGCACTTTTGATCTAAATAAAATAGTCGAACACATTGCTGTTGTTCCTTATTTAGTTTTGCTAAACACCTCTCCATCAACGTAAGTTTTGTCTCAAGTGTATCCTCCTCAAACTCTTGATGCTCAATTAACTCATTTTCCATAAAAGAATTTTCATCAATTGATAAGCTATTTTTATCTGAAGCCCTTAATTCCATTAAGCAATGATTTCGGGCAAGCGAATACAGCCAACTTTTAAAGTTCTTAACATGGTGTACGCTAAGTTTCTTAATCAGCTGTTCAAAAATTTGCATAACAGCATCCTCACTTTTGGCTTCGTCTTTTAGATACCTTAAACATAAACCATAAACCAAAGGCATGTAAGGCTCATACAACGAACCTAGTAATTGAAGATCACCCGTTGATTTATATCGTAGTAATAAATCGCTTTCGGAAAGCTGCTTGTTATGGTGTTTATTAAAAGCCAATATTTTAAAGACATTTTTCCCTAAAGTAGCTATAATCTTTAAATATTACAATAATCTCCAATTGGAGATCTGCTGATTTATCGAGATTATAAAGAAGGTTTTTAGACAATATTTCAAACAAATAACTAAAATGCCGCGAACAGCTGCAAAATAGTTTTTATTAAAAACTTAAATTGAAAGTAAAATGTAGGAAAAACCATTTATAGATGAAAATAAACAATTAGGTGATAAACCTTGTTATACTGAAACAATCAAATAGACTTACTATGAAGCATGCATGGCCCTACGGTGTTCTCATCGGTATTCTTAGTGGAATATGGATATTCTTTATACAAAAGACGGGTGTTCACAATAGAGAAATAATTCCCTCGAGAGGTATACTGGGAATATCCTGGATGGAGTATCTATCCGTTCTTATACCATTTGTTGGTTTATATTTAGGTATCAGAAAATATAAAAAGACGTTAACCAACGGAGAGCTTTCCTTTTTCCGAGCCTTTGTGCAGGGATTTATGATCCTGTTAGTGGGTGGGGTACTAGCGGGGCTGGCAACAGCTATTTTACTACAATACGAACAGCAACCCTACATGGAAGAGTATATAGGTCGATTTGGAGGAGCCCTATTAGCCGGAATTCTTCTCAATTTTGCTGTTTCCTTGTGGTTTATGAATAGGCCAAAAAACCTTTAAAGGGGGCTATGCTATTTATGTTTTTTTGATGTACTTTCGTGCAGATGGAACTGGACATAAATAAGCTAGACAATGAGACGCTGATTGCTGCGGGTATAGTCGCAATCATCTTTCTAATGATCAAAGCGCTATATGCAAATACCTTTCGTTTAACTTTAAAGTTAATCGCTCCGGAAAACAGGTTTATGAAACCGGGTGAAGCATGGTTAGTGCTCATACCTATTTTTAACATCTATTGGAACTTTGAGCTCGCGAAAAGGATGGCAGACTCCTTAACTAATGAATTTTATGATAGGAAAATTGCTGAGGAAGAGGCCCCTGGCCGTTCTACAGGATTAACGGTTGCCGTGCTGTACCTGATCACGATTTTTCCTCTTCCGCTCAATATTTTGTTAGGAATTAACCTCGTCTATTTTTTTTATTTTATCGTTTATTGGGTAAAAATAAATAGATTTCGAGAACTTCTGAAAGAGCATAACCTGTTCATGCAGGAGAGGAACAAGGAGGGAACAACTAATCTATAGGATCTATGATTTTATCTGAACTGGTAAACTATTTGGAGAAACAGGCGCCACTTGCCTATCAAGAGGGTTACGATAATTCAGGCTTAATTGTTGGCACATATAATAAAGAGATTAAAAGCGGTTTGATATCTCTTGATTGTACTGAGGATGTGGTACATGAAGCTGTTGAAAGTGGTTGTGATATTATTATCTCTCATCACCCAATAGTCTTTAAAGGCCTAAAAAAACTCAATGGTAACTCTTATGTTGAAAGGGTGGTGATGAAAGCCATTAAACATGATATAGCTATCTACGCGATTCATACAAATCTAGATAATGTAAATCATGGTGTTAATCGGAAAATTGCAGACAAATTAAAACTTTCTAACTGTTCTATTTTACTACCCAAAGATGATCTGCTTTATAAATTGGTTGTTTTTGTGCCGAAAAGTGATGCCGAAACTTTACGTGATGCATTATTTCAGGCCGGAGCCGGGGCAATAGGCAATTATAGTGAGTGTAGCTTTAATACGGAAGGGCTCGGTACTTTCAAAGCTGGCGATGGAACCAATCCTTATGTTGGAAATGTGGGGGAAAGACATCATGAAAAAGAAGAAAAGGTCGAAGTAATTTATCCAAAACATGTAGAAAAGAAGCTTGTGGTGGCCATGCATGAGGCACACCCTTATGAAGAAGTGGCTTACGATATATACAAACTGCAAAATAAGTATCATCAGGTCGGGAGTGGTATGATAGGCCAGACTCAGGAGGCGTTGGAAGAACTCGATTTTTTAGCCATTGTAAAAGAAAATTTGAATGTACAGGTAATTAGGCACTCCAACCTAAACGGTAAAAAAATTCAGCGGGTGGCTGTTTGCGGCGGCGCCGGTGGATTTTTGCTTCCGCATGCTATCCGTATGGGCGCTGATGCCTTTGTTACGGCCGACTATAAATATCATGAGTTTTTCGATGCAGAAGGGAAGATACTGATAACCGATGTCGGACATTTTGAAAGTGAGCAGTTTACGCAAGAATTATTGTTGGAAATAATTCAAAAAAAATTTCCTAACTTTGCAGTCCGTTTAACCGGAGTAAATACAAACCCCATAAATTATTATATTTAATGGAACAAACCGTAGAGCAGAAGTTGCAGGCCCTTTGGGATTTGCAGACAATTCATACCAAAATTGACAAGATCCGTCAAGTTCGCGGCGAATTGCCTATTGAAGTTGCTGATCTTGAAGATGAGGTTGCTGGTTTAGAAACCCGCATTGAAAAAATAAGAACCGAATTGGATGATTTGGAGGATGCAATCGTTAATCGTAAAAATATGATTAAGGAAGCCCAGACTGCCATCAAAAAGTATGAATCGCAACTAAATGAAGTCAAAAATAATCGTGAATATGATGCGATTACCAAAGAAATAGAGATTCAAGGGCTGGAAATTCAGGTTTGCGAAAAGAAAATTCGTGAGCACGAATTTGAAATAAAGAACAAAACGGATGTTTACGACAAGACGGAGCATGATCTGGAAGAGCGTAAGAAGGACTTATCGGTAAAGAAGGAAGAATTGGATACCATAACGTCAGAAACCCAAAAAGATGAAGACGAACTGTTGCATAGGGCTGAAGGAGCAGAAGGGTTGATTGAGGAGCGACTATTAATCGCTTACAACCGTTTACGTAATAACGCTAAAAATGGGTTGGCCGTAGTGACGATCGACCGGGATTCGTGTTCAGGATGCCATAACCAGATACCTCCTCAACGACAGCTTGATATTCGTCAACGTAAAAAGATTATTGTCTGTGAACATTGCGGACGAATCCTTGTAGACGAAGCTTTTGTTGAGCATAACGTAGAGGCATAAGAAAATTTATTGGAACTTGACAAAGCTCAGACATATGTCTGAGCTTTTTTTATTGACTATTCTTTTTTTGGCACCGTTCCTGCTAATAATACCAACTAGCATTTTTTATTTTTATTTTCAAAGATTACTATATGTTCCAAAGAGTGGTTTTATTGGTTGCTGTTTTTATTTTCGCCACATCAAATAATATACAAGCGTCTTTCGACTTTAACATGAATTGCCAAAAAGCCTATCAAGAAGCACTTAATGTGAGGTTAGACATTGCCAGGGATTATATAAAAAAGGAAAAGCAGCATAACCCGGACAACAAGCTAGTTTATCTGATAGAGAACTATATCGATTATTTTCATATTCTGGCAACAGACAATAAAGCCGAATTTGACAAACTCAAAAAGAACAAATCTACCCGGCTTGCAAGTCTGAGCGAAGCCGACAAAGAGTCTCCTTATTACTTGTTTTCTCAAGCAGAAATCAACTTACAATGGGCGTTGCTGAGAGGTCGTTATCAAGAGTATGTAGCGAGCGCTTTTGAAATTAAAAGAGCCTACAATATGTTACAGGAGAATGCGGAAAAGTTTCCTGATTTTCTTCCCAATAGGATTGCTTTAGGAATGGTAAATGCGGTATTAGGATCTTTACCCTCAAGTGCGCAAAAGGCTTTGGGAACGCTGGGCGTACATGGTAATACGATGCGGGGAGAGAAAATGCTTGAGAATTTGGTTGAACAGTTACCGCTAACAGACTATGCGCTATTTTACGATGAATCGGTTTTTTACTTGATGCAGGTTTGGGTCAACATAACGAAAAAAAAGGATGCTTATAACCATATCATTGCCAAATCGCAAAAGATGAATAATCACAGTTTGCTAAAGGTTTATGTGCAAGCATATACTTCCTTTAAAACCGGGCATAATGATGCAGCTATAACGTATTTAACTAACCGGCCGAAAGATCCAAGCTATACCTCCTATCCCTATCTTGATTATCTTCTGGCGATGGCTAAAATTAATAAGCTAGATCTGTCGGCAATCAATACTTTCCAACACTTTGTAAAGACCAGTAATGGAGCAAGCATGGTAAAGGACGCCTACTTGCATATGGCATATGTAGCCCTCATTAAAGGTGATAAAGTAGCTTATAGCAACTATATCGAAAAAGTGGCAAGCGAGGGGACTAGCTATGACGAAAGAGATAAGCAGGCACTCAATGAAGCCAATGACGGGCAACCAAATGTAGCTCTGCTAAAAGCTAGGTTACTATTTGATGGGGGATACTATGAAAAGGCTAGACAGATACTTAAGCAGGAGAACGCCAATGATTATCAATTAAAAAGGGATAAAATTGAATACTGTTATCGTTTTGGACGGCTTTGTCACGAAGTAGGAGAAATACAAAACGCGATAAAACTTTATAGCTATGCGATTGACTTCGGGCATGATAGTAAATATTATTATGCTGCAAATGCTGCGGTTTTTGTGGGAAACCTCTATGAGCAGAAACGGCAGTATAAGCAGGCGGCCGACTACTATAACAGAGCCATCGCGATGAAAAATCATGATTACGAAGGAAGTATAGAAAATAAGGCCAAAGAAGGGTTGAATAGAATAGCCGGAAAATATTAATTTTACGGTTATGAGTATTTCGATAGAACCTTACGTGCACAGCTTAACTGAGCGATTTTTGCGTTACGTAAAAATTGATACCCAAAGTGACCCCTCTTCTACTTCTCAACCTTCGACCATGAAGCAAAAAGACTTAGGGAAGGTGTTGGTGGAAGAACTGCAAGGATTAGGCCTGACAGACGCGCACTTAGATGATTACGGATACGTTTATGCATCGTTAGAAAGCAACACATCTATAGCGAATGTTCCGGTAATATGCTTCTGTTCCCATATGGATACTTCACCTGATTGTAGTGGAACAGATGTGCAACCGATTATTCATCATAACTATCAGGGGAATGATCTGACCCTCCCTAATGACCCTACTCAAATTATTAGTGAATCTAATCATCCAGACTTGAAGGAACAACATGGGAATGATATTATTACTGCAAGCGGAACCACCTTGCTTGGTGCAGATAATAAAGCGGGATTGGCGGCCATAATGGACGCAATAGCTATACTTGTTAAACATCCCGAAATTAAACACGGGAAGATTCGGATATTATTCACTCCTGATGAGGAAATTGGAAGAGGTGTAGATAAAGTCGATATCGAAAAACTGGGAGCTGACTTTGGTTATACCGTAGATGGGGAAACTTTGGGATCAATTGAAGATGAGACATTTTCCGCTGACGGTGTCGAGCTGGTCGTTAATGGCGTGAGCACACACCCCGGTTTTGCCAAGAATAAGATGCAGAGTGCATTAAAAATTGCATCAGCTATTATTGAGGCATTACCCAAAGATAGGCTCTCTCCCGAATCTACTGAAGGAAAGGAGGGGTTTATACATCCGGTATCCATCAACGGCTCAGTCGAGCGGGCCACTATCGATTTTATTATCAGAGACTTTTCCGATGAGATGCTGAAACAACATGAGCGGGAGCTGGAAACGATTGCCATGCGTGTAGTAAACCAATATCCCAACTGTACCTTCAGCTTTAAAGTAACGGAACAATATCGAAACATGAAGCAAGTGCTTGATCAACATCCTGAAGTGATGAACATAGGCTTAAAGGCGATTCAGCAAACGGGCTTAACTCCAATAAGACGTAGTATCAGGGGCGGTACTGATGGTTCCCGCCTATCTTTTATGGGACTGCCTTGTCCTAATGTTTTTGCCGGGGAGCATGCTTTTCATGGAAAGCAGGAATGGGTATCTGTGCAGGATATGCAAAAGGCCGCGCTCACTATTGTAAATATTGCTCGACTATGGGCAGAAAGGGAAGAAATATGAGAGCCGTTATACAACGCGTGAGTGAGGCTTCATGCAAAGTAGATGATAAAACAACAGGCGAAATTACGCAGGGTCTTTTGATATTACTCGGTATAGAAGAATCCGACGGTGAAGACGATTTGAGGTGGCTGACCCAAAAAATAGTGAACATGCGGATTTTCTGTGATGATAAAAGTTTAATGAACAGATCTCTTCGAGAAGTGGATGGTAATATATTACTGGTTTCGCAGTTCACCCTCTTTGCGCTAACAAAGAAAGGCAATCGTCCGTCCTTCATTCGTGCCGCTAAACCCGATCAGGCAATCCCGCTATACGAGCAAACGATAGCGGAACTAGAAAGTATGCTAGACAAAAAAATAGCGACAGGTGTTTTTGGTGCTGATATGAAAATATCGTTGATAAACGACGGTCCCGTTACCATTATGATGAATACAAAAGACCGAGATAACTATTAGCAGATTTTCTACTCCTGCTGTTAATTTTCATTTGAATTTAGATACACAAAAGCGAAAAAAACCCCTAAAAATATGACTATACAAGAAGCACAAGAAGCAGTAGATCAATGGATTAAAAGAATAGGCGTAAGGTATTTTAATGAGCTCACTAATACTGCAATGTTAATGGAAGAAGTTGGTGAGGTTGCAAGGATTATGGCTCGCCAGTATGGAGAACAATCCTTTAAAAGGAAAGATAAGGACGTTGATTTGGCAGATGAGATGGCCGACGTCTTATTTGTACTCATCTGTTTGGCTAATCAAACAGGAATCGACTTAACAAAAGCCCTAGAAAAAAACCTAGAAAAAAAATCCATTCGCGATGCTGATAGGCATAAAAATAACGATAAGCTGAAATAACTGAACGGTTAACATCATTATTTTTTAAACCGAAATGAAAGGCAACTGCTATAACAGTTTTTCCCGTTTATGCGGGATAGAAAAGGGTGTTTAAAACAAAACGTCATTGCGATACGATCGAACATCGGCACAAAGAATTTTAATGGTATTTTTTTGGCATTTGGAACATCAATAGCTTATATACAAAGGTATTTGTTCCGTTATTAAAGTTAGTAAGTAAGCGAAATTTTGATAAAAAACGGCTATGGCTCCAAACGAGTTAAATATACAGGAGCTTCATTTAGCATTTTCAAAATCTTGGCGGCATAACGACTTCTTTTACCCGATTGGCAAGCTAGAATAATGGGTTTGCTCTTATCTATTTCGTTCTTGCGAAAAGGCAGCTCATTTAAAGGGATATTAATGCCTCCTACGTTACTCTCTTCAAATTCCCACGCCTCCCTTACGTCAATAAGCTGAGTTTCGGGATGTAGCGCCATAAATGATGAAAGCTCTCCTATGTTCAGTAAAACATCTCTTTTTAAAGTATTTACCTTCTTATTTTCCGCGTTTAATGTAAAACTGATCACCTGGTGGTTACTCGTTCTAATATCCATCAGAAGCAACTTGCCGGACAAAACTTCTCCATAACCGGTAATTACCTTAATAATTTCGTTTGTCATGTAGAGGGCTACGATCCCTGGAAGGACATTGAGCACACCATTCACCGAACAAGAGTTGCACGTCTCTGGAGACGGCTCATCGGGATATAAACAGCGATAGGTTGGACCTCCGTTATAGTTGAATACTGAAATTTGTCCTATATAACCGTCAATTGCTCCCGAAACGAAAGGTTTGTTCAGCATAACGCTGGCATCGTTCACCAAATATCGCGCGGCGAAATTATCTGTTCCATCTACGATTAAATCATAAGAATCAAAAATCTCCAGGGCGTTCTCAGAAGTTAAAGCCTGATCATAAATCTGAATATTTACAGCAGGTTGTAATTGCCTCAGCCTAGATGCTGCAACCTGCGCCTTGGATTTACCTATATCGTCTATCCGAAAAAGAATTTGACGATGCAAGTTGCTTTGAGCAATAGTGTCTCCATCTATTATACCAATCTGCCCTACGCCAGCAGTAACCAGATATTGCAGTACGGGGCATCCCAATCCGCCTGCCCCAACTACAAGTACGCTGGAATTAAGTAGTTTCTCTTGAGATTTTTCGCCAAAGCCTTCAAGCTTCAAATGGCGGTCAAAATATTTTTTTTGTTCTGCTAACATTTTATTTTCCTAGCGTTTAAAGTGAAGTATGTTGGAGAACAAGGTCCCAGTCTTTCCACACAGGCTCATACCCGGCATTACGAATAACGTGGGCAATCTCCTCAGGAGATCGGTTGTCGTCGATCTCGAATTGCTCTAAACTTTGTGGGGCAACAGCGTAACCTCCCGGGTTCGTCTTGGAGCCGGCACTAATAGAAGTGATGCCGAGTTTTATAATATTGTTGCGAAACGTTTCGCATTCACGTGTTGACATGGAAAGTTCCAAATCGTTGTTAAATAATCTCCAAGCGCAAATTAGTTGTACCAACTCCCGGTCATTGATAACAGACTTTGGTTCCAAGCCTCCAACATGAGGTCTTAAACGTGGAAAAGAAATAGAAAACTTGCTCCTCCAGTAGTATTTTTCCAAATATTGCAGATGCAATGCCGTAAAAGCACTATCCGTTCGCCAATCGTCTAACCCAAGGAGCGCACCCAGTCCAATTTTATGAATACCCGCACCTCCAATACGATCGGGCGCTTCCAAACGATAGACGAAATTCGATTTCTTGCCTTTAGGGTGATGTAGCTTATAATCTTCTTCGTGGTAGGTCTCTTGGTATACCAGTATAGCGTTTACGCCCAAAGCATGTAGTTCTTGATAATTAGGAGCGTCTAATGGCTGCACTTCCATTGCTATGTGTGCGAAATGTTTTTTTACAACTGGTAACATCTTTCTGAAATAGTCCATACCAACAAGTTGTTGGGCTTCTCCTGTAACCAGTAATACATGCTGATAACCCATCTCCTTTAGCGCGGCGATTTCCTGTAACAGCTCAACGGTGGTCAAGGTTTTTCGAGGAATCTTATTATCTAAACTGAACCCACAATAGGTGCATATATTTTGACATTCATTCGACAGGTATAGTGGTGCGTATAGTTGGATGGTTTTTCCAAACCGTTTCTTCGTTTCTTGATGACTTAAAAGTGCCATATGCTCCAAAAAAGGAGAGGCTGCCGGAGAAATCAGCGCTTTGAAATCTTCGTACGACCGCTTATTCTTGCGTAGGGCATTCTGCACATCTGTTGCTGTTTTTGCGTAAAGAGAAACCTGTTCTTGTTCCCAACTATATTTTTTGAAAGTTTCTGTAAACATAAACTCATGGGGTTAAAAATGACGTAAGCGGACTCGATGCTTCGGCCAACAAGTTTACCTGAGCCATTCCTGCTTCATAGGCGATTCTACCGGCTACCACTGCCTTTTTAAAAGCTAAAGCCATTTGCTCAGGTCGGCTGGTTGTAGCAATGGCAGTATTGACAAGAACTGCGTCAGCGCCTATTTCCATGGCCTGTGCAGCATGACTGGGCGCTCCTATGCCAGCATCAATAATTACTGGAACATCAGACTGATCGATGATGATCTCTAACATGGTTAAGGTAGTTAAACCTTGATTGCTACCAATAGGTGCACCGAGAGGCATAACAGCCGCCACACCAACCTCTTCCAGCCGCTTGCAAAGCACAGGATCTGCATGGCAATAAGGAAGGACAACAAAATTCATTTTTACCAATTCTTCTGCAGCCTTAAGTGTTTCAATGGGGTCTGGCATGAGGTACTTTGGGTCGGGATGTATTTCCAGTTTTAGCCAATTGGTCTCTAAAGCCTCCCTTGCCAGTTCTGCCGCAAAAACAGCTTCCTTTGCTGTGCGTACACCAGAAGTGTTCGGTAATAAATTTAAATGTGGATGTCTGAGATGTTCTAACAAGTTGTCTGTTGTATGCTGGAGCTCAACTCTTTTCAGGGCAACAGTTACCAGTTCGGTTTCAGAGGTTAATAGCGCTTTTTCCATTTGCTCCATAGAGCTAAACTTACCCGTCCCGGTAAATAACCGGGAAGTAAAAGTTTTATCAGCGATCTTTAAAGGCTGTGTCATATCTTTTCCTTGTTTGTAAAGACACCTAAAGTGTCTTCAATTTTAGTTAACATTTCTTTATAAATGTTTGCGGGAGACACGCTGTTGCCGATTACAGCAGAAACCGCGATACCATGAACGCCGGTTTGCATCAATTTTTCTATATCACTTAGTAAAATTCCACCTATGGCGATAATCGGGAGATGGATTTGACGGTTTCCCAGCTCTTGCATCATGTGGATATAACCCTCAAGGCCTATTATCGGACTCAGTCTTTTCTTTGTGGGAGTATAACGTAGCGGACCTAATCCTATATAGTCGATAGGTTGCTTATTTAACCATAAGATGTCTTCCAGGGTGTTTGCGGTACACCCAATAATTTTGTCATTACCCAGCAATTGCCTAGCGATCTTTGGTTCCATGTCTTCCTTTCCTATATGTACACCATCGGCATCCAGTTCTTTTGCAATTTCCACCCTGTCGTTGATAATACAGGTTGCACCATATTGGCGGGTGATGGATAAGACTTTAGAGGCTTCCTTTAGAAAAGTAATGTCTTTCAGTTCTTTACATCTAAACTGTATCCAAGAGCGGCGCTCTTGAGCAATGCTTTCGATTTGACGGTGTAAATCGTCACTGTTGGTAGCATGGGTTATATAATGTAGTCGTTCGATCTTTTTCATGAAATCTGTTCCTTTAGCTTGTAGAAGTTTTTTAATGGAGCTTCGCCTTGCCAGATGTACCCCAGCAGTGCCGCTCCGTCAAAACCCCTATTAGCTACCTGGGCAATATTCTCAGCGGTAATACCACCTAACGCAATGAGCTTCCCTTGTCGGGGTATTGTACCAGCTTTTAACAGTTCTGGCTTTCCTTGGTAACCTGCTTTCGAAAGACTGTCGAAAACAGGGCTCAGGAAAATGTGGCTATTTTTTTTGTCGAGCCTTTGAAAGGCTGATATGCTGTGCGAAGATGTCGACAGGATATTGGCGGTTACCGGAGTTTTTTCGAAAACAGTGGGCTTTAAGTGTACACCTGCCAAATTGAACTCTTGCTGTAATCCCGGGTGATTATGTACGACAATTTTATCATAGAACCGTTCATTGATACGCAAGATAAAGTTACGTATGTCGGGGAAAGACATGTAGGGTTTGCGTATGTGTAGCAATTGTAACCCGGCAACGAACAGGTCGTTAATAGTTTCCTGTTCCTTTTGAACAGGGTTTTCAGAAGTAATGAGAACAATCTTCACTAATCTTATTGCTTTTATTGCAGCTACCACCGAGGTGTTCCTAATCATTATCTAAGAATAGATCTCAAAGTTATTTTTCTTAAATTCCGCTGCTTTTTCGTTTAATCCCTTGCTTATTGCTTCACTTGTTTCAACGCCCTGTTCTTCGGCAAACTTCCGAACATCCTGTGTGATCTTCATACTACAGAAATTAGGTCCACACATACTGCAGAAATGGGCCGTTTTTGCTCCTTCTGCCGGCAGTGTTTCATCATGAAATTCACGCGCAGTGTCAGGGTCTAACGCTAAATTGAACTGGTCGTCCCATCTAAATTCAAAACGTGCTTTACTCATAGCGTTATCTCGATGTTGTGCCCCGGGGTGTCCTTTCGCAAGGTCTGCAGCATGTGCCGCTATTTTGTAGGTAATCACACCGTCTTTAACGTCCTTTTTATTGGGTAAACCTAAATGTTCCTTAGGCGTTACATAACATAGCATGGACGTGCCAAACCAGCCAATCATGGCGGCGCCAATCCCGGAAGTAATGTGGTCATAGCCGGGAGCAATATCAGTGGTGAGTGGCCCGAGGGTGTAAAATGGAGCCTCACCACATTCTTGCAACTGTTTGTCCATGTTTTCTTTAATCATATGCATCGGAATGTGTCCAGGGCCCTCAATCATCGTTTGAACATCCTGCTTCCAGGCGATTTGCGTGAGCTCTCCCAAGGTCTCCAGTTCGCCAAATTGCGCAGCGTCATTTGCATCGGCAATCGATCCTGGTCGAAGTCCGTCGCCTAAAGAAAAACTTACATCATACACTTTCATGATCTCACAAATTTCCTCAAAATGGGTATATAGGAAATTTTCCTGATGATGAGCTAGGCACCATTTGGCCATAATAGAACCGCCCCTAGATACGATGCCGGTTACCCGTTTCGCTGTTAGGGGGACATAAGGCAATCGTACGCCGGCATGTATCGTGAAATAGTCAACACCTTGTTCTGCCTGCTCTATAAGCGTATCTTTAAAGATCTCCCAGGTTAATTCTTCCGCTTTACCATTTACTTTTTCAAGTGCCTGATAAATAGGAACCGTGCCGATTGGCACAGGCGAATTACGGATTATCCATTCGCGTGTTTCATGAATGTTTTTGCCAGTTGAGAGGTCCATCACCGTATCTGCTCCCCAACGAATGGCCCATACCATTTTCTCTACCTCTTCCTCTATACTCGAGGTAACAGCAGAGTTTCCAATATTGGCGTTTATTTTGACAAGGAAATTCCGGCCAATGATCATGGGTTCGATTTCCGGGTGATTGATGTTGCTCGGTAAAACCGCCCTGCCTCGAGCAATTTCTTCGCGGACGAATTCGGGCGTAATAAACCCTTTATGTATATGGGCACCAAAACTGTGCCCCTTATGCTGTTGCCAGAGAGCGTTGTCTTTCTGGTACATGGCGTCTAATCGCTGATTTTCGCGGATGGCGATAAACTCCATTTCTGGAGTAATAATTCCTTTTTTAGCATAATGCATCTGCGAAACGTTGTGTCCGTGTTTAGCTCTTCTTGGTTTTTGTGCGTATTCAAAACGAAGATAATCAAGATCTGAATTGAATAAACGAGATTTTCCGTAGGCAGAAGAAACTGTTTGTAATTGCTCCGTGTCGTTGCGGCCTTCTATCCATTGTTGACGTATTTTTGGTAAACCTTTTAATACATTTATTTCGATGTTAGGATCAGTATAGGGGCCACTGGTATCGTATACGGTAACTGGCGCATTTTCTTCCGATATGTTTTTAAACCGATCAGTTGTAGGGCTAAGGCTAATTTCCCGCATCGGTACTTGGATATCATGAAGCCCTCCCTTCACGTAGACTTTTTTTGAGTTTGGGAAAGGTGTTCTACTAATGGTTTCCTGTTTTGGAAGTTTCTCTGTTTTCATACTTTACTTGTTTAATCGCTCCTGATATAATGAATCGCTTTATTAAGAGAAGGATTTTTGACTACCCTCCCTGTGCTGCACGGATAATAATAATGTTGTCTTGAGGATGAACTTGGAAGGAATTCCACGAAGATTTAGGAATTACATGATCATTTACAGCAATAGCGATTCCACTCGTTTCTTGAAGGCCGTAAATACGTAAGGCTTCAATTAAGCTGTCATTTTGAATATTAAATACTTCTTGATTGATGATGACTTCCATAATTAACAATTGTTACTGCTTTAGAAGTCACCGATAAGGCGGTGAGTTTTTCTTACTTTTCCCTTCGCAGGCATTATCCTGAGCAGGTTATGAGGGTAATTCTCAGCGCCGTAAAACGGAGCACCCCTAAAGCTTAGACAAAGGTATGAAATATTCTTTGAATAAAACAACGATGATGGGATCCCATCTGTTAAAGGACTTTCTCGCCAAGGGTTTTCTCATCGAATCTTGGAAAAAGCTAGGGGGTGCCGCATCATTGTACGATGAAGGAGGTAATGCCGATATTAAAATTGAAGATATTGATTATCTTCATGGCAAAATCGAAATTTATGCATAGAATTTTTTTTGGAGTTATTTTTCTTTTCTTAGTTACCAGGCTTGTTGGACAGGAAAAAAGTGAAGAGGCTATCAGAGAAGTGATGAAGCAACAAGAGCTGGCTTGGAATAAAGGGGATATTGATGCCTTTATGAATGGGTATTGGAAAAGCGACAGCTTGTTGTTTGTTGGGAGAGAAGGACCGATATACGGCTGGCAAAAAGCCAGAGAAAGATATTTGCGTACTTATCCAGATAGTGAAACGATGGGTGAATTGACCTTTGATCTATTGGATATAAAGGCGCTCTCTGCAGATTGTTATTTTGTCCTTGGTCGTTGGGCACTTGTTCGTAATCAAGGAAATGTTGGAGGGACTTTTACGTTGTTGTTCAAAAAAATAAATGGAAGGTGGCTGATCACAACAGACCATACCAGTTGATCATGAGCCCAGGGTCCGAGTTGCGAAAAAAATTAAAGTGCTAAGTCAAGTAAAACCGGACAATGGTCTGAATGGATAGCTTCTGGCAGGATGGCCGCATTTTGAATATTTTTTTCCAGGGCTTTGCTGACCAAGTTATAATCAATACGCCACCCAAGATTTTTGGCACGTGCATTTGCCCGGTAACTCCACCAGGTATATTGATGGGGTTCTGGGCGAAGATATCTAAACGTATCAATATATCCGCTATCTATAAATCGATCCATCCACGCACGTTCTTCTGGTAAGAATCCCGAACTTTTTGCGTTTGCTTTAGGATTGTGTATGTCTATCGCTTTATGGCAGATATTATAATCTCCCGAAATCACAAGTTTAGGATATTCGGTGACTAATTTATCCGTGTAGGCTTGAAAATCATCAAGGAATCTATATTTAAAGTCCTGCCGAAGATCGCCACTCGATCCAGAAGGGAAATAAGCACTAATAACAGATAACTGATCAAAATCCGCACGGATAAGTCTGCCTTCACAGTCGTAATCTGCTATTCCACAGCCATATACTATATTGTTGGGCTTTATCCTCGTTAAGATAGCTGTGCCACTATAGCCTTTCTTTTCTGCGGGGAACCAATAATGTTCATATCCCATGGCTTCAATTAATAAAAGATCAATAAGCTGATCGGGAGAGGCCTTTATTTCCTGTAAACAAACGATGTCTGCATCAGTGGTTTTAAGCCAACCTATCCAATCTTTACGCATGGCTGCCCGTATCCCGTTTACGTTATAAGTGATGATCCTCATCTCCAGGTATTGGTTTTTTCGCAATTACTGAACAAATAGGTCCAAAAAACGTCTAAAAATGTTAGGCTTATAGTCTTCCCCTCTCAATTCGGCTTCCAGTTTTCGTACTTCTATGGGCTTAAGTAAGGAGAACTCCATCTTCTGATTTTGCAAAGGTCTGTCGTTGCTATCCGTAGGTAGCGAGGCAATACTGTCAATCAACTCCAGGCCTTTAACTGTTTCGCCAAAAACGGTATAATTTTGATCCAGGAAAGGGGTTCCGCCGAGTGTTTGATAAATTTCTCTTTGATATTGTGGGAACTTCCTGCCATCCATCTTCAGTGTTTCCATTCGATCAAGGTCCTTTGAAGTATATCGTTTTCCTTGTACCAAATAAAACTGCGTGGCACTTGATTCTTTTTCCAGATTGTTATCTCTCGCAGCTGCCAGCACGCCCTTTTTGTGAAACAAGCTGTCATTAAATTCAGCCGGTATGCGATAATCCAGGTCGCCCTCGCCTAAAAGAACACCTGGCGCAGCATCTTTCGATTCAGGGTCACCACCTTGAATCATAAAATCCTTTATCACCCGATGAAAAAGTGTGCCATTATAAAAGCCCTCTTTTACAAGGTTTAAAAAATTGTCCCGATGTTTCGGCGTTTCCTCATATAATCTTATGATGCATTCATTTCCATTTACCAACAAACGGATGTAGTGTTGTTTGGGTTTAGCAGCATATATAACCAGTGAGATTAGTAAAAGTGCAGTGAAAAGAATGATTTTCTTCATTGACAAATAGTGTTATAAATTAGGTGTTTTTGATCAATTGGTGGTAGAGTTGGGTAAATGCTCTTCGAAATAATCAATAATAAGTGATTTAATGATCATCTCCTGTTCTAACAATGTATAGTTTGGTATAGGTTTAATCAGTTTCCAATGAGGCCATCCATCCTGATCCAAACCTTCTAATTCATAGAACCCCATGCTGCTAAATAGTCTGCAAGTGGCAATATGCATGAGCTCTTCTTTCTGTCTTTTGCTGAACTTTCTGGGCCCCTTACCGAGCTCTTGTACCCCGATTAGAAAGAGTAAAATTTTAATGTCAGGAGTGTCGGTATCAAAATGAGCCGAAGCAAATTTTTGAAGAACTTGCCAGCGATTATTGATTTCTGCTGCATTCATGATGCAAAGATAAGATATCCTTTGGAACGTCTTTGTCATTTTTTTGTGTAACTGAATGCGGAGATTATTCCACAATTTGTGGTGTGTGTTTTTTTAGCGAAAAATAACGGAGGCGTTTTATGCATCTATAGGCCATTTTTTAAATTGGCACGTTATTTCTGTATAGGAGAGGGAATCAACAAAAAGGAATGTAGAAATGAAGAAAGTTGTTTTGGGAGCATATCTTTTATCGTTATTTTGGATAGTAAATTCGGTTAGTGCAAGTGAGGGAAATATAGATAGAGAAACTGCGGTGATTACGACTAACGATTCATTGATTGTGTATCAGGCTGAGAATGATTCGCTAAAGGCCCAGTTGATAAGTGCGGATTCATTGAAAAATAAGAAAGAGGTGGGGTATGTGCTGAAAAGAATGGAAACGGCTTATGATGATGAAAAAACACCTGTTCACCCAAAGGATTTACCAAATGCAATAAAATCCACCCTAAGCAGTGAAGATTTTAAAGACTGGAAAACGGCATCTGCAAATTTTGTGAAACCTTATAAAGGCAAATCATATTACGAAATAGCTTTGTTAAAAGACGATGATACACGTATAGCAAGGTTTAAAGGTAACGGTAAAGTACTTTAGAAGTATGTACTGTTTGTTTTAGTATCTGACGGAAGGCTACCTTATCAAGGTAGCCTTTTTTGTTTTATGTTAAAGGAGAGCGCATGCGGCATTAATTTTTTATCGGGCTACTATTTTTTTCCTATGGAGCAGTTAAATATTCTTGCTTTTTTTCTTAACTCAAAATCAGTTCTGATACTAACAGAATAAGGTACTTGTGTGTCCCAGTGCTTTTGATGGAGATAAGCGTAATATATATATATCCAGTTTTCGGCCGTTGTATTGTAGTTATATTCGACTTTTGATTAACTTAGTATGCTAACAGATAACGGTGCCGATTCAGGGAAAGGCTAAAGAAGCATAAAAAAGCTTCGTCAACAATAGTTTTTGGCCAAAGAAAACGGGGAGATAAATGCCACATTGGTTAAATGTTATCGTAGCTGTTATTGGAAACTATGCATATGAATAACGCCTAACTTTAGAACGCGGGAAAAATGCGTGATATCAGGAACAAAATAGATCTCGAAAAGCTGGTAAAAACCTTTTATGATCGAGCAACAAAGGATGACCTAATCGGTCATTATTTCACATCCGTAATTCCGATCGACTGGGATCGGCACATTCCTATTATCATATCCTTCTGGAGCAACATTTTATTTAACAGTGGAGAATATAAAGGAGGGATGATGTATAAGCATATGAATCTAAATTATCTGTCTGCATTTGAAGAGAAGCACTTTGATCGCTGGTTAGCCCTTTGGAATGATACGGTAGACCAGCTCTTCGTTGGACCGCAAGCGAACGAGGTGAAGTACCGGGCTAAAACTATAGCAGTAATTATGCAGACCAAGCTGGGAGTGTTCAGGGGCGAGGATTAATAAAAAGGGAAACAGTTGAGTCCTTCAACTGTTTCCCTTTTTATTACCTACTTCGCTACCGGCGCTATGCCTAAAATAAGCGGTAACCTATACCAATTGTCCACAAGCTTAACTTTTGTGACTCCGAGCCGTCCTTGCTTAAACTACTTAAACCATGTTCATACCTTAAGTCTGCTCTGAACTTCATAATGTCAACACCAACGCCACCGGTAAGTGCAATAGCTTGATTTCTGTAGTTGCTGAATTCGGTTACTTCTTGTAGCGCATTTCCAATACCTTTATCCACTAAAAAAGATACGACAGGACCTGCTTGCACTCTTGCTGCAATAGGGCCTAATCCAATACGTGTGCCTAATAATAGGGGTAAATCAAGACTGGTAAAAGTTACATTTGCAGTTACATTTCCATTATTTTCATTAAATGTTGCTTCTGCGGATTTTCCCGTCACGTATAATTCCGGCTGGAAATGAAATCCTGCTCCACCAACACGGGCCCATACCCCTGCTTGATAACCGGTACGCGAACTGGAGTTTAACCAGCTTCCATCCGTTCTTAACTGAGAAAAGTTAAGGCCTCCCTTCAAACCAAATTGAAATGTCGGAAGTAATTGAGCAGAAGCCATCGTCGCTGTACTAATCAGTATACAAATAGATAAAAATACTTTTTTCATGCTAATACGTTGTTTTTTAATTGTTATTTGTTTTAGTTGCTAAGGTAGTTATTATAGCCAACACCGCTTGCTGTATCCACAAATTTCGAGCCTAATTTTTCAAAAAGTGTGGTGTGTGGTAATTCAGGCTATTTTTATTAAATTTACGGGAGTATTTGTTTAAGTAAAATTTTATTTTAAGTTTGTTATTAAACCAAAATTTATGACTTCTATAGCGTTAAGTGAATCTGACTGGGAAATTCTAAAGGAGAAGGTGAAGCGAAAGTATAATCATCTCACGGAAGAAGACCTTAGTTACCAGCCGGGAAAGGAGCAAGAACTCATCGAACGGCTAGCCGCGAAAGTAAAAAGAAAACCAGATTACATCATATTTACGTTAAAAAAAGGGCTTTCTGACCTTTCAAGTAATCGACTTTAACTGCTTGGGCACATTTATTTAATCTTAGTACTGTAATTTATGAAACGAAGAATATGCTATAGCATACATCAACGCTAATAGGGGGATCACCTAACCAGCATGGTGGGGTAGTATGTTTAACTATGCTAATATCATTTAGGAATGAGACAGATAGTAAAATTTACCGGAAAAGTCAAGATATCATTGGGTATTATAGGTGCATTGCTATTGACCGCGTTTACCATTTCGAAGGATGGTTTATTTGATGTTGGGAAAAATCTTGAAATATTTTCTGCCCTTTATAGGCAGATCAATGTGCATTATGTGGAAAATATAGACACAGAAGATCTAATGAAAACAGGGATTAATGCCATGCTAAACAGACTTGACCCCTATACCGAATTTATTCCCGAATCGGATCTTGAAGACTTTAAACTGAGATATGTTAGTACGAAATACAGCGGTTTAGGAGCAAAAATTCTGACCAAGAAAGATGGTAGTGTCTATATTGCGGAGATATACGAGGGGTATCCGGCGCATCGATCTGGCTTACGATCTGGCGATAGGATTATCAGCATCGATGGAGAACAGGTAAAGGGAAAGTCAGCACAGGAAATCAGTCATCTACTCAAGGGTAACGAATATACAAATGTCGACTTAGAAATTCAACGTGCAGACAATGATGAACTTGTTGAAAAACAAATTGAACGCGCAAACATTATACAGCCCAACATCAGTTATTTCTCCAAAAATGACCAGGGCATAGGATATATTAAACTTGATAAATTCCTTACGGGAGCGTATGAAGAAATGTATGAGGCGCTGGCAGACTTACAGGAAGAAAAAGGTATTAAAGGATTGGTGCTCGATTTGAGAGATAATGGCGGAGGAATTTTACAAGAATCGGTTAAAATTGTTAACCTTTTTGTTAATAAAGGGGAGCATGTTGTAACACAGAAAGGAAAGCAATTAAATAAGCAAATAGCTTACATTACGAATAATACGCCAATTTTGCCCGATGTTCCACTGGTGATATTGATCAATGAATATTCGGCTTCTGCTTCTGAAATTGTTGCAGGAGCTTTGCAGGATATGGATCGGGCCGTCGTTATGGGACAGCGGAGTTTCGGCAAAGGGCTGGTACAGCAGACCTATAGATTGCCTTATAATAACATGGTAAAGGTTACCGTAGCAAAATACTATACACCTTCTGGTAGATGTATTCAGGCGCTGGATTATGCACACAAAGATGCTTACGGGTTTGGTAGTAAAATGGACGACAGTCTCATTACAGAGTTTAAAACAAAAAACGGAAGAAAAGTTTATAATGGCAACGGCATTTTTCCAGATATTACATTGGAAGAAGAAAAATTAAGTCCAATTGCTCAAAAGCTATTGAATGAGCTCATCATCTTCGACTACGCTACCTTATATTATAATACACATAAACGCGTAAACAAAGCAGCAGACTTTAGCTTATCGGAAGATGAGTATCAGTCATTTACAGATTATTTAATTGACTTGAACTTCCATTATAACCCAAATTCAGAAAAATTATTGGAACAATTACGTTTAGCGATAGATGAAGAAGGAAAAACACCTTTGCTGGAGGAAGAATTAGCGGTTATGAAGGAAAAATTGAATAATAATGACCTAGATGAACTCCAGTTCTATAAAGCGGAAATCAAAGGGCTTTTGGAGAAGGAAATCGTGAGCCGCTATTATTATCAAAAAGGAAGATACGAATATGCTATGCGTCATGATAATACTTTTTTAGCAGCGGAGGATATTCTGGTGGCGGAGGAAAAGCAGCTCGTTTACTGCGATGTGCTTGAAGGGAAAGGGAGCTTCCGTACGATTGGTAAACCAAATGTGCATTTGGCTTCCTCTGAAACATTTGATTAGCTGTTTTTCTCGCCGATTCTTTTATAGAAAGCATCTTTGAAAGTGTCACCTATCGGAATAATTTTGTCCCGCAGTGAAATCCTCCCGCGTTCGATGCTTTCGATTTTTTCCAATGCTACAATATACGACTTGTGAACCCTTATGAAGCGTTCCTCAGGTAGCGTTTCTTCCATGCGTTTCATGTTCTGTAGTGTGATGACCCGCTCGTTGGAGGTAAAGATTGAAATGTAATCCTTTAAACCTTCTATATAATAGATATCATCGTAATCAATTCGTTGTATCTTATGCTCGGTTTTTACGAAGATAAAATCAGTAACCTTATTTGACTGGGGCTGGTCGGCAAATGTATGTTTGTTTTTTGCTTGGTTTTTTTGTCCGATAACTTTCTGTACAGATTTATAAAAACGATCAAAAGCGATTGGTTTTAATAAATAGTCGGTAACATTGAGTTCATAACCTTCCAATGCATATTGGGGGTAGGCCGTTGTCAGTATGACGTCACACTTACCATTGATAATTTTTAAGAATTGTATACCGGTCAACTCGGGCATTTGTACATCTAAAAAAACCAGATCGATATTGCCCTGTTGAACAAAGCCCAATCCTTCAATGGCATTGGTAGTAGTGGCAGATAAACTTAGTTCAGGCACTTTTTCTATATAATCTGCGATAATATCTAATGCTAAAGGCTCGTCGTCTACTACTAAACATCGTATCATTTGTATTGGATTTTACTTTTATAAATATACAAATAATTCACTGCTATAATAATCATCGTTGTCTTGTATATTAAAAGTATGTTTATTTGGGTATCCTAACTCAAGGCGCCTTTTGAGGTTGGTTAGGCCGATTCCGCCCGTTTTATCCTTGTTGAGTTTATTCTTTTTATTCTGCGCTTTAAAGTGTAAACGACTGTTTTGAACTTCAACAGTAATACGTATAGGATGTTCTTTATCTGTGGCGACACCGTGTTTGAATACATTTTCAAGGAAAGATATCACCAAGAGCGGCATTACACGATGTTGATAATTGTCGACATTGATTTTTAACTCCAAATAAACATGTTCTTTAACGCGTAGCTTTTGTAAGTCTATATAGTTTTCCAGGTAATTGATTTCATCTTCTAATGAAACCTTATCGTCGTTGCTTTCATAAAGCATATAACGCATGATTTCAGACAGCTTTAATATAGCTTCGGGCGCTTTGTCTGATTTTTGATATGCAAGAGAATAGATGTTGTTAAGCGAATTAAACAAAAAATGTGGGTTGATTTGCGATTTTAGAAAAGCCAGTTCCGCATTTAGCTTTTCTGTTTCAAGTGTTTTGCGGGCCTGTTCGATCTGGTACGAATTAGTGGCTAATCTGAAACCGTAACTTAGCAACATAAAGAACAATGTGATCATTAGGGCTGAAGTAAAGTACTGCTCTTTACTTAAGGTCTTTTCAAGGTTATCTCCGTAGCGCATGACAATATCACTATTATACACAGCAATAACCAATTTGGTAAACGACGTAACAAAGAGCAAAATTACCGAATAAACGATGCCCGGAAGATAACGTTTACTACCAATGAAATAGGGCGTGATAAAAAAGTAGGTAAGATAGAAAATAAAAATATTTACACCGGTATAAAATATATAGAATAGATTGTGTGTAATGTTTGTCTTTTGATCACTTGTGAGAAACAACAAGGCCGTTATGATAATCCATATTAAGATATGATAGATTATATGGCTTTTTTTCATTCGATAAATAAGTCTAAGCGTATCCTGCTATTAAATATTAGTTCTGATCTTTTTTCAAGATGTTTTCATTATGTGGAATTTAGCAAAAATATCTGTTAATATATATAATGGAAGGTGAGATATACAAACATGGGTTTTTTTTAGACAAACAGGATAAAATGATCTATAAACACTTAATAGGCGTTCGTCTAGTAATATATGGCGTTAGTCTAAAAAAATTTTGTTTTAGGGGGGATTGCTGTTTATTTGTATCATAAATAGATGGCAAAATAGATAACTTGCCGTTTACATACAAAGTAAGCGAAACGTATACAAAGCATTTATCGGTCTATCCTGTTATCGAGAGCTTAATTTATAGTGAAATTTTTAAACAAAAAATCCTAAAGAAATGAAAACATTTATCTCCAGTATATCGCCTTTTTTATTACTTCTTATTCCTATTATGATTGCGGCCTTTGTGGTATGTACGCATGTTGATAAGGAAATTGTACAAGAGCGTATTGAATTAAATGCATCTTTTATTAAGGTTCCTAAATTTTTAAATGTAAGGGCTTTCCTGTTCTAAAAGAGCCCTCGTGTACCAGCTTGTTTAGGAGATAGCGTTTAACCATTGCCCCCTTTCATATATTATATATTATACAGTCAGAAACGCCTCATATCATTGAGGCGTTTTTTTTATTGCAAACAAACTAAACTGTTAGTTGTTAAACTAAATTATTAGTTGTATGTTTGTGCTATAAGTTCCGTTTAGTTGAATAAGTAACCAATTTTAACATTAAAAGGAGGTAAATATGGAGATAAAAGAATTAACGAGAGCAGAGGAGCAGATTATGCAAGAGTTGTGGAAATTAAATAAAGCTTTCGTAAAAGAGATTATTGAAGAAATGGATGAACCCAAACCTGCATATAATACGGTTTCGACGATCATACGTATACTGGAGACAAAGGGCTTTGTAGGGCATGAGAGCTTCGGAAAAAGCCACCGGTATTTCCCGAAGATTAGCAAAGATGACTATAAGGAGTTCGCTACGGGTAAGTTGCTGTTGGGATACTTCGATAATTCAGCCAATAATATGCTTTCTTTTTTTCTGGAAGAGAAAAAGCTGAATCTTAAAGATGCCGATGAACTGTTAAAGCTATTGGCTGAAGCAAAGAAGAAGGCAAAGTAAGCTGACCACTTAAACAATCTATTATGAATTACTTAATTATAGCAAATATTTATCTGACATTATTCGGTGTGTTTTATTGGCTGTTTTTATCAAAGGAGACCTTTTTTCAGATCAATCGATGGTATTTGATCGGAACAGTGCTGCTATCCTTCGTCTTGCCTTTAATACAGCTCACTTGGTTACAGGAGATGTTTAGAACAAGTACAGTTGTAATAGCCCGCGCGAGTATTGACGCCGTTGCTGTCTACGCTGAACCGAAGGCCGAGGAGGAGTTTCGTTCATTTTTATCTAAAATACCTTTCTGGTTAACTGTTTATATGGCAGGGTGCGCCGTACAGGCATTTTTTACGATCAGAAAGGTGATAGCGTTAAAACGAAAACTGGGAATGGACAATTCCGGAGATGCCTATTCGTTTTTGGGTTCAGTTAAAGTAGATCGTGATCAGGATGGAGCTAGTTTTGTGTTGCAACATGAGAAGGTTCATGTACGGCAATTGCATAGCCTAGATATTCTGTTTGCGGAAGCGGTGAAGATCTTTAATTGGTTTAACCCCATGGTTTATTATTGGAGTAAATCGGTCAAATTAACACATGAATATATAGCAGACGAGGCGATTAATAAAACCGCTCAAGAAAGACTAGCTTATGCCGAGTTACTGATCAGCAAAACTTTTTCCATAGCACCAAGCGCATTGACTAATAATTTTTTCAATCATTCGTTCATTAAAAGTCGTATTCACATGTTATTCAAGAATAAATCAAAAAGAACAGCTTTATTAAAATATACATTGGCTGTGCCGCTATTTGTCGGAATGTTAATTTTTTCTTCTGCGAAAGTGAGTGACGTAGAAGGTTTAAGCCGTGTATTATCGGATAATCTACAGGTCAAAAAGTCCTTTTATAAATCTATGGGACGAAATATCAATTATCTGCAGGAAGCGAAGGAGAATGGAGCAATAGGAGCAGTAGATATTGCGTTTGAAAGTGAGAAAGGTGAAGTTAAGCAGGCAAAAGCGCTTAAAACTATTGGTTTTGGGATAGAAAAAGAGGTGATAAGGGTATTAAGTTTACCCGAAGTTCAGCCAGATTTACCCGAAGGTAAACATATTTTACGTGTAAATTTTAAGATGATGCCTGTAGAAGAAGATCGATCCCGCAAAGAGGAAACAAAGGAAGATGCTTCTCGTTTGGAAGGATATCATAATTTGGACGATTTAGTGATTGTCGGTTATGCAAAGCAAGAAGCATCGCCAAAGGGCAGGCCGGAAAAGGAAAATGATACCGAGCGCGTTCAATTGGCGATCAATAGGGAAGATCAGGACACAGTGAAAAGTAAGGAAGATGTAAGTGACTACAATTTAGTAGATGTGCCACCCAGTTTTCCCGGCGGGATGAAAGCTTTCTATGAATGGGTTGGCCAAAACTACGTGTATCCCCAAAAAGCAAAGGACGAAGGAGTCAATGGAACCATCCATTTAAGTTTTGTCGTAGAGCGAAACGGTGCCTTGAGTGATTTTAAGTTACTGCAGGATCTTGGTCATGGTACAGGAGAAGCGGCTTTGGAAATGTTAAAAAAGTCGCCTAAATGGACTCCGGCTACCGTTAAAGGTGAGGCGGTTCGCGTTGCCTATTCCTTACCTATCCAGCTGAATCTACAGGAAAAGGAGTAGGATAAGGCATATGTGGATTAAAAGGAATTGAAGGCGCGAAAGGGATAAAAAAGTGAAAAGCGGTCGACTCCTTAAAGAGCGACCGCTTTTTGTTTAGTTAGTGTAAAGCGGCTTAATGAGCTGTTTTTTCTTTAAAGAACTTGGCATTAAAGTATTCTCTGTTCATACGCGCTATATTTGTCAATTTAATTCCGACAGGGCACTCCGCTTCACAAGCCTTTGTTACTGTACAAGCACCAAAGCCTTCTTTATCCATTTGCTTTACCATAGCCTGTGCCCGGTCATAACGTTCTGCCTGACCTTGTGGGAGCAAAGCATACTGAGATATTTTGGCAGATACGAAGAGCATGGCAGAGGCATTTTTACAAGCAGCAACACAAGCTCCACAACCGATACAGGTCGCTGACTCAAAAGCTTCATCAGCTTTGACCTTCGGAATGGGAAGTGTATTCCCATCGGGTACACCACCGGTATTTACCGATACGTAACCGCCAGCCTGCTGGATGCGTTCAAAAGCAGTGCGATCTACGGCCAGGTCTTTGATTACCGGAAATGCAGCCGCTCTCCAAGGCTCGATAACGATGGTTTGTCCATCATGAAAGCTACGCATATGCAGCTGGCATGTGGTTGTACCATGTTTTGGTCCGTGTGGTTGTCCGTTAATATGCAGCGAGCACATCCCACAAATTCCTTCGCGGCAATCGTGATCAAAGTATATAGGGTCTTCCCCTTTTCTCGTAAGGTCTTCGTTTACTACGTCGAGCATCTCCAAGAAAGACATGTCTGGAGAAATGTTCTTTGCTTGAATCGTAACAAACTTACCTTTTGAATCTTCATTTTTTTGACGCCAAACTTTCAGCGTTAAGTTCATCGTGTTTTCACTCATGATGTTATGTAATGGTGTGTTGAGTGCGTATAATATACGGGCTAAACAACACAGATTTTAAACACTCTTATTTATAACTTCTTTGTGTTAACTTCACGTTTTCAAAAACTAACTTTTCTTTATGGAGCGTTTCCGGTTGGTTATCACCGTTGTATTGCCAAGCTGAAACATAAGCAAAGTTTTCGTCATCGCGTTGCGCTTCTCCTTCGGGAGTGGCACTTTCTTCACGGAAATGACCGCCACAAGATTCTGAACGATTTAATGCATCGTCAACCATAAGCTCTCCGAGTTCCAGGAAGTCGGCTACCCGGCCTGCTTTTTCAAGGGACAGGTTCAATTCTTCATTTTCTCCCAAGACGGTAACGTCATTCCAAAACTCCTCACGTAAGGCTTGAATCATCCCTTTTGCTTTTTTCAAACCAGCCTCATTACGAGCCATACCACAGTATTCCCACATAATATGCCCTAATTTTTTATGGATGTCATCAACGGTTTTAGACCCCTTTAGGCTCAACAATTTCTTGACCTTCGTTTCCACCTCTTTACGGGCAGATTCAAATGCTGGATGGTTTTTATCCACTGGAGCAAAGCTGCCTAGGCTGGTTAAGTAATCGCCTACGGTATAAGGAATTACAAAATACCCATCAGCTAAGCCCTGCATTAGTGCAGATGCTCCCAGTCTATTGGCTCCATGATCTGAGAAGTTACATTCGCCCAAAGCATATAGTCCTGGGATACTGGTCATGAGGTTATAATCTACCCATAATCCACCCATGGTATAGTGAACCGCTGGATAAATACGCATGGGTTGTTGGTAAGGGTTCTCATCGGTTATTTGATAATACATATCAAATAGGTTTCCGTATTTTGCTCTTACCGTGTCTTCGCCCATGCGATTAATCGCATCGGCAAAATCAAGAAATACGGCTAAGCCCGTTGTACCTACGCCCCTACCTTCATCGCACATCATTTTAGCATTACGGGAAGCAACGTCGCGAGGTACTAGGTTCCCAAAGGAAGGGTATTTACGTTCAAGAAAATAGTCTCTATCTTCTTCTTTGATATCGGTAACTTTTATTTGACCCTTTCTAAGTTTTTCAGCCGTTTCTTTTGTTTTTGGCACCCAAACTCTCCCGTCATTACGTAAAGATTCCGACATTAAGGTCAGTTTCGATTGGTGATCTCCCGTTACAGGGATACAAGTTGGGTGAATCTGCGTATAACATGGATTTGCAAAAAAAGCACCGCGCTTATGCGCTCTCCATGCTGCGGTTACGTTACAACCCATGGCGTTTGTAGACAGGAAGAATACGTTGCCATAACCGCCTGTACAAAGTAAAACGGCGTGTCCTTCGTGCGTTTCGATAGCTCCCGTTTTCAGATCACGCGTAACGATACCTCTTGCGTGACCATCAACCATCACTACATCCAACATTTCGTGGCGGGTATAGGATTGTACTTTGCCTGTGTGTATTTGGCGGTTCAGTGCCGAATAAGCGCCAAGCAATAGCTGCTGTCCGGTTTGTCCACGGGCATAGAATGTACGCGATACCTGGGCACCACCAAAAGAGCGATTATCTAATAAACCGCCGTATTCCCGGGCAAAGGGAACGCCTTGTGCCACACACTGATCGATAATATTTACAGAAACTTCTGCCAGTCGATATACATTGGCCTCACGGGCTCTGTAATCGCCTCCTTTAATGGTGTCGTAAAATAGCCGATATATGCTGTCACCATCATTTTGATAATTTTTAGCTGCATTTATCCCTCCTTGTGCAGCTATAGAGTGCGCGCGGCGGGGGCTGTCCTGATAGCAGAATGTTTTTACATTGTATCCAAGTTCTGCGAGTGAAGCAGCTGCAGAAGCGCCCGCTAAGCCGGTACCCACCACAATAATCGTAAATTTACGCTTATTGGCAGGATTAACGAGCTTTAGGTTGAATTTATGTTTTGACCATTTCTCGGCTAATGGGCCTTCTGGTATTTTAGAATCTAATATCATTGTTATTCTATTTTTATCACAAGCTAGCGCAATAAACTACTTGTTGTGAAGACTTATTTACAAAAGAAAAAATACAACGGCATAGCAGCAAATCCAATAGGAATAATGATGCCAAATGCCCAGATTGCTAAAAATCTGATGATTGGAGTATATTTTTTATGATCAAATCCAAGTGATTGGAAAGCACTTCTGAAACCATGAATCAAGTGGAAAGATAGTGCTATCATGGCCAATACATAGAAAGCCACTAATATAGGGTTCTGAAAGGCAAAGGCAACCTGTTTATATAAATCACGGGCCTTTGTTATTTCTTCCCCATCTTGAACAAACTTCTGATAATCTGAAAATTCGGCAGCGCTTAGTTCTGATGCCTGCGTATCCAATGTGTTTAAATTGGTGCGATATTCTATATATGGAACCTCATCGTTATGATATTTCCACCAAAAGTTCGACAAGTGAGTAGCAATAAAAACCAGAAGGACAGTCCCTAAGATCCCCATATTCCTAGAATTCCAGGTACTATTCCTGTTACCTGCATAGCTCGCATAACCAACAGGGCGAGCTTTTTTGTTTTGTAAGGTTAGAATTAGTGCATAGATAGCGTGAATAATAATAGATGCATACAATAAATATGATACCACTTTTATGGGAGCAAAGTGTGTCATGAAATAGGCATAGTCATTAAAGGCCTTACCTGCATCATCCTTAAATAATTGGAGGTTACCAATCAAGTGTACAATCAGGAACGTACATAGAAACAGTCCTGTCAAACTCATGATTAGCTTCTTGCCTAATGTGGAAGTTAATGCTTGATTAAAACTACTCATTTTTTGTGTTATTTTTAATAATGGTAGGCAAAGCTATTTATTTGATTTAAAAATGACATAATAATATTGTGCTATTTAAGCAATTTAGAACGGTTCTAATTACAGCAAGAGAATTGTTTGATGCTGGAGAGTTATTCGCTGCAATGAAGTCGCTTCTTACCAAAGAAACGCAAAAAAAAGAAGGATTCCCTTTTGGAAACCCTTCTTTTGTATAAAGGTTATGGATTTTATTGTAACGGGAACCTCAGATCAACTCTTGCGCCATCTGGTGTGATACCGTTCAGTTGTAAAAGATTGTTCTTGTTGTTGCCTAAAGCACTTTCTACTTCGTCAACATTACTTACGGCTCTACCATTGATAGCCGTAATGATTAATCCGCGAGGAACATCATACATGTCAAATAAACCGCCGCGACGTACTTCAGAAACGACTACACCAGAATTAATCTTATGTTGTTTCTTTTGTGCATCTGTTGCAGGAATAAAGCCCGCCCCGAGTTTATTATATAACTCTGCAGTGCTCCGCTTTTCGCTTTCGCTCTCTTTTTCAGACTTGTTCTCTTCTTCTCCTTTCAGCGTAACAGTTACATCTTTTTCTTTACCGTCGCGTTTATAAGTGAGTTTTACCTTATCTCCCGGGCGTAAGCGGGCAACGCGTTCCTGTAAATCTGGGCTGGAGTATATCACGTTACCATCTATTTTCGTGATGATATCTCCCTTTTTCAAGCCGGCGGCAGCTCCTCCTCCTCCTGGGATTACGCTATTAACATACAAGCCATTAATTTCATCTACACCTAACTGTTTGGCAACATCGGTATCCAGCTCTTGGAAGGTAACGCCCACATAACCACGTTTGACACTTCCGAATTTCACAAAATCATCAGCTATCTTTTTTACGAGATTTACCGGAATAGCAAAGCCATACCCCGCATAATAGCCGCTTTGAGACATGATAGCTGCGTTAATACCAACCAACTCTCCATTGGCATTTACCAATGCTCCACCACTGTTCCCACGGTTGATGACAGCATCAGTCTGTATGAAAGATTCTACGGCAGAACTTGCTGGAAGATTGTCCGGGTCAGCTCCCTCTTGTTGCCAACGCTGGTATTGTTCCTGTCGTTGCTGATCGGCTAAGATACCGATAGCACGGCCTTTGGCACTTACAATACCAGCCGTTACGGTAGATTGAAGGCCCATAGGATATCCCACAGCAAGTACCCATTCACCAATATTGACTTCGTCAGAATTGCCGAGCTTTACTATGGGTAAGCCAGTTGCATTTACTTTAATTAAAGCGAGGTCAGTATTCGGGTCTCTTCCGATAACTTTAGCATCGTATACTTTCTTGTTGGTTAATTCTACCGCAATTTTATCAGCATTTTCCACTACATGGTTGTTTGTTACAATATAACCGTCAGCAGAAATAATTACACCCGAACCAGAAGCTCTTTGAGGTTGTTGTTGTTGTCTTTGACGGCCACGTGGAGCCCCAAAAAATTCTTCAAACATGTCTTGAAACGGATCGCTTCCGCGCTGATTGCCAGAACGCTCATAAGTGGTCTTGATGTGTACTACAGCCGGACTAACGGCGGCGGCCGCTTGTGTGAAATCTAAATTTCCTGTAGAAGCACTGATATCGCTTGGGTTATTGGCGTAATGTATTTGTTGCCGTTCTTCAAACGACAGTTGGTTACCTTGCTTTTTTTCTAAGAGCTTGTAACCACCTACGGCTACTGCTCCGCCAATCAGTGCTGTAAGTAACGTTAATCCTATTTTTTTCATTTTCTATTAATTAATTTAAGCGGTTGTTAATTTTTTGAAGAGCTGTTTTAATGCTAGCCGTCCTTTCTTATTGTCTTTTTCTGAAGGTAGCAATCACCACATTTTAGCCCTTATAGTTGTTTTAGTTTTCCAGCTTACAAACTTTCATTTTTGTTTCTTCCAAAAGTAATACCATTTGCCACTTAAAGACAAATTTTTGGCTTCTCTTTTCTGTTAAAAAATGTTAAAGAAAACGCAAATAACCTTGTGTTATATGCAATTTTACAAAAAGCTTATACAAGGCCGCTTTTGGTCGATAACTCTTTTTCCAACTTGGAAACGTGTCGAGAGAGGTTTAGGCGTTGAATATTATGTTGTCTCAGCTGCCGCAGCCTCCTCAAGTTCTTTGTACCAGGACTCACCATACTTGCGGATAAGCGGTTCTTTTAGGAAACTGTATATGGGAACCTTCAATTCTCTGCCAAAAGAGCAGGCGTCATGACAGATGTGCCATCGATCGTAGTTGAGTACATCAAACTCAGGGTATTTAGTAGTTCTTATAGGGTATAAGTGGCAAGAAATGGGCTTTTTCCAAGATGTATGACCTTGTTCATAGGCTATTTCTATCGCACATTTTGTAATACCGTTTTCCCAGGTAACATATGCACATTCTTTATTACCATCAACACAGGGAGTCGTTAAGTCACCATCGACGTCTACAACGTGGGTTCCTGCCATCTCTATTGTCTCTATCCCTCTTTCTGTCATAAATGGCTTAACCTTGGGATAAATCTCTCGTAATACAGCTAATTCATCTCGCTCAAGGGGGGCACCTGAATCGCCTTCTACACAACAGGCTCCCTTGCATTTATGAAGGTTACATACAAAGTTTTCTTTGATTATTTCTTCATTTACCAGCACATCTGCTACTTCGATCATCATATCTTATACTGTTAACTATTTTCACAAAAGCTGTTAATAGGTATTTGTGGCTTTTTGTTTATTTTGTGGTTTTTAACGGGTGTTTCAATCCCTTTACGTTGGTAAGCTCAAGAGTAACAGAACCTATAAGGATGTCGACTTGTGCTTTTACAGGTATCCGGTTACCATCATCTGTAACCCATAAGTATAACTTGCTGTTCTTTTTAAAAACGCGCCCTGGTTCTAATGAAGGACTAAACTTTAAGCATTTGAGTGTTCCGAGGGCCGTCTTGATATTTTCTTTTCCCAGATAGGTAATATCAAGATAGGTTACGGTATCTTTTAAAAAGTAAGAAATTTTAAAAGACTGTCCCTCTTTGATATTGGTTAAGTCCAGTGCTCTGGAAAAGTAATAAGCAGACAACAGGTCAAAGGTTTGTGACTCTTTTGCATCGAAGTTTCCACGGGTGGCTTCTATTTTCTTTTTATGCTGATAAAAACGAATTTTATCATTTCGTCTATATTTTCCCTCTCGTATATCTTCACTAAAAAAGTAAGGAAGATACGTCTGCTGGTCAATGTAGGAGTCATATTGATCTCTTATATTATAAAAAACACTAAAAGCTTTGGATGTTTTTCCCACAGCATTGAGATGATAAGTTGGTTTACCTTCGAAAGTTAAATCAGACGGCATCACTTTTAATACGCCTTCGGCAGCCGAAATAAAACCATATTTCAATTTATAGGTTAATTCTTCGCCCGGCTCAAAAACACTGGTTTTTAAATAAGGCAAAGTTTGGGAAAAAGCACCGTTAATTGTAATAATAAAGAGTGCTATTAAAGAAAAAAGGGTGTTTTTCATCATTTCTACGTCTTGGCATTTATTAAAATGCGTACGACTTATGTTTTACGCTTAAAAATAGGCACCGTTGAGCACGGTTCTCCATACATGATGCTTTTTGCAACTTTTGATAATTTATAAGCAAAATTTACGAAAGCGGATTCCGGAATTTTAATGTCGCCACAGCCCTTTACCACTACACGTTGATCTCGAAATTGTTCCATATCCAGTCGACTGAGCGCTCGCTCGAAAAGGATATCTTCAAAGCTTTCCTTATTACCGAAGAAGAGTTCGTTCACGTAAGGTTCTAACTTGTTGGCTAACAACATGTATGCCCACGTTGGTACAATGGCGTCGGCAGAGCACGTAATAAGCACATTTTTTCCCGTATATTTTGACCAATCGTTTTCTTTAACGAAAGCTCTGAATTCTTTTTCACGTAAAATAAGACCTTGAAATAAATTATCTTTAATGTCATAAATCGCTATTCCGGCATTTGATTTTAGCACGGCTAAATCAAATGTAAATAAACCGCTGTTCGCAACTTTGTTGACTATATTTTCCTGGATTTCCATACCATTCCTCCAATTCATTAAACGAAAAAATCCGGATAAGGTTTAAAATACTTATCCGGATGCAAAGGTATAAATAAATCTGCTTAATAGAATCTAACTCTATTGTCTGTAATGTCGGCTTTATCTAATAATGCTTGAAAAGCTTGGTTTGCCGCACGCTGTTTAACCTGTTGGCCGACCTGTTGTTTTTGACGATCGATATTATCAAGCGCAGGTGGGTTCACAAAATCATTGACCTCAATTACATAAACACCCTGCGTTCCCTCAATCACCTTAGAAAGCTGCTTGGGCTGTAAACCGAATGCTGTACCTACGACTTTGTCCTCTTGGGCAACACCGGGAATAATAGGATTTGCAAAAACGATGTTCTGTTCTGCTTTTGCTGTTTTTCCCACTTTTTTCGCTACCTCATCAATACTTTTCGCACCCTTTAAAGCGTCATTTAGTTGCTGCTCAAGCTTGGCCGCTTTTACCTTATTGATTACGGCAGGTTCGATTTCTTTCTTTACATCGCTCAGTGCTAGCTGGCCTTTCGGACGAATACTTGTTATCCGGGCAACTACATACTGATTTTCGAGCTCATAAACTTTATCACTTAACTCCCCTTTTTCTGCTTTGAAGGCCCACTTAACAAGCTCTCTCGGCGACGATAGGTTTTGGATCTGGGGCTGCATAGGCGCAATGTCGTCTGCAACTTCAACCGTCAGGCCCGCTTTTTTCGCATCATCCGCGAAACTTTTGCCGTTGGTGCTACCGAAGAAGCTTGAAGCCTTATTGTATGCGGCTCGCAATGTCTCGTTGCTACTGGCAACACTTTTATCAATAAGCACAGCTTTTACAACTTTCGACATGCCTTTTTGAGCGTCTACTTTAATAACGTGAACGCCGTATTGCGTGTTCAATACGAATATGTCGCCCGGCTTAGCGTCAAAAACCGCATCTTCAAAGGCCGGAATCATGTTTCCTCTGGCAAATGTCCCTAATTCTCCACCATTATCTTTGGTACCGTCGGTTCCAAACTCAACAGCCAATGCTGCAAAGCTTGCACCGTCTACCAGTAGATTTTTAATTGAATCTGCCTTTGCTTGTGCTTTGTCAATTCCTCCTTCCATCGTTGGATTCAATAAGATATGACGGGCGGTCACAGAGTCTGGACTATTACGTACATCGATGACCTTAGCAGACTCATACACCCCATCCGAATAAACTGGACCAACTGTCGTACCTTTAGCTGCGCTAAATACCAAGGAGTCCAAGACTGGGGAAAGTGTACCTTTTTTGATATATGCTATAGGTCGTTTTTGTTCTGAGTTAGAAACAGCAAACAACGAATCATTGGTTGTTTTAGCCAGTTCTTCAGTCAATTTACTGATGGTTTCCTTCGCTAATGCCGTATCCTGTGCGGTAGGCTGCGCGTCGAATACCACATATTCAAAAGAGCGCGTCTCCATATCATTTTTAAATGATGCTTTATGCTCATTGTAATATTTTTGATAATCAGCATCTGTCGGTTTTACATCGTTATCCTGAACAGCAGCGTAATCCAACAAAACATAACTGAAATTGGCTATTTTATTTCGTTGGTTATAATCTTCGTTTGCTTCTAAAGAAGTTACATAGATACTGTTTTGGATGAGGTTGTTATACTTTTCCTGCAAGCGATTGTCGCGCATAGCCATCAAAAAGCTACTCCATTGTTGGCTTAATTCACTGTTAGCGGGCTCGTTGCCTATATTTGTAAGAAATTGGTTGAGTTGCTCCCGATCTACCTCGCCAGTTTGTGGGTTGCCAAAATTCTGTACAATCATGGGCGACGGATTCTTGCCAGACACCATATCATTCAGCTCGTTTCTTCCCACACCCAGACCGATCATTTCAAGCTCTTTGTCTAATAATAGGCGTCTTAAGTTCTGGTTCCACGCATCCTCAACAGCATAGGCTGTCATTTGCGGGCTCATATTACCACCCATCTGCTGCCGCATGTTATCGGTGCTCTGTTCTACCTGTTGGTTAAATTCCTGGTAAGATAGCGATTCACCGTTTATATTTCCCACCTCGTTTTGGTGTGAAGCCCAAAAGGGTGTTCCGAAACGAATAACATCCCCTAATAAAAATGCTACAATTGCTAAACCGATAATTACTACGATGATTATTCCCGCTCGGTTTCGCAAAAAGGTCATTAATCCCATATGCTGTTTATACTAAATTGATTTAAGTTTTTTTGAATTTATAGTTATTTGCTTTCTAAGTGTTTAAAAATAAAAATGTCAATTTTTTAAACGAGGGCGCAAGATACAACTTTTACTAAAAAAATAATAGGTTTTTCCACGAGAATAATTATTCGGGGACAGCGTACATTATCTCTCCCTTTGTAAATAATGCGTGTTGCGTCACGCACTAAAAACCATCTTCCTCCTTCACATTGTACACGCCTCTTGCACCATTGATTTTCCTGTTATCAAAATTTTCATCCGCTTCAAAATAGTTTCCCTCTAACATACTACCGTCCGGACTGGTAATGGTAAGCGGCAATTTGTTATAGAAAATACGTTTATCATTATCCCAGAAGAGCTCTTCAGATTTAAAGATTGTTCCATCGGCCATGGTCACCACCACATCATGTCTAAGTTCTACCAGGTTCTTTTTTTCAAAATATAATCCGTACTTCGAGGTCACCCGACGTTCTTCCTTTTTGTCTTTATCATAAAAAATTAGCAAAACGTCCTTCGGAAATTCATAAAAGGGGCTATCCACATTGTGCTTGATCATTTCTGTAGAGATCAATTTCGCCTTCACAACAGCCGAATCGCTATACAGTACAGAAACACCGTAGGAGATATCTATAGGTTCTTCGGCATCAATATTGGCAATACGCTCTACTTCTTTAAGGTCATTTTCACATGAGCTGAAGAAAATTAAGGCCAAAAACAGACCAACCATAACGTTTGGAAGGGTTATGGTTGGTATATAACTGTAGCTATGGATGATTTTTGTTATCATCGGGTATTAATACGTATCCCCTCCTTTGTCTTAATCATATCGATAACGCATAAACCATCGATCATTAAGCATAAAGGAAACAATGAAATTAAAATAGTTTTCTTTAACCAGATTATTAGATAAAGTTCCTCTTTGCCCTATTTCTGCCGAAAGATTTATTTTGTAATAAGCGTTAATACCTGGCTGCGACCGCAATGGTAAACCGAAACCAACAGTAACGGCCATATCTTTTATGTCTTGTGAGTTAAGGTTGAGGTAAGTTTTGTCATACCTTAGTCCTAAACGGTAATCAACCAAGTTCCAATATTTTATAGAATTGACATCAGGAGTCCATTGGGCCCCTACAGAAGCTCCGTAGCTGTCTTCCAACTGAAACTGTAAATCACTATTTTCTTGGTTGTAATCAGACCATGTAGCATAACGTACGTCTGCCCCTAACAACCATTTTGCTTGGTTGATACTAAAGCCAAAACTATGGCGCATGGGTAAGCGTACCTTTTCTTCATTTCCATAAAAGGAGCTAACCGTATCTAAAATGGAATTGATTGTTCCGTCTGATACATTGCTTGATATACGGGTAACAATTTTTGAAGCCTCTGAAGTGATTCTGGTGCCCAAGCTATTGGTATAACCTATGGTCAGTAAGGTACGGTCGTTTAGCGGTGTAAAGTATTGCACGCCAAGATCGTAATTAAAGCCATTAATATCACGCTTATCTTCAATGCGCGAATTGGTTGCACCTAGCTGATTGGGAAACTCAATGCCACTGATGTTATTTAGTTTCCCAAAGAGATAGGAAACATTCGCTCCAATGCTAAAATGTTCTCCAATTCCTATTCCATAACCGATGTATGCTTTGCTGATTCCCCCTTCTCCCGCAAAAGCCCGATTGGCTAGCGTGCTATCACCAGAGCCGAAAGAAGTAGGCGCAGAATAGCTATAGCCCATATCCGAGAAGGGCATCAAGCCGAAGCTAAAAGCCGATTTTGGTGTTAACGGAATACCAAAATTTATATGGTTTAAAGAAAAGTTACCACTTGCTTCGCTCTGTCCGTCCTTTTGAAGAATAGTGCGGTTCATGTACGCCCCAATATCCATGGTGGTAAGATGAATGTTTGAATAGGATGCAGGGTTGGCAACATTGATGTTGCTATAGCTTCCCATGTTGCGTACACCGGTTGAGAGTCCACCTATTGCTTTATATTGAGGAAGTTGATCGCCTCTTAAGAGGCCATAACCAAATGCTGAATAAGGGGAGCTACTGTTTGATTGCGCATTGGCGGTAGCGCTTATGCATAGTCCAACGATACAAAGGTATTTCTTAATATTTAATCTCATGCGGATGTACAATTCAAGAAGCTATTTCTTCAAATTTTAACAGCTAAGACGGATAGTTGTAACGGATATGATACGGCTTCCGGCCTAGTATTTTGCTATTTTAAGATTGCAAAGCTATTTATTTTTTAATTGTGATGCGGTGTGTTTTTGTTAAAAAAGGTTAAAACCCACAGATTTACTTGCTTAGAAGAGTTGAAAATACAATATCGTTAACAATAAAATTGTGTAGACTCCTTCGTAAAACCATCTAAGTTTGGCAAAATTAAAATAATATGCCATATAAATTGATATCGGTGGAGCACATAGTAGGAAATGGAAATCGGGAGTATCTGCTTTTAGGTAAAAAGAGGCAGCACCAAATAAAAACATAAAGAAAAGCAATTGAAAAGATTTTCTTACATGGACAATACTCTTATAAAAATTTTCCCTTAGCGTATTTAGAAAGAGTATCAGCACCAATGCGAGGGGCAGAAGCACCCAATAATCGTATAAGTCGATATTGAAAGAAGTCGGGAAAGCGTGCGTTAATGGCTTCCAGATAGCATAATAGGCCGCTAACTGATCGTTCCATAGGTAAATAATACCTAAGAGGAAGTAAATTACCACAAAACCTAATAAACCTGCTACCCATTCCCGCCAGTCGAAAGGCCTGAAAATAATAAGCGCAATCCAAAGTAAAGGGAACATCACAATGAAGGGGAAATAGAAAAGTGTACCAACGGCCACGAGCATGCCCAAATCAAAAAGCGTAGATTTTACTTCCTTTCGATGGTAGGTTTTCAGGAGTTTATCGATCATCCATATGAGGAAAAAATTACAGATCAGGGTGGGTGTTAATGCTAAAAACGGCAGCAGAAGACTTGCCGTTGTAACGTACATCAGTGCCGGAAGAAAGGTGGGTTTTCCCAGAAGGTTGTGGTTATCAACAATTCTGTTGAGAAATAAGGCCTGGCCAATGGTAATAACTAGCGTAATAATCACATTGGACTTTGGAGTTAAGGTGAAATCGTCAAAATTATCTAAGAGAGATGAGATGGAAGGCTCAAAAAGTAGCGGATGAAATGCACGGGGTAGATGTATGAAGGCACCAATACACAGAATAACAGCTATAGCTATTAGAAAGGCTAAATTCGCCGGAGTAAATTTTCTAAATAAGTTGATCATGCAAAAGCCATCTCCATGTTATGAAAGTACAATATTAATACAATTATTGGAGATTGAAAATGATGGCTGGAGCAGAACCTTTTTACACCTCTGTTTTTAATAGTTCCAGCAGTTTATTGATGTTTAATTTGTCGTTTAGATCTTCGACATCCAATGGGTCTGTCTCATCATATTCTTCAGGTAAGCATTCTTGAGGATTATAACGATAAATGCTCCAAGAGCCATTAATATATTCCAATGCAGTTAAATTTTCAACCCAATCGCCTGAATTGAGGTACATCACCCGACCATTTTCAGTAACAATTTCTTTTATTTCGGGCTGGTGGATATGCCCACAGATTACATATTGATAACCTTTTTCTATTGCTAAATCTGCGGAGGTTTCCTCAAAGTTATTAATGAATTTAACGGCGTCTTTAAAATGCGCCTTTACTCTTTTCGAAAAACTCATTTTCCCTTGTCCCATTTTAACTAAACACCAATTGACAAAGCTGTTAAGAAGGATAAGTGTATCGTAACCGATAGCCCCGAGGCGCGCTAGCCATTTAGAATGCTGCATGGTTACATCAAAAATGTCCCCATGGAAAATCCAGGCGCGCCCCTGCTGTAAGGGGAGGACTAGTTTATTCAGTAGTTGTAGGGAGCCCAGCTTGAAATCGGCAAATTTACGGAGCATCTCATCGTGGTTCCCTGTTAAATAGAACACCGGAACTCCCTCTGCCACAAACTTTAGTAGTTTCCGAACAACCTTCATATGGCTTTCCGGCCAGTAATGTTTGCTGAATTGCCAGACGTCAATGATATCACCATTTAAAATGATCTTTTTCGGTTTGATACTTTTGAGATAGGTGAGGAGTTCTTTAGCGTGACACCCGTAAGTTCCGAGGTGAACGTCTGAGATAACAACCAGGTCTACTGCGCGTTTTGGCATCAGCGTATAGCTTTTTCACAAAAGACTAAAACGGATGTTAACTTACTGTTAAACAGGTGTTATTTTATTTCGCCGCTGCCTCCCTAAGTAAAATATTAGCGCTGAAATTAATAAAATAATCAGCTGCTTCATCATCCTTTGAACGGTAATGGTCAATGTAAATGGAGTTTAGCGATAAACATACCTCATAACCTTTCACCTGCATGGTCATCTGCATTTTTTTCTTGGGATAGTAAAAATGACGATTATTGGGCATTTTAGCGATGAGTTTATTTGACTTATAGTCCGCTTCGATTTCTTGTAGGAGCTCGCTCAGATCAAAAATATGTTGCTCGGAAGCGATGATAATTTCACAACTATGTTTCCTGTTATCAGGTATGATACGGATAGAATCGCCTGCAAGCCTTGTTGCTACCTCCTGTTGGTAGGTGTCGAGTTTGATGAGGAAGTCCCAACTTGTGACAGAGATCACCTGCTCTTCATCTGAAAAGACTGTGTAGCTCTTTGCTTCAGGGCTGGCGGTACTGGGATCTATATGAAGTATGGCATAAGCAGAATCGAGTTTATGTTTGATGACATCGTAACTAGAGCTATTGTTGTTCTTTGTCTCGATGGTTTTTTCGATAGATTTTAAGTCCTTATCGGTAAATGATTGAATTGAAGAAAGTCCGTGGGTACTTATCAGGTATTGAAGAATACTTATCTGTGTTGTTCCGTCACGTTCTCCCGCCCCTTCTTCCATAAGGGCTTTTAGCCTATTTACCTGAGATCGTAAGGAAATTTTACTGGCGCTTTGCGGACCGTAAACCATTCCAAATGCAAATAGGCAAAGGCTAATTGGAATAAGCCGGATATCCTGCCGTTTACTGATCAGGAAATAAGCCGTTATGCCGGAAAGCCATAAGGCGATTGCGATAAGAAAATAACGGGGCTCAGTAATTCCATAGGCGGCCACTCGTTTATAGATAGCCAATATTAGCAGCGCCAGTAAGGGAATCATCATGAGGTAGAAGAGACGGACGAACAGGCTTATCCAAGTGTTCTCCGCAGTGTCTCTGATGGGAAAAACCAATAGTAGCGATAAGACGCCAAAGAAAGCGTAACCAATAATGAGTGTGGAAACCATTCCATCCGGAAGCTCCCATTTAATCATGATCTTCAGCTCATAGATAAGCAATATCAACAGGTAAATACTCATCAACGGAATGAGTACATATTGGGTGAATATTTTAAGGCTTCTGGGATACCCTGAGGTTTGCCGGGATGTTATACGACTTGCAGAGGGAATTCCGGCAAGGAAGAATAAGGAGTTAAAACCAATCGCGATCAACGAGAACAAACGCTGGTAATACTTCTCGTCGAGCTTCACAGAAAAGAGCTTGTCGATAGCAGAGAGGGCTATTACCAGACCGAAGAATAATATGAAAGCATATAGTGCAGCGGTAATGAAACGTAGAAAAAGGGTTTTATTAAATGTCCAAAAAGCCGGTACACTTTTATCCCTAACAAAGGGAGCGATGGATACCAATAAATGACCTCCAATGGAAAGTAAAGCAATCCGATATAAATCAGCTTTGTAATACATTGGGTTTAATACCCAAAAAAGTATTCCACAGAGCATGACAATTGCAACACTTAGGAGTGCTCTTTTCTTTGCGCCAAGTGATGCAGCTTCTGCATATAAATCGGCGGCCAGTAGCCAAGTAAAACTTATATTGGTAAGCGCTAGAAATTTAACTAGCTGATAGCTAAGGGTTCGATTATCATACGCTACTTCAACAAACAGCAATGCGGCAATTGTGGCCAATACAATTAGCGCAGCTTGTAAGGGAAAACGGCTAAAAACGCCCATCGTGGCACGCAATAGCCTGCTTGGAGAAGGAATTTTCATTGGCAAGATGTTAGCGGTTCTTATCAAAGATATGGAAGCTCGATCAAAAATCCTTATCTTTGTGCTTTTTAAAACATTAAACGCCGTTTGCAGCGGTATCAATGCATATATGAGAGCATATCAAACCTTGCTGTACTATTGCTACAGCCCTATCGAAAACGCAGAAGAGTTTGCCCAGCAGCATTTGGAATTTTGTAAGTCATTAGACCTTGTTGGGCGTATTATCGTGGCAGACGAAGGCCTGAACGGTACGGTATCTGGAACGCAAGAGGCCTGCAAAGCCTATATGGATACCGTGCATGCGGATGAGCGATTCGCTAAAACCGACTTTAAAGTAGACGAAGTAGATGAGCCTTCTTTCATTAAGATGCACTGTCGGTATAAGGCGGAGATCGTACATTCAGGACTGCGCAACCCCCAAGTAATTGACCCTAATAAACGCACAGGGGTTCATCTGGAGCCTAAAGAATTTTTGGAATTAAAAGATCGGGAAGATGTGGTGATATTGGATGTACGCTCTGACTATGAGCATAATGTAGGGCATTTTAAAAATGCCGTGCGGCTAGATATTGAAAACTTTCGCGAATTTCCGGAAAAGATCAATGAATTGGCCAAATACAAAGATAAGAAGATATTGACCTACTGCACCGGAGGCATTAAGTGTGAGAAAGCATCTGCGCTGTTATTACATGAAGGCTTTGAAAATGTTTACCAATTGCATGGTGGCATTATTAAATACGGGAAAGAAGTTGGGGGAAAAGACTTTGAAGGTAAATGTTACGTGTTTGACAATAGAGTTGCTGTTGACATAAACCAAGTCAATCCCACAGTGGTTTCTACCTGTTTTAATTGCGGCGCTGTTAGCAGCAAGATGATCAACTGTGCTAACCCGGAGTGCAACGAACACTTTACCCAATGCGATGAATGTGGATGGAAAATGGATGGCTGTTGTTCAGAAGCATGTAGAGAACATCCAAGAAAGCGACCTTATGACGGTACGGGATATTATGTTAAAATTCCACAGTCGGTTGATGTAAGCAAAAGGAAGTATAAGAAATTTCCTGAAAAGACCCTCCTTACTAACGAATAGGATGTAAGGTTATGCGCATTTCCTTTTTGGCCATTGTTAGCTTATCAATTACCTTAATGGTAGGACTCGTCTACTCCAGACAACCATCCCTTGGTAATTCGTCCTATGGGCAAAGCAATGCGTTTAATAAAAGGATAGGCGTTAACGCCTCCGGACAGGTGCCATTCTCCGGTATACCTCTTGTACAGAACTATACCAAAGCAACATATTTAGCAGCAAATCAGAATTGGTCGGTATCCTGTGGAGAAAACGGTATGCTTTATTTCGGTAATAATGATGGGCTGCTCAGTTTTGATGGCCATTGGTGGGAATTATACCATATGCCAGGTAATATCATTGTTCGAAGTGTCGCTACGGATAAAAATGGCCGAACATACACCGGGGGACTTCGTGAATTCGGTTACTGGGAAAGAGACTCTTTCGGACAGCTAGGTTATCACTCGCTCAGTAATCAGTTAGAAGAAAAGCATAGGTTAAATGATGAGGTGTGGAAGATCTACGTAAATGAAGAACAAGTTATATTTCAGAGTTTCTCGTCCATATACGTTTATAAAGAGGGTAAATTATTGCATATTGATGCTCCCAGCCCGATGCTTTTTCTATTCGAGGTAAATGAGCGGTATTTTGTTGAAGCGCTTTCCTCAGGCTTATACGAACTGAAGAATGATAAGTTAAGAAAGGTGCTTTCTTCCGGTGACTTTGGTAATTCGCGTATCCTCACGATATTATCGAATGATAACGGTAATTTTCTTATCGGCACAGCCCAGCAGGGTATTTACGAATGGGATGGTCAATCGATCAAGCCCTGGCAAAATGACGCACAAGAAGATCTGCGGAGGTACCAGCTGAATAACGGACTAAAATTACGGGAGGGCCATTATGCTTTTGGAACAATCCTTAACGGTCTTTATATTTTAAACGACAAAGGGAGAAAAGTACTCCACATTAATAAAGAAACAGGTCTTCAAAACAACACCATACTTAGTCTACAGCTTGATAAACAGCAGAATATATGGGCGGGTTTAGATAATGGTATCGATCGTATAGAAATAAATTCTCCCATATATTATTATAACGACAAAGCAGGGCTTTTAGGTACCGTATATGCCTCGATCGTTTATCAAAACAAACTATATCTGGGAACAAACCAAGGGCTGTATTGTAGCGACTGGTCTGCGGAAAAAAGTAAATCCCTAAATTTCAAATTGCTAGAAGGCTCGCAAGGACAGGTCTGGGATCTTAGCCTTATCGACAACGAATTGCTATGTGGGCATAATAATGGCACATTTAAGGTTAACGGAGATCAACTGGAGTGGCTTTCGGATGTTACGGGAGGATATGTAGTGCAAGCGCTCCAACAACAGGAATCTCGCCTAATTCAAGGAACATATACTGGTCTGGCGCTTTTTGAAAGACATCAGCATGAATGGAAATTTGTTCATAAGATTAAAAATTTCGAAGAGCCTGTACAATATCTTCAGCAGGTGGATAACAATAAGTTTTGGATAAGCGGCTATAAAGGTTTATACATGTTACAACTGAATGCAACGCAGGATTCCGTTGTTTACAGTCGCCTATACCAGGAGAAAGATGGTTTACCAAAGACACCCTATGTAAATGTGTTTAATCTGGCTGGTAAGCTTGTTTTTTCTACAGATGCTGGTTTCTACCTCTATGATGAAATAGCCGATAAATTTCATGTGTATGCACAGCTAAATGAACGTCTTGGCACCTTTGCGAATGCGAATAAGGTGATACCGGCAGACGCTGGAAATTATTGGTTTATTAGAAAGGGAAATGTGTCGCTTGTAAGTTTTGGAGAAGCAGGAAAGGTTACGATTGATTCGATGCAGTTCTCCCCCTTAAGTAACCGAATGTTAAACTATTACGAGAATGTAAATAAATTAGCTGATGATCTCTACCTGATCAGTCTCGATGATGGTTTTGCGCTATATCGAAAAAATGATCGTACGGTGAATGATCTTGACTTAAGTAAGCCGCTGTTACAACGGGTGGAAGATATAACGGATAGTACCGCACGGTTAATTAACTTTGCATCAACAGCCGACTTAGAAATTGCTTACAATAAAAATAACATCCGGCTCACTTATGCCCTGCCTCACTACAGCTCCAACACCGTCCTGTTTCAGTATATACTTGAAGGATATTCGAAGAATTGGTCGGAGTGGACGGACATACCGCAGCGGGAATTTACAAATTTAGCACGTGGCAAATACGTTTTTAAACTTCGGGCAAAAACCGTTGATGGTAAAATTACGCCTGTATCGAGTTTAGCCTTCCGTGTTTTGGCCCCATGGTACCTATCCTGGCCGGCTTGGATGGTATACGGCTGTTTGCTCATTATAGGAGCAATAGGTGTTCGAAAATACTATCAGTATAAATTACGTAAACATCGCGAACATGTACAGCAGAAGCTGAAATTGGAGCAGGAAGAACGACTGCGACAGGAAGCACAGGCAAACGAACAACGCTTAATGCAGTTAAAAAATGTACAACTTGAAAAGGAATTGGCGGGAAAAAACCGGGAATTAGCTAATTCGGCTATGAATATCGTGTATAAAAACGAGTTGCTCAATAATGTGCATGATGAACTTTCACAATTAAAAGACAGCGAGGGACGTAAGCTTTCTGGCGAACAGTTAAAAAAGATAAGTAAGATAATCGACGATGCGAGGAGTGACGAGCGCGATTGGAACCTGTTCGAAGAAAGTTTCAATGAGGCTCACGAAAACTTCTTTAAAAAATTGAAACAAACTTATCCAGAGCTCGTGCCCAACGACCTGAAACTTTGTGCCTACCTAAGAATGAATATGAGCAGTAAGGAAATCGCATCATTACTTAATATTACCACCAGAGGAGTAGAAATTCGGCGCTACCGCTTACGGAAGAAATTGAACTTGCAACATGATCAGAACCTATCCGAGTTTCTGATGGAAGTGTAGCGCAAATCTGACAAACGCGACAGAAGCGTTAAGCCTGTAAATCATAATTATCTTCTCCATCACTATGGCGTTTTATTCAAATGGCTCGTATGTTGTTTACTTCCAGCATTCCCCTCTAATTAAAGATGATTGGTAACCATTTTAAGAAAAAACGCTAAAATAAAAGTAGTAAGATTTTATAATAAACCTATAAAGATACTCATGTTGATCGTAAACTTACCGTTTTTTCACCGTTTATTGACCGTATAATTTACGATCAATAAACGGTGAAAAAACGGCCAAAAAACGATAAATTTGGCCTTGTATATACTTTCTTTATAATTTTTTTATTATTTCATTTCTGGTTATTTGGTTAAAATAGGATTGTTTTAGCTATAACTGTTAGTCAAAAAAATTGGCAGGAAATAAAAAAATTAAGCGGAGTACAATTTCCATACTACATCATTGCCTCTCAGGTACAAATGTGTATTTTCAACACTAATGCCTTTATTTTGAGAGGTTTTCTATTTTTCAAATACCTTTAAATTAGCAGGTTATGTTTTTTATGAGAAATCGAAATATTAAATGATGTAATTATGTTGTAGAAAATATATACCTACCTGTTGATCAAAATATGCACATTTGCTGCCGTTAACCAAAACGAAATCAATAAAATAGTGAACCAAATGATGATTAACTTATAGGAGTTCTTAAAGAAAGAGCCAATCTAAACTAAAACGATCAAAACTTTTTTATTAAACAATTTATCAACCAATTAAATCAAGTGTAATGAGAATTTTTACTTATTGCCTAATGGTATGTTGTGTGCTATGTATGACGGCATTTGCACAGCAGGAAACTACCATCAGCGGATCGGTTACCGATGCCACAACAGGTGAATCGATTCCCGGAGTAACTGTTACTGTTAAAGAAACAGGGAGAAGCGTACAGACGGATGTCAATGGCAGGTATATGGTGCGTTCGAGTGGCGCGGAAACTTTGCAATATAGCTATATAGGTTATCGAACGCATGAAGAATCCATTACCAACCGCAGTGAAATTAATGTTTCGCTGGTTACCGGTGATGAACAACTGGATGAAGTTGTCGTAGTGGGTTACGGTACTCAGCGTAAACAGGATGTAACCGGTTCCATTGCAAGTGTGCAAGGCTCGGAATTACTCAAACAGCCGGTACAAACGCCTACACAAGCCTTACAGGGAAAAGCAGCCGGTGTGCAGATTATAGCATCTGGCCAACCCAACGAACAACCACAGGTTCGTGTAAGGGGTACGGGTTCCATGCTAGCTGGAGCAGAGCCCCTATATGTGGTAGATGGCGTGCTCAGTGATGATATCCGTAATATTAACAACGCTGATATTGTAAGCGTAGATGTGCTCAAGGATGCTTCCGCGGCCATTTATGGCGTAAGAGCGGCCAATGGTGTCATCATTATTACCACCAAAAAAGGGCAGGAAGGCACAGTAAAGGTCGATTACTTTGGCCATGGCGGATTTCGGCAAGCGGCCAATCTCGTGAAAATGGCCAACAGGGAACAGTATATTGACTATATAAGAACAGCCGCTCCGGCAAGATACAATAGCTTGGAAGCCGATCTGGAAAGCGGACTGATATATGACGGGAGCACCAATTGGTACGACGAAGTCTTGCGGAATGCTTTTCAGACGAACCAGAATATCTCATTTTCAGGTGGCTCGGAGCGAAGTACATTTTATGTAAGTGCCGGTATTATTGCAGAGGATGGTATTATCCAAACGAATAACTTTAACCGGTTTAATTTCCGGGCGAACAACGACGTGAAGATTTCGGAAAAACTCCGTTTTTCATCACAGCTAGGGCTCTCTAGGGCAAACGAACGGGCCGTAGAAGTGGGCGATAACTATCGGAACGTATACCGGGCGTCACCGCTCGTTCCGGCACGTGTAGGCGATCGCTTTGGTAATCCTGCAGCTTACCAAAGCGTAGGTAATCCAGTGGCCTCCTTGGAAACCAGGGATGAAGGGATTGTGAATAACCGTATACAGGGAAATATCGCTTTAGACTATAAACCCATTAAAGTACTGACCTTGCGTTCGGCTTTTAACACAGACGTCGTTTTCAACAATGAGCGCGTTTACGGATATAAAATTTTAAACAGTGATGAATATTATTCACCGGGCGGAGGCTCGCAACAGCGGTTAAACAGTACACTCAGTGTGGAGCGGTCTAACTCACTACGGTATATCTGGGACAATACCGTTACTTTTGATAAGTCTTTTGATAAACACCAGCTAACCGTAGTGGGCGGGTCGGTGACGGAGAAATTCAGGTCGGACATGCTTAGCGGCAGCCGCATTAATATTCCAGAAAGTAAAGACCAATGGTACCTGGGCCTGGGGGATCCGGATAACTCGCTCACCAATAACAGTACGGGAGATCTCTTTACCCGTCAGTCTTTTTTGGGAAGAGTCAATTATAATTTCGACGGACGTTACTTGCTTTCTGCATCGTTACGTGCCGATGGCAGCTCGAAATTTCGGGAGAAGTGGGGCATGTTTCCTACCTTAGGATTAGGCTGGGTACTGTCTGAGGAGTCCTTTATGCAGAACCAAAATGTGTTTGATTTTCTTAAGTTTCGGGGAAGTTACGGTATACTCGGTAATGATAATATAGGTACTGCTTTATATATCGTTACAGGGGGTATTAACATTCCCTATTTTTTCGATAATGGCATTTCGCTGGGAACCGCCATACAAGATATAAAGGATGGTAACTTGCGTTGGGAAAAGACAGAGCAGATCGATTTTGGAGTTGAATTTTCACTATTCAATAACCGATTGAAAGGAGAGGCCGATTATTATAATAAGCGAACAAGTGATGCGTTAGCCAGGGTATTGATTCCGGCTATTTTTGGTGATCCAGATAACACCTATGTAACGAATACCGCATCGTTCCGAAACAGGGGAGTCGAGTTCGGCTTGAATTGGAGCGATCAGGTGGGCTCGGATTTCACCTATAGACTGGGAGGCAATATTACCTTCAATCAGAACAGAGTGATCGGACTGGCGGGCGGGCAAGCGATTTCTGCGGGAGGTGTAGGACAGCAGGGTGTAACTACCCGCACAGATAACGGACAGCCGGTAGGAAGTTTCTACCTGTTAAATGCCATCGGCATTTTTCAATCACAGGAAGAGATCGATAATTCGCCCGTTTATGGCAATCGGGATAATGTACAGCCGGGAGACCTGAAATACGAAGACGTAAACGGTGATGGTATAATTAATGCAGATGACCGGATTTTCGCTGGATCTTATCAACCGAAATTTTATTTCGGATTCAATGTTGGATTTGAATATAAAGGCTTCGACCTCTCAGCTGATTTTTACGGGAATGTGGGCAATCAGATCTATAATGGTAAAAGAGCCTTTAGGTACCAACCAACCGATAATATCGAAGCTTCTTTTGCGCAAAATAGATGGACGCCGGAGAACCCCTCACAAACCGACCCGCGCATAATCGACACCGCAGTACCAGCTTCCACTTATTTTATGGAATCCGGTGATTTCTTGCGATTGAATAACCTAACCGTTGGTTATAGCTTACCTTCGGCACTACTGAGCAAAAGCAAATGGATTAATAATTTAAGGCTTTTTGCTACCTCGCAGAACCTATTTACGCTACAGAAATTCAGTGGCTTCAGTCCTGAACTCCGGGGAGGCGATATATTGGCTTCCGGGATCGAATTAAACATTTATCCTACAACCAGAACATTCGCTTTTGGGATAAGTGCAGGGTTTTAATTGATAGATTGTAAAGACATGAAAAAATATAACAAAACAAACAAGTTGATTGCAGGCGCATTTTTTGTTGGTTTAGCAGCAATGTCCTGCAGTAAGTTCTTGGAAGTGGCGCCTCAAGGGGCAATCACGGAGCAGGAAATAAGTACCAATCCTTCTGCAGCGCAAGACTTGGTAACCAGCGTATATAACATCATGTGGCAGGGAGGTCTGCATGGTGTAGGGTTTGTTGGGATGACCAATATTGCCTCAGATGATGCCGATAAGGGTAGCCACCCAACAGATGGTGCAGCAACCATGGGTAGGTTAGATGACCTTTCACAATGGGATCCAAGTATTACCACTTTGGATCAAATATGGTCGGGACATTTTGCAGCCATTGCACGGGCAAATCAGGCACTGGCATATATCACACTGAGTCCGGCCGATGAAATTGTGAAGAATCGTTTAACGGGCGAGGTCCGCTTTTTACGAGCGTATTTTTACTTCAATTTGGTTCGATTTTTCGGTGGGGTGCCCAAAATTGATGAAGTCCCGCCACTGGAAGAAATCAATAACCCCAGCTATCAGCAAAAAGCCACGAAAGAAGAGATTTATGAACTCATTGTTGGCGATTTAGAATTTGCAGTGGAAAACCTGCCAATTAAAGGCGATGGGGGGACGCAGTTGGGCAGGGCTAATAAGGGGGCGGCCACCGGTATGTTGGCGAAGGTATTTCTCTACCAGCAAAATTGGCAAAGGGCCTATGAGTTGAGTAGTCAACTTGTTAACGGACAAGTAGGCAATTATGATTTACTGGCGAACTATGAAGACATTTGGCGGCATGTAGGGGCAAATAGTGTCGAATCGCTCTTTGAAGTCCAAACAGGCGTGAACGCAGCCTGTACTGCGGCAATCGATAACTATGCCTTCAGTCAGGGCCCCCGTGGTTCGGGGCCTGATAACCTGGGCTGGGGCTTCGGAACACCGTCGGAGAGTCTAACAAACGCCTATGAAGAAGGTGATCAACGAAGGGAAGCGACCATCATTTTTATTAATCCAGATGGTAACACCGTTTTGTGGGATGGCTACACTTTTCCGGGAACAACTACAACGAATGAGCGTTATAATTATAAGTCGTACCATAGCCGCGTGCAGGAGCCAAATTGTGCGGCGGCGGGTAGGCTCCCTAAAAATCTGCGCATCTTGCGCTTTGGTGAGGTTTTACTGATTCACGCAGAAGCAGCGTTGGCGACTGGAAATGTAGCGGAAGCAATGGAAGATATCAACAGGTTGAGATTACGTGCGGGAATCGCTCCTTTAAGTATGGCGGATATTAGCCGGGAGGCTATTTGGAATGAAAGGCGCGTTGAGCTCGGAATGGAGCACGATCGATACTTTGATTTAGTAAGGCAGGAAGCCATACAGCCCGGAAGAGCGGTACAAGCCTTTGAAGCCGACGGAAAAGTTTGGGTGAAAGGAAGACATGAGCTTTTCCCTATACCCCAGAACCAGATACAGTTGAGCGAAGGAGAATTGGCTCAGAATCCAGGATACTAATAGCGTAATGACTGCTAGACTGAGAATGACAAACAAATAATAATGAAGAATTTGATGAACGTAAGAAAAAAAACAGTGTTATACCTTATGCTCTGTTTCCTGCTGGTGGCTTGCCAACAGGAAACAGAGGAGATTACTTTTGTGTTACTCCCCGATACGCAAACCTATGCGGAAAAATACCCCGAGATCTTAGATGCCCAGATTAGCTGGATTGAAGAAAATACGGAAAACATTGACCTAGTGTTGCAGCAAGGCGACCTCACACAAAACAATAATGATATCGAGTGGCAACGCGTGCAAAAGAGCTTTCAACGCCTAGATAACAAGGTGCCCTATGTATTGGCGGTGGGTAATCATGATATGGGAAGCGGACCAGGGAATTTTGCTGATGAAAGAAACACAACCCTGTTCAACAAGTATTTCCCCCTAGACAAAATGTCGGCTTTACCGGCCTATGGAGGAACATTTGAAGATCAAAAGTTAGATAATACCTATTATGTCCTAGAAACCGGCAGACAGAAATGGCTGATCCTTTCTTTGGAGTTCGGCCCTAGAGAAGCGGTGTTGGAATGGGCCAATGAAATAGTTGCCAAACATCAGGATAAATTGATTATTCTAAATACACACAGCTATATGTACTCGGATAGTACTCGGCAAGGGTATGGTGATAATTGGCGGGCACAAGGTTATGGCGTTGGGCAGGATGAAGGACAAGACGCGGTAAACGATGGAGAACAGATTTGGGAGAAATTTGTGAAAAAACATCCCAATGTACGTTTCGTGTTCTCCGGTCATATCTTAAACAATGGCGTAGGAACCCTGGTAAGTGTAAATGATGCCGGTTTTCCGGTTTATCAATTTCTTGCTAACTATCAAGAAGGAGTAAAAGGGTCTGTCAAAGGCGGGAATGGTTGGTTGAGGATCTTAAAATTAAGACCAAAGGAAAAGCGTATAAAAGTAGAAACCTATTCCCCGTATATCAACGAATATATGGATGATGAAGCGCATAGTTTTCACATAAAAGAGGTATTTCTGCGGAGTGGATATTGAAGATCGTGAAATAGCGACTCTTTTTTAAATGAAAATACCTCACTAGACAGTACATCATTACCTCTCATCGTTAATTGTGTACTTGATACACAATTTAACGATTTCTGAGAGGTGTTTTTAATTGTTAAACGTTTGATTTATAGTTGTTTGATTTTTTTTATGTGTATTGGTTGAGAAAAAAAAGTAGATTGATGTATGAATGTTGAGGATAACAATATGAAGTTTTCCAAAACAACCTAGCACCTTTGTTTTGTTAACCATAGACGACAGGGAATGCCGTAGGTAGTTAAAACCTAAAATATGTCTACTTCGTCTTTAACTAGTATTAACCAATAAAGAATTAAACAATGAGGAATAAATTTACTTATTACCTACTGGTAGTATTTATTCTTTTTGCAAGTAGTGTTTTTGCACAAGATGAAATTACTATTCAGGGTAAGGTGGTTGATTCACTTGATGGTCTGGGTATACCGGGTGTAAGTGTACTGATCAAAGGAACCACCACGGGAACACAAACGGACGCGGAGGGCAATTACCGTATTACTGCGTCATCTGATGCCACACTAACATTTAGCTTTATTAGCTACAAAAGGCAGGAAATACCTATCAATGATCAAACCACTATTAATGTAACCATGGAAAGCGAGAGTGAGCAGCTGGACCAAGTGGTGGTGATTGGTTATGGTACAGCGGCAAAACGCGACTTGACCGGGTCGATTGCGCGTATTAGCGGAGAAGAGATTGCAGAGCGGCCCGCTATGAACCCGGTTGCCAATATCCAAGGTCGCGTGGCAGGTGTTCAGATAACGAATTCAGGTAGACCGGGAGCACAGCCCGATGTTAGGATACGAGGAACGAATTCCATTAACGGTGCGGCACCTCTATATGTTGTCGATGGGATTCTTAACGATAATATTGACTTTGTAAACCCTGCGGATATCGAATCGATGGAAGTATTGAAAGATCCTTCTTCACTAGCCATTTTTGGTGTACGTGGTGCAAATGGAGTGATTGCCATTACTACCAAAAAAGCCAAAGAAGGACAGATTAATTTTAACTTCAATACTAACACGGGATTCAGAAATGTTGCAGACCGTATGAAATTGGCTAACGGTGATCAATTTCGCACCTTATTTGATGAGCAGCGTCGTAATGAGGGAGCAGACCCCTATGATTATTCTCTGTATAATGCCAATACCGATTGGCAGGATGAGATCTTCCAAACGGGCGCTATTACGTTAAACAACCTAAGTGTAAGTGGCGCTACGGAAAAGAACAAGTTCTATATGGGATTAGGTTATCAATACGAAGAAGGGATGATAAAAAATGAAGCCTTGAACCGTATCAACGTAACCATTAATGACCAACTGGAAGTTACCGATAATTTTAGAGCAGGAATAAATTTTACCGGATATCGTGCTGAATTGCCTTTTGAGCGTAATGTGGAAGGAGCTATACGTGCGGCCCCTATTTCGCCTGTTTATAATGAGCAATACGATGCCTTTTACTCTTTGCCGGACTTTCAGCGGCCACAGATTCGGAATCCGATGGCGGCTGTTGAAGTACTTGATAACACACAGGTCATGAAAAACTACCGTGCCGTAGGAAGTGTATTTGCCGAGGTTGATTTCTTAGAGCACTTTACCTTCAGGACGAACCTTCTTGCCGACTATGGGTTTAGTCAACGGAGAGCCTACACACCAATCATTGACTTGCTCATTCCAACAGCATCGGGGGAACCCGATTTTCAACGGGTAGAGCAAATTACCAGAGTGGAAGCACATCAGAATATTTATAGCAAAGTTCAAACAGACTGGTTATTAACATATAAAAATAGTTTTGGCGACCATAATTTGACTGCTACTGCTGGTTTTACTTCATATTATGATAGTTTTGAGCAAGTGGCTGCGGGAAGAACACAGGGGCAAGGTGCACCTATTCCTAATGATCCTCGGTTTAACTATGTCGGAATGGGATCCTTGGATTCACAAACTGGAGACGGTTTCGCTTGGGAAAGAGCTACTTTGTCGTACCTCGTTCGCGGACTTTACAATTATAAGGGGAAATACCTGTTAAATGCCTCGTTCAGGCGTGATGGTAGCTCTGCTTTCAGAAGTGCTGGCAATCGATGGCAAAATTTCGGCTCCATTGGGGCTGCGTGGGTATTGAGTGAAGAGGATTTTATGCAGTCGCTTGAATTTATTAATAACCTGAAATTAAAAGGTTCTTATGGTATCTTGGGTAGTCAAAATACGGGAACTGGCGCTGCTTCTGATGACAATGAAAATCGCTACCCAGCCTATCCTATTTTGGTTGCTAACTCATCAGCTGTTTTTGGCAATGCTTTATACCCTGCTTACGAACCGGAATACATTGCCGATCCAAACTTACGTTGGGAATCTATCCGGTCCTGGGAAGTCGGGTTGGAGTTTAATGCCTTTAACAATCAGTTGTATGTAGAGGGAGCGTATTACAATAAAGATACGCGCGACATGTTGGTAACTGTTCCAGGTATCTTGGGTACCAGGCCAGGGTTATCGAACGTGGGTAGCATTCGTAATAGTGGCATTGAGCTTGCTGCAAGTTGGGATCAGCGGATTGACGAAGACTGGTCGTATAATATTAGCGGAAATATCACAACGATAAACAACGAAGTTGTTAATCTCGCCGGCGAAGGGTATCAAATATTCGATGGTATATCGCGTACTACTGCAGGCTTTCCTATAGGTTATTTCTTTGGATATGAAATGGATGGGGTTTATCAGAATGAAGCAGAAGTAGCGGCATTACCTAATAATATTAACCCTGCAGCACCAGGAGACATACGTTTTCGTGATCTCAATGGAGACGGTGTTATTACCGAAGCAGACCGTACCATCATCGGTAACCCAAGCCCGGATTTTACCTTTGGCTTCTCTGCTAGGGTAAAGTACAAACAGTTTGACCTGGGTGCCGAATTCATGGGGGTATATGGTAATGACATATTTCGAAATTGGAACCGACAGGCCTTTACACAGTTTAATTTTCAAGAACATCAATTAGGGCGTTGGACTGGTGAAGGCAGCACCAACACCGAACCGCTTTTAAGTAACACCCGGCCAAACAATCGCTTAGTCTCATCCTATTGGATTGAGGACGGCAGCTTTATGCGTTTAAGAAACTTGCAAATAGGATACAACTTTAGTCAGGAGTTTCTGCAGAAGACCAGATTGAAGGCGTTAAGAGTGTATCTGAATGCGCAGAATCCATTCACCTGGGCGCGTAATACGGGTTTCACCCCTGAAATAGGAGGAAGTGCGATTTCTTTCGGTGTCGATACAGGAACTTATCCGGTACCGGCAGTGTATACCTTAGGATTAAATCTTAATTTCTAATTCATTGAGAGAAAAAAGATGAAAACATTAAATATATTGAAACAAAGTTGGCCTGTCGTAATTCTGCTGTTAACAACCGTAATTATTACTTCATGTAAAAAAGATTTTCTTGACAGAAAGCCATTAGGAGAGTATATAGAGGAAGACATTCCTCCGGGCGATTTGAACGCGCAAGTATATGCTATTTATGCGGCCCTGCGTGAAGATGGAATCAGCAGCTTACCCTACATCGCGGTACATAATATCCGTTCGGATGATGCGGATAAAGGCAGTACGGTATCAGATGGTGCCGATGCTGAAGCTATTTTTGATAATTTTCAGTATACGACCGACTTTTGGTTGATAAACCAATATTGGTCTGACCATTACAACCTGATAGCGATGGCCAATAACGTGATTGATGCGGTCGATTCCGTAGGGTTGGAAAGCGAAGTAACAAGGGTGAATCTTGGAGAAGCTAAATTCTTTCGGGCCTATGCTTATTTTGATATGGTCAGGGCCTTTGGCGAAGTACCCTTGATTGACTTCCGAATTCTTAGGCAAGAAGATGCCATAAAACCCAAAGCAACCGTAGCAGATATATATGGGTTAATAGATGAAGATTTGGAAGAGGCTATCGCTTACTTACCTACCAATTGGGATCCTTCTTTCATTGGACGGGTAACAAAAGGAAGTGCATTAACGTTAAGAACCAAATCGTATATGGCTCGCCAGATGTATGGACAGGCTTTATCTACCGCTCGTATGGTCATGGAAAGTGGCGAATATAACCTGAACATGTCTTATGAACAGATATTCAGGGAATCTGGCGAAAATGGCAGTGAATCCATTTTTGAAATACAGGCCCTTTACACGCAGAACCAAACCGATGTAGGTTTAAACTACGCCAGTAGACAAGGCGTGCGAGGCGGGGGAGTTTGGGATTTGGGCTGGGGCTGGAACACACCAAATGAGCGTTTAGCCGCGGCTTTTGAAGAAGGAGATCCGCGTAAGGATGAAACCCTTTTGTATTCTGGTCAGATAAATACACCTTATGGAGAGGAGGTCCCAGCGGCTACTTCTGAACTTCCACGGCCATATTGGAGTAAAAAAGTATACACGGATCCGGCGATCCGGCGCTCAGCTGGTAGTTTACAAGGGCAATGGTTTAATATGCGGGTGTATCGCTATGCAGATTTAGTACTGCTTGCCGCTGAAGCGGCCAATGAGACAGGTGACCGGGTGTCGGCATTAAATTACCTGGAAACGGTAAGAGCAAGAGCTAGGGGAAACAACGAGGAAGTGTTACCGGAAGTAACCGCCGAAGACCAAGTAGAACTTCGCGAAGCTATTAGACATGAACGGCAAGTAGAGTTGGGAATGGAAAATGAGCGTTTCTTTGACCTAGTAAGATGGGGTATTGACATAGAGGTGATGCATGAAGCGGGTAAAACCGGATACCAAGAACGTCATCGATATTTACCTATCCCGCAGCCTGAAATTGATCGTTCAGGCGGTGTACTCGTGCAAAATCCAAATTATTAATAAAGTATTGGGAAACAACGAATAATACCGAAGCGGTTAAGATCAGTTTAAAGCGGTATTATTCGTTGAAGAACCAATTGATCAGCATGTCATTTACTAAAAGCTAAACCTTTATGTTACTAAAACAAACGATGCAACTGAAGAAAAATCTAATGAAACTATTGTCGCTATTTGCAGTGCTTTTTTTTGCGGCGTGTAATACAAATCAAAATGGTCGAACCGAAGATTCCGGCGAAGCAAAAAACGACAGCCTTTCAGACGACTCCCTACTAACCTTAGTTCAACAGCAAACCTTTCAATACTTCTGGGAAGGAGCTGAAGAGACATCGGGGCTTGCACGGGAGCGCATTCATATCGATGGTGAGTACCCGCAGAACGACTATGACGTCGTGACTACAGGCGGTGGCGGCTTTGGGGTCATGGCTATTCTTGTCGGAATGGAACGAGGCTTTATCACACGGCAAGAAGGCGTTGAACGTCTCAGAAAAATTGTTGATTACCTCGAAAAAGCCGACCGTTTTCACGGAGCTTGGCCGCATTGGCTGCATGGGCCTACGGGTAAAGTCAAGCCTTTTGGCCAGAAAGATAATGGTGGTGATCTCGTAGAGACGGCCTTTATGGCACAGAGCCTCATCTGCGTAAGACAATATCTGGAAGCAGGAAATGACGAAGAGAGACAGCTGGCCGCAAAGGCCGATGAACTTTGGAAATCCATTGAATGGGACTGGTACCGAAAAGACGGCGAAAACGTATTGTATTGGCACTGGAGCCCTGAATACGGATGGGACATGAATTTTCCTGTTGAAGGCTATAATGAATGCTTGATTATGTATGTATTGGCCGCCGCTTCGCCGACACATGGTGTACCTGCGGAGGTTTATCATGAAGGGTGGGCTAGAAGTGGTAAAATTAAATCGGATGCCGAGCAGTATGGCCTCAAGGTGGAATTGAACCATAATTTCCATGATGGAAGTGTAGGACCGATGTTCTGGGCACATTATTCTTACCTAGGACTAGATCCACGAGGCTTAAAAGATCAGTATGCGGATTACTGGGAACTTAATAGAAACCATACCCTTATACAGCGGGAATACTGTATTGAAAACCCCAAAAAATTCAAGGGTTATGGCGAACAGGCTTGGGGCCTTACCGCTAGCTATTCGGTGAAAGGTTATGCCGCACATAGCCCGAAAGAAGATGAGGGCGTGATCACACCTACAGCAGCCTTATCATCTTTCCCTTATACGCCGGAGTATAGTATGGACGTTATCCGGTACCTGTATGATGAACTTGGCGATAAAGTGTGGGGAAAATATGGTTTCTATGATGCTTATAGTGAAACAGACAACTGGTTTCCACAACGTTATCTAGCCATCGACCAGGGGCCTATTCCAGTGATGATTGAAAACCATCGAAGCGGATTATTATGGAAGCTGTTTATGAGTGCACCAGAGGTGAAAGTAGGTTTAAAAAAATTAGGTTTTGCTAGTTCGCAACATAACTTGTAGGTAAAGAGGGTTCCTGTATAAGATCAACAATTTAAACAGGAGCCTAAAACTTCAGGAAATAGCGAAGAACTGGAAGAAAAAGGAACGAGATTTCTTTTACTGACGGCATGGAAATCCTGTTTAAGAAAGTCAGAAAAGCATCAGCGATCTATACGGAGGAACCTTGTAGCGAAAACCGTAAAAACAGTCAATACTATTTAGTTAAAAAAGATTATCCTGAAATGAAATCTATTTATTGCTTGATTTGGAGTGTGCTCATGATCGTAAATACGACCTTTGGGCAGTCTACTTATTGTAATCCGCTCAACTTAGATTATACTTACGCCACTCGCTTTGATAGCATTTCTTACCGTTCAGGCGCGGATCCGGCTGTCGTAGAATTCAGAGGAGAATATTATATGTTTGTCACTCGCTCGATGGGCTATTGGCATTCCACTGATTTAAGCAATTGGAGCTTTATCACACCCGAAAAATGGTACTTTGAAGGTTCTAACGCTCCGGCCGCACATAATTATAAAGACTCTGTTTTGTATGTAACCGGTAATCCTTCGGGTTCTATGGCGGTACTTTATACGGATAATCCCAAGAAGGGCGACTGGAAAGCGGTCCCCTCAGTTTTAAATCAATTGCAAGACCCTGATCTATTTATCGATGATGACGGACAGGCTTATATGTTCTGGGGTTCTTCGAATAAATTCCCTATACGTGGAAAAAAGCTAGATCGAACAAACCGTTTTCTACCGTCTAAAGAAGTGCACGAACTTTTTAACCTTGATGGCGATAAACATGGTTGGGAGCGCTTTGGTGAAAATCATTCGGATACCGTGTTGAGGGGATACATTGAAGGCCCTTGGTTAACCAAACATGATAATAAATATTATATGCAATATGCAGCTCCAGGGACGGAGTTTAATGTGTATGGCGATGGGGTCTATGTGAGCGACGATCCCTTAGGACCTTATCATTATGCCCCGAATAACCCCATCGTTTACAAGCCAGGAGGTTATGCCAATGGAGCTGGTCATGGTAGTACCGTGAAGGGGCCTGCCGGGCAATATTGGCACTTCGGAACCATGGCGGTAGCGGCGAATGTGGGATGGGAACGGCGCATTGGTGTGTTCCCTACTTATTTTGATGCAGACGGACTGATGTATTCAGACACTTATTTTGGAGATTATCCGCATTATACTCCTGCCACCCCGATAAAAAGAGGCCAATTTACAGGCTGGATGTTGCTTTCTTATAAAAAACCAGTTAAGGCCTCTTCGCAGAAAGGTAAACATGAAGCACAAAATATAGTGGACGAAGAGATGAAAACTTTCTGGTTAGCGGCCGACAATAGCGATCAACAATGGATAGAAATTGATCTACTTGCTCCGTCTAACGTTTATGCTCTTCAGATCAATTATCACGACTACCAGTCCAATCTGTTTGGGCGGGTTCCCAACTTATATCATCGGTACGTTATTGAAGGGTCCGTTGATGGACACCATTGGGAAGTAATTATCGATAAACACAATAGTTTTAAAGATACACCTAATGATTACGTACAGTTGGAAGCTCCGGCGAAAACACGGTACATACGATATAAAAATGTCCATGTGCCCACGCCTCACCTGGCGATTTCGGGCTTAAGGGTTTTCGGTCTGGGCGAAGGGAAGCAGCCAAAAGAGGTGAAGGGCTTTTCTGTGCAACGTAGCGATGATCCGCGTGACGCTATGATTACCTGGAACGGCCAGGAAAATGCGCAGGGATACAACATCTTTTGGGGTATTGCTCCAGATAAACTTTATAGCTCGTGGATGGTTTATGATAATGATGCGCTTGAGTTAAAGAGTCTGACAGCAGGGCAAACCTATTACTTCACCATAGAAGCATTTAATGAAAATGGCGTTTCGGAACGTACTAAAGTGCAGGAAGTAAAATGATACTATCGGAGATACCACAAATTCACTTGAAAGCATATCGATATATGCTGATGAAAGCATTTTTGATGCTGGGGCTAATGATAGTTACGGCTGGCGTCCGGGCACAACAACAGCCAAAAACCTATTGTAACCCCATCAATCTGGATTATGCTTTTTTGCCTATTCCCAATTTTGCCGAATGGGGAAAGCACCGGGCGACAGCAGATCCGGTTATTGTTACCTATCAAGGAGATTATTACCTGTTTTCTACCAACCAGTGGGGCTATTGGTGGAGCAGCGATATGTTAAACTGGAACTTTGTTTCCCGGTCGTTCTTAAGAGCGGAGCACGACGTGTACGACGACCTCTGTGCGCCAGCTGTGTGGGTGCAGGGCGATACCTTATTGGTGATGGGTTCTACGTATGCGACTAACTTTCCTATATGGATGAGTACCAACCCGAAGGCCAACGCATGGGAAGAAGCGATCCATGCGTATGAAATCGGCGGTTGGGACCCCGACTTTTTTGTGGATGATGACGGTAAACTCTATCAGTTCAATGGCAGTAGTAATGTGTATCCCCTTTACGGTGTAGAGGTGAATAGAAAAACCTTTCAACCTATTGGTGCACGTAAAGAGCTGCTCTTACTGGACGATAATCGTTTGGGTTGGCACCGCTTCGGTGAATATAACGATAATACTTTTCTAAAGCCCTTTATGGAAGGCGCGCACATGACCAAACACAAGGGTAAATACTATTTACAGTATGCTGCTCCAGGGACAGAATTCAGTGGCTACGCAGATGGAGTAGCCATTTCGGATAAACCACTGGGTTTTTATGAACATCAGTCGCTTCCGCTTAGCTATAAACCGGGAGGTTTCGCCCGTGGCGCAGGCCATGGTGCAACCTATCAGGATATATATGGTAATTATTGGCACGTTTCTTCCATCGTAATCGGTGTAAAGAACAATTTTGAGCGACGTCTGGGTATTTGGCCGGCGGGTTTCGATCAAGATGACGTGATGTATACCAACACCGCTTTTGGCGACTATCCACATTACCTACCAAACGATGGTGCCGATCACTTGGAAAGTCGTTTTACTGGCTGGATGTTGCTGAACTTCAATAAACCGGTGCGGGTTTCTTCTACCTTAGGCGCAGCATACGGCGCCAATAATGCAGTGGATGAAGATATCAAAACCTATTGGAGCGCTGCAACGGGCGATAAAGGAGAGTGGTTGGAAAGCGATTTGGGAGCAGTTTCCGAAGTTCGAGCTGTACAGCTCAATTATGCCGATCAGGATGCCGAATTTCTTGGCAAGCAGGAAGGGTTTTATCACCAATATAAGTTGCATCACTCGATTGACGGTAAATCGTGGAAAGTGCTCGTGGATAAGAGCCAAAACAAGAAAGATGTTCCGCATGACTATATCGAACTGGAAAAGCCGGTTAAAGCACGTTATCTGAAATTGGAAAACGTACATGTGCCTACAGGAAAGTTTGCGATCAGTGGATTACGGGTTTTTGGCAATGGTCTTGGGGAAAAACCGGAAGCCGTAAGAGAGTTCTTGGTCTTGCGCGGAGAAGAGGATAAGCGCAGTGCCTGGTTGAAGTGGCGGCCCGTAGATGACGCCTACGCCTATAATATTCATTTAGGCATCCATCCCGATAAGCTTTATAATACGATTATGGTATATAATGGCAACGATTATTGGTATAAGGGGATGGATAAAAATAAGACCTATTACTTCTGTATCGAGGCCATTAATGAGAACGGCGTTTCCGAACGCACAGCAATTCAGGAAGTGAAATAAGCAATCAACATATTCCTACTGATAGGTAGGCACCTATAATTATATTAAAATGATGAAGAAAATAATCATACCAACCCTGGTCGCAGCATTGTTTTTAGCAGAGCCAATAACAGTGCAAGCGCAGCGAAAAACAACTAAGAAGCTGACATCCTTATCGAAACCTGTCGACCAACCGATGGACGCCTTTGTTTCGGATCTCCTAGCGAAGATGACGCTAGAGGAAAAAATCGGCCAACTGAACCTTCCAACGGGAGGGGAAGCAACCACCGGGTCGGCGGTCAACACGGATCTGGAAAAGAAAATCAGAGCAGGGGAAGTGGGGGGTGTATTCAGCTTAACTACACCAGACCGTGTGCGCAAAACACAGGAGTTGGCCGTTAACCATAGCCGCTTAAAAATTCCGCTCATCTTCGGACAAGATGTTATTCATGGCTATAAAACACTGTTTCCCATACCTTTAGGTTTGTCGGCTACCTGGGACATGCAACTTATTGAGCGTACTGCCCGTGTAGCCGCTACCGAAGCCAGTGCAGATGGGTTGAACTGGGCCTTTTCGCCTATGGTAGACATTTCCCGTGATCCCCGTTGGGGCCGTATCTCCGAAGGCAGCGGCGAAGATACTTACCTTGGCGCCGAAATTGCCGCAGCCATGGTAAAGGGGCTGCAGGGCAATGACCTCGGCGCTCCCAACACGCTAATGGCCTGTGTGAAGCATTTTGCCTTATACGGCGCGGCAGAAGCCGGTCGCGATTATAATACCACCGACATGAGTTTGCATCGGATGTACAATGAATATCTACCACCGTATAAAGCAGCGGTCGATGCAGGCGCAGGAAGCATAATGACTTCTTTTAATGACATTAACGGCCTTCCCGCATCTGCAAATCCTTGGTTATTGACGGATGTACTGCGCAAACAGTGGGGCTTTAAAGGCTTAGTGGTAACCGATTATACCGCCATCAACGAATTGATTGATCATGGCTTGGGCGACCTGCAGCAGGTATCTGCATTATCTTTAAAAGCGGGCGTAGACATGGATATGGTGGGAGAAGGTTTTTTGACCACGCTTAAACAATCCTTGGAAGAGGGTAAGGTGAGCGAGGAAGAAATTGATCGAGCCTGTAGAATGGTGTTAGAAGCAAAGTATAAACTTGGGTTATTTGAAGACCCTTTTCGCTATTGTAATGAAGAGCGGGCTAAAAAAGAGATTCTCTCGGAAGATCACCGCTCTTTAGCACGGCAGGTAGCAGGAGAGTCTTTTGTGTTATTGAAAAACGAAAAAAACACCTTGCCACTTCAAAAAACAGGAACGGTAGCGCTGATCGGTCCCCTCGCCAATACCGGTAGTAATATGCCCGGTACCTGGAGTGTCAATGCCGACCTGGAGCATACGCAATCCTTATTGGAAGGAATGAAAGAAGTATTGGGAAGTCAGGTAAATATATTACATAGCGTTGGATCCAACCTATTGGATGATGCAAGCTATCAGGAGCGAGCCACCATGTTTGGCCGTGAAATACCGAGAGACAGCCGCCCGGAAGAAGAGATTATTCAAGAAGCCCTTGCAACGGCACAACAAGCAGATGTGGTTATTGCGGCTCTGGGCGAGAGCTCGGAGATGAGTGGTGAAAGCTCTAGCCGTACAGATTTGGATATCCCATCCGGACAACAGCGCTTACTGGCTGAATTATTAAAAACGGGAAAACCAGTGGTATTGGTATTGTTTACCGGTCGACCGTTAACCCTTATTTGGGAAGAAGAAAATGTTCCAGCTATACTCAATGTATGGTTCGGTGGTACAGAAGCGGGCAAAGCGATTACCGATGTGGTGTTCGGTGATGTAAATCCCTCGGGAAAACTGACAGCAACTTTCCCCAAAAATGTGGGGCAGATTCCTTTGTATTATAGCCACAAAAACACCGGAAGACCACTTGTCGAAGGAAAATGGTTCGAGAAGTTCCGATCCAACTATTTGGATGTAGATAATGAACCGCTTTATCCCTTTGGATACGGTTTAAGCTATACGTCCTTCTCTTATAGTGATATTAGCTTGAGCAAAGATAGTTTTGCAGCAGGCGATTCGGTTACTGCAACTGTTACCGTAACCAACACCGGTAATCTTGAAGGCAAAGAAGTGGTACAACTTTATACGCAGGATTTGGTCGGTAGTGTTACACGTCCGGTAAAAGAACTGAAAGGCTTTCAGAAAGTTTCACTAAAACCAAATGAAAGTAAAGCTGTTGAGTTTAAAATAGGGGTCGACGATTTAAAGTTTTATAATGCCAATTTGGATTATGTCGCGGAGCCGGGAGCTTTTAAAGTATACATTGGCGGAAATGCCAGAGATGTAAAGGAAGCACAATTTACATTGAATGAGTGACCGGTGCAAACAAAATGATTTAACCAATACCAAAGAAGACTGTAGCTTTTTAAGGATTTCTCTCGTTTACCAGTCGTATTGTTAGCAGCATAGAAAATAAATTAATTGAATATATACTAAACTAACGATTAAAAAAAACGATATGAATATTAAAAACTATTTAGTCTTACTGGTAACTATGCTTACCGGGGGACTGGCTTTTCAAGCTTGTAATACAGACTCTGATCCGGTTTATATGCCGACCGCCTATGTAAATTTTGTAAATGCTTATGCTGGTGCAGATGCGTTAGGTATTATGTTAGACAATAATAACATCAATACGGCTACAGGAGGGCAACCTCTGGAGTATGGGAAATATATTGGCTATTTGCCCGCCTATCCTGGATCGAGGTTATTAAGTGCTGGTATACCCGGGACTAACACGACTGTTGTGGATAGTACCATCACACTGGAAGATAGTACGTTTTATACCTCTTTCTTTTACGGTCATCAGGATACTGTTTCGAGCATTTTGGTTGCAGACAAGACACCGGAAGATTATGATCAGAGCAACGCCTATGTGCGCTTTTTTCATTTATCCGAAAATACACCGGAGGTCAATGTAAATCTTATTAACAGTGGAACACCAACGGAGGTGTTCAGCAATCGTGCTATTGATGATCAGGCATCGGCAGAAGCAAATGCAGATTTTACAGCGGTTGACGAAGGATCTTATACCATACAGGTGACCGATACTGACGGAACAGAGCTTGCCCTTCGTGATGAAGTTATTGCCCTCAACGCAGGTAAATACTATACCATTTTGACGAGAGGGATTATAGATACAACGCAAACACCGTTAGTTGTGGGTGTTTTCCAACATCAATAACATGTCAATTAAACAAGGCATACAGCCATTTACCTAATAGAAATCCAAACTTAAGCGATAAAGCAATAATCATTAACAGGAAAGCCAATCCAAATGCATATTTGTAGATTGGCTTTTTTAATTCTTCTTGTAGTTTATCCTTAAAATCACTGGCCATCTTTGTGCTCCCTCTTTTTCTTTTTAACGTTTATCGACACTGTATTTTCCTGGCCCGATCAAGGCTAGACCGATAAAGATAAAACCTAGCTCGATAGGGTGCGATGCAGACATAAAACCTTCTGTTTTGTAGTGGAAAAGCGCTGCTATGAACATCACAAAAGCTAATAATAATGTTGCTGGACGAAAAGCAAAGCCGATGATCAATAAAAAGCCACCTAGCGTTTCAGTAAGGGCAGCCAAAAAGCCCCAAAAAGAATGTCCAAACGTAATGCCTACATTGCCCATAGCAGCGCCTACACCTTTCCACATCTCTGGGCCCCCTGCTATTTTTGGATATCCGTACATGATAAACATGATGCCTAATACTGCACGTATTAGCAGTAAGCCAGTATTTCTGTAATTTCCTAGAGTTGATAATATTGCCATATCTAATTTTTATTATTACATGTTATAAATATCGTGTCAAGGTTCGGTAACGATAACATCGCTAAGCTATATATAGCGTAGAGAAACTGTATCCTGTGTTACCTTTAAAGTGGCTTCCCGGCCCAAAATCAAGGTATAATTATCGTCGATATGTCCCGCAGGAAAATCGAACGCAATAGGATATCCGTATGCGCCAACGATATCTTTAATAAGCTCGGAAATATGCCACCCGAAAGCTACCTTATTATCTTTCAAATTTGTAAAACCACCTACAATCAACCCTTGGAGTTTAGCTAATTTACCGGCACGTTTAAGTGTATATAACATGCGGTCAATAGCATAATAAAACTCGCCTACATCTTCGATAAATAAAATTTTACCGTCATAGTCCATATCAGAAACTGAACCCAACACACTTACGAGCAATGCCAGATTACCGCCTATCACGGGCGCTGTAGCCTCACCTGGTACATGCGGCGCTTTGCTTTTATATGTATAGAACGGTTTCTTGCCAAAAAGCGTATCTTGCAGACTGTTTAATGATGCTTTAGTGGCATCTGGAATAGTCAGGGGCATTTGCCCATGTATGGTAGGAATAGCGAATAATTGATGGATATGACTGTGAATAACGGTAATATCGCTAAAGCCAATAATCCATTTGGGATCTTTTTCGAAAGAAGTAAAATCTATCTCATCAATTATACGGACCGAGCCATAACCTCCCCTGGCAGCAAATATGGCTTTTATCTCATCGCTATCTAACATGTTTTGAAAATCTGCTGTACGTAGTTCGTCGCTTCCGGCGTACTGTCGATAACTACTATGAACAGTTTTTCCTATAATAACTCCCAACCCCCAAGCTTCCAGTAACTTAATTGCGGGATTAATGTCTGTTTCTGCCTTCCATGCCGGACATACAATTCCTACCTTATCGCCTTTTTTTAAGTATGCTGGTGTTTTCGTCATATCTATTTTATTAGGAAACCGCAAATTGATGTATCTTTGCCGGAATAGCAAATCATTTTTGAAATTAGTGCGTTGGGTTTGTTGCGTGAGTTTAATAAGTAATAAATTGTTAAGGGAAATGCATGGAGATAGCTGGCAGAAGTTGCGGTTAGCTTCTAATCCCTAGTTTCGATGCTTATAGTTATTGGAACGAATACCTAAAATCCATAGATGAAAACAAAAGATTTTAAACGTTATACCATTACATCGGCCCTTCCTTACGCTAATGGGCCTTTACACATAGGGCATTTAGCAGGGGCCTACATCCCTGCCGATATATTTGTTCGTTTTCTTCGAATGAATAATAAGGATGTGGCTTTTGTCTGTGGCTCGGACGAGCATGGAGCGGCCATTACCATAAAAGCCAAAAAGGAAGGAATAAGTCCGCAGGAAATCATTGATAAGTACCATACACAGATAAAAGAAAGCTTCGATAGTTTTGGTATTTCTTTTGATATTTATCACCGAACATCGGCTAAAATACATCATGAACTCTCGCAGGAGTTCTTTCTTAACCTGTACCACAAGAACGAGTTTATTGAAAGGTTCTCTGAGCAATATTATGATGAAGAGTTCCATCAGTTTTTGGCAGACAGATATATTGTGGGAACTTGTCCAAATTGTCATAATGAAGGAGCCTACGGCGATCAATGCGAGAAATGTGGCACTTCATTGAGCCCAACCGATCTAATTAACCCGAAATCTACCTTAAGTGGGAAAACGCCTGTACTCAGAGAAACGAAACACTGGTATCTTCCGTTGGATAAATATCAAACCTGGCTGGAAGAGTGGTTATTGGTGGGTAAAAAAGATATTCTAAAATCAAATGTTTACGGACAATGTAGTTCTTGGTTGAAGTCGGGGCTCCAGGCTAGATCGATGACGCGCGACCTGGATTGGGGGGTAGATGTTCCGCTGGAAGAAGCACAGGGGAAAAAGTTGTATGTATGGCTGGATGCACCCATAGGCTATATCTCGGCAACCAAACAATGGGCGGCAGATACAGGGAACGACTGGGAGAAATACTGGAAAAAGCAGGAAGACCCTACGGATGACGCCTGTTTGATCCATTTTATCGGAAAAGATAACATTGTTTTCCATTGTATTATTTTTCCGGCAATACTACATGCACACGGCGAGTATATATTGCCGGAGAATATACCGGCAAATGAATTTTTAAATTTAGAAGGCGATAAGTTATCCACTTCCAGAAACCATGCGGTATGGTTGCACGAGTATTTGGCTGATTTCCCAAATAAACAAGATGAACTACGCTATGTGCTGGCTTCTATTTTACCGGAAACTTCCGACAGCGAATTCACCTGGAAAGATTTTCAGGCGCGTGTAAATAACGAGCTGGTAGCTATCTTCGGCAATTTTGTGAATAGGGTGTTGGTACTTTCCCATAAATATTTTGGTGGTACGGTGATGCCCGCGACAAAGCTCACCGAGAAAGATAAATTGGTGTTGTCTGAGCTTGAACGTTATCCAAAAGCCATTAAATCGTCTTTGCAACAGTATCGATTCCGGGAGGCGCTGGCCCATTTTATGAATATCGCCCGATTAGGTAATAAATACTTGGCAGACGAAGAGCCTTGGAAGCTGATAAAAACAGATGAAGAAAGGGTCAAGACCGTATTGAATATCAGTTTGCAAATAGCGGCTAACCTAGCGGTTCTTTCGCAACCATTTTTACCGTTTACGGCCGATAAACTTTTCGATATGTTGAATTTTAACGATCGCTCGTGGGACACGGCCGGGAATGCGCAACTGTTGGCAGAAGGGCACCTCTTGGGACAAACGCAGCTTTTGTTTGAAAAAATTACGGATGAGCAGGTGGATGCACAGCTGGCCAAGCTGGCTCAGGCGAAACTTGATAATGCTAAGGATACGGCAGTTGCTGAACCGGCAAAAGCAAATATCAGCTTTGATCAGTTTACACCCTTGGATATCCGAACAGGTAAAATCTTAACGGCTGAAAAGGTTGCTAAAACAAAAAAATTATTAAAAATGACCATTGATACCGGTATCGATCAGCGAACAGTGGTTTCCGGTATCGCCGAATTCTTTAAACCAGAAGATATTGTGGGAAAACAGGTCTCGGTTCTCGTGAACCTCGAAGCTCGTGAAATCAAAGGAATTCTTTCTCAGGGCATGATCTTAATGGCTGAAGATGTCGATGGGCGATTGGATTTTGTAGCTCCCCAGTCTGCCATAAAGCCGGGAAGTATTATCCGGTAGTTTGTGAAGAGACTATTTATTTAGGTGTCATAAATGTGTTAAACTTATGGCTATGACACCTAAATAGTACTTATCGATTAGCCAACAGCCATTGCTTAAAACCTTGAAAAGCTGTGCCTAATTCTTCTTTCTTACTGGGTCTGCTAGCTAAAGATTTTACTTGTTCCGGCGTATCGATTGCAGCTAATATTTCCGGAGGAAAAACTTCCGGAAACTTACAGGGATGAGCAGTAGCTAAAAACACCGCAGTATAGTCGCCAGGGTTTTTCTCTTTGTATGCTTCTGTCGCCAAATAAGCTATTGCAGTATGCGGACAAGCAATATAGCCATAATCCGTATACAATTCTTCAATACCTCTTCGGGTATCTTCGTCGCTGAAAGCATAAGCGGTTACTTTTTCCTTGAGTAGGCTACTGTCTTTCTCAAACAGATCCATAATACGGATCCAGTTGCTGGGATTACCCACATCCATGGCGTTCGACAATGTCTGTATAGATGGCTTAGGTTCATAGCTGTCGGTTTCCAGAAAGCGCGGTACGGTATCGTTGCTATTGGTGGCCGCTAAAAAGTGTTTAACGGGAAGGCCCATTTTATGGGCTACGAGTCCGGCACCGATGTTGCCAAAGTTGCCGCTGGGAACAGCAAATACGATATTTTTTATGCCTTGTCGCAGCAGTTGGGCATAGGCATGAAAATAGTAGAATGTTTGAGGGATTAGCCGAGCTATGTTAATGGAATTAGCTGAAGTGAGGCGAAAAGCGGAAGCTAATTCGGGATCATTAAAGGCTTCTTTCACTAAGGTTTGGCAGTCATCGAAAGTGCCATCAATGGCTATTGCGCGTATATTTTGGTCATTGCTGGTGAGTTGCTGCTCTTGTACAGGGCTAACCTTTCCCTTTGGATAGAGAATAGTTACCCGGGTACCGGCTACTCCCAGAAAACCCAAGGCTACCGCTCCGCCGGTATCGCCAGAGGTAGCCACCAGTACGTCAAGTACTTTATGGTTTTTTTCTTCTTTGGATAGGTAGGCCATAACCCGACTCATAAAGCGGGCACCAAAATCTTTGAAGGCCAATGAGGGGCCATGGAAGAGTTCCAGAACAGCGGTATGTTTATCAAGAAAAACTACCGGAGCGTCAAAGTTCAGCGCTTCGGCGATCAGGGCATTCAGATCTGCCGCTGGAATCGGATTTCCAATGAGATTTTTTGCCACTTCAAGGGCAATTTCCTGTAAAGAGTATTGGTCGAGCTTAGCAATAAAATCGGAAGAAAGCGAAGGAATTTCAACCGGCATATACAAGCCTTTGTCGGAAGGTAAACTGTTAAATACGGCTTCTCTAAAAGAAACCGATAGGTCTTTGTTATTGGTACTGTATAACTTCATCCGTATATAATCATTTTGTTAGTGTTTAATTTTTAACGGGACTCATGAATCGAAAAGCATGCTTTTCTCATTATGATTGTCGTTTTCACATAAACACTAAAATTCTTTCGGCCCCTGCATATTTACTGCCGATGTATATCCATTGCTGTCAATATTTTTGAATTTTAGGTGTTCACTTAGCTGTGCGGTTATGGTGGCGGCAGTCGCTTTGCTGGTGGAGAAGGCAAAAACAGATGGTCCTGAGCCAGAGATACCAAAGCCCAATGCTCCCGCAGCCAGGGCAACTTCCCGCATTTCGTAAAATTCAGGGATAAGGATTGCTCGTGTAGGCTCTATTAGCACGTCTTTCATGCTGCGACCAATCAGTCCATAGTCATTCATAAAAAGACCGCTGATCAGCCCGGCAATGTTACCCCATTGTACCACGGCTTCCTTTAGTTCTACCTTAGAGCGGATCATTTGCCGTGCTGCCCGGGTGGGCACATCTACATGAGGAAAAACTACCGAACAGTAAAGGTCTTTCGGCACGGGAAGATTGATTACTTCCAAGGGTTCATAGCTTTTGATCAAGGTAATACCTCCAAAAAGTGAGGGCGCGACATTGTCGGCATGGCCATGGCCACAGGCTAACTCTTCCCCCTTTAAAGCAAAAGGCAAAAGTTCCTGTTTACTCAGGGGGCTGCCCAACAGTTGATTGATCGCATAAAGCCCAGCCACTGTACTGGCAGCACTGGAGCCAAGACCGCTGCCAATGGGCATTTGCTTATGCAAACTTATTTCTACACCAACATCTTCTCTCCCGATGTGCGTCAATAGCAGTTGTACACAAGCGCTAACGGTGTTTTTCGTTGGGTCAAGCGGCAACCTTCCGTCGTCGCCGGTTATCTTTACAAGTCGCACTCCGGGTTCTCCGGCACGTACCATCACTACCTCATCACCAGGCTCATCGAGCGCCAATCCTAAAATATCGTAACCACATACCAAGTTGGCCGCCGTGGCGGGTGCAAATACATGTACTTTGTCTTTTTCTTTACCGGTATTGTTTACCGATGTTTTTGCTGTTGTTAGTTCCATCTTATATCATCATACTTTACAAGCAATTATGCCCCGACATTTATCAAGTCGGCAAATACGCCTCCCGCGGTAACCTCGCTTCCTGCACCAGGGCCTTTTACTACAAGTGGGCGTTCTTTATACCGCTCAGTAGTAAACGAAATAATATTGTCGCTTCCCGATAAATTGTAAAAAGGATGGCTTTCATCAACCAATTCTAAATCAATTGATGCCCGACCGTTCACTAATTTACCGATATACCTGATGGCTTTGTTTTCCTTTGTTGCTTTTTCTTTTAAATCGTTAAAATAGGGATCTGCTTTTTTAAGCTCCTCATAAAAAGCAGCAACGGTAGGCGCCTGAAGGCAGGCCTCTGGTAAAATTGATCCCAATTGTACATCGGCTGGTTCGATAACATCTCCACCATCTCTAGCTAAAATGAGCATTTTTCGCATAAAATCTGTGCCTCGCAAATCGTCCCTTGGATCGGGTTCGGTATAACCCAGTTCCTGTGCCGTTTTTACAATATCATGAAAAGAGGCATCGCCTGTGAAATTGTTAAAGATGTAAGATATGGTGCCCGAAAGGATGGCTTCGATGCGAATGATACGGTCGCCACTGGTCATCAAGTCTTTTAGCGTACGAACAATCGGAAGGCCTGCACCAACGTTGGTCTCATAGTAAAAGTCCACGCCATGCTTCCGTGCGGTATCACGTAAAAGTTTATATTGTCCGTAGCTAGAAGAGTTGGCTATCTTGTTACAGGTAACAATGGAAATGTTCGATTCGAAAATCGGCAGGTAATAGTTTATGGGTGCTTCACTGGCGGTGTTGTCAACGAAAATACAATTTGGAAGATTGAGTTTTTGCATCCGATCGATAAATATCGCCAGATCGGCTTTTTCTCCTTGTTGATCAAGCGCTTCCTGCCAGGAGTTTAGGTTAACCCCCTCGTTGTTAAAGAGCATTTTTCGAGAGTTACTAATTCCTACTATCTTCACCTGTATATCGTTATTGTCGCGCAGAAAATCTTTCTGCTCCAATAGTTGTCTGAAAAGTGTAGATCCAATATTGCCAGTTCCCAGACAGAACGCATGTAAGGTTTTTTTCAGCGCAGTAAAGAAAGCATCATGTACGGCGTTAAGGGCTTTTGAGAGGTCTGCCTGATTGATAATAACCGATATATTATATTCAGATGAGCCCTGAGCAATTGCCCTGACGTTTATGCCGTTACGGCCTAAAGCATAAAATAATTTGCCCGACATCCCAGGTGTTTGTTTCATGTTTTCGCCAACAATGGCTAAAACAGACAAATCATGCTCTATTACGGGTGCTTCCAGTTTTTTTGCGATTAACTCCAGCTCGAATTCCGACTCGATCAGTTGTTGTGCCCGAAGTGCATCTGTCGGATGAATCGCAAAGGTGATGCTGTGTTCAGAGGACGATTGCGTGATAAGCACTACATTGATTTGCTTTCGTGCCAAAAGTGAAAATAGGCGTCCACTGAAACCTGCCTTGCCAATCATGCCACTACCCGTAAGGTTGATTACACTAATAGCGTTGATAGATGATATACCCTTGATGGGAAAGTGTGTTTGGCCGCTGTCCTGTTGAATAAGCGTGCCAGGGAAATTGGGGTTGAAAGTGTTCCTGATAACGATAGGCACCTTCTTCATGAATGCCGGAATCATGGTTGGAGGATAGATAACCTTGGCTCCGAAATAAGACAGTTCCATAGCTTCGGTATACGACAGTATAGGTAGTGGAAAAGCTTTCTTTACCATTCTAGGGTCTGCCGTAAGCATGCCATCCACATCGGTCCAGATCTCAATTGATTCTGCCTGTAGAGCGGCTCCAAAGATAGCCGCAGTATAATCGCTCCCTCCTCTACCAAGCGTTGTTACCCTACCGTTTTCATTAGAGGCGATATATCCGGTAACGAAAAGAAAGCGCTGGGGATGTTGTTGCACAAAGTGCCGGATAATTTGTTCACTCAGCGAAAGATCAACGCGCGCATTACCAAAAGAACTGTCTGTTTTAATGAGTGAAGTAGCTTCTACAAAGAGACTTTCCGGGAAGTACTGTTCGGCAATTTTTGAGATCAGAAAGGCAGCGCAGCGTTCTCCATAACTTACAATTAAATCCTTACTCTGCAGACTTAATTCCCGTAGATTAAGTACGCCCTGTAAAAGATCTTCCAGCTCATTTAGGAAGATTTTTAACTGGGTAAAAACAGGATTCTGATTTTTAAGCTGTATCAGCTGTTTCACAACGGTGAAGTGTTTCAGCTCCAGCTCTTTCAATGCGTGGTTAAAGCTTATGCCTTTTTCTGCCTCCTCGGCCATCTGAGTGAGCAGATTCGTAACCCCACTCATGGCCGATAGAACAACAACTGGTTTCTCTCCCTGGGCATATCCTTGCTTTAAAATTTCCAGTAGGTTGTTGATGCTTTTCACTGAACCTACTGAGGTGCCACCGAACTTTAGTACCTTCATCTAATTTGTTTAATAATCGTTTTATAAAAAGTTTTAACAGTAAAAGCCGCTAAAATGATAACACACCGCTCTTCGACTTTAAAAATTTGGTCATTAAAAAAGGCGCTTTCTCATGGAGAGAAGCGCCTTTTTATGTCCTTTATCGCTGTTATTACAACATAAAAATTACTTCCCTCGGTGACACGGTGTCCCGGTGGTGGTAATAATGGATGTTGTAATAATAGTGTTTGTTTTCATTTTTTGTTATTGGCAGTAAAGTAAGTGTTTTATTTTTAATTTATCAAGATATATTGAAAAAAATTTAAAATTCTAAAAACGCAGACGATTGTTTAAGGATACGTTTTTAAACGCGTGTATACCTAATTACGCAAGATGATCAATCAGCGATTTCTTGGCAGACATCACATACTGGATACGCGGTACATGTTTCGCGTGAAACGTAGAATTGAATCTACTGATAAATGCTTGTTTTGCCATTGAATAAAAAACCTTATTTTTGAGCGAAATCTTTGCGATATCATGAAATATTCATGTCTCCTTCCATGTGCATAGCATGAATATTTCATATGGCCTTAAAAAAACTTTTATATACATATGAATGACCTCATAAAGTTACAATTAGAAGAAGCAAGCGATGCTATGGAAAAAGCGATTACCCATACCGAGTCGGAGCTTACAAAAATTCGCGCAGGTAAAGCGATGCCATCGATGTTAGATGGAATCAATGTAGACTATTACGGAACCCCAACACCTTTGGCTCAGGTGGGTACCATTAATACCCCAGACCCACGTAGCTTGGTTATTCAGCCTTGGGAAAAGAGTATGCTTCCGGTGATAGAGAAGGCAATTATTGATTCAAACATCGGGCTAAATCCTCAAAACGATGGTAACATCATTCGTTTGGCCGTTCCACCGCTAACGGAAGAACGGAGAAAAGAATTAGTACGAAAAGTAAAAGAAGAAACGGAGAAAGGAAAAGTTGCTGTCCGTAATATTCGTAAGGAAGCTAATGATGGCATTAAGAAATTGAAAAACGATGGTCTTTCTGAAGATGAAATAAAAATCGGTGAAGGAGAGGTACAGAAGCTTACGGATATCTTTATAGCAAAGGTTGATAAACTTGCTGAAGTTAAAGAGAAGGATATTATGACCGTTTAAGGCCTAAACAGCAGATTATAATTTAAGTTTTACATAATTATAAATGGAGATCTGTGAGCCATCGCTCACAGATTTTTTTATGGATTTTCAGCACATATTGTACGATTTTTACCTTTCCGTAAAAGGATATTCAAATTGTTGCTCAAGAAAAGATGTCGCTTTAAAAAATGCTTGTATTTTAGGGCAAATTTTGGAAATATCATGAAACACCTCGTACCTTATCTCCTCTTTTTTTTTCTGAACCCCCTATTTGCACAGCAAAAATCAACCTTAACAGTTGAAAAAATTATGCGTGACCCAAAATGGATGGGCGTATTTCCGGAAGATATTTCTTGGGATGCTTTTAATGGCAAATTATATTTTAGATGGAATCCTGATTTGAAAGCATATAACCCCCTCTACAGTATTGATGTGCGGGAGTTAGCTCCCAAGGAGTTGGCGGAAGATTTTGTACAGACTTTTGCCACGCAGGTACAATATACAGATGACAGGAAAAAGGCCGTATATATACGCAATGGTGACGTTTTTTTGCGGGATGTCAAATCCCAGAAGGAAAGACAAATAACCCAAACCGTAGAAAAAGAATCACTTCCGCAATTTACTGCTAATGGAAAAGGGATTCTTTTTAAAAGAGGCGACAACATTTTTTTACGAGCACTGGATGACCATGGGGAAAAACAACTGACAAACTTTGTCAAGGGCAACAGGAGAAACCGTGAAGAGCAGGAGCATTCGGCACAGAATCAATGGCTAAAAGAAGATCAACTCCGATTATTTGAGGTGTTACAGAGTCGGCGCACACAAGAAATTGTCAAGGACTCGCTGGAGAAATTGAAAAAACCAGCAGAACTTCATGAACTGGCAATAGATGAGGATGAGTTGCTTCGTAATGTATTTGCCAGTCCTGATGCCCAGCACGTTGCTTACCTAAAGCATCGTACAACGAAAGATAACAATAACACCGTTGTACCTAATTACGTTACTGTTTCAGGCTATACAGAAGATATGCAAACACGTACTAAAGTGGGGGATAACCAAGGAGGTGCCACCGCTGGTTTTGTTTATAGCGTAGATCGAGATACCGCAATGCAGATAGTAACATCACAGCTGGAAGGAATGTACGATATACCGTCTTTTTATGAAGATTATCCTGCAAAGAAAGATTCTTTGCTGCAGTTAAATCCTGAGCGGGAAGTGAATGTAACCGGTGTATACTGGAGCCCAAAGGGAAGCCACGCAGTAGTTGTTGTGGTAGCCCAAGATCATAAAGATCGCTGGATCACCAAGTTGAGTCCGCAGACCGGGGTGCTTGAACTATTGGACAGGCAACATGATGACGCTTGGGTTGCGGGGCCGGGTATTGGCGGTTGGAACGGAGGAACTGTAGGTTGGGTAGACGATGAGTTATTTTATTTCCAAAGCGAAGTTTCCGGCTTCTCTCATTTGTATACGGTAAACATGCATACAAAAGAGAAAAAACAGCTTACAGCTGGAAATTTTGAAGTGCAATCTGTTCAACTTTCGAAGGATAAAAGCAGATTTTACATCACCGCAAATAAAGAACATCCAGGAGTTACCCATTTTTACCACTTACCTGTTAGGGGTGGCGACATGCGTCAGATCACCCAAATGAAAGGTGGAAATGAAGTGCAGCTTTCTCCCGATGAAAAATGGTTGGCTATACGTTATTCAAATAGTCATACACCTTGGGAGTTGTATTTACAGGAAAACAAAGCGGGGGCAGAAGCTGTACAAATAACAGAATCCCGGTCGGAGGCATTTAAATCCTATGCTTGGAAGACACCTGAAGTAATTAATTTCTCCAATAGGTACGGTGATACGATATATGCCCGGTTGTTTCAGCCCCAACAACCCAAAGAAAGTAGACCTGCCGTTGTTTTTGTACATGGGGCAGGGTACCTACAGAATGTACACCACTGGTGGAGTTCTTATTTTAGGGAGTATATGTTCCATAATCTGCTGGTCGATCTAGGGTATACCGTATTGGACATCGATTATACGGCTAGTGCAGGTTACGGGCGAAATCATCGAACGGGCATTTATCGACATATGGGTGGAAAGGATTTGACCGATCAGGAGGATGGTGTTAAATTGCTTGTTGATAAATATGGCGTGAACCCCAGCAATGTGGGAATCTACGGAGGTTCGTACGGTGGGTTTATTACGCTTATGGCCTTGTTCAACTTGCCGGATGTTTTTGCTGCGGGAGCAGCCTTACGCTCAGTTACCGACTGGGCACATTACAATCATGGTTATACGTCCAATATTTTAAATACACCTTATAACGATCCCAAAGCCTATGAAAGATCATCTCCTATAAATTTTGCTGATGGTTTACAGGGGCACTTGCTCATGTGTCATGGAATGGTTGACGTGAACGTGCATTTTCAGGATATCGTACGTTTGAGCCAGCGCTTAATTGAGCTGGAAAAAGAGAACTGGGAATTAGCTGTTTTTCCCGTAGAAGATCATGGTTTTGTGGAAGCTAGTAGCTGGACAGATGAATATAAACGTATCTTAAAACTCTTTGAAGAAAGACTGAATAATTAGCCCTTTAAGTAGGTTTTATCGGCTTGGACGGGATTTAATTATCCGTGTTTAGCCCGTTTCGTCATATCTGTTAATTCCTACTATCATGGCCGTGATAAATGCTTAAATAACTGTCGTATCTGCTTGGGCTTATACGACCATCGTCTAGCGCGCTCAATACGGCACACCCGGGTTCGTTGATATGCCGACAGTTGTTGAAACGACAGTCTGGCATCAACTCACGCATTTCGGGAAAAAAATGTCCGAGTTCCTGTTGCTCGATATCTATTACGCCTAGTTCTTGTATGCCCGGTGTGTCAATGATATAACTTCCTTTGTTTATCATAATCATCTCGGCAAATGTAGTGGTGTGCTTGCCTTTGTCCGACCAGTTGGAGATCTTTCCTGTACGTAATGAGGCCTCGGGAACCAATCGGTTAATAAGGGTAGATTTTCCAACACCACTATGTCCGGAAATTAACGTCACTTTATTGGCAAGAGACGCCGCAATAGTTTCCACATTCGTTCCGATTAAGGCTGACACCTCAAAACATGGATAACCTAAATCCTCGTAAATAACACGATATTCTTCAAGAATAGCAAGGCCTTCATCGCTAAATAAATCCAGCTTATTAAAAATGACGCCAGCAGGAATGTCATACGCTTCTGCGGTTACTAAAAACCGGTCTATGAACCCCAGTGATGTGGGAGGAGATGCCAGTGTGACGACCAAATATGCCTGATCGAGGTTAGCAGCAATAATTTGAGCCTGTTTGGATAGGTTGATAGACTTTCGGATCATATAGTTCTTCCGATCGTGCAGGTGGGTAATAATGGCTGTTTGCTGCTCGGGTTCGAGTGTAATATCAACCCAGTCTCCAACAGCTATCGGGTTGGTGGTTTTTATGTCCTTTGTTCGGAATTTTCCTTTGATACGGCAATCATAGCGTTTGCCATCGGTTGTTTGTACCGTATACCAGCTACCGGTAGATTTTGTTACGAGCCCTTTCATTGTTTATTGGCTTAGGCTAATATTGCCGCTAGTCCCTTTTTCATCCGTGCAATGGTCTCATCACGACCAAGCAGCGAGGCAATATCAAAAACATGTGGTCCATATTTGCCTCCTACAAGCATCACACGAAACGGCAACATCAACTCTCCCAACTTTAATCCGCTTGATTGAATAGCGAGTTTATAAAAATGCTCTAACTCTTCAGTGCGCCATGGCTCAAAAGCCTCGAGTTGGGGGATAATCGACTGGAAAAAGTCAGTTTTTTCATCGTTCCATTTTTTTTGAATAGCATCCAGATCGTAATTTGCCGGACGTACGAAAAAGAAAGCGGCTTGTTCCCAAAAGTCGTCCATAAAGATAAGGCGATCTTTGACTAGGGATAATACACTGTATAGATATTTTTCATCTTCTACAACCACTTCATGAGCGGCCAACAAACGTTTAATGTAAGGGCCAAGATCAGCATTGTCCAAACGCTTAATCCATTCGTGGTTAAACCATTTGGCTTTTTCGAAATCAAATTTGGCACCGGCTTTACTGATTCTGTCTATGGTGAATTTGTTGGCGAGTTCTTGTAAGGAGAATAGTTCCTGTTCGGTACCATCATTCCAACCTAACAGTGCCAGCATATTGATAAATGCCTCTGGTAAAAAACCAAGTTCTTTGAATCCTTGGGTAAGTATTCCCGTTTGTGGATCCTTCCAGTTCATCGCATATACCGGAAAACCTAGACGGTCGCCATCTCTTTTACTGAGCTTTCCATGGCCATCTGGTTTTAGAATTAGTGGAAAATGTGCCCATTGAGGCATTTCCTCGCTCCAGCCCAAATACTCCCATAGCAAGACATGAACAGGAGCTGACGGTAACCACTCTTCCCCTCTGAAGGCATGCGTTATTTTCATTTGGTAATCATCCACCACAACGGCCAAGTGATAGGTGGGCATTCCGTCTGCCTTCAGTAATACTTTATCGTCCACCAGTGAGGTGTCAAAGCTTACATTTCCCCGGATCATATCGTCGAAACTAACGGTTTCATTGATGGGCATTTTTATCCGGATAACATAAGGTGCTCCGCTAGCTATGAGTGAGCTAACTTCAGCCTCATCGATAGTAAGCGAATTTCTTAATTGATTTCTGTTTTCGTGGCTGTACTTAAAATTCGGGACCGATTTACGCTGCGCGTCCAGTTCCTCGGGAGTGTCGAAAGCATAGTAGGCGTAGCCATCGGCAACGAGTTGCTCTGCAAAACCTTTATAACGAGATTTACGTTCACTTTGACGATAGGGACCATAATTACCGCCCTTTTCAGGGCTTTCATCGGGTTCCAGTCCACACCACTTTAAGCAGGTATTAATGTATTCCTCGGCCCCGGCAACATAACGGGTCTGATCGGTGTCTTCAATGCGTAATATAAATTGGCCGCCATGGCTCTTCGCAAATAGATAGTTGAACAAAACCGTGCGAACGCCTCCCAAGTGTAATCCACCGGTAGGGCTGGGTGCAAACCGTACCCTTACTTTCTTTTCTGTAGACATAGCGCAAACTTAGATAAATTGCTTTTATATGCAAAATACTAAATAGCATATAAAAGCTGTTTGCCGATCTCTCATCTGCCGATGAGAACTTTGTTTACAGATAAACTTAGATAAAACGCTTTGCATATGCAACCAGAGAGAAGCATATCGTATCCGTTTTATTTGAAGGTTAACAGCCTTTGAAAATGCCCTATTCGATTCAACGATAATTTTGTAAATAGCCATTGCCCTAAACCTTGTAGTTAATGGTATAAAATTGTACTTTGCATGGATTTAGTAAAATAGTTTAAGATGTAGTGGTTAAAGGAGGACAGTAGTGGCTGTGCATAAACTTTATGCGTTCTTTTGTCTTGGATCCTGCCGGTTACATCTTCCTTGTTAGAAATATGAATCCATATCAATATAACCAGCGGTGGAAGTTTTTGCTGCTCATATTTGCTGCGATCATTGCCGCTGCTTCGTTGTGGTATACGAATTTCCTGGTGCAAAACTTATCGGAAGCCGAGAGAACGAAAGCCTCAGTATGGGCCATTAGCACTAAAAATATGTATGCTATGCCCGACGTGAACGACGAGTACATCACCTACATTTATAGCGTGCGCGATAGTTTGAAGGTACCGGCTATTATTACGGATACAAAAGATAGTATCATTTATTATCGCGGCCTTGATTCTACTAAAACGCCGTATAACATGGGGTCAGATATTCAGCTAGAGAATAGTAATCTGCCGAAATATGACCCGGGATATTTTCAGACGCAGTTGGCCTTAATGAAAGAATTGCATCCGCCAATTGTTATTGATCTTACAGGGGGGGAAAAATGGTACGTTTATTATAAAGACTCGCTGCTCCTTACACAATTGCGGGTGTTTCCGTACGTTCAACTTACATTGATTGCCATTTTTTTGGGAATTGCTTACACGGTATTCAACAGCATGCGTAAATCTGAACAGAATCAGGTATGGGTAGGCCTGGCAAAAGAAACCGCTCATCAGCTCGGTACGCCCATCTCGTCTTTAATGGCTTGGGTAGAACTTATGAAGGTAAAGTTTGATGCTGAAGAGGATCCCCTACTTAGCGAAATGGAAAATGATGTCCGGAGGTTGGAGATCGTGGCGGATCGCTTCTCCAAAATAGGCTCAAAGCCAAATTTAGAAAATCATGCCGTATACCCCGTAGTTAATAGTTTTGTACGCTATTTTAAAGTGCGTACAAGTGATAAAATAAAATTTACCGTGTCGGGGGATAAAACAGTTGAAGCACAACTTAGCGTTCCGTTGTTCGACTGGGTTATCGAAAATATCTTAAAGAACGCCGCAAATGCAATCGAATCGGCTGGAGAAATAAATATATTAATTAGTGAAAATATTGCTAAAGAGCAGATATTTATAGATATTAGCGACACGGGGAAAGGCATTCCCAGAAATAAGTTTGATGCTATATTCCAGCCAGGTTATACTACCCGCAAGCGGGGGTGGGGACTTGGACTTTCACTCACTAAACGAATTGTTGAAAATTATCATAAAGGACAAATTTTTGTAAAGGACTCTGAAGTAGGTAAAGGCACCACCTTCAGAATAATATTAAAAAGTAGCTTAACTTATGAACCCGCTAAAATCTGATGAATTTCCTTCCTTTTATGCAGCATACGTTGATACCGTCATAGGCGACGTTAAGGAGGTGCTGAACGAACAAATCGTTAGCTTTCCTGCTTTTTTAGATGCAATACCCGCAGGAAGATCGGAGTATGCCTATGCTGAAGGCAAATGGACAATCAAAGAAATTGTAGGTCATGTGATCGACACGGAACGCATAATGGCTTATCGGGCGCTCCGTTTTGCCCGAAATGATACAAAAGCTCTGCCGGGGTTTGAACAGGAAGACTATGTGACTAACGCCCGGTTCAAAGAACGTAGCTTGGGCAGCTTGGCAGAAGAGTTTATACTGGTAAGGAAAGCAAATATGGCCCTTTTCGAGTCATTCAACGAAATCGAACTGACACGGAAAGGCCTGGCATCAGACAGACTAATAAGTGTCAGAGCTTTCCTGTATATTGTGGCAGGACATCTTAACCACCATCGAAATATAATAAAAGAACGTTACTTAGAACCGGTTAAATGATTTGGAATAGCGTATATACTATAGACGAATTAAATGACAGACCTGCTAACCATATTGGAGCACTGCTAGATATTAAGTTTACGGAGATTACAGAAAATAGCCTAACGGCCACGATGCCTGTAGACGATCGGACCAGACAACCGGCAGGAATTTTGCACGGAGGCGCTTCAGTTGTGTTGGCAGAGACAGTAGGTAGTGTCGCTTCCAATTTAGTGGTAGACGGACGAAAATATATGGGTGTTGGATTGGAAGTGAATGCAAATCATCTCCGACCGGTAAAGGAAGGGCTTGTAAAAGCTGTTTGTACCCCTCTTCACATAGGGGCAAAAACGCACATCTGGGATGTTAAACTGTATAATGAAAAAGATAAACTTACCTGCGTAAGTAGGTTAACGGTAGCAATAGTGCCTAAAAGCTAATATATAACTGCGATTTTTTCTAATGAAGTTTTAATTTTAAAACTATTTAAAAAATCAAATGTTCTATAGATATCAATAAAGCCAGGTAATGGTTTTGTGATAAGGTTTAGGTTTTTGAGGCGCCACGATGGATTATCGGGGCGCTTCTTTTTTTAAGAAAAAGAGCCCCGAAGATTTGTTCTGTTTTAAGCAAACGGTTGCATACAGGTTTTAATTTAAAAAATCAAATTATTTTATTAGCCTTGTAAAGACATTATGAAATCATTGTTATATTTACAAATTGTCTTAGAGATTCTTAAACTAATTCTTTCACATGAACCAACACTCCAGTACCGACAATATCGGTAAAAGCGCCATTAACCCTATTGTTATCATCGGCGCATTGTTCTTTATTTTCGGATTCGTTACTTGGTTAAATTCCGTATTGATTCCTTATCTGAAAATCGCTTGCGAACTCAATCACTTTCAATCTTATCTAGTTGCCTTTGCTTTCTATATTGCCTATTTTGTTATGGCACCATTGTCTACAAAGACACTGAAAGTGTTCGGGTTTAAAAATGGTATGTCGGTAGGGCTTATTATTATGGCTATCGGTGCATTGCTCTTTATTCCTGCTGCAATGGCGCGGACGTACGCGCTTTTTCTAATAGGTCTTTTTATACAGGGAAGTGGCTTAGCTATTTTACAAACAGCGTCAAACCCTTATATAACTATTTTGGGACCACCGGAAAGTGCAGCGAAGCGTATCAGTATTATGGGAATATGCAATAAACTGGCGGGTGGGGTGGCACCAATAGTGTTGGGCGCAGTAGTGTTGAGTGATGCTGATGCATTAACAGAAAGAATTGAATCCATGCCGGAAGTCCAGAAAATTGTAGAATTAAATGAGCTGGCTTCTCGCGTAATTTTCCCCTATATTTGTATTATCCTCGTGCTCGCTGTACTTGCTTTTCTAATATATCGGTCGAACTTACCGGAAATTGATACAGATAAAGAGGATCAAACTGCTGTGACCGCTAATCAAGGGAAAACGAGTTTATTTAACTTTCCTCATCTTATTCTAGGCTTTATCACGATGTTTTTATACGTTGGTGTGGAAGTTATTGCTGGAGATACCATTATCAGTTATGGGTCATCTCAGGGGATAAAACTAGATGTGGCGAAGTTTTTCACTATGGGGACGATGATTTGCATGATACTGGGATATTTAGCGGGAATTGTATTGATCCCTAAATATATTAAGCAGGAAAATGCAATGAAAATATGTGGGATTTTGGGTGTTATCTTTAGTTTGGGTGCTATTTTTACCCAAAGTTATGTGTCGGTAGCGTTCATCGCATTGCTGGGTTTGGCAAACTCTTTGGTGTATCCAGCAATATGGCCTTTGGCTATTGTAGGCCTAGGGAGATTCACCAAAGCAGCCTCATCGTTGCTGGTGATGGGTTTAGCAGGTGGAGCCGTTGTCCCTTTAATTTATGGTGCGCTGGCAGACTCTTGGAATCCCCGACAGGCCTACTGGGTAATGATACCTTGCTATTTAGTAATTTTTTATTATGCAGTAGCCGGACATAAATTGGGCAAAAAACAACCATAGAACCTTTTTTACCTAAAATTGAGATAAAGATGAGCCGATTAATCTTGCTAGCTGTTTTTCTAGTAAATGGTTTTTTATGTAACGCGCAATTACCTGAATATAAGGAAGCTGTTGAGTTAGTTGATCCTTATCCGGAAGATAACAGTGTTTGGAGCGATGTGGGGGGAGGTATTAATAGTAGTTTTGTATCTGTCGACGAGTCTTTTAAACGGTCGGCACCTCCTCAGAAAGAGCAATTGACCAACGAGTGGAAGATAAAAGCCTGGAAAGGTGAAAAAGTACATACACAGGCATTGGTATGGGCAAAGGAAGATCTCCACGACATTACCCTTCAGGTTTCCGACCTAGTGGCCGAAAATGGCAATAAGATTGCAGCTGACGCCGCGAAAGCCAAATTCATTCGTTATGTGTTAACCGATCATTTAGGAGAACTGGAGTCTGGTTGTGGTATTCCGCAAGGACTCGACACTTCTTTAGTGGCCGATTTAATCGATGATGTAGCGTCCTTGTCGATAGAGAATCATACCAGTAGGCCTATTTGGTTGAGTGTAGAGGTGCCTGAATCGTCGAAAGCGGGCGTATACCGGGGTGCCTTGACGATCTCTTCAGCAGATCAGGAAACTCAAACACTGCCGTTTGAGGTCGAAGTACTTGCTCATACGCTACCTAAACCTAGTGAATGGTCATATCATCTGGACCTTTGGCAAAATCCGTACGCAGTAGCTAGAGTATATGGTATAGAACCATGGTCGGAAGAGCATTTCGAGGCTATGCGACCTTACATGCAGCTGTTAGCGGACGCTGGCCAGAAAGTTATTACGGCCAGTATTATTTATGACCCCTGGAACGGGCAAACATACGACATATATGAAAGTATGATCCAATGGGTAAAGAAAGAAGACGGGTCTTGGTTTTATGACTATAGTGCCTTTGACAGGTGGGTGGAATACATGATGAGTTTTGGAGTAGATAAATTTATCGAATGCTACAGTATGATACCATGGGATCTACAATTCTATTATTTCGATGAAGCTAGTGGGGAACAGGTTTTTTTAAAGGCCAAACCTGGGGAGAATAGCTACAAGGAACATTGGAAACCGATGCTGGTAGATTTCGCAAAGCACCTGAAGGAAAAGGGGTGGTTTGAAAAGACAACCATTGCCATGGACGAACGGGAGATGAAAGACATGCAACGGGCGATAGCCATTATAAAAGAGGCAGACCCGCAATTCAATATTTCATTGGCTGGTGGAGATCATCCCGAGTTGTACAATGAATTGATAGATTATTGTGTGGCGCTGCGCTATGAGCTCAGTAAGGACTTAATACAGGAACGAAGAGATAAGGGATATACCACAACTTTTTATACCTGTTGTACAGAACCTTATCCGAATACCTTTACATCTTCTTCTTCCGCAGAAGCTACTTGGCTTGCCTGGTATGCATTGAATAAAGATTTTGATGGCTATTTACGCTGGGCTTACAATTGCTGGGGTCCAAAACCTCTACAAGATACCAGGGTAGGAACATGGTCGGCGGGAGATGCATGGCTCGTTTATCCCGGAGCACGTAGTTCCATTCGATTTGAACGGCTAATAGAAGGTATACAGGATTTTGAGAAAGCAAAAATTCTCCGGGCATCTTTCGAAAAACAGGGCAAAAATGATGAACTAAAAAAATTAAATGAGGCGATAACACCTTTTGAGTTTAAGGCGCTTGATCATATGCCCGCGTCGCAGGTTGTCAATCAAGCAAAGGAAGTATTGAATAGCTTTTAATGTAACCTGAAATTTATAGTTAATGTATTAGACGATCTCAGGATTGTTTTTTTATCTTCGAAGAAAAATAATAAGGTTTCACGCTACGCTGTAACCTATAAACATCAAAATAAATCTAAATGAAAAGAACTTTTTTATGTATAGCTACTGCTATGCTGTTTGCTTCTTTACTGAGCATAGAGACATCTTTTGCACAAACCGTAAAGCTTCCTGCTGCTAGTAGTAAACAAGTCGTTACGCAAGATCTTGGTATCAGTCAGGTTACGCTAACTTATGCGCGTCCCAATACTAAGGGGCGGAAAATTTTTGGTGGTCTTGAACCTTATGGTGAAGTGTGGCGAACAGGGGCTAACGGTGCAACCACCTTAGCTTTTAGTGGTGATGTCATTATTGATGGCAAAAAAGTTGCCGCGGGTACTTATGGTTTGTTTACCATACCTGATAAAAATGAATGGACAATCATTCTGAACAAGAAAAGCGATCAATGGGGAGCATATGAATATAACCAGTCAGACGATGTTCTTCGTTTTAAGGTTAAGCCCGAAAAGACAAAAAATAAAGTGGAAACGTTCACGATAGATTTTCCTGAAGTAACAGCTAAGCAGGCGAAGCTTAGCATTCGCTGGGAAGACACCGCAGTGGCATTTGACATAAACGTTGATCAGGACCAAGAAATTATGGCTTCTATAGATGAGGCCATGCAAAGTGAGAAAAAACCTTATTTGGCTGCCGCACAGTATTATTTCAATAATGATAAAGACCTCGATAAAGCATTGATTTGGGCAGATGAAGCCCTGAAAGCTAATCCGGCATTACCGTATCCATACTATTGGAAGGCTCAGATTCAACTGAAAAAAGGCGATAAGGCTGGAGCGAAAGCCACTGCGGAGCTGGGGAGACAAGCGGCAGAAAAGGCTGATAGTGAAGAATATATACGATTGAATAACCAGGTTATAGAGAAGGCAAAATAATTCTGTATCTTTGTGCCTTTGTCACAATGGTCCATGCAATTTTCTCGTTGTGGCAGATAAATACTTGGAATCATTTTTTTTACTTAATCTATGTTTGATAATCTACAGGATAAGTTAGATAGAGCCTTTAAAGTTTTAAAAGGTCAGGGCAATATTACGGAAATCAACGTTGCAGAGACCATTAAGGAGATTCGTAAGGCCTTATTGGATGCCGACGTCAATTATAAAACTGCAAAGGCTTTTACCGATGAGGTAAAACAGAAGGCTCTGGGAGAAAATGTGTTGAATAGCGTTTCTCCTGGGCAGTTGCTGACCAAGATCATGAATGATGAGCTTACAGCACTCATGGGCGGATCGGTTACAGAGCTGGAAACCACTAAAAACCCAACAGTAATATTGATTGCTGGTCTGAACGGAGCAGGTAAGACTACGTTTACAGGTAAACTGGCAAAATACCTGAAAGAAAATAAAGGAAAAAAACCGCTTTTGGTTGCGGGTGACGTTTATCGTCCGGCGGCAATCGATCAGTTGGAAGTGCTCGCTCAGCAAGTAGATGTACCGGTATATACTAACCGCGATTCAGCGGATCCGATTGCGATTGCTGAGGAAGGAGTTACCGAAGCCAAAAGAAACGGGAACAACATCGTTATCGTCGATACTGCTGGTCGTCTAGCTATCGATGAGGCTTTGATGAACGAAATCAGTGCTGTTAAAGATGCCACCCAACCGCACGAGATCCTCTTTGTAGTAGATGCCATGACTGGTCAGGATGCGGTAAACACGGCAAAGGCCTTTAATGATCGTTTAGACTTTACCGGAGTGGTGTTAACCAAGTTAGATGGAGACACTCGTGGTGGTGCAGCCTTGTCTATAAAATCAGTTGTCAATAAACCGATCAAGTTTATCGGTACAGGCGAGAAGATGGAGGCCTTGGATGTGTTTCATCCAGATCGTATGGCTTCCCGTATTTTGGGTATGGGCGATGTGGTTTCTTTGGTTGAACGTGCACAACAGCAGTTTGATGAAAAAGAAGCCGCGGCGCTGCAGAAAAAAATCCGCAAAAATAAATTTGATTTCAATGATTTCGTCAGTCAGATACAACAGATCAAGAAGATGGGTAATATGAAGGATCTGATGGGGATGATTCCTGGCGTGGGTAAAGCGATCAAAGACGTTGATATTGATGACGATGCTTTCAAACCTATTGAGGCGATCATTGGTTCTATGACACCATATGAACGGGAAAACCCGGACGTAATTGATCAAAAGCGTCGTATGCGTATAGCTAGTGGCTCTGGAACAGATATTAATGATGTCAATAAGTTGATGAAGCAATTTAGTGATATGCGAAAGATGATGAAACAGTTCTCGAATCCCGCAGCTGCGGCAAAGATGATGCGAGGCATGCCTAAGATGCCTTTTGGTAGATAATATTTAGTGCACAAAATGAACAGCAGAAGGCGCTACCTTTTCTAAGAAAGATAGCGCTTTTTTTATTATTTTGCCTTTATACATCATCACCTGAACATCATGTTAGTCAAAGTATTCAGCAGTGCGGTATACGGAATTGAGGCAACGACCATCACCATTGAAGTCAATATATCTGCGGGAACACAATATTTTATTGTAGGCCTCCCCGATAGCGCGATTAAGGAAAGTACTTTTAGGGTAGAAAGTGCACTACAAAGTGCGAACTATCGGATGCCCCGGCAGAAGATTGTGATTAATATGGCACCTGCTGATATTAAGAAAGAAGGCTCGGCTTATGACCTGGCAATTGCCATAGGTGTGCTCGCCGCGTCGGGACAAATCAAAACGGATAGACTGGCTGATTTCCTTATCTTAGGTGAATTGTCCCTGGATGGTGGTGTCCAAGCCATCAAAGGCGCTTTACCCATTGCACTACAAGCCAGAAAAGAGCAGTTTAAAGGCATAATACTACCAAAAGCAAATGCTAGGGAGGCGGCTGTTGTAAATGATTTAGAAGTATACGGGGTTGATAATATTCTCGAAGTTGTTCAATTTATGAACGAGGAGAAAGGGCTGACGCAAACAATGGTAGATACCCGAGAAGAATTTCTTTCCAATATCAATAATTATGCGTTTGATTTTTCGGATGTGCACGGACAGGAGAATATCAAGCGAGCTTTGGAAATCGCAGCAGCGGGAGGCCACAATGTAGTGCTGATTGGTCCGCCCGGCGCCGGGAAGACGATGTTGGCTAAGCGGTTGCCCTCCATTCTGCCACCATTAAGTCTTTACGAATCGCTTGAAACCACGAAAATTCATTCCGTAGCTGGAAAGCTAACTGCTAAAGATGCATTGATGACCGTCCGTCCTTTTCGGGCACCACATCATACCGTGAGTGATGTTGCGCTGGTAGGTGGAGGAGGAAATCCGCAACCAGGTGAAATTTCCCTTGCGCACAATGGCGTATTGTTTTTAGATGAGTTACCGGAGTTTAAGCGTGCCGTATTGGAGGTTCTAAGGCAGCCACTGGAAGAGCGGCAGATTACTATTTCACGAGCGAAATTAACCGTTGATTATCCAGCTAGTTTTATGCTGATAGCATCAATGAATCCCTGCCCTTGCGGCTATTACAACCATCCTGAAAAAGATTGTGTGTGTGCTCCCGCGCTTGTTCAGAAATATCTTAGTAAAGTTTCCGGGCCGCTTTTGGATCGAATTGACCTACATGTGGAAGTCACGCCAGTTGATTTTGGTGCGCTAACAGCAAAGACAGACATTGAAAAAAGTAATTGCATTAGAGAACGGGTAATCTCCGCCAGAAATATACAAGAAATACGGTTCAAGAATGAAGAAAATGTACACAGCAATGCACAAATGGGTTCAAAGAAAGTGAGGGAAATCTGTACGATCACGGATGGGGGAAAGACCTTACTGAAGAATGCGATGGAGCGCCTGGGACTGTCTGCCAGGGCCTACGATCGAATATTAAAAGTAGCCCGTACAATTGCGGATTTAGATAGTAGCGACACCATAGCGATGGAGCATCTTGCCGAGGCCATTCATTTTAGAAGTTTGGATCGGGAGCATTGGGCAGGGTGATCCACGTAAATTAACTTGTCGTGCACGACCACCATACGTTTTTTTGAAATTCCGCTTCTTCATAAAATAGATCTATTTCCTCCCGGCTTAATTCAAGCTCGTTGCCATGTTGGTCAACAAAGCGTGGCACCCAATTACAGGCGGGACCTCTAAAACCGAAAAAGTAAACGGTTATATTCTGCCATTGATACTGATCAATATAAGGATCACATGTGCAATTGGGATCGTCCATTCTTTCCAAAACTTGCGAAGGTAGGTTTTCTGCTAATCGCTCTTCCTTTGCACAGGACAAGCAAACGATAAGCAAAATCGGGATAAGTAAATTTCTTGTCATAATAAAGGTTTTATCGCTTATAACGGAAATGTGCGGGGAATAGTGACAGGGAGAAGTGTTTTTCTATACATACAACAAATCCCTTCCCGGCATAGCTGAGAAGGGATTTGTTGAGGTTTTCTAAAAACCGCTTGGATGGTTTGAAATACCTTATGCGCCTAATTGAACGCGTTTAAATGCAGTTACTGTCAAACCTTTAGCAACGCTGTCAAGGAATTGGCCTACATTTTTAGAACCGTCTTTTACAAAATCCTGGTTTAATAGGGTAGACTCTTTGTAGAATTTATTCAATTTACCTTGAGCAATTTTCTCGATCATATTTTCTGGCTTGCCTTCCGCACGGATTTGTTCTTTGGCAATCTCCAATTCATGTTCAATGGTTTTCGAGTCGACGCCATCTTTATCAATAGCAAGTGGATTCATTGCGGCAATTTGCATTGCGACATCTTTACCTGCTTCTTCTGCGGCGTCAACATCAGCACTAAGCCCTACCAATACACCTAAACGATAATTTCCGTGAATATAAGGAACAACTTTCTCTGCAGTAATGACCTCGTACTTTGATACTTCGATTTTTTCGCCAATTTTGCCGGTTTGGTCAATCAGTAGATCGGCGATTTTAATACCATCGATAGCCAGTGCCTTTAAGTCTTCTAAGCTAGCAGGAGATTCATTAACGGCAACATCGGCAACACGTTCAGCAAAAGCAACGAAATCAGCATTTTTTGCTACAAAGTCCGTTTCGCAGTTTACTTCAACGACAACACCGCGTTTTCCATCTGCAGTGGTTTTGGCAATAACCACGCCTTCGTTAGAGTCGCGGTCCTGACGACTGGCAGCAACCTTGGCCCCCTTTTTACGCAGGTAGTCAATAGCAGCGTCGAAGTCGCCATTTGCTTCTACCAATGCTTTTTTACAATCCATCATACCGGCACCGGTTTGTTGGCGCAACTTATTTACGTCTGATGCAGAAATTTGTACTGTAGACATTTTATTTTTCCTTTAATTTAATATGCTTTCTAAAAATTTATGGGTTATGGATTACGTATTGCAAACGAAAACTTGCAGACGGTAATCCCTAACCCAATAAACAAGATTTAACTATTTTTCTTCCTTAGTTTCTGTTGCTTCGGCTTTACGCTCACGCGCAGGAGCAGCAGGTTCTGGAGCAGCCTCTTCGCCACTATCTATTTTAGCTTTTGCGGCGGCAGCTTCTTTTTCTGCTTCTTCTTCTTTATCACGTTTACGTTCTTCCAACCCCTCAACAATCGCTTGTTTAATTACATTAGTGATTAAATTGATTGACTTGGTAGCATCGTCGTTCGATGGAATAGGAAAATCGATATTTGTCGGATCGGAATTGGTATCTACCATAGCAAACGTAGGGATGTTCAGTTTCAAAGCCTCGCTAACAGCAATATGCTCTTTCTTTACATCAATAATGAATAAAGCCGCTGGTAGACGGTTTAAATCAGCGATACCGCCCAATAAGTTTTCTAATTTAACGCGCTCGCGTTGAATCATTAACTTCTCTTTTTTAGATAATACATCGTAGGTACCGTCTTTTGTCATCTTGTCTATATTAGACATTTTTTTGATAGACTTACGTACGGTAGCAAAGTTGGTTAACATTCCTCCCAGCCAGCGTTCAGTAACATAAGGCATGTTTACTGCCTTCGCTTGGTCAGCAACGATGTCTTTTGCTTGTTTTTTGGTCGCAACAAATAAAACTTTACGGCCAGATTTAACGATTTGTTTGATGGCAGAAGATGCTTCTTCCAATTTTGCCAAAGTTTTGTTCAAATCGATGATGTGGATGCCATTACGCTCCATGAAAATGTACTTAGCCATTTTCGGATCCCATTTACGGGTAAGGTGACCAAAGTGTACACCTGCATCCAGTAGTTCCTGATATGTTGTTCTTGCCATTGATTGATCCTCCTTAAATTAACGTTTACTAAATTGAAATCTTCTGCGAGCTTTACGGCGGCCTGGTTTTTTACGCTCAACCATACGGTCGTCGCGGGTCATTAAACCTTTCGCACGTAATGCAGATTTTACCTCTGGGTCTAGCTCAACCAATGCTTTAGCAATAGCTAAACGCACCGCTTCGGCCTGGCCTTTAACGCCTCCACCAGCTACGTTAACTTTCACATCGTAGTTACCGGCAACGCCAGCAACTTCTGTGCTTTGAGTAACAATGTATTGCAAGGGCAATGTAGGGAAATACTCTTTGTAGTCTTTACCGTTTACGGTAATGTTGCCGCTACCTGCAGATAAATAAATGCGGGCAACAGCGGTTTTTCTTCTTCCTGAAGTGTTAGTTGTTGACATTTCTTTTCTCCTTAGAATTTAACGGTTTTCGGATTCTGTGCGGCATGTGGGTGTTCTGGCCCAGCATACACAAATAAGTTCTTGTATAAAGCACGACCTAAACGGTTTTTAGGTAGCATACCACGTACCGCTTTTTCTACAATACGGGTAGGATGCTTCGCCAATAAATCTTTTGGAGAAATGAAACGCTGACCACCAGGGTAACCCGTGTATGAAACATACTGCTTTTCTCCCAGTTTGTTTCCAGTCAACTTAATCTTGTCTGCATTGATAACAATCACGTTATCTCCGCAGTCTACGTGTGGGGTGTACGTAGGCTTGTGTTTCCCTCTAATTACCTTGGCAATCTGAGATGACAAGCGCCCCAAAATCTCACCTTCAGCGTCAACAACGATCCATTCTTTGTTAACGGTGTTTTTGTTGGCTGAGACAGTTTTGTAACTTAACGTATTCACTTGCTTGATTTTGAATTAATTAAACAATATACTTTTGTCCTTATTTTAAGGACTGCAAAGGTAGAGAGAATTTTTTGTATTCGGAAACTTATTGAGAAAAATCTTTGATTATGAGTGCTTTTCTGAACAGTATGATGTAAAAAGACAATTGTTGATATTCCCATTTATAATCAGGATCTTTAGCAAAATCACGCACATATATGAGATTTGTGGAGCTTTTTCTGGTTGTACTTTTTGGTATACTATCAACATTTTTCTGGTGTTCGGGACAAGAGCAGCTTGGAGCAAAATACGGAGTCCGGGCGGTCTCGACCGTTGAGGACTATAAGAGAACCTGTCAGCAAGACACGAATCAGTGTTTAGTAGCCCTAAAAGACATTATCCCGGAAGTGGTGCTGGATATAAAGTATGCCAGTGAGCAAAATTTCATGAAGAAAAAAATGTATTCACGGGCAGGCGCTTACTTACGTCTTCCTGCGGCACGTGCGTTGCGAGCTGTTCAGCAAGAGTTAAATGCACGAGGATTGGGACTGAAAGTATTTGATGCTTATAGGCCATATCGTGTAACAGTAGCCTTTTACGAACAAACAAAAGACACGGTTTATGTCGCTTCTCCACGGAAAGGCTCACGGCATAACCGAGGATGTGCAGTGGACCTTACCTTAATAGACTTGAAAAGCGGTTCTGAATTGGCCATGCCTACTTCTTTTGATGCGTTTACACCACAGGCACATGCCGATTACCCAGATTTGCCAAAAGAAATACGCGAAAACCGTGCCTTGTTAAAGGCAGTTATGACCAAACACGGTTTTCGGGTGTATCCAGAAGAATGGTGGCATTTTGACTATAAAAACTGGTCGGATTTTGAGCTCCTGGACATCGCTTTTGATGACCTTTAACCACTTAGATTATTGTGCGATTTTTATGTTTCGCTTTAATCGAAGAAACCTAATGGTTAGGAACACCGAAACTAAACCGAGTCCAATAATAAGGCCCGTCCAAATGCCCGGCGCACGCATGTCAAAATGGAATGCGAGAATATAGCCAACAGGTAAGCCTATTACCCAATAAGCAACACCTACCAGCAGTGTAGGTATTTTTACGTCCTTAGCACCACGGAGCAAACCTACGCCCACCGCCTGCGTAGCGTCCGAAATTTGGAAAATTGCGGCAAAAATCAGCAAATATGAAGCTAAGGCGACCACGGCCGTATTATCGTTAAATAATCGGGGCAGATGGCCGTTGAAAAAGATAAATACCAGAAAGCAGAGCACCCCGTATATGAGAGCGGTAATCATGCTGCTTTTTCCGATTGCCAAAATTTTATACCAGTCATGACGTCCGTATGCGTTGCTTACACGGATAGCGCCCCCCTGAGCTAAACCCATGGATACCATAAAGGTGAATGCGGCACAGTTCATGGCTATTTGATGTGCTGCTTGCTCTATAGCACCTATGGTGCCTACGAGTATGGCAGAAACGGCAAATACACCTACTTCCATTCCTGCTTGTAAACTGCTGGGAATACCTATTCTTAAAAGTTCACGGATGGTTTGCCAACTGAACTTCCAATGGTTACGTCTCGCCATCACATATCTGCGGAATGTTTTATGGTTAAAAACTAGGTAGGCTAACACGACAAACATCAATGTCCGGGTAATCAGGGTGCCCCATGCTGCACCCACCAACTCCATACGAGGAAAACCCCAGTTTCCAAAAATGAGCAACCAGTTGAGAAAAGCATTCACCGGAAGAGCAACCAAAGAAAGCGTCATGGCTGTCCGAGTGTATTCTAAGCCATCGGTGAATTGCTTTAATGTCATAAATAAAAGCATCGGGATAAGCGAAAGGCTTATTATCCTTAAAAATGGTACGGCCATCACCGCAACTTCTGGATCTTGTTTTAGATGAAAAAGGATGTCTTTGCCAAGCTCTAGTCCGACGACGATTATGAGGGCAGTAAAGGCGCATAATAAAAAGCCATTATATAAATAGTGTGAAACACGCTGCGCATCATTGCGACCATGTGCCATGGCTACCAATTGGGAAACAGACATGGTCATTCCTATTCCCAATACAAAGGGAATATTAACAACGCTCATTACCAATGCAGCGGCGGCCAGCTGTTTATAACTTACGGCGCCTACCATAGCGGTATCTATCAGACTTAGCGCCATTTGTGCTAATTCTCCGAAGATAATTGGACCGGCGAGCTTCAAAGTTTTGCCCGCTTCGTTACGTAGCAATCCTAATCCGTGCATATTAATTAATCAATAAGAATAAAAAAAGTAACAAGCTTAACTTGCGCCTGTCGCGAGGTGCAATACCAACAAGTATAAGTCCATTATACGTTGGTGCATTTTGAATGATAAACTTAGTCTAATATAGATAGCTTTGTTTTTACCCTTTCTTCCATCAGAAAATGTCACACGTTTAGAAGAAGAAAAAATGGGAGAAAAAAAAATCCCTGGAACAAAAAAACCAGAGATTTAAAAGCGGTCCGGACGGGACTCGAACCCGCGACCCCATGCGTGACAGGCATGTATTCTAACCAGCTGAACTACCGGACCAATATTATTACGATGTTAAAAGAACGAGGAAAGCTGTATTTTGCTTTCCTTCAGCGGTCCGGACGGGACTCGAACCCGCGACCCCATGCGTGACAGGCATGTATTCTAACCAGCTGAACTACCGGACCTCTTCCTCTCTTTTGAGGACTGCAAATATAGTGCGATTTTTTAAAATTAGAATCTTTTTATTAAAAAAATTATTCGAGGCCCCCTTCTTTCATTTTTTCGGCATTCTCCGCAAATTGCAGCGCGTCGATAATCTCCTGAATATCACCATCCATTACAGACGGTAAGTTGTACATAGTTAATCCTATCCTATGTTCCGTTACACGTCCTTGAGGGTAATTGTAGGTGCGAATTTTTGCTGACCGGTCGCCCGTTGATACCATCGTCTTTCGTTTTGCGGCAATATCTCCCTGTTTTTTTTGCAGTTCTAACTCATAAAGTTTGGTTCTTAACATCTCCATGGCAAGCTCACGATTTGCCAATTGCGATCGTTCCACTTGACAAACCACCACAATACCGCTGGGTTTGTGCGTTAACTGCACCTTGGTCTCTACCTTGTTTACATTTTGGCCTCCCGCACCGCCCGATCGCGATGTCTGTAGCTCGACGTCTGCCGGGTTGATTTCTACATCTACCTCTTCCGCCTCCGGTAAAACGGCTACAGAAGCGGCAGAAGTATGTACACGACCCTGTGTTTCGGTGTCGGGAACACGTTGCACACGGTGTACGCCCGACTCATATTTCAATTGACCATACACGTCTTCACCACTTACTTTAAGAATGACTTCCTTATAGCCTCCGGCAGTTCCTTCTGTCACGTCCATTACTTCTACTCGCCATCCTTTCTGATCGAAATAGCGGGTATACATGCGGTAGAGGTCACCAGCAAATAAAGCTGCTTCATCGCCTCCAGTTCCTCCTCTAATCTCAAAAATGGCATTTTTGCTATCTTCTGGATCTTTTGGAATCATCATTAGTCTTACTTTCTCCTCTTTCTCTTCTTTCTGTATAAGCAGCGCATCGAGATCTTCTTTGGCCATTTCTCTTAACTCTTGGTCTTTCTCATTGACCAAAATGTCTTTATTGGTTTCTATATTGCTGATGATGTTTTTGTAGACATGATATTCATCAACAATTTTTCCCAGGTCTTTATATTCTTTGTTAAGTTTTGCGAACCGCTTCATGTCGTTTACCGTATCCGGATTACTCAATTCACGTTCTACTTCTTCCCAACGTAATTTTATAGCTTCTAACTTCTCTAACATAGTGGTATGATTTGCACTTGATGCCTAAACACTAAAATGTTTGGCAAAATTTCACAAACTTAGATAAAATGCCCTTTATATGCAAAATACGAAAACAGCATATAAAAGCAATTTATCGATCTCTCATCTGCCAACGAGAGCTTTATTTATAAATGAAAACTTAGATAAAATGCTTTTTTTTCACAATCGTTCGCCAATTGTACCAGGGATTTTAAGCATTTCGGATACGCCACGCAAGTGAAACGCTCGCGCTGCCCACGCACAAGCTTGCTTATGCGTATCCAAAAGTCCCGGAGACCCTAATAGGTTTTGAGTCTGTCGGCAGACACGGCCTAGAAGACGGCATCCATGCTTAACTCCGTAACTTAGTCTTCGAATGCCTTCACTGACACGGTATTACCATCAAAAACGGCGTAGGTATTGTAATTTACCCATTCGCCTAGGTTGATATACCTGCTGTTACTTCCTAGATCAATGTCAAGAGGCAAATGCCGATGTCCGAAGATAAGGTAATCGAAATATTCTTTTTGAAGCAGTTCTTTGGAATATATCACCAGCCATTCTTGCTCGACCTTTTTTCGCCATTCTTTTTTACCACCGCTTATCCGGCTGTTATGCGACCATCGCAAGGCTATTCCAATGCCTAAGTTGGGGTGTATACGGGCAAACAGCCATTGGCAGAACTTGCTTCTAAAAAACTTTTTTAAGAATTTGTACTTCGTATCCCCTGGCCCCAGCCCATCTCCATGGTGTAGGTAAAATTTTTTGCCATTGCGCTCAATAATCAGCTCGTCCGAAATAATGGTTGCCCCAAGCTCGTCTTCAAGATATCCAAACATCCACATGTCGTGATTACCTTTGAAAAAGGTTATTTTGACTCCAGCATCTGAGAGTTCTGCTAATTTGCCTAAAAAGCGGACAAAACCTTTCGGTACAGCCGTAGCGTATTCGAACCAAAAATCAAAAATATCGCCCATTAGATAAAGTTCCGCTGCATCGTGTTTAATGGAATCTAACCAGCGTACCAATCGGGCCTCACGGGCTCTGCTCTTTTCGTAGGTAGGTACTCCCAAGTGGAAGTCGGACGCAAAGTAAATTTTCTTTTGATCAGCCATTGATGCGAAAGTAAAAAAAAAGACGATTTAATTAGCACCTGTTTAAATTTATATCGAGGGAAAATAAGCAGACCGCTAGACGAATTAACGGCGACGCTTAACTTATCGGTATATATATTGTATCCACGTTCCACCCTTCCACGGCTACAGACATTGCAGAATCAATCTTTTCTTTTGGGCAGCTGATTTTGATGGTTTTGCTGCCCCCGGGAGGGATAGATACATAATTGTCGTCATAAAACGTCGGTAATATTCGTTGTTTTTGTCCCTGATCCACCAATGAGATCCTATTAAAAAAAGCTACAGGGTTTTCTGGTGAGTTATGTAATGTCACTTCATATTCGCCAGGCATTTTCGTTTGTACCTGTACATCCAACGGCACCTTCTTTAATTGTTGCAAGCCACTATATTGGCCATCCTCGTTGGGAAGCCAATAAAAGTTATCACTTAATAGCTCCTTGTTTGCAGAAAGTAATTGCACATTTAGAAACAGTCCTTCCTGAAGACCAATTTTTTGGAGTTGCTGTTTCAATGGGAGAATTTTTTTGACTGATGAAGGCTCCATATAAATGAACACTTGGTTAAGTGGGTGAACTTCGCCTTCCATATCATAGGCTTTAACAGACAACATCACATTGTTCTTGCTCTCCAAAAGGTTGTTGGCAACCATAATAAAGCCGTCAACCGGATCGTACATCACGTGTAGGGGTTCGCTACCTTTACGTAATCCATAGAGACCGGCATTGGGATCAAGGTAATAATCGTATAGTTGCCCGCGCATGGAAGTCCAGGGGTTTTGGGTTTTCCATATAATTGTTCCGGTATACCACTCCCACATATGTGAAGAAAAGCCCTCAATTAAACCCCGATATTGATTATAGTTCACTAATTGTGCCTTTTTAGCAAAATCTTCCACATCGGTCACCGTGCCGTAAGGTGCGATGTGTTTACCGTATCCGATGTAGGTATGGTACTTCCAAACACTATCGACTTCCTCTGATGATGTGCCAAGCGTTTCGTCATGCGTGTAGATGGGTGCAACTAAATTTTTCTTGGGAAGGAATCGTTCCAGCGATTCCATATCACCAATACCAACAGACCCTACTTCAGAATTGAATGGCCAGGTGCGGTCTGCCCAGAATGTTTCTATATCTTGAATACCATATGGTCCATCGCCGTTACCACCAATGAAATTATAAGACATTTCATCCGAATTGGAATAATCTATGAACCAGCGTGTCCCGTCAAGCTGCGGCATAATGGAGTCTTTCAGCGCAACTAAAATATCGTCTGGAGGAGTGATTTCATTGCCTCCGCACCAAATGGCCAGTGAGGGGTGGTTTCGGATCATTTTGATCATATCTGCGGCTGAAGCCAGGAAAAGCGAATGGTCGTCAGGGTACTGCCTTCTCGTCCACTGATCGTCCAGTTTTTTTGGATCCTCCCACCGGCCATTACAGTCTCCAGACATCCAGAAGTCTTGTATAACAAGCAGTCCATAACGATCGCAAGCTTCATAAAATTCCGGTCGTTCCGTAAGTGCTCCTCCCCAAACCCTAATTAGGTTGAGATTCATGTCGCGGTGAAAGCGTATCTCGGCATCGTAGCGCTCTTTAGAAAAACGCAGCATCGCATCCGATACGATCCAGTTACCACCTTTGATAAATATTTTTTGGCCGTTGACTGCAATTTCCTTACTTCTAGTGGTCGGGTTCCAATAGGTCTGGATTTCGCGTACACCAAAAGCTATTTGCTGTTGATCGCTTATTTCCTTATTGGTTAAAAATTCCAAGCTCGATGTGTACAAATGCTGATCGCCATAATTTGCGGGCCACCACAGTTTAGGATTTTTTAGGATGTGATCGGGGAAAGCAACGTCTATGGTGCCTTTCGGGCCGATGGTCACCTCCTTACTGATTTTTTCCCCTGCAACAGAGAATTGCAAAGTTCCACTTACCGATCTACTAGTAGCATTTTGTAAGGTGGTGGAGACTTTAATTGTGGCGGGAGCCTGATCTCCCGATGTTTTTCTTTTCCCAGGAAGTAGGGTGACGATATGTGGATCTTTTATGGCTATTGGGCCTGTTTTCTCTATAAAAACCTTATCCCATATGCCTGTATTGCGATCTCTAATAGGCTGTATCCAATCCCATCCCGCGGTATATTGAAGCCCAACATTTTTTGCAATGGTGCCATCACCTCCCTGTCCGCCATTGGGGTTTCCTACTACGTCGGGCGGAAATACCAGCACAGCGAGTCTGTTTTTGCCATCTTTGGATAAATAGTCAGTAATATTAAATGATTGACGAAGGTACATTCCCTTGACGGTCGTTGGATTGACCTTATTCCCGTTTAAGAATATTTCACAGCTATAATTGATCCCACGGAAGTTTAACCACACCTGTTGATCTCCGCTAACAACCTTCTCGTCAAAATCATTGACAAACCAGTAGGTATAATGATCTTTTCCAATAGCATAAATATCCGGAATTTTTTCGTTGTTCATGCCGAAAAAAGGATCAGGAATTTCACCATTTTCGAGCATTGTTGTCAATATTGTTCCAGGGACGACGGCGGGTTTCCAGTTGTGGATAGGATGGTTTATAACAGAAAGGTTTTCTCCTACGTCTTTAACCAATTTGTAATTCAGGCACTTCCAATTGTTATTCAACTCATATGATTCTTGTGCAAATAAGTGCAAAGTGCTTAATAAAAGGCTGAAAAAAGCTAAATAGAAACGTTTCTTTTGAACGGAAAAAGTATGCATGCCGCAACGATTGATTATTTGTTGACCTGATTTAACCAAGATCAGCATTAGCTCATTACCTACAATGAAATACCCCTTTACATCCATGTCAATACCTCAACCGCCAGACAGCCGTAAGTCCCATTAGGACTCGTGTTGTTTTCGGTGTCCATGAACTCCCTTTGGTCGGTTCGGTTTTTCATCGATATATTTTTTTAGGTGATGAAGCCTGTATAAAGCCGTCCGGCTCATAATCTTTTGAGGGCGGTAGCTTATGCAGGTTTCATGCCTGTTTTGGATCATCTCATTCGTTTGGATTCCTAACGCAGAATCTGGGTTTAAGTATTTTATGTTAAAGGTGAGGAAAAAATAAAAAAATACATAATATTGAGTTAATTTTTACAATTATTTTAACGTAGTGTGTAAACAAAGAAAAGATAGACCAAAAAAAACTTTTACCTTTCTGCCTTCGAAAGAACACCAGCACCTCTTTTTTGTGTTTTTATTTTGTAATATTGGGCGAATATTCAGTAATCATATAATTTATTCACATGTTAAAAACATACGTAGGATTATTATTATTAGGGGCGACAATAACTGCTTGTAACAATAATCAAAAAACCATTGAACCAAAGGACGACATGAAACTAGAACCTTATCCGGAGACAAAAAAAGAAGAGGTGGTAGATAATTATTTCGGAAAAGAAGTGGCTGATCCTTACCGTTGGCTGGAGAATGATACTGCTGCTGATACCAAAGCTTGGGTTGCAGCAGAGAATAAGGTAACCAATGATTATCTCTCGCAGATACCCTTTCGTGATGCTATGAAAGAGCGTTTAGAAAAACTATGGAACTACGAAAAAGTTTCTGCACCTTTTAAAGAAGGCGCTTATACCTATTATTTCAAAAATGATGGGCTACAAAACCAGTCGGTCTTGTATCGAGAGAAAGAGGGCAAGGATGATGGTGAGGTTTTTCTTGATCCAAATAAATTTTCGTCGGATGGGACAACCTCCTTGGCGGGAATTAATTTTAGCAAAGATGGCAGTTTGGTTGCCTACCAAATTTCCGAGGGCGGGTCTGATTGGCGTAAAGTAATTGTCTTAAAGGCTGAAGATAAATCGGTAGTTGGCGACACGCTGGTCGATATCAAATTTTCTGGCCTCGCCTGGAAAGGTAATGAAGGTTTTTATTACAGTAGTTATGATAAACCGAAAGATGGGAGCGCTTTGTCGGGATTAACACAATATCATAAATTGTATTTCCATAAACTGGGAACGTCACAAACAGAAGATAAGCTGATTTTCGGCGACGCCGCTACGCCACGGAGGTATGTTGGTGCTTACCTTACTGAAGATGAGCGCTTTTTAGTGATATCTGCTGCAAATACTACCAGCGGAAATGAACTGTATGTGCAAGATTTAACTAAGGCTGATGCGAAAATCGTTCAGGTTGTGGATAATTTTGATAAGGATCATAGCGTTTTGGATAACGATGGTGAAAAGCTTTTTATTTATACCAATTTTGAAGCACCTAATTACCGATTGGTAACGGCAGATAGTAATAATCCTAAGCCAGAAACATGGGAAGACCTTATCCCGGAAACAGAAGACGTAATGAGCATAAACATTGGCGGCGACAAGCTTTTTGCCAATTACCTTAAGGATGCTACTTCCCTTGTGAAGCAATTTGATAGAAATGGTAATGAGGAAAGGACAATTGAGCTTCCAGGCGTTGGTACAGCCAATGGGTTCAGTGCAAAAAAAACAGAAAAGGAATTATATTATTCGTTTACGTCCTATATTTATCCTGCTACTATTTTCAAATATGATATCGCGTCTGGAACTTCTGATGTATACAAAAAGCCAGACGTACAATTTAATCCGGATGATTATGAATCGAAGCAGGTTTTTTATACCTCTAAAGACGGCACGAAGATACCGATGATTATTACACATAAGAAAGGCATTGTTTTAGATAGCGGCAACCCGACTATGTTGTACGGTTACGGCGGATTTAATGTCAGTTTAACGCCGTCTTTCAATGTCTCAACCGTGCTGTTGTTGGAACAGGGAGGTGTTTATGCTGTAGCCAATTTAAGAGGTGGGGGTGAGTACGGTGAAGAGTGGCATACGGCGGGGACAAAACTTCAAAAGCAAAATGTGTTTGATGATTTTATCGCTGCAGCAGAATACCTGATAGAGGAGAACTACACATCAAAAGATAATTTAGCTATTTCTGGTGGATCAAACGGAGGGTTGTTGGTCGGAGCGGCTATGACCCAGCAACCGGAGTTGTTTAAAGTTGCTTTCCCAGCTGTAGGCGTACTTGATATGTTAAGGTATCATAAATTTACGGCGGGAGCTGGTTGGGCCTTTGATTACGGTACTGCCGATGAAAGTGGGGAAATGTTTTCATATTTGTACCAGTATTCGCCCTATCATGCATTAAAGGAGGGAACGGAATATCCCGCAACGATGGTTACCACTGCAGACCACGATGATCGTGTGGTGCCAGCACATAGTTTTAAGTTTGCTGCCCGCTTACAGGAATACCACAAAGGAGAAAATCCGGTGCTCATCCGCGTTGAAACAAAAGCGGGACATGGAGCCGGTAAGCCTACTGCGATGATTATTCAGGAACAGGCCGATAAGTGGGCATTCATGTTTCAGAATATGAATCATTCCTATACGGAATAAAATAACGGTGGGCAGTAAATAAAATCGATCTGTCCACCATTATTTTAGTTTTGCTATTCTTCTAAAATTGGTGAAACAATATACCCGTTTTTTCTTAAAAGGGCGATAACACCTTTATCTCCTCCCAGGTGACCGGCGCCAAAGGCAAAAAAAGTTGAGGCTTCTTTAGCTTGCTGGATAATGGTAGAGATCCACTGGGTGTTCCGGTCATATAACATCGGGCCTAAAAATCGTTCCATTAACGGATCGTTTGTTATCCTGTTATGCATAGCCTGTATGTTTTGGTCCTTATAAATAGTAATTAAATGCTGAATCTCCCCGCGGGTACTGTCTATATTAAAGGCCATTTCCTTTAATTGTCTCGCCTGTAAAATATAGGGGATGCGGTCAAAAATTGCGGCTTGACCCTCAACGGTTTCTAAGCCGTTAATCTGCATGTTCTTTTCTTGGGCCATCTTTACCAAATTCAGTTCCCAGCTAGCTGGTTGGCATTCCAGCGCGCCCATCAGAATAACAGCATACAGGCCAAAAGGCTTTGTTTTGTTAAACATTTCAAGGCCTACATGTGTTGTCCTTTCTATTACCCTACTCACGCTGTCATAAGTTTCCTGATCATATAGATCATGTAAAGTGGTGTCGTTGCGCATGGTCATTGCCTGGGTCATCTGCACACCTATATTTGGGTTTGAAAAATCTATTTCTAGGAATAACTGACGTGTTTTATCAAATCGCTTTTTTAAGGTATTGCTAACCTGGAGATCTTCCGGACATAATAGGTGGAAAGTTCCAAATAAATAAGAAGGTTCTTTTAGATCTTTACCACTTATTTTCCACAGGTTGGTTTTTTCCGTAGGTGATTGAGCGAATGAGTAAAAAAATACAACTAGCAGCTGGAGTGTAAATAAGGGGAGCATTCTTTTCATCCGTTTCTTTTTTTTGGTTTCGGCTTATTTTGCATGCTGTTCGTTCTTAATTCTTTTGTAAGAACGGGTTAAGTGATTAGATAGGAAAAGAAAAATTATAACAGAAACAAGATTTTAAGATTCTTCTCCGGTACCCTCGCGATCTAAGTCCTCCAGGATTTTGTTTACATCAGCTTCGGTTTCCGTTAACTTACTCTTACATATTTTGATGAGTAAAGCAGCTCTCTTTACCTTGTCAGAAAGATCGTCAACGGTTATTTCTCCATCTTCAATTTCTTCTACGATGGTCTTTAATTCTTCAAAAGCTGCTGTATAGGATAATTGATTACTCATGAGTGTCTGTTTTTTTGCTTGCTTTTACAAAGGTAACCTCACTTTGAACTTCTCCAAAGGCAAAAATAGTTTTTATTTGGTTTCCCATATTGACCGTTGATGCATCAGTGATGGCCTTGCCTGCTTTAAGTGTAATACTATACCCCCTTTTAAGTACCTGATGGGGGTCGAGTAGAGACAAGTGACGTTCCCAGCTGCCTATGTCTTTTTGCTTAAGCTGTAAATACGATTTACTTTGTAGAGAGAGACGGTGTTCTGCGTCCTTAAGCACGGATTGATTTTCTGTCGAGGTTAATTCTACTTGGGCGGTAAGCCTGTCCTTTAATTGTAGCAGGTTGTTCTTAAAATGCTTTCCTAAATGTACGTTCTCCCTTTTTAGCCGTTGCGCTAAATGGCCGATATTACTTTGTCCGTTAATGATAACGTGTTTGGTCTGAACCAATAACTGGTTTTCATTTTGTCTAAATGTACTTCGCACGTGGGCCAAACGGTACTTACTGTGTTGCAGCAGGTAGATGAGTAGTGAAGAGGTCTGTTGTTTATGATGTTTAACGATATTCAGGGTTGAGATTCTAAAATATTTAATAGTGCTTTCTAAAGCTTCGTTTTTCTCACGCAAGAGTTGTTTAGTTTTCAGCTGCAATACTTTTTCTGCATTTGTTATTGGTTGCGCAAAGCGATGAAAATGCTGCATGAGATAGTCTGCAAGCTCACTCGGGGTAATCGCGTTTTTATAAGCTACCATCTCAGAAACAGTTTCATTGGTAGCGTGACCTATGCCAGTAATTACAGGAATAGGAAAAGTGGCGATGGCTGTGGCCAAATCCAAATGATTATAGGAGGATAGGCCTATTTCACCCCCTCCACCACGGATAATAGCAACAACGTCAAAATGGTCAGCATGTTTAGCAACTTCTTTAAGTTGTTTGATGATGGAAGAAACGGATTTATCACCTTGTAACAAAGCTGGAAATAGCTGATGTTCAAAATAATAACCATAAGGGTTTCCGTCTATTATTTTCAGAAAATCCGCATACCCTTTACTTGTTTCTACGGAGATGATGGCTATCCGTTTTGGAAGCAGGGGAAAAGATAGTTGTTTGTTGTTATCAAATATGCCATGACTTTTGAGCGTTTCGATGCTGAGCTGCTTCTCCCGCTCCAGCTCTCCCAAAGAAAACGAAGGATCAATGTCTACGATATGCAAACTCAACCCATGAATCGGGTCATAGGTAATGGATGCTTGGAGTAACACTCGGATACCGTTTTTTAAAGGTTCTTTAGTAAGCTCCAAAAAGTGCTGATTGATGCGCTGGTAATCCCCCTTCCATAAGGTGGAACGTATTTCTGCAATTACCTTTCCATCTTTTTTTTCCAATAGCTCAGGATAGCAGTGCCCGGAATGCGAATAATGATTAAGTTTGTTCATTTCGGCTTTGATCCAATAAACACTCCGATAACGATCTTGAAGGGTTTTCTGGATACTGCGTGCTACCTCCGCTAAAGTGAAAATGGTTTTCTCTGCTATGATCTCGGGCATGATCAAAGATAATCAAATACCGGTATTTTTAATCGGCTTTTATTAAGCTAGCGAAAAACTACTTTTCAGCTACCGAATGAGTAGCTGGAAAATGCGACCGCTGTACGAGCACCAATGAGGTTTAGGTGTGGACTTGATATGAAATCCTAAAAAATAGAAAAATGAGTTGGATAAAGCGTTCGGAGCGTCCAAGCAAATTTTCGGCATGCAAAAATGTCAAGAGAATTAATCCATGTTGGACTTAGTCTTCTTAAAATAATTTTAACCCGATCCGTATGGTATTCGTCCCGTTCAATAGCGAGTGATTACTTCTGCCATGTGCATAGATTACACGAAGCACTTTCCACTGCAGGCCCGCATGCAGTTCGCCGTAATCGCCTAACTCAGGAGTATGTAAGTAGTGTAAGCCAATGATCTCTTCCAGCTTGAACTTTCGTAACAACGGGACTTTACTGGTTAATAAACCGGCTAGATTATATTCGGTATGAGCTTCAAGGAAACTTGATCTTGTGCTGAATTGATAGTAATCCAGTGCCAGGAAAGAGCTTAACTGTTGGTCTACAAATAAAATTTGGTTGCCGTTAAAATGCCTGTAATCGGGGTAAAATAAGGTGTTGTTACGGAGAAATTTTCCAGCGTGAGCTGCAAAGGAAAGCTTACCCATCATACCTAGGACAATATCGCTTTTATAAGCACTCAGTGTCAATAGGTCGTAATCTACGTCCGAACCTAATATCCCCTTTAGCCCTTTGGTATAATGTAAACTAAGTGTAGGGTACTTTGATGGCAAATACCGTTTGCCGGTTGGGTATGTCTCGTAACGGTTGGAGAAGTTATAGCTGAGATTAACATCGATTTTTGCAGCATCATTATCCTCAAAGAGGGGAACAGCTGTAGTTGGCGAGAGCGGATTGTTTGATGTTAGCTTCTGCCGGTTACGATCCCAAAAGGTAAATGCTGTAGCATTTGGTAGCCAATGCCTGCGGGCCCATTCTGCCTGTAGCCCTAGGCGGACGTTACCTGGTAGTGTATAGTCCCAATGTGCGGTCGCGAAGGTCTTTTCATACAGTTTCTGATAGTTTTCGCCAGCAAACAGGGTGTACAAGCTATTAAAGAGCACAGGTAGTGATCCGCGATTGTTCAGGTCTAACACATCGCGACCACCTGAAAAGGTCAAGCTATGGCCGTTTAAAGGGATGTTAGCTTGGACGTTTGCATGGAGACGTTTATTCGCAAAACCGTAACGAATCCGACCACCCACACGCAGGTAACGATTAAAGGTGCTGTCGATCTGTCGGGAATAATTCACCTGATAATTGACCGCTAAACCTTCGACGCTATTGAAAAGTAATGAAGGAAGTAAGCCTCCAAAATGACTATACTCCTTTTTATAACGGTTGCGGTGATTATAACCTCCCAGAAGAAAACCCAAGGGTTTGAAACGATTGTTTTTCTGATCGATTGAGTCGAGATAGGCTTTCGATTCACGTCGCTGGCGTAGACTATCTTTAAAAGTATAATCGTTTACTTCTTCCATTGTCAATGGTATAGGTCTATTGCCGTTCCAATAATCTGTATCTTTTTTGTTGACTTCCCGACTGATGTTCAAGGCTTCTTTGAATGTTCTTTTATGTATAGTATCGATAAACGCGTAGTCTTGATAAATGGCCGTGAAGTAACCACCCACATGAAAGCCCAATGCCCCTGCCTTAAAATCCAATTGAATATTCGATGGCATCCATACATCATTGGTTATGGGCGTGAATAACTGCTTAATGTTTAATGAGTCAACGAAGTTTATACTCGACTTTTTGTCGAGCAGCAAGTTCACGCTATGGATACGCCAATCATTTTCTACAATATAAATATCCCCTTTATAGAGCGGCTCTGCAGGTCTTTTTGGAATAACCTTGATTTTATTGATGATAAGACCGTCCTCATCTGAGGAACCGAGGTACTCATAACGGTAATACGAGAAGGCGTTGTCGGCAATAGGTGAAACAAAAGGTCTGTTGCTGAGCCCTTCGATAATCTGCTGGTAATTTTCATAAAAATTTAGTTGAAGCTCAGATGCTCTGTTAAAGCTAAAAGCCCTATTATCTCCCGAAACTTTTGAACTGATCATTTTTTCTTTAAAATCTTTGGGAGGGTTGACGGTAATGTTCGATTCCGATTCTGATAAATAGATAATACCTTGCCTATTGGAGTCTAAGCCTATTTCTTGACCTATTTCATCGATATCTACACCAAGAAACTTCCTGGGGGCTTTTATTAAACGTTGTAAGCCTTTAATATATACATGCGCATGATATGGGCCTGATTCATTTAGGTGATGGGAACGCTTTTTTATGGCCTGACGAATAATGGCATATGCGGGGTCTTCGGTATTACCAATAACCACCTCTTGCAGCATGTACGATGCCATTGCAAGCTGGATAACAAGCGAATCCTTAATAGATGCGTTTGCCTGGATAGTTTTTGGATGATAACCTACAGCAGTAGCCACCAGCTCTGTCATTGGTTCTGTCAATTTTAGTTTAAAGTAACCGTCGCTGTTAGCCGATGTACCTACGCTTGTATTGGCTTTAAAAACACTGGCAAAAGGAATGGGATTTCCTTGCTGATCGACTATTTTTCCACTGATTAGATACGTTTGAGCAGCTGTTGTATAGATAATAAAAAAGAGCAAGTTGAGCGTAAAAAGGGGCTTCATCCGTTTCGCGTTTATTGTATAAGATGAAAAAAACATAGAAAACGTTACGCATATTAGCCGTTAAATTATGTTAAAGTAGCGTATCTTCAGTTTTTTATCGCGGGAAATAGATCCAAAAGATGAAAAATAATTGTAGTGACGCCTAAATCACCGAACCTAGGTTAAGAAATTCGTTTTCTGATCCTGCTCAGGGCTTGCGGTGTAATACCGATATAAGAAGCAATGTATTTCAACGGAATATGCTGTATAATCTCCGGCCGCTGCTTGAAAAGGTGGTAATAGCGTTGTTCTGCAGTTTCATTTAAAAGGGATAGTTCCCGTTTAATCTTTTTGCAGAAAAGATCTTCCGCTGCAAGTCGGCCAATGGTATTGCCAATCTTTGTATTCCGATAAACATCCTGTAAATCAACATGGCCGATCTGCCAGACGATGGTGTCGGTTAAGGTTTCAATAAAATAGGTAGATGGACTTCTCGTGAGAAACGAATCATAAGCACTGAAGAAATCGCCGGCAAAAACAAAGGAAAAGGTGTTTTCCTCTCCTTCGGCATTCTTCATATAAAAGCGTACGGACCCTTGCTCAATGAACGCTAAGTAGTTTTCTATATCGCCCGCAGCAAGCAGAACAGTTTTTTTTGGAACGACTTTTTTAGTGAGTTTATTGATGAAAACTCCCCATTCATCTGAAGGATGGCCTGTTTTTTTTTCAAAATAATCTTCAATCTTATAAGTCATAAATGCTTGTGTATATCAATGGCGAGTAAGAGATCATAAACTGTTTCTGCAGCTTGTTTATGTTGGCAAAGTTAAGGAGTTATACAAAAAGTGGATATTCGGGTAAAACGGCTTTTAGCTAAAATTATTGCAAATCAGATTCCTTAAAATTATGTTATAACAAGGTGCTGTATTGCTCTTATGCTTGGATTTTCAATAGTTTAATAGCAATACCTATTTGCCCTAAGTGATAACAGTCGTGATGAATCATACCGTCTAGGAAATATTGATATGTGTAAGACGTGTCAAGATATTTTTGCGCTAAAAACTGATCATCCTTAACTTCTATAAGACGAATCAGATTATACTGCGAAGCATAAAAGTCTTTTTTCAATTGCTTCCATCCTATTTTCTTTAGTTCATCATTAGATTTCCAATTTTCTGGGCTCTTTTCTGTCAGCGTGCTAGCCCCTCCATTTAATTTAATGATCGTTGACTTGCGCCATTCCAATAAGTGAGAAATGATTTCGGCTACACTATGCATTTCAGGTATGGGTCTCATTAGGGCCTCATCTTCTTCTAAATGGTCAATTTTTTTACTGAAATTTTCATCAATCCATAGATCACCGTCCTGCACTTCCTGAAGCTGTTTTACAAGATTTTTTATCAAAGGGTTGTTCATAAAATATAGGTTTTAAAATATGTGCAACGTACTAAGCCGCGAGGCGTAAAGATAAAAAATCATTTAATATCTTTACAAGGCTGGCTGTTGCCGCTGGAATTTCGCTTTTTACAAAATTGGTTTTGTGCCCGTTGCCCCACGTCTGGATCTGGGCACGCTCCGCTGCCGTAGCGTATCCAAAATGCTTAAAAGCGAAATTCCAAACCATTGACACTAAACCTTTCGGCTTTTCTTATGAATTCTGTATTTTTACCCCAAATCTTAGATATATGTACAAAACACTTCAACCCGTATTACAGAAAGAGTTGGCCGATATAGAGCAGGCTGGTTTATATAAGCGTGAACGTATCATTGTTTCTCCACAGGGAGCAGATATAAAAGTTCAGGGTGATGCGGAAGTAGTAAATTTCTGCGCAAATAATTATTTGGGTCTATCTTCCCATCCAACGGTGATCGCCGCGGCAAAAGACGCAATTGATACGTATGGCTACGGTATGTCTTCTGTGAGATTTATCTGTGGCACGCAGGATATACATAAGGAACTGGAAACGAAGATTTCTCAGTTTTTGGGCACGGAAGATACGATTTTGTATGCAGCGGCTTTTGATGCAAACGGTGGAGTTTTTGAACCCTTATTTACAGCAGAAGACGCTATCATTTCTGATGAGTTGAACCATGCTTCGATTATTGATGGCGTTCGTTTGTGTAAAGCGCAACGTTTCCGCTATAAAAATGCAGATATGGAGGACTTGGAAAAGCAACTGATCGCGGCTAAAGATGCACGGCATCGCATTATTGTCACCGATGGTGCTTTTTCCATGGACGGTGTGATCGCTCCTCTTGACAAGATTTGCGACTTAGCTGATAAGTATGAGGCATTGGTAATGATTGATGAGTCTCACTGTACTGGTTTTATAGGAAAAACAGGTAGAGGTACACATGAACATTTTAATGTAATCGATAGGGTAGATATTATCACAGGTACCTTAGGTAAGGCGTTAGGCGGTGCATCAGGAGGTTTTACTTCCGGGAAAAAAGAAATTATAGATATGTTGAGACAGCGTTCAAGACCTTATCTGTTTTCCAATACATTAGCTCCTGCCATTGCTGGCGCTTCCGTTGCTGTGCTTGATATGCTAAGTGAGACAACCGAGCTGCGCGATCAATTGGAGTATAATACCAAATATTTCAGAGAGCAAATGACGGCTGCCGGTTTTGACATAAAACCAGGCTTCCATCCTATCGTGCCCGTAATGCTTTATGATGCAAAGTTGGCACAGAAATTTGCAGCCAGAATGTTGGAAGAAGGTATTTATGTTATAGGTTTTTACTACCCCGTGGTGCCAAAAGAGAAAGCCCGCATTCGTGTGCAGCTGTCAGCAGCCCACAATCAAACACATTTAGACAAAGCAATTGCCGCGTTTACTAAAGTAGGAAAGGAATTGGGGGTAATAAATTAGTCATATCACCTGCAAGGGTTTTAAACTTGCACGTGAAGGTGAGTTTATCTAAGTTTGCACACACAATAAATGCAGGGTGCCTCTTCGAAAAAATGAGAGATATCTGCTCGCAAATTATCCCAAGATATCTGTGAAAAAAATGAGTAATATACAAGAGAAAATAGATCACTATACCGCAGAGTTAAAAAACTGGAAACCAACATCTGCGCAGGAGGTGGAAGACTTTAGGTTAAGGTTCTTGGTGGCAAAGGGTATTCTGAAAAATTTGTTCGAAGAGTTTAAGGGAGTTTCGAATGAAGAAAAACGTGTGTTGGGGAAAGTGCTCAATGGGTTTAAACAAGCCGTAGAGGCAAGGTTTAACGAGATGAAAGTAAAATTTGGCGAAACACAATTGTCAACCAAACAAAATGTTTCACAGGACTTAACATTGCCTGGACCAGGATTTACTATTGGCGGCCGCCACCCACTTTCGTTGGTTAGAAAAGAGATTGTGGAGATTTTTAAAAAGCTTGGATTTATAGTTGCAGAGGGACCGGAGATTGAAGATGATTGGCATAATTTTACGGCACTGAATTTTCCAGAAGAACATCCTGCGCGCGATATGCAGGATACCTTTTTTATCCGGAAGCAACAAGGGAACGATATTGCATTGCGTACACATACTTCTTCGGTACAAGTTCGTATGATGGAAAATGGTAAACCGCCCTTCCGAGCAATTATGCCGGGAAGGGTTTATAGAAACGAGGCTATTTCTGCCCGAGCCCATTGTTTTTTCCACCAGATAGAGGGCTTGTATATAGATGAAGGGGTTTCGTTTGCTGACTTGAAGCAAACCCTTTTCCACTTTGTACAGGAGCTTTATGGAGAGGGTACCAAGGTGCGTTTCAGACCTTCTTATTTTCCCTTTACCGAGCCTTCGGCGGAGATGGATATTTCTTGTACTATCTGTAAGGGTGCAGGATGTAATATGTGTAAATACACAGGTTGGGTGGAGATTCTAGGTTGTGGGATGGTAGACCCCAATGTATTGGAAAATAGTGGTATAGACTCGAAAAAATATACAGGATTTGCTTTTGGGATGGGAATTGAGCGCATTGCCAACTTAAAATACGAAATTAAAGATTTAAGGTTGTTTTCAGAAAATGACATTCGTTTCCTAAGACAGTTCGAAACGGAAATTATTTAGGTGAAAAACAATGAAAACGCTTCGCTGCTTGTTCGTCCCTTTGGTTTTGGCGATTTGTGCCTGCCAAAAGGATTATTACGGTATTCCGGAAGTGTTCGTGAATGAAGTTTTTTCCTTAAATGAATATCACCAGTTAGTTGCGGCAGGGGGCTATGCAACTTCTGCCAGAGGAGGTGTTGCTGGTATTTTGGTTTATAATACGGGGAACGGTATTGTGGCTTTTGATAGGTGTAGTACTGTTAATCCAGAAAAAAGATGTGCTGTGGAAGTCGATTCAACAGGGATTATCATAGTTGATCCATGTAGCGAAGCGAAGTTTGATATCAGAAATGGTATGCCCTCAAAAGCACCGGCTGAGCGGCCACTGAAACCTTACGAAGTTAGATGGGAGGGAAACATTATTAGAGTTTTAAACTAGCTAGATGGAAGCAGATAAAATAAAAGAAAGCATTAAACGATCGGCCAAAGAGCTTTTTAGGCGTTACGGTTACAATAAAACCAGCGTAAATGAAATCGCGAAAAAAGCAAAAATTGCTAAAGCGACCATTTATAAATATTTTGACAGTAAAGAGATGGTGCTACATGCCATCCTAATGGATTATATACGCGTTGGTGTTGATGATTTAATTCATAACCCGAGTACGGAGACAGATCAGGAAACGTACTTAAGTAACCTTATCCTAAAGGTTAGTAGGCTGACTTACACCATTTGCAATGAGTTTATTGGATGGGATTTTATACGCGAATCAGCCAATGCGCAGGAGTACCTAAAAACACTCTCAGATGATTTGGAAAATTTACTGATCAGCTCTTTTAATGAAAGTAGCGTAATAGATTCCCGTATACCTAAGGAAAACCTAGTGTTCCTGATAAAATCAAGTAAGAGTATTGTTTTTTCTTTTGCTTTTACTGCAGTCAGTGTAGCCGACGTGCGCAAGTATTTTGTTTCTTTCCAAAAAGAATTGCTACCGTACCTTGTGAAAGCTACTGTAAGGAACAGTTAGCCGAAGAAAGACAGTTTCGTTACCGATTTGGTAATTCGCTTGGCCGGCCTAAAATGTTTCTGATATATTGTATCATTAAAGCAATGATCACGACAAAAACGCAACCTACCAAATTGAGCCATAAAAATGCCATCAGATCAAATTTCCAGCATAAAATAACGAGCGCTTCTGTAAGGATGGCAGCAACGAACGTAGCTGTTCCTTGGACGTATTTCAGGTAAAAGGCGACAACGAATATGCCTAAGATGGTACCGTAGAAGAGCGATCCTAAAATATTGACGGCTTCTAGGAGATTGCCTAGTTTGCTCGCATACAAAGCAATAATGATAGAAAATACGCCCCAAAAAAACGTCATTATTCTAGAAACATTCAAGTACTTAATATCGCTACCGTTGTCGTTAATGAACCGTTTGTAGATATCTACCACAGTTGTAGAGGCTAAGGAGTTTAACGCACTGGCGGTAGATCCCATGGACGCTAGAAAAACAATTGCAATGAGCAGACCAATGAGCCCTTTTGGCAGTTTTTCCGTAACAAAGTTAAGGAATATGTAGTTGTTATCGTTTGTATCGGCCTTTGGATCATTTTTTTCCATCAGGTCTGTCAACTCTTTTCGAATGGTTGAAGTTTTTTCGTTAGCAGCAGATAACCGTTGTCGTACATCGTTGACGGTTTGCTTGTCATCATTATCCAATGCTGCGCTTAAACGATCTATCTGCGCTTGCTTTTCATCGAAAATCGAAGCATAATCTTCTTTGATTTTGGTGAGCTCAGTTTGATAAGGACTCTGCTCTATTTTCTTTAATTCCACTTTATTAAAGAACAGTGGTGGTTGGTTGTATTGATAGTAGGCAAAAACCAATATGCCAATCATTAAAATCAAAAATTGTAAAGGAACCTTAACCAAACCATTCATTAGTAGACCTAATCGACTATCACGGATAGAAGACCCTGTGAGGTATCGACCTACCTGACTCTGGTCTGTGCCAAAATAAGAAAGTTGTAGAAAGAAACCACCTATTAGTCCACTCCATAAAGTATATTGGTTGTTCCAATCAAAGGAGAAATCGATCGCATTTGCCCTGCCTGATTTCCCGGCAATATGTAGGGCTTTGACTAGGCCAATATCTTTCGGTAAAAGGTGTACAACCATCACGCCTGCTAGGAACAGTCCTATAAAAATGATGCCCATCTGAAGCAATTGCGTATATGATACGGCTTTTGTACCGCCATAAACGGTGTAAAATATTACAATACAGCCAATAAGTAGTGTGGTATAGGTTGCGTTGACCTGTAATATACTGGACAATATAACAGAAGGGGCGTAGATAGTAATACCAGTAGATAAGCCTCTTTGCAATAGAAATAGAAAAGCAGTAAAGGCGCGCGTTTTTACATCGAATCGCTTTTCCAGATATTCATACGCGGTAAATACGCGCATCCGATGGAATATAGGTACGAAAGTGATGCTGAGTACAATCATTGCCAACGGAACTCCGAAATAGAATTGTGCAAAACTCATCCCCGAAGTATATGCTAAACCTGGCGCAGATAGAAAGGTGATGGCACTGGCTTGGGTAGCCATCACTGAAAAGCCTATATGATACCATGGGAGCGACTTACTTCCTAATAGATAACCATCAATGTTTTTGTTGCCACGGCTTTTAAAAACACCATAGCCAACAATTATTATAAGGGTACAGCAGAGTACTATCCAATCGATTAAACTCATTCAAAATAGATTTTGAATAAGTAAAACGACAAAATTAGAATAAATAACCAAGTCAACACCAATAAATAAAATTGGTGCCAGCTATTTACAAAAGGGGGTAAGCCATTGTCTTTAGGCCGATTCTTCTTCACTCTTACGCTTCACTAATACATTTAAAAAAAACATGGCAATAAATAAACCTATAACCAAGCCCCCAAAAGCTCCCCAGAAAGATTCAGTACAAACACCACCTGTTAGGGTTCCAAAAAAAGCTCCAATGATATAGAATAGCCTGTCTGTGTTAATTTTTTTTTGTTCTTGAGTCTCCATTTTTATATGTTAATTGTTTTCGTTAGCCAGCAAATTTACAAATAATCTGTATGCTCCCGGTACTCCGGCAGGCAATTGTCTAAAAAAAGCTAAGGAAGTATAGACATACTTACCTTTGCCATATTTGGCTACCAATAAAGCGCCATTGCTGACCGGTTCACCCGGATCGTTCATTTGCAATGGCTGTTTATACCGGTCGTCCACTTCGTCTGCGAAATATAGGCCCCGTTCTTGTATCCATCCTTCAAAATCCTCTTGATTAATTATATTCGGATAATGCAAAATAGGATTTGAAGTATCGCTAAACGAAACGGTTGCTGTTTCGTCTGTTACCCTGTCACGGGATATACGAAAAGGGTAAGGGCCAATATTTGCTGTTTTTAGTCCCCCACTTACGTTGTATTGCTCAACTAACGTACCGCCATTTTTTACGTAATCGAGCAGTTTTGGTTGCATGAACCGTATGCGGTTATTTACGTTGTAAATACGAATGCCCGTGATAATGGCATCATAAATGGAAAGATCTTGGTGCATAACATCGTTCTCACTGAGTATGTCTACCCTTAAACCAATTTCACGTAGAGACTGCGCGACTAAATCACCTGCTCCAGAAATATATCCAATACGTTTGGCAGAAACGTTTGTTTCTATTTTACTCAGTTTAGCACTGGCTAAAGGAAACCAAGTAATTTGAGGAATATGCTCATAATTGATTGCTCGCAATGATCTGGCTTTTTCTTCATGGCCATTATACGAAACAAGAAAGGTTAGGGAGTCGGTACTTGCGGGGTTTTCAGGAGGGTATATGGTAGCGGTGACTAATTGTTCGTCGTTACGGTGTTTAAGGTCTACGTCAAAAGAACTGGGGCTGATTTTCCAGCCTTCGGGTAATATGGGGCTAATTTTAGCCAATACCTGATCCGTATTGGCTGTTAACGATAGTTCGATTTCTTTCGGTTGATTGCCGTTGAAAATAACTGCTTTTTGTTCAAGATTAAGCGTTAGCGGTGGAGCGACAACCAACGGATTTTTTATTTCTCCCCTTACCGGATCGTTAAAAGAATAAACAATAGGTGTTTGATAAGTAATTGTCTTTCCTTCGATTGAAAACAAGGCCGTTACCTGAGGGAGATCATCAGACTCGGGTAATCCGATGAGCTGTTGCTCTTCAACTGTAAAAGATCCTAAGCTATGTGGTTGCAGAAGCCAATAAGGTTGTGTGATATCCTTTACACGATGGTTTGTGGAGAAACTTTCGAGCTTACTATAAATAAGTTCTTTCCGATCTTTTATTGCGTCGTCGTTTCCTTCTGTGTGAAGGGACAATAAGCTTACTTGGATATTTTCAGCTTGTAAGACAATATCAGTTTTTACATCGACGACTTCATTAACGGCATATTTTGGGCCGGAGGCATAGCTCTCTATCCAGATGCCCGCACAAGCAATGATGATGTCTTGTACTTCTTTTGCCTTTTGTTTGGCCCAATAATGATCACCCAGCTTTTCTATTTCCGTCAGGAGCTTAATTAGATCTTTAACAGCATATTCAGGGTGCTCCATATCAAAGCTAGAAGAGATATGATCAACAAGAGACTGTATCTTTTCAGTGCCGGGAATTCTTGACCACCCAATGTCTATGCCTTCGAACAGAGATTCCTTGAGCGGGTCTCCTGCTAAGGTTTCAAAATATTCATACATTTGTCCTCGTTGGGCGGTGGAACCGAAACCTTGACTCTTGTGATTTGTACGGCTAATGGCTGCTATTTCACCATAGGTATGGCCTAACAATGGATTATATTGACTCAGGTTTATTCTTAATTGTCCTTCCTTGATGGTGTTGGCACTTCCAAAGTTGTAGGTGTTCCATAGTAGTCGCTCGGCTCGCCAGGGCTTTACATAGGCAAGCTGTTCGGGATATCGCTTCGGATCGGCGGCTGCTTCAAAAGCTTCCTGGGCAATCAGTGAGGAGGCTTGGTGGTGGCCATGACCTGCTCTCGGGTCACCGGGGAACCGGGTAATAATTACATCGGGCTGGAAGTTACGTATTATCCAAACGGCATCGGACAAAATTTTATCCTTATTCCAGATATCAAATGTCTCGTCAAATGTTTTAGAGAAACCGAAATCATTCGCTCTTGAGAAAAACTGTTCACCTCCGTCGTCACGTCGGGCCGCAAGAAGCTCCTGAGTTCGAATTAAGCCTAGTTCTTCCGCTTGCTCTGTACCAATCAGATTTTGCCCCCCGTCGCCACGGGTTAAGGATAAATAGCCGGTACGATATAACTGTTCATTGGCTAACCAACCGATCAGGCGCGTGTTTTCGTCATCAGGATGGGCTGCAAAATATAAGACACTCCCCAAGGTGTTTAGCTTTTTTATCTTTAACCGAATAAATGCAGCATTATTTGGAGAAGCCTGTTGTGCGAAAGAAAGGCTAGTAATAAAACCAAGAAAAACAAATAAGAGTACAATTTTCTTATAAATCATAGGGCTATATATTGTTCCTGTCTTTAAGAAATGATACAAGTTTGGCTGTTGCAATAGCACGGTGACTAATGCTGTTTTTCTCCTCAGGGGCCATTTCCGCAAATGTTTTATCATAACCGTTAGGAATAAATATGGGATCGTAACCAAAACCTTCAATACCTATACGTTCATCAGTGATAATACCGTTAATCGTTCCTTCAAACAAATGATGTTCACCATCAATACGTAATGAAATAACGGTACGAAAACGTGCGTTACGGTTCATGTTGTTGCCTAATCTGGATAAAAGGAGGTCAATGTTGGCTTCCATATTCCGTGTGCCGGAATACCTGGCTGAAAACACCCCAGGTTCATTTTGAAGTGCCTCTACTTCCAGTCCTGAATCATCCGCAAAGCAATCCAACTGATAATGATGGAGAATATAAGCGCTTTTTTGCGAGGCATTCCCTTCAAATGTGTCGGCTGTTTCAGGGATGTCTTCTATAATATCCATGTCGGCGAGTGAACTTATGGTAAACAGTTTTCCTACCATTGCTTGTACTTCAGATAGCTTATGCTGATTGTTTGTGGCAAATACGAGCTTGTTCATTTTTCTTAATATTATTTCTTTTTTACATGAAAAACAATTTCTGGCACTACAAATTTTTGACTTGCATCCAGAATGTTTTTTTCTTGTTTATCTCCTGCAGCATTTCTTCAAAGGTATAAGTGTAAAGCATATGAATATTTTTTTCCTTTGCAGCTTGATTCAGTGGCAATTGTGGTAACCCATATTGGTCTGGAGAAGGCCCTGAAAATATTATCTTTTGCGGATTAAAAAAATGGACGATCTTTTCGAACGTAATTTCGGTGCTTTGACGGGCCACATTCATTACTGCTACATCAACCATTGACAGGTTGAGTGCTTGTACAGTTTTAGAAAAAGCATCCAAGGCTTTCTCGGAAAAGTATTCATACTGTTGATCTTCAATCAGATAAAGAATATGTTGTTTGTTTTCACCCAAGAACGTATAACCTGTAATAGGTTTGTTTGATATGGTATCGATGGACGGTACATTCGATGTTTCATTTGTCTGAAATGTATAGATGAGGTCATCCATTAGGTAACCTAATACAACAGGATCAGTAGTATTTAAGTGGGCCATTTATTAAGGGTTTGCTCAAAGATAGCGTTTTTAAGTAGGAATTATGTCTTAAGAAACAGTGTTGTTACGCTTCTTAGTGGTTAATAATTTGCCATTTAAGGTGTTTGAGCAAAACCAATCTGCTTTTCCAAAAAGCCAGAGCAAGTGTAGGGCAAAGAATGTTCCAATAGTAGCACCTGCCATTAGGTCTTTAAAAAAGTGTTGTGAGAGGTAAACTCTTGAAAAGGCTACGGTAAGCGCAATTAAAAAGAACCAGAATTGATGCCTCCGTGAAAAGAAAATATAAGAAAGGCTGATTGCAAGGGAAAAAACACAGGTGGTATGCCCAGAAGGAAAACTTAGGGAATTTTCCAATACATAATTTTTTATGGTGTAAATAGGCTCCAATGATTCAAAGTAAACAGAAGGCCTGGGGTGTTTTACTATTAATTTAATCAATTGGGTAAAAAAGCCCGTATATAACATGGTAGAGACAAGCACCAATGCATACCTAAATTGAATGAATAGATAGATAATGGCTAAACCAACGGTAAAGGGCCAGTCTCCCATATGGGTGATTACCATAAAAACCTTATCAGCAAGTGGCTGATGTAAATGATTGATCACTAAAAATAAATCAGCCTGTGAGTAAATGGAAGAAAAAATAAAACCTATTAGCAGTGATAAAAGCAATAAGAAAATAAATAGGTCAAAATTTTTAATGAAGGTAAAATAACTTACAGGTTTTGATTTCTCCATTGTCGAAATGAATTTTTTAAAATAAACGCTATATACCTTGCGTTTGTATAAAGTATGTTTATTAATTTTACAGCAGAAGTGAATTAAATTTACTCGTAGCTCGTATGAAGTGTAAACATAAACAAAAAATGAGCAAATTGGTAGAATCCTTATTTCTTGTTAAAATTCGTTAAATATGGTTTTAGTGTAACGGATTTGTGTAACTTAGCGCTCTTTAAAGCTGTTGGTAGAAATAGAAATTGATCACAAATGAAGAAGTATGCAGGCATATTTGCACTTTTGATGCTTTATCTTGGCACTTTAAGTGCGCAAGAGGTAAAGGTAATAGATAAAGTGGCTGCGGTTGTGGGGGGAAGTATTATCCTTCAATCGGATATAGAAATGCAATATGCACAATATTTATCAGAAGGAAATAACCCAGATCCAAGTGTTAGATGCCTAATATTGGAACAGTTATTAACCAATAAGTTGCTAACTCAACAGGCTGTTATCGATTCGATTGAGGTTGGAGAAGATGAAGTTGACGATAATATTAATAACCGTTTGCGGTACATGACGCAACGGGCGGGCGGGCAAGAACAATTGGAAAAGTTTCTTAACCGTTCATTGCTTCAATATAAGGAAGAAATGCGTCCTGCTGTGAAAGAGCAGTTAATTGCGGAACGAATGCAGGCTAGTATCACGGAGAAAACAGGGATTACTCCACAAGAAGTTAAGCGTTATTTTGAAAATATCCCCTCAGATAGTTTGCCTAATTATAACACTGAAGTGGAAGTAGGTGAACTAGTTGTTTTCCCTTCTTTGACGAAGGAGGAAAAACAACCTTTTTACGATCGAGCTGAATCTTTACGAATGGGTATCAAGGCAGGAGATGATTTTGGTACTATGGCAAGACTTTACTCTCAAGATCCCGGTTCGGCCTCAGCAGGTGGTGATCTGGGTTTCTTCGATCGGTCGAGCATGGTGAAACAATTTACTGCTATTGCTTTCCGGTTGAAGCCGGGAGAGATATCTAATGTTTTTGAAACAGAGTATGGCTATCATTTTATGCAAGTATTGGAGCGAAGAGGGGAGCAGGTACGGGCTAGACATATTCTGATCGGTACGAAGCCAACAGCTACGAGCATGGAAAGGGCGAAAGGGCATATCGATAGTATTTATCAACAAGTTAAAGAAAGCAAGTTGCCATTTTCTACAGCAGCATCTTTATATTCAGATAATGAAATGTCTAAATATAATGGTGGAATGATGCTAAACGCTGAGAACCAACAAAGTAGAACGACTTATATTCCTGTAGATCGGCTCGATGCCAAGGATTTCGCGGCAATCGACACATTAAAAGCGGGAGAATACTCAAGACCTTTTGAATTTTCCGATCCACAGACTCAAAAGACCGGTTATCGGTTTCTTTATTTGAAATCACGAACTGAGCCTCATAAAGCCTCCTTGGAGCAAGACTATGCTAAGGTCAAAGAACTTGCAGAAGAAGATAAGCTGAATAGGGTAGTGAGTGAATGGTTTGAACGGCGTAGAAAAACAACATATATTAGAATGGATGATGAGTATCTTACCTGTCCTGAGTTGAAAGAGTGGGTTAAGGAAGATACTACGGCAACTGCGCAAGCGAATAACGAATAAAATAGTACGAAGTATAATTTAATAACAAAAGTGCGACATAGCTTATATTATGTGCCCTCTTTTGTTTTTTTATCTGCCGCTAACCTCGCAAATCATTTCTTGAAATACATCTCAACGATTACCTTCCACATAGCATCTTCCTGTAGCTCCCAAATACGGATATAATGACAGTTAACCGCTTCGTCGTTTTGCATAATAACGGCATTACCATTGCTATAAGCTAATTCTCCACTGTATGCCCTGTCGACATTGTTTGCGGTTGTTTCGATAGTTATTGCTTGCTTTTTTAAGAAGGTTTTGATGTGGTCTAAGCCAATAACTGGTTGTTGATCAGGTAAATACAGCCTCGAATTTTGTGTTAGAAACTCATTAAAGGCCGTTTGATTATCAGCTTTTAAAATGGTTGAAAAAAGTTGATCGGTGCTTAGAATGATATCTTCTCGTTGCCGTAAACGGGCTTTTGACCGGGATTTTCTAAATTGGTTGTCTACGGGACTTTCAAATGTAGTGTTAATTTTACCTGCAGGTTTACCATGTTCAGTTTCTGCTCGGTAGGCTATTTTCCATTCGCCTTTCCTATTACGCTTCCATACACACAGGTACTCCCCATATTTTTTACTGAAACCAATTCGCTGCCAATTGATAGGGCCGGTGGTAAATCCCCACTCATCGCTTTTCGCAACTTTAGCAAAAACCGGTTTCCAGGACATGATATCTGGAAGATCAGGTTTGTTCTTTAGGAAGTCAAGGCCATTTTTGGGGGCGGGAGTGAAAAATATGGTGTTTTCGTCACTAAATGCTTTGTAAGCGGTGAGGACATCCCGGTTCGCTGCGAGCACAGACATGTTGTACTCCGCGCTGATCAGCTGGTTTATCTGTTCTTGATCACCCTGTTGGGCATAACATCTTAATCCACAGGTAAAAAGAATTAATATAAAGTAAGGTGTTTTTAACATAAAAATGTTCACTTAAGTCTGCCCCTAGAGGCGATAGGGCTTTAAGGCTCCAAGGAAACCAAAATTAATGCCAATAATTAAAAGTTGTTGTCTATAATTTGTTCCAAAGGGTCTCCTCTTTACTGTCTTTTAGTTGGATGCCGATTTCCTGCAATCCGTTACGGATGAGGTCTGATGTAGCATAATCTTTAGCAGATTTGGCATCGTTACGTAATTTGATAATAAATTCCATTATTTTACTTAAATCGTCATTTGTGCTATTACTGTCATCTGTTAGCCCCAAGATGTTATAAACAAAATCGTTCACTAAGACTTTTAGGGCCTCCAAATCTGCGGAGTTAATACTGGTTTTATTGTCGTAGACACTATTGATAAGACGTACCACTTCAAATAGCTCAGCAATTAGAACTGGACTGTTAAAGTCATCGTTCATAGCGGCAATACATCGGTTTCTTATATCGTCGATATTTACACTGCTTGTTTTGGATATTTTTAATTTAGGTATTAGGGCAATAGCACTCATGAGGCGCTTATATCCCTTGTCTGAGGCCTCTAAAGCTTCATTTGAGAAATCTAGTGTACTTCTATAGTGTGCTTGCAGCATAAAGAAACGTACAGACATGGGGGAGTAACCACGGGTGAGTAGCGGATGGTCTCCGGAGAACAGTTCCTGAGGCAGAAAACCATTGCCGGAAGATTTGGACATGCGCGCACCGTTTACTGTCAGCATATTTGTGTGCATCCAATACTTCGCGGGACTTGTGTGATTACATGCCCGCGACTGTGCGATCTCGTTAGTGTGGTGAGTGGCCGCTAGGTCCATTCCTCCTCCATGGATATCAAACTGATCACCTAAATATTTACTGCTCATTGCCGAGCATTCTATGTGCCATCCCGGGAAACCTACGCCCCAAGGAGATGGCCAACGCATGAGATGCTCCGGTTTGGCTTTTATCCACAAAGCAAAGTCCAAGCGTCCCTTTTTTTCTTCTTGTCCACCCAGCTCTCTGGTGTTATTTAACATATCTTCAAGCTGTCTGTTGGTGAGAATCGTATAATCGTTGCTTCCGCCGTATTTCTCTACATCGAAATACACCGATCCGTTTACTTCGTAGGCGTAACCGTTGGCAATGATCTTTTTTATCATTTCTATCTGCTCCGATATATGTCCGGTAGCCGTAGGTTCAATACTTGGAGGCAACGTGTTGAATAAACGTAACACATCGTGGAAACCTATTGTGTACTTTTGAACAACCTCCATGGGTTCCAACTGTTCCAGCTTAGCTTTCTTGGCGAACTTGTCATCACCTTCATCGCGGTCTCCTTCTAAGTGTCCGGCATCGGTTATGTTACGAACATAGCGAACTTTATATCCAAGGTATAGTAAGTACCTGAACACAAGGTCGAAAGACACAAAAGTGCGACAATTACCTAAGTGCACATCGCTATATACCGTAGGGCCACATACATATAAGCCAACCAAGGGAGGGTTTAGCGGAGTGAATATTTCTTTTTTTCGGCTAAGTGTATTATAGATAACTAAAGAGCTGTTCATTCAAAAAAAATTTCATTAGACGGAACGTTAAGCAGCAGTTAAACTAGTTCATCAGATCCGCTCGTTAATGGGCTTGTTGTTCTCGTTGCGAATTTAATAAATTTCATCTACAAAAGCAGTTTATCAATAGGAGATGAAGGGGATAATCTCCTGTTTCCTTATAAGTTTACATATATCCTATATAAAGCACATGTCGATTGTTCCTAAGATCAAGAACAGTAGGGCAAAATATTAAGGAACGGATGTGTCTTAAGGCATATTTAGGATTATAAATGAAGGTCACTCCACACGGCATAATGATCAGAAAGCTTCTTTTTTAGGATTTGATATTCTTTCACCTTAAAGGATCGTGAAGAAAGTATATAATCAATTTGAAAGTTCGGGAAATCCCCGTTATACGTCCTACCTAAACCACTCCCCTTCTCGACAAAACTGTTGTTAAGTTCGGAGCCTATAGTATTTACTGCATAAGATAAAGGGGTATCATTAAAATCTCCCGTGATGATAACTGGTTTTCTGCATCGGTCAATCTCTTGGCGTAAATGTTTAGCCTGTTCACTTCTTTCGATAAACGCACGTTTTAATCTACCGCCTATCCTCTTGGTTGACGTTACATTATCTTTTTCAAAAGCGTGTTTTTTTACATCTTTAACAAAAGCATAGTCCTGCGGTTGAAACCCGATAGACTGAAGATGTACATTATAAACCCTAAAAGCGCGACCATGCCTAACGATATCAGCATAAATGACACGATTGAGCGTTTTCTTGCCCGTATAAGAGGGAATAGAGCCGGAGTTTTGTATAGGGTAACGTGATGCGATGAGCAGCCCATAAGCTTCGTATTCGTTCTCTACAACAGCGTGAAAATAGCTATAAGGCAAGTTTAACGCGCCAGTGATACTTTGTCTGATGTTATGTATGCCTTTTTTTCTCGTATAAAATTCTTGTATACATACCACATCTGGTGTTACCGATTTAATCAGGTTCGTAACTTCTTCTTTGGTCTTCGGTTGCGTGTCATGATCATTTTCCCTAAACAGGTGTACGTTGTATGTGAGTACGCGTAGGTCGGTAGAATCTCGGTTGCTTATGGTTTCCTGGCTAGGGCCGGAATGGAAACCAACATGTTTTTTTAAAGGCTTATACCCAATCAATATTGCCACTAGGGAAACGAATAGATATATTGATTTTTTGATAAGCCAAAAGACCACGCAAAGAATATTAACGATAAGCAACAAAGGGTATCCTATACCAAAAAACGCAATAGGCCAATATTTTTGAGGATCTGAATAGGGAGCTAAATAGCTTATGAGCAAGGCAATGCATACCATTAAGTTTAACCCTAACAGTAGTCGAGTCCGTTTCGCATATTTTTTTTTCTTTCTTCTAGGGCTCATGCATCGAGTGATTAATCTTGGTCTTGCTTGCCTGCATTAAAAAGGGCCTCTTTTTCGTCTTTGCTTAAACTATTATATCCGGATTTGGATATCTTGTCTAAGATACTGTCAATATATTCTTGGTTGGTGAAGGACGTTTTACTCTTTCGCGGAGGATGTTCATTTTTTACAACTCTTAATCTTTTCTTTTGATTTTTAAACAGCCTGCTCCAGTCGGTACCCTTACGTAATTGATTAATGTATAAAAAGCCGAGCAAGGCTCCCCCCAAGTGAGCTAGGCTTCCTCCAATATTGCTTCCGCCTAAACCGAGGAAATTTAAAACAATAAACGCTATGGCTAAATACTTGAGGCGGACATTGCCAAAGAAAAGCATACGAATGGTATAATCCGGCACTAAAGTTGCCGTTGCAATCACTACTGCATATACACTGCCTGAAGAGCCAACAAGTAGCGCGGAGCTGGAATAAAAAGCAGGCACCACATTATAGAGTATAAGAAAAATAAGTCCGCCTACAAACCCACCAGCGAGGTACACAAATACAAGTTGCCTGTTATTTAGAAAGCTGAGGAAAATAATACCTAACCAATAAAGCCATAACATGTTAAATAGAAAGTGAAAAAAGCCATTTTGCGTGAACATGTAGGTTAGTATGGTCCAGGGTCGGTAGATCAGCTTTTCTAAACTTGCCGGTAACGCGAGCTGCGTTAGCGTGGTGATACCGATAGTTGTGTTAGCAAAGAAATCTATTAACGCAAGGATGCCGAGCAATAAGAAAATAATAGTATTAATTGCTATAAAGAAGTTAAGCTTATTGCCAGACTGAAATGCTTTAAAGTACAATTCACCTAAAAAAGATCTCTTCATAGTTTTTAGTAATTAACGAGGTGTTTAACCCCATAATGTTGGACGTTTTATTCGCCAAAGCTTTATTAGTATGAAGCCAAATAGTGCCCCCCCGAGGTGGGCAAAATGTGCTACCGAGTCGCCTGCAAATCTTGATACCCCTAAAAATAATTCCAATATAATATAAATCGGGATAAATATCTTAGCTTTTATCGGAACAGGAATAAACATGAGATAAAGTTCTGTGTTTGGGAAAAGGTACCCAAAGGCCACTAATAATCCAAAAATAGCTCCCGAGGCACCTACCATGGGAATAACATAGACTGACAGTAGGGTGTTGATCTGGTCTTGATCAAGTCCTTGAAGTGCCGGTCCAACGGCCGAGCGTTGTACCACATTGACGTCCATATGCTGGCTTGCCGCAACTGTTCCGGTAATGGCGTTTACCTCATAAGCTTGTACTGCAAATTGCAGTGCGAGGGCACCGAGTCCGGTTATTAAATAATAATTGATAAACCGCTTAGGGCCGAGTATCTGTTCCAGCACCGGACCAAACATAAAAAGGGCGAACATATTAAAGAATATGTGCATGAAGTTTCCGTGCATGAACATGTAGGTAAACACTTGCCACCAGTGGAAGGCCGGAGAATCTGGGTAGTAAACACCAAATAGTAATGTCGCCTTTTCAAATATGAGTGAGCCAATAAAGCACACGATATTCATGATCAGCAAATTTTTTACGATGGGAGGCAGTCCTGTAAAAGGCGATGAAGAGTTGTTGAGCATATTCTTTTAAATATCAATTATTTGTCAAATCTTTCAAGCAGTTCTTTGAGGGTAAAGGTACTAATTATGGGCTTACCGCTCAAGGAAATGTTTGGTGATGAACAAGCAAAGAGCTTGTCGATAATGTCGTTCATCTCATCAATAGCGAGAGGAGTGCCCGATTTAATGGCCGCGTTGCGTGCGAGGCTTCTTGCCAGATTCTCGCGTTTATTTAATTTGAGCGTTGCGTGATTGTTTTTATAAGCTTCTAGTAGCTGTTCAAGTACCTGGGACTCGCTGATGCCTGGACCAATATCTGCGGGAATGCCTTCTACCACAAAGGTGTTTTTGCCAAAGGCCCTCACCTGAAATCCTAATGAGTGGATGTCGGGTAACAGATCATCGATTAGTTCGGCATCTGCAGGGCTTAACTGGATGGTCTGAGGGAAAAGGCTCTGCTGACAGGCTCCCTGGTGATTTTCTAATTGCTGTAAAAAACGTTCAAAGAGTATACGTTCGTGTGCAGCTTGTTGGTCAATGAGTATAAATCCAGATCGGATTTGTGATAAAATAAAGCGGTTGTGTAAGTGAAAAATAAGTTTGCCGGCCGGTTTTTCCTGCTGGTCTATTTCTCGTTCTGTACCGGTATTTGGCGCATCTAAGATTAACTGGTGATCAGTAATTTTATGACTTATTTCGTATAGCGTATCCCAATTTTGAGGAATACCACTTCCTTTTCTTGCCAACGGACCGCCGAAGTTATCTTTAGGCGCTTTGGACGAAGTCCCGGTATCAAATGGATTGAATTGTGGGTTAAAATTTATTGTTGGAGGGACAATATCTTCAGTTTTCTTATGCGAGATCAAATGGCTGAATCCGGTTTCCTGGTTAAAGTCTAAACTCGGTGTGATGTTATATTTACCTAAAGAGCGTTTTATCGCAGATCGAATAATAGCGTAAATAGAGCGTTCATCTTGATATTTAATTTCTGTTTTTGTGGGGTGCACATTGATGTCTATCTGCGAAGGATCAATCTCGATAAATAAGACATACAAAGGGTAGCTTTCTGCCGGGAGAATTTCATCATAAGCGTTAAGTACCGCGTGGTTTAAATAAGGATCTTTTATAAATCGATTATTAACAAAGAAATATTGCTCTCCACGTGTTTTCTTTGCGTACTCAGGCTTTCCTATGAAACCATTTAGGTTAATGATGGTGGTTGACTCTTCAACTGGAACCAAGCGTTGGTTATAATTGTTGCCAAAGATATGCACGATGCGTTGTTTGAGCCCCTCCGCGGGAAGATGAAAAACTTCATTGCCATCGCTGTGCAAAGTGAAGAAAATTTTGGGGTGCGCCAATGCTACCCGTTGAAATTCCTCTATAATATGGCGCATTTCAACCGCGTTGCTCTTCAAAAAGTTACGACGGGCAGGGGTGTTGAAAAAAAGGTTTTTCACACTGATACTTGTTCCCGCCGGACCCGCAGTAGGTTCTTGGTTCATAACTTCTGATCCCTCTATGGTGATGGATGTGCCTAATTCCTCTTCATGTTTGCGGGTTTTAAGTTCTACATGTGCGATCGCTGCTATAGACGCCATCGCTTCTCCCCGAAACCCCATGGTACGTATAGCAAATAAATCTTCGGCTTTACGAAGCTTTGATGTCGCATGCCTTTCAAAACATCTGCGCGCATCAGTAACGCTCATGCCGCAACCGTTATCGATTATCTGGATAAGCGATTTTCCTGCATCTTTAATTATTAATTGAATCTTGTCTGCACCTGCGTCAATAGCATTCTCGATCAGCTCTTTTACAGCGGATGCCGGACGTTGTACTACCTCGCCTGCCGCAATTTGGTTGGCCACCGAATCAGGTAGTAATTGAATGATATCTGACATACGTTGCGAATTTACAAATAAGAACTGAGACTCTCTTTATTTAGCAGAGACAGCTTTTTGTCAAACCTTTCGATTTCATCTTCCAACGTATCAAAAGAGCACATGAGTCGTACCTCATGGATGGATTCATCCCATGTATAAAAAGAGAATTCTTCTTGGAGCAAGGGAATCCAAGGAGCCGGCATTGTAGCAAAAATAGCATTTACTTCGACGGGTTTCGTTAGGGTAATCTGTGGGTATTTTTTTAATGTATTGGCTAGTTTTTTAGTTCGCGCTAACGCAATGGAACTATATTTTTGCCACGTTTTTTGATGTAGAAGCGCTAAAAATTGAGCAGCAATAAAACGGTTCTTAGAGGCAAGTTGCATACTTCTTTTGTGAAGGAAAGGGGCTTTTTCACTGCAAATCGGATTGAAAATCAATACTGCCTCCCCATAGAGCATACCCGCTTTTGTTCCTCCGATAGAGATAACATCCACATCGCTGGCTGCAATAATATCTTTCAATTCGCAACCTAGGGCAGTTGCAGCGGTAAAAATACGTGAACCATCGATGTGAAATAATAGTTTGTAACGTCTGGTAAGTTCACCTAGTTTTTGCAGCTCATCTAGTGTATAGAGTGTGCCATATTCTGTTGGTTGTGCGATGCTCAGTACCTTCGCTTGCGGATGATGAAGGTCCCCCTGTCTTTTTATAGACTTTTCGATAATATCGACGGATAATTTTCCCTGGTTGTCAACCTTTAGTGGTAGCAGCCTACAACCCATTAAGGTTTCCGGCGCAGTTGATTCATCTACATAGATATGGGCTGTTTCTGCACAGAGTACCGAACTAAAAGGATCAACCATGCAGCTTAGACCAAGTAAATTAGCTCCTGTACCGTTAAAGACTAGGTACATGCTCAGTTGCTCTCTATTGAGGATGGAAGCAAAAGATTTTTTTAGGCTACTTGTTGTTTGATCGTTTCCATACGCCGGGGCATGTAAATTGTTTTCGTTAATAAGAGATGCTATAACTTCAGGAATGGCCCCTGCGTAATTATCGCTCGCAAATGACTTCATGGTTTTATATTAATTTTTATTTTGTATTTGCCTCAAAGGTTTTCAGGTTTCTGCTAATTTTTTTGGGCGGACCTCAATGGAGTTTTTATTAAAGTAATAAAGCCCTTTTAACACAGAAACCGTCGTGCATCAATCACGACGGTTTCTGTAAATTAACAATTAAAAAATCTTGTTCTTTAAGCGGGCTTTCAAGTTATGACACATCACTGCGTGAGTCGAAATGTACTACAATGGCATTAAAAAGCGACTTAAAGCATTAACCTTTAACACTAGTAAATTTACAAAAATAAAAACGTTCCGGTAAATTAGTTTTCAACAGCTTGTAGCGTTTTCAACATGTTTTTGTGGAAAACATTGTGTTGCTGTTAGTTGTGGTTTTATACAGGTTAAGGTTGCAGGATAAACAACGAGCGGAACATTTAGAAATGTTCCGCTCGTTGTTAAATATAGCTGAAGTTCTCTATTGGTCTATCGAACCTAAAACACGTTTCATAAAAGCATTTAGAGCGTCTTTTTTTTCCATGCCTTCTTCCTTAATTAACTTATTAACTTCTACGGCACCATACATATTGGAAATTAGCTCTCCAATTACATCCAGCTCTTCGTCTTTTAATGATGGAACCTCTGTTAGGGATTCCAGTGTTTCAATCGTTTCAATGACATAATCCTCATCATTCTCCTCAATGAATTGAGTTAAATGCTTAATTACTGGTAACTTCATTTACTAATTGTGTTAAGGCGTCCAATTTGTTGGTTTGCACTTGATTGATAAGCTTTCCACCTCTGAAGGCTGCAAAGGTAGGCAGGTTGCTTACATTCGCGAGCTTTCTGGACTCAGGAAGCTTTTCGGCATCAACAATTACAAAAGGAATACCCTCATTTTCGGAAGCCAATTTTTTAAATTTTGGTTTCATAATTTTACAGTTACCGCACCAGGTTGCTGCATATTGTACAAACACAATATCATTATCGGTTACGATAGTTGCTAAATTATCACTTTCTAATTCTTGTAACATAATGTTATTAGTTTGCAGATAAGTAATTTGCTACGCCATCACGATTAGCGGTCATCGCCTCCTTGCCTTCTTCCCAGTTAGCAGGACAAACTTCTCCAAAGTTCTGAACGTGCGCGTAAGCATCGATTAAACGTAAATATTCTTTTACATTTCTACCAAGAGGCATATCGTTTACGCTTTCATGAAAAATTTTTCCATCTTCGTCTACCAGATAAGTGGCCCTGAATGTAACGTTCGATCCTTCAACAATTAAAGAATCTAGCTCTTCATCATAAGCTGCCTTCTGTATATCTAAAATACCTAAAACATTTGCTAAGTTACGGGTGGTATCTGCTAAAATAGGATAAGTAACGCCTTCAATACCTCCGTTATCTTTTGCGGTGTTTAGCCAAGCAAAGTGTACTTCGTTGGTGTCGCATGATGCGCCTATAACGATAGTATTTCTTTTTTCAAACTCTGGTAAAGCTTCCTGGAAAGCATGTAGCTCTGTAGGACAAACAAAAGTAAAATCTTTTGGATACCAGAACAATAACACTTTCTTACCTTTTTTAGTCGCTTCTTCTAATACGTTTATTTTTAAATCATCGCCCATGTGATCCATGGCGTCTACAGTGATGTTCGGAAATTTTTTACCTACTAAACTCATAATAAAATTTTTTCGTTTTTGTTGCTGCAAAGATAAATGTTTAACCGACAGAAAAGTATCTTATTTAACTATACTAGTATAAATAAAAACTATAATGACGATATGGTGATATTGATAAAGCGAATATAATAAAACGATGTTTACCATCATATACGCTGTAGGGGTACCGCAACTTAAACGGTAAATAATACAGCGTAATTGCAATTAAAAACATTTTTATCTAAGTTTGCATCTCTTAATGGGGCCCTGTAGTTCAACGGATAGAATAGAAGTTTCCTAAACTTTAGATATGGGTTCGATTCCCGTCGGGGCTACTTGATGGGAAAGGTTTAATTTTAAAGAACTTTTCCCATTTTTTTATGCCTTTTAATTGCCTGTTTATCAGTAAGAAAACTCCGATGGGCTCGCTCAACCTGGCGGTTCGATGTTCTGTTCCATCGAAGCATATATTTTCAGGGTACATTGAACCTATGATACTCCGCCTCTCTTCAATTTCGGCCTTCCCGAACCTTTCATCGATGTTTGTGTACCGTTCTACTACAATATCAAGCAAGGCCTCCAACGTTTTGGTTTTGATTTTTTGAAAGCAACTCATTCAGCTTTTCCTCTAGTTTACGAAGCTCTGTGTTACATTCCTTTTTTAGTTATGTTAAAATCATCGACATCAATCTCTTCTTTCATAAAATTGCGCCTTGCATTATTTGGCATAGTTTCCTTCCGCCAAAGCTTTGTTCGCCTTTATAAAAATATCCTGATTACTCATATCTGATCTTTGTTTAATGACTGTTTTAATTACCTATCTGTACACCGACCTTACCATAGAAATCTTCGTCACCTTCCTTAAATTCAAGTAGGCTATGTGCCTTACCTATTTCCGACAATGGGAAAACTTTGTTTAACACAGGCTTCAGCTTTCCGGACTCTATCAGCTTGGTGAGTTCGTCCAGTTTGTTTCTGCTCTGCCTGGTAAATACAAAATGGTAAGTGGCATTTTTCCCCCACGCGTGGATCAGGTTTTGCGGCTTTTCAATATCAACTAATGTTACGACCTGTCCCATTTGACTTAAGATCTTACCGCTGTCCGAAAGTGTGTTACCGCCTATTGTATCGATCACAACGTCCACGCCTTTATTATCTGTCAGCGCTAAGATCGCATCGATATAATTTTCCTTTTCATAGTCAATGATATGATCCGCTCCCAATCCTGTGAGAAACTCATGGTGCACAGTTCTCGCCGTCGTATAAACGGTCGCACCCATAGCTTTTGCCATTTGAATAGTGGGTATTCCGACGCCGCCTGCACCACCGTGTATCAAAATCGTTTGATTGATCTTAAGTTGTGCCCTGGTATAGAGCATTTCCCAGGCAGTACCGGCTGCTAAAGGAAATGTCGCGGCTTCCAAATGGCTTACGTTTTTCGGTTTGATACCGATTATGGATTCCTTGGCAACATGATATTCTGCATAGCTCCCCTGCCCTTTAAAGATTTCCGGAGTGTAATATACCTCATCACCGACCTTAAAATTTTTGACCCCTGTTCCAATCTCTACGATCACGCCGGACACATCATGCCCGGTGATAACCGGAAGATGCAACTCATTTTTATAATCCCCCCGGCGGACCTGAAAATCCAGGGGATTCACTGATGTCGCCAATACTTTTACAAGTACTTCATCAAATCCCGGTTTTGGGGTTGGGACATCTAATATTTCAAACTTTTCTACCGAGCCGAATTCGTTTAACACTGCTGCTTTCATGATCTTTTGTGTTTAGTTATTTATGTATTTAGGTAAATTCCTAATTTTATATTAAAAAAATTTTATAAGTTATCTTTGATCAACTGAGCTAACTGTTGTATTGCTTTTTCATTACGTTTATAATATGTCCATTGATCTTTTCTTGTCGACACCAAAAGATTTGCTGCTGACATATTTTTAAGATAAACTGAAACCGTCGGAATAGACATTTTTGCCTTTTTTGCAATATCGGAGACACAGACACCTAATGATGGTTTGTAGTCAGCCAACTCCTCGGCCGGAAAATAAGCAACAGGGTCTTTCAACCAAGTAAGGATATTCAGACGAGTTTGATTAGATATCGATTTAATTACTTCCAGCATTTTCATTCAACAAATTTAGGAATTTACCTAAACACCTACAAGTAAACTTTTGAAATTTACACCTTTATGACAAAGGATAAGCAAGTACAATACCAATAAGATCGGCAACGCTTTTCATTACCCTGCCGATTGTTCTGGCAAGCCGCCATGAACAATGCCACAACTGTGGCGGCTATTATATTTTAACATTGCTATAAGATAGCTTAAAGGGTAACCACAACCTTGCCTACGGTACGACCACTTTCCACCTGTAAATGTGCATCTGCCATTTGTTCAAATGGATATGTTGATGAAACATGTGCTTTCAAAATGCCTTTCTCTAGCAACGTTGCGATCTTTTGCATATCGCTACCGTTTGATTGAACCAGAATGAAATAACCCTTAACGCCTTTGGCTTTTGCTTTTTCGGTAACCGCTTCATTTAAACCGGTTGGAATGCTGATTACGGTTCCTCCGTTTTTAGTCACTAAAAGCGATTTGTCGATCGTATCACCGCCAACGGTGTCTAAAACAAAATCAAACTCTCCGGGATGATTTGCCCAGTCGTATAAAGTATAATCGATATGCTCGTCAGCACCCAACGATAGAATAAAATCCGCATTTCTGGCAGATGATGTACCTGTTACATGAGCACCAAGATGTTTGGCTATTTGTACGGCGAAATGGCCTACACCGCCTGCGGCCGCGTGAACCAGCACTTTCTGACCTGCCTGAACATTGGCATTATGAACTATTACCTGATAAGCAGTTAATACTGCCAATGTTGAAGCCGCCGCTTCTTCATGTGAGATGTTTGCCGGTTTGATAGCAAGATGCGATGCCGGTGCCGTAACATATTCAGCATAAGCCTTTCCGTGACCAGGGAAATTTACCATGCCGAAAACTTCATCGCCTGTTTTGAACTGTTCGGCTTTTGATTCTGTGATCACACCTGAAATATCCCAGCCCAAAATCAGCGGGGTTTGATCTTTAATTCGTCCATAAACGCCCTTGCCAGCACGGGTCTTAACATCTACAGGATTGATACTGATGGCCTTAACCTGTACCAGTACTTCGCCGATCTGAATGGCTGGTTTATCGATGTCTTTTAATTGTAACTGGCTTACTTCACCAGGGGAATTCAGAATAAATACTTTCATAATAATGTTATCTTTTTGTGAAAGTAAAGTTATACTTAAAAATGTAAATATATTTGGTATATTTTTGCCATAAATCAGTATATGTTATGAAACGTGAAGATCTGCACGAACCTTTTTCGATAGAATACAAGACGTTGGATGAAGGTCCGCGTGATAGCCACAAGCATAGTTTTTTTGAACTAGTGTATATAGTAGAAGGGACCGGCATTCAATGTATTAATCAAAGCCAGTTCTCTTACCAGCCGGGCCATATGTTTCTCATCACACCCGAAGATTGCCATTCGTTTGATGTGAAGAGCACGACTACTTTTTTCTATTTGCGGTTCAATGATATTTATATCAGAGCGTCAGGTATTTTGACAAGCAATATTCGAAAACTGGAGTTCATTTTACAGAATGCTAATCATAAACCTGGCTGTATCCTGAAAAATATAGTAGATAAACAGGTAGTAAAGCCCCTGGTTGATGCCATTATACGTGAATATGAAACCTTCGATATTTATAATCAGGAACTGATCCATCAGTATATTAACACGCTTATTGTGCTGGTAGCGCGTAATATCGCCAAATTCCTGCATCTTGAGCTTTCCGAGAGTGCTGACCAGAGGGCGGCAAATATTCTCAATTTTATACAAGCCAATATCTATTATCCTGATAAACTCCGCGCCAAGTACTTGTGCAGGCACTTCAACGTTTCGATCAATTATTTAGGCAAGTATTTCAAGCAACATACCGGCAGCACCTTGCAAAGGTACATTACGCAATACCGGCAAACATTGATCGAGCACCGTTTAGTGCACAGTGATAAAAGATTGGGCGAGATCGTGGACGAATTTGGTTTTACCGATGAAAGCCATCTCAACAAATTTTTCAGGAACAATAAGGGAATGAGTCCAAAGGCATTTCGGCTAAACAGTTCCGCAAGATTATCGGCCTTACAGACTTAATTCTCTTGATAATGACCGGATTCTATAAGATAGGGGCAATGAAACTGATTCAAGTTTAAATTGCCCCAAGAACGCCCCAAAAAAATAAGTATGGCCCGAATCCAAAAAAGAAGTACCGGACAAGACAAAATAGATCAGTTTTGAATTTAGCCATCTCTTTTTTTCGGTCTGACGGTTATTCTTCATTCATTGAATTTTTTTCCGAATGACGACCGTTCCAAAATAAAGGCCCCCAATGGATATGGCATAGGGTTTTTGATATAATCAAGAAGAACTAGACCCTTACTTACAAGTCAGGCAGAGAAAAAAAGTTCAAAAATATTCTTCAAAAAGGTATACGAAAAACCCTAGCCCCGTCAAAGATAAATGATTTTCTTTTTGACGTAGGTAGGGTAATATTTGTTATATCGTCTAATCTCTTAAATCTATTGAACTTTTTTCGAAGAAATATTTGATTTCTTAAAGGTCTAAACCTTTACCAAGTTATTTCTCCACAAAAAACCGAAAACGCTTTATTTTCGGGGTTTATTTTTTTAGGTGTAATAAGGTTTAATACTTGTTTATTCATTTTCTTTATTCTAAATCAAGTACACCGCCATTACAAAACCAATCGTTTTCATATAAAGCCCCATAAAAAGTGGTCCTGTAGCTAAAAGTCTTACGAACGAGGTGTCTGTATAAAAATCAACTTGTCTTTATTTGACTACCGTTGCCTCAAACTCAATATTGAGTGTTTCGTAAAGTGAGTTTACCTCCATAGCAGTAAGAGCAGTCTGTACATTATTTTTTTTAGCCCAGTTTACATAAACATCAAAACAGGTCGATAAAAGTTCTTCTGTTGATGTTGAAAAAAGGTTTAAACGAACGATGTTTTTGCACTCATAACCTGCTTCGGAAATGACTTTTTCCAAATTTTGCAATGCTATTTTCATTTGAGTCTTCATGTCTGCATCGCTAGATGTTCCATCGGAAAGCACTGCCGCCTGACCGGCACAATACAATGTGCTTTCTACTTGTTTTACTTCTACTGCTTGCACATATCCTCGGTCTTCTGACCATGTCCAGGGATTAATGATTCTTTTTTGCATCTCTCTCTTTATTTTAATTATGAATGATACTACAAAGATGAGGAGATTTAGGTCCAGGTTCCTGTGACATAGGTCACTATTTATACAGACCAAATTTTCATAAAGTAAGTCTGCTAAGCGTTTCTCTTGAAACGCCGAGATAAGATGCAAGCAGCGTTTTAGATACCCGTTGAAATAAAGAAGGATAGCGATGAAGCAGTTGCTCGTATCGATCCTGCGCGCTCGAACTTAGGAGGGATAGTATGCGCTGTTGGGATGCAATATGCCCGGATGTTGCTTTCTCAAGAAAAAATGAAACGATTTTTGGTAAAATAGTGCACAGATGAAGGTAGTCTTCCAAGGTAATGCGAAGAACCTCGGTATCTTCTAGGCACTGCAGAGACATAGTGGCATTGGATGTAGTATAAAAGGCCCGATAATCGGTTTCCCACCAGTCTTCCATTGCGAACGACAGAATATGTTCTTTTCCGGATTCATCGTGATAGATAAGTTTTAAAAGTCCGGAAATAACGAAATAAGTATGTTTTACTCTTTCTCCTTGGTGAATCAAAAAATCATTTTTCTTGAATTTTTGGAAGGTAAAATGTGATGTAATCAATGAAAACTCATTATCGGTAAGCGGTACAATTTCTTCTATATGACGTCTTAGCTCGTTGTGCATAGGTGCTTACGAAAAGTTAAATATCCTACGCAAGATACATCACAAAATTTATTTACTCGTAGGTAAGGTGGCTTTTTTCTTTATTGAGCTGGCGCTTAAGTGTTAAAATCAAATATATTTTGCGTAAAGGTAATGCCAGACAATGGCTACCACCTGCTTAGCTTCCTTCAGGTCCTAGTCCCCTCCTATCCACGGTATATCCCCTGTATATCCGCCTTTAGGGTAGTAAAAGCGGACTAACAGTGAACTAATAGTGGGTAAACAGGGGCTAAATAGGGAGTGAAGCACAGGTGGATAGCGCAGGGAGCTTATTAAGAGGCACTGTCAATTTGAATGAAAATGATATTAACCAGAGCGTTTCAATTTGTGGTCTTCTGACTCAACCGGTAAATATTCTTCCGCAGTTTGATCATCGGTAAGCGCATGTAAGCGTATTATATTATTACCCTGGATGATGGTGGTAAATAAGAGGTGACTGTCATAAGTGATAGCGAAAGATTGATTTATATCAAAGGGGCTTTCTGTTCTGAATATTCGTTCATATTCCAATTCGCCTGTTTCAGTATATCGCGAAACGACGAAGTGTCCGGCCAGGCCATTCGGCTTAATCAAATACCAGGCACCTTCTCCCACACCGCCGAGCCACTGTGCTTCTTCTGGTAGGCTAGTCGGCCTTTTACTCGCTTCCATTGCACCTATAATCGTATCGTCGGGAAGCGACAATGCACGCCTGGTAGAAACGTTGTCATATAACTGCTGAAGCAAGAAGGCTATTGACTGAAAACGAGACATACGGATGCGCTTCAACCCATTTAGATCATCGTAAAGATAAACAAGTCGGTCCCTTCTTACGTTGACCACATTGCTCATCGGACTCGATTTGATCGTCTCTGGATAGCGGATACCGTGGAAGAGGCCGTATTTTTTGGATGAGCTTGCTAAGAGTCGGGTGACGAACCGCGAGCAATTGTTGTTGCCACGGGCAACGGCTCCATAGAGCATGGAGCCCTCCTTGACCAAGTCATCTGCATACTTCTTTGCCTTGATAAACGACAATCCCTCTGCCACCGAAAAATATATGCGTCCCACACCTTGGGTGATCTCCTTTATGCTGTCCATTTCTTCCATGATTTCGTATAGATTGCATATTTGGTTGTTTCGGTCGATTTTGGCTTTGGTGTGGAGTCGGAGTCTCGGATCGGAAAGTACTGACCTTGCCCTGCCGTAACCCCTCGGTGAAATATATCGGCCGAAATCGTAGTATAATAAGCGTTTGGTTTCGGGGTCGACCAAGATGATGGCGGTGTGACCAACTCTGAAGTTCAGGTTTTTGACTAGTCCGATTTTTTTGAAAAACATCATCCAGTTTTCATCACCTCTCATAGTTGCATCTGGCCACGCGATGATAATGGCCAAATCATTGTATGTAAGATTCTCAATCAAAGTTTTCTGCTTTTACTCGTACTGTTAAACCATTCTGAGGTGCTTTAGCAATTTCACGCCATGGCCTCATCATGATCCAGTAATTCATTTTAGTTCATAATTTGTTTTACGTCAGTACTATTCTACATCGTAAATATAAAATATAAATTGATTCAACCATTCTATACTTGCCTAAGTGGAAATGATGGTGACGAATATGTAAAATTACACTATTGCTGTGTGATTTAATAAATTTATTAATATTATCCATGGTGTAGAATGAAGCTTGCCTTTTTCGATTATGAAATCGTTTAAGGTGTATGGTAATTATTTCCGTTGTTCGCACTATCGGTTTGTTTTATATCTCTTAACTTTTTTACTTACTTTTTCTGTATTATTAAAAAAATGTTTTAATAATACATATACTGCCAATTTGTTTACGAGAAAACAGTTAGCATTATTCTTTCTCGCAATGTTGATCAATGAGTGTTTGAGCGAATGCTTTGCTTTATTATTATGGAGACAACTTATACCATTAATACCACTATAACAAAAGGATATTTCCTTTCTTTTTATTCTATCGAGATCAAGGTGTATGGTATCCTCTGTTGGATTTATTAAGAATAGATCATTCTAGGCTTTTTTATAAGTTTAAGCTGGTTTGACTATGGCTGAAGAGCTTACCATACAATAAGTTTAGCCCGATCGTTGGAACAATTTAGAAGGATAATCGAAGGAGAATTTATTTAAAACTACAACCTACCTCATGATCGTTTACCATTCCCACCGCTTGCATAAATGCGTAACATATCGTGCTTCCGAAAAACTTCATGCCTCTTTTTTTTAAATCTTTTGAGATAAGGTCAGATTCGGGCGAGGTGGTCATGAAGTTTCCATAATCGTTAACATCATTGTTGATAGGTGACTGATCTGGCATAAAGGAGTAGAGGTAGGCATAGAACGATCCGAACTCTTTCTGGATGCTAAGAAAAATCTGTGCATTGGTGACGGTTGCCTGAATCTTACCTTTATTTCGGATAACACCGGGGTCTTGTAAAATCTTTTCTACGTCTTCATCGCTGAAAGACGCTACTTTTCTCGCATCAAAGTCTGCGAAGTTTCGCTGGTAGCCGACCCTTTTTCTCAAGATGGTTATCCAGCTTAAACCTGCTTGTGCAGACTCGAGTATTAAAAACTCAAATAATGTACGATCATCGTTAACGTGTTTCCCCCATTCCCGATCATGATATGCTACATATAACGGGTCATTTCCGCACCAAGCACAACGTTTCATATAATGTCCTCTACTAAGGGGTCCCAAAAAACGGATTTAAAATTTATCACACGATCGTTTTTTATTTGCACACCCTCGTTTTCCAATAATTGCTGCATGAGATTCGGGTGGCCAAAAGCGGCTTTGGCACTGAGCTCGCCCTTACTGTTCAATACACGATGTGCAGGAACCGGTGGTTCTGCTTTTCCTGCGTTTCCCATCGCATACCCTACTATTCGAGCTGCGCCTTCACGACCTAATGCCCTAGCAATAGCACCGTAAGAGGTAACTCTACCTTCTGGAATATGCCGAGCTAAGGCATAAACACTTTCATAGAAATTTAAATCTTCCATGCTTCTTCGGTATTCTTTTAATGCCTTGCTAAAATAGTGAAATTCTATTCAAAAAATGCATCTTTGTATTATGCTCAAAGGAACTTTATACTTAATACCCGTACCGTTGACAGAAAATGGAGCGGCCGTTTCTTATACGCCCTTCCTAACGGAAACCATTAATACCATTGATGAGTATATTGTAGAAAACGAAAAAAGTGCCCGTAAATTTTTGAAGTTGGCGAATTTGAAAATAGCCCAAAGTGAGCTGATTATACACGATTATGGTAAACACTCGAGACATCAAAACGATCAGTCTCATTTTTACCAAGGTTTACTTGCGGGTAAGGATGTAGGCCTAATGAGTGAAGCGGGGTGTCCTGCAATTGCTGATCCGGGCGCGGACATTGTCATGCGTGCGCACCAACTGGGTATACCTGTTAAACCATTGGTAGGACCAAATGCTATGATCTTGGCATTAATGGCTTCCGGGCTAAATGGGCAGAGTTTTGCATTTCATGGCTATCTACCTATAGACAAAGGGGGCCGATCGAAGAAAATAAAAGAACTTGAACAGCTGGCTCAAAGGTACCATCAGACACAGTTGTTTATGGAAACGCCCTTTAGAAACAACCAATTGCTAGAGGAAGTATTGAAAGTGTGCTCGCCAAAAACAAAACTGTGTGTAGCATGTAATATAACTGCTTCCGACGAGCTGATTACTACAGAGACCATAGCACAGTGGCGTAAAAGAAAGATAGATCTGCATAAGAAACCAGCGATATTCCTCTTACTGTAAAGCAGTAATAAGAATACCATGAGGTAAAACATTGCAGAACTATCGATTCCTAATTTTTAGAATGACTCGGTAATTGTGTCGTCCCAGTGATGATTCCAGTCTATAAGAAATCCACCTGTGCGGTCCGTGCCGGAGAGCAGTTCGCCCTTAAATATGAGTTGTACGTTATTTGGAGCTTTACCCTGCAGAGCAAACGTCCTCAATAGATTTCCATGTTGGTCTAACACCGTTATCTCATAATCAAGTTCTAGTGGAACTGCTGTTTCGCCAAGAAACTGATTGAAACTTATGATGTTTTCCCCATCGGTAAAGGGGGTGCTAAACCGGATAGTCGCTGCGTCTGTGATAGGTTGTGCCTCCGGAGAGCCAAAGGGAGTATAGGTAATGTTTTCATGTACCCGGCTAATATGGATTTCACCGATTTCCGTGAGATCCTCCTCATCGGTAAATTCAAACAAAATATTGCTAAAATGTCTATTCAGTATTACATCTAATTGTACATTCGTGCTCATGTCAAAGGTTGGCGTGGTTGCGCCGAAAATAATAGCTTGGGCATTATCAAAGTGGTTGGCAATATATAGATCAGAAGCCTGGTTTATTTCGGCAGGGAGCAATAAATCCTTTGAGGAGGTATTGGAAACGAAAAACGCGTAATAAGTACCTGAAGGCAATCTGATGGAAAGCTGGTTTTCTTCTTCCGTTTTTTCATCTAATGCAGATATACCCTCGGTAGCTAATTGATGGTCATCGGCGTTAAAAATATAATAATGAATTTGATTGATAAGAGGTTCTTTATCATCAATAATTTCGCCATCGAAAACGCCCGATAGTCGAAAGTTGTCTACCCGAAAAGTTCCTGTTTTATCATTATATTCACCTGCAGAGCCTCGATCACCTGCAAAAGGTTCGATCTTAATCAGGAAATCCGGCTCATCAAGGGCGTCGGTCAACTCACTTAAATCAAAGGTAAATTGATTACGTGCCTGGGCATTCATATTGGTAAATTGGTTGTCGTCTGAGATTAAGGTAAATTCATTTCCTCCATCAACCGAATAGTAAATCCCAAAATTCTTTGGGCCGGTGTTTGAGCTTCCAACGTCTAAGGCCAAACTACTAAGCTCTGATACCTCGTTAAGGGGCATTGCGAATAACAGACTTTGTGTGCCACGGGTGCTGAGACAGTAGCCTGCAGGAAACTGATCATTACCGTATCCAGGAAAATAAGATGCTTGATCATCTTCAGATTCAAGCGTAATCCCCGAACCGGCACGGTGAATAGCGACGTCGGGGAGCAGGTTACTGCTGTTAAACGACCAAAAGTATAAATACGATGTTTCGGATGCATTAAGTGTGTTACTGAAATTCTGCTGTTGGGAAAAACTCATACCCGCTGCTTGCCGATTGGCATGAGCAGTAGTAGCTAGTGGTTTAATAACGGAAGAGAAGCCTTTAAACTTGAATGTTACCTCTTGGAGTTCAATATCTTCCTCGGAGTTGGGTAACGTTGTTTCCTTTTTGCAGCTTGTTAGTCCCGCTAGAAACAGGTTAAGGAAAATAAACACTTGGAGTAGAGATTTTTTTTTCATAATCGTTTATTTTTTAATAAATCAGTAGTCGACCTGAAGGAAAACACAAGTCAACAAAAGGTGACAGATTTACAATAGTAGAAAATAGAATCTAAAGAAGTGACCTTGTTCATATAATGAACGAAAATGAATGAAAGATTGGTAGAGGCTTATTTAAGAGAAGGCCTATGGAAAAAGATAGTCAATTTATTCCATAAGCCTTTAAAGGGGAAAAATAAAGAGCTAATCGATAAGATCGAAACCGATGTCTCTCCTGAAGTTTTTACCGTCGAAAAATATCCTGCCGGCATCGGCCGTTGCCTGCTGCAATGCATCGAGCAGGTTATCTCGAAGTGCGGTAACCGCTAGTACACGTCCTCCTGCAGTTTTTACTTCATCATGAGATAAGGTAGTGCCTGCATGGAAGAGGATGGACTCCTTAATATTTTCTAAGCCCGTGATGGTTTTGCCGTTTTCATAGGTTCCAGGATAACCTCCCGAAACTAACATTACCGTTGCTGCGGTTTTTTCGGATACTTTTAATGTTTTCTGTGCTAAATTTTCTTCCGCAACACCCAGTAGTAATTCTACAAAATCACTTTCTATTCTAGGCAAAACGCTTTCTGTTTCGGGATCGCCCATCCGTACATTATATTCAATGACATAGGGGTTGCCGTCGTCGTTCATTAAACCGATGAATATAAAGCCTTTATAAGGGATGCCATCAGTCTTAAGTCCTTCGATAGTGGGTATAACAATACGGTCTTCAACCTTCTTTAGGAAAGCGTCATCCGCAAAGGGAACTGGAGAAACTGACCCCATCCCACCTGTATTAAGCCCGGTGTCGCCTTCCCCGATACGTTTGTAGTCTTTTGCCGACGGTAATATTTTGTAATCCTTGCCATCCGTAAGTACAAAAACCGATAGTTCAATGCCTTGAAGAAAGTCTTCTATAACTACCTTGCTGCTGGCCGCTCCAAATTTGGCATCGGCTAACATCGCTTTCAACTCTTTTTTCGCTTCTTCAAGCGTAGCGCATATTAGTACCCCCTTACCTGCGGCTAAACCATCAGCTTTTAATACGATGGGTAGCTGCTTGTCTGCCAAATACGCTAATCCTTCTTGCAAGGAGTCTTTGGTAAAAGATCGTGAATGGGCGGTTGGTATACGATGCCGAAGCATAAATTGTTTAGAAAAATCTTTACTGCCTTCTAATTGTGCCCCTTGGGCCTGAGGGCCAATAACAGGAATTTTGTGTAGCTGCTCGTTGTTTAGAAAGAAGTCATGTATACCTTTCACTAAGGGTTCTTCAGGGCCTACCACAACTAGTTTGATGTCGTTTTCTATGACAAACCTGCCTATTGCTTCAAAATCGGTAACTTTGATGTTTATATTTTTTCCGTACGTTTCTGTCCCGGCGTTCCCCGGCGCAATAAACAGCTGAGTATTTCGCGGACTTTGTGAAATTTTATAAGCAAAGGCGCTTTCTCTTCCGCCCGAACCGATTAATAGAATGTTCATTGTATTTTATTTGATGACCTCACAAAGATATTTTTTTTAGTGGACTTCCCTTCCCTTGGTCACTCTTTTTATTCGGAGCTGCTGATTTTCGCAAAAAAAATCTATATACTGAGGGTGATCGCTATAAACCTTTCTTGTTGTTTTTTGTTTAAAATAAACTGTTAACGCCGCTCCCGATGAGAAAACAATTGTTTTTTTTGTTGCTTTTGATATCTCCTTCCTGTCTATTGCTGGCTCAGCAAAAAACAGATACTAGCGATGCGCTTAATGGTATGTTGGCGAACTTAAAAAAATATCAGCAGCAGTATCCACAAGAAAAGGTTTACTTACACATGGATAAGCCATATTATGTGGCGGGAGAAGATATTTGGTTTAAGGCCTACGTAACAGTAAGTCAGTTCAACTTTCTTTCTGCTGTCAGTAAAATTATGTATGTGGAGCTCATTAATAATAGTAATGAAATTGTACAGTCGAGAAGGTTGCCGGTAATTTCCGGGTTAGCTGTAGGTGATTTTAAATTACCTGATACTTTGGCAGAAGGTAGTTATCGTGTGCGTGCTTATACGAACTGGATGCGAAATTTTGATGACGACTTTTTTTTCGATAAAACCTTTGTGATCGGTAACAGCATGTCTGACGGTTTGATTACCTCCAGTGAATTTACCTTAAGTAAAAATGAAAAGGAGCAAGAGATTGTACATAGTATCATCAAGTTAAAAGATCTCAATGGTGAACCGGTAGGTGAAAGGCAGGTAAACTATGAAATAAAATTGGACGCTAAAAGTACAGCGAAGGGAAAAGCGAAATTTGATGAAACCGGCACATTGAATTTAGATTTTGCGAGTAAAGATGGTGTCGATGTGCGTAAAGGGTTTCTTACCTTACACATAGAAAACATGGATAGACCGCCCATCGTTAAGCGCATCCCGATACAAGTAGCGGCAACTGCACATGCTGTACAGTTCTATCCTGAAAGCGGAGCCCTTTTAAGCAATATTTTTAGTAAAGTAGGGTTTAAAGCAACTCAAGGTGAGGGAAAAGGAGCTAAAGTGACTGGTTATGTGGAAAGCGAAGGGGAGCGCATCGTAGATTTTTCGAGTGACCACGCGGGGATGGGCAATTTTTCATTAGCAGCAACAGCCGATCGTGAATATATTGCCGTGGTGGAATTTGAAGACGGTGAGCAGATAAAAACGAACTTACCTGCCCCCTTAAAAGAAGGTTTTGGTTTAGCCGTGAATAATGCGGTTGAAGATGCGGTTTGGATACAGGTTGCGGCATCTCCATCCATCATCAAAGGCCAGCAAATTTCTGTGATTGCGCAAACTAACGGTCAGGTTTTTTATGCAGCTAAGAGTAAATTAGAAAAAAGCGATCTTACGGTTAGCATACCTAGAAAAAGTATTCCTTCGGGTGTTGTGAAAATATCGCTCCTTGATGAGCAAATGGATTTGGTTGCCGATAGGGCGATCTTTAATATCAATCCGGAGGATATATTGCCTTTGCAGTTAGAAGCTAACAAACAAAGCTATACCCGGCGTGAAAAAGTTGATCTAAAGATTAAGGCTACAGGAATTAACGATTCCACACGGGTGGGCACTTTTTCTATTGCCGTAACGAATATGGATAAAGTACCGGATAGCGCAAAAAAAGAGATAAGTATTTTGTCTACACTATTACTAAGTACAGATACCAAGGGATATATTGAAAGGCCTGGCTATTATTTTGAAGAGGAAAACGCAGCGATAAAACGGCAAATGGACAACTTAATGTTAACACAGCTCCCAGATCAATCTTTCTGGCAAAATATAAAGGACGATAACCTGCCGGAACTATCTTATAAGTCGGAAAAAGAGATAAGAATAAGCGGAACGATTACCAAATCTAACGGCGATCCGGTTGACAAAGCGAAGGTAACGGTTATTTCGCCACAAAATGCTTCTGTAATGGATACGTTAACAGGCCCTGATGGCCGGTTCAATTTTGATAAAATTATCTTTTATGATAGCACTAACTTTGTTGTACAGGCTAGGGATGCCAGGGGGCGAAAAAATGTGGAAATTAAATTAGATGAAGTTCCAAAACAACAAGTGTCGCAGAATAGAAATTCACCTGATGTTACGGTCGACGCTAACCAGTCATTGGGCAGTTATCTGGAAGATACGGATAAATCGCTTGAAGAATTACAGAAATATGGTTTTTTGGAACGGAGTATTGTGCTGGAAGAGGTGGAGGTGCGCGATAAAAAGGAAAATCCGGCCAAATACTCTGCAAACTTAAACGGTCCGGGCAGAGCTGATCAAATTATTAGCGGCGATGAAGTCTTTTTTAACGGCTGCCCTACGTTGGATGTCTGTTTAAATGGGCGTTTAGTAGGTGTGATCTTTAGAAATGGTATTCCCTATAGCATGCGCTCGCAAAACCAGCCTATGCAAATTATATTGGATGGAATGTATATGGATGCGTCTGCGCTCAACATCATCAACCCTTTTGATGTGGCCTCAGTAGAAGTGTTACGAACGATTGGAAATACCGCTATATACGGTATGTATGGCAGTGGAGGTGTGTTAATTATTACCACGAGAAGAGGAGATCAACCAAGGAATTTCAGTAGGGAACTCTTTACTCCCGGAATTACCACTTTTAGTCCACAAGGCTTTTATGAGATAAGGGAATTCTATTCGCCTGATTATAGTACGCCTGAGGCAGAAAACGGGGATATGTCCGACCTTCGTTCTACCATTTATTGGAAACCCGATATCGTGACAAATGAAAACGGAGAAGCAGCTATATCTTTTTATACGGCCGACGAACCGGGCATGTATCAGATTGTTGTTGAAGGATTAGATACTGAAGGTCACATTGGGAGAGTGATTCGTTATATTAGGGTCGAGTAATGGCGATGTACCGTGAAAAACGGTGGTGCCTATGCCGCTTTGTTAAAGGATTAGTTAGAAAAAATAATATAGAAATTAATATATGGAATATTTAAAGCTGGAAGTCAGAGAACGTGTTGCTCATTTGATCATGAACCGAGGGAGTTCGAATGCTATCGACGATGAGATGGTAAAAGAGTTAAAGGGTACCTTGGAAATTATTCAGAAAGATGATAACATTGGAGGGCTTGTTTTGCATGGGAAAGAAGGTTTTTTTAGTTCCGGACTGGATTTGATTACTTTATATAACTACGATCACGATCAGATAAAGGATTTTTGGCACCATTTTCTCGATTTGATTAAGGCTTTCGTTTCTTTTAGTAAGCCCGCCATTGCCGCTATCGGAGGGCACAGCCCAGCTGGGGGTTGTGTGCTGGCCTTATGTTGTGACTATCGTGTGATGGTGGAGGGGGATTACGTCATTGGTTTGAATGAAGTGCCCGTTGGAATTATTGTTCCGGATAGTATTTTTGATCTCTATAGCTTTTGGCTGGGAAGAGCAAGGGCATACCGCTTTTTACTAGAAGGGGCTTTATTGCAACCTCAGCGTGCGTTAAAAGTTGGTTTGGTTGACGAGATGGTACCCGCTAACCAAATACATACAGCAGTGGAAAAGCAAATGAAAAAATATATCCAACTTAATTGGGAGACGTGGCAAAAAAGTAAGTTGAATATGCGAAAAGAGCTTATCACGCATTTTGATCAAGATCCTACCGAGGCAATCGACATGGTTTTAAAACAATGGTGGGAACCTTCTACGCGATCGATGTTAAAAACCATTATAGAAAATCTTAAAAAGGGAAAATAAATTTATGAATATTAGTAATGGCGCTTTGCGTGAAAATGCCTTACAAGGGAAGGTTATAGTGGTAACTGGCGGCGGAACGGGGCTCGGAAAAGCGATGAGCACTTATTTTTTGCAGCTTGGGGCACAGGTAGTTATCGCCAGTAGAAAACAAGATGTTTTAGATCGAACTGCAGAGGAGCTGATGAAAAAAACAGGGCAACAAGTTTTGCCGCTGGCTTGTGATGTGCGAGATATACAGGCCATTGAAGATTTGCTGAATAAGTCTGTTAATACCTTTGGTCATGTAGATGGATTGGTAAATAACGCAGCTGGAAATTTTATCTCTCCCACTGAAAGACTTTCTGCGAATGCCTTTTCAACGGTTATTGATATCGTATTGAAGGGTACAGTAAACATGAGTTTAACTTTTGGTAAACACTGGATAAGTCAACGGCAACCTGCTGCCATTGTAAATATTGTAACCACATACGCTTTTACTGGTTCGGCGTATGTAGCGCCTTCTGCTGCGGCAAAAGGAGGAGTGCTTGCGCTCACGCGCTCTCTCGCAGTAGAGTGGGGAAAGTACGGTATTCGGAATAACGCTATAGCACCTGGCCCTTTCCCAACAAAGGGGGCCTGGGACCGCTTATTGCCAGGAGATTTAGCGGAAAAATTTGATTTCAAACAGCGTGTCCCTTTGAAAAGAGTGGGCGAGCATCAGGAGCTTGCTAATCTAGCCGCTTTCCTGATGTCTGATTATGCTGGATTTATCAATGGAGAAGTCGTAACCATTGATGGCGGAGAATGGTTGCAGGGCGCGGGGCAATTTAGTGCGCTTGAAGCCGTTCCTGAAAAACTGTGGGACCAATTGGCCGCGCAGATAAAAAAAACAAAGGGAGGCTGAGAGATGAAAACCATCCGATTTCCGATTAATATTACAATTAAATAGCACCTGCTTATATTTTTTAAGGAGCTTTATGTATTTTTGTTAAAAATATTTAACAAAAATTGGCAATGCCTGTATATAGGTATATATCCGTCAAAAAAGTAAGTTTAGTTAGGTATACTTGATCCCTCTGTTAAAATAGGTTCTCAACGGCAGAGGAGAGATAGACAAATTGCATTTTATATGCTGTCTGCATTTTTTTGCATACAAAATACAATTACTCATGCTAATTGTTATCAACGGTATTCATGAATGCGTGGCATTTTATTTAATTTTGTGATTAAAGGGTGATAATGGCAGATACACAGGTACAGGAAGAAACTTTTACACTGGAAGAAATCCTTGCAGCAACAAAGGAATATCATCGGTTGATTTTATGGAACGATGAAGTTAACACCTTTGAACATGTTATCAATTGTTTGATGAAGTATTTGGATTACAGCGAGAGTCAGGCAGAAAAAATAGCATGGAAGGTGCATAACGAAGGTAAATGTGCGGTGTTAGAAGGTACTTTTACAGAGGTAGATGTGTATCGTAAAATACTTAAAGAGGAGGGGTTGACTGTAAGTATTGAATAGATACTATATTCATAATGGAGAATAAAACTTTATTCCATTGAGTCAAGTAGCTCAGCTAACTCCTTCTGTGTTGTTATCGTTTTATCTTTGGTGTACCAAAGCATTACGCGTTCTATCCACTCTTCTTTATCTAATCCTTTCGCTTTGAGGTCATTTATATATAATTGTAGCTGCTTAGGCCTGGGACCCCAGTGAACTACTTCTTTTGCTGTTGCTAGATCATAAATAATTAACTTTGGAATACTTCTGGTTCCATTGGTTAGGTATTTATCCATAAACAACGGGTTTTCATCTCTAAGTACCAACTGTAGGTCAATGTGGGTAGGGTTTGCCGTGGCAATATGGTAGATGATCGGTAATATTTGAGCAGCGTCACCACACCACGCTTCCGTAATAACAATAAACAGATATCTCTTTTTTAGTTGACTAATGATCGTTTGAAGTTCTTCCTCAAATATGAATGTCTTTACAATCCGCTGCATACGTGTTAAATTCAAAGCAGTGAATTTAACAAGGAAATCGGATTGATCGGGTCCAGTTGTTGAATTATTTACTAAAAGTTCTTTGACAAACGATAGATATGCTTCGTAGTCAAATCTTCGCTGAGGTACAGTATTCACGAGCATGTGGGTAAATATACGGCAATAACTGTAATAATGGTGTTACTGGTTAATCTTATTACATAAAATGAAGTCATACCCTGATTGATTATATTAATTTTGGCCCTGTCAGAACAACTAAAAACAAGTAAATACAATGAAGGTACTTTTGCTAAGGAATGTAGCGTTATTTTTAATCCTATTTTTAGGAGTGCGTGGGCATGCTCAAGACCAAACGAGCATAAGTGGGAGAGTAATAGACTCTGTTAATAATCAGCCTATTGATTTTGCGAGCGTCACCTTGCTAAATCAACAAAATAAGCAAGCTGTGAAAGGTGGTCAAACAGACGAAAAAGGAGAATTTAATTTTACTGGAATAGCGGCAGGTACTTATATTATTCGTGCAAGTTTTGTTGGTTATAATGCTTATGAACAGCTTGCCGTCCGCATAAGCTCAGGGCAACAATTATCTCTTGGAAATATTAGACTAAGCCCCTCTTCATCAACCTTGTTGAAAGAGGTCGTAATCGACGGTACACCTCCAGCTATGGAGATGGGGATTGATCGTAAGGTGTTTAATGTAGAGCAGAGTATTGTAAGTGAGGGAGGGACCGCAACAGAATTATTACAGAATGTACCCTCGCTATCCGTAGATATGGATGGCAATGTTGGTTTAAGAGGGTCTAGTAACGTCACTATTCTGATAGATGGCCGACGGTCTGCCTTAGCAGGAAGTAATATCAATGACCTATTAGAATCGCTTCCGGCTAATTCGGTTCAACGAGTGGAGGTAATGACTAACCCTTCATCTAAATATGATCCGGAAGGTCAGGGAGGTATTATCAATATTATTCTTAAAAAGAATGTGCGTACAGGTTTTAACGGCATGGTGCGTGCAGGGGGCGGGTCTTACCATAATTACAACGCCGGACTTGATCTGAATTATCGTGACACAAAATTTAACTACTTCGCCGGTTACAACTTCAGGAGAAGAAATTCTCCAGGTAACGGGTTTAATGATAACCGATATAACGATGGTTCGCGTGTATTCAACACCAGTGAGAATGCCCGTACCGGTTTAAGTCATATGATACGTTTGGGTGCGGACTATTTCCTGGATGAAAAAACAACCATTGGGTTATCTGGTAACATGAATGTAAGGGATAATGTACGTTCGGAAGATTTATTTTATACCTACTATGATACATTGGGCGGTGTTATCGGTACCAGCCCGCGCTATACTAGGCAGGATGAAGATGATTTTGCCTACGAGCTTAGTTTCGATTTTAAGCGAGAGTTCAGGCGTGAAGGAGAAGAGTTAGTAGCGAACTTTTCATATGGGAGAAGTAAGGAGGATGGTATACAAACTTTTGAACAGTCGGCATCGAATGCAGCTATTCCAATTGACAATAACCGAATCAATGATACTTATGAGGATGGTAAAAATACCAATATCCAGATCGATTATACTTTGCCCTTTAGTAAGGAACAAAAACTCGAGGCCGGTTATCGAACGACTATTCGTAGGGGTGAAGAACAACAGCTTTCTGACATGTTTCTGCCCGACAGTGGCCGTTGGGTAAGAGATTATGGAATAACCAATGACTTTAACCTGGAAGATATTGTTCACGCCCTATATACGAACTACCAAAATAAATTAACGGACAGATTTGGTTATCAGATTGGGTTGCGGGCGGAGCAGGCATATCTTAATACGGAATACATTTCATTCGATCCTGAACTGCCTCCTGATGATCGCATTGCAAGAGGACGCTTGGATTATTTCAGGATTTATCCGAGCATATACCTTACACAGGAACTGACCGAAGGCCAAAACCTCCAGTTGAGTTATACGCGTAGAGTGAATAGGCCCCGTGGATGGCAGGTAAATCCTTTCATTAATGTTTCTGACCCCATGAACCTTCGCCAAGGTAATCCTAATCTTATGCCTGAAGATATACATTCTTTTGAATTGGCTTACTCTAAGCAATGGGATAAGGTTAATTTTACCTCCTCGGTTTATCACCGTAGAACTAACGATGTAATCGAAATGATTGTTGATTCTGCTTCAAGCGAAACAAATGCAACCTTTTCAAGATTCCAGAATATCAGCAGAAATGAAGCAACAGGAATTGAGCTCATCTCTCAGTTTACACTCAGTCCCCGTTTTGATGTAACAGCAAATTTTAACGGGAACTATTTAGCCTTTAAAGGAAGCGAAGAGTTCGGAGTTCCTGAGAACAGCGGTATAAATTGGGATGCTAATCTTACCGGAAACGGAAGAATAGCAAAAAATTTGACGGCACAGATGCGGGCAAATTATATGGCGCCGAGAGTAATGGCGCAAGGACGGTCTATCGATATGTTTATGCTGGATGCGGGGGTTAAAATGGATGTGCTTGATAATAAGGGTAGTATTCTGTTTAATGTGCGCGATCTTCTAAACCAGCGTCGATTTGGTGGGGAGCAGTCTACGGCACAATTCGTTCGAGAGTTTCAGAGAAGATGGATGAGAGGTCCGGTGGTGATGGTTACCTTCTCTTATCGTTTTGGAAACCGCGATTTAAATCAGAAAGATGACAAAAGAGAAGATACCGATGATTACCAAAATGGGGGAGAAATGCCATAAAAAGATTGTATTTTTGTAGGCAACGACAAAAACTAAACAATATGTACACAGGACTTAAACATCTGCATTCGGGGCTACGTTATGTGGTACTCATATTATTGATATTGGCAATTGTGACGGCTATAGGCGGGCTTCTAGGGAAAAAAAGCTATACCGAAGGTAATAGAAAACTCAATTTATTTACCTTAATAGCTACACATGTACAACTGCTTGTTGGTCTCTTTTTATATGCTCTGAGTACCATGGTTACTTTCAATGATATGGGTACGGTTATGAGAACAGCTAACTTACGGTACTGGACGGTAGAACATATCAGTATGATGGTGGTTGCAGTGATTTTAATTACCATAGGACATGCTAAATCGAAGAAAGGGACTACTGCTGTTGCTAAACACAAATCTATAGCAATATTTTACACCATTGCTTTTGTAATTATTATGGCTGCAATTTTAATGGCTGTAAATAAAGGGTTTATAACATTTTGGGGTTTTTAAGTGAGAAGGTACAGCCAACAAAAAGTGATGGCAATCAAAAAAGTCATAAAAAATTTACACAAAGTTTGAAATGTTGAAATTTTATATTAGGTTTGCTTCATCATGACAGTCGAAACTAAAGATATACGTAACTGGTGGTGGCATGCAAAACGCAGCGCCGGGAGCATATATTAATGGCATAGATTGATCAACCATAGCCTAAAAGAACCCGACGCGTAATTCGTCGGGTTTTTTTGTGTGTATTGAATCGGATAAAATAAAATATAAATGAATGTATATCAACTAAAGACAAGGTTTAAAAAACTATTAGCAGATACCACAACTCCCGTAAGCATTTACTTGAGACTGCGGGATGTCTTCCCTAATAGCTTATTGTTGGAAAGCTCGGATTATCATAGTAAAGAGAACAGTATGAGTTATGTCTGTTGCGAACCGATGGCCGGCATAACATTAGATGAGAAGTCCTTAGAAATATATTATCCCGATGGCAAAAAGATAGCTAGGGCTGCAAATAGTATTAATCTACGAGAAGAGGTTTCTTTATTTCGTCAGTCTTTTAAGGTAGTAAATGAGCCGCCCTTTAAGTTCATTTCAAACGGATTATTTGGTTATTTTACATTTGATGCAGTCGCACACTTTGAAGATATTACGCTCCATACTCCGATAGATGACGTTCGAAATATCCCTTATTTGCAGTATCATATATATCGATATGTAATCGCAATTGATCATTTTCGTAATGAGCTTTATATCTTTGAACATACCTATGGAACGCAACCAGACGATGGGTTGGACAAAATTCAATACCTCATACAAAACAAAAACTTTCCTGAGTATCGCTTTGAATTGAATGGCGACGAGACGTCTAATAAGACTGATGAAGAATATATGGCCTTAGTGGAAAAGACCAAAGAACATATATTTCGGGGAGATGTATTTCAAATTGTGCCATCCAGAGCTTTCAGTAGGCCATTTCTCGGTGACGAATTTAACGTATACCGCAGCCTAAGATCGGTGAACCCCTCTCCTTACCTCTTCTATTTTGACTATGGAGATTTTAAACTATTTGGCTCTTCGCCAGAAGCACAATTGACAATAAAAGATAAGGAAGCTTGCATTTATCCTATCGCGGGTACATTTAAGCGTACAGGGAGCATGACGGAGGATTTACAGATTGCAGAAAAATTGAAATCAGACCCAAAAGAAAGTGCCGAGCACGTGATGTTAGTAGATCTCGCTCGAAATGATCTGAGCAGACACTGTGTGGGTGTTGACGTTAAATCATTCAAAGAAGCGCAGTTTTATTCGCACGTAATCCACTTGGTGTCTAAGGTTGCAGGCACGCTTCAGGAAGGGGTGAACTCATTCGATGTGGTTGGCGATACATTTCCTGCCGGTACACTTAGCGGAGCACCTAAACATATGGCCATGCAGCTCATTGACAGATACGAAAAACAACAGCGTGGCTTCTACAGCGGTGCGATAGGGTTTATGGGTTTTAACGGTGACTTCAATCATGCGATTATGATTCGGACTTTTCTGAGCAAAAAAAATAGATTGCACTATCAGGCAGGGGGGGGCGTCGTCGCAGATTCTTCTGCTGAAGGCGAATTGAATGAAGTTAATAATAAAATTGCAGCTTTGAGAAAGGCGTTAGCTTTAGCAGAAAGCATTTAGGATTCAAAAGCAAGTTAACTGCTTATAGTGATTGAAAATATAAAATGATACACAACGAACTTGCTACCGAACCAAAGATTTTGGTGGTAGATAATTATGATTCATTTACCTTTAACCTGGTACATCTCCTACAGGAATGTGGAATGGATTGTACCGTAATAAGGAATGATAAATTTAACATTGAAGACGTGGCTGCTTATGATAAGATTCTTTTATCACCTGGACCGGGAATTCCGGAAGAATCCGGCTTATTATTAGAGGTCATTCGGGTATATGGCACCTCAAAAAGTATTCTAGGTATTTGTTTGGGGCAACAGGCAATAGCAGAAGTGTATGGAGGCAAATTGTTTAACCTCAAGAGACCTGTGCACGGCACGGCCACACCTTTAAAAGTGATTGATGAGGAAGAACCGTTATTCTCTGGACTACCAACATCTTTTATGGTTGGTCGTTATCATTCTTGGGCAGTAGACAGAGAAGGGTTTCCTAGCGAGTTGGAAATAACTGCATTGGACGAGGAAGGGGTTATCATGGCGCTCAGGCATAAAACGTATGATGTAAAAGGGCTACAGTTTCATCCAGAGTCTGTATTAAGTGTACATGGAAAAAAAATCATTGAGAATTGGTTGAAACGTTGATTGATAGCAAACTAACAAGTTTACTAAGTACAAGTGAATAGTTGAAAATAGATGGATATCTTAGATAAAATTATAGAAAGAAAAAAGCGAGAGGTAGCTGAAGCAAAGGAAAAAGTTAGTTTAGAAGAACTAAAAAACACACCACTTTATGGCCGAACCTGTTATAGGCTGCGTGATTTTGTGTTAGACAATGCGCGAACAGGGGTGATAGCTGAATTTAAAAGGGCATCTCCTTCAAAAGGTATTATTAATGATAGCGTAGAGCTGAACGAAGTGGTAAAAAGTTACGCAATTTCCGGAGCCTCGGCTATTTCGGTACTGACCGATTCTTTCTTTTTTAAGGGATCATTGGATGATTTAAAGGAGGCTAGATCACAAGTAGATATTCCTCTATTGAGAAAAGACTTTGTGCTAGATGTTTATCAAATTGAAGAGGCAAAGGCTTATGGCGCAGATATTATTTTGCTCATAGCAGCAGTGCTGTCAAAAGAGGATGTAGGACGATTCTCAAAATATGCAAAGGCATTAGGCTTAAATGTACTGCTTGAAATACATAACGAAGAAGAGCTTGTAGGAAACACCTATGCCGAAATAGACGCAATAGGCGTTAATAATAGAAATCTGAAAGATTTTTCTGTTTCCATCCAGCACTCTCTGGATCTGGTGGATAAAATTCCCGACCAATATATCAAAGTGTCGGAGAGTGGTATAAGCGATCCTGGTACAATTAGAAAGTTAAAACACGCTGGTTTTCAAGCATTCCTTATTGGTGAAAATTTTATGAAAACGGAAGATCCTTCCGCTGCGGTTATAAATTTTACAAAGGAGCTACGAAAATAGGTTTGTCTACTAATAAGGTAAACTTATCTTTCCTAAAGAAACAGTTGGGGCCCCTATTCCTCCCATCATACCTTGTGGGTTTCCTGCGATTGTTTCGTTAGCCAGCAAGGCGAATAAGATTGCTTCTTTTGCATCGCTGGTAACACCCAGTTCGTCCAGTGGATTTACGATATAAGATGGGAGCCTTTTTTGTAGATGGTACATTAAATTTGAATTGTGAAAACCGCCACCACTTACAAGGATTTTTTTTATGGTATCGTTTGTTTGAATACTTTCGATGGATAGGGCAATGCTATTGACAGTGAAAGCCGCCAAAGTAGCCATGACATCTTCATGTGCTAACTTTTGTGTAGAAGAGTTTTTTTGTGCCGCTGTTAAATATGCTAGGTTGAATAGCTCAGGACCGGTCGTTTTTGGCGTTGGAAGGGCAAAAAATGAATGATCAAATAGCGCTTCGAGTAATTTCGGGTGAACTGTGCCCTTGGAAGCAAATTGGCCATCATCATCGAAAGCTTGATTAAAGTGTTGTTGCATGTAGTGATTCATTAATGTGTTGCCAGGACCTGTATCAGTTGATAGTAAATTGTCTGTATCATATTTTGCGGCTGGAAGGTATGTAAAATTGGAAATGCCACCTATGTTCAGTAGGAAACGATCCTCTTCCTTGTGCGAAAAGAGTAATCTGTCTCCATATACAGCTAAAGGGGCGCCCTCCCCCCCTGCGGCCACATGTTTCTGTCTGAAATCTGATAAAGTGATGATGCCGGTCTTCACCGCTACATGATCGCCGTCGCCAATTTGTAGTGTGCTATTTGGCACGTGATAATTGCCTGTGAGGGATTGAGGCGCATGATAAACGGTTTGTCCATGTGAGGCGATTAAATCGACCTCCTTCCTAGGTGTATTCCAATCTTCCAACGTATCTAATACCATCGCGGCATGAGTAGAACCGATGATTGCGTTCATGGCGCATAATTTAGCCAGGTCAATCCTAGGTTTTGAAAAAATAGCTTTTACTTCTTTTACAAAAGAGGGTGCATAGGATATTGTTTTAAATTGGAGTACTTCCAACGAAGTGTCTTTGCCTGCTCCCCGGATAACGCAAAGGGCTAGATCCAGCCCATCGAGAGAAGTGCCCGACATCATACCTAAAATAGTCCGTTCTTGTTTGTTTGCAATTTCTGCGAGTTTTGCTATCATTATGTTCTCTCTCTAAAATTGGAAAAATTTACGCACTCGATTGATTAATGTATAGAACCAAAATTAAATTAAAAACATGATGAAAGTACTACGATCAAAACATTATTTCATTATTTTTGCTTCTCACCTTAAATGAAACTATCCTAAAAATGGCTAGATTAAATCTATTGGAAGAAACGCGTTTCGAGAAACTTCCCGTGAGCGTCTACAAAAATTCTAGAGAGGCATCATTATCAGTTGCTGCCCGTATCGCAACATTAATTAAAGAAAAGCAAGCAAAAGGTGAGCAGGCTGTAATAGGTCTTGCTACAGGAGCAACTCCTGTTCAAGTGTATGCTGAGCTTGTACGTCTTCATCGTGAAGAAGGATTGAGCTTTAAAGATGTCATCACATTCAATTTGGATGAGTATTATCCTATGCAGCCGGACGCTGTGCAGAGTTATGTCACCTTTATGAATAAGCACTTGTTTGATCATATTGACATCGACAAAGCAAATGTACACATCCCGGATGGGACGCTGGATTTGGCAGATATCCCGGCTTATTGTGTAGAGTATGAGCGTAAAATTACGGCGTTGGGAGGGCTGGATTTTCAGCTCTTAGGTATTGGCCGTACCGGACATATCGGTTTTAATGAACCGGGATCTGCGCCTAACTCAGGAACACGATTGGTGACCTTAGATGATCTCACGCGCCGTGACGCGTCTCGCGACTTTGGAGGAAAGGAAAATGTGCCTACTAAGGCGATCACCATGGGTATTGGAACCATTTTCAAAGCGAGGGAGATTATATTGATGGCTTGGAATCCTGTAAAAGCAGAAATTGTTAAAAAAGCGGTTGAAGGCGAAATTTCGTCCGATGTACCTGCAACTTATTTACAGCTTTCAGACCACGTAGAATTTATTTTGGATGAGGGGGCTGCGAGCGAACTTACACGATTTAATACGCCCTGGTTGGTGACGGATTGTGTTTGGGATTCGCAAACAATAAAAAAGGCTGTGATCTGGTTAGCAGAGGCGGTTGACAAACCGATATTGAAATTAACCGAAGAAGATTATAATAACCATGGCATGGCTCAATTAGCAACAGAAAAAGGGCCTGTATATAATATCAACATAGATATTTTTAATCAGCTACAACATACCATTACCGGATGGCCTGGCGGTAAACCGAATGCAGATGATAGTCAACGCCCGGAGCGAGCAGTGCCAGCGAAGAAAAATGTTATTATATTTTCTCCACATCCAGATGATGACGTAATTTCCATGGGTGGGACATTTATTCGGCTGGCAGATCAGGGGCATAACGTACATGTTGCTTATCAAACTTCGGGGAATACTGCCGTATGGGATGATGATGTGCTGAGGTATCTTGAGTTTGCTACGGATTTTATAAAATCTTTGGATGTAGAAACCAGCAAATTGGATGCCCTGTATGCTGATACCAGAAAGTTTATTGCTGCTAAAAAGCCTAATCAGATAGATACTGAAGAAATCAGGACTGTAAAGGGACTCATTCGCAAAGGGGAGGCGATTGCGGGTGCGCGTTTTGCCGGGCTTCCAGACGAGCATATACATTTTCAGAATCTTCCTTTTTATGACAGAGGTAAATTTTCCAAAGAAGTTTCCTATGAAGATGATGTTCAGCAAACCATGGAGTTGTTACGGAAGGTGAAACCGCATCAGGTATTTGCGGCCGGTGATTTTGCCGATCCTCATGGAACACATAAAGTGTGCTTTGACATTATTTTAGAAGCGCTTGTGAGGCTGCGACAAACAGATGAATGGACGAAGGATTGCTGGTTATGGTTATATAGAGGTGCTTGGCATGAGTTTGAAATTCATGAAATTGAAATGGCCGTTCCGCTATCTCCTCAAGAGGTAATTCGAAAAAGACATGCAATATTTAAGCATCAGTCTCAGAAAGACTTACCGGTATTCCCTGGAGATGACGCTCGCGAATTTTGGGTTCGTGCAGAAGATAGAACGAGTGAAACGGCTAGAAAATACGATGCTCTGGGACTAGCGGATTACGAAGCAATCGAGGCGTTTATCAGGTGGAAATTGGATTAACCCCTAATTGGATAAGTAGAGAGGCGATAAATTTCGCTGTCAATAGCCAAAGGGTCTGCAAAAAACTTAAATTTTTGCAGACCCTTTTTATATTAAACTTATATACGCGTCACGGGGCTTTTTGGATTAGCACCTGGTTTTATGGTATTACTCATTAAATGCCCGGTTCATGCGGTTCATGAGAACGCTTCGCCAAGTTTGGTTACTTTTTTGCGGGAACCTTCCGGTTAAAGGAAAGCTTGAATACCTTCAATAAGCAATTGATTAAAAAATAACATATCTTTCAATATTGAAATACTCCTGTATTGGTTACCCGCACGTTAAATGGTTGTAAATAGGTGTCTATTAAAACCGCTAATTCTCTTCTGGTTAATTCCTTTCCTAAATCGTACGATTGGTCGAATTTAAAACGTTTGGACCATCCTTTTTCTATCTCAGCATCTAACTCATCGCCGCGGTTAGCAACGTATTTTATAAGGTTTAATAGATCTTTAAGCTTAAGAACAGGTATGTCTTTGCCTTTAAACCAGATTTGACTGCGTGTATAAAGCTGTTCGATAATAGGTTCTATTTCTTTAGAAGAAACAAGGCTGTCTGGTTGGAACATGAAGCTGTTTACCCCATTGGAAGTAGTGTATACGCCCTGTAGAATGCCAGTAGCTCCTACGCGTTGTATTGCTGTACAGTGCGGGTCTTGAAGTGGTATGTCTTGAAAGGGAATGATAAAGCTTTTAAACGCCAGTAACTCGCCCTGCAAGGTCCGGACATTAATTTTATCGGTAGTGGTTTTGAAAAAAGCGCAATATGCCGCGGCTGCGCCACAGGCTTGTGCCTGTAACATTAATAAGGGAATGGCTTTAACAGGATCATCAAGTAATTCATATATACCCTCCAAAGATCTGGTTGCGAAATAATTTGGGATACTGTCGGGGAATATGCTTGCCATCGGAATAGTAAAAACGTCATTTGCTAGGTTACCTACAACAACACCCGTTCGATAGATCGTTTGGCTGTAATCCACCTGCCTCTGCTGATCGAATGGAATGGTGGTTTTTATTTGTTGGTTTTGTCGTTCTTGCGAATGAACATATTGGTATAAATCGGAGTTTACGGAAGCGTCTATCAATGCTAAAACTTTTATTTTTTCCCCATTATCCAATTGTACTTGCCACCCTTTTCCTGATCGTTGTACTTTTGCGATTTTACTATTTTTCTTCAACTGCAAACGATTGATGGTATCCGACATCGCTTCTAGAGTGTTTTGTGCGATGCGTGGAGGGATATTGTTTTTGGCCGCAATGGCGGTCGAATCGGCTAGCTCCTCGGCGTTTGCCAATTTTGTTAAGAATAGTGCCCATGTGCCTACATCGAGCTGCTTATTGGCAGAGACTTTTTTGTTCCCTCCCATAATGACGTCCCCTCCAATGGCCGAGGAATCGACAACCCACAGCGTCTCCACGCCGGATTGCGCCGCTTGCATAGCTGCCGAAAAAGCATCTACACAATGTCCATAAACGAGTACCTGTGGCTTTTGTTGTTTTGCACGTTTCTGCCCAAATAATGGCAAAGAGATAAACGAAAGGAAAATTAAGACATAAAGCCGGTCCATAGATCAGGTTTTTGTGTTTAACAGGTGAAATTAAGCATTTTTGACAGTTAGGCATATGAATTAGGATTTTTTAACAATTATCCTGCCGGAGGAGTTCTAGTTGGCGGTTCAAATAAAAGGCCGGGATACGTTTTAAGGTATGCCCAGCCTGTATGTGGTTTAAAAATCCTCAATAGAAAGTAAAACTACAACGAGCTTTGCTGTTGAGCTTCTTCTTTCATTTTTTCATTTGCAACAATAACAATTTCTACCCGACGGTTTTGCGCACGACCTGCTTCCGTATCGTTATCGCCAATAGGTTCACTAAAACTTTTGCCCTCTGTTTTTACACGCCCAGAAGCTAAACCTTGCGATACTGCATAGTTTTTAACGGCATTGGCTCTGCGCTCGGATAGCCCTTGATTGTATTGTTCAGTCCCTTTATTATCCGTATGGCCGATAACCAATATATCGGTGTCGGGATTGTCGTTCAGAGATTTTACCAAATTTTTAATGTTCGTTTGGGCTTCTGCACGTAAATCTGTTTGATCAAAACCAAACAAAATACCTGAATCAAATTTAACGATAATGCCCTCTCCGGCTTTCACTACCTCCGCACCATCTACCGTGCGTTCAATCTCTGCAGCCTGTCTGTCCATTTTTTTACCAATAAATCCCCCGGCAACTCCGCCTAAGGCACCACCTATAATAGCACCTACAGCAGTATTGCCCGCTTTACTACCTATTAATGCTCCTATACCTGCTCCTCCGGCAGCTCCTATACCCGCACCTTTTTGTGTGTTATTCAATGATTTTACTGTATTACATCCCGTGAATAACATGCCGGAGGTTGCTAGGGCAATGCCAAAAATTGCTATGTTTTTTGATATGTTCATTGTATTGTTTTTTGATATATTAAAAAGTATACAAACTAAATGCCAAAAAGTTTCCTCCTCAAATCGCAAATTAGCCAACTATTATTCGATAAAACAATGCCACGTAAAAAGAAAATTTTATTTGTATGCTTTTGGCCTATAACATCGGCTATCGGTACTTGGTCACAAGAGCTGTACAAATGGGAGACTAACATATATCCTATAAATAGATAAACTTTATGAACAGTATAACTTCAAGAGATTGACTTGATAACTATTTTCGACTATTAACCGAAGAGCAATTATTCTGGCTACTTAATACTTAATATTCTTTTTCGTTTAATCGTTGAGGAGGAATATTAAGTTTCGGCAAGGTATCAGCTTTAGGCCTACCGTCTTCCTCAAATTTTTTAAGAGAGATTTTAAGATAATCGCGTATATCGTATTCGTTCCAGTACCTTGACTGGTTATAAGTAGGTCTATATAACGCCATAAAGTTTGTTAGGTCTTCTCCTTCCAAACCAGTAATTTCTGATACATTGTATTTGTTAAACTTTTTGTCTATCTCTGTTTCTTGTATTTCGTTTTCCGCATAGGTACTGAATCGCCGTGCATTCTTAGCAGATCTACTAAAGGTATTATATAGCGCACTTAAGGGGCTAAATACATATTGGAGGGGTTTCGTTTTACCGTTATTATAAACTCCCTGTTTCCGATAATCGTCCATAATGTCTTTCAGTTCATCTTTTCGTGTTTTTCCCGTAACGGTAACCGTTTCAAGCTCAATAATTGGATTTAAATTAACAACGATGTTTTTGGGATCAACGATGGTATAATATTCCGATGAATAGGCATATTTTGTTACAATGAGTGTGTCGCCTGGCTTTGCAGGTATAACGAAACCACCTTCATTATTGGAAAGGGCCTTTTCAAGGGTCCGTCTATTGGTGATGGTTGCTTCAGCGACACGTTTAGGTGTCCCCTTTTCTACCACAATACCTTGGAGACCTTCCTGCGCAATACAACCTAGTGATGATGCTATCAATAAGATGAAGCAGAGAAAAGAAATGATATTTAGATGCTCTTTTTTCATTTTTATTCATCGTAAACATAACAAATCATACGCATTTGGGATGCAAAAAAATGTTAAAATTGCCGCTCGTTAACAGTTTTTTCCTGCTGGTGAAGGAATTAACCATTTTTCGCTACCTTTGCATATGATAAAATCCATGACGGGCTTTGGATTAGGAACCAAAGAAAGTGCCAAAGCAAAATACACCGTAGAAATTAAGTCGCTGAACTCAAAATACTTGGAACTTAATTTAAAATTACCTAAGACGTTTTCTGAAAAAGAATTGCGCTTACGTAACGAGTGTACCAAACACTTGGAAAGAGGTAAGGTGAATATCACTATTAACGTGGATTATACAAATCCGGCTTCCCGTGCTGCGAAAATAGACACCGGACTGTTTAAAAATTATTATTCTCAACTGAAAAACATTGCTGAGGAGCTGGGCGACGAAGTGAAAAATGTATTTGAATTAGCGCTCACGTTACCTGATGTAATTGATTATGCCGAGGATGCTGCGGATGATGAAGAATGGCAGGATTTATTGGAAGCATTTTACCTGGCTGTACACAAATTTCAGGATTTTCGTAATGACGAAGGGCTCGTGCTCAAAGACGATTTATTTAAACGGGCGGAGACGATCTTATCTTTGCTTAAGGTTGTTGAAAGCCAGGAGACTGCTCGGGTGCCAATGATTAGAGAACGTATCAATCGTTATTTAGAGGAAACTGTAGGAGCAGAGAATATAGATAAAAATCGCTTCGAGCAGGAGCTGATCTATTACATTGATAAGCTGGATATAACAGAAGAAAAAGTAAGATTGCGAAGTCACTGTGAGTATTTTTTGAAGATATTGGACGCAGAGGATGCTAATGGAAAGAAATTAGGGTTCATCTCTCAGGAAATGGGTAGGGAAATCAATACCTTAGGCTCTAAAGCCAATCATGCCCAGATTCAGCAAACGGTTGTGCAGATGAAGGAGGAGCTGGAAAAGATTAAAGAGCAGCTATTAAATATTTTGTAAATCGCCACGTTTTAATTCAATGGAAGGAAAACTTATTATATTCTCTGCCCCTTCAGGAGCAGGAAAAACAACTATTGTAAAAAGATTATTGGAAAGATACGGAGATAAAATAGCTTTTTCTATTTCAGCAAGTACCAGACAACCCCGTGGAGAAGAAATAGATGGTAAAGATTATTATTTTATAAGTAAAGAGGAGTTTTTACATCGTATCGCAAAAAAAGAGTTTGTGGAGTTTGAAGAGGTGTATTCGGGGACCTTTTATGGTACGCTCCGTTCGGAGATAGAGCGTATATGGGCAAGCGGAAAATCCGTTATATTTGATATCGATGTAATTGGTGGTCTACACCTGAAGCGTAAATTCGGAGAGAATGCACTGGCCATTTTTGTGCAACCGCCCAGTATGGGTGCTTTAATAGAGCGTTTGCGCGGGCGTGGGACTGATAGTGAGGAGAAATTACAGGAGCGTATAAACAAGGCAGATAAAGAGCTGGGCTTTGCTGAGCATTTCGATATCATCTTAAATAACGACGATTTAGAGGAAGCTTGCGAACAAGCTTCAAGGCTTTTGCTGGATTTTATTAATTAGTGAGGTTTTAAATCTTATTTTTTTACATTTTTCATGCAGAAAATCGGACTTTTCTTCGGGTCTTTCAACCCTATACATACAGGCCATCTTATTATCGCTAATTATATGGCCAATCATACCGACCTGTCAGAAGTTTGGTTAATTGTTTCTCCGCATAATCCGCTGAAAAAGAAAGACAGTCTATTGAATATGTACGATAGATTAGAGATGGTAAACTTAGCATTAGAGGAAGCTGAGAACATCCGGCCTAACGATATTGAGTTCAGGTTGCCTCAACCTTCATATACGATTGATACACTGATCCATCTACAGGATAAATATCCCAGTAAGGAGTTTGTGTTAATTATGGGGTCGGACAACTTATTAACGTTAAAGAAGTGGAAAAACTATGAAATTATTCTCCGGGATTTTTCGATTTATGTTTATCCTAGACCGCTATATGATGCCCTTGAATGGGCGGATCACCCTTCGGTAACCTTAACGCGGACGCCATTAATGGAGATTTCCTCTACATTTATTAGACAGGCAATAAAAGCGCGCAAGAATGTACGTTATTTTCTACCTAACAAAGTATTAGATTTTATAGATAAAAAAGGATTATACCTTTCGTAATGTTATCTTGATAGTAGCCTATCAGTTTCCAAGCTCTTCGAGTTCAGCCTTCTCGTCAATGGGTACATCCAGAATAAAAGAATCATAATATTCCGCATCTTGATCAGAATAGGTGCCGTAGGCATTTAAAAGAAATCCTTTTTTTCCATCTGCCGTTTCTATGGCATAGAGAATTGACATATCCGCAGGGTCGCTTTCGCCTTCAAACCGGTAAGAACGCACGATTGTTAAATCGCTCGCTTGGTAAATGGGCGTGGTTGAAGCGCCAATGGTTGCACCCTCTTTTTTTATGTTTAACTCGTCTTCGTAGCCTTTTTCAGCTAAACGTTCCATCACTTTTGATAATGGTGTCATCGATGCAGAAGTGCTCATAATAATAATTTGATAAATATTGTTATTCAGTATATGTTTAATAACAGGATTCAAATGAAATGGTTTTTATTCCTATTTTGTCATTGGCGATCCTGAAGCTATTAACCTCTCGGGAGCTAGGTGCGCTACTAATCTGTTTAGAACATACAAAGCACCGCAGGAGCTACTGCCTATTTAGGGAGGATAAACGACAAGTGTGATTTTGTCGTACAATCGGTGAAAAGGTAGACAGGTAATAGGCACTTTTTAAACATGTGTTAATATTGGGCTATTCTATTAACTTTGTAAACGACCAATGCAAGATAGTGTGTAAGGAGTTGCTGAATGACAGCACTTATTCATGCATCCATCTTGCTGGAGATAGTTTGAAAATGACGACTTCGTGATAGCAGAAGATGTTCGAAGCGTTTATAAAATAAAGTTATTTATTTTGAAGGGTAATTCTTGGCTTTTAAAAGACAAATCGAAATGAATGTTGCCCTTCGGCAATTAAGAGCAGATTATATTTAAATGAAACTTTTTTTATTAGATGGTATGGCCCTGATATACCGGGCACATTTTGCTTTAAGTAAAAATCCGAGGTTTACGTCTACTGGCTTAAACACCTCTGCTGTCATGGGGTTTACCAACACTCTTTTGGAAGTGCTAAAAAAGGAAAATCCTACGCATATTGCAGTGGTGTTTGATACAGAGGCACCCACAGAACGTCATACGGCATTTGAGGCATATAAAGCTCATAGGGAGGCAATGCCTGAAGATCTGGCTACTGCTATTCCTTATATCTTCCGTTTAATTGAAGGATTTAATATACCGGTTATTACAAAGGATGGCTATGAGGCTGATGATATTATAGGAACGCTCGCCAAAGAAGCAGAAAGTAATGGCTTTGACGTTTTTTGCATGACGCCGGATAAAGATTATGCACAGTTGGTGAGTGATCGTATCAAGATCTACAAGCCTGCCCGTATGGGTAATGGGCATGAAATTCTCGGAGTAAAAGAAGTTTTGGAGAAATGGGAGGTTACCCGCGTGGAACAGGTAGTCGACATTTTAGGACTTTGGGGGGATGCAGTGGATAACATACCAGGTATACCAGGCATTGGAGAGAAGACTGCTAAAAAACTCATTCAGGAATTCGGTTCCATTGAGGAGATTATTGCTAATAGTAACCAGTTGAAAGGCAAGCAACGGGAGAATGTAGAAACCTATGCGGAGCAAGGGCTGATTTCGAAAAAATTAGCCACTATTATCTTAAATGTGCCAATAGATTTTGATGCAGAGGCGCTAACTCTTAAAGAACCCGATAGGGAGTTATTGGAATCCTTGTTTGCCGAGCTTGAATTCAGAACACTTGGCAAAAGAGTTTTTGGAGATGACTTTAATGTGTTAGATAGCAAAGGAGGAAATGGTGGACAAATGGATTTGTTCGACTCTTCAAGTGATGGAGTAGAAACGCAGGCGATTAAAGAGGTTGCAATTGCCGGTAAACATCTGGGAAACACCGAACATACTTATATTTTTGTAGAGACGTCTCTGCAACAGACAGAACTGATTGAAGCCCTTCAACAACAGAAAGCTATTTGCTTTGATACAGAAACTACAGGTACCGATGCAAATAATTGTGAACTCGTTGGACTGAGTTTCTCGGTGGAAAAAGGAAAGGCGTGGTATGTGCCAGCTCCGGAAGATCGGCCATCCTGTCAAGAACTGGTGGAAAAGTTCCGTTCAATATTTGAAGACGACAAGATACTGAAGATTGGTCAAAATCTTAAGTATGATATATTGGTACTAAGTTGGTATGATATCCGGGTAAAGGGCGCATTGTTTGATACGATGTTAGCACACTACCTGATCGACCCTGAGACGAGACACGGCATGGATGTATTAGCGGAGAATTATTTAGGGTATACACCGGTTTCTATTACTAGTTTAATTGGGCCTAAAGGTAAAAAACAGCTTAATATGCGCGATATATCCCCCGCCGTGGTAAGCGATTATGCTGCAGAAGACGCAGATATTACTCTGCAGTTGAAAGATGTTTTTCAACCCATGCTTCAAGAGGTGGAGGCAAACAAGTTAGCTGAAGAAGTGGAATTTCCGTTAGTTTATGTACTTGCAGATATGGAGCGGGAAGGTGTAAAGATCGATGTAGAGGTGTTAAAGGGGTTTTCGTTAGCGATACAGCAGGAAGTCACCATACTTGAAGAGCGTATTTATGAGAAGGCCGGCGTGCCTTTTAATATAGCATCTCCAAAACAGTTAGGAGAAGTTCTTTTTGATCGGCTGAAACTTGATCCCAAGGCTAAAAAAACGAAAACAGGGCAGTATCAAACCGGTGAAGATGTTTTAATTGCATTAGCAAATAAAAGCGACATCGTACAAGAGATCTTAAGCTATCGGCAGTTGCAAAAGCTAAGATCGACCTATGTAGATACACTTCCCTTGTTGATTAATCCAAAAACAGGAAGAGTTCATACTTCCTATAATCAAGCCGTGGCAGCTACCGGACGACTAAGCTCTAATAATCCTAATTTACAGAATATCCCAATAAAAACAGAAAGGGGAAGAGAAGTGCGGAAAGCTTTCATCGCCCGTGATGATAGCCATGTTTTGTTATCGGCCGATTATTCTCAGATAGAGTTAAGACTAATAGCTGAGATTAGTAAAGACCGCAATATGTTGGATGCATTTGCAAAAGGACTGGATATCCATACAGCAACAGCTGCAAAGGTTTATGGTGTTGATTTGACGGCTGTTACTCCAATGCAGCGACGAAATGCAAAAGCAGTAAATTTTGGCATTATATACGGACAATCTGCTTTTGGCTTGTCGCAAAGCTTAGGTATACCCCGCAGAGAAGCCGCCGACATGATTGCGCAATATTTCATACAATATCCTGGTATTAAAGATTATATGAATAATACCATTGCGTTTGCGAAAGAACATGGTTATGTTGAAACACTTTTGAAACGTCGACGTTATTTAAGGGATATCAATTCGGCAAATGCTACTGTCCGTGGTTTTGCTGAAAGGAATGCGATCAATGCACCAATCCAGGGATCTGCGGCGGATTTAATTAAAATAGCCATGATTGATATTCATCAAGATATTATTGCTGCAGGTTTGAGGGGTAAGATGACGATGCAGGTGCATGATGAATTGGTTTTTGACGTGCCTAAAGAGGAGGTTGAAACTTTTAAAACCATTATACAGGAGCGGATGAAGAGCGCCATTAAAACAGAGGTGCCAATTGTGGTGGAAATAGGCGAAGGAAGAAATTGGCTTGAAGCACATTAACAAAATGAGTGATTGGAGAAACATCTGGATGCGGGTAATTTGGACCTTCCTTATAACCTGTTTGGTAGTAGAAACGGAAGCCCAGGAAAAACTGGAAGAGCAAGAAGAAAAGCCTGTTTATTTTGAACAGGTTGATAGCGGTTTAACACAGTTTTACTTTGATGAACATTATTTTTTGGTCGACAAATTCTGTCAGTTTAAGACGATTGAGCGAGTAGGTAAATATAACCTTGAGTTAAAGAGTTTTGACGGAAAATTTATCGATTATAACAACGAGGGGGAGGTGGTGCTGACCGGTAATTATGCTAACGGAAAAAAGAACGGAGTATTTACATCGTATTTTGCCAATGGCCAAATTAACTGGGTAACAACATTTAAAGACGGTGAACCGGAGGGCATTTCTACTTATAATTATCCTGACGGATTGCCTATGATGGAAGTCCTGTACAAAGATGGCCAAGTTTATGTACAAAATTTTTGGGATACACGCAGGAGGCAGCGTGTGACCGACGGTAATGGTAAATATGCTTTTGCGGTTAAAGCAGAGGGGTATAATGAATATGGCTATGAGTATATACGTTATCAAGGGAATATAAAAAGAGGTAAGCCTGATGGGCATTGGGATTTCTTTTTGGTATATGAGAAAAACGAGAGCTATTATGCGGGTTATGAAAAATTTAAAGAGGGGAAATTTACTGCGGGTTATGATGAAATAAAGGGGGAGCCTTATTTTAAGAACTCTAAACTGCAGGTAGGCCCGTCGATTTTTTTTGTGCAGGCAGAAAATATGATGAGTAAGAAATGCTCAATTGATGAGAATCAGGATTTCAGCTTGTTCCTTATCAATAGACTAGATGCCTCATTTGCACACTACGATGCCTCATCTGTGGAAACGGGGCTTATAGAAGTGCAGGCCGAAATAGATAAATCAGGCTCGCTTAAAGATCTTGAAGTTATAAAAGGCTTCCCGGAGGAAGATATAGATGCTTTGCTCCTGAAAGCTATTAAATCTGTAGAATACTGGATTCCCTCTTATGCAGACGGCGAGTATATTGACGACAATTTCCTTATTACGAGTGATGTAATGGTTGATACGGAGAGTAAACAAATGAAATTCTACAACTTAAAAATCACCCGTGAAAATGGGACATAATACCTGTTTTCTTTAAATATTTCTTTTTCCGTTTTGCATGATAAATGCAAAACGGAAAAAGAAATATTTATATATCGACAATTCCCTTTACAAAGTTAACGAAGCGCCAATCGGTAGCAGATGTAAATTTATACCGGCATCTGCAAATTTTTGTTTTGCCTCTTCCTCATCAATTACGATCGGTGGAAAGGTATTGTAATGAATGCCAACAATATTCTTGCAATTGATGAACCCGGCAGCTTTGATGGCGTCGTCTACACCCATCGTAAAATGATCACCTATTGGCAGAAAGGCCCAATCAAGCTTTTCGTCTGCTAAGAGTTTCATTTCTAAAGTCAATGCCGTATCACCTGCAAAATAGATCTTTTTGTCTCCACTTTTTATCAAGTAGCCAACGGGAACACCTCCGTATTGTAAATCAGGTGTGCTATTTGTGTGCAATGCATAAACCATTTTTGCGGTACCGAACTTGGTATTAATGGTACCACCAAAGTTAAAAGCAATAATTTTATCACCTTTTATACCTTGTTTATTTGCCCACGCAGCGGTTTCCACTACAGCAACGACCGTACAATCGGAACTTTTCTGTATGGCTACTACATCTGCTACATGATCATCGTGTGCATGAGTTAATAGTATATAGTCTGGTTTTAAAGTATCAATATCGATAGCTTTGGCCTGCTCGTTAGGGGTGATGAAGGGATCGAACAAAACAGAAGCTCCTTCAAGTGCTAAAGCAACGGTAGCATGTCCATAAAAAGTCGCTTTCATAAATATAAAATATTACAGGTTAGAAAATAATTCTTTTATCCGCCGAACATACCTCCAAGGCCTCCCAACATATCTTTAGTAGCAGCTTGCATTTCGGTTTGACTGACATTGTCCGCCTGTTGCAAAGCTTTATTTACCGCAACTGTAAGGAGCTCTTCGAGTTCTTCAATAGCAGCTTCGGAATGAAATGAAGGGTCTATGGTAATAGATTGAATTTCTTTATTGGCTGTAGCCGTTACTTTGATCGCGCCGCCTTCCGCTTCTCCTATAACACTAATGTTGTTTAGTCTTTTCTTTATTTCTTCTGCCTTTTGCTGGGCTTCAAATAGCTTATCAAACATAATGAATTATTTATTTTGTTTTAAAAAATGCTTGTTTTTTATATAAACAACGAGTATCGGCTTTTGTTCCTAATAAAACCTAGTTGCCTACATAATCTCCACTACCATTATACGCTCCTTGTCGTATGACAGGCATTTTTAGGATTTTGTATAGATCGTCTAGATGTATGAGGCTATTATTGGCCATATTGGTTAGCAATATGATGGTAATGTCATTTTTCAGATCTCGTATGTAAAGACTCTTGAAGCCATGCCACCAGCCGGTATGATAAACCACATGTTCTTTTTCCCGTTCAAATGTACGCCAGCCATATCCATAATTAAAAACCCCCTTCATTGATTTTTGATTATGGGGGGCGTAAGCCGAATCTTGCAGTGTTTCATCAAGTAAGCGGCCTTCTCGTAAGGCTTGGTCGAATAAAAATAGGTCTTTAACGGTACTATATATACCTTTATCTCCAACAGGACCGTCATGAAAGTTCTGAACAACAGATCGACGCCAAATTTTATCATGACCGACCACACCTGTTGGTATTTTTTCGTAGTCAGCCTTGGAGTAAACAGCAGTATTTTTCATACCTGCGGGCTTAAATATCTTTTCTTGCATAAATACAGTAAAAGATTTACCCGTAACCTTCTCGATAATTGCTGCCAGGATCATGTAGTTCGAATTGTTATAATGAAAGCGAGCATCGGGCTTTGCGTAAGGGGCTGGTTTATGAGTGGTAAGGATGTCCATGACCTCCATGTTGCTCATGCCCTTTGATTTATCTTTCCATAAATCATCTGTGAAGTAGACGTAATTGATGAGACCGGAGCGATGGGTCAACAAAAGACGGATCGTTATATCATCGTATGGGAAATCAGGGAAAAAATCCTTTACCTGCTGATCAAGGTTCAGTTTTTTCTCTTGAACGAGCATTAGAATACCGGTGGCAGTTAGTGGTTTGGATACTGAAGCAAGCTCAAATTGTGAATTAATATTCAGACTATCTTTGCGAAGGTAATCAGCCCAGCCAAAGGTGTTTTCGTAGATGATTTTGCCTTTTTTTGCAACGAGAACATTTCCATTGAAAGCAGATTTTTTATGCAGTTTTTGCATAAAAGCATCAATTTGTTTGTCGCCAGTGCTTGCATCATAGATTAAACGTAAACTGTCTGTAATTGCTTGTTCACGTGCTTTTTTTGCCTTTTTCTTTTCTGATGAACCACAGCCCCCTAAACCGATGGTAAGTACGAGCAAAAAGTTTAATAATAGCTTCAATGGAATAATCTGTTTGTTGTTAATAATCTGTATTAAATATGGAATGGCGAATTTGATAAAATATTGTGTTAAAAACTAGTTTTTTGGTAAAATTATTGGGAATAAAAGGAGGAAGATTAGCCCAAGTCTTTATCTTTTTTAACTTTGTACTATTAAATCAAAAACGATAAGAATGACCTATAGAATAGAACGCGACACCATGGGCGAGGTAAATGTACCTGCCGAGAAGTACTGGGGCGCGCAAACAGAGCGATCGCATGAAAATTTTAAAATTGGCGCTGAAGGATCGATGCCGAAAGAAATCATTGAAGCTTTTGCATATTTGAAAAAAGCAGCGGCTTACACCAATGCTGATGCAGGAGTTTTACCGGCTGAAAAACGCGATTTAATTGCACAGGTTTGTGACGAGATCCTAACAGGGCAACATGTAGATGAGTTCCCTTTGGTAATCTGGCAAACCGGCTCTGGGACGCAGTCTAATATGAATATCAATGAGGTTGTAGCTAACCGTGCACATGTTATTCAAGGGAATAAGCTGGGAGAAGGTAAAACGTTTATACACCCAAATGACGATGTAAACAAATCGCAATCGTCAAACGACACCTTCCCTACAGCTATGCACATTGCAGCATATAAGATATTGCTTGAAACAACCATTCCGGGTGTAGAAAAGCTGCGGAATACCTTAAAGGAAAAGTCAGAAGTTTTCAACAACGTGGTAAAAATTGGCCGTACTCATTTAATGGATGCAACACCATTAACGTTAGGTCAGGAATTTTCAGGCTATGTTTCGCAGTTAAACCATGGGTTAAAGGCCTTGAATAATACCTTAGATCATTTGTCGGAATTGGCTTTGGGAGGTACAGCTGTTGGAACAGGGATTAACACGCCTAAAGGATACGATGTAAATGTAGCGAAATATATTGCGGAGTTTACAGGCTTGCCTTTTCGTACCGCAGAAAATAAGTTTGAAGCTTTGGCTGCTCACGATGCCATTGTCGAAAGTCATGGCGCTTTAAAGCAATTGGCTGTTGCATTGATGAAAATAGCCAATGATATACGGATGTTGGCTTCTGGACCTCGCTCCGGTATCGGAGAAATATTAATACCTGAAAATGAACCAGGATCTTCTATTATGCCAGGAAAAGTGAACCCAACACAATGTGAGGCCTTAACCATGGTTGCTGCACAGGTAATGGGTAACGATGTTGCCATTAGTATCGGTGGTGCTAACGGACATTATGAGTTAAACGTGTTCAAGCCTTTAATGGCAGCCAACTTTTTGCAATCCGCCCGTCTGTTGGGAGATGCCTGTGTTTCTTTCAATGATCATTGTGCTGTTGGTATCGAACCAAATTACGCTGGGATAAAAAAGCACTTGGAAAATTCATTGATGTTAGTTACGGCATTAAATCCACATATAGGCTATGAGAATGCCGCTAAAATAGCAAAAAAGGCGCACAAGGAAAATAAATCACTGCGCGAAGCAGCCTTGGAGCTAGAACTTCTTACCAATGAAGAGTTCGATAAGTGGGTGCGTCCGGAGGATATGATTGGTGGTTTGAAGTAGCTCTAGGTTTAAGCATGAACGTCAGGTTTGATGGCTTTATCAACAATCGTGCACACTGGTTGGTGTTGATTAGTGTGTGCGCATTGCTTGTCTTAGGATGTAGGTTTAATCCCAATATTCAAGGAGAGGGTGAGCCCTTTTTGCAAGGTGTTTGGGTACAGGATACGATTCCTCACCAAGACGATTATTTGACCTACTCGCTATATACACTTAAGTTTAGCTGTGACTCGGTATTTATAAAGCTGGATACTTACAGTAAAGTTAAAACAACTGTGGACTCTTGTTATAATAATGGACACTGGACGGAATATGCCAGAGGGGTTTACATCATACGAAATGACAGTTTGTTGATTGAATCTGTTTTTACACATGACACTTGGCGGCAGAAGTTATCCGGGTGTTATCGTATAGGCGAGTTTTTGCCGATGTTTAAACTCACAAGGCATACGAAAGATTCCTTATTTTTACAAAGTCAATATCATCAAACGCCTATCTATATGAACAAGGTTGCTGATATTACTTGTGTGCCAAAGCCTATTTAATTCACGTTGTATGTCTAACAATTTATTAATTGCTAATTTATGGGCTTGAGCTTACCCCGCGTTGGGTTGATATCAATACTGTTATGTGTTTTTTGCAGTAATTTAAATGCGCAGGGAAAAAATGGTGGGTTATATGATAAATTCATGAATAGCTCACTCATGCAAAGCAAGTTGGTGCAACGCTTTATTTCTTCTGAAAAGGATAGTACCCGTTCAGCGGGATTTCTGGTATTGCCGTTGCTAGGGTATGCCCCAGAAACGGGACTAGAATATGGTTTATCAGGTATTTACAATTTTTACCTTAATAAGGAAGACACCTTGATTCGTACTTCTAGTATAGTATTGCAAGGATCATTGACAACAAAAAGCCAATCCAGCTTAAAATTAACTTCCGATATCTGGACGACCGGAAATAATTATCATTACTATACGGAAATACGTTATCGTGATTTTCCCTTTAATTTCTATGGCATAGGTGGCGATACCTGGCAGGCAGATAAGGACTCTTTAACACAAAGACTTTTCCGGCTAAAAGTTGAAGGAGAAAAAAAGATTGTGCAGCATTATTATGCCGGAGTGGCGCTCATGTATGAAAATTATGCTTATACTGATGAGGCGGTTGGAGGAATTTATGATTGGACTCCTCTATATGGAAAAGCTGGAGGAAAATATTTGGCTTTTGGCATATCACAGGTCTATGATAGTAGAAACTCAAATATTTATACAACTAAGGGCTATTTTGCTAGACTTGTATACAATTATGCACCAAATTTCTGGGGAGAAGAGAATTTTAATGGAAGCGAGTTAAGTTTGAATTTGCGCGCCTTTTATCCAATTACTCAAAAACTTACGTTGGGGTTAAATGCCACATACGATGAGTTTTTCGGTAATGTGCCCTTTTATCTTTATCCACAATTGGGAAGTGACGAAGTGATGCGCGGGTACTACCCGGGAAGATACCGTAATACGAATTTAATTACCTCTCAGGCCGAACTTCGCTATCGCATACATCCTCGTATAGGTTTTGCAGCCTTCTTGGGTACAGGAGCCGTGTACAATAAGCAATTCGATTTTTCTGCGTTAAAACCCTCTTATGGAGGAGGCCTACGTTACTTTTTTGATTTGGAACACAATTCGAGCATCCGTATAGATTATGGTGTCGGAGAAAAAAGACCAGGCGAACCAAGACAGGCGGCTTTTTACCTATCCTTGGGAGAGGCTTTTTAAGAGCTACAAAGCTAAAATCTCACTTTAAAATGCTCTGTTTCCCTACCTTCTCTGAAAAAGACTAGGCCTATATAAAATAAGTCGATTGTGAGTGTTACCTTAGGGTGGCTTTTAATGGTTTGCCAAGCCTCTTTCATTCCTTTACTCCAATAAATATCGTCAAATATAAGCACCGTTTGGGAGTGCGTTTTGGGTAAACAGTAATTAAAATAATTTAGTGTTGCCTCTTTGCGATGATTGCCATCTACAAACAAAAAGTCTATTTTATCTACACGCTGTACAATACCGGGAAGAACGTAGTCAAAATTTCCGATAACGAGTTCAACGTTTTTGCTACCCAGGTCTTGCAGGGTTTGTTTAGCCACCTTAGCGGTTTCAGGGCAACCTTCAACGGTAGTAATAAACGAGTCTGGAGAAGCTTTGGAAAGATAGGATGTTGTAATCCCTAAGCAAGTGCCCAGTTCAATAATAGTACGTGGTGAGAACCGTTCAGCAAGGCGAGCAAGGAGTTTTGAGACCCGTTTAGGTTTTAGTGCATTATTAGCAATGGTTTTGATCTGTTTTTGTTTTCCATTGTTCAACATGGAACCTGCTCCCATATCAGTAATGGTTATGCGCTCAGTATTTCTTTTTAACGCTAACCTTTTGTCTTCAATAGCTTTTTCGTAAGGTTTTTTGCTGAAGTTGTAGATGACCTCATCTATCAACTGATAAACAAAAGGAGAATGTACTCCGTGCCTATTTTTAGCAGAGACATAATGCGTCAGGTAATCTATAAAGAAACGGTAATTTGCCATGCGAACAAAGATAGTTTTTTTACCTAATCTGTAAACCTTACTGCACAATTTGAGTTGTCTGTTATTACATTTTGTTAAGCAAGGATACCCAGCGTGTTACCTGAAAGTTGCTATTTATTGTAATAATACGGTGACAGAAAACAGCAGGTAACAAACAAGAAAAACTAAAACAAAAGTGTTAGAAAAATATCGAATAACGAAATCAATAGTGAATGTCCCACCAACGTCGAGTAACAAAATTTTTTAATGTTTCGTAGTAGCCAGAATTGTGAAGTAGTAGTTGAAGACCTCGATCGGTTTATTGGAGCCCTTTTCAATTCGGATAAAACCGAGGGTCGGTAGATATTTGAGCTGTTATCCAATATTTTAAGCTGTCAGCAACAGCTATTACCGACATACCGCCAGCGTTGACAGATAGAATTCCTCTTTCATAGGTTCAAACCGAACTTGCTCTCAATGTTTCCTAGAAGATTTCTAGAATGTCGAAGATTCAAATATGGGTAACTTCTAATAGTTAAACAGATATTTCTAGTAATACAGGGAAAAATTGCACTGACAGGTCGTCATACTTGACCATACTTCGCAAATTCTACTAAAAGCCACCATGGAGTAACGGAGAACACTGAAAAAGATCTCTTTAAAATTTAACGCTGGGAAAGAGCCGAAAAACTACGGTTATCTGTTCTTTTTTATCTTGATATTACATTGTAAAGCTATTGCAAGTTTGAACGGACACCAAAGGTTTTAAAGCTAGGGGCGAAATAAGAAAGCAATAAAAATTAATTCATTGCTTTCATACGGGATAATTCTTTGTTATCGCAGTACACCGAATTCAGGACTTACCGTTCCGTCATATGTCTGAGTTCTGAACGGCAATACATGTGCTCTGTTGGGTGTCTGTCGGAAATACATTCCACAATTACCGTCATTTTGAATTAGGAACTCTCCATATTTAGCATTTATTCCCATATCGCTATTAGGGTCTACGTATGTACTCGAAGACCATATTTTTACTTTCATTCCATCTTCTCTGACCCTATAGATAACCATTTCACCAGTTTCTTCCCACCAAAATTCGTATGTTCCATTTACTATCGGTCCTCCAGAAGTCGATGCCCAAAGTGCCACATTGTCGCTATTTCTATAAAGAACTAAATTGCCGTCTGTCTGCATTTTAAAGGTATATTGATTATTTCTAGAAGAATAACTCTGCCCTTCTCTCAATATGGGAGCCCTATTTGAAGGCCAAAACCTAGTTTGCTGAAAGAAATCCGTTGAACTAAGATTATCTAATATTGAAAAAGCTAGGTCTTCCCATACCTTTGGAATAGTTCTTTCTTCCGGCCCACTGGGGCCTCCTGGGTCTTCGGAAGGTTGAGTAGAGAAAAAGGTACTTGATAGCGTTCCGACGGAATACTCATTGTTTTCGAAAATATAATATTCCCACTTCAAGAATACTTGTGAATCGGTCGCAGATGCAGGTATTTGAATCTTTAGTGTTTTATCCAAAAAAGCACCTTGGAAATCATTACTGCTATAGGTGGCTACTGATGAAATGACAGTCTCGCTACCATTGAAAACACAGACAGCTCGGCATCTTATAGTAGTTTGAACGAATGAACCGGTTGGGCTCATAGGTCTAACGAAAGATATAGCGAGTGTATATTCCTTAGGGGATCCTTCATCGCCCACTTCTAAATATCCTGGAAAGTCCTCCTGAATATTTATCGAGCTCAATGTCGGGGGAAGAGTCGTGTTTTGTCCGTACGAATCTAAAAATGCCAAACAGAACAAAATTACGCACGTAAAAGTTGGGTATCTATTTTTCATATATAACTTCTTCTTTTTCGAAAGTTTTATGATATTCATTTGCGCGTTCATAAATTTGGTTTAATTCAAGGGCGTCCAAACTATAAGATTCTTTCACGATTATTGAATCCTTCGATTGGTTAAATGAAATATCTTTCTTTTCAATTTTTAAGGTATTAGATAAATAATTAAACAATTTTTCGGTGCGCTGAGGTGTGATCAAATCATCTTTTTCTCCAATGCTTTGCTTTTGGCAGCCCATACCCAGTATTGCTAGGACTGCTGAAATGGGGAATAATAGTTTTTTCATATAAGAAGATTTAAATATTAAAGAATAATATGTCGTGCAATATAACTATTTTTAAGGATAATCTCATTTAAAAATTTTCTGATATTATGCAAGTTATATTTTTCTGAGTACAGATGATTTTGCGGGGGTTAGTCTCTTGTCTTTTCATTTTAAGCGCTTTATTCTAAACCACAAGTGTCCAAAACGTTAAAAAATAATTAAGGAAAAAGAAGGAGGTACGGCTAAAAAGCCGTAAGTTTTGATTGCGAAAAAAACATAACTCCGATGGTAAATATAAGTTTATTCAGTCAATTGTTATCTTGTTTTCTGGGGGAAAAATTCGACAGGTTCGTAAAAAAATACAGTGGCAATAAACATAGAAAGGGAATTAACAGCTGGACATATTTTATGACAACTTCGGAGAAAGCCGTGAAAATACAGTCATGGACGGCCCTTATTGCTGTCCTGTTACTGAAATTCGTGAAGGAAAAGGCGCAATACAGGTGGCACCTGTCCAATCTGGTTTCACTTATAAGGCCGAACCTCTTTATCAAGAACGAATTCATAAACTGACTCGACAATTCAGTTTATGAGTATAAACAGATTATCCAAATGGCACAACTGAAATTATTTGACGGTTAAATTATGCCTGAACCTGAGATACTTTTACCTAAACAACAGTACTCTCTCTTTTTAAACATTAAACACAGATTTTTTTACCTGAAAATTTATTTTGGACAGATGTGATTCTAAACTAGAGTTTTAGGATCGAAGTTATAAAGTCAATATACGATTATATTATTTAGTATCAGATAATTGTTTAAAAAGAACACTTTTTTGCAAGTATAGCAATGACGACTGCAGACATTTTGGAAACAATTCGTAACGCCGAGATTTATCGTCATTTTTGGTTAGATAGTAAATACCGGATGTATAGATAAAGGTAAATTGAGTCGTCTTATGTATGACATGCCTTTCTTGACTGCAGGTAGCAGATCCGCTATTACATCGCGTGCACATAAGGCAAGGTGCTCAACGAATCTGTGAGAAATCATTGAGCAAGGAAATCAACCGAACCGGACGTGAATTTTAGGGGAGATTCCTCATGGAAGAAAAACAGCTATCAAATGCTTCGATACGATAATTCAGGGTACGCGTGGGAATTATGGAGGAAGGTCCCGAAAAGACGCCCAAAAAGGAAAAATGGCCAGCTCTCCCCTGAACGGCCAGTTCGGGAAGTATATATTTTGCCTTTCTAAACAGATTACCTCACTACACAATTTATCTCACCCACTAGTACATGTATTAATGAATAATTATCTTTGTATAATGATTGATGATAAAGAAATAGCTTATCTAATTCAGTTGCTGGATGATCCTGATGACGAGGTATTTCGACATGTGGAAGAAAAGCTGAGGATGTTCGGGTCTCCAGTCATTTCATCGTTGGAGGCCGCATGGGAAAAGTCGTTTGATCCTATGTTGCAGGAAAGGATTGAAAACCTCATTCATAAGATTCAGTTTGAAACCGTATTACGCGAATTAGAACTTTGGCGGATGGGCGGGGGCTTTGATTTACTGCAAGGGTTGATTATTATTAATAAATATCAATATCCGGAAACGGATGAACAAACCATTATCAATCAAATTGATGAAATCAAACGTGACGCCTGGTTGGACATGATGTACAATATGAGTGCGGTGGAGAGGGTGCGCTTATTGAATAATGTGTTTTATAACCTACATGGGTTTAAAGGCAACACAAAGCATTATCACGACCCTCAAAACTCTTATATCGGCAAGGTGCTGGAAACCCGTAAGGGAAATCCTATTTTGTTGGCGTCGATATACAGTATTGTTGCGCAACGATTGGATATTCCTATATATGGGGTGAACTTGCCCAGACATTTCATCCTAGCTTACACAGACGAGCAAGTCAAAGAAGAAGACCACGTTATTTTATTCTATATCAATGCTTTTAATAGGGGGCAGATTTTTGGTAAACATGATGTGCTATCATTTTTAAAACAATTAAATCTTCCTGCAGATAAGCAGTTTTTTTTCCCCTGTGATAATACAGCCATAATAAGTCGTGTATTGCGTAACCTGATGGCTTCCTATAGCCAGTCTGGCGCAGCCGAGAAAGTAGAAGAAATACAGCAGCTATTGGCTATTTTCGGTTGAGGTACCACCTCCCCCTCTGGCATCTAAATAAATGGATTCGGGCACCAAATTGGTGGTAGAACGAGTAGCACCGGGAGCGGTATCCCCGTCATCACTTAAATTAAAGCGGGAGATCACTCTTCTTTGACGGTCGGCAACATAAATATAGTGCTGACGTTCTTCGCGATCATCAATGGCCACAGCAATGGGATCGGTTAAATTTGCAGTAGCTCCATGGATAACTCTGGTTGGTGTGATATTGTCGCCACTGCTCAGTTTCGCTTTGGCGTCTTCTATGATATAGATGCTACCGTCGGCACTATTACCGTCATTTCCATTAGTTGGGCCTAAATCAGAAAGTACCAACACATCCAGGTTGTCTGAATAAGCGATGCCTCTGAGGTCGGACGCTCCTTCGACAGTGGAGGTTTGGTTAGGTGTGCGTTGAACACTATCCTCTGCTATGCGTGATAATTCCTTGAGATCAAAAGACCATATCGCCCGTTCTTCGCCCTGCATGCTTACCAGTAAGATAGAGTCTACCTCTTCATTACTCATGTTGGGGTCTTCTTTTCTGGCCATTAAAGACAAGCCGTAGGGAGGCGATTGCAAATTAAAGCGTTTGGCCGCCTTTTGTTGCTGTGCTAAACGCAATGGGTTGTAAAATAGGTGGAGGGCCGACTGGTTATTACCTGTAGCATTGTCGGATACAATCAGGTGATCAGATCCACGGGCGTATATCAGATTACGGGCACTACGAAGTCTGATAGTGTCTTTAAAAAAAGTAGATGGCCCTACACCTCCGGCATCATCGATGGTGAAAGATCTGATCGTGGAGTCGAGTCGAGTAATCTGAAAAACCCGTTCAATGTAAGGGTCAAAAACGATACCCATGCCCTGTACCCCCTGGCCAGCCTGTGACGTGGAGCTGTAAGGTCTTCCGTTAGGCAGCTGATTTTCGTTAATGGTGCTATCGGCGGGACTGATTACCCAGATATTTCTGAACACGTCAGATTCTGAAGTGGTTACATTGGAAAACGAAATATATAGCCGTGAAATAGGAGTGGGTGGATATTGTGGTTCCGAATCATCTCGTTGACAGGCGACCCAAAAAAAAGCAATTGAACCTAATATGATGCAGGATATTAAAACGTTTTTCATTTTTTTTTGTTTTTTGCGAGATGCGATTCTTTCGCTCACATGGAAAGCAAAAGTACAAAATTGTTGTGGAACCTTCTAGTATAGCAGAAGTAGTTTGTGTAGCGTAGGCATAAAAGAGATTCCTACTATAAGCTTAGCAGGTAGGTAAAACTTTATAGTAGGAATCAAGGGAAGTATTGTTATCTGGGAAGGTGTTCACTTAAGGTCTCCATATTTAAGCCTAGCCCTTGTGCTACGCCCATCCCCAGCTGCACATCTGCCCTGAACCAGTGGCACAGCTGTCTATTGATAATTTCATCTTTTTTGGGACCATCAATACCGCTCATGGCTCCCACGATATTACTAATGGTATTCTTCTTAGCTTCTGGAGTCATGAGTCTAAATAAGTCGCCCGGCTGCGTGTAATGGTCATCCTCCCCCGGTGCATTTCTATTATACCAATCAGCAATATCATTTTCTAAATTCCAAGCGGGCTCCTTGTAAGACTCGTCTTCATAGATATTATCAAAACTGTTTGGAAAGTAGTTTGGTGCTGAACCGCTATTGCCGTCAACACGCATATAACCATCTCGCTGATAATTGGACACCATAAACGGACATCTGTTAACAGGAATCTGCTCATAATTTACGCCTAATCGGTAACGGTGTGCATCGGGGTAAGAAAGGATTCTTCCCTGAAGCATTTTGTCTGGCGAATAACTGATGCCATCTATCACATGTGCAGGAGCAAAAGCTGCTTGCTCGACTTCAGCAAAATAGTTGTCGGGATTTTTATTAAGTTCGATGACGCCCACTTCAATTAGGGGATATTTTCCCTGCGGCCATGTTTTTGTTAGGTCGAAAGGGTTCCAGCGGAAAATCTTGGCTTGCTCTTCTGTCATGATCTGGACATACATTTTCCATCGGGGGAAATCGCCCCGTTCTATAGCGCCAAAAAGATCACGCTGCGCGTAATCGGGATCTTCTCCCTTTATACGGGTCGCTTCATCATTTGTAAAATTTTTAATGCCTTGCTCTGTTTTTATATGAAACTTTGTCCACACCCTTTCATTCTCTTTGTTGATAAACGAGAAGGTGTGACTGCTAAAACCATGCATATGTCGATAGCCATCTGGCGTGCCACGATCTGACATGAGAATGAGCACCTGGTGTAAACTTTCCGGATTCAACGACCAGAAATCCCACATCATGGTAGCACTTTTAAGATTGGTTTGAGGGTTACGTTTTTGTGTATGTATAAAATCTCCAAATTTTTTCGGATCCTTTACAAAGAATACCGGGGTATTATTGCCAACGAGATCCCAGTTTCCATCTTCCGTGTAGAATTTAATAGCAAACCCCCGAGGATCACGTTCGGTATCTGCAGACCCCTTTTCACCTCCTACTGTGGAGAAACGCAAAAATAGGGGTGTTTGCTTTCCGACTTCACTGAAAACCTTCGCTCTGGAGTATTGCGTAATATCATTCGTAATGGTTAGGGTTCCATATGCTCCTGAACCTTTTGCGTGTACAACACGCTCTGGGATGCGCTCACGGTTAAAGTGGGCCATCTTTTCATGTAAGTGAAAATCCTGTAATAAGATAGGGCCACGCGGTCCTACAGTCATTGAATCTTCATTATTGGCAACCGGAATACCAGACGCAGTAGTAAGTTTCTTTTTCTCTTCCATAATGTTTATATGTTTTGCTTTTTCTGCTACTTAATGTACTCAAAGGTAACCGTTATGCATTAAAAAATCTTATCATTAATTGTTATGTTTGTATAAACAAAATCGATAATATGACACTTGTTCAATTGGAATATATTATAGCGGTTGATACTTATAAGAGTTTTGTTGCTGCGGCAGAAAAGTGTTTTGTAACGCAACCTACGCTCAGTATGCAAGTGCAAAAGTTAGAAGAATCATTGGGCGTACGTATCTTTGATCGGACAAAGCAACCAGTAGTACCTACAACGGTGGGCGAGGAAATTATTAGGCAGGCTCGAGTTGCAATCTTAGAAAGTCAGAAAATCAAAGAAATAGTAGCTTATCGAAAAGGCGAATTGGAAGGAGAGCTGAAAATAGGTGTTATTCCAACAGTCGCACCATACTTATTGCCAAAGGTTTTAGGTAATTTTATGGAAAAATACCCGAAACTACATTTACAGGTATGGGAGTATACTACCGAAAAGATTCTGCGGGAGCTTAAAGTAGGGCTGCTCGATTGTGGGATACTTTCGACGCCCATACACGTAATGGGCTTGCAGGAACATTTCCTATTTTATGAAACTTTTGTAGCTTACATTTCTAAGGCAAGTGAACTTAACCATAAAAAGACGGTGACTGCCAATGATCTTTTAGGAGAAAAGCTCTGGTTGCTGAACGAAGGGCACTGCATGAGGAATCAGGTTTTGAACATCTGTAACCGTAGGAAGTCAATGCACCCGGAGGAGGCCTTTGAGTATAATACCGGAAGTGTGGAAACTTTAAAAAGGATGGTTGATACGAATGCCGGAGTTACTATTATGCCTGAATTAAGTATTGCAGAGTTCGGGGAGGAGGAGCTTGATCAAGTACGTTATTTCAAATCACCTGAACCTGTTCGTGAAATCAGTCTGGTTACACAGGAAAATTATCTCAAGAAAAAAGCAATTGAAGAATTGAAGCAAGAAATATTAGGGGTATTACCGAAACGTTTTCTTGCGGAGAGGAAGAAAGAGATAATGGAGATCAACTAATCACGATAAATATCTGGTGGGAGCTCAGTTGGTATCGACCGTGCCGCCGGTGTCAAGGGCTTCCTTTTGTTCAATACGCACTGCTATTTCTGATGGATGAATACCTTCGCCAAACATTTCAGCATTCTTTTCGGTAAATTCCGCACCAAAAAACAGTATTGAAGAGATATAGTTAATCCATAATAGAATAATTACGATAGAGCCCGCAGCTCCATAACCAGATGCTGGTGCGGCGTGTTGCATGTATAAACCTATAGCCCATTTGCCAATCATGAAAAGGATAGCTGTAAAGTAGGCCCCAGCCCTGACGTCTTTCCATTTGATTTGAATATCTGGCAAAAATTTAAATATTGATCCAAAAAGTATCGCCAGCACAAAAAACGTCATTAGTGTATTTACAATATACAAAGCGATATTGGTAGTCTCGTCGAAGAGGTCAACACCAAATACAGAAAATTCAGGAAGATAATTTACCAATGTGGTACTTACAAAGGAAATTACCACATTCAACAGAAGAGATGCAACCAATAGGAAGCCGAGTATCAGGACAATAGAAAAAGAAAGGGCTCTGTCTATAAGTAGTTTTACCCAACCACGCTTAGGCTTCGGCTTTACATTGAAGATCATATTCAGAGAGTCTTGCATTTCTATGAATACTTTCGTGGAGGCAAAGATTAGCGTTCCTACACCAATAATTGTTGCAATGATAGAGCCTTTTCCCACTGCAAGGTTTTGAATGAGTGATTGTATGAGCTCTGCTGCCTCTGGACCGACATATTCGTTGATTTCTTCAAAAACTCTTCCTTGTTGTGCCTCTTCCCCAAGAACAAAGCTTACCACAGCAAGGACGATTATAAGTAAAGGGGCAATAGCAAATATCGTATAGTAAGAGAGCGCTGCGCTTAATTTAGATACCCGATCTTCACCAAAACCAGTTGCAGTCGCTTTTAATACCGCAAAAGCATCCTTATAGAACTTCTTTGTTAAAATCTTCATGCAAGGGTGACATTGTACACCTCCGATGCTTGTTTTACTTAATTCTTATCGATGTGATACGATAAGCAATTCAAGATCCTTTGGTGTTAAATTAAATTTGGAGGCAATATCTTTATTCGTTAACTGTCCCTGGTAAAGATAAATAGCATTCCTAACGCCAGGTTTGTTCCAGATAACATTTAATAGCCCCCCTCGTTCACCTATATCCAACAAGATAGGCGCAAAAATGTTTGTTAATGCATAAGTGGCTGTTCTAGCTACTCGGGAAGCAATATTTGGAACACAATAATGGATAACATCATACTTTCTAAAAACAGGGTCGTCATGATTGGTGATTTGGGAACTTTCAAAGCAACCGCCCTGATCAATGCTAACATCAATTAGAACAGAGTTAGGTTTCATTTTGGAAACCGTTTCTTCTGTGATAATGCAGGGGCTTCGTCCGTTTGTTGCACGCATAGCCCCAATTACCACATCGCAGGATAAAACAGCTTTTTGCAGAACGATCGGCTGTATGACCGAGGTAAAGACTTTATTACCCAGGTTGTTTTGAAGCCGTCTGAGGCGATATAGCGAACTATCAAAAACTTTGACTTGTGCACCTAAAGCAATGGCCGTTCGTGTGGCATACTCACCTACTGTGCCGGCACCAATAATGACAATTTCTGTTGGGGGAACCCCAGTAACTCCACCTAACATCAGTCCTTTGCCGTCAAAAACGTTGCTGAGGTATTCGGCGGCGATTAAGATGGATGTCGCGCCAACAATTTCGCTCATAGCGCGTACAACGGTAAGTATGTTGTCTTCGTCGCGGAGGTATTCGTACGATAAGGCAGTGATTTTCTTTTTCATCATAGCCTTGAGAAGGTCAAACCCCATCAAAGAAGGTTGCTGACTGGAGAAAAGTACCTGCCCCGTTTTCATCAAAGCAATTTCTTCAAGGGTAGGTGCACCTATTTTAACGATAATGTCACAGGTATAGATACGTTCTTTTTCGCGAACTATAATTGCTCCTTGTTCGCTGTAATGATGATCAAAAAAATTAGCGCCATTTCCTGCGCCCGACTCAATCATGATTTGATGGCCGTTTTCTACTAAAAGAGCAACAGATAAAGGCGTTAACGCAATGCGGTTCTCTTGAAAACTTAACTCTCTGGGAATTCCTATTAGTAAGCTGTTCTTCTTTTTCCCCGTTTCAAGCATGGCCTCTTGCGGTTGCATCATTGCCTGGCGGGCCAAATTAGATAATTCAGTCATATTGATCTCAATTACACAAAAATCGGGTCAATTTACAAAAAAGTCTTAAGACTTAGGGTATGTTTTAAATTCGTCAGATAAAATCATTTAGGCCAGTCTTTTTCTAAATTTAGGACCCGTTGTCCGTCAGAGCCAACCGTAATTTTGATGACAACGAATTCATCTGGCATTAAGGTGGGAATTTTTTCTGGCCATTCTACAAAGCAATAACTGCCTGAATAGAAATAATCTTCGTAACCTAAATCGTATGCTTCCTGCTCATTTTTTATACGGTAAAAGTCAAAATGATATATTGGTCCAACATTACTACTGTATTCGTTAACAATGGAAAAAGTAGGACTTGAAGGCTGATCGCTTACCTGAAGATAATTACAAAGTGCATTGATGAGTGTTGTTTTTCCGGTACCCATCGGGGCGACAAATAGCACTATACGGTAATCGCCTATAAACTTTATGATTTTTGGAGCAACAAGCGGTAGCTCTTCAATATCGTTTACAATAATTGTCATTATTGCAAACATAGTCAAAAAGGCATTGATATACAATGAAGGATATCAATGCCTTTTTGACTAAATTCAATGTATCAGCTCTTACTTGGGGCTGTATGTGACATAAGGAATGATCATCTCTTCCAGGGATATTCCACCGTGTTGAAAAGTCTCGTTAAAATAGTTTACAAATTGATTGTAATTATTAGGATAAACAAAATAGGTGTCTTCCTTAGCAAAGATAAAGCTCGAACTCACATGTAATCGCGGTAGTTTGGCTTCATGTGGATTTTTGATGTGTAAGACATCCTTATCGATGAAGTTAAGATTTTTTCCTTGTTTATAACGTAGATTGCTGTTGGTGTTACGATCGCCAATCACTTTGCTGGCGTGTTTCACTCGAATGGTGCCGTGATCCGTTGTGATGACCACTTTAACATTTTTCTGCGACAACCATTTTAGCGTATCTAATAATGGGGAGTGTTTAAACCATGATAAGGTAAGCGATCGATAAGCGGCTTCATCATTTGCCAATTCCCTGATCATAGCCATATCGGTACGGGCGTGTGAAAGCATATCAACAAAATTGTAAACCAATACATTAAGGTCGTTGCCCATTAGGTTACTTAGATTTTCCGTAATGTCGCGGCCTTGCTCTAGGGTAAGGATTTTGTTATAGGAAAATTTGCATTCTTTTCTTAAGGTATTTTTAACCTGAGCCGTGAGAAAATCTTCTTCGTGAAGATTTTTGCCACCTTCGTCTTCGTCATTTTGCCACAAACTGGGAAAATGTTTTTCCATATCCAGGGGCATCATCCCACTAAAAATGGCGTTTCGTGCATATTGCGTGGCTGTAGGTAATATGCTGTAATAAGTATCCTCTTCGTCTAAGCGGTAATAATTTCCCAAGATGTCATTGATAACTTTCCACTGATCGTACCTAAGGTTGTCTATCAGGAAAAAGAAGGTTGGTTTCCCCCCTTCCAGTGTTGGAAATAATTTTTTCTTTAGGAGTTGATGTGAGGTGATGGGGCCACTGTCAGGATTCTGCACCCAGCTTAAGTAATTTTTCTCAACAAACTTAGAGAATTGGGCATTCGCTTCGGCTTTTTGCATCGTAAGGATTTCGTGCATCCCTTCATCTTCCAGTTTTTCCAGTGAAAGTTCCCAATATACGAGCTTCTTATAAACGTCTACCCATTCACTGAAATCGAGGTTGTCATTTAAAGTCATGCCCAGTGTCCTAAATTCCTGTTGGTAAGCCATCGAAGTTCTTTCGCTTACCAGACGCTTATTATCAGTGAGCTTTTTTATTGTTAATAGAATTTGTTTGGGATTGACGGGCTTGATAAGGTAATCGTCAATTTGAGAACCAATAGCATCTTCCATTAAGAATTCTTCTTCGTTTTTGGTTACCATAACCATGGGCACCGAAGGGTTGATGCCCTTTAAAATACCTAAAGTTTCGAGACCGGTTAAGCCTGGCATGTTTTCATCCAAGAATACCAAATCAAAGAAAGAACTTTTAAATGCTTCTACCGCATCGTGGCCGTTGGTTACCGTTTTTACAAAATATCCTTTTTCATTTAAGAGCATGATATGAGGTTTGAGTAAATCAATCTCATCATCTGCCCATAATATATTCGTTTCTTGCATATCGTTATCGTATTTTTTAGTATTCAGATACCGCCACCCGCAGCAAAAGTGGTTGCTGAAGTTGTCTTAAGCCTTGTGTATCACTACTTATTAAAGAGGTACGAACTTACATAATTGTTTGTATGCTTTTGTTTTTTTAACATAAATTAACAGCAATATATAGTAAAACCAGCTAGCTTTGATGTTAATATATATAGAATGGTATAGGTTTCGCTAAAAAATAGCACCTTTGTGCTTTAAAAATATTTTTTACCTATTGAATAAGAAAAAAATCATCAATGATCCAGTATACGGTTTCGTTTCCATACCGTCTGATTTGGTATTTGATTTGATACAGCATACCTATTTTCAACGTTTAAGATATATTAAACAGGTGAGTTTGACACATCTGGTGTATCCCGGAGCATTACACACTAGATTTCAGCACGCTCTTGGAGCAATGCACCTGATGGGTTTAGCTTTAGAGACGCTAAAGGGAAAGGATATCGAGATCAATGCTGAAGAGGAAGAAGCGGCAATAATTGCTATATTGTTGCATGATATAGGGCACGGGCCTTTTTCTCACTCTTTAGAACATACTTTGGTACAGGGTGTATCACATGAACATATTTCGTCGTTAATAATGGACGAGATGAACCAGATGTTTGCAGGGAGGTTGACCCTTGCCATTGAAATTTTTAAGGGAAGGTACCACAAAAGATTTCTTCATCAATTAGTGTCAAGCCAGCTAGACGCCGATCGGATGGATTATCTCAATAGAGATAGCTTTTTCACGGGAGTCTCTGAAGGTGTAATAAGCTTTGATCGTATCATTAAGATGCTGAATGTAGCTAATAATGGCTTGGTGGTCGAGCAAAAAGGTATTTATTCAATTGAGAAGTTTTTAATAGCACGTCGGTTGATGTACTGGCAAGTGTATCTGCATAAGACCGTATTGAGTGCAGAGCAAATGCTGATAAAGATACTTCAACGGGCAAAAGAGCTGAGCGAACGGGGAACGCGGGTATTTGCTACAGAAGCCTTGGCTCACTTTATAAAAAATAAGGTTACGAGGGACGACTTTATTAAAGACCCATATCATCTTAAATGCTTCACCATGTTGGATGATAACGATATATTGGCGACAGTAAAAATGGGAAGGGTGCATGAGGATAAGGTGCTTTCCGAGTTATGCGATCAGTTTATGAGTAGGAAGCTGTATCATGTGGAATTAAGCAATCAAATACCTCCCCGGGAGAGGATAGACAGTCTGCGAAATGCAGCAATGAAATTATTTGGGGTAGCGGCAGATGAAGTAAAGTATTTCGTTTTTACACAGTCGGTGGAAAACAGTGCGTATGATCTAGGCGAGGGAAATATTAATATCCTCATGAAAGATGGTACAATACAGGATATTACAACGGCTTCTGATTTGTCTAATTTGGAGATGTTGGCCAAAAAAGTACAAAAGTTTATGGTTGCTTATCCTAAAGAACTGCGCGAATGGAAAATATTATAGCGTGTCTTTAGTATAAAACTGTTTAGTACAAAGAGTTGACAGACAAAGGAATTAAAATTTGTTCATAAAAATTTAACATATAAATTTGCGCGATGCAATTTACTGCGAAACAAATTAGCGAAATAGTTAATGGTTCAATAGAAGGCAACGGAGAGGTTTTGGTGTCGAGAGTAGAAAAAATAGAGGAGGCAACCGAAGGGGGACTTACCTTTCTCGCAAACCCAAAGTATGAACATTTTCTATATACTACAGAGGCGTCTGTGGTTATCGTAAATAATGATTTGGAGGTTGAAGAGCCTATTAGCCCTACTTTGATTCGGGTTAAAAATGCATATACAGCCATCACGTTATTATTAGATCAATATAATCATATTCGATTTCATAGAACAGGGATCGAAGAGCCTTCATTTATTCACGAAACGGCAACATTAGGGGAAGAAATATATATTGGAGCCTTTTCATATATCGGAGCTGGAGCCGTACTGGGCGATAATGTAAGTGTGTATCCACAGGTCTATATTGGCGATAATGTTCAAATAGGAGCCGGCACCATCTTGTTTCCTGGTGTTAGGGTTTATCACGATTGCGTAATAGGAGAGAATGTTATCGTTCACTCAGGTACAGTGATAGGAAGTGATGGCTTTGGTTTTGCTCCCCAAGAAGATGGTAGTTATCGCAAGATCAGTCAAATAGGAAATGTGGTAATAGAAGATAATGTAGAGATAGGAGCAAATACCGCGATCGACAGGGCTACTATGGGTAAAACGATCATTCGAAAAGGGGTTAAATTGGATAATCTTATTCAGTTAGCTCATAATGTAGAGATTGGTGAGAATTCGGTGATAGCAGCTCAAAGCGGTATTTCTGGAAGCACAAAGGTTGGCAAAAATGTGGTTTTAGGAGGACAGGTAGGCGCTGTAGGCCATATTTCTATAGCTGATGGCTCTCAGGTACAGGCGCAGTCGGGCATTAATAGGTCAATAGAGGAACCCGGATTGAAATGGGCTGGCACGCCTGCTAGTCAGTTTCAATCGCAAATGCGAGCGCAAGTAGTTCTCCAACGTTTACCCGATTTGGAGAGGCGCATTGATCAACTGGAAAAAATTATAAAAAATTCGGAAGGGAAGAGGAAATAAAAGCACGCGGATCAAGTTCAGCGGAAAATCAGCTTTAAAATATATTGAGAAATGAACGTTAAGCAAAGAACATTAAATTCAGAGATTACAATTTCGGGCGTAGGACTTCATACGGGTAAGCATGCCACATTGGTCTTTAAACCTGCTCCTGTAAATCATGGCTATAAATTTAAACGGATAGATTTAGAAGGACAACCAATCGTCGAAGCTGATGTTGATAACGTTTCTGATACCTCAAGAGGTACAACCATTACACAGAATGGTGCAAGTGTTAGCACGGTGGAACATCTCTTAGCTTCTTTAGTAGGAATGGAGATAGATAATGTGTTGATCGAAATTGATGGACCGGAAGTGCCTATTATGGATGGCAGTGCGATCATTTATGTGGAAGCCATAGAAAAAGCTGGTTATCGGGATCAGGAAGCTGATAGGGAGTATTACGAAATCCCGCATAATATACATTACAGTGAAGCAGAGCGTAGAGTGGAGATGGTGGCTATGCCTCTTGACGGATACCGTTTTACCTGTATGATTGATTACAACTCTCCTGTGTTGGGAAGCCAGCATTCGGCGATTACCAATATCAATGAGTTTAAAAAGGAGGTTGCTTCATCCAGAACATTCTGTTTTCTACATGAATTAGAAATGTTGTTGGAGCACAACCTGATAAAGGGCGGAGACTTGAACAATGCGATAGTTGTGGTGGATAAAGATGTGAGTAAGGATGAATTGAAGCATTTAGCGAAACTATTCAACAGGGAAGATATAGATGTTGCTAGGGAAGGGATACTTAATAACATACAATTACGTCATCAGAATGAGCCCGCAAGGCATAAACTGCTAGATATGATTGGCGATTTGGCACTGGTGGGCAGACCTTTGAAGGGACATATTATGGCCGCTAGACCAGGGCATGCTGCAAATGTTGCCTTCGCAAAGAAGATTAAGGCGCAGATCAATAGGGAAAAAAACAAAAAGTATGTTAAGATTTATGATCCTAATATGCCGCCTTTGTACGACACAGCACAAATCATGAAAATTTTGCCGCATCGCCAGCCGATGTTAATGATTGATAAAATTCTTGAGCTTACCAAAACGCATGTAGTAGGCCTAAAAAATGTTACGATGAATGAAGATATCTTCATGGGACATTTTCCTAATGAGCCCTTATTTCCCGGCGTGCTTCAGATCGAGGCGATGGCTCAAACAGGCGGTATTCTGGTATTAAATACCGTGCCGGATCCTGAAAATTATATCACACTTTTTCTTAAGATAGAAAATGCCAGATTTAAAGCGCAGGTTAAACCTGGAGATACCATCATTTTTCAATGCAGCTTATTGCAGCCTATCAGGAGAGGGATTGCTCAAATGAAAGGTGTAGGAATGGTCGGAGAAAAAGTAGTAGTAGAGGCCGAATTGATGGCTCAAATAGTTAAATTGAAAGAAACAGAATCGGCAGCAAATCAAGCTTAGCAAATTATCATAATGATTCAACCATTAGCATATATTCATCCCCAGGCGAAAATTGCAGAGAATGTGGTGATTGAGCCGTTTGTAACCATACATAAAAATGTGGAGATTGGCGAAGGTACTTGGATAGGCTCTAACGTAGTGATTATGGATGGAGCACGCATCGGTAAAAATTGCCGTATCTTCCCAGGTGCAGTAATAAGCGGTATTCCGCAAGATCTCAAATTTGCAGGTGAAGATACCACCGCTGAAATTGGCGATAACACCACGGTACGCGAGTGCGTTACCATTAATAGAGGAACTAAAGACCGTTGGAAAACAGTTGTGGGGAATAACTGCCTTATTCAGGCATATAGTCATATTGCCCACGATTGCTTTGTAGGAAATAACTGTATATTTTCCAATAGCAGTACACTCGCAGGACATATCACTGTCGGTGATTATGTCGTGTTAGCGGGTATGGTTGCGGTTCATCAATTTTGCCATATAGGCTCGCATGCCTTTGTCGCAGGTGGATCTCTGGTGCGTAAAGATGTGCCGCCATTTGTAAAAGCAGCGAGAGAACCCCTTTCTTATGTGGGGATCAACTCCGTAGGATTGAGAAGACGTGGCTTTACCTCTGAACAGATTAATGAAATTCAAGATATCTATCGAACGATGTTTGTAAAAAATAACAACTTGACTAAAGCCTTAGATATTATCGAGACCGAATGTCAGCCAACAGAAATAAGAGACGAGATCTTAGATTTTGTTCGTAATTCTAATAGAGGAGTCATGAAGGGGTTTGGGCAGGGAAAAGTGGGGGTTTAGCCTTTACATGCGATAAGAGATAGACGTAAAAATTTTAATGATTGGAAATCATACTTGAAAATATCGGTAGACGTTTCAACCAAGATTGGATTTTTCAAGGAATTAACTACCGTTTTGTCCAAGGAGAAAGTTATGCCATCTTAGGGCCGAACGGATCGGGCAAGTCAACTTTACTGCAAGTTATACTGTCTAGTTTGAGCCCGTCAAAAGGTAAGATAAGTTATATCAACGGGGAAGACGAAATTGATGTTGAACAGCTTTTTCCTCATATGGCATTGGCTACGCCGTACCTGGAACTCATTGAAGAGTTCACCTTACGTGAGACGATAGATTTTCATTTTGCTTTTAAAAAATTGTGGAAGGGAATGACCACAGATAAACTCGTTGAGTTGCTGGGGTTACATCAAGCCTTAGATCGGGAGATACGTTACTTTTCTTCGGGAATGAAACAACGAACAAAATTAGCGCTGGCATGTTGCGCCGATACTCCCCTGCTGTTCTTGGATGAGCCAACAGCGAATTTAGACGAGAAAGGGGTAGCATGGTACCAAGAGCTGATTCGCGTATATGGCTTAAGCAGGCTGCTTGTTGTCTGTTCTAATCAACCACATGAGTATGCATTTTGCAAGTATCGTCTTCTTGTAGAAGATTATAAGTAATACAATAATTGTAGCGAAGGATTTTTTGAGGTTTAGAATTTAAGCTGTACCTTTGCACCACCAAAAAAGAATCGTTTTCACAAAAAATAAATACTATGTCAAAAGCTTCTGAAGTAAAATCGGGCAATATTTTGCGGTTTAATGGGGAACTGGTTTCTGTGGAAGAATATATTCATCGTACGCCAGGTAATTTACGGGCATTTTACCAAGCTAAAATGCGTAATGTTAAAACAGGTAAACTAGTTGAATATCGCTTTAGAACAGATGAAGAAGTGGAGATTGCACGGGTAGAGACAAATGATTATCAGTATTTATATGACGAAGGGGACTTTTTTGTTGTGATGGACAATGTTACCTTTGAGCAGTACAATATTCCGAAAGGTCTTTTCGGTGAATCGGCTCAGTTCCTGAAAGAAGGAATGAATGTACTGGTTGCCTTTGAAAGCGAAGATCCTATCATGGCACAGGTGCCAACTACCGTTGAGTTGGAGATTACCTATACAGAGCCTGCAGTAAAGGGTGATACTTCTACGAATGCATTAAAAAACGCTACTGTTGAAACTGGTGTGGAAATTCGTGTCCCCTTATTTATCAATCAGGGAGATAAAGTAAAAGTAGATACGCGCTCTGGCAGTTATATTGAGCGGGTTAAATAATATTGATTAAATTTTTTAGGTTTAGGTTGATTAGACGGTCTTGGAGAGTTCATCTCTGAGGCCGTTTTTGTGTACCTGTTTTTGTAACGTTAGATAGGTAACTATTTCCCATAGAAAAGTGTTATCTCATTAACTAAATATTAGCGCATGTTTACTAAAGATGAATGTCGGAAAAAATTCAAAGAAGCGCGTAGACTATTGACTCTAGAGCGTTATACGAAGCTGAACGAGCGTATCTTATTTCAGTTTATGAAGCTTCCTTTAGAAGGGGTTTCTTATATACATACATTTTTGCCCATTGAAAAGTACCGTGAACCCAATACGTTGTTGATTATAGAATATCTTCGCAAGGCATGGCCATCTATTGGTATCGTTGTACCTCGGGCAGATTTGTATGCAAATAGTATGACACATTATGTTTTAGGTGCCGAGCAAGAGCTGATCAGTAACAAGTGGGGTATATTAGAACCCGCAATCGGCGATAGTGTAGATATTAACTTGATCGATATGGTATTGCTACCTTTGTTAGCTTTTGATAAACAAGGTAATAGAGTTGGTTATGGAAAAGGTTATTATGATCGGTTTCTTCAGGGAATAGAAAAAAAAGTGCAAAAAGTCGGAATATCGCTATTTGATCCTGTTGAACAGATTATGGATAGTGAGGCACATGATGTACCTTTGGATAAGTGTTTAACACCTGATAAATTATGGTTGTTCTGAGAAAAGGGTCAGTTTATTCAAAAATATCGTTTAAGACACCAGCTAATCGTATCCCTCCCTTTAATAATTGTTGATTAACTGTTGCTAGGTGATCAAAATTATAGCGATAACTCAATTTTGCATTTTTAGGTGTGTCTTGATAAAGTTGACTAGCAATTTCATATGATTCAAATAGCCATTGCTCCATAGGGGTTTTCTGCCATGAGAGGCGTTGTTGCTTGTTTGAATAGTTAATCGCTTGGGTATATTCTGTATAACTTAGTTGTTGATGATCGATCAATTGTTCGTCCCAGACCCGATGGAGATTAGAAGGGTTATTAAACCAAAGCACGTTTATTTTGTTTCCGCCAAGATCTTCAGGACGACCAACATGCATGGGCTGATGAATGTCTCCAACGATATGTATGATCAGTCGCAGATACATGCGTTGGGTGTTTTGATCCAGTTCACCGTCATCCTTTAGCTTGTTGATGAGCATGTGGAGTTTATTATAAGCGTTAGCGGCAGTATCTTCAGCGAGCTGCTGCTTCAATTTTTCGATGGTTAAACCACTTTTAAAGTTGACATAATGCCAGGTATTGAGGTAATTGTATTGCGGATCTGATTTGATAAAATCTGCCCAGTTGGCAGCCATCGCCATAGATTCATCTCCTAAAAGCTGTTGTATTTTTTTCTTTGCTTTTTTGCTGAGATGCTGGTGGGCAATTTCTGCAACTACCCTGTGACCGGTGAGCCCCCAAGCAGATGCCCCTGAATAGAAAAATAGACAAACGATCATGACGACGTATCGAATGGCGAAGTGTGCTTCGAAACGGGGACTAGAATAAGTGGTTATTTGCATGCTTTGCTTGTTGTTTTTTCAAAGGTAGGAGAAATTTAGTGTTTGGCAGGATGAAATAATTTCTTTTGGTCTGGAGGCTTTGTGCTTAACGCTTAATAGCTATCTTTGCAAGATAGAACTTAAAATATTGTAAAAATGAGTGTTGAGAGAGGTCCCATATCACAATTCATAGAGAAAAATTATTTACATTTTAATGCTGCTTCACTGATGGATGCCGCAAAAGGTTACGAGGCACACTTAGATGCCGGAGGCAAGATGATGGTTACTTTGGCCGGAGCGATGAGTACTGCGGAGCTGGGAATCTCACTGGCAGAAATGATTCGTCAAGACAAAATAGCGGTTATAAGCTGTACTGGAGCAAACCTTGAAGAAGATATTATGAATCTAGTGGCACATTCTCATTATAAAAGGGTTCCTAATTACCGCGATTTGAGTCCAAAAGATGAGTGGGACTTGTTGGAAAACCACTACAACCGTGTAACCGATACCTGTATACCGGAGGAGGAGGCCTTCAGGCGTTTACAACAGCATATCCATAAGATCTGGAAAGATGCAGATACGGCGGGCAAACGTTATTTTCCACATGAGTATATGTATGAAATGCTTAAGAGCGGGGTGCTGGAACAATATTATGAGATTGATCCGAAAAATTCATGGATGCTGGCAGCTGCAGAAAAGAACCTACCTATTGTAGTGCCTGGCTGGGAGGATAGTACGATGGGGAATATATTTGCGTCTTATGTAATTAAGGGAGAGCTAAAAGCTTCGACTGTAAAGAGCGGGATTGAATACATGGGGTATCTGGCCGACTGGTACGTGGAAAATAGCGACGGAAAAGGAGTCGGCTTTTTTCAGATAGGTGGTGGAATTGCTGGCGATTTTCCTATTTGTGTAGTGCCGATGTTATATCAGGATATGGAGATGGAAAATATTCCATTCTGGAGTTATTTTTGTCAAATATCGGATTCCACGACCTCTTATGGCTCTTATTCAGGGGCTGTTCCGAACGAAAAGATCACATGGGGTAAGTTGGACATTGATACACCGAAGTATATTATTGAATCGGACGCAACGATTGTGGCTCCTTTAGTATTTGCTTGGATACTAAAGCAATAATTTGTTACATACCTTTTTTAAGGGAAGAGCCATGAGATCGATTTCTTATGGCTTTTTGTGTTTAGTGAGAGGGAAGGCGCAAAAAAGCAGACATAACAGGAAAAGAGGTGGAGGTATAGTATGGCGTTGGCAATAAAATCTAGAAGATAATAATATAAAAAATATATCCAAATGTAGACGCTTATAATTGCTTGCTAGGTTGACGGATATTTTTAGAATACTTTTCTCAAAAAAGGCCTATATGAAGAAATAAAGGGAATTTATATCAATTTAGAATCATTATAAATTGATAATTAAAGTCACGAAATTGTCACTGATATCTTAATTAGTTATACTTTTGTGCTCAGGTTTTGAAGGCGTATGCCCGGTACGTCTTTGAACTGATTAAGTTACATTCAAATAAAATAGTATAAAGCTCTCAATATGAGAAACATCTCGTTACTTTTTAGAAGTGTTGTAAAGTCCTTGATCTTAGTATCAGTACTAAGTATAGCAGCAGTGTCTGCTCGTGCGCAGGACGTTAAGGAAGGGGCGTCATTATTTAAGCAGAAGTGTGTTTCATGTCATGCGCCCAACATGACATCGGCCTCTGTTGGTCCGGCTTTGAAAGACGTTACGAAGCGCCATGATGAAGAGTGGCTGCTAAAGTGGATCAGGAACTCTCAAGCCTTGGTGCAGTCAGGAGATGAGCAGGCCGTTGCTTTGTTTGAAGGACATAATAATGTCGTTATGACGGCTTTTCCTGAATTAACTGATGATAATATCAAAAACATTCTTGCTTACATCGATGAAGCTTCGGAAGCGCCAGCGGGTGGTGGTGATGACGGAACCGGCGACGGTGCAGCTGCGGCTAGTGATGATGTTACAAACTTCATGCTGTATGGCCTTATAGCGGTAATAGTTATTGCTTTTGTAGTGATAGTAGTGCTTAATCGCGTAATCCGTACTTTGGAGAGAATCATTCTGAACAAGAATGTTATCATTGAAGAGGAGGAAGAGACGGAAGGAGAAGGGAAAAATTACTTAGAGGCAATTAAAAAGCTTGCAAAAAATAAGAAACTCGTATTCTTCTTTGTGTTAGGATTAGTTGTTTTTCTAGGGTCCGTAGGTTGGAAAACGATGTGGAACGTGGGAGTTCACGAAGGCTATCAACCTGTACAGCCTATTAAGTTTTCGCACCAATTGCATGCCGGGGTTAACCAGATTGAATGCCAGTATTGCCATTCAGGCGCATTTAAATCTAAAAATGCTTCGATACCTTCTGCCAATGTATGTATGAACTGCCATAAGTTCGTAACAGCGAGCGACAAATACAATGGAGAAACTTCTCCTGAAATTCAGAAGATTTATAATGCGCTGGATTGGGATCCCGCAACACAGGAGTACGGCCAAAACCAAAGGCCTATCCAGTGGGTTAGAATTCACAATTTACCAGATTTTGCTTATTTCAATCACTCGCAACACGTAACGGTGGCTGGAATTGAATGTCAACAGTGCCACGGGCCTATCGAAACCATGGAAGAAGTTTATCAATACTCGCCTTTAACCATGAAATGGTGTGTTAACTGTCACCGTGAGACAGAGGTTAATCATAAAGACAATGCCTATTATGATCAGCTAATTGCCGCTCATGAGCAACTGAAAGAAGGGGATAAAATCACGGCGGCATCGCTTGGTGGTTTGGAATGTGGTAAATGTCATTATTAATAAAAGTTTAAGAATACGCATCTTAATATATAGCTTAAATGGATAGCAACAAGAAATATTGGAAAGGCTTAGAAGAACTGAAGCAAACACCAGCTTTTGTGAAAAATAGCAAAAGTGAGTTTGCAGAACCCCTTCCTATAGAGAACGTATTAAATGAAGCCGGTTTAAGTACTAAAACCCCTCGTCGTGATTTTTTGAAAGCACTTGGTTTTGGATTAGGAGCTGTTTCATTAGCTGCCTGTCAAAGTACACCGGTACATAAATCAATACCCTATCTAATCAAACCGGAAGAAATTACACCGGGTATTCCCAATTATTATGCTTCTAGCTATAATGGGCAAAGTATTTTAGTTAAAACGCGAGAAGGTAGGCCTATTTTAATTGAAGCGAATCCCGCCGCAAAAGGTTTGAATTGCGGCACAGATGCTGCAACACAAGCTTCCGTGTTGGACCTGTACGACATGTCAAAGCTAAAAGGACCTCAAGCAGGGGGAAAAAAGATAGATTGGGAGGAGCTAGACCAACAGGTGATAGCGGCTTTAAATGCGGCAAATGCGGCTGGAAAGCAAATTCGAATTGTAGCTTCGACGGTAAATAGTCCATCTACTATAGCGGCGATAGCCACTTTGTCGGCTAAATATCCAACTACCAAACTGGTTGAGGTAGATGCTGTTTCTTACGCGGGAATTATAAAAGCGAATGAAGCAAATTTTGGAAAAGCTGTTATTCCTCATTATCGCTTTGATAAAGCCGATGTTATTGTGAGTGTTGGTGCTGATTTTATTGGCACATGGTTAGCTGGTGAAGAGTATACACAGCAATTTATAGCTAATCGCGATTACAAATCACTGGAAAAAGGAAAAATGTCAAGGCTGATTCAATTTGAAACAGGCTTGAGCTTAACAGGGTCAAATGCGGATGCGAGAGTTCCTGTTAAACCATCTGAAGAAGGAGCGGTTTTAATTGCTTTATACAATGCAATCACAGGCAACACATTGCCTGGAGGATTGGCAAGTAATCCGAAAGCTGAAAAAGTAGCTGCCTTGGCGGCAAAAGAATTGGTCAATGCAAAAGGCCGCGCAGTTGTAGTAGCCGGTAGTAATGACGTTTCGATGCAAATCTTGACTAATGCAATTAATGCTGCTTTAGATAGTTACGGTAATACCATAGATTTAGACAACGCTTCTTATCAATACAAAGGCAATGACACTGATTTTGCTGCATTTTTGAGAGAAGCGAATGCTGGTGAGGTGGATGTAGCATTCTTCTTAAATACTAATCCAGTATATGATTATCCAGAATCAAAAGCACTGGAAGACGCGCTTGGTAATATAAAATTAAAGGTCTCTTTCGCCGATCGTGAAGATGAAACAGCGTCCTTAGCAAATATAATTGCTCCAAATCATAATTATTTGGAGTCTTGGGGCGACGGAAATGCCTTAACAGGATATTATACCATTGTACAACCAACTATTAATCCGGTATTTAATACCAGACAAGCAGAGCAAAGTTTATTGGTATGGTCTGGTGAAGATATTAGTTACCATGATTTCGTAAAAAATTATTGGGAAAGTAATATCCTGGCCGATACAGGACGCACTTGGAATGAAGTGTTGCAAACTGGTTTTCAATATGCTGGAGAGCAACCGGCCACTGCTTATACTTTCAATGGTTCAGCTGCTGATGCAGCAAGTGAAATTGTGAATAATAGCAAAGCGCTAGCGAAAGATGTGGAGGTTCACTTATATCAAAGTATAGCTTTACGTGACGGTAAGCAAGGAAACAATGCTTATCTCCACGAGCTTCCCGATCCAATTTCGAAGGTAACTTGGGACAATTATGTTGCGATTTCTCCTGCTTTTGCGAAAAGTCTTGGAATAAGCGAGCATGATGTAGTTAAGGTGACAGGAGAAAATGGATATGCCGTTGAATTACCGGTGTTATTACAACCGGGACAAGCGAATGGAACAGTGTCAATAGCGATTGGCTATGGGCGTACCAAAGCAGGTAAGGCTGGTGACAACGTGGGGAAAAATGTTTATCCTTTTGCCAGGTTTGTTAATAATACGTTACAGTTTACCACAACGGCAAAAGTTGAAAAAACTTCAGGTACTTATGAATTAGCCCAAACGCAAACTCATCATACCATTGAGGGAAGAAATGTGGTTCGTGAGACTACATTTAAAGATTATCTAAAAGATCCAGCACATGGGAGTGGTAATCACGGTGAAAAGCATAAGACCTATGATTTATGGAATAAATATGAGTCACCGGGGCATAAATGGGTACTAGCGATAGACCTGAATGCTTGTACTGGATGTGGATCATGCATCGTTGCTTGTAATATTGAGAATAACATACCAGTGGTTGGACGGGATGAAGTTCGTCGTCGTCGTGAGATGCACTGGATGCGTGTAGATCGTTATTATAGCTTTGAACATGATGGCGAGCAAGTAACCAAGGAGAAAGAACTCGGCAAATTGAGCGATGAGAATGTTGATTTAGATAACGTAACTGTTGTTCATCAACCCATGATGTGTCAACACTGTGATCATGCTCCCTGTGAAACGGTGTGTCCAGTACTAGCTACCGTACACTCTTCAGAAGGGCTAAATCATATGGCTTATAACAGGTGTTTCGGTACCCGTTACTGTGCAAATAACTGTCCATACAAAGTACGTCGTTTTAATTGGTTTAACTATTGGAATGACTCTAGATTTGACAACTATTTGAACAATGAATTTACTCAATTGGTGCTGAACCCAGACGTTACCTCACGTTCACGTGGAGTTATGGAAAAATGTTCAATGTGTATACAGCGTATACAGGCAGGCAAATTGAAAGCAAAAATGGAAAAAAGGCCATTAAAAGATGGGGATATCACCATGGCCTGTGGCTCTGCATGTTCGGCAAATGCCATTATCTTCGGCGATTTGAACGATCCAAATTCAGAAGTATCAAAAGCTTTGAAGAGCGAGCGTGTATACTACGTTTTGGAAGAAATAAATGTTCAGCCTAATGTTGGTTATATGACCAAAGTTAGAAATACTTTTGAAGCTTAATCAGTTTAATAGAATTGAAAATATAAGAATATGTCATCGCATAACGAATCAATACTTAGGGAACCTTTAATTACCGGAGAGAATATTACGTATTCTAAGGTAACTGAAGATATTCTCGTGCCTGTAGAAAATAAGCCAAATAAAGCTTGGTGGATTGGTTTTACCATGGCTGCTTTGGGAGCATTACTATGGGTGTTCAGCGTAAGTTATACCTTTTGGACCGGTATTGGTGCTTGGGGATTGAACAAAACAGTAGGTTGGGCCTGGGATATTACCGACTTTGTATGGTGGGTGGGTATTGGTCACGCTGGGACGCTTATTTCTGCGGTATTATTGCTTTTCCGTCAGAATTGGCGTAATTCCATTAACCGCTCGGCGGAGGCTATGACAATTTTTGCGGTTATTTGTGCTGCTACTTACGTTGTGGCCCACATGGGTAGACCTTGGTTGGCTTATTGGATTTTTCCCTTACCTAATCAATTTGGGTCACTATGGGTTAACTTCAATTCACCTTTAGTATGGGACGCATTTGCCATCTCAACTTATTTTACGGTTTCCTTGGTGTTTTGGTATACAGGATTGTTACCCGATATAGCTACAGTACGTGACCGTGCTAGCGGCTTAAGGAGACGTATTTATTCCATATTGTCTTTTGGGTGGACAGGAAACGTTAAAACTTGGCAGCGATTTGAGATTGTGTCCTTAATTTTGGCGGGTATTTCCACGCCTTTGGTACTTTCCGTACACACCATTGTATCCATGGACTTTGCAACTTCTGTAATCCCTGGATGGCATACAACGATTTTCCCTCCATATTTCGTGGCTGGGGCGATCTTCTCCGGCTTTGCTATGGTACAAACGCTTTTGTTGATTACCCGTAAAGTATTGAATTTTGAGAATTATATCACGATGTTCCATATCGAGTCCATGAATGTTATTATCATGGTAACTGGTTCCATCGTAGGAGTGGCTTACCTTACGGAGTTATTTATTGCGTGGTATTCAGGTTCTGAGTATGAAATGTATGCTTTTGCAAATAGGGTTGCAGGACCTTATTGGTGGGCATATTGGTCTATGATGACATGTAACGTGATTTCTCCGCAATTGTTTTGGTTTAAGAAAATACGTACGAGCATTCCAATTTCCTGGGCATTGTCAATCGTAGTGAACATCGGTATGTGGTTTGAGCGTTTCGTAATTATCGTAACCTCACTGCACCGTGATTATATTCCTTCAAGTTGGGCAATGTTCTATCCTACTTGGACTGACGTAGGCATTTTCATTGGTTCGATCGGCTTGTTCTTCACGTTGTTCTTGTTATTCCTTCGATTTTTACCAGCAATCGCAATGGCTGAGGTTAAGTTATTGGTGCATTCGGCGAGTCATCAACAAAAACGTAAGCTGATTAAAGAGGGACATTTGAAAGCTGATCAAGTTGAATACTACAAGGAGTCGCTTACGAAATACGATAGTGTGAGCGAAGAGGAGATTAACGAATTAGCAAAATAATACGATGAGCGATACAAAATATATTTTAGGACATTTTGAACATCCAGATGATTTGATGGATGGAATAGATAAGTTACAGAAAAGTAACGTTTCTATATACGACGTATATACACCGATGCCTATACACGGTATCGAGGCGAAATTAGGTGTTCCGCCATCGCGTTTACCTATTGTTGCATTCCTTTGTGGTATTACCGGAACCATTTCCGGATTCAGTTTATTGTATTATACACTGCACAAAGACTGGCCGATGAACATTGGAGGAAAACCAACTCTCCCATTTCCAGATTATGTGCCGGTAACCTTCGAACTTACTATTTTATTCTGTGCGTTAGGAATGGTTGCAGCATTTTATTTTAGAAGTCACCTTTTTCCGGGAAGAGCGCCCAGAGTAATGGATCTTCGTGCTACAAATGATCGTTTTATCATAGCTATTGACGCTAAAGACAATCGTGATCATGAGAAAATTGACAGCTTATTAAAAGACGCAGGTGCAGTTGAAGTACTGTATAATGAAAGGAAATATGTTAGCTATGAATAAGACTAAACTGTTTGGAACCGCATGTTTTGCAGTAGCTTTCGCGGCATTGGTATCTGCATGTGGTGATAAGACGACGCGGAGTACGGGATGGGAATTTTCTAGAAATATGTATGATCCAATAGGATATAATCCCGACCAACCGAATACAAATTTTGAAAATGGCCAAACAGCACAAACACCTCCTGAAGGAACAACACCGGTGGGTTTTGAGCGCTTCGAATACGCAAATTCCATAGAAGGTTATGAAGCAGCTGGTAACGAGTTGACGAATCCTCTACAACGTACCGAGCAAAATCTAAAGGATGGAGCGGTATTGTATCATTCTTTTTGTTCACCTTGTCACGGACCGGACGGTCATGGCGATGGGACGATCGTCAATATGGAGAAATTTCCACCGCCACCCTCTTATGCTGATGGTACCTCATCTCGTGGAGGACAAATGAAAGATCTTAACGATGGAAAAATATATCACACCATTACATATGGTTTAAATTTGATGGGGTCGCATGCGTCACAGCTATCACCTGATGAGCGTTGGAAAGTCGTGATGTATGTTCATGAATTGCAAAAAAAATAATAGTATAAATATTAAAAGATCAAATGGGAACTCATAGTCACACTACATATAATTTTGACGAGCGCTTTGAATTTGCCGGAAAAGCAAAAACTTGGAGCTTAGCAGCTATTATAATAGGTATTATTGCTATTATTGCAGGTTTTTTTGTGGAAGGTAGTCATCGCATGTTCGCCAATTTACTACTGATGGGTTATTATTTTACCTGCGTTTGTGCTGCTGGCGCATGTTTTTTGGCTATACAGTTTGTTGCGCAAGCAGGGTGGTCCGCAGGATTGATCCGCATTCCACAGGCCTTCGCCAGTGTTTTGCCTATTGCGGCAATTATATTAATTGTTATTACAGCTGCAGGCCTATTAACACATAACTTATATCACCATTGGCACGCAGATGGTATCACTGATCCGAACAGTCCGCATTACGATGCATTGGTCGCAGGAAAATCAGCATTCTTAAATGTTCCTGGATTTTTTACTAGACAGATCATCTTCTTGGGAACTTACAGCATTTTCGCGGTAGCTTTGGCAAAACTTTCTTATAAAGAAGATTTGGAAGGTAGTTTAAACTCCTATAAAAAGAGCTTTAAATATTCGGCTATTTTTTTAGTGATCTTCGGTTTTACCACGCCTATTTGGTCTTTCGATACCGTAATGTCTCTAGAAGCCCATTGGTTTTCTACTATGTTTGGATGGTATAATTTTGCAGCAATGTGGGTAAGTGGTTTATGTGCTATTACGCTGACTATCATTTTGTTGAAAAAATCGGGCCATTTAGCCTGGGTAAATGAAAATCATTTACACGACTTGGGTAAATTTATTTTCGGGTTCTCTATATTTTGGACGTATGTATGGTTTGCACAATTCATGTTGATATGGTATGCAAACATTCCAGAAGAGACGGTGTATTTTTACAAACGTTGGGAACCTGAATATAAACCTTGGTTTTGGTTGTCAGTTATTATTAACTTTGTAGCCCCAGTGTTGATCTTGATGGATCGCGATGCGAAGAGAAAAGAAAATATTATGTTGTTCGTGTGTATCCTTCTTTTGTTGGGGCATTGGTTGGATTATTATATTATGATCATGCCTGGAACTGTTGAAGATCACCGAGGTTTAGGTTTGAGCGAAGTCGGTGCTGTATTAGGATTTGTCGGTTTATTTACCTTTTTGATGTTGAATAAGTTAAGCAAACACGCGCTGGCACCGAAGAATCACCCCTTTTTGGAAGAAAGCTTGCATCATCAGATATAGGCTGCTTAAAATTGAAATAAGACAGTGAATTAAATTACGAATAACCGTTAACATTGAAATGAGATATAAAAAGTACATCAATTTTAAAGCAATCTTTGGTTTGGTAATCACTACCTTGGTGTTGCTGCAGAATCCTGCTTTCGCACAGGCAGAAGATAGTACCACTATCGGTGAGGATACACAGGAAGTTGTCTCGAGCTCTGAACTTCAGGCAGAGGCAGATTCGCTGGGTGCCGGAGCCGCGGATACAACGGGTGGTGCGGTGGCGGCACAGACACCTGCTGGCACAAGTGCAGCCGCTAATGCAGTAGCAACAGCGGAAGAGGCTAAAACAACTATCGATCCACAGGTATATAAAAACTTCTTTTACTATGTGCTGCTTTTCTTTTTAGTATGTATAGTTGTAGGTATCATAGGAAAGATAATTCAAGTGTATGAGCTTACCCGTGAAATGCAAGGTAAAGGTAAACGTTTAAATTGGAATAAATTTAATGGTGCACTATTCCTGATTAGTTTATTTTTGGGCTTGTACGGAGCTTATTGGTCTTATGTACATCATGGAAGTATTGCTTGGCGTGATGCTGCCTCAGAACACGGCGCTACGATTGATAGCATGTTTATTACCACAACTGTGATAACGACTATTGTATTTGTACTTACCCATATACTTCTTTTTGGATTTTCTTATGTTTATAAGAGCACTAAAAAGCGCAAAGCTTATTTCTACCCGCATAATAATCTGATTGAGAAAGTTTGGACAATTGTTCCGGCAATAGTGTTAACGGTCTTGGTGCTTTTTGGATTTTTTACTTGGAGAGGTATTACCAATGTGCCTGAAGATGTTGCGGCAGATGCCTTACAGGTAGAGGTTACTGGTGAACAATTTGCATGGACTATTCGCTATGCGGGAAGAGACAATAAGATAGGTAAAAGAAGTATTAAGTTGACTACACCAACCAATGGTTTGGGAATAGATTTTAACGACAAAAATGCCTGGGACGACATTTTGGGAGCGGAAATCGTATTACCTGTTGGGCAACCCGTGCGCTTCACGATTAATTCGAAGGATATTTTGCATAGTTTTTATATGCCTGATTTCAGGGTACAGATGAACGCCGTGCCAGGGATGGCAACCCACTTTCAAATGACCCCTCGCTTCACTACACAGGAGATGCGCGAGAAGTTGGACAATCCGGAATTTGATTTCGTTATGTTGTGTGCGAAAATCTGTGGGTCTGGTCATTATAACATGCAAAAGACAGTGAAGATAGTAAGCGAGGCTGAATATAAGGAATGGTTGGCCACCCAAACTTATTTCTTTAATGAAGATGCAAAAAAGGAGTTCAGAGAACGTCAGCAGGCTGACGTTACTAATGAATCATCAAAGGAAGAGGGTGAGAATAAACAATTGGCGTTAAATTAATTAATTAGTATATATAAGAGCTTATGTCAAGTACAGCAATTCCATATGCAGGCGATCATGGTCATGATGCTCATGAACATCATCATGAAACATTTCTGACAAAGTATATTTTTAGTCAGGACCACAAAATGATTGCCAAGCAATTTCTGATAACCGGTATTATTATGGCTTTTTTTGCCATGTTTTTATCTATCTTGTTCCGGATTCAGTTAGCTTGGCCAGAAAAGGATTTCCCCATCTTAGAGGTTTTTTTAGGGAAGTGGGCCGAGGGTGGTCGTATTCGCCCGGATTTCTTTCTTTCCCTGGTTACCATACACGGTACCATCATGGTATTTTTTGTCTTAACAGCAGGCTTGAGTGGTACCTTCAGTAATTTACTTATTCCATTGCAGTTAGGCGCACGTGATATGGCTTCGCCTTTCATGAATATGCTTTCTTACTGGTTTTTCTTCGCAGCTTGTGTGGTAATGGTTGCCTCTTTCTTTGTGGAAAGTGGTCCGGCAAGTGCGGGATGGACAATTTATCCGCCATTATCTGCTTTGCCGCAAGCGATTCCGGGATCCGGAATGGGAATGAATTTATGGCTGGCCAGTATGGTGCTGTTCATCGCGTCGCAGGTATTGGGCGCGACGAACTATATCAGCACCATTTTAAACATGCGTACCAAGGGAATGACGCTTTGGAGAATGCCTTTGACCATTTGGGCGGTATTCTTAACTGCTATAGTAGGTTTGTTGTCTTTCCCGGTCCTGGTATCTGCTGTGGTGTTATTAATTTTCGACAGAAGTATGGGTACAAGTTTTTACTTGTCGGATATCATCATTGGCGGTAAAATTTTACCAAATGAAGGTGGAAGTCCAATCTTATTCCAACATTTGTTTTGGTTCTTAGGACACCCCGAGGTATATATAGTATTGATGCCAGCTTTAGGACTTACTTCCGAAGTAATTGCTACTAATGCCCGTAAACCTATATTTGGATACCACGCCATGGTTTATTCGTTGATAGGTATTACCGTGCTTTCCTTTATCGTATGGGGGCACCACATGTTCGTAACTGGCATGAACCCATTCTTAGGAGGAGTCTTTATGATTACAACGTTGATTATTGCCGTACCTTCGGCAGTAAAGACCTTCAATTACCTGGCTACGTTATGGAGGGGTAATATCAAGTTCACACCGGCGATGCTTTTTGCTATAGGTCTAGTATCATTTTTTATATCTGGTGGTTTGACCGGAATTTTCTTGGGAAACTCAGCTTTGGACATTAACTTACATGATACGTATTTTGTAGTTGCCCATTTCCACTTAGTAATGGGATCTGCTTCAATATGTGGAATGTTATGTGGTGTCTATCATTGGTATCCAAAGATGTTTGGAAGAATGATGAACGATAAGTTGGGTTATCTTCATTTTTGGTTCACTTTTGTAGGAGCTTATTTGGTCTTTTTCCCGATGCACTTCATGGGAATTGACGGTGTTCCACGTCGTTATTATTCGTTCACCAATTTCCCTTTCATGCAGGAGTGGTTGACCGTAAATGTTTTTGTTACTTGGGCCGCTATTCTTGCCGGTTTTGGTCAGATAGCATTCTTGTTCAATTTCTTCTATTCCATTTGGTTTGGGAAGAAAGCAACGCAAAACCCTTGGGATTCAAATACGTTGGAATGGACGGCACCAGTAGAACATTTGCATGGAAATTGGCCAGGAGAGATACCTACCGTATACCGTTGGCCTTATGATTATAGCAAGCCGGGGCATGATGAAGATTTTATTCCGCAAACGGTTCCATTCTCAGAGACGATGACCTCGAATTTACCGCATGATTTTGAAGGCGATTCAAATGCAGAACGTATCCAGCGGGAGTGGGAGAAGGAACACGGGATTGAGCGTGAGCTGAATCACTAGTAGAGTTTTTTTTGAGAGTATAGGGGTATCTACCTAGACGTTTTAGCTAATAGGTACCCCGTTTTTATGTAGAATAGCATTGAGTATCTATTTACCTGGTGAGAAAAGATTTGTAGTAGTAAATAAGATTACTATAGTAGCTCTTTTTTTATTGATACTTGCCGGCGGTGTTGTGCGCAGCACGGGTTCAGGGATGGGGTGTCCGGATTGGCCAAAGTGTTTCGATCAATACGTTCCACCTACAAGTGAGTCTCAGTTGCCGGAAGGGTATGAGCAGCAGTACATTGAAAATCGGGCAAAAAAGAATGAGCGTTTTGCAAAAACATTGGATTTATTCGGCTTTAGTAAGCTTGCTCAGGATTTGCGGAATGATAAAAGTATTTTGCAACATGAAGCGTTTAATGCAGCTAAAACTTGGACAGAATATATCAACAGACTTGTAGGAGCCATTACAGGGGGCTTGCTCTTACTCTGCGTTGTTTTTTCTACGGCATTTCTTAAAAGTAAGAAAAGAATTTTTTTCTTTAGTTTATTGAATTTGGTCGTGGTATTCTTTCAGGCGTGGCTTGGATCCATCGTAGTGTCTACTAACCTCTTAGCTTGGGTGATTACGGTGCATATGCTTTTGGCATTGGTAATCCTTGGAATAAGTATTTATACATATTTCCAGGCTAAGGTTTTGCGTGACCATATGCTGTTGATCAATAGAGGTAGCAAATGGGCGAAAATACTCGCTTTTTTTGTTTTACTAATGACTCTTCTACAGGTTACGCTGGGGACTACCGTGAGGGAGGAGATAGACCTTATTAGCAGCACTGATGTAAGCGTTGAACGATCAAGTTGGGTGGAAAAGTTAAGTGACAACTTTATTTATCATAGAGATTTAGCCATTATTTTAATTGTGTTCAATGTCTTACTGTTCTTTCTCGTGAGAGCTCGCTACGCATATAAGAGCGAACAGAGCCTGTTTGCAAACGTAATGGTTGGCTTGGTTAGTGCGCAGATAATATCTGGTTTTGTTTTGGCTTATATGGGTTTTCCGGCTTACGCTCAAACGGTGCACTTAGTAATTGCAACTTTGCTTTTCGGGGCGCAGTTTTACCTAATGCTCCTACTGGGGAAAACCAGTGAATATGTAGGGCAGTAAATTGATTAACGTGAAGGGTTTTTTTTATGATTTGAAGCAATTGATTAAAGTTCGACTGTCATTTACAGTTGTTTTTTCGGCGTCTATTGCTTTTTTAGTAGGGAGTAAAGCACAGGGAGATGTTAACTGGGTTAATTGGGTGATTTTAACGGTGGGAGGATTGTTGGTAACGGGGTCAGCTAATGGTTTCAATGAAATTATTGAACGGGATCTTGATAAGTTGATGAAGAGAACGGAAGACAGACCTTTGCCTTCCGGTAGGATGACTTCTGGGCAGGCTTTGGTGCTGAGTTTATTGATGGGGCTGATAGGTACGTTATTATTGGTGAGATTGAATTTTCTGACCGGGGTTTTATCGGTTTTCTCCATTCTTTTATACGCTTTTCTGTATACACCTTTAAAGCAGAAGTCTCCAATAGCTGTTTTTGTTGGCGCTTTCCCAGGAGCCTTGCCTCCTTTGATAGGTTATTTTGCAGCATTTAAAGAGCCTTTTATAGATGAGATACCGCTAATATTGTTCGGTATACAGTTTGTTTGGCAATTTCCGCATTTTTGGAGTATTGCTTGGGTATTGGACGATGACTATAAACGAGCTGGTTTTAGGTTACTTCCCACCACTAAACGGGACAAACTTAGCGCTTTTATGGTGTTTATATCTGCGACCTTGTTAATACCAGTGTCTCTGCTGCCTGTTTATTACGGATTTGCAGGATACTTCTTAGGAACAGTTTCGTTGTTGGCGGGTATAGTTTTTACCTATTTTAGCCTTCAACTATTTATAAACCAGGACTTGGCATCGGCTAGAAAAGTAATGTTTACCTCCTTTTTTATTTTACCTTTGATGCAACTGGTTTTGTTATTTGATTTTATAAAAATATGATAATGGTTCAACCAAGAGAAAATGAAGATTATTTGGTTTCACTGAAAGCAAAGAGATTTTCTCTTTACGTGTTTTTGGTGGTTTCATTTATGTTGTTCGCTGCTTGGTCAAGTGGTTTCATAGTGTATACCGCGAGTGGAGCAGATAAGGGCTTAAAAACGCTGTTACCGAATACATTTATTTATAGTACGTTGGTAATACTGATCAGTAGCTTTAGTATACATCTAAGTCATCGTGCGGCTAAAGTAGGCGATTTTCTTCGGCAGAAGATATGGTTAGGTACCACCATTATATTGGGGTGTCTGTTCTTTGTTTTGCAGTATATGGCTTGGATGGAATTGGCCAACCGGGGCGTTTTGTTCATTAATAATAATGCTTCACAGTCTTTTATCTATGTTTTTGTCTGGGCACATCAAGCCCATATTTTTGCCGGTATAATCGTGTTGTTAAATGCGCTTTTTAAAGCAAATGATAAGCAACCGTTGATTAAGAATAATTTTAGAATGGAACTTGCCACTATTTTTTGGCATTTTCTTGATATTCTATGGATATATATTTATGTTTTCTTACTTTTGAATCAATAAAACTAATTAAATGAGTACTACTGTATCGCAATTAGATCAAGTGAAGTCTGGCCCATGGAGTGGAGGCAAATCACCTTTTGCTATGGAATATGGCAAGATTATGATGTGGTTTTTCTTGGTGTCAGATGCTTTTACCTTTTCGGCGTTTCTAATTTATTATGGGGCACAACGCTTTGCCCAGATAACTTGGCCGGATCCTGATGTGGTTTTCCAGTCCATTCCTTTCATAGCAGATCATGGTTACCCATTGGTTTTTGTTGGTATTATGACCTTTATTCTGATTATGAGCTCAGTAACCATGGTGTTAGCAGTGGAAGCAGGGCATCGTAACTCCAAGAAGGAAGTTGTTTGGTGGATGATTGCTACAATTATTGGTGGTTTAATGTTTTTGGGCTGTCAAGCACTCGAGTGGACCCATTTGCATCACGAAGGTTATTGGTGGGGAAGTATTCCATCACACTATGAAGGAATAGATAAATTAGGTGCACTTCAGTTTGCCAACTTGTTTTTTACCATTACTGGTTTTCACGGGTTCCACGTAACGACTGGGGTCGTCATTAATATCGTTATATTGTGTATGACGTTAGCCAATGTCTTTGAGAAGAGGGGGACTTATTTAATGGTAGAGAAAGTAGGGCTGTATTGGCACTTCGTTGATTTGGTTTGGGTATTTGTATTTACCTTTTTCTATTTAGTTTAAGGATTCATTTATAAAGTAGTATATTATTATCATGAGCGCAGATAATTCACATATAGAACATGGACATGAAGAACAGCATGCCGATATGTCAAAAAAGCTAATATGGAAAGTCTTTTTCTATCTTTTAGCCCTTACTTGTCTAGAGTTTTTTATAGCATTAGCTTTAGTGTATCACGGTCCGTTAGAAAAAGGCCCGTTGGTTAATTTCATTTATATAGTGCTTACCTTAGTGAAGGCCTATTATATTGTTGCATATTTTATGCACTTGAAGTTTGAAAAGATGGGTTTTATAATATCTACTTTAATCGTTTTTGTATTTATTATTTACTTCATTATTCTGATGTTGACAGAAGGTTCTTACCTGCATACCTATTTAAACCATGTTTTCGATTAGTTAGCATTAAGTGGGGTTCGATGGTGTCAGTTAATTATTGAATGGAAAATCAACCGAAATCTTCTTCATTAAAAAAGGTTTTAATCCTGGCAGCGATTTTAGCGTTGCCGGGATTTTGTTATTATTTGCTACAGGAAAAGGGAGAGAACCGATATCAATCTTTACCTTTTTACGGGGAAAAGAAGCTCGCTGGAACCTTTCATAATAAAAGGGGTAAACAGATACCCGATACCCTGTATCATCAGGTAAAGACATTCGAAGCGCTTAGGGACGACAGCAGCCTATTTGTATTTAACCCCGATTCAGGTGTAACCGTTGTCGGTTTATTCTATATGGGGAATCAGCCATTGGCGACCGCCATCAATCAGGCAATGGATAGATTAGCTTTCCGTTTTGAGCGTAACAATATGGTTAAGCTTTTATCGTTAACAGTCGATCCGCTGCACGACCGTCCGCAAGTGGTAGCTTCTTATAAGCAACAATGGAAACAAAGGAAAAATTGGTATTTCCTTATCGGAAGTAGTAATGAGGCCATACAAACGATAGGCCGGAAAGATTTTTTACTAGATATTGTTCACCATTCCGACCAGGATCTGCCTATTTCGCATAGTTCAAAATTGGTGTTGCTAGATTCGCATCGCAGAATAAGGGGTTATTACGACGCCTTGAATAAAAAGGATATTGAGCGATTGATTGACGAAGTCACATTGCTTTTAACGGAAGAGTTTAGAAATATTGGATATTAGTGCAAATAAGTATGAGTGATAAAGTTATTTTTAGATTGGTTTGGGGAGTGTCTATCTTTGTGTTTTTGGTGGTAGCATTACTGCAAACAGGGATAATAACATGGAAAGTAGTTCCAGGTTGGGTAATTCAACTGCCTAAAGTAAATGCCATGATCAATGGTACCTGTACCGTTTTGTTAATAACTTCTTTTTTTTACATCAGGAAAGGGAATGTTGAAATACACAAGCGGTTAAATATTCTTACCTTTATGTTGTCGGCTTTGTTTTTAGTGCTCTATATCATTTATCATTCAAGCGGTAACGAAGCTAAATTTGGAGGCGATGGTGTTCTGCGCCCGATTTATTTCTTTATTTTGATTACCCATATCATACTTTCGGCTATTGTATTGCCTTTGGTGTTATTGAGTTTTTATCGTGGAATGAAAATGCAAGTTGAAAAACACCGTAAACTGGTGCGATGGAGTTTTCCGATATGGCTCTATGTTACAATTACAGGTGTGCTTGTTTATTTAATGATGGCCCCTTATTATTGATAATTTAGTTCATATATTTCTGCAATATCCAGTGAGTGTAATATTTATTGATTAAATTCGTATTAGTTTAAGAGAATGATAAGCGTGAACGGTTTATGAAAGGTTTTATCAGGAGATTTGGTTTAACGTTGCTTTTAACTTTAGCAGTGTTATCAGTTAATATAACAAACAGCTATGCACAATGTGCTATGTGTACTATGAGTGCTGAGCAATCTGTCCAGAATGGAAATACGCAAGGAAAAGGGTTAAATAAGGGCATACTTTTTTTATTAGCCATGCCTTACCTGGCTGTTGGGGCAATAGGATACCTGTGGTATAAAAAGTATAGAAGAAAACGTGCCAGCATAAATTTTGAGCAAGACCCGATCAACCTGAACTAGACAGGATAAAGCTATGGCAACTTACAAAAGTAAGATGCGTGCAATGATAGAAGCCCGTTGCCCACAATGTCGCATAGGGAGAATGTTTATCGGTGGAACCTATGGGTTTAAAAAGCAACGTACAAACGACGTTTGTCCTTACTGCGGATTAGAGTTTGAAATAGAACCGGGCTATTTTTATGCAGCGATGTATGTGAGTTATGCAATGGCTGTGTTAGAAGTAATCGTTATCGGAATGTTGATTTATCTGGTGACATCCAGTGAATCTCCTTGGCTATATTCTGCTGTTATCTTTGTCATGATCGTGCTTTTGGCACCATTTAATTATCGATACTCGCGATTGATATTATTATTTTACCTTACACCAAAGATAAAGTATCATCCTAAATATGAACAGGATGAGCATGTTTGAGCTGTTTTTTAATTGGATACGCAAGATGATTTTTTTGAATAGAACCCTTTACATTATTCTTTTTTCGATACTTTTAATAAGCTCATGTAAAATTATGTCGCCTAGGGCCTATCAGGCTATGTTGGATACCCAAGATTCGCTTAATCAGGGCTGGCGCGAAGCACAGATAAAAAATGATAATTTAGCTGATGAAGTCGCGCGTCTGAAAGCCGATACTGCTTCATTAGGCAGGAAGCTTGCTTCACTGGAAGAAAACCTCTCTTCAAGTTCAAGTGAGGCACAAAAATTAGCGGCAGATCTCGCTGAACGGGAAGATCGATTGAAAGAGGTGGAAGAGGTTTTACGTAAACGGGACGAAGCGAGCAATGCATTAAAGGAGAAATTACAGCGAGCTCTACTTGGGTTTGAAGAAAGCGGACTAAGCGTTGATATGAAAGATGGTAAAGTTTATGTTTCACTAACAGATAAATTGCTTTTTCCTTCGGGAAGTATTGTTATAGATGAAAGAGGAAAGCAGGCGTTGATAGAATTGGCTAAAGTTTTGAATACACAGCCAGAAATAAGTATTGCTGTAGAAGGACATACTGATGATCAGCGTGTTAGAAGCCTAGGGCAAATTAAGGATAATTGGGACCTCAGTGTGCTGAGGTCAACGTCGGTTGTTCGTTTCTTAACCCAGGAGCAGGAAATTGATCCGATACGCCTTACAGCAACCGGCAAAGGTGAGTTCACACCGATAGATACGGCCGATACTCCTGAGGCCCGCAGTATGAATCGAAGGATAGAAATTGTATTATCGCCTAAACTTGACGAACTCTATCAACTTGTGAAATAATCTAACGCTACCGATACCGAACGGCTCCCTCGGGTTAAAACGGCTGCCCAATGTCTTTCAGTAAAGGGAGCGCTCGATCCTTTTCGGAAATGATAAGTTCGTTTTCTGGCAAAGACCAGTGGATTGCTAAGGCAGGGTCATTATAACGCACGCCGAACTCGTGTGTTTTATCATATTTCCCAGTTACCTTATAGGAAAAAATAGTGTTATCTTCCAGTGAAAGAAAGCCATGCAAAAAACCCACTGGAATCCACAGCATTTTAGCATTTCTTTCACTCAATTCTATTTGAAATACTTGTCCATAAGTAGACGAATTTTTTCTGATGTCAACGGCTACATCGATTACACAGCCTTTTATCACGCGTACCAGTTTGCCCTGGGCGTTTGGACCAGCCTGGGCATGCAAACCACGTACAGTGCCCTTGCTAGATAGCGATTGATTGTCTTGCAAAAAATGTTCTTCGATCCCATTCTTTTTAAAAGTATCTTCGTTGTATGTTTCTAGAAAATGTCCCCTGCTGTCTTTCCAGATTTGGGGTTCAATAATTAGTAGACCTTCAATGGCTGTTTTTATAAAATTCATTTTTATTCTGTTTGCAAAGCGTAAATAACTTTTAGTAGTCTATAGATTCCATCGTGGTATCAAAAATAAAAAGATGACCTTTTAGCTCTTCCTGCATTTTTTTATGCAAAACGGGGAGCAAAGTTTCTTTAAACGTTGAAATTTCTTTTAGATTAGGGGCAATCAACTGTAGGCTTATGGTTTGACCATCGTTGGGAGAGTCTAATATTTTAAGAAGCTTTATTTCTTCGAATGTGAGCTCTTTTTTTATCAAAGGGATATACACTTGTTGAAGCCACGAGAGATGTTCACCCGCATGCTCGTTAGCGATTATGTTGGTAATGTTTAATAGAAGCATTTGCGAAGATAAGCATCCTCTATGAATTTAGATAAATGCATTTTAAATCGGAGAAAATGTGTACTTTAAATGTTACGTATTAGAGTTGAAAACTATGATCTGTTTTTGTTAACTTAACAGTTAGATTGTACGTAACCGAATAAACACTGTCGTCTATGTTTATTGATGAGGGAAGAGGCGAGACGACATATAATGGTTGCTTTGGAGATGGAATTAAATAATAATACATGAGAATTTTTATACTCATTCTTTTTGGTTTCTTTTTTTTAATATTGAATGCTTGCAAGTATTTTACAAAAAAAGAAAGCATACCCGTTGAAACTTTTTTTAGGAAATCATCTCAATCAAATTTTCAGATTTCTCCCGATGGTAAGTATATCTCTTACCTACAGACCTATAATGGTACGCAGAATATCTATATCTCTACAATTGAAAATGATGATCGACCAATACGTATCACAACGGAAACAGATCGAAATATTGTACATTACTTTTGGGCGGATAATAAAGAGTTAATATTCTGGAAAGAACGATCTTTTGAAGAGAACCTGAGTATCTATGCAGTAAACACGAGTTCATTGTCAGTTCGTAATCTGATCGTTCCCGGGAAAATGCGTTTTAGGTTTATAAGCCAAAAGCTTTTTAATGACAATGAAATTTTAATTTCTCTTAATAAAAGGGATTCTTCTGTTTTCGATGTTTATCGTTTAAATATTTATGACTGTAACCTGCAGATGGTTGCAAAAAACCCAGGGAATATCAGCAATTGGTTTATTGATTTAGATGGGAAGGTTCGATTGGCTGTTGCTAGCGATGGTGTTAACGAGACCTTGCTATATCGTGAAAGTGAAACGAAAAGGTTTAAGGAGGTAATAAATAACAACTTTAAAACAACTGTAAGGCCTTTACGCTTTATAAAAGGAAAGCCCAATCATATTTATGCGCTATCGAATATCGACCGAGATAAATTGGCTTTGGTAGAAATAGACGTAAATAAAGGAGAGGAAGTGAAAACTATTTATATACATCCTGACGTCGATGTTGACAATATAAGATTCTCGGAGACCTTAAGCGATATAGCGTATGTGGAATATGACACATGGAAACCAACAAGACATTATTTTAATAAGCAAGTAGAAAAGGTGCATAATAGTTTAGTTGAGCGTCTAGAAGGCTCTTGGATGGAAGTGGTAGCCTATGATAAGGAGGAAAAGCACTTTATTGTAAGAACCTATGCTGACGACGATCCTGGTGCGATTTATTGGTATGGACTTACCGACGATAAATTGGTTAAACTTGCTGACGTCAATGCGGCTTTAGGGAAGGTTAAATTAAGTAAAATGGACGCTATTAGTTATAATGCCCGTGATGGCAAAAGAATAGATGGCTACTTGACCATTCCTCCCTATAAAACCAAAAAGAACCTGCCGCTCATTGTTATTCCCCATAATGGACCATCTACACGCAACGTGTGGGGCTATAATAGTGAAGTGCAGTTTTTAGCGAGTAGAGGTTATGCTGTATTTCAGGTTAATTACAGGGGGTCAACAGGTTATGGAAAAGAATTTTGGTCTTCGGGTTTCGGTGAATGGGGAGGGAAAATACAGGAAGATATTGCCGATGGTGTAAAACATCTTATTGATAAGGGTATTGCTGATCCGCAAAGGGTTGGTATTTTTGGCTATAGCTTCGGCGGTTTTTGTGCTTTGTATGGCGCATGTTTTTTTAATGATATCTACAGTTGTGCGGCGTCTTATTCTGGAATAACCAGCTTGTTTACCTATCTGAAAGAGATTCCGCCATACTATAAACCTTATCTGCAGATGTACTACGAAATGGTTGGAAACCCAGAACAGCAGGCTGATTATTTTAAGGCGGTATCCCCGATATTTCACACGGATAAAATGGAAGGTCCGATCTTCATAGCACAGGGAGGAAAGGATGAAAGAGGAAACACCAACGAAACTAACCAAATGGTGCGCGAGCTGAAAAGTAAGAAGGTTCCTGTTACATATTTGTTGAATGATCAAGAGGGACATTATTTTAAAAATGAGGAGTCAAGGTTGGAGCTGTACAGACAGCTGGAAGTTTTTTTTGAAAATAATTTAGGTAAGAACTAGCCTTAGAATTAACAATATTATGGCAAGAGCTTATCAATATAGGAAAAACTATTGGCTTATTGTGACCTTTGCAATATTGGCATCTATGATCTTTATCATGGCAATGGGGTTCGCAAAAAAATATGTCCGTAAGGTTGTTGAAAACGAATTTGTTGGAAGGAAAGTAGATGTATTAGAAGAGAATATAGCGTCTTATAATGACTTTTTTTTTAACAAAATACCTGAGGTGTCTTTTTATCAGGGTTACTTGGATTCTGCGGGAGCCGCTGTTTATGCGGACTCTGTCTTAAAAAAATTTGAGTTTGTTAGACGCATTTTATTTTTTGATGTCAACGTTAGCCAAAACAGTGCTGGCTTAGCAGTAACACCCAAAGCGGTTTATCAATTTGATAATAAACGGGCTACAGGAGAGGTGATTTTTCAGGATAGTAGTGGTCATGAACTTAGTTTAGGTATTGCCGATAATTTTAATAGTATGGCAAGTAAACTAGTGAATTTCATGGAGATTGCCGATACTTCCAGAAGTATCGATAACGATGAAATCAACAAATTCTTTTACACGGTTGTGCCTGGAAAAATTACCTACATGAATATTCCTAGAAAGGAAGATATAAAAGCATATAAAAAAATTCTTAGGGGAGATTTGAAAAATACATCAGCATATGAGCAAGATATATTTACCTATTTCATTGATCCAATAGGATTGAAATTGCAGAATAATCATCCTGAACTTTATGAAAAGATTGAAATAAAACCGCTGTTTTATGCTACTTTAGATACCGATCCCGACCTTCTGACAACAGAAACGTCCTTGCCAGGTGCACTTGCAGCGTATAAGTTATACTTCAGCTCTAACAGAAGCTATCTAGTTAAAGAAGTTAATAAGCGGTTTTTGCCATTAGCTTTAGTTATTTCATTGGGTTATATAGTATTGTTTATTATAGGCTATTTGATTTATCGCAACATAAGCTTCAACAACCGAATGTTTAAACTGCAATATGATTTCGTTAACAATTTGACACATGAATTTAAAACACCGGTTAGTGTGATAAAAATTGCAGGGAATAATATTTATAGTGCAAAAGAGCTTAAAGAAGATGCTAGAAAGCATTATGGGAAAATTTTGGATGAAGAATCGGACAAACTCAATAATTTACTCAATACCTTGCTGTCGTTTACACAAATTGAAAACAAAGCCATTAAATTGAAGTATGAGCAAGTCGATTTAAAGGAATTTTGCGAGCGTATCATTGATAGCTACAAGTTAAAATATGCTGATTTTGATCTGCAATGTGCTGTTGAGGAGGTATTATCTTTTAAAACTGATAGAGTCTTATTGGGAAGTGTTTTTCAGAATTTGATCGATAACGCGTATAAATATTCTGAAGTAGGAAAGAAAAGTTTAAAAATCACAATTTTTAAACAAAAAAAGCAAATAATGTTTAAGTTTGTTGATAAGGGGATAGGAATACCCAGGAGAGAACTTGCGAATATTTTTAAAAAATTTTATCGAGTAAAGAGCCAATATAATCAACAAGGTAGTGTAGGGTTGGGCCTGGCTTTTTGTAAGGAACTGATAAACTTTATGGATGGTGAGATCCAGGTTAAAAGTGCTGAAGGGAAGGGCTCTACATTTACCGTAGTACTTCCTTATACAGAATAATAGTTAAATATAACAGCCCAGAAATTAGTATTATGCAAAAAAACACAAAAATTGCTGTAATTGAAGACGATGAAAATCTTCGGTTTTTGGTGGTTCACCGCTTAGAATCTGAGCATTATCAGGTGATACAGGCTGCTAACGGAAAAGATGCCGAAACATTAATTTTAGATCAAAAACCAGATATCGTTTTATTGGATTGGATGTTACCAGGAAGGCAGGGCTCGGAGGTTTGTGCAAATTTAAGAAAGGCAGGCTTTAATAATTTAATCATTATGATGACTGCTAAGTCACAGGATGTAGATAAAATCGACGCATATAGTTTCGGTGTGTCAGATTATATCACTAAACCTTTTAATATGGACGTATTGATCGCGATGATTGAAAATAAGGTGAAGTTCTTTTTGAGCAATACGAACGATAGTTTGTTTTTTGGAAATACTGAACATCATCCTAATACGCACTCCTTAATACGGGAGGGGAAGAAGATAGAACTTACCATATTAGAAAACAGGATATTGCTGTATTTCCTGCAGAATATCGATCGTGTAATAAGTCGAGATGAATTAATGCAAGTTGTTTGGGGATATAGTTCTAATGTGAATACCCGCACCCTGGATATGCATATTGTGCGATTAAGAAAGAAAATAGAGACGAACCCCGATAAGCCAGAACATTTACAAACGGTAAGAGGTATGGGTTATAAATTTGTGGCAGAGAAACAGGAGTAAAATGTAAAGAGCTGTTAAACGCTTTTGATGATTTGTTTTTTAAGTAAAAACAAATTATCTTCGTAGACAACTCAGCAAGACCATACTCAATTGAAAAGGTATGGTCTTGCTTATTTTTTAGACTATAACCATTATTAATGTATTATTTTTTATGGCAGATATAACTTATTATAGCAAAGAGGGACTGGAAAAGCTTAAGGAGGAACTTCAATTCTTAAAGACGGAAGGGCGGGCGTCTATCGCAAAGGCTATCGCCGAAGCAAGAGATAAAGGAGACCTGTCTGAAAATGCCGAGTATGATGCCGCAAAGGAAGCGCAAGGGCTACATGAAGCAAAGATAGCTAAGTTAGAAGAAGTTTTGGCAAATGCTAGACTAATTGACGAATCAAAGCTCGATACTTCAAAAGTGTTGGCATTGTCTATTGTGAAACTAAAAAACACAAAAAATGGTGCTGTCATGACATATCAATTGGTGTCAGAGACAGAAGCTGACTTGAAATCAGGGAAGATTTCGGTTAAATCGCCTATTGCCCAAGGACTTTTAGGTAAATCTGTAGGTGATAAGGCCGAAATAGAGGTGCCAGCAGGTAAGATTGAATTTGAAATATTAGAAATTTCGCGATAGAATAAAGCGGTTATGTGCGGGTCTTGCCATAACCGCACAATAGCAACAAAAACGAACGAATAATATGTCAACTATTTTTTCAAAGATTGTTTCCGGAGAAATACCAGCTCATAAAGTTGCTGAATCCAATGATTTTTTAGCGTTTTTAGATAACAGCCCTTTAGCTGAGGGGCACGTTTTGGTAATACCGAAAAAGGAAACAGATTATATTTTTGATATCGACGACGCGAATTATATGGGTATATGGATGTTTGCTAAAATTGTAGCCCAGGGCATCAAAGTGGCATTTCCTTGTGAAAAGGTTGGTGTTGCAGTTGTAGGCTTGGAGGTTCCGCATGCTCATATACATTTAGTTCCTATTAATGAAATAGGCGATATCAACTTTTCTAAAGAAAAGCTCACGATAGATGATGAAACACTAAGCGAGCATGCGGAGAGGATAAGACAGGCTTTAGCAGACTTAACGAGCAACAATTAACTGTTTATTCTTCAAAGAGAAGGTTTAAGTATAAAATCCCTATTTTAAACGGTGCACGTTGTCTTTTACGAACGCGTCCCAGCCAGTATAGCTTTTATTGGTTTTGCTTCCGGCTGTTATTCCCTGAAAGGCGTGACATACGGCCACAGCTAAGCCGTCTGTAGCATCCAGAAACTGTGGGTTTTCTTTGAAAGCTAAAAGTGTTTTTAGCATAGCAGCTACCTGCTCTTTGGAGGCATTGCCATTACCGGTAACGGATTGTTTTATTTTACGGGGAGCATATTCGGCGATTTCAATTTTTTTTGATAAAGCAGCGGCCATAGCAACACCTTGAGCTCTGCCCAATTTTAGAATTACCTGTATGTTTTTTCCATAAAAAGGATCTTCTAAGGCCATGCAATCGGGGGCGTACTGTTCAATTAATGCAGTCGTTTTTTCAAAAATTCTTGCAAGCTTTAAGGCCTGATTATCTAAATGTCCGAGCTTCACTATTCCAAGGCTAATCAAGGTAAGCTTTTTTCCTTTTTCTTTTATCAAACCGTAGCCCATCACTTTGGTCCCCGGGTCAATACCTAAAATGATTCGTTCTGATAGATCTTGCTGCAACATACTGCAATATTACGAAGATTAAATCGATAAATAGCAAGTCAAGTACCTTATCGTAAAAAGGTAGAAAGTTGGATAATAATTACGTTAATATGTCGCAATTGTGAACGGCATGTAAACATAATTTGTTAACATTGCAGGAAATAAGAATATCATTGGCCCCTCAGCATAAGAAAATATTGAGCGCTATAATAAAAGGGTGTATCCTTTTATTAATTGTATGGTTTGTTTATAAGAAACTCAACGATAATCAAAATCTCCTCGAATTTAATTTGCTCTTGGCTAAATTGGAGCCAGACGTAATAGTGATAACTATTGGTATTCTTTTGGCTTTAATGTTAATTAATTGGCTGTTGGAATGCGTAAAGTGGCAATATTTATGTAAACCTATTGAACATATTAGTTTCTGGAAGGCGGTAGAATCGGTTTTTTGTGGGTTAAGTTGGGCAATTTTTACGCCGAATAGGATAGGGGAATATGGAGGCAGGGTATTTTTTCTTCAACCCAGGAAAAGGATTTTCGGTGTTGTAGCAATGGCTGTTGGCGCCTTCGCACAAATGATTATAACCAATATTGTGGGCGTTTGGGCGTTTTTATGGTTTGTTTCTAAATACTGGGATATTCCTTTACTGATATATCTAGGCGGTTATGTATTAGCATTTTTGTTTTCCCTGGTATTACTTTTGATGTACTTTAGAATAAGCCTATTACATGGCTTTATTAAAAAATATCGAATCTTTGCTAAAGTGCAGCGTTTTTTTTCGCTATTGGCTAGATATAAAACGAAGAAGCTTGCGCGTGTATTTGCCTTATCCTTCGCGAGATTCGTCGTTTTTACCTCTCAGTATGTCTTTATTATGCAGGTGTTAATTGCTGATATGCCCATATTCGCCATGGTTATGATGGTTTTTATCTTATTTTTTATTCAATCTGCAATTCCTTCATTAGATTTGTTGGATGTCGGTGTACGCAGTTTAACAGCTGGTTACCTATTTGCATATATTACAACACAAGAATTGGCGGTAATGGCGTCTGCCGCGGCTATTTGGTTTGTTAATTTGATCATTCCGGCAATTATAGGTTCAGTATTTGTTTTTAAAATTAATTTCTTTGGTAATCGTTAGTAGTATCACAGCTATTTTAAGCATATGTTATGTATATATAGTGCTTGTGCTCCGCAGAGGATGGTTAAAGCTTCCCGTACATCAGCCTTTTGAAGCTAAAGAGGTAAAAACGATAGTGACGGTATTGATTGCTGCACGTAATGAGGAGCAAAACATAGCGGCTACCATTGAAGCCATTCTAGCTCAGGATTACCCAAGGAATTTAGTTGAACTTATTGTTGTAGATGATCACTCTACGGATAATACTAGCGCTATTATCGCTTCTTATGCAGAAAAAGGTGTTCGGCTAATCCAGTTGAATGAACCGCAAAAATTGAACTCTTATAAAAAGAAGGCTATTACTAAGGCCATAGCCGTTGCTAAAGGTGAACTTATGGTGGCTACTGATGCAGATTGCTATATGGGTGAACATTGGCTTCGGGCGATTGTTACTTTGTATGAAGAAAAGAAGTTTAAACTGATATCGTCTCCAGTGATCTATTATAAAGAAAAGAGCTATTTCGAACGGCTACAGACCTTGGAGTTTCTTTATCTCATAGGGCTTGGGGGCGCTTCTATCGGTATTAATAAGGCTTCCACCTGCAATGGTGCCAATTTGGCGTATAGACGCGATGTATTCTACGAGTTGGGTGGTTTTCAAGGCATAGATGATCTAGCTAGTGGCGACGACGAATTGTTTTTACATAAAGTAGCCGAAAGATATCCTTCGAGTATCGGTTTTTGTAAGGCAAGGGAGGCTGTAGTTTATACAGAGGCTAAAGAAAACGTAAGAGAATTTATTAGACAGCGGAAAAGATGGGCGTCTAAGAGCACTCGATATAAAAATAAAGGTGTAGTACTCTTGGGGATTGTGATATGGTTGTTTAATCTGCTAATTCTGCTGAGCGGATTATTTAGTTTGTTTCAGCCATCATTTGCTTATGTGTTTTTTGTAGCGCTGTCTGCAAAAATATTGATAGAACTTTGTTTTATGGTACCTTTAACACGGTTTGCCGATCGGAAAAAGCTATTGTGGAACCTCCCTCTGTTGAGCGTGATACACGTATGTTATATTGTCTATATCGGCATTGCCGGAAATACAGGGAAATATTATTGGAAGGGAAGGATGGTAAAGTAATCGTCCTTGTTAAACCGTTAATTTTGCTCTAATAACTTCCTCTGTATTTTTAACTACTTCTTCCGCCGTTAGTCCCTTAGGCTCAATAGGACTTAGTACCTCCCAGGTCATCACATTAAATGTGTTTAAGGGGTACATGCCGTATTTAACCATTTTCCACGAATTATTGATTGCGATAGGTACAACCAAGGCTTCGGGTACTTTTTTTAGTATGGTGGCAATACCTCCTATAGCAAAGGGCTTCATCACACCGGTTTTAGACCGTGTGCCCTCCGGAAAAATTACGGTCGACCATGTTTTGACTTTCATATTGTTGGCCAACTTCAAGATCTCAGCAATAGATTGTTTAGGGTCTCTTCTATCTATATTGGCGGCACCCCCATACTTTAAATTAAAAGATATGCTAGGAATACCTTTAGCTAATTCAATTTTAGAGATAAACTTAGCATGATGTTTCCTTAGGAAATAAATTAATGGAGGTATGTCATACATGCTCTGATGATTTACGATAAATATAATGGAACGATTAGTTGGTAACTGTTGCGTATTGATAAACTTTACAGTGTTACCCAATAAGTAGTAGCTGCTCGTTAAAAACAAATTGAGTATATCAACAGATTTCTTGTGCGTATTATACCCGCCTAATTTCAGACTAAGCCATTGTATGGGGTGAAATACAACCAAAATAAGTCCGAAATATACATAGTGAAGCGGTGTTAATATATATCCAAAGAGTTTACGCATAAGAAGATTATTAACATGCAATTAGTTTACGTATTCAAGAACACCTAGGCTACCGCCAATTAAAGTAATGGCGATGAATAAAAGGCTTGGCAAAAATAATATTTATTTTAATATAACTAAAAGTAGAAAAGCCTGATTATTGTGCATAGTCAGGCTTTTCTACTTCATTTGGGAAAGTACTGCATCACGCTATGACAAATCGAAAGCTTTTTTTATCGGTTCAATAAAATCAAGCTTCTCCCAAGTGAATAGTTCAACTTCCATGGTTTTTGTTTCACCAGCAGTGTTTTCGAAGGTTTTACTTACGGTACGCGGCTCGCGCCCCATGTGCCCGTATGCCGCTGTTTCAGCATATATAGGGTTGCGTAATTTAAGCCTCGTTTCTATGGCATATGGGGTTAAGTCGAATAGCGCTTTAATCTTTTCAGCAATTTCGCCATCAGAAAATGTCAGGTTGCTTTTTCCATAGGTGTTTACATAGATGCCCATGGGATCTTTTACGCCTATGGCATAAGAAAGTTGTACAAGAATTTCATCAGCGACGCCAGCAGCCACAAGATTTTTAGCGATGTGACGGGCGGCATAAGCAGCTGAGCGGTCCACCTTTGAAGGGTCTTTGCCAGAAAAAGCTCCACCGCCGTGGCCACCTTTTCCTCCATAGGTGTCTACAATAATCTTTCTGCCGGTTAGGCCGGTATCTCCATGTGGACCTCCAATCACAAACTTTCCGGTAGGATTGATGTGGTAGGTAATATCATGGTTAAATAACAGCTGTAGTTCTGGTTTCAATTGTGATTTCACACGGGGGATTAAGATGTGAATAATGTCTTGTTTGATCCTGGAGAGCATAGCCTCTTCATTGTCAAATTCATCGTGTTGCGTAGAAACTACAATCGTGTCTATGCGCAAGGGTGTATGATTGTCGTCGTAAGCAATCGTTACCTGTGCTTTAGCATCAGGACGCAAATAAGTAATTTCTTTATTTTCCCGTCGTAAAGCGGCTAACTCATATAACAGTTTATGGGATAAATCTAAGGCTAATGGCATCAGGTTGTCAGTTTCTTTATTGGCATATCCAAACATGATCCCTTGATCGCCGGCACCTTGGTTTTCTTTTTCTACCCTATCCACCCCTTGGTTAATATCGGCCGATTGTTCATGTATAGCTGATAATATGCCGCAGGAGTTAGCTTCGAACATATAGGCAGATTTCGTGTAGCCAATTTTTTCGATGACCGACCTGGTTATTTTTTGAACGTCTAGGTAGGTGCGCGACTTTACTTCTCCTGCTAATACGACCTGACCGGTAGTAACCAATGTTTCCACGGCCACACGGGAGTCAGGGTCCCATGCTAAAAAATTGTCAATTAACGCATCTGAAATTTGATCTGCTATTTTATCTGGATGTCCTTCCGAAACGGATTCTGAAGTGAATAAATATGGCATAAATTATGGTGTTTTCAATGTAATTGTTATAGTTATTATCGGTATAAAAAATCTTAAGTAAATCTATGGAGTGTAAAACAGATCAGAAAGGCAGTTTTTAGCACTTTTTTACTGTGGTTGCAATCTCGCCGTATCATTGGCACGCAAATCATTCCACATTTTACTATGCAAAAGTACAATTCATTTTTTTAATAAAGAAACGCTTCGTACGATAAGTTAAGAATGCTTTCGATAGAAATGATCGTCATAACTTTTAGGAAACTAAAAATATGAAGTATTTTTGTTTACAAGAAGTACAAAAGTTGATCCATGGAAAAAAGGCGTATACAGTTCATCATTAATCCGATATCGGGTGGAAAAAACAAAAAAGGTTTTGCCAGATTAGCTGAAAAATACTTGGATAACAACTTATTTGAAGCAGAATTTCGAATGACGGCACGTGTCAATCATGCTTCCGAATTAACAAAGCAAGCGATAGAAAAAAATGTAGATCTTGTAGTTGCGGTTGGAGGAGATGGTACTATCAATGAAATTGCCAAAGAGCTTATCGGTACAACAGTGCCTTTGGCTATTGTGCCTGAGGGTTCGGGTAATGGCTTGGCCCGTTATCTCGGAATATCATCTGACGTTGGACAGGCCATTAAAAAGATAAATGCTTTTAACATCATTACGATTGATAGCGGACTGGTAAACGAAAGGGCATTTTTTAATATGGCGGGTATGGGCTTTGATGCATTGATCAGTAATCGCTTTGCGGAGAATAATACAAGGGGCCCGGTGGGATATCTTAAAGTGGTGTTGGAGGAAATCAGTACGTATAAGGCATTAAAATATAAGCTGAATATCGACGGAAAGCAGATGGAAAGGGAGGCATTCATGATAAGCATTGCCAATTCCCCTCAGTATGGTAACAACGCTTATGTTGCACCACAGGCATCTGCAGAAGACGGTTTGCTGGATGTGTGCATTATAAAGCAGTTTCCCTTAATCCAGTTTCCGGTAATGATTTATCATCTGTTTAGCCGAACAGCAAATCAATCCGAGTATGTAGAAATCATTAAAGGAAAGCGTATTTTGATCGAGCGACCAAAAAGCGGTCCGGTGCATTTAGATGGTGAACCTATCGACTTGGAAGAGAAGCTTTCTATACAGGTGTTACCCTCATCGTTGAAAGTGGTGTGCTGAGGCTTAATAAGCGTTTGCCTAACTTAATTTTACAACTGCGATAAAATAAAATAGCATAATATATGACGAAACGAAAGAAACAACAATATACAGGCATTGTGTATTCAACCGACGAGAATTATTCTTATTCAACAGATGGTCAAGATAACGGTGATTTGGAGACGCTAACTCCAGGAGAACAACAGTTACGTGTTACTTTGGACAAAAGGCAACGAGCGGGGAAATCCGTAACAATTGTTACGGGCTTTGTCGGGCGGGATGACGACTTGCTAGCTTTGGGAAAACTCTTGAAAAATAAATGTGGTGTGGGAGGAACGGTTAAGGATGGACAAGTGTTGATTCAAGGCGACTTCAAGGTGAAGGTGGCAACGATTCTGCTTAATGAGGGGTACAAAGTAAAACAAGTTGGAAGCTAAACCAATAAGCTTTTACAGAAATCGTAAGCTTTTTTTGCTGAAAGACAATATACCTGAGGAGTTGTCGTTTAGTAGTGCGTACTGCAAACGTTGGTTTATTATGTTGATTATATAAAATATAAAAAAAACAGCTATAGATAGTGTTTATTTTACACTATCTATAGGGTGTTGAGTGATAATTAATTATGGATGTATTGAAATTTGTGAAAAATTGAAGGTTTCCGCTTTTCTTCCTAGTAAGAATTACCGATACCGCCGTTTTTTTGTGTCATTAATTTGCAATTACAAAAAAAAATAGTTTTTATTGTAAAATATTGTCTCCCAAAAATGGTAGATGAATATAAAGAGGACGTTCTTTTTAATGCGTTGATGCCGCTGTTGCACGTTGAAAAGAGAGCTAGAGTTAAAAAGTTAATATTACAGAAATTTGTTTTTTAATCTAAAATTATAAATTTGCTTTTGCCTTCTAGAAAAATCACGATAAGGCAAAGTGTTTATTGTACAATTAAAATTAATCCATAAAACTAAAAACTAAAAAATCAAAAAAATGGCAAACGCACCAAAACCAACCCCAGCTAAAAAAGAGAGCAGCTCAAAAGGTTCTAACGTATTTGCAAGTCTGGCAATTATCATCTGTTTTATTATTGGAGCTTTAGTATGGAAGTTCGTCATGGGTGATCCCGCGAACTTTGAAGGGGGTGATCCGGAAAATGGACAGCCGCTTCCAGGAAACTATTTTGGAATGGTTTATAAGGCAGGATATGTGGTTCCAGTATTGTTAGGTCTCTTATTGATGGTTATCGTATTCTCGTTTGAACGTTTCTTCGTTATCAACAGAGCCTCAGGAAAAGGAAATGTGGATGCATTCGTTACCAGAATACAAGGTTACCTTTCGGCTGGAAATATCGATGCAGCTATCAGCGAGTGCGACAAGCAAAAAGGGTCTGTGGCAAATGTTATAAAATCAGGTTTGCTTAAATACAAAGAAGCTTCTGTAGATAGCACCTTGGATACAGAACACTCGGTAGTAGCTATTCAGAAAGAGATAGAAGAGGCAACAGCATTGGAGATGCCTATGTTAGAGAAGAACTTAACTGTTATCGCTACACTGGTTTCTATCGGTACATTAACTGGTCTATTGGGAACGGTAACAGGTATGATCAAGGCCTTTGCGGCGTTGGCAACCGGTGGGGCCCCTGATCAGGCGGAACTTGCGAACGGTATTTCGGAAGCTTTGATCAATACTGCAACGGGTATCTTTACTTCTACCATCGCTATCGTAATGTATAACGTGTTTACTTCAAAAATTGATAAACTAACTTATTCAATTGACGAGGCTGGTTTCTCAATCGTACAGACTTACGCTTCTAAGCATAAATAAAAATGAAAAAAAGCTCCATGTTATTTATGGAAAAGTGATGGGGCTTGCATCATAATAGTAAACAAGAGATTTTTATTTAACTTATAAATGTAAAGAGATGCCAAAGATTAAAGTAAAAAGAGCAAGCACCACCATCGATATGACCGCGATGTGTGACGTGTCGTTCCTGCTTTTAACATTCTTTATTCTTACAGCAACAGCCCGTCAGCCTGAGCCTTTACCAGTAGATACTCCGGCATCTACTGTACAGATTAAGGTGCCCGACGGAAATTTGGGAACAATTACCATTGGTGACAATGGAAAGATGTTTTTCGGAGTAACTGGACCAAATGTAAGGGTACGTATGCTGGAAAGAATGTCTGAAAAGTATAGCATAGGCTTTTCACAGCAAGAGAAAGAGCGCTTTTCGTTGATGGAAGGGTTCGGAGTGCCGATGGGAAACCTAAAGCAGATTATCGCCATGGATAACAACGAGCGTGGAAAACCTGGGTTACAACCGGGAATTCCTAGTGACTCGACAGGTAATAATCCTTCTGAACTACACGAATGGATTATAGCTGCTCGTTATGCGACGAAGGAAGTCAATAATGCAGAAATGCGGGTTGCTATCAAGGGAGATGCAAAAGAACAGTACCCAGCAATTAAAAAGGCTATTGATATTCTTCAGGGACAGAAAATTAATAAGTTTAGTTTGGTAACTAATCTTAGAACAGAGGATTACGGTAATTAACAATAAAAAGAATTAAAAAATGGCAGAATTAAATACCGGTGGTAAACAGCAGCCCAGGGTTGACTTAACAGCCATGGTTGACTTGGCCTTCTTGTTGATTACGTTTTTCATGTTGACAACATCCCTGGCCAAACCCCATGCGATGGATGTGGCTATGCCAGACAAGGATAAGGAAAACAAAGATGATAATCTTGAAGTTGCCGATAACAGAAGTATGACTGTACTCTTGGGAGCGAATAATAAGATCGCTTATTATATGGGACAATTGGAAAATCCTATCGACGGACCAACAGTTGTGGATTATGGTAAGAATGGTATTCGACCTGTTCTCTTAGAGAAATTAAAAAGTGTACAGGCGGCAACGGGCAAAGGGTTGATTGTGATCATTAGACCTGCAGAAACTTCTAACTATCGCAATTTGGTTGATATTCTTGATGAGATGAAAATCGTGAATGCGACGCAATATACTATTGGTGATATCGGTGAAGCTGAAGTTGAGCTGTTGAAGGAGCAAGGAATTAATTAATAGTGAGCGTTGTTGAAAAAGCAATTCACACAATAAAATAAAAACATGTTAGGGTCTAAATTAGATATATTTAAAACACAATGGCTTGATCTCGTCTTCGCTGGACGAAATAAAGCCTACGGTGCTTATGATCTACGTGCAGTCTCCTCTAAATATACCGCAAGAGCACTGCTGATAGGTGTGCTTCTGTTCGTAGGATTGGTGACTTCACCTATGATTATAAAGGCCATAAGGGGAGATCAAGTGGATGATGCTCCTGAAGAAATTATTGAAACCGAAGTGGTATTATCAGAACCACCTCCAGTAAATGAGGAAGAACCACCTCCGCCGCCTCCGGTGGAGCCGCCACCCCCACGTGTTGACCAAGTAAGGATGCCTCCGATGAAGGTGGTGCCTGCGGAAGAGGTACGTGACGAGGAACCTCCAACGGTGGAAGATCTGAAGAAGGCAGATCCGGGTCCAAAAACAATTGCAGGAGATCCTACAGCTGATATTCGGATCGATATGCCTGTAGGAGAAGGACCAAAGGATGCGCAGGTAACGGAAGAAGGTTCTGGTGTGATGGATTTCAACGCAGTAGAGGTTCAGCCTACTTTCCCTGGGGGGATGCAAGAGTTCTATAAATGGGTAGGTAAAAACTATAACTATCCGCAAATGGCAAAAGAACAGGGTGTAAATGGTTCAATACACGTGTCTTTCGTAGTAGAACGTGATGGTTCTTTAACTGATATTAAAGTGTTACGTGACTTGAAGTACGGAACCGGAGAAGAGGCTGTGAGGATGTTAAAGGCCTCCCCAAAATGGAAGCCGGGCATACAGAATGGGCGTCCCGTGCGTGTATCCTATTCATTGCCTATCAAGTTGAATCTTCAAGGAATGTAATTTCATGCCTGAAAAGAGAAATAATATTACTTATAGACGGAAATCGCCCACAAAGCGATTTTTGTCTATTTTGGGCCTGAGCATGTTCGCTTTTTATTTTGTGTTGGGTCTTATCATTATTTTTTGGAAAGACTTTCCTTTGACACTCGATAGAACGTATCGTATTTTGTTTGGATTATTACTGATTGTATATTCCTTTATACGATTTGCACGTTTATGGCGCAACCAAAGAGTTGATAAAGAGTAAGTTTGCCTTTTTCGAAAAATGATCTTAAAAAAATTAAGAGCAAGTGATATTGTTGTTGTTTTTTTGTAAATTTACATTTTGGAGCACCTAAACGTGATGAATAAGCAGTTAGCGGTTTTTTTGAGTTTGATAAGCTTTATTGTAGTTTTTGTTTCTTGCAATGATGCACCTTCGAAAGATAAAGTAGGGATTCTAATGGGCAGGGCAAAAGTGTTGGTAGATGAAACGATAGCTCCTATTGTTGAAGATCAGTTAAACGTGTTTCAAAGTAGTTATACAAATACCGAACTTACTATGGTTTCAATGCCAGAAAATCAGGTTATTAATTACCTATTGAGAGATTCTGCTCAAATAGCGGTTACGTCGAGAGCCTTAACAGAACAGGAGATTGAATTTTTTAAGAAAAAGAAGATTTATCCTAAAATGGTAAAGTTTGCAACGGACGCTATTGCAGTAATTACGCATAAAAATAATACAGATTCTACCATTACGGTTGACGAGATTGTCAGGTTAATGAAGGGAAATGATATTGCTGGTGTTCGGACAATGGTTTTTGATAATAGCAACTCAAGTACCGTTGATTATTTCCGACAGTTAGCCGGAGTTGAAAAGCTTCCTGAGCAAGGTGTATACGCCATGAAAACAAGCGCGGATATTCTTCGTTATGTGAATGAAAATCCACAAAGCGTGGGTGTGATAGGCGTTAATTGGATTGTACAGCCACCCAATGATTTGATAGATTATGTTAACAACGTAAAACTTATGGGGGTGAGAAATCAAAAGGGAAAACCGGGCGATGATGCATATTATAAACCCACGCAAACAAATTTGGCTTTAAATTTGTATCCCTTCACGCGGACACTTTACTGTATTAATGTGCAAGGAAAGAAGGCCGTAGGTATGGGATTTTCGGCTTTTTTACATGGAGAGCGTGGGCAAAGACTTATCCTAAAAGCGGGTTTATTGCCAGATAGTATACCTTCTAGGGAAATAATTATTAGAAAGTAGTAAATTAGACTTTGAAAATAAAAACAAAAAGAACAATGAAAATGATAAGAAGAGCAGCAAGTGTAGGTCTTGCTATTGCTTTCATGACATCTGCTGGTGCATACGCACAAAGCCTAAAAGATGCTCAGATAGCGATTGATGCAGAGCAGTATGCTAAGGCAAAGACGATTTTGAAGAATTTAGTGGAGAACAAGCCGAAGGATGGACAAAACTACTTTTATCTTGGGGATATCTATCTTCAAACAGATTATCCTGATTCAGCCAAAACCATTTTTGAACAAGGTTTGGAAGCAGACCCAAAAACAAACTTGAACAAAGTTGGATTGGGAGCAGTAGAGCTTTTCCAAAATAATACCAGCGGAGCGGAGCAATTGTTTACGGAAGCCACTGCAAAATTGAAAAAAAAGGATTACTTGGAAAATCTGTATATAGGACGTGCTTATATAAACCCTCATTTGGAGGAGCCTGATTATAAAAAAGCATTAACCTATCTAGAGAAAGCTAAAGAAGCCAATCAAAAAGATGCATTAATTCCGTCTTCTTTAGGAGATGCGTATTTTGGATTAAAAGATGCGAATAATGCGTATAGTAGCTACCGGGATGCTTATGATATGGATAATTCATTTACTCGTGCTCGGGTGCAGATGACGATTATTTCCAAACAGGCAAGGGCTTTTCCGGAAGCGATTGAAGACCTACAGGCTATTGCCGCAGAGCATGCGGACTATGCTCCCGCTTTCAGAGAATTAGCGGAAACCTATAACGCTTATGCGCAATTTGCAACCAAGTCTGAAGATTACGATAGCCGCATTCAGGAAGCCCTGAAATATTACAAGCAATATATGGATCTAACAGATTATTCCTTAGATTCCCGTATGCGTTATGCCGACTTCTTGATCAAAGCAAAAGATTATCAAGCTTTGGAAGAGCAAGCGAATGAAATGGCTAAGGTGGATAAGGTAAATCCTCGTATTTTGCGTTATTTAGGTTATGCTGCTTATGAAAATGGAAATTATGCAGAAAGCCAACAAGCATTAACAGATTTCTTCAGCAAAGTAGAGGAGAATCGTGTCATTCCTCAGGATTACTATTTCTTGGGTTTATCTGAAGTGAGACAGGCAACTGATACTACAGCAGAAGGAGACACTTCGTTGTTAAGCCAAAGTATCGCCAACTTAACGAAGGCTGTTGAGTTGGATACTACATGGGGTTTGGCAGAAGATTTAAGTAACATTGCGAAGGAAAATTTTAACGAAAAGAAGTTTGATATCTCAGCGGCGTTATTTAAGGCAGCAGCACAAGCTCCAGAGTCTAAAACATACAATTATGATTTATTCTATTGGGGTTTCTCGCAATATTTCAACTATGCTACACATATAAATGATGAGCCGGCACCTAGTAAGGATGTCTTGAATGATGCTGATGCCGCCTTTGCGAAGGTAAATGAAGTAGCTCCTGAAATGCCTGAGGCATATCTTTATAAAGCAAAGACTAAGTCGTTACTGGAAGACCCTGAAGACCCTCAGGGATTAGCTGTTCCAGATTACAAAAAGTATCTAGAGGTAATTCAATCGAAAGATGACGAAACCGTTCAGAAATCAGGTCGTTTTATCGCGGAGGCTTATAATGTAATTGCAGCAGATTTAGTGAACAAGGAACAATACGAGGAGGCTCGCGAGAATTTGCGTAAAGCTTTGGAAGCTGAACCTGGAAATGCTTATGCTACACAAACGCTAGAGCAGTTGGAGCCAGATGCTTCCGCACAGCAGTAAGTGAAAAAATAAACAATGTTTTTATAAAAAAGCATCGAGAGATCATCTCTCGATGCTTTTTTATTAGCTCAGGTATTGATCTTTATTAAATATAGAATAAATGACTAACATCCTTCTATAAAATTAAAGCGAAACTTTTGCTATTTTGGAGTGGAAGGACTATGTTTGCATTTAATCAGAAACTAACTAAGTATAGATTATGGAAGCTACAACAACCAATACTCCCATAGATTATTTACCGATCCTTTTTCAGATGATTGTTGCTGCTGGATTCGGAATTGTGACGATTATCGGAACCCATTTAATTGGCCCTAGACTCCGGACGGAAAACAAACTTACTTCATTTGAATCCGGCGTTGAAGTAATCGGTAATGCCAGGCAACCTTTCTCTATCAAATACTTCATGGTGGCTATCCTTTTTGTTATTTTTGATATCGAAGTCATCTTTATGTATCCTTGGGCGGTAAATTTCAGAGAGTTCGGTATAGACGGTTTGATAGAAATGTTCATATTTATGGGCCTGCTTCTGCTAGGATTTATTTATGTGATAAAAAAACGTGCGTTAGAGTGGGATTAAACCCTTAAAACCCCTTATTAGAACCATTCTAAATACTTAATAATTGTGTTTGCTGCTTGTTAAATTGTTAAATTTGAGCAAGTCTGCTTTTAGAAGCAGGGGCGTTTTTTTATGATGATTATGTCATGACCATTTGACATATAACACCTTGAATTATGAGCGATATAAAATTAGCCCCGGCTCCTCCAGGAGTTACAGGGTCAGGTTTCTTTGCCACTACTCTCGATAAAGCGGTTGGGCTTGCCCGTGCAAATTCTTTATGGCCCTTGCCTTTTGCAACATCATGCTGCGGAATAGAATTTATGGCTACTATGGGATCTACCTATGATTTAGCTCGCTTTGGAGCCGAGCGTCCGAGTTTTTCTCCTAGACAATCCGATATGTTGTTAGTGATGGGAACTATCGCAAAAAAGATGGGTCCTGTTCTGAAACAAGTATACATACAGATGGCCGAGCCGCGCTGGGTAATAGCTGTTGGTGCATGCGCTTCCAGTGGTGGCATCTTTGATACTTATTCGGTATTGCAGGGTATAGATGAAATAATTCCTGTAGACGTTTACGTGCCTGGATGTCCACCCAGGCCGGAAGCTATATTGGATGGTGTTATGCGGTTGCAGGATATTGTAAAAACAGAATCGGTAAGGAGAAGAGAGTCTGAAGAGTACAGGAAATTATTAGAAAGTTACGAGATACATAAAGATGGCGAAATTAGATAATCAGGTACTTCTCGAGCGTTTAGAACAGCGTTTTGCTGAGCACGTTCAAAAAACGGATGAACCTTTCGGGCTTTTATCAGTCGAAACTTCAAAAGAATATATCATAGAGGTTTTAAAGTATCTGAAAACAGATAAAGAGCTGCAATTTATTTACCTCACAGACATTACGGCTGTGCATTATCCATCGCAAGAATTGAGTATCGCCGTGGTTTATCATGTGCATAGCCTTATACATAATGTACGAATACGGATAAAGGTGTTCTTAAATGGCGATAAGCCGGAGATACCAACCGCCACTACAGTGTGGAATGGTGCAAACTGGATGGAGAGGGAAACCTATGACTTCTTCGGGGTTATATTTGTTGGGCATCCTGACCTGCGTAGAATCTTGAACGTAGACGATATGGAGGTTTTTCCTATGCGGAAAGAATATCCCCTAGAGGATCCCAATAAGGTAGATAAAAAAGAGTTTTTCTTTGGAAGATAAAAAGATATTTATGAGTGAGATCAAACCGAAAATGACTGCTAATCGTTTGGTTTTTGACGATAATGACCCTCAGGATGACCTGGTAACACTTAACTTGGGCCCTACCCACCCTGCAACACATGGTGTATTTCAGAATGTACTTCAGGTAGATGGCGAGCGGATCGTAAGTGGTATTTCTACTATCGGGTATATCCATAGAGCTTTCGAAAAAATAGCAGAGCACCGTCCATTCTATCAGATTACACCACTTACAGATCGGATGAATTATTGCTCCTCACCTATTAATAATATGGGATGGCATATGACAGTAGAGAAACTATTGGACGTAGAAATCCCGAAGCGTGTGCAGTACATGCGTGTGATCATTATGGAGTTAGCTCGCATAGCCGATCATATTATCTGTAATGGAATTTTGGGAGTGGATACAGGAGCTTTCTCTGGTTTCCTGTATGTGATGCAGGAAAGGGAGTTTATCTACGAAATATTTGAAGAAATATGTGGTGCGCGATTGACAACCAATATAGGAAGAATAGGTGGTTTCGAGCGTGACTTCAACGAAACCGCTTTCCAAAAGATCAGGCAATTTGTAAAACGTTACCCGCCTGTTTTGAAGGAGTTTGAAGAGCTTTTTAACAGAAACAGAATATTCATCGACCGTACCTCGGGGGTTGCCGCCGTGGATGCGGAAACGGCATTGAGTTATAGTTGGAGCGGTCCTATTCTACGTGCGACGGGTGTAGACTATGACGTGCGAGCTAATGAACCATACTCTTCATATGAAGACTTTGATTTTGAAATTCCCGTTGGTGAAAACGGAGACGTTTATGATCGCTTTATGGTTCGTAATGAGGAAATGTGGCAGAGTATTCGAATTATTGAGCAAGCCTTGGAAAAGCTTGAGAAAGAACCCCAAGGGATTTTTCACGCGGATGTTCCCGAGTTTTATCTTCCCCCAAAAGATCAAGTCTACAATAATATGGAAGCACTTATCTATCACTTTAAAATAGTGATGGGAGAAATAGACACTCCAAAGACGGAGGTATACCACGCGGTTGAAGGGGGTAATGGTGAATTGGGTTTTTATTTGATCAGTGATGGAGGAAGATCTCCCTATAGGCTACATTTTAGAAGGCCGTCATTTATTAATTATCAAATGTATGCTCCAATGAGCAGTGGGATGCTGCTTTCGGATGCCATTATTAATATGAGTAGTTTAAACGTTATTGCAGGAGAACTTGATGCTTAGTGTAAAGAAAAATGAACCGGTAGAGTTTCAGGATAGTTTAATAAAAGAATTCGATGCTATTGTGCAGCGATATCCTGAAGGGCGTCAGAAATCAGCGCTGCTGCCTATATTACATTTGGTGCAGGCACAGTATGGATGGTTAAGTGTAGGGGCAATGGATAAGGTGGCGGTTTATCTGAAAATAGAACCCATTGAAGTCTATGAGGTAGCTACTTTTTATACGATGTTTTTTTTACAACCCCAAGGGAAGTATGTTCTGGAAGTCTGTAGAACCGGGCCTTGTTGTTTGGTAGGTGCAGAAAAGATTATGGCACATATAGAAAAACGGTTAGGCGTGAAGGAAAACGAGGTGACACCCGACGGTTTGTTCAGTTGGCGAGGGATAGAGTGTGTAGCAGCATGTGGGATGGGGCCTGTACTTCAAATAGGTCCAGACTATACCTACTATGAAAATTTGACGGAAGAAAGTGTCGATAGGTTGATCGAAACTTTAAAGAATAAAGAAAATTAGCCTAGTGCTAATGTGAGATTTAATGCTAATTTTAAGAGAATGGCTCGGAAACTTTTGTTAGAACATATTGATGTACCATACATAAATACGCTGGAAGTGTATCGTCAGAAAGGAGGATATCGTGCTGTTGAGAAGGCGCTGAAAAAGCTAAGCCCAGATGATGTAGTCGAAGAGGTCAAGAAGTCTGGATTGAGAGGGCGTGGCGGAGCAGGGTTTCCTACCGGAATGAAATGGAGCTTTTTAGCAAAACCAGAAGGCGTGCCTCGTTATTTGGTTTGTAATGCAGACGAATCTGAGCCAGGTACATTCAAAGATAGGTTTCTCATGACTTATATACCTCATGCCTTGATCGAGGGAATGATTGTATCTAGTTATGCTTTGGGAGCAAAGACTTCATATATCTACGTTAGAGGTGAAATGATGCCCCAAATAAAAATTTTGGAACGAGCAATTGAGGAAGCGAAAGCCGCTGGTTTTCTCGGCAAAAATATATTGGGTTCCGGATATGATCTGGAGCTATATGTGCAGCCAGGAGGAGGCGCTTATATCTGTGGAGAAGAAACGGCATTGCTGGAGTCTTTGGAAGGAAAGCGAGGCAACCCTCGTATAAAACCACCTTTTCCAGCGGTTGCCGGTCTTTATAATTGCCCCACGGTAGTGAATAATGTAGAATCTATTGCCGCAACGGTACCCATCCTTAATATGGGTGGCGATGAGTATGCTAAAATAGGTATCGATAGAAGCACCGGAACGAAATTGATTTCCGCTTCTGGTAATATCAATAACCCGGGGGTTTTTGAAATTGAATTAGGATTGCCTGTTGAAGAATTTATTTATTCTGATGAGTATTGTGGGGGCATCACTAATGGAAAACGTTTAAAAGCGGTTGTAGCAGGAGGTTCTTCTGTACCTATACTCCCTGCAAATCTCATATTAAAAACCGCAAAAGGCGAAAATAGGTTGATGACTTATGAATCCCTAGCTGATGGGGGCTTCATCTCAGGAACTATGTTAGGTTCCGGAGGATTTATCGCATTTGATGAAGATCAATGTATCGTGCGAAATACCTGGAATTTTACACGGTTTTATCATCATGAGAGTTGCGGACAGTGTTCGCCTTGTAGAGAAGGTACTGGATGGATGGAAAAAGTGTTGCACCGTTTGGAATATGGGCACGGCAAAATGAGCGATATTGACTTATTAGTCGATGTATCAAAGAAAATTGAAGGTAACACCATCTGCCCGTTGGGAGATGCTGCTGCATGGCCTGTTGCTAGTGCTATTAGACATTTCAGAGATGAATTTGAATGGCATGTAACCAATAGCGATGAGGCACAGATCCGCAATTATGGATTGGCACATTATGCAGATCCTTTAACATTGGCGGGTTAGGATAATTACCCTCATAAAAAATAAAGAGCGAGGTATTAAATAAGTGATAGGGAATAAATTAAGTCAAAGCGTGTATAAACCGATAGCCAATGGTCTATGGCCAATAGCTGTCTAAGTACTGAATATAATGGCTGATAGTAATGATAAAATTAAGGTAAGTATAGATGGTATTTCAGTAGAAGTGGTACCAGGAACTACCATATTGAATGCAGCGCGGCAAATAGGCGGGGAGATTGTCCCTCCGGCAATGTGCTATTATTCTAAGTTGGAAGGAAGTGGTGGGAAATGTAGGACCTGTTTAGTAAAAGTGAGTAAGGGCTCTGAAAAGGATCCAAGACCAATGCCTAAACTGGTAGCATCTTGTCGCACAACGGTGATGGATGGAATGGAAGTTCAGAATATTACATCAAATGAGGTGTTGGAAGCAAGAAAGGGAGTAGTGGAGATGCTATTAATCAATCATCCACTAGACTGTCCTATTTGTGATCAAGCTGGAGAGTGCCATTTGCAGGACTTAGGCTTTGAACATGGAGCTGCTGCCACGAGATATGAATTTGAGCGACGTACATTTGAAAAGATCGATATAGGAGACAAAATCCAGTTACATATGACAAGGTGCATACTTTGTTATCGTTGCGTTTTTGTAGCTGATCAGCTAACCAACCAACGGGTACACGGCATATTGGGAAGAGGTGACGCTGCGGAAATATCAACTTATATAGAGAAGGCTGTTGATAATGACTATTCAGGTAATGTGATTGATGTTTGCCCGGTAGGAGCATTGACGGACAAAACTTTTCGTTTCAAGAACAGGGTTTGGTTTACAAAGCCTGTTGAAGCCCATCGGGACTGCCCGACTTGTTCAGGAAAGGTAACGTTATGGTATAAAGGTGAGGAAGTTTTACGTGTTACAGCGCGTAAAGATGCTTACGGAGAAGTAGAAGATTTTATCTGTAACTCTTGTCGATTTGAGAAAAAGAACACGGCGGACTGGGTAATTGAAGGACCTCGGAAGGTCGCGAATACCTCGGTTATAGCATCCAATCATTACAGTGAACTTAAACCTCTACCGGTAATTAAGGATAATCCAAAACTAAAAGAAGCAAATAAAAATCAATTGGAAAGATCGGTAAGACTGTAGTATAGCGATAGCTAGCTCATGGATCAACCGGAGACGAAAAAATAAACGATGGAAACAGTATTCATTATAGAAAAATTCATACTTATAACGGTTGTGTTTGTGTTGACATTAGTTATAGCGATGTACTCTACCCTGGCGGAAAGGAAAGTGGCGGGTTTTATGCAGGATAGGATGGGGCCAGATCGAGCAGGGCCTTACGGCATATTGCAACCACTGGCGGACGGTGGAAAATTTTTCTTTAAAGAAGAAATTATTCCTGCAGGTGCACATAAAAGCTTGTTTATAGCCGGGCCTACAATAGCTATTATTACGGCTTGTATCAGTAGCGCCGTTATTCCATGGGGGCAACCACTCACTTTTGGTGAACGTACTATCGAACTTCAGGTTGCCGATGTTAATGTTGGCATACTGTACATATTTGGCGTAATAGCCTTGGGCGTATATGGTATCATGCTGGGTGGATGGGCTTCCAACAATAAGTTTTCGTTGATGGGAGCGGTTAGGGCAGCATCCCAGAGTATCAGCTATGAAATAGCTTTAGGTTTATCTATCATTGCTTTACTTATGGTTACACAGAGCCTTTCACTCAAAGACATAGTAGCTCAGCAAAGCGGCTTCGTTAACTGGAACATATGGGTACAACCCCTAGGTTTTATTATTTTCATAACCTGTGCCTTCGCCGAGTGTAATCGTGTGCCTTTCGATTTGCCTGAGTGTGAAACAGAGTTGGTCGGAGGCTATCACACTGAATATTCATCGATGAAGCTAGGCTTATACATGTTTTCTGAATATATCAACATGTTTGTGTCTTCTGCTTTGATGTCCGCCCTTTATTTTGGAGGATATAACTTTCCTTTTATGTATGAGTTGGGGCTTTCGCAGAATTGGATCACTATCATTGGAGTATTGGTATTCTTTTTGAAAATTTTTGCTTTTATCTTTTTCTTCATGTGGATTCGTTGGACCTTACCACGGTTTAGGTATGATCAGTTAATGAATTTAGGATGGAAGATTTTGATACCTTTAGCAGTGGCTAATATCGTGCTCACTGGAATCATCACTTTAATTAGAGATACATATTTTCAATAAAAAGATTTGTACGGTATTGAGTTTATTTTTACTCAGGCCATAAAACATAAAAAAATGGAGTCTTTAAGTAATAGAAAAAAAGTCTTGGAACAGAAACCCATGACCTTTTTAGAAAAAATATATATTCCTGCGATTTTGAAAGGATTGCGTATTACCATAAAGCATTTTTTCAGAAAGAAGGCAACCGTATCTTATCCGGAAGTAGAACGGCCTTATTCAAAGAATTATAGGGGGATGCATTCCCTTAAACGCGATGAGGAGGGAAGAGAAAGATGTACTGCCTGCGGACTTTGTGCACTGTCGTGTCCCGCCGAGGCGATCAGCATGATCTCTGCAGAACGACAGAAAGGAGAAGAACATTTGTATAGAGAAGAAAAATATGCGGCAGTCTACGAAATCAATATGTTACGCTGTATCTTTTGTGGATTATGCGAAGAAGCATGCCCTAAGGAGGCTATCTATTTGGATGGCCCACATGTACCGGCAGATTATTTACGCAAAGATTTTATATATGGCAAAGATAAGTTGGTAGAAGAAAAGTTTGACTTTAAACAAGAAAGTGTGACTTCAGAATAACACATCAGGTATTATCGAATAATTAACGTATTTTAGAACGATCAATTGTGAGCTTATTTTATTTTCTGGCATTTTTATCTATATTTTTTGCGGTGATGGTTATCTTAACCAAGAATCCGGTGCATAGTGTGCTTTATTTGGTCATCACCTTTTTTACTTTTACAGTTCATTATATCCTGCTGAACGCGCAGTTTCTAGCAGTGGTGAATTTTATTGTCTACATGGGGGCTATTATGGTCCTATTCCTATTTGTTTTGATGCTCCTGAACTTGAATAAAGAGAGCGAACCTATGAAATCCGTTTTGGTCAAAGTGATAGGGGTAATTGCGGGGATGTGTCTGTTAGTTACCGTAGCAGGCTCCATGCGCGTTATTGAAATTTCGAACCCCCTTGTTCTAAAGAATCCGGATATCGGTTTGGTAGAAAACCTGGGTAAAGTTTTATTTAATGAATTTTTGCTTCCATTTGAATTATCGTCCATTTTATTATTGACAGCAATGATTGGAGCAGTATTACTAGCAAAAAAAGAACCTAACAAATCATAATGGAAACGATCGTACAGAACATACAGGCAGTTCCAATAAATCACTATATCTTATTCAGTAGTATTATTTTTTCTATAGGAGTCATTGGTGTACTTATAAGAAGAAACGTCATTATTATTATGATGTCAGTGGAATTAATGTTAAACGCAGTGAATCTGTTGTTGGCGGCTTTCTCTGTCTATCATGGTGACGCTTCCGGGCAGGTTTTTGTTTTCTTTATCATGGCATTGGCTGCCGCTGAAGTGGCTGTTGGGCTGGCTATTATCGTCATGGTTTATAGAAATACCAGATCCATTGATATTAATACACTGAATAAATTAAAGTGGTAATTAACGGAAAGAAAACATAGGTGTCAGGTCTTAATAGTATATGACATTAATAAGCTGAGAGGCTAATATTTGAATATTTGTATGACAGGTTTAATTTGGATAGTACTTTTACCTTTATTGGGTTTCATAATCAACGGACTGGGTAGGCATATCTTATCACGTACAGTTGTCTCTATCATTGGGTGTGGTATGGTGGCCGTGTCTTTTTTATTAAGCTGTAAGGTGTTCGGCATAGTAAAAGCCGCCAGACAGGCAGGAGAGGAAGCTTCTTTTACCCAAACCATTTTTGACTGGATTAGCGCAGGGAGCCTGCATATTTCCCTGTCATTTCTGGTTGATCCACTCAGTGCAACTATGTTGTTGATTGTTACGGGCATAGGCTTTTTAATACATGTGTATGCTATAGGGTATATGAAGCATGATGAGGGATTTGCCAAATTTTTTGCCTACCTCAACTTGTTTATCTTCTTCATGCTGCTATTAGTACTCGGATCTAATTACGTTGTGATGTTTATAGGATGGGAGGGTGTTGGTCTATGTTCCTATCTGCTGATTGGTTTTTGGTACCAGAAATCCGCATATGCGAGTGCAGCGAAGAAAGCTTTTGTAATGAATAGAATAGGTGACTTAGGATTCCTTTTAGCTGTATTTCTTCTATTTACGACGTTTGGAAGTTTAGAGTTTTCTCAGATTTTTCCACGCGCTGAAGCGATGGCTTCTGGCGACACCACACTCTTTTTTATTACATTGCTGCTATTTATTGCTGCAACAGGCAAATCTGCACAGATCCCATTATTTACTTGGCTGCCAGACGCCATGGCGGGGCCTACACCCGTCTCTGCACTCATTCATGCGGCTACAATGGTGACCGCTGGTATTTATATGATTGCGAGATCGAATATCATGTTTGCGCTTTCACCGGTTACAATGGAAATCATCGCTGTTATTGGTTTAGCGACAGCCTTGCTCGCCGCGTTTATAGCTGTTACACAGAATGATATCAAGAAAGTGCTGGCCTATTCTACGGTTTCGCAATTAGGCTATATGTTTTTAGGGCTTGGGGTTGGAGCATTTACCGGTGCTTTCTTCCATGTAATTACCCACGCGTTTTTTAAAGCATTACTCTTCCTCGGAGCCGGTTCCGTCATTCACGCTATGAATGATGAACAGGATATGCGGGTAATGGGCGGGTTGCGGACTAAACTTCCGATCACTTTTACTACTATGGCCATAGGTACGATAGCTATAGCTGGAATTCCACCATTTGCAGGATTTTTCTCGAAAGATGAAATCCTCGCACATGCCTTTGCCCATAATAAGCTACTTTGGATACTGGGATTTATTGGAGCGCTGTTCACTTCCTTCTATATGTTTAGGATGTTGTTTTTAACTTTTTTCGGGAAGTTCCGAGGGAGTGCCCAACAGCAAGCACATCTGCATGAGTCTCCTTTATCGATGACCTTACCTTTGATTGTATTGGCCGCCCTGTCAGCAATAGGAGGCTTTTTAAATGTACCTGAGGCTTTAGGTGGAAATACTTCTTTGGCAAATTTCTTGGCACCGGTTTTCGCAGCTTCCACTGCAAAAACAGATAGCTTTCACCTATCGCATCAAACAGAATATATATTAATGGCAGTTTCCATTGTTAGTGTAATCGTTTTGGCCATTTATGCGTATATACAGTATGTCTCAAAATCGGCAATACCAGCCTCGGATGAAGAGCCACGAAATGGTCTCGCAAGACTTTCATATCATAAATTTTATGTAGATGAGTTGTATGATTTTCTGGTGGTGAGGCCTTTAAATGCATTGTCAACCTTTTTCTTTAGCGTGGTCGATAACAAAGGAATAGATGGATTGGTAAATGCTGTAGGCAAGACAGTGAGCAACGCTGGTAGTATGTTGCGCCTTTTACAGCAGGGTAATATAGGATACTACATACTTTTTATGGTTATCGGTATTATTGCTTTACTTACTTATGGTTTATTTATAATTTAATTAGATAGGGTAAAAGATATTTCATGGATAATATAGTTCTACTTCTTTTAGTGCCAATTATTGGAGCTTTGCTGTTAACGTTCGTCAACCAATCAAAAACAGCAAAGATACTTGCCCTCATTATCTCACTCACTTCCCTGGCGGCAACTGTTCCGTTTCTGGTGACCTTTGTGCCAGATGCAAGTATGCAATTCGAGCAGAATACTCCTTGGATTTCATCACTTGGTATTCATTTTCATGTAGGAATAGATGGTATTAGCCTGCCGTTGGTATTGCTTACCAATGGTTTGATTCCATGCATTATATTAACAACATTTAAACAACAGCAAAAAGGAAATTTCTATGCATTGATACTCTTCATGCAGGCTGGATTAATACTAGTTTTTACGGCTCTGGATGGCTTCCTTTTTTATGTTGGATGGGAGATAGCGTTAATTCCTATCTACTTTATATGCGGTCTTTGGGGAGGACAAAAAAGAATACGAACAACGTTGAAATTTTTCATCTATACATTCTCCGGGAGCCTACTCATGTTGATAGCGATCATTTATCTATACACACAAGTGCCTACCGCAAATTATGAATTGAGCTCTTTTTATGAATTGGCGCTTGATGAGCACACGCAACGTTGGATCTTTTGGGCATTCTTTATCGCTTTTGCTATTAAAATTCCACTTGTTCCATTTCATACATGGCAACCGGATACTTACACTGAAGCTCCTTCTGCCGGCACGATGCTGCTCTCCGGTATTATGTTGAAAATGGGCGTATATGGGTTAATCCGTTGGTTGATTCCGATAGCTCCATTAGGGGTAAATCAGTATGCGTATCTAGCGATATTATTGGCTATTATAGGTATTGTTTATGCGTCTATCATAGCTTTTAGACAAAGAGATCTGAAGCGTCTGATTGCTTATTCGTCTATTGCTCACGTAGGGTTGATAGCTGCAGGCGTATTTGTATGGAACGTTCAGGGTTTGCAAGGAGCTATGATACAGATGATAAATCATGGTATCAGTGTGGTCGGGCTGTTTTTTGTTATTGAAATTATAGAACGACAATTGGATACCCGTGATATAAAAGAGCTTGGTGGACTTGCTAAGCCGGCACCGATACTGGCTGCAATTTTTTTGATTATTGTAATGGGAGCCATTGGACTTCCATTAACCAATGGTTTTGTAGGCGAGTTTTTATTATTAATGGGAGTTTATCAATATAGTTTTTGGGCTGCGTTATTTGCCGGTCTGACAATCATTTTGGGAGCGGTATACATGTTGAGAATGTATCAGGGAACGATGTTGGGTGCTACTGTTGAGCGTGCGGCTGGTTTTAAAGATATCAGTGAAACAGACGCTCTGGTGCTTTGTGTAGTAGTAGGGCTTATAATTATTATAGGAGTATATCCTAAACCCTTACTCCACCTATCGGAAGCTGCTGTAACTAACTTGATTGAGCAGGTAAAGCTTAAATACTAAAAAGATAACAATAGAAATTAACGAAAAATACAACCTGCACAGATTATTGAGGCATATCTGTACAAGAAAATAATAAGAAACAAATGGGCGCAATCATTACATTGTCTTTATTAGCAATTTTAGTTTTATACTTGGGGATATTTAAAATGCAGAAAGCATTGCTGCCGGTATCCCTATTGGGGTTGTTAACCGCCGGAACTTTGACGTTGAAGTTATGGGGAACAACTGCTCAACCGCTATTTAGTGGGATGGTATTGTTTGATCATTTCTCGTTAGCTTTTTCTGTATTAATGATTGTAGTAACTATTTTGGTAATGCTGCTATCCCGTGGTTATTTTGATGCCGTTAGCTCCCATATTGCTGAATATTACGCGCTAATTATTTTTTCACTGACCGGAGCTCTATTAGTGGTATCTTATCATAATCTGTCCATGTTATTTATAGGTATCGAGATTATGTCGGTAGCCTTATACATATTAGCTGGTATACGGAAGAAAGATGCCGCGTCTAATGAGGCTGCGTTAAAGTATTTTCTTATGGGCGCCTTTTCTACAGGGTTTCTTTTGTTTGGGATTACGTTACTTTATGGGGCAACAGCTACATTTGACTTAGCAGCTATAAGGGCGTATGTAATAGCGCATCAAGATGGTCAAATATCACCATTATTTTATACGGGGATTTTATTGTTGATTGTAGGCTTGGCGTTTAAAGTTGGTGCTGCTCCCTTCCATTTCTGGACTCCCGACGTTTATGAAGGTGCTCCCATTTTGATTACCACGTTTATGAGCACTGTTGTTAAGACAGCTGCGTTTGCTGGATTCTTGAGAATATTTCTTCTATGTTTTGATCAACTACAGATTTTTTGGGCCCCGATTCTTTTAGGAGTTATCGTGATAACTTTATTTGTAGGAAATATTAGTGCGCTGGTACAACAAAGTTTTAAGCGTATGCTGGCTTATTCTAGTATATCTCATGCTGGCTACATGCTTTTTGCCGTGTTGAGCTTGGGAGAACATGCTAGTGGAGCGATGTTGGTGTATGCAGCAGCATACTCGATTGCCTCTGTTACAGCATTTGCTATTTTGGTGTTGGTGAAAAGAAGCCGAGGGAGTGAGCACTTTGAATCGTTTAATGGTTTAGCCAAGTCAAATCCTTTCATTTCACTAGCATTGACCTTGTCTATGCTGTCTTTGGCCGGAATACCTTTAACAGCAGGTTTCATAGGTAAGTTTATGATGTTCTCTGAGGCCGTGAACGGTTTGCACATAACTTTGGTAATACTAGCGGCTATAAACGCTGCAATAGGTATATTCTACTATTTTCATGTAATTATCAATATGTATTTTAAAGGAACAGCGGGGGAGAGAATCGCCTTAAACTCAAATTATAAGGCTGTATTATTGATCGGATTTATATTAACCATCTTAATCGGTATTTACCCAAATTGGCTAAGTGGTTTGATTTAAATACCATTTCCATAGTTTCAATATTGCCGAATAATATTTTTCGCCAGTTTGAATTTTTAATTAGTAGCTTTGTGGCTATATATGCAAGACTTTTGGTTGTCCATTTTCCAATACTTTGATGCCGAGGCCATGATTAGGTCTGGAGGCTTTTATCTGATATTATTTGTTGTTTTTGCAGAAACAGGGCTTTTTTTTGGTTTTTTCCTGCCCGGCGACTATCTGCTTTTTTTAGCCGGGTTATTCACAGCGTCCGGACTTTTGGATGTCTCCATCTTTACATTATGTACTGGAATGATAGTTGCCGGCATATTGGGTAATTTTGTAGGTTATTGGTTTGGAAAACGAACGGGCCCAATCCTGTTTAAACGCAAAGATACATGGCTGTTTAAACGAAAATATATCGTGATGGCCGAAGAGTTCTATAATAAATATGGGGGTACCGCTTTGATTTTAGGTAGATTTATGCCAATAATACGTACCTTTGCTCCAATATTTGCAGGTGTTGTTCGCTTAGACTTTAAAAAATTTGTTTTATATAACATTATAGGCAGCTTTTTGTGGGTCCTCATACTTACTTTAGCAGGATATTATCTGGGAAGACAGTTTCCACAAATCGTTGACTATATCGAATATATAGTTATAGGTTTTGTAGTACTCGCTACCTTACCTATAATTATTGCTATAATAAAACGAAAGCTTAAAACGCAGCACAAAAGAGAAGATAAAGAAGAGTAGTTTTTTTAACTTTAGAATTATATGAATAACGCACATCCGTGGCACAATGTTTCTCCGGGCGATGACGTCCCCACTTCCGTAAATGCTATTATTGAAATTCCAAAAGGCTCAAAAGCTAAGTACGAAATAGATAAAGATAGTGGTCTGCTCAGGTTAGATCGCGTATTATTCTCCTCTGTCATGTACCCGGCTAATTATGGATTTATTCCGCAAACTTATTGCGATGATAAAGATCCCTTAGATATATTGGTATTATGCTCGGTGGATGTAGTGCCAATGTCAATTATTGAGGCTAAAGTAATTGGAGTTATGCATATGGTTGATGGCGGCGAGCAAGATGATAAAATTATTGCAGTAGCCAAAAACGATATGTCTGTTAATTATATTAATGATTTGGCCGAGCTACCCCCGCATACGATGAAAGAAATTGTCAGATTTTTCCAAGATTATAAAGCACTGGAGGGTAAAAATGTAACCATTGAAAAATGGATGGGCAAGTCATTTGCATATACCTGCATTCAGGAGAGTTTAGAACTCTATCAGAAAACATTTATCAACAAATAGAGGTACATGGGGTTCCAAATTTTTGTTACGTTATTTCTGGTTCTGCTGAATGGTTTTTTTGTAGCAGCGGAGTTCGCTATAGTAAAGGTTCGTATCTCACAAATTGAAGTAAAGGCGAAATCAGGCAATAGCGTTGCAAAAATTGCTAAACATATTACACAACATCTCGATGGGTATTTAGCAGCGACCCAACTTGGTATTACCTTGGCGTCCCTAGGTTTAGGTTGGGTGGGTGAGTCTGTGATGACTGCCGTCGTCCATAAAGTGTTCGCACTATTTAACGTAGAGTTAACAGGCTCTATAGCAAAGAATATGGGACATGTACTGGCGTTCTCTATCATTACCGTATTACATATTGTTTTCGGGGAACTAGCCCCTAAGTCCATAGCTATACAGCGACCAGTGGGTACCACGATGGCCCTTTCGGTGCCTTTAAGATTTTTCTATATTATCTTCAGACCATTTATCTGGATATTAAATGGTTTTGCCAACTTCATTCTAAAAATATTGGGTTTCGGCTCCAACGTACATGAAGCACATCATTCTACAGAAGAACTACAATATTTACTCGATCAAGGTAAAGAAAGTGGTGCCTTGAATATGGTAGAACATGAACTAATTAAAAATGTGTTCGATTTCAATGAGAGGTTGGTAAAGAATATTATGGTGCCACGAACAAAAATCGTTGGTATCGAACTAACTAGTCCTAAAGAAGAACTATTACAGACCATCATCAGTGAGGGGTATTCAAGGATACCCGTCTATGACGAAACTATTGATAAAATAGTAGGCATTATACATGCGAAAGATATCTTACCGCTCATGGTAAATAATAAGGATTTTGTATTAAAAACGATCATTAGAAAACCATACTTCATAGCGGAGAATAAGAAAATCAATGACCTCATGAGTGAGTTTCAGCTGAAACGTATCCAGATTGCGATCGTGCTGGATGAGTTCGGTGGTACTGCGGGCATGGTAACGTTGGAAGATATTGTAGAAGAACTCGTCGGTGAAATTCAGGATGAATATGATGAGGAAAAACCTATTGTAGAAAAGGCCTCGGATACCGAGTATATTGTGGAAGCCGCCGCAAGTGTACACGACGTTAATGAATTTCTTCCTTTTGAACTACCCGAAAGTTCTGATTATGATACAATATCAGGATTGGTTATTACTGTTTTCGATAAAATTCCTGACGTAGGAGAGCGTAAGGAATTTCACGGGTATACTTTTACTATTCTGAAAAAGACACAACAAAACATAGAATACGTAAAGTTGGAGTTACTCCCTCGCGTGGAGGAAAACGACGACTTGGACTCTTAAGAAGACTATCGGTGCATTTATTTTACACCCCTGATATCAGCCCTAAGCAAGAAGAGTACGTTCTTCATGAGGACGAAAGTAAGCACTGTGTGCGCGTATTGCGTATGAATAAAGGCGACAGTGCTTCCTTAATAGACGGTAGAGGAAATCTTTACGAAGTCATTATAGAAATCCCTCATCCGAAAAAGACACGCGTTAAAGTAGTTGATGTGTTACCCGCTTTTGGCGAGAGAAATCATTATTTACATATCGCGGTTGCACCAACTAAAAATATAGACCGTTTTGAATGGTTTTTGGAGAAGGCTACAGAAATTGGTATTGATGAAATTACACCATTGATATGTGAACGTTCTGAACGTAAAGAAGTTAAATTGGAACGTCTGTATAAGGTGATCATCGCAGCGATAAAACAATCGAAAACTGCATATCTGCCTAAGTTAAATAAGCCCATGCGATTTAATGAATTTATTGCACGATACGACAGTAACACAAACCAGAATCAGAAATTTATCGCACATTGCCTAAATCAACAGAAAAAAACATTAAATGAGCAAATTAAACCTCATGGTAGGTACTGTATGCTAATTGGTCCAGAGGGTGATTTTACATCAGAAGAAGTAAAACAAGCTGTTGACAAGGATTTTGTTGCCATAAGTTTGGGGAATACACGGTTACGTACCGAAACGGCGGCCTTATATGCCTGTTTTGAAACCAATTATTTGAATAGAGAACAAAGGCCGAATAATTAACTTGTAATGCTCATTTTCATGAGAGCAGGTGTTACTTACTTAAGTATTCTTTTTATTTTATTTGATTTTTTTATGAGTTTATAAAACGCTTGATAGTCTTCCTTCATGAGTAAGGTTTGCATATTTTGGAGTTGGTGAATATGTTCTTCCAGTACATCCAATACATTTCGTTGGTTTTGCCGGAAAATAGGGACCCACATATCCGCTGAACTTTTAGCCAAACGTACGGTAGATTCAAACCCTGAACTGGCGAGTTCAAAGATTCGCCCCTGCGATTTTTCCTTTTCTAACACGGTCAGTGCTAAAGCAAAAGAGGTGATATGCGAAATATGTGATACGTAAGCTGTATGGATGTCATGTTCCCTGGCGTTCATAAAGACAGTATGCATGTCTAGTTGTTCCACGATCGCTTCTGCAGTGTCAAAGGCGTCTTCATCACTATTGGTTACATCACAATAAATCATGGTTTTTCCATCGAAAAGACCTTGGACTGCTGCTTCCGGTCCGGAATGCTCCGTACCCGCCATAGGGTGGCAAGCTACTAATCGGCCTCGACGAACATGGCCATCTACACTGGCTAATAACTGCTCCTTGGTGGAGCCCATGTCTATTACCACCTGTTGATCATTGATCTTGTCTAAGATAATAGGTAGTAAATTGTAAATGACATCAACAGGTACCGACAAAATAAATACATCAGCAGTGTTTATGGCTTCGTCTAACGAGAGCGCCTTGTCTATAAAACCGATAGTGAGCGCTTTTTTTAAGTTGTCTTCGTCTTTATCTACGCCTATAATTGTCTCTACATACTTTTTTTCTTTTAGCGTGATCGCAATAGATCCTCCTATTAGGCCCACACCTACTATAGCAATATTCATTTAAAATAGCGTTTTTTTTGGGACAAATCTATGTTATTTTCGATGTAATTCTATCAATAGCCTCTTCCAACACCGACTCCTTTGTGCACAAGCTGATTCGAACGTAGTGATCTCCCGCATTACCAAATATACCTCCAGGTGTGATGAACACAGCCGATTGTTGAAGTACCCGGTCGCTCAACTCGTATCCGTTGGTATACTTTTTAGGTATTTTAGCCCAAACAAACATACCTACCTGTGCTTTGTCGTATTGACAGCCGAGCAGATCTAATAATTTATGCACTTTCGTCCGCCTATTGCGATAAATCATGTTTAACTCATCGTACCAGTCCTTATTAAGCGTTAAAGCTTTAACGGCTGCCATTTGCAGTGGAAGAAACATCCCAGAATCCATATTACTTTTGAAGCGTAATATTTCATTTATACGATCCTGTGCTCCTAAAAGCATTCCAATGCGCCAGCCAGCCATATTACTTGATTTACTTAGAGAGTTTAACTCCAACGCCACTTCCTTTGCACCTTCAATCGCTAATAAGCTAGTTGGACGTTCAGTTAAGATAAAACTGTACGGGTTATCGTGACAAATTAAGATATTGTGCTGTTTGCCAAAAGCAATCAGGCGTTCAAAAAAGCCAATGTCGGCTTTTGCACCAGTAGGCATATGTGGGTAATTGATCCACATCATTTTGACCCTGCTCAGATTCTGCTTGGCCAGTGCTGCTAAATCGGGTAACCACCCATTTTCAGCTTTTAATGTATAGGATACGCCCTTTGCTCCGGTTAACCGTACAGCTGAAGTATAGGTTGGATAACCTGGGTTGGGTATAAGTACTTCATCACCCTCTTGAAGATAAGTCATACATATGTGCATAATGCCTTCTTTGGAACCCATTAAAGGCAAAACTTCCGTTTCGGGATTTAAAGTAACTGAATAAAACTTCTCATACCATTGAGCCATCGCTTTTCTCAAAGCAGGAACACCCTTATAACTTTGATAGGCATGTGTGTTCGGCAAAGAAGCACATTGATTCAATGTTTCGATAACCGAAGGGTGCGGAGGTAGATCCGGACTACCAATTCCAAGGTTTATTACATTTAGTCCCTTTTTATTAAGCTCATCGATCTCTCTTAGTTTTTTAGAGAAATAGTATTCTTCCGTATGTTGTAATCTTTTAGCTACTTCAATAGACATTTCACTTCAATTAGCCGCCTAATTTACTAAATTAGTTGCGTAGTTTGATGTTTAGTTTTAAGTTGTATACTTAAATGCAAAGAAAAACGTTTCTAGATTTAGCTGTCGCATCTTCGCAAGACGCCGATGTTTTTTTAAGGATGCCGGGTCTTAATAGTTCGAGCTTTTTGTTACCTTTGCCGTTTGGATTAAAAATGAAACCACATTTGTCTGTGTATGACATAAAGTTAAACACCGCCTTATATCATGCTTAGCACTGCCGTGATTATCCTACGCCGTCTGCTATTGATAAAGAAGACCTTCCTAATAAGGTATATTAGGTATAAAATTTTATAAATGAACCCTGATAGGATTAAAATAATAGTTAAACATACAAATACACGATTATTTTTATCATCAAAAGCTCTATCTGACGATGGAGAACAGAAAATAAACAGATGAAAACCTACTTAAGATTATTATCTTTTGCCAAACCGATCGAGAAATACGCTATCCCATATGTTCTTTGTATTCTGGTTACGGTTATATTTAGTACATTAAATATTGCTCTTTTAGCCCCGTTATTAACCACACTTTTTGAAACAGGAGGTGGGGACACATATGAAAAGCCTGAGAACTGGTTAGACGTTTTAGGTTATTTCAACTATTATGCGCAACAGGCATCGATTAAATATGGACCAATAGGAGCACTCGAACGCGTGCTGGTAATCATCGTCGGATCGGTTTTCGTAAGTAATCTATTTAGGTATGCCTCACAGCGAATAATGGAGAATCTTCGCATACATACCTTACTGAACTTAAGGAGAACTGTTTTTAATAATGTGATGAACTTACATGTCGGTTATTTTAATAACCAGCGCAAAGGCGATATCATTTCCAAAATTGCCTCCGATGTGCAGGTGGTCCAATTTTCGGTGACAGCAACACTACAGGTGGTTTTTAAAGAACCCCTTCAGCTCGTCTTCTATCTGATTACCTTATTTCTGATTAGTTTTAAGTTAACAATCTTCGCTATTTTGGTTATACCGGTGTCGGCTTTTATCATATCGCTAATTGTGAGACGGCTTAAAGCGCAGGCAACCGAAGCACAGCAAGTGTATGGAAAAATGATCAGCTACCTGGATGAGGCGTTGTCTGGCATTAAAATTATCAAAGCATTTAATGCTACAAGTTACGTGAAGGACCAGTTCCACAATGAAAATGTTTATTATTCAAAGTTGGGAAAAAGAATGGCTCGTCGCCAGCAATTGAGTTCTCCGGTTTCTGAACTATTGGGCGTGTTAATGGTGGCAATTATCGTGCTTTATGGCGGAAGACTGGTTTTAACAGATGATGCTAGCTTTGATTCAGCCACTTTTGTGGCCTATATTGCCATGTTTTCACAAGTGATGCGGCCTGCAAAGGCTATTACTGACTCATTTAGTAATATTCACTCGGGTATAGCGGCGGGGGAACGGGTGCTCGAACTGATCGATGAAAAGCCAGCTATCGAAGATGCTCCAGATGCCATGGAAATCAAAGCCTTCAATAAGAGCATTAGATTCAATGATGTTTGCTTCTCTTATCCAGATCGACAGATTTTGTCAAATATTAATATAGAAATACCAAAGGGAAAAACGGTAGCCCTTGTTGGACCTTCTGGAGGAGGTAAGTCTACCTTAATGGATTTGGTTCCCCGTTTTCTAGAAGTGCAATCTGGAAGTATATTATTTGATGATGTTGATATACGAGACATTACTTCGGGCTCGTTGAGGAGTTTAATGGGGACTGTAAACCAGGAATCTATATTATTCAATGATACTATATTTAATAATATAGCTTTTGGAGCAAACGGTGCTACGCAAGAGCAGGTAGAAGCTGCGGCAAAAATAGCCAACGCACACAATTTTATTCTGGAAACGGATAATGGTTATCAAACGAATATAGGAGATAGAGGAATAAAATTGTCGGGAGGTCAAAGACAGCGTATATGCATTGCACGTGCCGTTTTAAGAAACCCTCCTATTCTATTATTGGATGAAGCTACTTCGGCGTTAGATACAGAGTCAGAGAAATTAGTACAAGATGCGCTTAATAAATTGATGCATAGCCGTACTACCTTGGTTATTGCTCATAGATTGAGCACTATACAATCAGCCGACACCATTGTAGTCTTGGACAATGGTAGGGTTGTTGAACAAGGAAACCATAATGAACTAATCGCAAAAAGCGGTCTATATAAACGTTTGGTTGATATGCAGCAATTTGAAGAGGCATAGGCGTGGTGGAGAAAGAAAATCCTCTTGGAGGATAACGGGGTATTACAAAAGCAAAAAAAGGCCTTAATGATTTTTTATCACTAAAGCCCTGTGTTTATTTTGCAATAACTCCTTAATGCATTTTAGAGTTTACGTTTTATTTCCACTTGCTCATAAGCTTCTACGATATCTCCAACTTTAATATCGTTGAAGTTCTGAATACTTAATCCACATTCATAACCTTGTGAAACCTCTTTAACATCATCTTTGAAGCGTTTCAAAGAGGTCAGTTTGCCGGTGTAAACAACTACACCATCTCTGATTAAGCGGATATCGTGATTACGATTAATCTTACCATCCAACACCATACATCCAGCTATAGTACCCACCTTACTAATTTTGAAAACTTCACGTATTTCAACATTTGAAACAATCTTTTCTTCAAATTTAGGCGCCAACATACCTTCCATTGCAGCTTTTAACTCTTCAATAGCATCGTAGATGATTGAGTATAAGCGAATATCAATCTGCTCCTGCTCTGCCAGCTTACGGGCATTTTGAGAAGGGCGTACTTGGAAACCGATGATAATCGCGTCCGATGCGGAGGCTAATAATACATCCGATTCGGAGATTTGACCAACCGATTTATGAATGATATTTACCTGGATCTCTTCGGTAGATAATTTTAGTAATGAATCTGATAACGCTTCGATAGAACCATCGACATCCCCTTTGACAATGACATTGAGCTCTTTGAAGTTTCCAATCGCTAAACGACGGCCAATTTCATCCAGGGTAATATGTTTCTGTGTACGTAAGCCTTGTTCGCGTTGTAGCTGCAAGCGTTTATTAGCAATTTGCCGAGCCTCAGATTCACTTTCCAATACATAAAGCTTATCTCCAGCGGTAGGAGCACCGTTCATTCCCAGAATTTGTATAGGGGCTGAAGGTCCTGCTTCTGTTACTTTCTGGCCACGCTCATTAGTTAGTGCCTTTACTTTACCACTATGAGAACCCGCGAGAATCGCATCTCCAACCCTCAGCGTACCCCCTTGTATAAGTACAGTCGTAACGATGCCTCGTCCTTTATCAAGAGCAGCTTCTACTACGGAACCCACTGCGCGCTTTTTCGGATCTGCCTTCAACTCCAATAATTCGGCTTCTAAAAGAACTTTTTCTAACAAAGCATCCACATTCAATCCTGTTTTACCAGAAATCTCCTGTGCCTGATATTTGCCACCCCAATCCTCAACCAAAATATTCATCGTAGACAATTGCTCCCTGATTTTGTCGGCATTGGCACCTGGCTTATCAATCTTTGTAAACGCAAAAACAATAGGAACGCCCGCTGCCTGCGCATGATTGATCGCTTCTTTTGTTTGGGGCATTACGCTATCATCGGCTGCTATTACTATAATAGCAATATCTGTTACTTTTGCACCACGGGCACGCATGGCTGTAAATGCTTCGTGACCAGGTGTATCTAAAAACGTAATTTTTCTACCATCATCTAATTTTACTGCATATGCTCCAATATGTTGCGTTATCCCACCGGCTTCACCCCCAATAACATTGGTTTTACGCACATAGTCCAAAAGAGATGTTTTACCATGGTCAACATGGCCCATAACGGTTACGATAGGAGCACGTGAGATAAGATTTTCGAGAGTGTCCGGTTCTTCTAAAGAGTGCGTCTCTTCATCTTCAGGTTTGATAAATTCAACTTCATAACCGAATTCATCTGCAACGATAGTTAATGTCTCTGCATCTAAGCGCTGGTTAATGGATACAAACATACCCAAACTCATACAAGTAGATATAATCTGTGTTACAGAAACATCCATCATATTGGCTAAGTCATTGGCAGTAACAAACTCCGTTACACGTAAAACCTTTGACTGCATTTCGCGTTCCAAAGCAGCTTCTTCCGCAGAAAGCGCTACATCATCTCTTTTCTGACGACGTAGTTTAGCCCGCTGTGCAAATTTACCAGACTTACCCGCTCCACTCAAACGGGCCAATGTTGCCTTAATCTGATCTTGGATTTCTTTTTCACTAGGTTCTTCTTTCGGCGTTTCCGTATGTCGGCCACGGCCTTTAAAATCACCTCTACCTTTACCAGGGTGTGAGCCTCCTTTATGATCTGGCCTAGGCCCTCCTCCTTGTCCCGGCCGGTTATGGCCACCGCCAGGTTGATTAGCTCTTTGCTGATCGCCGGCTTGGTTACGGTTCGGAGCCCCTCCAGGTGCGTTATTGTTACGTTTGCGTTTACGCTTGTGATCTGATGGAGCATTAGCTCCTGATGACGAAGCAACAGGTTGATCCTTACGGCGTTGATGCGGTGTTGGTAATTCTATTTTACCAATTACCTTAGGGCCGCTTAAGTGTTCAGCTTTTGCTCGAATAACTTCATCGGGTACGTCCGTTCGTATAATCGGCTTTTGCTCTTCTTTAACCGGCTTCACTGACGCTTTCGCCTCAAGCTTCTCTTCTGGTTTTTTTTCAGCAGCTGGTGCTATTGGAGATGGTTGCACTTTTTCTATAGGTTTTTCCTCAACTTTTGGCTGCTCTGAAACAGGTTCTTCTACCTTCTTTTCAGCCGGAGGTGGAGTTGCTGGTTTTTCAACATCCTCTTCCTTATGCTCTAAAGGCGCTTGCTGGGCTTTCTCCTCTTCACGTGGCTTTTCTGGCTTAGGCTCCTCTTTTCCAACAATCTTTTTGTCAGGGCGGCTGCGTTGATTAATACTTGATAAGTCAATTTTACCAACAACTTTCACACCTACGTGATTGTCCGTCTCACCTTTGTCTTTCGATGGTTCCTTCGGCGCATCTTCCTTAGCTGTGGATTCCTCTTGCTGAGGTTGGTTGGTATTAGCTTGTGTTTCTTCGACAGAAGGACCGAAAGAGCTGTTGTTTTTAATTAATATTTCATCTTGTTCAGCATCCTGTGCTGATTTAGATGTAGCAGCTTCTATAGGAGCTTCATCGCGACGGATTTTTCCAATTACAATCTGATTGGCTTCTTCCTTCACAATTTTATCTCCTTGAAACTCTCTTAAAAGAACATCATACATGTCTCGGTCTAACTTAGTGTTAGGTTTAGCCTCAATATCATAGCCTTTTTTGGCCAAGAAATCTACGGCTGTGCCGATACCAATATTCAGTTCTTTCGCAGCTTTCAGTAAGTTTATGCTTTTACCTTCTGTCATTAATCTAATTACCTCTTAATTTATTGTATAATATTACAAAAGTATACTTTTTAGTTGTTTATTACTAAAATAATCAACAAAGCCTTCTTTTGTTTGGCGTTCTGTCCACAGAATTATTCAAATTCTGCACGTAACACCTGTATAACCTCTAATATAGTATTTTCTTCTAAATCTGTTCTACGGATCAGCTCATCAGTCGATAATGCTAGTACGGATTTTGCAGTGTCTAAACCTACACGCTTAAACTCATCGAGTATCCAACCGTCGATTTCATCTGCAAATTCTTCCAAATCAACATCTTCGTCATTCTCGTCACTTTCCCTATAAACATCAATCTCATACCCGGTTAGCTTACCAGCTAATTTTATGTTATGACCTCCACGACCGATTGCCAGAGACACCTGGTCTGATTGTAAGTATACAGCAGCCCGTTTTTCCTGATCATCCAACTTAGTGGAACTGATTCTCGCAGGGCTTAACGCCCGTTGTATGTAAAGCGAAATATTATTCGTGAAGTTTATAACATCTATATTTTCATTGCGTAACTCGCGCACAATGCCGTGTATACGTGAACCTTTCATACCAACACAGGCACCAACGGGATCAATACGATCATCATAAGACTCAACGGCTACTTTTGCGCGTTCTCCCGGTTCACGAACTATTTTCTTAATCGTTATCAGACCATCGAAAATCTCAGGTACCTCTAATTCAAACAACCGTTGTAAAAATTCCGGAGCTGTCCTTGAAATAATGATCTTCGGTGTAGTGTTCATCATGTCGACTTTGTAAACCACCGCTCTAATGGTATCCCCTTTTTTAAAGTAGTCGGCGGGTATCTGCTCTGTTTTTGGTAAAATAAGTTCATTCCCCTCATCGTCCAAAACGAGTGTTTCTTTCTTCCAGATCTGATAAACCTCACCGGTCACGATTTCGCCAACGCGATCTTTGTACTTTTTGAATATCTCGTCTTTCTCTAGCTCCAGCACCTTAGAAACTAAGGTTTGTCTAGCAGCAAGGATAGCTCGTCTGCCAAAACTCTCTAAAGTGATTTCTTCAATAAAATCATCTCCAACTTCTAAGTCAGGGTCTACTTTGCGAGCTTCCGCAAGTTCGATTTCCAAATCATCATCCTCTGAAAATTCATCCTCAACAACAGCGCGCGTGCGCCATATCTCCAGGTCACCATTATCGGGGTTAACGATTACATCACAGTTTTCGTCTGTTCCGAAACGCTTACGAATCATACTTCTGAAAACCTCTTCCAATACGCTGATGACCGTTGGCCGGTCAATGTTTTTGAAGTCTTTGAACTCCTGAAATGAGTCTATTAAATTGATATTGCTCATTTTTATTTAAATGAAATTAAAACCTTTATTTCTGTTATTAGGTCTAGTGGAATGGTGTTTTGTACCTGAACCGCTTTTTTACCTTTTTCTTTTACCGTTTCTTCAATCTGTAAATGCCCTTCTGTAGCAGCCAGCAGTTTTCCTTCTCTTTTATTGCCTGATGTCATTTTCAGTGAGACGGCTCTTCCGATATTTTTTTTGTATTGCCTTTCAAGCCGGAGAGGGGCGTCTATACCTGGCGACGACACCTCTAAATTATAGGCATCTGAAATGGCGTCCTCCTCCTCCAAATGAAAACCAACATGTCTGCTGATTGCTGCACAATCTTGTATGCTAATCCCTTGATCACCGTCAACATGAATAACAAGTTTGCCATTACTATGCATGTTGACATCCACCAAGAAAAGATCCGATCTGTCGGCGATCTTTTCTTCTACTAATGCTATGACCCTTTGCTCAATGCTCATACTCCGTTTACAAATTACTTGTAATAAAAAGAGGGGACTATGCTGTCCCCTCTTTCTCAAGATGATGCAAATATAAAACAAAATATTTGAATTTTCAAATGCTTGATTGTCTTGATAAAAGATGTTTGCTGATAAAAAAGTATAAACAATTTTGAATTTTTGTCGTTTCTTTAGATAAAAAATTCAGCTATGCGATTCATCATTGATCTTATTGTAACGGGTGTTGCCATTATGTTGGCTGCCTACGTTATTCCGGGCGCCGAAGTTTCTGGGTTTTGGAGCGCGGTACTCGCAGGGGTTCTAATTGCGTTGGCAAACGCTACAGTAGGTACCATCCTCAGGTTCTTTACTTTGCCGCTCAATATATTAACACTAGGACTGGTATCTTTCGTTATTACTATTCTAATGGTCATGTTAGTGAGTAACATTATGAGTGGTTTTTCGGTTAGTGGCTTTTTCTCTGCGATGTTTTTTGCTATCCTAACAGCTATCATCGAAATGATTCTTGGTGGTTTATTTGGTACTAATAAGGTTGAATAGTTGCGTTTTACTCATATTTAATGTATTATTGAGCTCCTATTGATAAAAATATGAGCACGTATTATCCTTCAAAAACGATACTGGTTTTATTGATGGCGTTTTTAATACCAGTAGTAATTATGGCACAAGAAAATGTGATTAATCTGCTTATAGGTACTTACACAGACACAGGTAAGAGTCAAGGTATTTATGTGTATGCCTTTGATACCGTTTCTGGAAAATTAACTTACCGAAGTGAAGTGCCTACGGATAATCCTTCGTTTCTGACGTTGAGTAAAGATCGCAAATATGTTTATTCGGTCAATGAGCTAGGCGAAGGAAATGGGCGTGTGAGTGCGTTTGCTTACGATTCGTCGACCGCTAAATTACGTTTCTTGAATCAGCAAGCAGCTTTGGGCGATGCTCCGTGTCATATAACCATTGATCAGGAGGATAAAAACGTTATCGTATCTAATTACAATGGGGGCAACTTTGCCGTATTTGGTAGGGAGCGCGATGGCCGGTTAACGGAAAAAAAGCAAGTGGTTGGTCATCAGGGAAGCGGACCTGATAAAAGTAGACAGGAAAAACCTCATGTGCATTCGGCGATATTCAGCCCCAATGGAAAATTCTTATTGGTGCAAGACCTCGGAACGGATCAAGTAAGTAGCTATCCTTATGATGTAACTGCCGATGAAACACCAGTTTCTTTAGCGGAAGTAAATCGAGTTACCTTAACTCCGGGTAGTGGACCCCGGCACGCAATATTTTCTAAAGATGGTGATTATGTTTATGTCGTACAGGAAATGAAACCGGCAGTAACTGTTTTTAACTGTCATGAAGGACAAATGCAGCAGGTACAGGAGATTACGATGTTGTCTGAGGATTTCACAGGTGATGACGTGGGTGCGGCAGATATTCACATCTCCCCGGATGGTAAATTTCTATATGCATCTAACCGTGGAGACGCCAATGATATCGCTATTTATAAAGTGGATCAAAAAAGTGGTCGATTGTCTTTGCAGGACCATCAATCTGTTGGGGGAAAGGGGCCAAGGAATTTTGTGATAGCTCCGGAAGGAAATTTTCTACTCGTCGCAAACCAATATACGGATAATGTAACGGTGTTTAAAAGGGATTTTACAACCGGTCTGTTAGAAGATACAGGGATAGGTGTTGCTATTGGAGCTCCGGTATGTTTGGTTTTTGACAGATAAAATAGTAACCATTTCGCCAGGGCCAATCTTTTGGCCTGGATAAAAAAGGCACATGTCACGCTACATATTTTCTTAACATTTTTCCCGGAGAGCGATAATACTAGGTATCGGTTTTTTCATTAACAGTGTCAATCACCTCTTGATAGTACTGCTCATAAAGAGGAAGGATCAAGCTAAGTTCAAACTCTTTCGCACGTGCTAAGGCGGCCGACTTAAATGTGTCTAAGCGTGCATTGTCTTCTAATATGTAAATCGCGTGCTGAGCCATATTTTCGATATCACCTACGTCATCCAGAAAACCAGTTACCCCGTCCACATTTAACTCTGGTAAACCACCTACATTTGAAGAAATAACTGGAACACTACAAGCCATTGCTTCTAATGCGGCAAGACCAAAACTTTCCGATTCCGATGGTATCATAAATAGATCCGCTACAGATAAAATTTCTTCTATGGCATCCTGTTTCCCCAAAAAACGAACATCTTGGCATACTTCTAAATCACGGCATAACTGCTCGGCATTTACACGGTCGGGGCCATCACCCACCATTAGTAGTTTGCATGGTATTTTTTCCTGAATTTTCTGAAAAATACGAATAACATCCCCGGTTCGTTTTACTCTGCGGAAATTGGATGTATGTATTAAGATGCGCTCGTCACCAGGGGCAATAGCTTTTTTAAAATGTTCTCGAGGTTTTAAGCTAAACCGACTCAGATCAATGAAGTTAGGAATAACCTTGATGTCTTTAACAATATTGAAGTGACTTAATGTATCTTCTTTCAAATGCTGAGATACGGCAGTTACACCATCAGACTGGTTAATGGAAAAGGTAACTACCGGGTTGTAACTCGGGTCTTTACCCACTAATGTTATATCCGTACCATGCAGTGTGGTAACCACCGGTATAGGGATGCCATAGGTTTTTAAGATCTCTTTGGCCATATATGCTGCCGAGGCATGCGGTATAGCATAATGTACGTGTAGAAGATCTAGTTTCTCAAAGCGTATAACGTCAACCAGCTTACTGGCCAATGCTAATTCATAAGGAGGAAAGTCAAAGAGTGGATATTTCGAGATGCTTACTTCATGGTAAAAAAGGTTGGCTGAAAAAAAGTCTAATCGTGCTGGCTGGCTATATGTAATAAAATGTACCTGGTGCCCATTCGCCGCCAGCGCTTTGCCTAATTCTGTTGCGACTACGCCGCTTCCGCCAAAAGTTGGGTAACAAACAATACCTATTTTCATCGATATAAATTGCTTTTTAAATGTGATGAAACTTGCATGAGCTGTCTTTGTTTATTCCCTTATGGTAACTCATGCAGGTTTCATTTGAATAATTATTGATATGCACGCTCGTTTTTTAACCGTATCAACGAAACTGCTTCGCTATCTTGTTTCTTAATGGCAATGAAAATGTCATGAGCTGTGAGAGAACCTATTGACGCCCGTTGAAACGGGTATTTGCGCTGTTTCTTGCGCTCAGCGCCTTAGCGATAGTAGATTCCTTTCTATCACAGCAATTTACGATACATTCATTCCTTGAAATTAGTTTTTTAAATACACTTTTGTTTATGCTGCAGTATCTCAGCTTTACAACGATGTCAAAAATGGCCGATCAACTGATGCAAAATAAGGGTTATTTTCTTTATAAATTGTTAAAAAGATGTCATTGTTGGCTATAGTCCTTTGGCGATGGCTTCATAAATTACGTCTTGTATCCTTGATCTAATATTTAGGTCTAATAATTTATTGGTAACTGTTGGGTGCACCCGGTTGGCTAAGAATATATAGGCTAATTGATGTTCAGGATCGATCCAGATGCATGTGCCCGTATAACCGGTATGGCCAAAAGTAGCGGGAGAAGCCAATTTCGAAGGATAGGCCTTTGAAATATCCGGATCCCATCGATCAAAACCTAGTCCTCTTCTGCTAACGGCGGATTGCTTCGTAGTATATTCATCGACAATTGCGTTGGAAAAGTATATCTCACCACCATAAGTGCCCCTATTTAACAGCATTTGCGCATAGATCGCTAGATCGTTGGCCGAACTAAATATGCCTGCGTGCCCAGCTACACCGTTGGCCATGGCCGCGCCCTGATCGTGTACGTAGCCTTGTAACAGTGTATCCCTAAAAGAGATGTCGCGTTCAGTGGGTACAAGCTGTTCTTTGGCAAAACGAAGGCGTGGCCTATATCCTGTTTTATACATACCCAATGGAGCATAGAATTCTTCCTGAACATATTTTTCAATGGGTTCCGACGATTGCTGTTCTACCACCTCCTTCATGACATACATACTGATATCACTGTAAACGTATGTCCCCGCATTTTTAATAGGTGATTGAAGCATCTCTGGCCACATCACCTGCTCATAGTAGTTAGAACGCAGGTAACGGCCGTCGGCTAATTTGACACGGTGCGTAACGGATGAATCGCGACTGATATCCCCCGGTTTCAGGTTTTTATAGAAAGGGATGTACGGAATAAAGCCCGCCTGATGGAGCATCACATCCCTCAATTTTACATTGTTTTTATTTGTCCCACGGGCTTTTAATAGATAATGCCCCATGGTTTGATTGAGGTCGATTTTTTGCTGTTCATGAAGACGCATGACGGCCAAAGTAGTGGAGGTGATCTTACTGATGGATGCCATATCGAAAATGTCGGTTGGAAGCGTTGGCTGTTTACGTTCATAGGTATGAAAACCGTAACTCTGTTCAAAAATAACCTGTCCGTTTTTTACAATCATCACTACTGCGCCCGGAGTTGCTTCTTCAGCAATAGCTTCCCGCATGATTTCGTCAATAGGCTCAGAGAGATTGCGACTGCTGATTCCTACGTTTTCTGGTAATGTATATCCTAAACGGGTTTTTACGGTACTGAAGCCACTGCCAGCTGTATAATGTGGAGAAATATTTTCCCTCAGGCGGGTATTGATCGCAATACCGCCAAAAATGGTAGAGGCGCTATGCTGCGCTGCAATTTCAGAGGTGTCTTGCGACCAAACGATAGGGAGATCATAATCATCCAACAATGCCAGCCTTAACGGGGAACCAAAGCCGCAAATAATAAGCTGCTTACCGATAGATTCATTGTTTATGAAGTCAAGAACTGCCTGGTTCGCCAAAGCATCGTCAGAGATCTGTACGATGAGTAAGTTGTGATATTTGAGCGTATCTGCCAGCTCTTTGAGATTATCCATCTCTGGGATGCATTGGAAATGACTGATTGGCGCATATTGGCCTAACCTATTGTCAAAAGCAGCTGCATAAGTGAAACCGAAGCTGATACTAGCTATTCTTTTTTCCTGTAGCCTTTTTAAAGGGATGATGCCCTGTTCATTATTCAAAATCAACGTGCTTTGAATGGATTCCCGTTCTTGAGCTATATGGTTCTTGATATGTTCTTTCTGCGCTGTTTGGGCACATGCACTGAATCCTATTAGAAAGAAAAGAAAAAGTAATTGCAATTGTTTGGTGAGATGCATAGAACGATCACTGATAATTTAGTACATTTTAAACTTAGATAAATTTACTTTGTTTCACAAGTGTTTTTATTTATAGTGTTCAAGCTTCCGTCATTTAATGACGGAGGTATGTGCAATAAAAATTAATTTGGTGTGCATGAGTGCTACGCCGTAGTGGCACTCTATTTTGCCACTACAGGCTTTTATATATATAGGAAATATAAGATAGTTTTATAGAATAGTAAAAATACGAACAGGCAAAAATCATATTTAAATATCTTGAAAGTATTTTTGTTTGCTAAATCTTTCGCTGTAGGTTTGTATAAATATTCATGGAAAACTTACCGCAGATAATTAAACAGTTTGTAAAACAACTTCAAAAAGAGATAAAGGAAGACGTGGTCTGTCAAAAACAATCGTCGGCGGTGTATCTCGTGTCCTTACGTGGATTAGCCACAACATTTGTCGTTTACCGAAGTTTGCTACTAAATGTTTGCCACCAGGAAGATATGTTCGGTAGTCTTGCCGTACATATTGATGAAGATCTGCTGCAGACGAAGATGGATATTGTGATAGCCAGAATAACGGCGATTGCCGGTAAAGCGAAAAGAATCTACGCGCGGAAAACCACGCTGGCAAGAATTGATAAGCACACGGCAATGGCTTTTCAACAAGCCTATCATCTACAGGTCCCTTTGCCAGGTAAATATCGATATGGACTGTTTGTGGAAGGGGAGCTGATGTCTGTCGCCGTTTTTAGTGGTGGGAGACGACTGTTTAATAGCACAACCACCAGTCATCGGTCTTTTGAGTTAATACGGTTTTGCCACCAGTCAAATCATTTGGTAGTAGGCGGACTAAGCAGACTGATCAAGGGGTTTATTCAAGAGTTTAATCCAGGTGATATTGTTACCTATGTAGACCGGGACTGGTCTGACGGGAAAAAATATCTTCAACTGGGTTTTACTTTCATTGATAATCTCCCCGCCCAGCGTTTTTATGTCGATGCGGAATCGGGATTACGCTATCATGAAAAGCAATTCCAAAAAATGAAGGATAGGCTGTGCCAATCAAAAAAATACACAATGGTAGAGAATCTAGGAAGTGCCAAAATGCGCTTGAAGGTTTAACTTATCTAATTCTTTTGTTATTTTAGGCCTTTACTATTGTTTACCAATTAATACAAATAAAAAAAAACAAAAATGAAAAGAAAACTTCGTATGGGTATGGTTGGCGGAGGGATAGATGCTTTTATTGGATCTGTCCATCGTGTGGCCGCCAGAATGGACGGCCTAATAGAGCTGGTTTGTGGAACTTTTAGTGTTAACCCTGAGATATCAAAGGCATCGGGTGAAGCACTGTTTGTAGATCCCAACAGAGTTTACGAAAGTTATCAGGAGATGATAGAAAAAGAAAGCCAATTGCCTGAAGATGTGCGGATGGATTTTGTAACCATCGTTACACCAAATTTCGTGCATTTTGACCCTGCGCGTTTAGCCTTGGAAAATGGTTTTAACGTGGTGATAGAAAAGCCAATGACGTTTACTCTGGAAGAGGCAAAGCAACTGAAAGAGATCGTTGATCGTACAGGACTAACTTTGGCGCTCACACACACGTATAGTGGTTATCCTATGGTGAAACAGGCGAAGGTTATGGTGAAGGAGAACAAGCTTGGGCAAATTAGAAAAGTGATCGTTGAATATCCGCAAGGATGGTTGAGTCGTTTGAGTGAACGTGAAGGGAACGCACAGGCAGCATGGCGTACTGATCCCAAACGATCGGGTAAAAGCGGTGCAATGGGTGATATCGGAACGCATGCGGCACATCTGGCAGAGTACATTACCGGAGCAAAGATAACCGCTTTGTGTGCCGACCTACATACTATGGTCGACGGACGTTTGCTGGATGACGATGGGAACGTACTGTTACGTTTTGATAATGGAGCAAACGGCGTGCTTATCGCCTCACAGGTTGCTGCTGGAGAGGAAAACGCCATTCGTATCCGGGTTTATGGTGAAAAAGGGGGGCTGGAATGGATACAGGAAGAACCGAATAGCTTATACCTAAAATGGTTAGATGAACCCAAGCAGGTTTACCGCACAGGAAATGCTTACTTAAGTGATGTTGCGAAACATAATACCAGAATCCCTTCAGGTCACCCGGAAGGATTACTGGAAGCCTTTGCTAATATATACCGGAATTTCGCACTAACGGTCTCAGCGAAATTAAATGGAGAAACGCCATCCGAAGAGATACTTGATTTTCCGACCGTGGATGACGGTGTGCGTGGCATGGCTTTTATCGATAATGTGGTGGCTAGCAGTGCAAGTAGCGAAAAGTGGACAGACTTTGTAGTGTAAAGCATGATCTGTATTCTCGGTCCAACCGCTTCCGGAAAAACGGCATTAGCTGTCCATGTGGCGGGTAAAGTAAATGGCGCCATAATAAGTGCAGATTCCAGGCAGGTTTTCAAAGGGATGGATATTGGGACGGGTAAGGATCTCGCAACATACGGGACAATTGATCATTATCTTATTGATATTCTTGAGCCTGGCGATGATTATAGCGTGGCGCATTTTCAGGACGATTTTTATGAGGCCTTTTTGGATATTCTGTTAAAACAAAAAAGGCCTATCCTCTGTGGCGGTACGGGAATGTATATGCAATCTGTATTACAGGGATATACCCATACTTCAGTCCCGGTTAACCCTGAGTTGCGTGTTCATTTGGAGAAAAAGGACATAGAGGAATTGGAGAAATTTTTTCTGTCAATACCTAAGCCTGATACTTATAGGGCCGATATAAGCACAAAAAAAAGGCTTATAAGAGCTATAGAAGTAGCACAGTGGTCTATGCATAATAAATCCCCTGTAGGTAGAACTGGCATAGAAAGTGTCATATTTGGTCTCTCTCTTCCCTTGGAAGAACGCAGACGTAGAATAACGAATCGCTTGGAAGAGCGTTTAAAGGCGGGGATGCTGGATGAGGTGAGTGCGTTGCTTAAGCAAGGTGTACCCGAAGAGAAATTGAAATTCTATGGCCTGGAATATAAATATGCGACAGCATACTTATTAGGAGAAATGGATTATACTTCTTTTTTTGAAAAGCTGAATACCGAGATACACCGCTACGCAAAAAGACAGATGACCTATTTCAGGAAAATGGAGAAGGATGGTTTGCGTATCCACTGGCTGGATGCCACTGCTCCTATAAAGAAGAATACAGAAAAAATCCTGCGGTCAATATGAATAGCAGTCTATATGAATAAAAGCGGTCTATTCGTTAATTTCGAATAGGCCGCTTTTATTTGAATTAGAGCGCCCGGCATGCCTACTGCACAAGGGTCATTTCGTCAACCAAATGTTTTGCTCCTGCAAACTTGTCAATAATAAATAATACATAACGTATATCCACACTGATAGTCCTTTGCAGCTCATGATCAAAAATAACATCACCGGCCATCGCTTCAATATTACCGTCAAAGGCAATCCCAATAAGCTCCCCGTTTCCGTTAATAACCGGTGAGCCGGAGTTACCGCCCGTAATATCGTTATCTGTTAATAAATTCACAGGCATATGACCTGCCTGATCGGCATATGGCCCAAAGTCTTTTGCCTCGTATAAATCGATTAATTTTTGCGGTAGATCAAACTCTTCATCATTTGGCCGATATTTCGCGATGGTGCCTTTCAGTGTTGTATAATAATTCTCCTGAGCGTCGTTCTTCGAATCAGGAGGTAAGGAAATGATCTTACCGTAAGTTAAACGTAGTGTACTGTTGGCGTCAGGATAATATACCTTCTTCGGGTTAGCTTTGCGCATGCCTTCCACCATTAACCTAAATGCCTGTTGAAAAGAGGCCTCTGCCTGCTTTTTATCATCATCAGTATGGCGATAACGGTCCATTAAATCTGATGAAAGTAGATAGAGCGGATCTTTTGCAAGGAGTTCTACGTCAGGGTTAGTTAAAAAGGAATCTATTTTTTCCTTAGAAGAAAAGATGCTGGTTTTAAAGGCTTCTTTAATATATACGCTAAAATCACCATCGTACTGCTCGGCGAGAGAAGCTACCAATGGAGCCAATATGTCAGCCTGAGCCTTAGCGGCGTATAATTTAAGTGAGGCATTTAATACGTCTTGCTCTAAAGGAAGATATAATTGATCATATTGTGCGTTGACCTCTGTCTGTATCTTGGGAAGCAATTCCTGTCGTTTCGCATCGTTGGCGTCTGCATAAAACTGTAACGTGTTTCCGAGTACATATGGTAAAGCCGCAAAGGTACTGGAACGTAACATGCCTATAAGATAGTTGTCGTGCCTGCTTTGCTCGTTCGTGGCTTCGTAGTAACCATTGATTGTAGGGATGACTTCGCCATAACGTGCCCTGTTTTTTCTTTTATTGGCCCATTTATTAAACGCAGTTTCTGCTATGCGCTTGGTCTTTGCTGTCTCGTGTTGTTGCAGCGCATCGATCATCCCTTGCCTGTTTTTCCAATAATTGGCCACTTGAGCGTATTTAGACGCATATTCCAATTTTACTTTGGGATCATTATCCATATGCTTTTTCATATTATCCATGCCAACTTTGGAGGCCTCAACCCATGCTGGATATGCGTAATTCACGTTCTGATCAATTCCGGCCGATGGCATCCAGCGGTTTGTGCGCCCAGGGTAACCCAAAATCATAGCAAAATCATTTTCTTGGAAACCTTTTAAGCTAATGGGTAGATGATATTTAGGTTTAAGGGGTATGTTTGTTTGTGCATATTCAGTTGGGTTACCGTCTCTATCGGTATATACTCTGAATAAGGAAAAGTCGCCGGTATGCCGAGGCCATTCCCAGTTATCGGTATCCCCACCAAACTTGCCAATGCTGTTGGGGGGTGTTCCTACAAGACGTACGTCGTTATAGTCTTGGTATACAAAATAATAATACTCGTTTCCGTTATAAAATGATTTAACGGAAACAACATATTTCCCGCCTTCGCTGTTTTCCCGTTCGATAAATGCTATCTCCTGATTAATAACCTTTTCCCTGTCAATTTCCGACATGTTATCGTCTACTTTACCGAGTATTCGCTCCGATACATCGTCCATGCGCACAAAAAACCGTACGGATAAAGATTTGGGTTTCAGCTCCTCTTGATGGTTAGCTGCCCAAAAACCATCGCTAAGGTAGTTATGCTCAGGACTTGAGAGTTCTGCAATGGCTCCGTAACCGCAGTGGTGATTGGTGAGAACAAGACCATCTTTCGAAACTATTTCAGCAGTACACCCACCACCAAATTGCACAATAGCGTCCTTTAAACTGGAGTGGTTAACACTGTAAATTTCCTCAGCGGTGAGTTGTAGCCCCATTTGCTGCATATCGCGGTGGTTCAATCGGTCAATATGCATTAAAAACCACATCCCTTCATCTGCTTTTACCCAATTGAAGGGTAAAAGAAATAGCAGAGCAAACAAAATTTTCTTTGTTTTCATATGTTTTTACTTTGTATAAGTTTTTGCTAATAAACCTTGGTTAGTTATAAATATGGTTTACTGGCGATTATTTTATAAGGCAACAAAGATGCATTAAATTTTTTTCGATAACAAACGAATGGGCAATTTTGCTATTACTTATAACGAAGGTTGCGTTTTCTTCTCTTCGGAATTTGCTTTCTTTTCTTCTTGCTTTGGAGGAAGGGCTTCTTCTTTTTCGGGGAGAATTGTCTCCGGTAGCTCTTCCTGTTGCGGTGATGGTTCCGCCACCTCTTCAGTAGTTGTGTTATCTTCTTCCGAATCAAGAATATGTACGGAATCGATCATGTTACTATCTAATGTAGAACTATCTTGTGTTGCAGAAACACCTGCTAATCTCGGATTAATAACTTCTTCTTTGTTCTTCGGGCGATCTTTAGGCTTCCAGATAAAACCAGGTAATATCTCTTTGTCGGCATCAATTGCGGTTACAGGCGTGTAGCTCGTCTCCGTTTTTCGGATATTGACAATACTCGCTACTTCATTATTATTAAACAGGATTTTTATTCTACTGCCAATGCTTTTAGTCATACCCGAAATTTTCTCAGCCTCCATGGTATAATAAATACTTTCCGCATTGCCATCAACAAACATACGTTCAAGTTTATTATCCGTGAAAAAGCCGGTTATTTTTCGTCCCTTCACTTGATTGAACTTCACCGAGTCCAGTTGTGTACTTACGATAAATGCATTGGTTTTTAGTAGCATATTATCTAAACGTTGGTTTTTCAACTGCATATAGATCGTGTCGCCAGATAGCTGTGAGCCCTGTGCCCATATCATTGGGTTGCCGTAACAACGTATAATAGAATCGGCATAACCATAGTAAGCAGAATCAGCACGGGCCTGCAGATCAGATTTAAAGATACGCATATTATGATAGGCCTTGACAATACGCGTTTTGGCAGTGTCAAGTGTCGTTGAGTCCATTAAGGGTGCATTGGAGGCGGCCGTTTTTGCCAGAGCAAGGGAGCTGTCTGCCTGGCCTACTATAGGGATATTGGCCGAGTCCAGTAATAAACTATCCGCGGCCAGCTCGAGACTTATCCTTTCTCGTTCACTTTTTAAAAGTGTATCATTCTGCAGTTGTGTAGTCTTAATAACAGCTTTGCTAATTTCCTCTTCCGTTATTTTCTCCGGAACCTCCTTTTGCAGTAAACTGTCTGCAAGAGCAATCTTCATCAGCGAATCGGCAGAAAGATCTTCCGTTTTCTTATGGGCGGTACTGTCGGTCTCAACTATCGGTAAGCTGTCAGTTAAAATATCCTTAGGGGGTTTTTGGTCAACACTATCCACGCTAGAAACCTGTGTGGAGTCATTTGCTAAGCTGTCGGTAACTTCTGTTGGAAGAATTGCTTCTCCACCCCCTTCTTCCTCTGGTATACCCTCGTCATAATCGTCATTATAATCCTCTTCCTCATCTTCATCCAGATCTCCGCCATCCCGCTGCAAGTTTAATACAATCGGTTCATAATCTTTCAGCAGGATAACACGTGAGTATAGGGTATCGGCCGACATATACACGGAATCGGTAGCCGCCGGCTCGCTATTTTTTTCATAGAGTGAATCACTATCCTGAACATGCACTGCAAGGCTATCTGTCGCTAAACTATCCGTCAACAAACTGTCGGGTGTAACAGTTTGTTTATCAGTAGAGTCATTTTTGGTAATCATGACCATATAGGCATCTTCCGTCATGGTAATACTTTCATCTTTCTTGAGGTAGACGCCCTTTTGACCGTAAAGTATACCTTGCTGAACAGTGTCTATGAATACCACGTTTTTGATAGCGCGCCCATACCCTGCCTTACCATCATAATATAAGCTATCGCCCCTTAAAAATCTGCTTTCTTCTGTATATAAGTTGTTTTTTCCAAACCTTGCCCGATCGGTCTCTGTATGGTAATCGCCATTTTCGGTGTAGAGATTACCTCCACCTTTACCTTTAATATTTGTTGGCCCGTAAAAATACGCCATCTTAGAAAGTGAATTATACTTCAGCGTATCCGTAAAAATATTGGTCTCCGGAGTTCTGACGATTACATCGTATCTAAAAAATGCGTCGGATGTGTTTTCGAAATAATGACCATTTTTACTGGTCAACGTATCCGTTTCATTGACAATCCGTCCCCCATTGGTGTAATTCCCTATTTTGGTATTTAGGTTGTAAGTCAGATGATTGGTGGTTAAAACTGCCCCTTTTGGGTCTACCATCCGTACGTTATTTGTAAGTATCGCTATTCTGGTATCTTTAATGTAATGCAATTTGTCGGCGTAAACCACCGTGCCGTTAGGTTGGGTAATGACTACATTCCCGAAAGCATCAAAAAAACGCTCAGCAGGGTTGTAATCCGAACTATCGGCAGATAAGGTGCTACCCTCGTGTAAAAATACAGGTTTGTAAAAACGGTTTACGCCCCATTCTTTTCGCGCTTCATAATCCCTTGAACTAATCAGTTTCACCTCCTTCTGTGCTTTTGCAGCAAAGGGGAGGATAAAAAATACCCAAGCGATAAAAATGAAACAATTCTTCACCTTGCAAAGGTACCTAAATAACTTGTCTAGGATAATATTTTAAGAAATTTTAACTTTTAGAGATTCAATGGATTTTGGCAAACTGTTCGCTGGTAAGTGCTTACGCATGAACGGTGAGCCACCACTTTCTTGTTAAACTATTTTGTCTAACTTTGAATTATGACGCTGCAGGAGAGATTCTTGAATTTTATTGCTGATAATCAGTTGTTTAATGCCAATGAACGCATACTGTTAGCGGTCAGTGGAGGACGGGATTCCGTATTATTGACACAGCTCTTCGCGGCTTCGTCTTTTGTTTTTGGAATAGCACACTGTAACTTTAAGTTACGTGGACAAGCAGCAGATGATGACGAAATTTTTGTAAAGAATTTGGCCGAAAAGCTAAACGTTCCTTTTTATGTTTCAGCCTTTGATACTGATAAATTTGCTCAAGAACGTCAGCTTTCAATAGAAATGGCTGCTCGGGAACTGCGCTATGACTGGTTTGAGAAAATAAGGACAAAACACCAATACCACTATATAGCTTTAGCTCATCATCAAAATGATACGGTGGAGACCGTTTTACTTAATCTTGTAAGAGGCACGGGCATAGCGGGTTTACACGGTATTTTGCCTAAACGCCAAAGGTTGATCCGCCCACTACTGTTTTTAACAAGAGCTGAAGTTGATCAAGCAATTGTTGATCTAAATTTGCAATACCGTGACGATGAATCGAACTTTTCTACCGCATATACACGGAATAAAATACGCTTAGAGGTGATCCCCAGGTTGAAGGAAATCAATCCTTCTTTGGAAAAAACGTTCATCGAAAACAGCAAACGATTTGAAGAGCTGACCAAGCTGTTGAAAAATTACGCAGACACCTTAAGGAAACAGCTTTTTTTTGAGCGCAGCTACGGAACATATGCAATCAGTATGGAAAACTTACAACAACTGTCGCCATTAAACACCTTGCTATATGAGTTGTTTAAACCATTTGGTTTTTCTGCTGATGTGTTAAATGACCTACAAACCGTTTGGAAGAAGGCTGACCGGTCAGGGAGACGCTTTTTTTCTGAAAGCCATCAATTAACAGTTGATAGAGAAGTGCTCATTTTGGAGAAAATTCGGGATGAAAAGCTGTCAACAGTTTTTTTGCATCCGGGAGAAAAGGTACAGTTTGGTAATTATACATTATCGGCCAAGTGGACAGAAGAGCACAACATTAGCAGAAGTGGGCATGTCGTAACGATTGCTGCAGATAATTTGACATTCCCTTTGCAAATAAGGAGATGGCAAAGAGGTGACAGCTTTCAACCTTTAGGTATGCGGGGTAAGAAAAAACTAAGTGATTTCTTTATTGCTTTGAAAGTGCCGCGTAATGATAAAGAGCGGATACCGATTGTTGTAAACGGTAACGGCGATGTGCTCTGGGTAGCTCCTTACCGTATAAACGATAATTATAAGATTACAGGAAAAACAAAAAAAGTTATTATCTTAGAATGTATATAATAGAATGGAAGAGCAAGATAAACCATTATTTTTGGAGAACCAATACCTGGGACGCGATCGTGGCTGGGTAAGCGTACGTTTGGTGATGGCATTATTCTGCTTTGCAGCTTATTACGTTAGTTCTGATAGGGAGCGTAATAACCAATTATTTTTATTGGTGGGATGCATTATTATTTTGGTTTCCGTTGTCATGATGTACATGTTGCATTACCGAATAACCGTTGTGAATAAAAGTGTAATTCTACAGGGTCTTTGGACCACCCGCTTGGTGAAAATAGATTTAAACAGTATTGTGAAGGTCGAAAATGCACAATATAGCCCTTACCTGATCAATAGCCCGGTATATAACTTGCATCAAAAGGGCAAGATTCGCTTTCATGCGGGGGGTAAATGTGCAGTGTTTCTTACCGATCGTGACGGGCTGATCTATGTTGTAGGAACACAGCATCCCAATGACCTTACTCAGGCTATATTAAAAGCTAAAGAATCGTAAACTTTTTGTCAATAACGGGGTTTAGTTTATGCGGAGTATACTTTTTTCTTAATATTTACGTAAGTTTGTCTATAACGCCTTGGATTTTTTATTTTAGGTGTATGTTTATTAAATAAAAAAGAGAAATAAATGGGGTTGTTAAAGGTCTTATTGATTACAATATTGGTTTTATGGGTGTTAAGAATAATAGTCAGACTATTGCTTCCGTACCTGATGGCCAAATTTGTAGGTAAGGTGCAGAAGGAAGCCCATAGGCAATATGAGCGGCAAACCGGTGCTTATACCCGAGATAGCAGTCCCAGACCCGATGGGAAAATACGAATTGATTACGTCCCTCCAAAAAACCAGAAAAATAGCATGTCCTCTTCCAATGGAAAAGTTGGAGAGTTTGTTGATTTCGAAGAGATCAAATAATCCCACTTAGAACCATTTCATCATTTATAACGGAAATGCTTAATAAAAATGATATTTCAACGGTTAAAAGTTCGAAATATCATTTTTTTGTAATAGGTTTGAACCTTAAGCTTAAGTAAAGAAAAGAATGAAGAATTGGTTCAACCGAAACGCAGTCCATTTTGCCATTATAGGCATTTTTATCGCTATTTGTTTTGTTTATTTTTCTCCTGCATGGCAAGGTAAAGTGCTTATACAGAGTGATGTTACTCAAGCTCAAGCTATGCAGAAGGAAATCATGGATTTCAAAAAGGAAGATGGGAAAGGTCCGCTTTGGACGAATGCTATGTTTGGCGGAATGCCGTCTTATCAGATATGGGTTTATTTTCCAAAAAATATAGGTACCCATATTATGGCAGGAATTAAAGGTGCTGTGCCTTATCCTATTGACGTAGTGTTATTGTATCTTCTGGGGGCCTATCTGCTTTTTAATGTACTACGGGTAAGGCCCTGGTTGGCGGCGGTGGGCGCTATAGCTTTTGCTTTTACATCTTATAACTTTATCTATATCGAAGCTGGTCATGCGAGTAAGGCCTATGCAATAGCCCTGTTTGCTCCGGTAGTTGCCGGTATATTGCTAACATTGAGGGGTAAATATTTACTGGGCGCATCGGTCCTGGCCTTATCCTTGGCGTTGCAAATTAGGGTGAATCATATTCAAACCACTTATTACTTGTTTATTGCCCTGTTGATTTTACTGGGTATAGAGTTATATCACGCTATTAAAGAAAAAAAGCTGCAGGCATTCTTCAAAGCATTTGCCTGCATGTCGGGGGCGGCTGTCTTGGCTCTCGCAGTAAACGCTGGCCTACTATGGACCACCTATGAATATAGCCAGGAGTCTATCCGTGGAAAATCCAATATCTCTTCCGATACCAAAGGTTCTGCACAGTCTGGTGTAAGTCGCGAATATGCTTACGCATGGAGTCAGGGGGTTGGAGAGAGTATCACCTTTTTAATTCCGGATGCTTATGGAGGTGCTACTAATAGAAAGTTAAGTCCTAATGCTAATCTGGTGAAATTGCTGATGAGTAGGGGGCTTTCTGCCGAACAGGCCATGAACGCAGGCATTCCTATTTATTGGGGAGACAAACCTCTTCCCGTGGGAACCGCAGGTCCATGGTACTTCGGTGCTGCGGTGCTGTTTCTCTTTGTGTTAGGATTGTTTATAGTGAAGGGCCGGATGAAATGGTGGCTATTGGGAGCAACCTTACTGAGTATCTGCTTATCCTGGGGGAGACATTTTCCGTTGATATCCGATCTGTTTTTCGATTATTTCCCACTCTACAATAAATTCCGAGCGGTGGAGTCTACCTTGGTCGTAGCGTCTTTTTTAATTCCCATATTAGCAGTGCTGGCCGTCAACGAAATTATACAGCGCGGCAAAAATATCGAAAAGCTTGATAAAAAGATTATCTACTCTTTTAGCATCCTTGGTGGTATTGCCTTCTTCGTTTGGGCTTTGCCTGAATTGTTTTTCAGTTTCCAAACAAACGATCATCAGCAATGGGTGCAGTCTTTGGGGCAACAGGTACAGGATAACGGTTTTGCACAGGAAATCGCCAATGCCCTTGTGCAAGATCGAATCGGTATGGCTCGCAGTGATGCCTTCCGCTCACTGATCTTTGTTTTACTTGCTGCCGGTGTGACATGGATGCTTGCCAAAAATAAACTGAAAGCGCAAACAGCGATTATTGCTTTAGGTGTATTGATTGCTGTAGACCTTTGGTCTGTTGATAGACGTTACCTGAATAAAGAAAGTTTCGTTGAACAATCACAGGCACAGCAAGCATTTTTTAAAGCAAGAGAGGTTGATAACCTCGTTCTTATGGATAAAAGTGAAGATTACCGTGTGCTTGATTTAACTGTTGATCCGTTTAACAACGCTTCTCCTTCTTACTTCCATAAAAATATTGGCGGTTATCATGCCGCCAAACTCATGCGCTACCAGGAATTATTGGAAAGGCAGTTTGGGAAATCGATCAATGAGGACGTATTGGATATGTTGAATACCCGCTATCTCATAACCAATAATAGGGAGGGTACTTCGGAGAGTATTAGAAGAAGAGACCAAGCAGCAGGAAATGCATGGTTTGTAGACCGGGTAACCTTCGTGAAGAATAATGAGGAAGAAATGAATGCGATCGATAGCTTCGATCCCAAAAAGGAAGCGTTTATTCATGAAGAGTTTAAAGGTAAGATCGACGAAAAGCGATTAGGTAAGGCATCAAATGCCAGCATTGACTTGACAAGCTATCGGCCGGATCATTTGATATATGAATATTCTGCTCCTAATGATGTAATGGCGGTATTTTCTGAAGTATGGTACGACAAAGGATGGAAAGCATTTGTCGACGGAAATGAAGTGCCCATTTTACGGGCCAATTATGTGCTCAGGGCAGCGCAACTACCTGGAGGAAACCACCAGGTGGAGTTTAAATTTGAGCCAAAATCTTATTTCATGGGCGAGAATATTTCCCTTGTCGCATCTCTCGTGTTGATTTTAGCGCTGGCTTTTGCCATATGGCGAGAGAATCGTACAGTAAAACGGTAAGTAACCCTTTGAAATTTAACTACCAACGATTAGTCGTTCACCGATTAATCGTTGGTCTTCCCATGTTTGCTATAATAGCAGGCGAGATTAAAAGTAATAACAAGGTGGTTTAGGAGGTTGGACATTAGACCATAATGTTTGGTTAAGATATGAAATCGTTCTTTTAAACTTTTAAAGTGCCGCTTTTTAGACATTCCTCCCACTAAATATTTGGCTACATAGCGATGGGTATTTACAATATGATCAGCTTTTTTGGCCGCAGTCAAAATCCAGTCTATATCGGCGCTTAACTGGTAACGGGTATCGTAAAAGCCACATATGGTTTTTTTTATGTAAATGGCTTGGTGACTGATAGACATCCCATATTTAAAACTTTTCCAGGTAAACTTTTCGGGGGCCTTATGCCGTCTTCGTCCCAAGCTTACACCTTTTTCATCAATCATCTCTGTTTCTCCATAATAAATATCTGCGTCGGATGCTGTTTGGAAAACACTGCTGACCGTATTTGGTGCATATAACTCGTCTCCGGAATTCATAAATAATATATAGTCTCCATCGGCCAACCTAAGGCCTTTGTTCATCGCATCGTATATGCCCTCGTCTTTTTCGCTAAGGACTTTGGCGATGTGTTTTTGATAGTTATAGATAATTTCCAGCGTGCCGTCAGTAGAAGCACCATCTACAACGATATACTCGATGTGTGGATAGTCCTGTGCAACTATGGAACGAATCGTTCGTTCGATATCAGTTACATTGTTGTAAACAATAGTTATAATACTTAATACAGGTTGGAAATTTGACGTATGGCTCATTTATAAAAACGATAACGTGTTGTTCTTAATGTTTTTTTATATATTTTCTCCAGAAATCACTTTCATATTTCTCCCAAGCGTGGCAGCCGAAAGGCAGTCGTTTTTCGGTAAGCACAAAGGATTTACCGGGATTTCTTTCGAAAGCAAATGATAATGCCGTTTTTATGTCTGGCTTTTTAAAAGGTACGAAAAGCGTCCACAGCATATCTTCATTTTTTGGTAATAACCGGAACACGAAACTAACCCACCAGCACCATTTTATATGGCTTTTTACTTTTCTTAAGGATAGACCTCCATTACCTACTTTATTGTTCAACCACTTCGATAAATTGATAATGGGTTTCTTTCCGGAGCTGATGGGAGGTGGTTCCAACCAAGGGGCACCTATGTAGTCGTATCCCTGCGTGGTCCAATGAGCTAACTCATCCTTAAATACCCAGGCATCCAATTGGTACAACAATATAAAATCATAAGTATCAAATCTGCGATAAAAATGCTTGCTGGTCAGTAATTTACTGTACGTATTGATGTTTTTAAAATAGGCGTCGTCGAAACGTACAATATGCAGTGGCTTTTCTGTCAACGCCTCATAATAAGAGGTGTTCAGTGATGCCGGAACAGCCAAGATGATGGGGTGATTTACCAACACTTCGGTACACTGCCAAAAAGAATACCGCTCATTGACTTCCGCGAGTTCTTTATAGATAGGAATTACCACAGCGACGGTCATATGTCGAATTTCTTTTTTAGGTGAAACCATTGATTGATGATATATTTTTTACCTCTCTTCATCCACGAACCTTTACGGTGTTTGAAAAAATATTTAATAGCTTCCACCACCTGTGGGTTTTCTTGTACACTGTCCGGATAAGACGAGATTTCTTTCCTCGACGGATGTACCTGGTAGGTGTCTTCGATGATCGAATGTACGCCAGAACCGTCATGTCCAATATTTTCTATCAATGATTTGGCGGGGTATAATACCAGACCTTCTTTTAGAAAAACCGTAGCATGCCACCTGATTGCCCACGAATTATTCCTTTTGTTTCTGAAATCCAACAACTGTTTCCAGTAATTCATAGTGCCATCTACCGTGAAGCGATAAATTTTTTTCTTATCAAATTGTTTATACAGATGCTCGATATCCGGGTCAAAATGGTCCCATGCTCTTTTCCAGGTGGCCCAGCCCCAGCTGCTCGTAGAACGCAAAAAGAAAGTTTCAGGTAGCGCTGAACTGTTTTTTAAGGGAAACATATAAGCCGCAACTTGCATCACTTGCTCCGTTTGAGCATAGCGCTTAAGCGCCTCATTGAAGTAAGTCAGTGTATAGGGGGATGAAAGTAGATCGTCTTCAAAAACAATAACTTTACCATATTCATTAACTAACTGGCTAACACCTGAAATAATCGACGCCGCCAGCCCTAAATTTTGCTCCCGATTAATGAGCTTTACCGACTTAAAGCCGCTAATTTGTACAGCAAATGCCCTTATTTCGTTTACCTGCTCTTGATCACTTGGTGTTTTTGCCGCATCTGAGAAAATAAATAGACGGGATTCTTCCGCCAATACATTAGCTTGAAGATAGTTAATCGTCCGTCGGGTGTGCTCCGGGCGATTGTATACAAATAAAGCAATGGGGGCCAAGTGCTGCATGTGATGGTCGGCTATGTGGTTTTTCTTAAAATATATTGATCGATCATTTCGTTTACATCCGGTGAAATTCGGAATAAATATGTTAATATACCAAACATGAGGGTTACGATTCCTGATCGAACGCATATATCGATTAAGAAATGAGGCATGGATGGTATCACCATTCCCAAGATCAGACTGATAGCTGCCGTTAGGATGATCAGTAAAATTTTACCATTGAATGGTTGCATATGGTATCTTACTTTGAGGTACAACCAAAAACTAAAATTGTTAAAAAGCATGGTCAAGAGATAACTATAGGCAGCGCCCTCCAGGCCAAGTCTCGGGATCAACAGTAAGTTCAAGATCGCACATAATACAGCAGCAGCTAACATAAAAAGCATCACCAGCCGGTAATGTTTGGAGAAACCGATGATCGCTTGGTTAATGCCTCCGGCGGCGTCAACTAGAAAGGCCAAACCAACAATAATCAAGAGATCAAAATAGGCCGGGTATTCTGGTTTTTTTAATAGCGTCAAAATGCTATCGCGGTTGACAATAAGTCCCACGAGGAGTAAACATCCCGCTAAGCATTGAATAACAGTGGTTTTTTTATAAATTTTATCAATCTTCGTTAGGTCATTTTCTTTCCAGGCATTAGCAATGATTTGATAGGACGTAATGTTCAATGCCCGCGACGGAAGAGCGATGATTTGCGCCATAGAAAAAAAGGTAGCGTAAATCCCTACCATTGCCTCGCCGGTAAAAACTTTTAGTATCAGGATGTCTAAATGTTGTAAAAGCGCAAAAGAGCTACCACCTAACATCGAATAAAAACCAAATCGGAGCATATGGGTATACTCCTTTTTTACAGGGGCTTCTATTGCTCCAAACCGATAAGTCTTTATCCGGTAGGTATAGCCGGTAACGATCAGTAGAATTAAGATATTTCCCATAAGGTATAAGTCAATGAAACCTTTATACCCCAGGTAACCGAATAACATTAAGATAGCTCCAAATGTACTGAACAGGCGTAACACCACTTCTCTCAAGAAAGACGGTAAGATGGTTTTAAAGACCGTACGTGCAAATGATTCCTGTATTAAGAACAACGTGGCGCAAACGGCGATGGGGAAAAAGTAGGGGTAATAGGTGTCCATCAACGATGCTGCGTCATCTGTGGCTTTCCACGCAATTACTTCATCTTTTAAGATAAAAAAGAAAACACTGAAAAGGGTAAAAGTAACAGTGCAGATGATAAAAACATAACTGGCGAAACCATGATGTTTTTTATCGGCTGTTCTAAAAATAGGCAGAAAACGGGTAATCACGTTGCTGATACCCAATGTGGCAAATTGTGTGTATAGAATGACAACAGAGATCAGGATATTATAAAAGCCGATTTCTTCTAGAGTTAAGCTTCGTTGAAACACCACCGCGAGGTTCACAAAAGCCAATGCGGTACCTAAGTTAAGCGCAATACTATTGAATATACCCTGCTTCTTGATCAAATTCATCCCTATTATCGTTGTGTAGCCTGCTGTAAAATGGATTGGAGTTTGGCTATTTGCTCCGAGATATGATAATGCTTTAACATATGCTGTCTTGCTGCCTCCCCCAGTTTTTCAGCCATTTCACGGGAAGAAGCTATCGCTATCATACGGTCTGCCATACCTTGTTCATCGTATTCATCCACCAGAAAGCCCGTTACACCTTCCGTAACCGCTTCTTTAATGCCGGCATGTTTAGTGCTGATAATGGGTAGTCCTACCGCTGAGGCTTCCAAAATGGTGTTGGGTGTTCCTTCCATATCGCCATCGGCGGCAGTTACCGAATGTTGAACGTAACAGTACGTATCGCTCATTAACGCTAGAATTGCCTGCCGCTGCAAAACTCCGGTAAAGATAACGTTTTCCTGTATACCTAATTGCTTAACCAGTGCTTTTGCCGGCTTTAAGAGCGGTCCGTCTCCCACCATCCGTAACTGGGCGTTCGGGAAACGCGTAACAACCTGGTCAAAAGCAGCTATCGTAGTTAACGGGGCTTTCTTTTCTACCAGTCTGCCAACAGATAGAAAATGAAGATTGGCAGAAGGCCTAACTTGCTGGAATAGGTCAGTATTGACACCATAGGGGATTAAATGTACCTTGCCCGGATCGGCCCCCAGCTTGATCAGGTTGTCACGCATATCACCAGATACCGCAATAATAGCTGCGGCATAGGTGAAAGCTTCCTTATAGAAAGGCTTGAACTCGTCCAGCAAGCGATATCTATGGGCATCTACCCCATGAAAGTGTATAACCAGCGGCACTTGTGCTGCCCTACAGGCTTTGGCAACCATCGCCCCAACAGTTCCGTATTCTGCAAGAACAACAGCTATTCGGTTGGTTTTTAAATAACTGATCAAAGCATCGTTTCTGACGGGAATATCCTTCTTCCGAAGTAACCGCTTTTGAAAGAGATAAATTAAGATGCCTAAACGGCGCCGAATTAAAAAGGTGCCATCTGGTTTGTATAAGGGGAAATCACCGCCATAGAGCACATGCTTTTCGCCTTGAAGCAAATCTATTTGCGTTTGGATAAAGGTTTCAGAGTAACTGGATTTGTTGGGTTTAATAATGCACAGTTTGAAAACATCCATATTTAGCCTAGTTTTCGTTTCGCCTTCGATTCCCTTATTTTACCTAATACCTGCTGTCGAACTCGTTTGATTCCCCGGATAACCTTATAACCTATACTTACTGGTTTAGGATTAAAAAAAGCTTGTTCAAAATCGTTATTTTTTTCAAATACAATATGCGCATAATCACCCACATTCCAAATGTCTTTTATTTGATATAAAAGCACTTCAGTGTCGGTGTCCAGGGCCAAAGTGTTGATAACTGCAAGCGATATGTGTTCATCAACTGGCTGCATGGTCTCAGGTTTATGTACGGCAGACCATTTTAGATTATGGGGAGTGGGTACTGATAGGATCAGACGGCCCTTATTGTCCAGTAATTTTTTGATGGCAGCATGTACTACAGGTCTATCCGCTACCGCAATATGTTCATAAACATCCATAAAAATGATGAGATCAAACTTTCCATCCACCGTATCGGGTGTTAATATACCTTCAATAAATTTAGTTTTACTATTTGAAAAAAGCTTATTGGCAATTTCTATGGAGCGTGAGCTGATATCTATCCCGGTGATGCTAGCAGTTGGCCATTTCTCATGCATACGATGGCAAATAGCACCGACCCCGCAGCCTACCTCCAAAATTCTCAACGGCCTGGAGGGGGTTGGCTTATAGTTAACGATGGTTTTCCATGCTTCATCTACTCGAGGATTACCATAGAGATAGTTATGGAGTTTCGTTTGGACAACCGTATTATAATAAGAGACAATAGCTTCTTCTTTTAATGGCTCAGACATCTTGTTGAATATATAAGGGGTAAAGTTAAAGGGCTTTTTTTGCAAAAACAACATAAATTGAGGCATCTCGGTTACGCTGCTGCTGCGTGTGTATCTTATCGAATAAATAAATCATGCTCTGCATAACAACGGCTGTTATACCATGTAGGAATTTAGGTAGTTTATTTGTCAGGGCATCTTGGAACAGTTGGAGCCCACTGGCCGATAGACCTAATAAACCTATAAACTGGTCAATATCAAAATGTTGCTCCTCGATTAACTTTCTTAGGCCGGCACTTGTCCACCGCCAATAATCATTGGGGGTAGGGTGGTAATACCAATAGCCATGGGTTGATAAAATAAGTGTTCCTCCAGGTTTCAGCAACCGCCAGGCCTCTTTCAAATACCCTTCCGGCGAATCGACATGCTCCAAGACTTGGTTGGATAATATAATATCTGCAGATTGATCCGGTAGTGTTGTTTTACTATCAAGATCAATATGGTGGTCTGCTAAGGGATTAATGGATAGATCAACACCAATATACTGATCAACTAGTGGATTAATGATATCGTAATAGGGCTTTTCGCCACAACCGAAATCGATAAGTGTTAATGGATGATTTTTTGCGACAGACAGGCGTTTAACCATGCGTAGTGTTTCGTCACGTAGTTTATTTAAGGCTACATACCTTGTAGAGAAAATAGGAGGTTTTAATCGTTTGTTCGTTTGCATAGGTATTCTGTGGTAATGATGTCTATGCAATTAACAAAAAAAGGCAGCGAACGCTGCCTTTTTTATGAAAAAAAATTGTTATTGAAATTTCTTAGCGTTTACTTTACGCTCATTTTCTGTAAGATATATCTTGCGTAAACGAACATGCTGAGGCGTTACCTCGATGTACTCATCCGCCTGGATATATTCCATGGCTTCCTCTAAAGAGAATTTAATGGCGGGTGCAATACGGGTATTGTCATCACTGCCCGAAGCGCGCATGTTTGTCAGCTGCTTACCTTTCACGATATTCACTACTAAGTCATTATCTCGTGTGTGCTCTCCCACAATCTGACCTTCATAGATATCTACTCCCGGATCAACAAAGAAACGACCTCTGTCCTGCAACTTATCAATAGAGTAAGCAGTTGTTTGCCCTTTTTCCATAGAAACCAGAACGCCTGCCAAACGGCCAGGAATAGATCCCTTCCATGGTTGATAATCTTTGATACGATGGGCCATAACGGCTTCACCGGCAGTTGCCGTAAGTACATTGTTTCTTAAACCAATAATACCCCGTGAAGGAATTTCAAACTCCAAATGCTGCATGTCACCTTTTGTTTCCATAATGAGTAACTCGCCTTTACGTTGAGTAACCAACTCGATGACTTTACCCGACACCTCAGCAGGCACATCTACCACCAAGGTTTCAATCGGTTCGCATTTAACACCATCAATCTCTTTTAAGATAACCTGTGGCTGGCCCACCTGCAATTCATAACCTTCCCTACGCATGGTTTCGATGAGAACAGACAAATGCAGAATACCTCTTCCGTATACTAAAAAAGCATCGGCAGAATCCGTAGGAAGTACTTTTAACGCTAGGTTTTTCTCCATCTCCTTTTGCAAGCGGTCATGCAAATGACGGGAAGTAACATATTTGCCTTCTTTTCCAAAGAAAGGTGAATTGTTGATCGTGAATAGCATATTCATCGTGGGCTCATCAATGTGGATCACCTCCAGCTGTTCAGGGTTTTCAAAATCTGCTATAGTGTCACCAATCTCAAATCCTTCTATTCCTACTACCGCGCAGATATCGCCCGCTGATACTTCCTGTACTTTTACTTTACCTAAACCTTCGAAAGTATAAAGCTCTTTTACGCGAGATTTTACAACCTTGCCGTCACGTTTCATTAGTGAAATAGGCTGATTTTCTTTGACGACACCTCTTGCCACACGTCCAATGGCAATCCGTCCCACAAAAGACGAATAATCTAAGGAAGTAATTTGCATCTGTAAAGTTCCCTCGTTATAAGGCGCAGACGGAATATGTTCCAAAATAGCTTCTAGTAAAGCAGTGAAATCTTCTGTAGGCTGTTTCCAGTCGGTTGACATCCAACCCATTTTTGATGAACCGTATAATACAGGGAAATCCAATTGTTCTTCGGTAGCATCGAGGTTGAAGAACAATTCAAAAACCTGCTCATAAACTTCCTCCGGGCGGCAGTTTTCCTTATCTACCTTATTAACGACCACAATGGGTTTCAGACCTAAACCTAAAGCTTTTTGGGTTACAAAACGGGTTTGGGGCATAGGGCCTTCAAAAGCGTCTACTAAGAGTATTACACCATCAGCCATTTTTAAGACACGTTCAACCTCACCTCCGAAATCGGCGTGACCAGGGGTGTCAATAATATTTATTTTAACATCTTGATAACGTACAGCAACGTTTTTAGATACAATCGTAATACCGCGCTCACGCTCTAGATCGTTATTGTCGAGTATGAGTTCTCCGGTTTGCTCATTTTCACGAAATAGATTCGTGAAGTGTAAAATTTTGTCAACCAAGGTCGTTTTTCCATGGTCAACGTGTGCGATGATCGCAATGTTTCTAATTTTCTGCATTAAGCAATTACTTATTTCTTAATTCCTGATAAACTGCTTTTTGCAGTTTAACTTACATTCGTATTATGGCAGTACACCACAAATGAAAATTTGCGCAAAGGTAATTATTCCGATTGAGATTTTTTTACCTTAGCGTTTTTTTTATTACTTCGATAGTTGATCGCTTATTTATTGATTATAAATGACATGGGAGCAGAAGATAATTTCTTACCTTTGTACATATGGATACGCAATCAATACTTGTTTTCGCACTGTTTGCTGCTGCGGCTGTTTATTTGGGCAGAATGCTATATGCAAATGTAAAACCCAAAAAAGGAAACGCTTGCGGTTCTAATTGTAAATGTGGAATGGATTTTTCGCAGGTTTCGGAGAAAAAATAATTTAAGCTCCAGCAGTTGCGCTCCTCTTACCCTTTGCTGATTAGACATACGGCATAAGCAACAACGCCCTCCTGTCTACCGATAAATCCCATCGTCTCATTGGTCGTCGCTTTTATGGAAATGTCGTCTTCGTCAAGCCCGGTAGCTTCGCTAATATGTTGTTTCATTGCCGGTATGTAAGATTTTATCTTAGGGGCTTCCAAACAGAGCATAGCATCTATATTTCCCAAAGCCCAACCCTTTGCGTGTAAGAGCACCATACACTCTTTCAATAATACCATGCTGCTGATCCCCTTCCACCGCTCATCAGTATTAGGGAAATGGTAACCAATATCTTCTAAATTGGCAGCTCCCAATATCGCGTCACAAATGGCATGCGCCAAGACATCAGCATCCGAGTGACCATAAGCACCAGCGTGATGGTCCAGCGTAACACCACCTAAAACAAAGGGATGCTGATCACGTAACTGATGTACGTCAAATCCGAAGCCAACTTTTATTTTCATATGTGTATAAATATTAAATTTTGTAGTGCTGTTTAGACTGTTAAGGTCAGTTGAGTGAACTAATACGACAAAAACCTGTTCAGTTTGTTCATTGTTTTGCTTAGATAATGCTTTCCGACGATGTTCCACGAATCCCGAGAAAAATAAATTATACTAAAATATCGCTTCAAACAACCATTTGAAACACTTTTTTCAAACATATCAAATTGCCGCTAAAAAAAAAAATCAAATAAACAGCTTCAAGCTCTTTGCTGTTCAAGGTTGCTGTTGGTTCCTTTGGTTGCTGTAGTAGTTTGAATGTGCTAATTTTGATTACAGTGTGTATTTGTATAGGTTTATGGATAAGAATTTTACTTTTTTAATAAGTGTCAGCTGTTTTTTTTTCCTCGCATTTTTCGGATGCAGTAAAAAAAATGGAATGGGTAGCCGATCGTCGAAAACCGGAATGAAGTATAACGATCCCCATAATGGAGGTTTTCAGGTGAATAGAAAAGTGAATCCTGGTCCGGGGCCAGGACTGGTGATCATTGAGGGAGGAACATTTGTTATGGGTGGGAGTCTGACTGAAGACCTAGGCTATGAAAATGATAACAGAAAGCGGCGGGTTACGGTAGCTTCGTTTTATATGGATGAAACGGAAGTGTCCAATGTAGATTGGTTGGAATACCTCTATTGGCTCAACCAGAACTTTCCCGAAGATCGGGAACTCTATTACAATGCATTACCGGATACATTGGTATGGAGAAATCCGCTTTCCTATAATGAGCCATATGTCGACAACTATTTAAGACATCCTGCTTATCAAGACTATCCGGTGGTGGGAGTTACTTGGGAACAGGCAAATGATTATTGTGTATGGCGCACCGATCGGGTAAATGAGGAGATTCTTCGAGCTAAGGGGGTACTCATCGATTATAAGCGTAAGGCAACAGAGAGCGGAACAGGAGAAGCACTACCTTTCAATACAGATATTTACCTTAACGGACAATATAGGGGCGAAGGTGTTGATGGCAAGAATATGCCAAAGGATTTAAGACCTGGCGCCGCCAAAGATGCACGTAGGCCTGTGCGCCTCGAAGATGGCTTTCTTAAGCAGCCTTATCGCTTGCCTACGGAAGCCGAATGGGAATATGCTGCACTTGGTTTGATCGGCAATACGGTTTACGGAAATATCGAAGGGTATCGCGTTTATCCGTGGGATGGCTTAGGCGTTCGTTCGGCCAGAAAGAGAACTCAGGGACTTATTATGGCTAATTTTAAACTGGGAGCGGGAGATAATATGGGAACAGCGGGTTATTTGAATGACGCAGGTGATATTACGAAGCCGGTGATTTCTTATCAGCCAAATGACTTTGGCCTGTACAACATGGCTGGAAATGTCAATGAATGGGTTGGAGATGTTTATAGAAAATTAACGTACGAGGATTTTGAAGATTTTAATCCTTTTAGAGGAAATGTATATGTCAACAAGAAGCTGGAGGATCCTGAGGGGGGCATTTATGCCAGAGATAAATACGGAAGGCCTATCAAAGAGCATGCGCCAGCGCCTCGGAAGCAAACCTGGGAAGAGCTGCAAGGGCAACAGAATGCCCAGATAGGAGACGGAATGAAACCTTACGATCCGGATTTGAGAGGATATAACGATCCGGTGAATGATTCTTTATACGGTACCGCTACACTCGTAAACAATAAATCGAGGGTTTATAAAGGGGGCTCCTGGAATGATCGCGCTTACTGGCTTAACCCAGCAACTCGTCGATTTATGCAGCAGGATGAGTCATCTGCAACGGTCGGCTTTAGATGTGCCATGACATTGGTGGGGAATCCCGAGATAAACACGATGGGAATGCCCCGTTTTAAATCTGCCAAAGTGAAAAAGGGGGGTAGAAGAGCTACCGCAAAATCAACACCTTAAGGAACATCTTCACTATTGAAAAGAAATCAGCAAAAAAGGCCAGGGGAAATTCCCTGGCCTTTTTTGCTGATGCGGCTGATAATTAAACGGCCTTAATCAAGTTCTGTATAGTAAATATTCAATTTTGTGCGGACTTCACTGTTCTCCGCTGCATCTTCCGCGTTATATCCCTTTAGTACCACTCGGTCCGGACTGTTAACATCTGGCCAAAATGGAATGGTATTGAGGCCCCCGAATACAGGTGCCAGGTAAACGTGTGAATTTTGCACTTTACCCAATACAATATCCTGAATAAATGAGGTCATGGAGAAGACATATCTTTTTCTATCACTTTCATAGAAGCCGCCTAAAGCAAAAGGACCCACACCCGGTATGTGAAACTGCGATCGCGGATCCGCTCCAGGTCTGGCGTCTCCATCCGGAATGGGCTGATTCCGCCCAGCTACATCGCCTCTATAGAGTGTAAGTCGTGGCGCCGGTGTATGAATAGAGCCCATATGCTCTTCGTCCACATAAACCACAAGCTCAGCTCTATTGATCGCTATTTTTTTACCTTTTAGCTCGTCTATATAAGGGAACGATATACGCGTCCGCAGGCCCCCCATACCCTGTGCATAAACCGTCGTTTGATTAACTGCCGAATTGGCTAACTGATTTTGCACCTCGGTTGAATATGTACTGCGTACGCTCGCAGCGAGCGTCGGTCCATTAGCATTGTAAATAGGTAAACGTTTGGAAAGGGTGTCGGTATTTCCTTCGCTATCAGTTACCCGATAGCTAATTTCAACACCGTTGGCTTCGGCATTACTAAGCGTAGCAATACCTCCTATACCCTGTTGGCCCGATTGATTAAGACTTAAGTATAACCCCTTTGCATGATTCCGAAAGCCGTTATCGCTGTTGATCGTAGCTGAGTCGATATCATGGGCAAGCAGCGTGCTGATGAAATTATGGTCTAAGCGAACCCGTAGTTGAGGCGGAACACGCACAGAACTATCCTGTCCTGAACTACCGCGTACATTAACAGAGATACTGTCTTTTAAATTAAAACGATTTAACTGTGCTGAGCCTACGACTTCATTAGTTACAGGCCAATCTTTGCTGGTAAAATATTGCACAGTGGAATTGAAAACTTCGTCTAATTGCCTTACTTCCAGTTGGTGGGTTGAAGATAAGGAGTCTCCCACAAAGCTGTTGCCATAACGCAAAACAAGAACAGCAGAGTCTATTTGTGCATTTTCCGGCAAACGGGAGTCTCCAGATGATCGGTCAACGGCCATGGCAATAGCGGCATGCGTTTCGCCAATAATGTCATCTTTTAAAAAACCTAATGGAAGTTGGTTAACGGGTATGCCTAAAATATTTGATTGCGACTGACCTTGTGTAGGCGTAGTTGAGGCGCTGTCATCCCTAACGGTAGCTGTATGAAGGGTGAGGGTGTCATTTAAAATCCCATAAAAGCTATCGCCGGGGTTGTTGTCCAAGCCTATTCCCGCTGGGTTTTCACAGCTGCTCAAAATAAAGAGACTTATTAACAATGTCAATAAGTCTCGGGTATAATATTTCATTCGAAAGTATTTTTTAATAATATCTCCTGAAACCTGTAAGGGCGATTTGTGCCGTGCCATTTGAACAGGTTCATTCGAAAAACTCGTTAAAGTCTATATAACTTATTAAATCCTAAACTATGCTACAGTTTCCAGTTCCTCACTGGAAAATTGCTCGTAAAGGTTGCAATAATTTTCGAATTCTGTATCGCTTTTGCAGTCAGTCACCGGAATTTCGCTCTTTTTAACAATATTTAACAGTTTTTCATCTATGTTTTCTTCCGACAAGACAATAGCATCTGCATATCGAAGGGCGCCATTATATAAACCGGCATAATCTGGCGAGTTATAACTAACCAAATCCGCTGCGGTCATATTTCCAGTAAGTGCCTTTTCAGCAAATTTCGGATCTAAAGGATGATCGAATGAATCGTCGTATAAAGAATAGATAATCTTTGCATCTTTAAACGTCGGATCGTCCTTATAAGCGGTTTTTACATAAGCGGGAACCAATGTGCTCATCCAGCCATGACAGTGGATCACATCCGGAGACCAGCCCAGCTTCTTAACCGTTTCCAATGCGCCTTTACAGAAGAAAATAGCACGTTCATCATTGTCAGAAAAGAATTTACCTTCTTTATCTGTAAAAACATGCTTACGTTGGAAATATTCCTCGTTATCTAAAAAGTAAACTTGCATTCTGGCAGCGGGGATAGAAGCCACTTTTATGATAAGCGGATTGTCATTATTATCCACTACAATGTTCATCCCTGATAATCTAATTACCTCATGTAAGCGGTTTCTACGCTCGTTAATATTGCCAAAACGAGGCATCAATATGCGTATTTCAAAGCCCTTCTCCTGCATGGCCTGGGGTAACTCTCTTGTTATCTCAGAAATTTTGCTAAGCTCCAGGAAAGGCGACATCTCGTGGGTAATGTACAATATCTTCGTTTTTGCCATCTCCAATAAATTATATTTTAGAATTTTTGAAAAGTGATACTATCATGCGTGGCTGCTGTACACGACGAAGTAGTAACAGCGGTGATTCCTGCTTTTGATAGTTTCTTTGTCATTAAAATAAATGCTCTAATGAAAAATCGGTCTGCAAATATACGCATTATCTTATGATATATCAACGATTTATGAAAAAACCTTTGTAGTTTAGTTTAAATTGTTCAACTTTACTCCCTTGTTTTAAAGCAAAAAAAATTGAAAATAATATCAACCAAATTGGCTTTGCAGGCTTATTTGAGTGCATTTAAGCGGAGTAAAAAACAGATTGGTTTTGTACCCACAATGGGGGCGCTGCATGCCGGTCATTTATCGCTGATCGAACGATCGAAAGCACAGACGGCTATCACCGTTTGTAGTATCTTTGTTAACCCAACACAATTTAATGATCCTGCTGACCTTGAAAAATATCCAAGACCTATTGCCCATGATCGGCAATTGTTACAGACCGTAGGTTGTGACGTGCTGTTTTTGCCTGAAGTAAAGGAAATGTATCCAGATGATCAGGAGCAATGGGAAATTGATTTAGGTGGCTTGGAAAGGCGTTGGGAGGGCGCACATCGTCCTGGACATTACGAAGGCGTTACACAGATTGTCAAGAAACTTTTTGATGTTGTTCAGCCCGATTCTGCATTTTTTGGTCAAAAGGATTATCAGCAATGTCTCATCATACAGCACATGATTGAGCGCTTGCATTTACCTGTAAAGCTCGTTATTGGTAAAACATTGCGTGATGCCGACGGTTTGGCACTTAGCTCACGAAATGTACGCTTATCACCAAAAGGGAGAGAGCAGGCTTTAGCGCTCTCAAGGGCGCTGTTTATGGTGCAAGAGCAAATTAGTCAAAAGCCGCTGGCCGAACTGCGGAAAATGACGCTCGATTTTTTGCAGCAAGCTGATGGGGTGAAGCTGGAATATTTCGCGATATGCAACGCAGAAACGTTGGAAGAAATAACCTCAGATACCGGCGCAACGAGTCACAAACGTATAGTGGTATTAGTAGCCGCTTGGGTGGACAATGTGCGATTAATAGATAATGTGCTTATTGACAACACTGGCAGTAATAGATCGTCAAAAGGTAATCTGTAAATCATAATTTGAGCAGCGTCGGAGGGGATGCACGCAATAACTAATTACAAATGCTTATCTTTGCAGCATGATTATTGAGGTGTTGAAATCAAAAATTCATAGGGTTAGAGTCACACAGGCTGAGCTTAACTATGTCGGAAGCATAACCATTGACGAAGATTTAATAGAAGCGGCTAATATTATTCCCAATGAAAAGGTGCAGATTGTAAATAATAACAATGGTGCACGCTTTGAAACCTATGTCATTAAAGGAGAGCGGGGTTCGGGTATTGTATGCCTGAACGGTGCGGCTGCGCGTTTAGCGCAGGTGGGAGACGTCGTGATTATCATCTCTTATTGTCAATTATCTATAGAAGAGGCAAAAAAATATGAACCAATATTGGTGTTCCCTGATGCTGATAATAAAATAGTGAAATAGTCTTACCCTTAATTTCCGTCCCGATAAATTTGACTGACTCTGGCAATGACAACGCCAGTGGTCTTATTGTGTTAAATTTTTCGCTCTAATGTTATGCTTGCATAGTAAAAAGCTGTAACTTTGGGAAAACCCATATTTATGATATTCGATTTAACAGAGGAGCAGCAGCTTATACGAAATGCAGCGAGAGATTTCGCACAAACCGCATTGAAACCTGGTGTTATAGAACGTGATGAAAAACAACAGTTTCCGGCCAAGGAAGTTAAACAACTTGGTGAATTAGGTTTTTTGGGAATGATGACCAGTCCAACATATAATGGTGCCGGTATGGACACTGTTTCGTATGTCTTGGTTATGGAAGAATTATCGAAAATTGACGCATCTACCTCCGTAGTGGTATCTGTGAACAATTCGCTGGTTTGTTTTGGCCTCGAAAAGTATGGGTCGGAACAACAGAAAGAAAAATACCTGAAGCCCTTAGCTGCGGGTGAACAAATAGGTGCTTTCTGCCTTTCGGAGCCAGAAGCTGGTTCTGATGCTACCTCCCAGCGTACCACAGCAGAAGATAAGGGTGATTATTACTTGCTCAACGGAACAAAAAACTGGATTACCAATGGGAGTACCGCTTCTATCTACTTGGTAATCGCACAAACCCATCCTGAACGCGGGCATCGGGGCATCAATGCTTTTATTTTGGAGAAGGGCATGGAGGGGTTTACTATTGGTCCTAAGGAAAACAAATTGGGCATTAGAGGGTCTGATACGCATTCCTTGCTCTTTTCCGACGTGAAGGTACCCAAAGAAAATCGCATTGGCGAAGATGGCTTCGGGTTTAAATTTGCCATGCAAACTTTAGCGGGCGGAAGAATTGGTATTGCGGCCCAGGCATTGGGTATCGCTTCAGGAGCTTTTGAATTGGCTGTGAAATATGCAAAAGAACGGAAAACATTCGGAAAACCTATTGCTGAGCATCAGGCCATTCAGTTTAAATTGGCCGATATGCATACGCAGATAGAAGCTGCACGACTACTTTGCCTGAAGGCTGCTTGGTTAAAAGACCAAGGTAAACCTTATGCTGACGCCGCAGCCGTGGCTAAACTTTTTGCTTCCGATGTGGCCATGAATGTAACCGTTGAAGCGGTGCAAATACACGGTGGTTATGGCTTCGTAAAAGAATACCATGTAGAGCGGCTGATGCGTGATGCAAAAATTACGCAGATTTATGAGGGAACATCGGAAATTCAGCGCTTGGTAATTTCTCGGTCAATTTTAGACAATTAGACAGAAAGATTAGTATTTTAGCTCCAAATTTCACATTTCAGCAAATGTGAATTAGCTTGTTGTTTAATAATTGATCCTGTGTAATGAATATTTATGGCCGTTTAGTTGTTTTAGGAATCTTAACTTTAGCTTCGTTCACCAATTGCTCAAAACATGCAATTGGATTGAAGAATGGTGTTTGGCGGGGGGTGCTAACCACAGATTCCAGTATAGATATTCCCTTTAACTTTGAAATATATGATTCTCTAGGCGTGGCACAACTGGCCTTTCTTAACGGTAAGGAAAGGTTAAATATTAATGAGGTAGAAGAAACGGACGACTCTGTGTTTATAAAAACGCCACTCTATGAAAGCGAAATAAGAGCCGCAAAATCGGCAAACGGAATGGAAGGGGTCTGGATAAAACGGCTGCCTGGAGGGTCAACCCAAATGCCCTTTAAAGCGGTTGCTGACAAGGAATATCGTTTTATCGAGCAGACTACGGCAGAAGAGACCATAGATGTTGCCGGAAGATGGTCTGTTCAGTTCTACAGAAACAATAATGTGGATACTACGTTTGCAGTAGGCGAGTTTGAACAAGGTGACGGACAGGTCGATGGTTCTTTTCTTACAACCACGGGAGATTATCGCTTTTTAAGCGGTGTAGTAGATAAAAAGACCTTGATGCTGTCGGGGTTTAGCGGGTCTGGCCCGGTACTGTTCACTGGAGATTTACTGGATAGTCTGAATATCGTGAACGGTAAAATGTACGCCGGACCTTCAAGCGAAGTAAATTGGTCGGCCCGGAGAGACCCAGACGCCATGCTGCCCGATGCCTATAAGATAGCGGGATTGAAAGCGGGGAACGATCGGATTGATTTTAGTTTTGAGGATTTAGATGGCCAAACTGTTTCATTGAATGATGGGCGGTTTTTAAATAAGGTAGTGGTCGTGCAGTTTCTGGGCTCCTGGTGCCCAAACTGCATGGATGAAACGGCGTTTCTGGCACCTTTTTATGATAAGTATAAAGAGAAAGGGTTGGAAGTTGTTGGTTTAGCTTATGAGCGGTATAAGGAACCTGAAAAAGCCAGAGCTGCGGTAACTAACCTCAAAAATAGATTCCGTGTAAACTATCCGCTATTGATTACCGGCTATACCAATGATAAGAAACAAGTAGAGGAGAGTATTCCTTCCCTAGAAAACTTCTCCGCATTCCCCACCACAATTATCATCGATAGAACCGGAGTGGTACGTAAAATTCATACCGGCTTCAGCGGACCGGCAACGGGAGTACATTATACCAACTATATTGAACAATTCGAAAAGGAGATCAACAGCCTCTTAGCTCAATAAATTCATGCGTAAACGATTTTTTCTGTTACCAGCATTGGTAGCTCAGCTTATTGCCTTATCATGTACAACTACTCAGCATGTGGCGATGCCACCTGTCACGATTCACGCCAATGCTCCTCAAGCCTTCGTCTACCAGGAATCGTACCCTATTAAAACCGCAATAAGACATACGGCACTTGATCTCTCATTTGATTGGGAGCAAGCACAGGTGCTGGGAAAAGCAACCCTCACCTTACAGCCGCATTTCTATCCGCAGGATACAGTAGTATTAGATGCTAATGGTTTTGAAATCCATGAAATCGCGCTCATGAAAAGCGATCAGAAGAAACGGTTAGACTTTGTGTACGACGGCAAGAAACTGCGTGTAGCTTTAGATAGAGCATACGATAGAACAGAACAGATAAAAATATTTATTGACTATACGGCAAAGCCTAACGACTTAGAAGTAGGTACTGATATTGCTTCTCCTGACGACAGGGGGCTATATTTTATCGAGCCTGACACTGCTGGCACACCACGACAATTATGGACACAGGGAGAAACCGAGTGTAATTCAAGCTGGTTCCCCACAATGAATAACACCATGCTGAAAATGACGCAGGAGATTACACTGACGGTACCCGATAGCATGGTTACGCTTTCCAATGGCTTGTTGAAAACTTCAGTTAAAAATGATAATGGCACGCGAACAGATACCTGGTTGCAGGAGAAACAGCATGCACCGTATTTAACGATGATAGCCGCTGGAAATTTTGAAGTATTTAGCGAAAACTGGAAAGGTAAAGAAGTGAGCTACTACATGGAGCCTGCATACGCTCCGTACGCGCAGATGATCTTTGGAAAGACACCGGAAATGCTCGACTTTTTTTCACAAAAGCTGGGTGTAGAATACCCTTGGGATAAATATGCGCAAATTGTCGTGCGCAATTTCGTCAGCGGAGCAATGGAAAACACCAGCGCGTCGGTTTTTTTCGATCGCATGAACATGACACCTGCGGAATATAAAGACGAAACCTATGAAGATATCATTGCTCACGAACTATTCCATCACTGGTTTGGCGATTTGGTGACGGCAGAGTCTTGGGCAAACTTACCCTTGAATGAGTCTTTTGCAACGTACGGGGAATATTTATGGTTAGCACATAAGTATGGTTTGGAAGAAGCTGACATGCACGCGTTGAACGATGTGTTGGCTTATTTAGCTAAGAAGAAAAACGCTGCGCTAGATGTCGTGCGTTTTGATTATGCCGACAGGGAACAGATGTTCGATGAAGTGTCATATCAAAAAGGAGGACGAATTATACATATGCTTCGTAAAACGGTTGGAGATGAAGCTTTCTTCACAGCCCTGAATCTGTACCTAACTACACATGCTTACCGATCCGTTGAAATACACGACCTCCGCTTGGCTTTTGAGCAAGTAACCGGGGAAGATCTGAACTGGTTCTTCAACCAATGGTTCCTCGCTTCCGGTCATCCGGAGTTGAGCATAAAAACGCACTATAACGATACAACCAAAGAAGTGATTGTAGACTTGGCGCAAAATCAAAATCTAGAAGAAATGCCTCTCTATCGCTTGCCCATGCAGATAGATGTTTATTCTCCAGATAAAAAAGTTGAGCGCAGGTCAGTGGTATTAACCAAGCAAAATCAAACATTTCGCTTTCCTTCTGCCGAACACCCTACTTTGATTAATGTCGATGCCGAGAAGTATTTATTGGCCTATAAAGAGGAAAGTAAAAGTTTGGCCGAATATCGCTTTCAATTTTTTCATGCACCCTTGTTCATGGATCGCTTTGAAGCGCTCGAAGGGGTGTCTGAAGAGTTAGATCAACCGGATGCAAAGACAGTAATCTCAGCCGCTTTGCAAGACAAAGCGTGGGTCATTCGTTTAATGGCGCTCGGTAAACTCGAAAAAATGGCTGTGGATGAACAGCAACAAATGTATCAGCAGGTTTGTAATATGGCTTTGGAAGATGATCGCTCTTATGTACGGGCAAGTGCCGTTTTGTTACTTAGAAGTATATACCAGGGCTTTGACAACGATGAAATATTTAAACAGCTTGCTGATGACGATGCGCCAAGTGTACAGCATGCCCTTACGCTCCCCATGGCTTAATTTAAGAAAAACACACCGTAACCGTACCCTAAACATCAGTGCATTCTCGAGGGTATATTTTCTTTTTACAACAAAGTCTACTAAAACTATAGTGATTATAGAAAATATTTATACATTTGCAACAGAAATCAACAATCATGCGTTTGTATGAGCCTAATAGGTTACTTGTTTGACAGATTGTCAGAAAATACGTACTGCTTGGTGAGATTTCTTTAATGAATAACGGACTTGATAAATGGCCGATATAAGAACTATAAATTAATTAGGTACAAGCAATGAAAAAAATTTTGCTGTTTTTTTTGCCGGTCTTATGCATCGGAAACAAAGCGTTTGCTCAGAACGAGTTGGAGGGCATAGTCAGAAATGGAGAGGGAAAACCCGTTATGCATGCAACCGTGTCAATAAAAGGATCAAATGTTTATACAGTTGCGGATACAGCCGGCCATTTTAATATCGAAACACGCGAGCCTCTGCCCCTGACCTTATTGATCAAATCGGTCGGATATAAATCGCTGGAAGTACCAGTGGAAACTTTTGAAGCACCATTAGATATCGTTCTGGGAGAAGACAATGTATTGAATGAAGTGGTGATAACTTCTCGGAGGAGAAAAGAGTTGCTGCAGGATGTCCCTATTCCAATATCCGTGGTTACCGGAGAACTTGCCAACGACGCGGGGGCATTCAACGTAAACCGTTTAAAGGAAATGGTGCCTTCTGTTCAGCTATATTCGTCTAATCCTCGCAATACCGGCCTAAGTATTCGTGGCTTGGGCACAACCTTTGGGCTTACCAATGATGGTATTGACCCGGGGGTAGGCTTTTATGTCGACGGTGTCTACTATGCACGTACAGCCGCAACAACACTTGACTTTATCGATGTAGAACAGATTGAAGTGTTACGCGGACCGCAAGGTACTTTGTTTGGTAAAAATACCGTTGCCGGAGCATTTAATGTAACAACCAGAAAACCCAGCTTTACACCGGGCGCTACCTTTGAAACGAGTTTTGGTAACTACGGATTTATTCAGACTAAGGCTTCAGTTACTGGACCCTTAGCAAAAAATGTGGCTGCGCGCTTTTCGTTTTCGGGTACACAACGTGATGGGTTGCTTTATAATGTAGCCACACAGAAACCAGTTAATGATCTTAACAACTTGGGGCTCCGAGGTCAATTGTTATTTACACCTTCTGATAAGGTGGAAATTATATTGGCAGGAGACTTCACGCGGCAGCGCCCGGATGGCTATGCACAGGTCTTTGCCGGAGTCGCTCCCACGCTACGACCTGAATACCGGCAGTTTGAACAGATAATCGCTGATCTGGGTTATGAGCTGCCCAGCAGAAACCCTTTTGATCGACTAATTGACCATGATACCCCATGGCGCTCTGGTCAGGATTTGGGAGGCGCCTCCGTCAATGTAGATGTGCAGCTGGGCAGCGGTACGCTTACATCGACCACTGCATGGCGCTTTTGGAACTGGGACCCCTCAAATGATCGCGATTTTACCGGACTGCAAGGGCTTGCCTTGTCGCAAGCACCCTCTAGGCATGATCAATGGTCGCAGGAAGTGCGCTGGGCAGGAACCTTCTCTTCTAAGTTGAGCGGAGTGTTTGGGGTTTTCGCTTTTGGTCAACGGCTTCGGCCCGATCCGGCACATACAGAAGAGGCCGGAAGAGATCAATGGCGCTTTTCGCAGGATTCGGAAAGTCCGCTATGGCAAACACCAGGGCTGTTTGAAGGATTTGGCATACGCTCCTATCCTAACCTCAACACGTTTAGCGGAGCGATTTTTGGTCAACTCGATTGGTCTATTACTGATAGATTGAGCCTGCTGCCCGGTATACGCTTGAATTACGACGATAAAAAGGTGAGTTTCCGTAGGGAACCTTATGGTGGCCTCGAAACGGATGATCCAGAACTGATTGCCTTGAAAAATTCACTTTATAGTGCGCAGGAATTTGAAGCTGAAATTGACGACACTAACCTTTCTGGACAGTTAACCTTGGCCTTTAAAGCCACTGACAAAATCAATACTTTCGCTACCTATTCCACCGGCTTTAAACCGGTGGGCCTCAACTTGGGCGGATTGCCTAACGCTAACGGCGCCCCTATGGTGGAGCTTGCGGTAATCAGGCCGGAAAGGGTGCGGCATGTTGAAATCGGTATAAAAACATCGCCCACACCAAATTCAGCCTTGAACCTAACAGTTTATAATACGGATGTTAAGGATTTTCAGGCACAGGTGCAGGCCGCGGATTTATCGGTTAACAGGGGCTACTTGGCCAATGCAGAGAAAGTACGCGTACGCGGTGTGGAATTTGATGCGAATGTGCGATTTAATGATTATTTATCTGTATATGGAGCGCTAGCCTATACGGATGGTAAATTTGTCTCTTTCACCAATGCGCCTCCTCCTCTTGAGGAAACCGGTGGCCCGACATTTAAAGATATATCGGGCGGTCAATTGCCAGGAATATCGAAGTGGGCTGGCTCTTTGGGTGGAGAGGTAGCGCATCCGGGTAAGTTTTTTGGTAAAGACGGGCAGTTTTTTCTGGCCTTCGATACCTATTATCGCTCATCATTTTCATCCAATCCCTCGCCTTCAAGTTACCTGGTTATTGATGGTTACGCGTTGTTAAATGCCCGATTTGGCTTCCGGGTATTAGATCGGATGTCTATTTTCCTATGGGGGCGAAACTTGCTCGATAAAGATTATTTTGAGCAGCTATTACCTGGAGCAGGAAACACTGGACATTATGCAGCGGTATTGGGTGATCAGCGTACCTATGGCGCTACATTACGCTATTCTTTTTAGGATTAAGGTCACGTGCTATTCAGGAATCGGCGGCAGTAGTTTTCTTTTGTTCGGCTGCTGCCCGTAATGCCGCTTGGGCTATTCTTATTTCGTGAAACTCAACACGATGATTGAACAACTGCTTGATCTCGGTAATGGTTTTACCGGGATTATCCTGTAGTTTTTGCATGATTTGTTCCAGCTTGCTTGTTTGCAGTAACTCAGATGCATCTAATTCAGTTCCTATAAAGGATGTTAGGTGGCTAAGTATCGTGCCCGGTGTCAGGCTACGTTCCTGTGCAATGGTATCTATGCGCTTCCCTTTTTTAAACAATTCCAAACTCATGCGCTTGGTTTCGCCTTTGCTGCTCTTTTTCTTCGGTAAAGATGCTTGAATTGTTTGTGTGGCTACTTGGCGCTGCTGGGCTATTTCACTGATCACATCTTGTATATTACGTCCTTCTAAGATCGCTTGCGTAATCATGGTACATTGCTTAATTTGTTCTTTCTTACGTTGATAGCTTATGGATAAGTCCTGTAACTCCTTAAGGTACTTCTTGTTTTTCTTTTTTTGAGACCAAGAGGTAATATGTTGTTCCAAAGGAATGATGAGCTCTTGGTCAAGCTGTTCCAGAAACCATGCAGCAGCCTTTTGTGTCCGGTCGTGAATTGCTTCCATAGGCAAGGGCTGCGCTGATGAGGATTGCTTGTTTAACCAGTTGTTGAATTTCTCGGCTACTTCAAACTGATTATTGCAAGCAGTGGCTATGGCATTGATTTTTTTATAAGCAAGTGTTTTGTCGGGAATATTTTTAGCCATGAGCTCTCCCTTTAAGCTATTGGTCTCCAGCGTTAGTTTATTCCATAAAAAGGCGTTACTTAAATTATGCAATAAATAGACTTCTTGCTCCTGAAGCAGCACATCATCAAGCGAGTCTTCGTCTAAAGCGGCATTGGAAAAAGCAACCACATGTGGGTCGGTCAAAATATTGGCTAACGAGATGGTAGAGCGTAACACCAAACCTTGCAGACTGGTTAGCCTGCTTAACGCTACATAAACCTGTCCTGCTGCAAAACTTGCCCCTGCGTCAATAACCGCTTTATCAAACGTTAAACCCTGGCTTTTGTGTATGGTAACTGCCCAAGCTAAACGAATAGGATATTGTTTGAACGTGCCTAAAGTTTCCTCATCGATCTTATCGGCCTGTCGGTCGTAATTATAGCGTAAATTTCGCCATTCTTCCTGCTCCAGCGTGAAGGTGTCTGTCTCTCCGGGAAAACGGACTTTTATACCCGATCCGTCTTTACTGATCTGTTCAATGATCCCGATTTTGCCATTATAATAACGACGTTCATCTCCTTTATCGTTCTTGATAAACATGATCTGTGCCCCTTCTTTTAAAAACAAACTACCCTCCGTAGGATACGAACTTTCAGAAAAATCGCCTTTGACCGTTGCCTCAAAACAAAATGCCTTTCCTTCCAGTGCCTCCAGCTCTTGTCGGTTAATATCGTCGGCTATGCGGTTATGGGAGGTCAGCGTAATATAGGCATCTTCTTTACGGGGAACGAAATCCGAACGGTAATATTGGTTCAGCTGTTCCAATGTTGCCTGACCGCATTGATTATGACGAATGTCATTTAAAAGTGAAATGAAGTTTTCATCTTTTTGCCGATAGATTTTCTTAAGTTCTAACAATACCGGAGGAGCCTCCTGCAGCACATGTGCGTCGAAGAAAAAAGGACTTTTATAGTATTGATATAAAATATATTCGTTGCTTTTTACTACGGGGGGAAGCTGGTATAAATCACCGATAAAGAGCATCTGAACTCCGCCAAAAGGTGCAGCATTTCGCCTGGCCCATCGTAAAATAGCATCGATTGCGTCGAGCGTATCCGCTCTTAACATCGAAACCTCATCAATAACCAAGATATCCAGCTCCTGCAAAAGCGCCCTTCGTTGCTTCGTGAGTTTTACCTTTCCAAATAGACGCTGCTTGTTATAGATATGGTGATCGCTTTCATTCCACGCTAAAGGATAATCGGCCAAATACATACCGAAAGGTAAAAAAAACAACGAATGTATAGTACTTCCCCCGGCATTGATGGCGGCGACTCCCGTAGGAGCAACAACGGCCATTTTTTTATAGGTGTGCGCACGGATATACTTCAAAAAAGTAGTTTTACCGGTTCCGGCTTTTCCTGTTAGAAAAAGAGGTCTGTTGGTATGATTCACGAAAGATACGGCTTGGGCAAAAGCCTTATTCTGATGATCGAGATTCGACATGATGATTTTCTATAGTTAACTGAGCACTTAAACCAATTGCGCTAAAAACTTAATGTAAGAAATCTTTTTTGCTTACGAAAACCAAGGTGAAATTGTTTTCTGTATGCGATTACTTATAGAGCTGTTATTTTATAGTGTTCTTAAGTGCTCCGCAATCTACAAAAAAGGCATATAGTGGCAAAGCCAGCAGAAGTAATTGAAATAGTCACTTAAAAAATTGGTCTATCCACGGCACCTTGCTTTCTCGCGAGCTCATGATTGCTGAGCAATTATCGGTTTCTCGTCTGCCATTGAGAATCGCTTTTATAAATGAAATTTTGGAAAAAATAAATAAAAGGTGGTCCCTATATCGGGTGTGGAGCTTACGTCTAGGGTAATGCCATGTAGATCCAATACCTGTTTCCCAAGATATAAACCAATACCGTGCCCCGGTATTGCCGCGCTCTTAGCTCCCCGGTAAAACAAGTTGAAGATATCTTGCTGATCCGCTGCCTCAATACCTATACCTTTATCCTTGATAGTAAGGCAAAGCCGTTCTTCATCCTCGTAAAGTTTTATTAAAACAGGCTGGTTGTTGGAAAATTTAAGCGCGTTATCAATGAGATTACCAATAGCAATCAGGAGCAGTTCTCGGTTCGCCAACACTTCTAAAAGTGCCGGTTTGTTGCGCATCTCTTCCAAATCTATACGCACGATAGCTTCCGGGTGATGGATGCCGATTTTTTCCAGGAGATCCCAGAGCAGTTCGTCAATTCGCAACTTCATTAATGAAATATTTTTGGAAGCTTCTAATCCCGATAACAATAACAAGCCCTCAAGAATGGCTTTGATATGTAACGCATCGTTATGAAGTGCGCGCATCTTTTCTACATATTCGGCGTTGCTCCTATGTTTGGATAGGGTGACTTCCAGATTGCCTATGATAGAAGCTAAGGGTGTTTTCAATTCATGAGAGGCGTGTTTGAGAAAATTCTGTTGACTCTTAACACCACTTTCTAACCGGTCTAAAAAGAGATTGAAAGATTCCCTGAGTTCGGTAAGTTCGTCTCTTTCCGTATCGCTCGTCTCCAGTCGCTCGTGTAAATTAGTGGCTGAGATGGTATTCACATTGCGGATAAGTCTGGCAAATGGTTTGAATGTTTGTTTAGCTAGCAGGTTGGTAAGTATAAAACTTAAACCTACTCCCAACGCATAAAATAACAGCAAATAAAGTCGTAGACGTTTAAGCTGTGAATAACCATCTGCATCAACTGCAGATGCCAATACCACATAGTTGCCTTCATTGTCCTGATAGAAAATCCCGGAGAATTGCCTCTCCCCGATATCGAAATAAGTAATCTGTTTACGCCTGATACGCTCTAGTATATCAGCATCGATACGGTAATCAAGCGTATCATCTTCAAAAACCATTCGATTGTTTTCATCAAAAAAACGAATAGATTCATCATGAATCTCTTGATAGCGCTGCTCGATTATTTGGTATTTCTGATCATTTAGCTCATCCTTTTCCAGATGAAAAAAAGCTGCAGTTAATGCACTACTTTGTAGTCTTTTATAAAAAGACTGCCGTACATGCTGCTCAAAAAAGAGGTAAGTGCCCAAGAAGGTGAACCCTAATACAGCGGCAACAATCAAGGTGCTATTCCACGCTAGTTTAAGGCGTATGGTCATACTTCTTTTTTGTGCTTCAATAAATAACCCCTTCCCTTCACCGTGTGGATGAGTGGGTAATCAAAGCCTTTATCAAGCTTGTTACGTAAATAATTGATGTAAACATCCACCACATTGGTGTGGGTGTTGAAATGAATATCCCAAACGGCCTCCGCTATCTGGGTTCTGGAAACGACATGCTCCCTGTTTTTCAAGAGATACAATAAGAGTTTATACTCCCTTGGAGAGAGTATTAAAGTTTTTCCGGCCCGTTTTGCACTCTGTTCGGCAACGTCTACTTCAAGATCAGCATACTTTTGTAGGTCAAGCACACCGTTTTCAAAGGATTTTCGTCGTAGTTGTGCATGTATTCGAGCCAGCAGTTCGTCAAAATGGAAAGGCTTTCCCAGATAGTCGTCTGCCCCGGCCTGCAAGCCCTTTACCTTTTCTTCTGTTGTGTCCAACGCACTCAAGATGAGAATAGCAGTAGTGATTTTACGCTGACGTAATACGGTGCATATCTCAAAGCCAGAAATATCCGGCAACATAATATCCAATATAAGGAGATCGAAGTCGGTATCCTGCGTGATAGCCAAGGTTTCATAACCAGTGGAGATACGAGTAACGGAGTACAATTGCTCTTCCAGACCTTTTTTAATAAATCCAGCTAAGCGGTCGTCATCTTCTACCAATAATATTTTTGTCATTCTCTAGCTGCTTGTAATAGGCAAAATAAGAATTTTAATAGCGCATTTCAAATTAGATTGTTCTAATATAGCCTGCTTCACGGTAATGCTTCCTTAACCAGGCAAGCTGCGCTCGAGCGCATAAAAGCAAAGAACTAGCGCTAAAGCCTAACACCTAATCAAAAAAACTCATTATCTTAGCAAAAAAATAAATAAATATGACAGCGATAGCTAAACAAGAAATATTTGCGGAAATCGAAAAAAACTTAAGTAGCCAGGGGTTTACCATTGACAAACAAGATCAAACACGTCCTTGGGGCGGTTTCTTTGTCATCGACGAAAGTCAGGCCCAAAAATTTGCAGATACTTACTTTGATGGGCTAAATGTTCAAGATTTGAAAATTTCGGGAAAATTAAGCCCTAAAATCTTAGTGGTAGCACCTCAGAAACGCTTATCTTGGCAATATCATCACAGACGTGCCGAAATTTGGCAGGTTATTAAAGGTGAAGTAGGTGTTGTAATCAGCGATACAGACGTAGAGAATGAAGTGAAAACCAAAAAGCCAGGAGACGTAATCAAACTGGAAAAAGGAGAGCGTCATCGTTTGGTAGGTCTTGATGGTTGGGGTATCTTAGCAGAGATCTGGCAGCATACAGATATAGAGAATCCTTCTGATGAGGAAGATATTGTTCGTGTGCAGGACGATTTTGGACGATAGCAGCTTGTAAGTAGTAGGGTCGTGGAGTAGAAAACAGCTCAACCCGTAACACATAACAAAGAGTCTATGACAAATTACAACGAAGATAGTATTCGATCACTCGATTGGAAAGAACATATCCGCTTACGTCCGGGGATGTACATCGGTAAATTAGGAGATGGATCTGCCTATGATGACGGTATATATGTACTGTTAAAGGAAGTGGTGGATAACTCTATCGATGAGTTTGTGATGGGTGCCGGACGAACGATCGACATAAATGTTAGCGAGCTCAAAGTTGCTGTTCGTGATTATGGTCGCGGAATACCTATAGGAAGTGTAGTTGATGTGGTGTCTAAAATAAACACCGGAGGTAAATACGATAGTAAAGCCTTTCAGAAATCGGTAGGTTTGAACGGGGTGGGTACGAAAGCAGTGAACGCGCTTTCTTCCGCCTTTACCGTACAGGCATACAGGGCAGGGCGTACCCGTATAGCAGAGTTTAGTAAAGGTGAGCTGCTGCACGATGAAGAAAAGGAAACCACACAGCGCAACGGTACTGCAGTAAGTTTTATCCCTGATGATACCATTTTCCGGAATTATAAATATCGGCCCGAGTTTGTGGAGAATATGATTTGGAATTATGTTTTCTTGAATGCAGGCTTAACCATCAATTTCAATGGGCAAAAATTCATCTCTGAAAATGGTTTGCGTGATCTGTTGGAGCGTAACATTGATGTGGAAGCGATGCGCTACCCTATCATTCACCTGAAGGGAGATGATATAGAGGTGGCGATGACTCATGGACAACAGTATGGAGAAGAGTATTACTCTTTCGTCAATGGTCAGCATACTACGCAAGGGGGTACTCACCAGGCGGCATTCCGTGAAGCAGTGGTGAAAACCATACGTGAATTTTATAAAAAGGAATTCGATGCAGCAGATATCCGCGCTTCTATTATTGCCGCAATTGCCATCAAGGTACAAGAACCCGTATTTGAATCGCAAACGAAAACCAAGCTGGGTTCGCAGAGTGTCGGTCCGGAAGGGCCAACCGTGCGTACCTTTATCAACGACTTTGTAAAGAAGTCTTTAGACGATTACCTGCATAGGCATCAAGATGCTGCAGATGCATTGTTAAAACGTATTTTACAATCCGAGCGGGAACGTAAAGACATCGCCGGTATTAAAAAACTGGCTAACGAACGTGCTAAGAAAGCGTCTCTCCATAACCGGAAGTTGCGTGATTGCAAGATTCACTACGATGATAAAAATGAACGTAACCAGGAGACCACGCTCTTTATCACGGAGGGTGATTCTGCCAGTGGTTCGATTACAAAATCACGTGATGTGCAAACGCAGGCGGTATTCAGCTTAAAAGGTAAACCACTCAATGCATTTGGGCTTACCAAAAAAGTGGTTTACGAAAACGAGGAGTTTAATTTGCTGCAACACGCACTGAATATTGAGGATGGCTTGGATGGCTTACGTTATAACAATATCGTAATCGCTACAGATGCTGACGTAGATGGGATGCACATTCGCTTATTGCTAATGACATTTTTCTTACAGTTTTTTCCCGATCTTGTCAAGGCAGGGCACGTTTCGATCTTACAGACGCCTTTATTCAGGGTTAGAAATAAAAAAGAGACAATCTATTGTTACAATGACGAAGAAAGGCAGCGAGCAATACTAAAGCTTGGAGGAAAGCCGGAAATTACCCGATTTAAAGGTTTGGGGGAAATTTCTCCTGATGAATTCGGCCTTTTCATCGGAAAAGATATGCGTTTGGATCCTGTAATCCTTTCTAAAGATCAGAAAATACAGCAGCTGCTAGCCTATTATATGGGTAAAAACACACCCGATCGACAGAAGCATATCGTCAATAATCTTCGGATCGAGCAAGATGTTTTAGCAGAGGAAGAAGCGTTGAAAGAAAAGAGTTTAAAAGAAGCCGTGTAGCACAAGGAAATGGAGCAGACATTAATCCTTATACAGTGCACAGATGCCGTAGGCTTGGTGTCTTCGATAGCGCATGTCGTGGCAGATCATCGGCTTAATATTGTTACCATGCGTGAGTATGTGGAAGAGGCTTCCAAGCGCTTTTTTGCGCGTATAGTCTGTACCGGTGAACTGTTGGATGTGCAAAGGCTAACGGCAGAACTGGCGGGAGCCCTGCCTAAAGGTGCACAGGTGAAGGTTAACCCTCCGAAACAGAAACGCCTAGCGGTTCTGGTTACAAAAGAACCGCACTGTTTGGGAGATACGTTGGTCCGCCACTTTTTTAATGTCTTAGGAGCTGAAATATGTTGCGTAATAGGTAATTACGATAATTTGCGTGAATTTACAGAGCGGTTTGATGTACCCTTTCATTATGTCACGCATGAAGGTAAAAGTAAAGACGATTTTGAGCGTGAACTCCATAAAACTATTTACAGCTATCGTCCGGATTTTGTGGTGTTAGCTAAGTTCATGCGTATATTGTCTCCTATCTTTGTAGCGCATTACAGTGGGAAGATTGTTAACATCCATCACTCTTTTCTACCGGCTTTTGTCGGCGCAAACCCTTACCAACAAGCATATACCAGAGGGGTGAAGCTGATCGGTGCCACGGCACATTTTGTAACTGATGATTTGGACGAAGGGCCAATTATTGCGCAAGATATAAAACCGGTAAATCATACCTATACAGCAAATGATATGAGGAGAGCAGGCAAAGAGATCGAAAAGGCCGTGCTGAACAAGGCTTTATCACTCATCATTGAAGATAGGGTGTTTATTACGGGAAATAAAACCGTGGTTTTCGATTAGGTCATGAGCCGTGTAAAAGTATAGTGTTCAAACCTCCGGTTCCGCTCCTTAGCTATATTATAAGCCTGAAAAGATATGAATAAACCGGCTCATGCAAGCTTCATTGCCATAAAAATAAACCGAGTGTAACGAGCTCATTTATTCCATTGAACGCTTACGCTCATAAATAATTATTCGAATGAAAAAACTGATAACGATCTGTAGCTTTTTCTTACTGGGAACAATAACTTTCGTCTTTGCACAGCAAAAAGAAAGTTATCCCTTTGAAAAGGAAATTATCGCATTCAAAAAGCTCGACGCTGCAAAGACACCTGAAAAGAACGGGGTACTCTTTATCGGAAGCTCATCGATCAGGTTATGGGACGATCTGGAAAAACGATTTTCAGATAAACCCATCATTAAACGAGGGGTAGGAGGTTGTGAATTGTCACATTTCGTTGATCACTATATGGATGCTATCGTATACCCCTATAAGGCTAGGCAAATATTCGTGTATGCTGGAGAAAATGATATTGTTAATGGTAAAAAACCAAAAGAGGTTGCTGATAATTTCAAAAAGCTGTGGGAAATGATCCGCGAAAAGCAACCCGATGTCTCCATTTTTTACTTGTCTATAAAGCCAAGCAGCAGCCGTACTGACCTGCAAAGTAAGTTTGAAAGGACTAATCTTAGGATCAAGAAATTTCTCCGGGGTAAAGCAAACGGAACCTATATAGACCTTGCTTCGGTAGTAGAAGGCCCAGATGGCAAACCAAACGATAATTTGTTTGAATCCGATCGTCTACATCTGAACAGCAGAGGTTATGATCGTTGGGAAGTCGTTTTACGGCAGTTTGTGAAGTAACCGGGGTTTCACTATAGCACAGAGTTGATATAAACAAAAGCTCGCAATAGGCGAGCTTTTGTTGTTACTGGTACAGCCTTTATCGTTTTATAACGCTATCAAGTTATGTCGCACTTAGTAGTTCTTCTGATGAACTAATTGTAAAAAATCCTTCAATTATTGGTGTTTTTCTTAATATTTAGAGGAAGTCATTAGCAATTTATAACTTTTTTTTGTTTCATAATTTTCTATGCTTATGTTTACAGCCGCCATTTAAATTAAAACCTCATTAGATGATACTACTTAATCAATTTATAGAATCTAATATCTGCTGCGTAATCAAGATAAACGTAATCTGTACAGTTATAGCCTGCTAAATCATTTTTTTAATAAACACCTACTATTATGAACATTAATTACAGACCTACTAAAAAGGTTTTGTTTCCCATGCTGGTGCTTGCACTGGGCTTTTCGCCGAATGTCGGACTAGCAGGGAAATCGGTTGTGGCCGATCCCTTAAAGGCTTCCAGAACCTTGAAACAGCAACAACAAACCATTACGGGAAAAGTTAACTCCATGACTGGAAACGAGGGTGTCCCTGGAGTAAGTGTACTCATCAAAGGAACACAGAGAGGCACTAGTACAGATGGCGATGGCCAATTCAGCTTGGAAAACGTACCTGCCAATGCTACTTTGGTTTTTACGATGGTGGGGTACAAAACCCACGAAGAGCCTGTGGGCGATCAGACGACCATAACCGTTGTGCTACAAGATGATCTTGCAAATCTAGAGGAGGTCGTTGTGGTGGGGTATGGAACACAGAAGAAAGAAACCGTGACAGGTTCGGTAACAACCGTTAGAAGTGAAGAGTTGGTCAAATCGCCTTCATTAAATGTTTCCAATTCATTGGCAGGAAGGTTGCCAGGGGTAATCGCTACCCAGGCCAGTGGAGAGCCGGGTGCTGATGGTTCCAACTTACAGATCAGAGGAACAAACACCTTGGGAAACAGCAGCCCTTTGGTTGTGATCGATGGTATACCGGCCAGAACGGGGGGTATCGAACGCTTAAACCCTGCTGACATTGACAACATTTCCGTATTGAAGGATGCCGCAGCGGCAATTTACGGTGCTCGGGCAGCAAACGGGGTGATTCTTGTAACTACCAAAAGAGGTAAATCGGGTAGGCCGCTTTTATCCTACACGTATAACCAGGGGTTCGCCCAACCTACCGTCATTCCAAAATTAACCGACGCCGTCCAGTACGCTGAAATGCGAAATGAATTAGAACTCTTCAAATTGCCGGTGGCAGAGTGGGGAGAGGCGAATGGCGCATTGAGAGACCAAGGTAGCTACACACGGCCAAATGGATCCGTGCTTACCGCTCCTTTCTCCCCGGAAGCTTTTCAACTTTTTAGAGATGGTTCAGACCCATGGGGGCATCCCAATACGGATTGGTACGGCGAAACCTTAAAAACCTTTTCACCACAAAGCCGACACAATGTACAACTTACAGGTGGTTCAGAAAACTTTCAGTACTTAACCTCCATCGGTTATCAAAATCAAGATGGTTATTACAAAAACTCTGCAACAGGTTATAAACAGTATGATATGCGGATCAATCTTGATGCCAAGATAAGTAAGTATATCGACGCGAAAATCGGTGTATTAGGTCGTCAGGAAAACCGCAATTATCCTACGAAATCTGCAGGTACAATCTTTCGGATGCTGATGCGTGGAAACCCAACGATGCCAGCTTATTGGCCAAATGGTATGCCCGGTCCAGATATCGAAAATGGAGAGAACCCGGTAGTTATCACTACCGATCAAACCGGATATGACAGAAATAAACAATACTTCTTTCAAACGAACGGTCAATTGGATATTCAGATTCCATGGGTAGAAGGTCTAAAATTCACGGGTACAGCGGCCATCGATAAATTTGTTCGTCAAGGTAAAAGATGGGAAACTCCATGGTATCTATACACTTGGCAGGGAGCTTATGAGGACGATGGTGTGACGCCTGCCCTTGTGCGGGGGGAACGTGGCTTTCCTGATCCTCGCTTGACGCAGGAGAATGAAGACCAGCTTAATATTATGCTCGGAGGAGTCTTGAACTATGATCGCTCTTTTGGTGACCATCAATTCAATATCATGGCAGGATTGAATAGAGAAACCATTGATAATGATAATTTCAGTGCCTTTAGAAGGTTCTTCATTTCAAACGCGATTGATTATCTGATTGCTGGTGGTGAACGGGAGAAAGACAATAATGGAGGAGCTTGGCAACAAGCGCGGTTAAACTATTTCGGCCGCGTTGGTTATAATTATAAAGAGAAGTACCTTCTCGAGTTTTTATGGCGCTACGATGGTTCCTATATGTTTCCAAGAGATAGCCGATTTGGTTTCTTCCCAGGAGTGCTTGGAGGATGGCGTATTTCCGAAGAGAACTTCTGGAAAGAAAATGTATCCTTTATCAACTACCTAAAATTGAGGGGATCTTGGGGCCGAATGGGTAATGATAATATATACTTCAATAATAACTATCAAGAAGGCGATCTATTAGGTGACGATGCCTCCTTGCAGGAATATCAATACTTTTCTACTTATGGCTTTGGTACCTATATCGTAGACGGACAGTTGGTAAAATCATTGTACGAATCTCGGGTGCCCAATACGATGGTTACCTGGGAGGTAGCCGATAACTATAATATTGGTTTAGATGGGCAATTGTTCGATGGAAAAATCAATTTTGAGTTTGACGTATTCATGAACAATCGCTCCAATATCTTGTGGCAACGTAATGCGTCGATTCCGCAGAGCACCGGAATGACATTACCTGCGGAAAATATTGGAAGGGTAACAAATCGCGGATGGGAGTTTAACATAGGTTACAATGGTGCAGCAGGCGAGTTTAAATATAATGTTAGTGTTAACGGAGGCTATACCAAGAATAAAATCATGTTCTGGGATGAGGCTCCGGGAGCGCCCGAGTGGCAAAGGGCTACCGGAAGAGTGACCGACGCACAGTTGTATTATATATATGATGGCGTATTTAGGGATGAAGAGGATATTGCCAATAATACCGTCGACTATAGCGCGGTAACCAATAATATTCGTCCTGGCGATATGAAATATCTCGATTATGATGGCGATGGTAAGATTACTCCTGATGACCGCGTACGGCGAGACAGAAATCGCCAACCGCGATTTCAGGGTGGATTGAATATAGGATTGCAGTATAAGAACTTTGACCTTACGGTGCTATTTCAAGGAGCAGCCGGAGGTGAGCTGCGTGTAGGAACGGATGAATCAGGCGCTATAGGAAATTACCTTCACGAATTTTATGAAAATCGCTGGACGGTAGATAATCCAAGCAGTGAACATCCGCGCATTACCGATAGAAGTGATCAATATTATTCTAATAATAATACCTATTGGTTGCAAAGTACTAATTATATCCGCCTTAAAAATTTAGAATTAGGATATACGCTTCCTACCCATCTGGGAGAAAGAGTAGGTATCAGCAACCTACGGATTTACGCTAGCGGGTTTAATTTACTGACATTTAGTAAGATGAAGGCGTATGATCCGGAATCTACTAACGTATTGGGTCAATACTATCCACAATCCCGTATCATTAATATGGGGCTAGCTGTAACCTTTTAAATAGACTACTATCATGAGAAAAGTAATCAATATATCATCAAAATTGTTCTTTGCGCTGATCATTATGTTTTCAGCGTGTAAAACAGATTTTTTAGACACCGAACCAATGACTGAGGTTCCGCAAGAGGTCGTTTGGGGTGATGCCGGTTTGGCTGAGGCCTTTGTACTGGAAATTTATAACGGACTGGGGCAGGGCGGGCTGGATGAGCAGATGCAGGCATCTTTAACAGATGAATCCATGTTTACGCACCCCGGTCGGGGAATCAATACCATTACAGAATCACGAACTAATCCTGCTGATCAAGGCTGGGTGAACAGAACTTATTTGTGGGATTCCTTATATACACGCATAAGGGCATCTAATATTGCACTTAAGAATCTGGCAGAACCTCAATTTGAGAATGCTAACAATTTAGTGGAACGGTTAAAAGGCGAGTCACATTTCCTCAGAGCTTATTATTATCAGCAATTGCTACGCTTTTATGGAGGAGTACCACTGATTGATAGGCCGTACGAGTTAGGAGAAGAAGATTATACAGCGCCACGTAGTAGCTATGAAGATTGTGTTAACTTTATCGTAGCAGATTGTGATACTGCCATAAGCCTGTTGAATGGATTGGGCGCTAGCGGTGGTAGGGCTGGTGATGTGGCCGCCATGGCCTTGAAAGCCCGTGTGCTGCTGTATGCAGCTAGTGACCTGCATGATGTTCCAACAGCATCTTCTAACTCGTCAACTATTGGTGGTTATAGCAACCAGGAATTGCTCGGTTATGTAAGTGGGAATAGAGCCGAACGTTGGCAGAAAGCAAAAGATGCTGCTTTAGCGGTAGTCAACCAAATGGCACATGCCTATAAAATGGACTTAACGGAGCCGGTAACTCCTGAGGAGGGCACCGATAACTATGTTATTTTATCAACAGGGGGAGGCAGCCGGGCAATATCGGCAGAAGGAGCAATTGACTTGTTGTTGGCTCGTCAGTTTGTCGACTTAAAAGATGAAGGAGGGAACTATGTTGGGCGTAATAACGGACCGAATGGCTATCACAATTGGGCCGGTAATACCCCTATACAAAACTTGGTCGACGATTATGAAATGATCGATGGAACTAGATTTAGCTGGGATAATCCAACGCATAGTTCTGCACCTTATCAGAATCGGGATCCTAGATTTTACGCTACCGTGCTGCATGATGGTGCCGATTGGAAGCCCCGTACGGCAGATGTGGCTGGGCGCGATCCTTTCGATCAGATTCAGACTGGCCAATATCAGGTGACTACCGCTTCGGGAGGAACCACAACGCAATATGGATTGGATACCAGAAATAGTCCGATCGAAGATTGGAATGGTTCTTATACAGGTTATTACTTCCGTAAATTTACTGATCCCGATCCTGCAGTTGTTGATCAAAACACCCGGCAATATATTCCTTGGCCCGTTTTGCGATATACCGAAGCGGTATTGAATTATGTGGAAGCCTGTATCGAATTAGGTCAGGATGGCGAAGCGAGAAACTGGTTGAATAAAATTCGATTCAGAGCCGGTATGCCTGCTGTTACCGAATCGGGCGACGCCCTTAGACAACGCTACAGAAACGAGCGAAGGGTAGAATTGGCCTATGAGGAGCATCGCTTTTTTGATGCCCGGAGATGGATGATCGCCCCTACAACCTTGGGCCGCAAAATAGGATTAATTCGTATTTTCGGTACCTTACGGGAAGGTGTTCAGGTCAGAACCTATCAATATAATCCTGAAAATTACAATTATACTTATACCCCTGCGGAACTCGATCCGGGAATTGAAAATAGGCAATGGTTAGATAAGATGTACTTCATGTGTATCCATAGGGATGAGATTAATAGAAATGGACAGCTGGCGCAAAATCCAGGCTACGATTAAGCCGCTTTAACATTCAGCCACATTGTCTGATAGGGCATTCTTTACCAAATAATGTGGCTGTTGCAGTAGCCCTAATCGAGTACTTATCGAAAGCTCGGTTAGGGCTACTGGTTTTTTATATCATCCATAAGTGCGACTGTTGACAGAATAACTAATGCAATGCATAACCACCTTCTTTATGATGGTGTTTGTAAAGTATATACGGATGATAGGTGAAGCATAGGCGGATGAAGGGGATACTATGAGCAGACTCGAACATACTTGAACAGCGTTTAAGGATTTTATTTGGAAAAGTCCGGAAAAGTCCGGAGTTCCGTAGAGCAGTAACATAACAGTCTTACAAAAGAAGTACTTATGGGATAAAAAACGAAACCTTTGTTGCGGTAGGTCATGGCTTAATTACGCCTGATGACCTGGTGATCACTTTCGAAAATGAGGTGAAAGCCGATCAGTTGTACATCACGATAAACAATGAAGATAATCGTCCGCTACAGCTAACCAAAGTGGGTGCTTGGCAGAGGAAAAAGGAACTGGTGACTTATCTGGAAGCAGGGAAAAGTTACCAATTATTTTTGGGAAAACAAGATGCTGCAGCGCCTTATTACGACCTTAGCTCTGTGGAAGAACGTATAAAAGAAAATATACCCGCTATAACTCTAAAGCCATTTCAACAGACTGATCAACCCGATCAGTCTGAACGGGCACACCTGTTTAAGTCCGTATACTGGTTCTGGATAGCATTGATACTCGTCATTGTACTTTTATTATTAATGTCTAATGGATTATTGAAGGTGATGAAAAGAAAGAAATAAGAAAATTCAACGTAATGTCATCATTAATACAGCTTCCCAAACTTTTCTTTTCATTCTTTAGTTTTACCTAAGAAAATTTAATTGGCAACAAATGGAATATAGAAGAATGGGCCGCACAGGCTTACAGTTAAGTATTTTGTCTTTTGGTTCATGGGTAACCTTTGCCCGGCAGGTAGACGATGGGCTCAGTGATCGCTTAATGGGGGTCGCTTACGATGCTGGGATTAATTTTTTTGACAATGCAGAAGTATATTCCCGTGGCGAATCAGAAAAGATGATGGGACGTGTACTGAAAGCTAAAAATTGGGAACGCAGCTCTTACGTGGTTTCCAGTAAAGTATTCTTTGGATGGAAAGGACCAGATAAAAAAACCAATCAGCATGGATTAAGCCGTAAACACATCACCGAAGCCTGCCACGAGGCTTTACAGCGTTTGCAGGTGGAGTACTTGGATCTTTACTATTGTCATCGCCCCGATAAAAACGTACCCATCGAAGAGGTGGTGCGCACCATGAACACACTGATTCAACAAGGTAAAATTCTCTATTGGGGAACCAGCGAATGGAGTGCTGCAGAAATTGTGGAAGCGCATGCGGTGGCTGCAAAGTTGAATCTGGAGCCGCCCGCTGTAGAACAGCCTGAATATAACCTGTTCCATCGACAGAAAGTAGAAGTCGATTACCTGCCTATTTTCCGTAACCTCGGTATGGGTACAACCATTTGGAGTCCGCTGGCATCTGGCTTATTGACCGGGAAATATAACGATGGTATTCCGGAAGGATCACGATTGGCACTGGAAGGATATGAATGGTTGAAAGACAAATCTTATACTGCAAAAAAGCTGACCTCCATCAGAAATTTAGGACGGTTGGCCAATGATCTCGATACTAGTTTGGCAAGCTTATCCATCGCATGGACGATTGCCAATCCCAACGTCTCCACCGCCATTTTAGGAGCTACTAAAGAAAACCAATTGGAAGAAAACCTAAAGGCATTGGAGGTATTACCTAAATTGACACCTGGGAAAATGGCGAAGATTGATGAAATTATGGGAACTAGGCCATTGTTGCCTGAATATTAAACGTGCTAATGGGGTTACCAGTTGTTGCCAGACGTATTACGTCTGACAATAACTAGTCTGCTACCGTTTGTCCCCGGCAGCCTTAAACTCGGATCCTTCTTTCCATTTCGGGAAAGTGCTTTCCATGCTTAAAGTGTAACCTACGTCAAATAACAAGTGCAGGTCGGCTATAATACCATCGAGCTTCCAGGTGTCATCGTATTCATCGCCCGGCTGATGGTATCGACTTTTATTATATTCGGCTTTTTGTGTTTGCCCGAAGTCGGCTCCCTGACCAATCACGTCGTCGCCTGTAGCCGGATATAAAGCAGGTACACCTACCTTCGCAAAATTGAAATGGTCTGACCGATAGAACCAGCCATTGGTGAGATCGGCCGGAGGGGCGGTTATTCTATCTTGCTTTTTAGCCGCTCTTTCAGCATAGTCGTCCATCTCCGATTGCCCCTGGCCCACAATGGTGATGTCGTTGGTTTTGGCCATAGGCGCCATGGCATCCATGTTAATATTAGCAACGGTTTTGGCTAATGGATAGATCGGATGTGTAGCATAATATTCAGAACCTAATAGGCCCTCTTCTTCTCCTGTTAGCGCAATGAACAAGATCGACCGTTCAGGGGCGGCAGAGGCGGCTTTAAATCCTTTCGCTATTTCTAACAATCCCGCAACACCGGTGGCATTGTCTACCGCACCATTATAAATGGAATCGCCAGCTATAGCCTCACCTATGCCCAAATGATCCCAATGTGCTGAATAGATAATATATTCGTCCGGGCGCTCAGTCCCTTCTATTTTTGCAACTACATTGTTGGATACCGATTTCTTCGTTTCCTGTTTAATGCTAAGACCAGTTTTAACTCCTAGGTCTACCGCCTTAAATCCGGGCTTCTTCGCTTGCTCCAATGCCTGATCAGCTATTCCTGCAAAGGCAAAAAGTTGCTTTGCAGCATCCGCGCTTAACCAACCTTCAAATGCAGCTCGCGAAGCACCGTTGTCTTCCGTCTGTAAATTGAGTTGTGGCCCGCTCCAACCACTTCTCACCACATGCCATCCGTAGCTGGCAGCGCCTGTATCGTGAATGATTAATGCCCCTGTAGCTCCCTGCCGTGCCGCCTCTTCAAACTTATAGGTCCATCGGCCATAATAAGTCATATTTTTGCCCTTGAAGAGGTTTTCGTCATAATAACCCGGATCGTTTACCATGACCACCACTGTCTTACCTTTTACATCCAGCCCTTCGTAGTCGTTCCAGTTGAATTCAGGGGCTACAATGCCAAATCCAGCAAAAACAACTTCCGACGCTTTCACGTCAATGGAAGGCTGCACCCGTCGGCTTCCTAAAACCACTTCGTCAAGGAGCTTAAAGTCAAGTGTCCCTTTTGGTCCTGTGAATGAAAATACAGAAGGAGGTGCAGAGGTTATCTCTACCATAGGGACTTCTTGAAAAAAGCTATCGCCATTACCGGGAGATAAGCCGACCTCCGTGAAAGCTCGCTGTAAATAGCGAAGTGTTTTTTCTTCACCCTGGGTAAAAGGTTTTCTACCTTCTAAACTATCATGTGATAGTTCTCTAACATATTTTTCGAAACCAGCTTCGGTAATGCTTTGTAAAGCAAGGGAGTCTGTTGCCGCTGTATTTTGTTGCTCACTGCTACAGGCAAAAAACACCGGTAGGGCAAAAGATAATAAGTAGTATAAGGTTCGCTTCATAATAAAAAAATATGCCTAAATTTATAGGAATATATGCTATGAAACAAATAATGTATTGTTAAAGGCTATTTAGAATACCAAATTGTTTAGTATTTTTACAGCCATCTCCATACGCAACATAAGGTAATTACTAAAAGATGAGCGAAGAATTAAACAATAACGAGCTTTCCGGCGATCAGCAAGATGAAGATTTAAGCCATAATCAGAGTACGCCTTTATCCGGACTGTACGAAAATTGGTTTTTAGACTACGCATCGTATGTCATATTGGATAGAGCAGTACCGCATATTAATGATGGTTTAAAACCCGTTCAACGACGTATTCTCCATTCATTGAAAGAGATGGACGACGGACGCTTTAACAAAGCCGCAAATGTCATAGGTAACACCATGAAATATCATCCACACGGAGATGCTTCCATCGGAGATGCCATGGTACAGATCGGACAGAAAAATTTATTGATAGATTGCCAAGGAAACTGGGGAGACCCAATTACGGGCGATGCAGCTGCGGCTCCACGGTATATCGAAGGACGCTTGAGCAAGTTTGCCAATGATGTAGTCTTTAACCCTGATACCACCGAATGGCAGTTAAGCTACGATGGACGGAACAAAGAGCCCGTCACCTTTCCCATAAAGTTTCCGTTGCTCTTGGCCCAGGGTGCCGAAGGCATAGCCGTAGGCCTGGCCACCAAGATCATGCCGCATAATTTTATTGAACTGATTGATGGTTCCATTGAAGTGTTACGAGGTGGACGGCCCAGCTTATTGCCAGACTTCCCTACAGGAGGTTTAGCCGATGTCTCCGCGTATAATGAAGGTATGCGTGGCGGAAAAGTGAAAGTGAGAGCTCGGATAGAAGAACGTGATAAGAAAACATTGGCTATTACGGAGATACCTTACGGTACCACTACCGGAGGCCTTATTGATAGCGTGATATCTGCGAATGATAAGGGTAAAATAAAAATTAAAAAAATAGAAGATAACACGGCGGCAGCTGTAGAAGTTATTGTTCACCTCGCTCCGGGAATTTCCCCTGACGTAACCATTGATGCTTTATACGCCTTTACAGATTGTGAGGTCTCCATCTCTCCAAATACCTGTGTAATCCGTAAAGAAAAGCCTTATTTTATGAGTGTAAACGATATACTTATCGAGAACACAAAGAATACAAGGGCTTTGTTAAAGCTAGAGCTCGAAATTCGCCTGAATGAACTGCAGGAAAAGATATTCTTTAGCTCATTGCTGAAAATATTTATTCAGGAAGGTATGTATAAGCATCCTGATTATGAAAATTCAGGGAATTTCGAGGTGGTCGTAGACGTATTAAATCGTTTATTTACACCGTTTTTCGATCAGTTCTATCGGGAGATCCTTCCGGAGGATTATAAGAAGCTTATCGACAAACCAATGAGCAGTATCACACGCTTTGATGTGAAGAAGGCAGATGAGCAGATGAAATCACTGGAAAACGAGATCAAGGAGGTAAAACATCACTTGAGGCATCTTACAGACTATGCAATCGCCTGGTACGAGAGACTAAAGGAAAAATATGCTAAAGGCCGCGAGCGTAGAACAGAATTAAGGGTCTTTGAGAAAGTGGAGGCGTCACAAGTTGCCCTCGCAAACGTCAAGTTATACGTAAACCGTGCGGACGGCTTTATCGGTACCGGCTTGAAAAAGGATGAGTATATAGGTGACTGTTCAGATATTGATGACATCATCACCTTCCTTGAGAATGGTACGTGCCTCGTTACCAAAGTGCAGGACAAGGTATTTGTTGGAAAAGATATTATCCATGTCGGCGTCTTTAAAAAAGGAGACGAACGTACCGTGTACAATATGGTTTACCGAGATGCCAAAACAGGTGTTTCTTACGTAAAACGCTTTGCTATTTTAGGGGTAACGCGAGATAAGGTATATGATCTTACAAAAGGTAGCAAAGGGTCAAAAGTGTTGTATTTCACTGCTAATCCAAATGGAGAAGCAGAGGTTGTTCATGTGCAGCTCAAATCGCACTCCAAGCTACGTAAGCTACAATTTGATCTTGATTTTGCCGATATAGCGATCAAGGGTAGAGGTTCACAGGGCAACATTGTTAGTAAATATCCTATCAAGAAAATAACGTTTAAGGCTAAAGGGGTGTCTACATTGGCAGGCCGTAAAATATGGTTCGATGATGTATTGAAGCGCTTAAATGTAGATGGTAGGGGAACCTACCTTGGAGAATTCGATGGAGACGATCGCATATTAGTTGTCATGCCAGACGGTACCTATAGCTTGAGCAGCTTTGAGCTCACCAACCATTTCGATCCAAAAATGATCCGGATCGAAAAATATAAACCAGGGCACGTGTATACGGCTGTACATATCGACGGAAAATCAGGCAATTATTTAGTGAAGCGTTTCGCTTTCGAGAATACACCGATAGGTAAAAGCACTTCTATCATCAATGATGAAGTGGGCTCAAAACTTGTTCTTCTCACAAATGCCGGTACCCCGGTTGTAGAGCTGAAAATTTTAAAAGGTAAAAGTAGAATACAAGAAAGTTTTGAACAAGCGCTCGAAGAAATTGTTGATATTAAAGGAATGAAGGCACAGGGCAATCGACTGAGCCAACACGAGATAAAAAAGATTAAATTGCTGAGCGCTGAAGAAGATCTCAGTAAAGAAATAGCGAAAGAGGAAAAGACAGAAGAAGTTTCCGAAGTATTAGATTCGCAAAGCGATGCTGGTGTAAAAGAAAAAGCGGGTGACGGAGATCAAGGCTCTTCCGAGCTTGACCAATCGAAAGCACCAAATAAGGTAGATTTTGAAATTACTAATCCAGATGATATCGATATGGAGGATAATGGGCAGCAGTCACTTTTTTAGGTTTTTTAATATCTTAGTGGAGAACCAAATGATCGATTATTAACAATTAAACAGAAAGCATATGAAAGCAACATTTGGCGGGGGCTGCTTTTGGTGTACAGAAGTAATTTTTCAACAGTTGGAAGGCGTTAACAAGGTGTTACCCGGATATATGGGAGGGCATACTGAAAATCCAACGTATAAAGAGATCTGCACTGGTAACACCGGGCATGCAGAAGTTGTGCAAATAGATTATGACCCAGAAATTTTGTCGTATAAAAAACTGCTCGGCATTTTCTTTAAAACGCACGATCCTACCACCTTAAACCGCCAGGGCAACGACGTAGGAACACAATACCGATCGGTGGTGTTTTTTCACAATCCCGAGCAGAAATTTGAGGCGGAGACGTTTATTAATAAGTTAACTGACGAAAATGTTTTTAACGATTCTATTGTGACTGAGGTAGAAGAAGCGCAGGAATTTTATGAAGCAGAAGATTATCACCATGATTATTTTAACAATAATCCAGATAACCCTTACTGTGCAGCGGTGATACAACCAAAGTTGCAGAAGTTTTTACAAAGCCAGGTAGGAGAGTTTTAGTTAAAAATGTTGGCACGACCTGGTACCTATAAGGTCGTGCACCTGTTCTGACAACCTAATAGTCTTCCAAGCAATAACATATAGACTTGCCAATTTTACGCTCATCCTCATCTCAATAATACTCTTACCTCCTCATTATCAGCCTCTCTTCGTGTTATTTTAACAACGGCCTTAGTTTTTTGAGGGGAAACGTTGTTCTAAATTGAAATATTATTTGTACTTAATCTAAATAAGCCTTATACTTGCCGAGTAATTAATAATGATTCTAAATAATGTTGCGATCATTTGGTGTTTGGGCAATAATAATGGGTATATACGTACATAGCATAGCACAGCAGGATGAAGCTTTTGTAACTGGTAAGCTTTTGAGCTCAGATGCTAAAGCTGCCCCGAATATCACCGTTTTGGCAAAAGGTACAAACTACCTTACCCGTACCAATGAACAGGGTATTTACACCTTAAGTCTTCCGGCGGGCTCATATGAGCTGCAATTAAAATGTTTGGGAATTTTAGATCAAACAATAGCCATCAAAGTAAAGCCTGCAGAAAAGCTGCAGCTAGATGATATCGTGTTGAAAGCCACCGCCTACGACTTGAACGAAGTGGTGGTAACCGGTCAATTTGAGCCGCAGTCGCTGAAAAATTCGGTATATCGCATCCGTACCATCGGGCAAGATCAAATTTTGGCTCGAGCTTCGACTTCTGTAGAAAACGTATTGAATACGGAGTTGGGTATTCGCTTTAGCAATGATATGGCTCTGGGTGAATCTGGAATCGAGCTCATGGGAATGGGCGGAAGAAATGTGAAAGTCATGGTAGATGGTTTGCCCATAGTAGACAGAGGTGATTTAGCACAAAGCCTGAGTCAAATAGATATCAATACCATTGAGCGTATAGAGATTGTGGAAGGGCCCATGGCAGTAAGTTATGGTACAGATGCCTTAGCAGGAGTGATCAATATCATTACGAAAAAAGTGGAAAGCGACCAATTGCTATTATCGGCGCGCCTACAAGAGGAAACAATAGCTGAAAACTACGACTTTCTACAAAACGATGGTATCCATAATGCTAATATTAGCGCTTTGTGGGGTAATAAAGGTTGGAAGGCCAGTGTTTCGGGCAGTAGAAATAATGCAGGCGGTTATGTTGGAGGCGGCTCTGGAGCTATCGATCATTGGATGCCGAAGGATCAATGGTTTGGATCGGGTAGCTTAGGTTACGGCACGGCCAGATGGGATCTTAATTATCGCTTAGATTATAATAACGAAGATATATTGAATCTGGGAAATTTAAATACCAGCACTTATCGGCAATCTCGGGTCAACTACCTTACTGATCGCTGGACACATCAACTCCAAGGAAGATTCATGGCTAATCATCGTTTGTCCTTTAACTTCAGTGGCTCTTATCAGGATTATGAACGCCGAACCCGTTCGGTGGTACGGGATTACCGAAATGGTACAACAGAACTTTCCACTAATGCCGGGGCGCAGGATACCGCAACCTTTCTAACTAGCGTATTAAGGTTAACAGCGCAATACACCGTAGCGGATAATTTTATCTTGCAGCCTGGCTTAGAATACCGATCAGACAAGGGCACCGGACAGCGTATCGACGGAGATCCGAGGATTAACGATTATGCTTTCTTTATATCCGGCGAATGGGGATTGACAAGAAATTTATTGATCCGTCCCGGCATGCGATTTATCTATAATTCGGTATATGACGCCCCGCCGGTCATTCCTTCTATAAATGCTAAGTGGAGCATAAATGATCAGTTTGATCTGAGGGCTTCCTATGGTCGGGGTTTTCGTTCCCCTGCTTTACGTGAACTGTATTTCACTTTCTTTGATGCCAATCATGCTGTTGTGGGAAATCCGGATTTAAAAGCAGAACATTCCAATAGCTATCAGGCCAGTTTGAGCTGGTCGGGTCTGCAGGATGGTACAATGCAATGGATGAGCACCTTAAATGGATTTTATAACGACTTCAACGATCAGATAAACACCGGCATAGATCCCAGTCGGCCAACGGTTAATACGTATATTAATATCGATAAATTCCGCACCGCAGGAGGAACCTGGGAAAATAGCTTCTCCTACAAAGAGATTGTAGCCAAACTGGGGTTCTCCTATATCGGTCGATATAATCGCCTGGCAGATGAAATTGATCATATTCCGAGCATGCGCTGGACACCTGAAGTCAACGCTGTCATTAACTATCATATACCGAAATGGAAAGCAGGACTTAATCTTTACTACAAGTTCAACGGACAGCGCATAGGCTTTAATGCCATAGCCGGTGATGACGGTAGAATAAGTGCCAGAAGGTTTGAAATTCAATCTTACCACACAGCGGATCTTACCTTAAATAAGGTTTTGATGCAAGGTTTGACACTAAGCGGAGGTGTGCGCAACCTTTTTGATGTAACTACCCTCGATAATACTTCGCTGGGTTCGGGCGGTGCACATGCAACGGATACAGGTCCTATTCCGATCAGCTACGGTAGATCGTATTTTCTAGGTTTGAAATATGATATCAATATCCGGAGGCTATAACATATACATAAATGCAATACGTAAAACAGGTTTAACCAATAGAAATAATACAATGAAAAGAATTTACCAAAAAGAGAGCTGGATAGCGTTAGCGCTTATCGTGGCAATGAGTGCTTGCGGAAAAAGCGATGATGTCGCACCTGAGATTCCACCGTCAGATGGTTCGGTGATGACCTTGGAAGGTGGGGATGGTGGAAATGCAGCAGAAAATGCAGTTTATGTTGATTTTAGCGCAGAAAATCAAGTGCCCGTGAAAAGGGATTCTTGGGATCTGGCACTTTATACCGGCGATGAATTTCAGGTGAAACTAAATAATATGATTGGCGCGGCCGCCATAGCTACGGGGGAAACCGATTTAAACGCAGTAAATTCCGAGAACTTTGATATATCAACTTTGGCGGTAGGGCAAGGTCAAGGTACCTTGGATATGATAGATGCTGTTGACGGGTCTATTGAAGGAACGGTAATTGCACCCATAGCTGAGGACGAAACAGCGAACAAGGTTTATGTTATCAGTACTGCGGGAGGAACAGAAGTCCTGCCGGAAAATGTATATAAAGTAAGAGTACTTAGAAGCGACAACGGTGGTTATGCGGTGCAATACGCACAAATTGATGAAAATTCTTTTAACACGATTGAAGTGGAGAAAAATGCAGACTACAATTTCAGCTATGCATCGTTTAAAACAGGAGATCTGGTATCTGTAGAGCCAGATAGAACCAACTGGGATATTGTATGGGGATATAGTATGTATTATACGGCTAATTTCCCTTATCCTTTTTCTGATTTAGTATTTATTAATCATCTAGGAGGTGTAACAGCAGCAGAAGTATTAGTTGAAGACGGAACATCTTATGAAGACTTCGCCGAAAATCACTTGGGTGCAATTACGTGGAGTAATGATATTGATGTAATAGGTTCAAAGTGGCGTGTGACAAGTCCTGAACCAGCGCGACGCTTAGAAGATCGCTTTTATGTGATAAAGGATGCAGCAGGCAACGTATATAAGTTAAAATTTAATAGTATGGGACCCGGCGATAGTGGCGAACGTGGCCGTCCGGAAATCGAATTCCAACTCGTTACGAGAGGATAAAGAATTACATGTTTCATGTAGGTTTGGTTGGTTTCAAATATCCGGTCTCGCACCATTGGGAGTGGTGCAGACCGGAATTTGGTAAAACAATGTCTTCCCGATGATCTATTGATGAAAAAACGGAACATAACCTACAAAATCGGCATTCAAAATTTGAAATAGCATCTTATCAGTGATTCATGAGCTCGTCGCGGAGCTCCTCGGTTTTGGTTACTTTTCGCGGAAACCTTCGTTAAGGGAAAACATGAATGCCTTTACATATAAACAATTGATGAAAAAAGTAACATTAATACAGACAATTGACAGATGAGAAAAATATTTTTTAATATAATCATGCTGCTTTTCGCAGTAACGATTTTTGCCTGCCGCAGTAGTGATCAGACAACGGGAGATACCCTAGTTGATGATTCTACCCGCATCGTATCCATTAACGGATCGATAACCGAAATTTTGGCAGACCTAGGTCTGGAAGACCAGATTGTAGGGGTGGATGTTGCCAGTACTTATCCAAAGTCAATTTTGCAGAAGCCAAAAGTAGGGCATAGTACAAAAATTGCTGCAGAAGGGGTATTAGGGCTCGATCCGGATATCGTAATCGGTATTAACAATGAGGTGAGTTCCGTTATGAAAGATCAATTGACGTCTTCAGGGGTGAAGGTGTTACTATTCGATCAAGCGTACTCCGTAGAAGGAACAAAAAGTCTTATTGCCAGCGTCACCGATAGTTTAGGATTTAAACAAAGAGGCGATTCCATCATTCAAGCACTGGATGCGGATTTAGCGGAGGTAAAGTCGCTGGATGATGCGGCGCCTAAACCAAAGGTATTATTTATCTATGCCCGTGGAACGGGAACCATGATGGTTGGGGGCGATGACACCCAAGCGGCAAAAGTCATCGAGCTTGCCGGTGGTGAAAATGCGATCACCGGTTTTGCCGACTATAAACCCCTAACGGCCGAAGCGCTTGTGGCGGCCAACCCTGACGTGATCCTGCTGTTTTCTTCGGGACTGGAAAGCCTGGGGGGAGCAAAAGGCTTATTGGAAGTGCAAGGTGTAAAAGAGACCAATGCCGGGAAGAATCAAAAATTTGTTGAAATGGATGGTCAGTTCCTTACCGGCTTCAGTCAACGTTTGGGCAAAGCAGTAAAAGAACTGTCAGAAAAAATACATTGAAAAACTACAGTATCATATTACTTGGATTGGGTGTATTGTTGTTGCTATCAGCTGCATTATCGGTTTGCGTCGGTGCTGTAAAAATTAATGCCGGAGAGCTGAGATCTTTAGTCGCCTATCGCTTAAGTATAAGCGATGAGATCAATTTTACGAGGCAACAGGAAGCTGTGCTGTTCAGCTTGCGATTACCGAGAGTGCTATTGGGCATTCTGGTAGGAAGCAGCTTAGCTATAGCAGGGGCCGCTATGCAGGGCCTTTTCAGAAATCCATTGGCTGAACCTGGGTTAATAGGTATTTCCTCGGGAGCTTCCCTGTTCGCTGTATTGGTGATTGTTTTAGAAGTCAAGTTTTTAACAATAGCTTTTGGTTATCATGCCTTGGCGATAGCCGCTTTTGCTGGTGCATGTATCACCACTTTTTTGGTCTACAGCGTTGCCAATGTTGGCGGAAAAACAAATATTGCAACTTTATTATTGGTGGGTATTGCCATCAATGCACTTGCCGGGTCCTTTACCGGATTGCTAACTTATATGTCAAGTGATGAACAATTGCGCAATATTACTTTCTGGAGTTTAGGCAGTTTGGGAGGAGCGAGCTGGAAAACGGTGACCAGTATTCTGCCTTTTGTGGTCATCCCACTGATTGGCTTGCCCTTGATAGCTAAACAGCTTAATGCAATAGCCCTTGGAGAAGCTCAGGCAGGACATATGGGGGTCAATGTGAGCCTCCTGAAGAAGTTGATTATTGTTTTAGCTACCTTGGGTGTAGGAGCATCGGTCGCGGTGTCAGGTGTGATTGGCTTCGTTGGGTTGGTCGTGCCACATATTTTAAGAATGGCCTTTTCTGCCGATAATCGATTGATAATTCCCGGTTCGGCATTATTGGGAGCTACCGTGTTGGTTTTGGCAGATTTAGTGTCCAGGACCTTGGTGGCGCCGGCAGAGCTTCCAATAGGGATATTGACGGCAATGATTGGAACACCCATATTTATGTATATCATTTTCAGGGAGCGAAGAAAAAGAAACTGGAATTAAGTTTTCGTATTTTTTTGATATCCCGAATTTGATTATTAACTTAGAATGATTTTAAATAAGAGGTTTGTGTGTTGTACATATAATATACGGCTTATTCAAATGTGTCATGATTAAAGTAGAACATTTGTCATATAACGTTGGTAAGAAAGTATTGCTTCAAGATATCGGCTTCGATGTGCAAGCTGGAGAGCTTTTATCCATAATTGGGGCAAATGGTGCGGGAAAAAGTACCTTACTCAAGTTATTATGTAAAGATGGGCAAGCAAGCAGTGGAGAAATTTTCATAAAAGGCAATCCTATCCGAAACTATAAATTGAAGGATTTGTCCAAATTTAGGTCCGTGCTGAGCCAGCATAATACGATTTCCGTTTCTTTTACTGTTCATGAGATAGTGATGATGGGACGTTACCCGCATTTTGAACACCAGCCCTCGGCGAATGATATACAGGTGGTGAAAGCAGCAATGGAGGAAACGGGAGTAACTTCTTTTAGTAACCGGGATTATAATACCCTATCGGGAGGGGAGCAGCAACGGGTACAACTGGCTCGGGTAATTGCGCAAATCTATGATCAGCCACAAGGGTTGTTATTGCTAGATGAACCAACAAACGGATTGGATCTATTGTATCAGCAGCAGGTTTTGCAATTGGCACGTTCTTTAGCCAATCGAGGCTTCTGTGTCGTATGTATACTGCATGATATCAATTTTGCTTCCCGTTATTCGGACAAAGTATTATTATTAAAAAATGGACAAAAAATAGCATTCGGGACACCGATAGAAGTGATCACATGTGATCATATACATGAAGCTTTTAATATTCGGGTTGAATTGATGGCAGGGGAAAATACCCGATGCCCATTAATTATGCCCAGTGCAATTTTAAACTGATAAAAAATGGATTCTACAAAAGCGTCTTTAAGAGAAAAGTATAATACATTCAAAACACAACATCCAAAAGTACGTATACGGGATGCCGCCAAAGAACTTGGTGTAACAGAGGCAGAGCTGGTCGCCGTATCTACAGGCACCATACAGCTCAGAAGGGAAATAGAAGAGATACTGAAAGAGGTGCCTTCTTTAGGTTATGTGATGGCTTTAACGCGGAATGATTTTGCCGTACACGAGCGGAAGGGCGAATACCGTAAAGTAGGTGTTAATGGCCATGTTGGCTTGGTCGTGAACCCGGATATCGATTTACGTCTATTCTTAAATGCATGGAAGTTTGCATTTTCGGTAAATGAAAATGGACGGAAAAGCCTCCAGTTTTTTGGCAAAGACGGGGAGGCTGTCCATAAAATCTACTTGCAAGATCAAAGTAACGAAGAGGCTTATAACCAACTGGTAGCAAACTTCAAAGCCGAAGATCAGGAGGAATCTTTGGTTATAGAAGATACACCGGGAAAAATGGATGAGAAACCTGACAATGAAATAGATGTCGATGCTTTTAAGGCTGCTTGGTTGGCTTTAAAAGACACCCATGAATTCCACGGGATGTTACGTAAGTTTGGTGTAACCCGCACGCAGGCTATGCGTTTGGCACCGGATAGGCATACCCATAAAATCGACCTCGGTGTGCTGAAAAGTATTTTGGAAGCGGTCTCGGCAAGATCCTTGGAAATTATGGTCTTTATCGGAAATAAAGGTTGTATACAGATTCATACCGGGCAGGCAAAACGGCTCTTACAAACAGGTCCTTGGTTCAATGTGCTTGATCCCGAATTCAATATGCATCTTCGGGAAGATGCCATAGAAAATATTTGGGTAGTGAAAAAACCTACAGACGACGGCCATGTAACGAGTATCGAGGCTTATGATGCAGCGGGGGATATTATTGTGCAGTTTTTTGGTAAACGTAAACCTGGAATTCCTGAGCGGGAGGACTGGAGAAAAGTTATCGCTGACTCCATGAATGCAGATCAGCTTTTGGAAGCTTAAATTTTTTATCGGCACTACTTGTAAGCCAGCCGACGTAAGATCCCTATATAGATTGTTTATATAGTTGTTTAGTTTAGTTAGTGTAAAGCGGCTGATGCGAATCACCCGCTTTATTTTTTGGAGTGCTAATCGTGAGCGCGTAATAATAACAGGATAGGGAGTAGCCCTATCCTGTTATGGAAAAATGGTTACATCACGGTAAATTTAATAACCGGGGTTTTGGTACATCCTTTCGGGATCTAAACGATATTCATCCAATGGAATTGGAAAATAGCGGTCTTTGCCGGAAAAATTATTTAAACTGGCTCTTCCATATTCTGATTGTTGTTTTGACCGGAAGAAGGCAGTGAGCTCTTCAATAGTAAAAAAACGTAATAAATCGAACAGACGCTTATGCTCGAAGGCCAATTCGGAACGGCGCTCATGAAGAATTGCCAACTTTAAGGTAGGGTATTTACTGGTATAGGTGCTTAGCGATTGCATTTCCTGATAAGTCGGGCGTTCCGCTCTCTCCCGTACCATATTTAAATAAGTAATGGCCTCTCCATCATTTCCCAGTTCGGCATGGATTTCCGCCAATTGTAAAATAACATCGGCATAGCGCATCAAAACCCAATTGTTTCCACCAAAACCATTGTCGCCTGCCGCTTCACTCGTGTCGCGGTATTTGGTTACGAACCAATCGCCGACGGATGGCGCGTTGGCAAACTTGACGGTAAAGTCTTTGCGTAAATCATCCTCTTCATAATCATTCACAAGATCCAGCGATGCACGCATACCTACACCGCTACCCGGCCTTCGCGAATTGATTGTTTCTCCGGCAGCTTGGCTATTGGCCGCAATACGGGATGAAAAATTTTGATCACCTTGTATATATACAACGGAAAAGATAATTTCCGGACAATTGGCTTGCCGATCCACATCAAATACATCGGTGTAGGGAATATCGGCCAAACGGTTGAAGCTACGCATATTATAAGCCGCTGTTAGGTAGGTCCTGGCCTGTTCCAAATGGGATTGTCTGTCGTCATTGTCTAAGGTTTTGGCCATTGTTAAATAGACTTCGCCTAATAGTGCGTTCGCCGCGGCCTTGGAAACCCTTCCCAGATTACCGCCCGTTTGTTGCTCGGGGAGCGGACTGCTCACGGCGTCGCTCAGGTCGGCTATAATCTGTTCATAGACCACGGCCTGATTTTCCCTGTAAGTACTGGCCTGTATTTCTTCCTGTGTGGTTAGCGGCACGGTTACTAAAGGAACGTCCCCCCACTTGCGAACCAAGTGATAATAAAATAGGGCCCTTAAAAACTTGGTTTGGGCACGGAGCTGTGCTTTCTGGCCTTCATCCGTAAATGGAATGTCTTCCATACGGTCGAGCACAAAATTAGCTCGGGTAATCGACTGGTATAAACCTAACCAATGCCGTTTTAGGTAAGAATTGCTGGGAAGGATCGAAAAGTCATTAAACTGAAAGGGTTCTCCCGCATTGGATTGATTATCATCCCGGCCACCATCGTCCGAACGTTCGTCGGTATACAACCCGCTATTTTCGCTGAGGATATCGTTGTCCCGCAAAGCTTCGTAAATCCCGTTTACATGGTTGACAACATCCGCTTCACTCTGTATGGCGTCGTTTACACTGGATGCGTTGGGATCACTTTTATCGATAAAGTCTTTACTACAAGCACTGACCATCGTGGCCGCTATCAATAGACAGCACCATATACCTTTTGTCAAAGAAATGCGTGTATTCATTGTGCTATTTAAAAGTTTCATTATGCTGCAAATTAAAATGTTAAACGGGCACCTAGATTGAAGGAGCGTACCAATGGATATTTACCGTAATCTACACCAGGGGTGAGATTTGCCCCATTATTGTAATCTACTTCTGGGTTGTAACCCATATAATCGGTAATCGTAAAAGGGTTGTTTACACTGGCATATACCCGGATATTTTGAATCGTATTGTTGGTAACAGCCGATAGGTTCGGAATGGTATAACCGACGGAAATATTGGTGCATCGTAAGAAAGATCCGTCACGTAAATAAAAGGACGATAAACGGGTACTGTTGCTCTGTGTGCCGGCACGGGATGCGCGATAATGTATGCCATCGCCGGGCTGCGCTTCTGAGCGATATCTGTTCTCCGTTATCGTGTATTGGTTGCCCGATCCTTCCATATTATAGATGTAGTACGATTGACCATCGAGCACATCTGCTCCATAAACCCCATTAAAAGCGGCGCTGAAATCCAATCGCTTGTAATTTCCAGATAGCGAAAAACCATAAAAGAAATCGGGATGTGGATTACCAATAATGGTCTTGTCTTCATCATTTACAATACCATCTCCATTGATGTCGACGAAGTAAAGATCGCCTGGCTTTAACGGGTTACTGGAAGCAGCGGAAGGAGCGATACCCTGTGCCACACCATCCACCATATCGCTCTCCCTAACCATTCCAGCCACCTGGAAACCATAAAACATCCCTATCGGAGAACCCTGTTCAGTAATATGGGTAATGTACTGCCTTTCGGCGCCCATGGAAAGGATGGTATTGGCTCCGCCCATGTCCAAAACCTTATTGCGATTAAGCGAAAAATTACCGCTTAAATTTAAATTGAAGTCTTGCTGCTGAATCACACGTCCGTCCACTTGCAGGTCAAAACCCCGGTTACGCACGGCGGCGTTCCGGAGGTTGGTGAGCCAGGACTCGGATCCCGATAAAGATGGAATCGGCTGATTGAACAATAGGTCGTAAGAGCGACTGTTGTAATAGTTACCGATGACAGATAAGCGGCCATTTAGCAATGCCAAGTCTAAGCCGATATTTACCTGCGAGGTTGTTTCCCAACCCAGGGCGGGGTCGCGTACCGCTCCGGGAAGTGTTCCGGTAACTACCGTACCATTATTGCCAAACACTACTCCCACCGGATTGCCCAAGGTTTGCTGATAATTATAGTTACCGATATTATTATTACCGCTTAAGCCCCAGCTGGCCCTGAATTTAACAGTAGAACCAGCTCCCAGCCAGTCATCATAAAAATCTTCATTGGAAATCGTCCAGCCACCGGAAACAGATGGGAAGGTACCCCAGCGGTTGAGTGGTCCGAAACGGGAAGAACCATCGGTACGGAACGATGCTGTTAAAAAGTAGCGGTCGCCATAACTGTAAATTGCCCGGGCGAAATAAGAAATTAGTGTCCATTCGGCCTTTCCGGTATTGTTTAAGCCCCCCATCCCTGCAGTATTACGGTTTAAGAAGAAATCATTTGGATCGGTGCCGCCTCCAGTGATTTCCTGGATACGATCGTGTTCAAAACCTCTTGCCGAAACACTCAGCATATCATTAGTAGTCTGTTGTACGCTGTATCCGGCCAATGCCGTTAGGTTGTGCTGTTTCCAATTTTTCTGGTAGTTCAGTGTGAACTCTGCCAATTTATCGAGATAATTGGTCTGTCTGGCCGTGGCAAGCGCATTGTTAATCGCTTGCGGTGAATACGGTGGATAGATGCCATTACTTAAGCTGGTTGGCCGGTAATATTCGTATTTTTCATTATTCGTTTGTAAACCTAGGTTCGCCTTAAAGGATAGTTCGGGCATGAAGTTATAGATCCCGTAGGCATTGTAGGTCCCCCGGGTTCCCTTCCGTGTGATGTTCATTTCCCTTGCCAGGGCTACAGGATTCTCAATTTGTTGAAAGGCGAAGTTGTTTGATAGAGCCGCCATCTCATTTTTTGCCAGGCCGCCATCAGGGAGGTAAGCTGGAAAAATAGGTGCATAGACTAAGGCGCCCATGATCGGACCTTGATTAAAGCGGCCTTCTTCTACCTCCTGATTATCGATATTGGTAATGAAAACATTTGCTCCAACTTTTATCCGATCATTGATCTGCGCATCCACATTGCTTCTAAAATTGATGCGCTTTTGACCAGTGGAGGTAATGATTCCGGGCTGATCCTGATAGCTTCCACTGATAAAATACCTCGCCTTATCGTTCCCGCCGGTAAAGGATAGGTTGTGCCTTTGGAAGACAGCGTTGCGGTAAAGCTCATCTTGCCAGTCGGTATCATATTGTGGTGTGATCATGCGTTGATTAGCGAAATCATACAGCTCTTCCGGAATGCTTACCGACGAAGCGTTACCTACCCGGCCTACCCGGGTGGCATTGTCATCGCTGAACATGGCATCGTTCCAGGTACCTCCTGTATTTAACACCAAGTCTTTATAGGCCTCGTTATGCCCATCAATGTGTAACTGAGCAAATTGAGAGGCGTTTAACAAATCTACTTTTTTCGCCAGTTGGTCGATACCCGCTTGGTAATCGTAAACCATACGCATGCTGGCTTCCCTACCTTTTTTAGTGGTGATCAGAATAACTCCGCCGGCAGCACGTGAACCATAGATGGCGGCCGATGCCGCATCTTTCAATACATTGATGGATTCAATATCATTGGGGTTAATGAAGAGGTCGTTACCTGCGGGATAACCATCTATCACGTATAAGGGGTCAGTTCCGGCATTAATAGAGCCTACCCCCCTTACCCTAACTTTTGGTGTTACGTAGGGAGCACCGCTTACTTGTGAAATCTCTACCCCGGCAACTTTACCTACCAAACCCTGCCCGAGATTTGGTGCATTAACATTAATTTCTTCAGCCTTCACACTGGAAATAGAACCGGTAAGATCGCTCCTTCGTAAAGATTGATAGCCCACAAGTACCACCTCGTCCAGCTGGTTGGGCGCGTCCTGTAAAATTACCGTCAATGGCGAACCGTCTTCGGGTACTGTGACTTCTTGCTCTGCATAACCGACATAGGTAAACACTAAAATAGCTCCCGGGCTTGCCTGTAAACGGAACTCACCATTTTCATTGGTGGTGGCGCCATTTTGAGGCCGACTCTTTTCTCTTACACTGACGCCCGGAATAGGAATTTGTGTTGCGTCAAGTACTTGTCCGTTTATCTCCTGTTGTGACGGAGGGATTTGCTCGCTGTTCAAGGGGAATGGCTTTTCGGCCATTAATGGATTAGCCATAACGACGCCCAATAACAGCAAGAATACTTTGGAAAAACTGAATCGTTTTTTTGATCCTTTTGTCAATCGTTGTAAAAAATACATATCAAATTGCTTTGCTCATTGTTGATTAAAAGTGTATGTTGTACACTGAAGTAGTTGCTGGCAAAGCTGTCTATTTGATATGACCTAAAGATTATAGTTTTATTAATTTAATGTGTTTCTCCTTAAATTTTTTTAACATATAGAGGTTTTGTCCACTATAGATGGCGCCAATTTGTTTCTATCCCTTCGTGATGTAAAAAATGCTGAAAATCTGTCAATAGCTTGGGATTTTCGCGAATGGCTCTAAGCGGAACTTTTTTCTCGTGTGCATATGTTGTTAATAATCCAACAGCCTCTCCAATACTCCATTCTACGGGATGTAATCGATAACAGCCGTTAGTAATATGTGTGGTGCCTATATTCTTATTCGCAGGTAATAGGTTTTTCATCCGTATGGGCAACAGCGCTCCTAAAGGAATTTGAAAGGGTAATGAGGAGAAGTCAATGTAATTATTTCCTCCAGAACTAGGGTGTAAATCGATATGATAATAGCCAATGCCCACACTGTCATAGAAGGGAGCAGCTTTTTTATGATCCCGTCTGCCCGTAACCAAAGCCCTGTTCTCTGCTCCTACATGTTCTTCCAACACGGTAAATAACGCTTTTATACGTCTCGACTCCCGCACGTAAGGGTATTTTGCCAGTCCATATGATGTGCCCATAATATCTCCGCGAAGTCGAAGCCCCGGCCACCCTTCACCACCATCAGGTCGAGGAGCAGTCGTTTGCAACCAATAGAATAACGACAGGCTGAGTTGTTTAGCGGCATCAACGTGTTTTTTAAATATTTCGGTGTCTACGTCAATTAAATTGCCTAGAAAATAATCATTTTGTGGCCAGTTCATTACGGTAATATCACCGGCATAAGTACCGGGTAAGAAATTATGTCGATTGATAAGCTTACGGTAATTCCACAGGTTGAGGCAATCACCGGTTTGAACGCCCTCGGGATGAAAGCCTAGCCTGCTTGGCTCTAGTGTACGTGGGCTGGAATAAGCAAGGTCGAGCAGCTTTCCCGACCACGGTGGGCTTAGCTCTGGCACAAAATCGCGCCAGAGGTGGTAATCCCGCGGCTGATCGATCACGTGGTTTTCACCGGGAGTGTAATCCATCGCTAAACACATCGTAAAAGCCTGTTGATTTTCGGGATCACCCGTTTCAGGCGCATGTAGTTCTTTTGTTTCCTTTTTTGGTTCTACCCCTTTCACATATGCCGTACCACTTAATGGCAGTAAATCGCCAAGCTCTGTTGCATCAACAAAATAAGAACCCTGTAATACTAACTCGTTTGTTTCGTCGGTATGTCTAACGGTTATAGCCATAACCTGATCAACATTGACGTCGGCCTTTACCGCTTTATGTTGCATTAATAAGGTCAACTTGCCTGAACTGATATAAGGTGCCAGCATTTCTGTTAATATGGCTAGCGCCACCGTGGGTTCGTGGCATAAACGGGAGACTGATCCATCACCGGGGTTGAGATGTTTCCTGCCTTTGGCATCTGCTGTTAAAGGATAGTTCCTTCGATAGTACTCTCGCACGCTACCCCTGAAATGTTGATACGAGCAGGGAGCACCATGAGTCTCTATCCACTGGTGCTCATCCGGGGGAACACCTTGTTGGCTTGTTTGCCCTCCCAGCCAGTCAGTTTCTTCTGTTAAGATGACCTGCTGCCCGTTGCGAAGCGCAGCAAGAGCTGCAGCGCAACCTCCAAGTCCTCCTCCAATAATAACAGTATCTGCCTTGATTTCGCCCCTTTTTTCTTTGGTTTGCAGGAGGAAGTTGTTCAAAGTTAGAGATGGAGAAGCAGCCAGGCAACCGGTGCTCACAGTTATATCGGTAATAAACTTTCTTCTATTCATCTTCTTTTACGCAATCGAAATATATTCTTGGGAGCTTTGTTGGCGATCAAAAGAATTTTCTAAAGATCCATAGCAATAAACTGATCACCCCACTAAGGATTAACATACTCACAATGGGAGCATACAGATTAAACCCTGGCTTTACTATCTTAATATCACCGGGAAGCCGACCAAACCACTTGAAATAATTGCCGGCAAAATAGATGACTACACCAATTAGCATGATCATGCCGCCACCTATAATCATCATTTTTGCTATTTCCTTCATATCTTACGGTTTCTTTTACATATTTAATTACTGCTAAACAGAGCCGTCTTGCTTCCGCATAGCATTTACGGCATAGTTTACTGCTCGTGCGGTAAGTGCCATATAAGTGAGCGACGGGTTTTGATTACCTGTGGAGGTCATACAAGCACCGTCTGTAACAAATACATTTTTGCAGGTATGCAGTTGATTCCAAGCGTTGAGTAGGGAGGTTTTTGGATCGTGCCCCATACGTACACCACCCATTTCATGTATATCCAAGCCGGGGGCATCTTGCCGGTCAACCGTTGTTATTGATTGGCATCCCGATTTTTCCAGCATTTCCGTGCCTTGAGCTAGGAAATCATGCATTAGTTTTACGTCATTTTCCGTATAATCAACAGCGGTAATGAGCTGTGGAACTCCCCAAGGGTCTTTTTGGTCGGAACTGAGTCGAACATGGTTTTCATAACGTGGAACGGTTTCTCCCTGCATCATCATGAATACTTGCCAGGGGCCTGCTTCAGATAGACGCTCTTTCAGTGTTTCGCCAATTCCATCAACAGGGTGTTGCCAGCCGCTTCGGGTGGCGTTGAAAGCAACCATATACCCCCTCAGAAAATCGGTTTCCTGTCGAAAAACATTTCGGAAGGAGGGCATGAAAATACTGGTTGGGCGTCTACCATAATAATAACGATCGTTAAGACCTTCAAAGGAAGCGGTAATGTTTCCGCGATAATTGTGAAAAGCGATGTAACGACCAAGCAACCCATTGTCATTGCCTAAACCATTGGGGAAGCGAGCGGATTTGGAGTTTAGCAAAATCAGATTGGTATTGAGCGCAGAAGCATTCACAAATATAATCCGCGCATAGTATTCCTTGACTTCCTTGGTGATTCGGTGCATGGTACGTACCCCTACCGCTCTTTTTTTATGTTCATTGTACAGGATGGCGTGTACCACCTGGTCAGCTTGTAGGTCGAGATTGCCGGTTGCCTTTGCCCAGGGTATGGTGGATGCATTGGAGCTGAAGTAGGCACCAAAAGGACAGCCTCGGTGGCAGAGATGACGTGCCATACATTGGCCACGACTTTGTTTAACATGTAAGGCTTGCGGTTTGGTTAGGTGGGCACATCGACCAATGATCACATGTCGTTCCGGGTAGTGGGCTATAACCTCTCTTTTGATGTGTTCCTCCAGTGCATTCATTTCAAAAGCAGGTAATACCTCACTGTCGGGCAGGTTGGGGATGTTGTCGCGAGTTCCACTGATACCGATAAACTTTTCGACATAGCTATACCATGGTGCCAGGTCGCGATAGCGAATGGGCCAATCAACTGCAAAACCGTCCCTGGCTGGCGCCTCAAATTCATAATCACTCCACCGCTGTGTTTGCCGTGCCCACAGCAACGACTTGCCACCGACCTGATAGCCCCGGATCCAGTCAAAGGGTTTTTCCTGGATATAAGGATGTTCCTGATCTTTGACGAAAAACTGCTGGGTAGCATCATCAAAAGCGTAACATCGGGAAACAATGGGGTTGGCCATCTGCATTTCTCGAGGAAGCGCTCCTCTGTGCGTGAACTCCCACGGACTCAACATGGCTGTTGGGTAATCGTCAATATGTTCAACCATAGGGCCACGTTCCAAAACCAATGTTTTTAATCCTTTATCACACAGTTCTTTGGCTGCCCAGCCACCGCTAATTCCGGATCCGATAACAATGGCGTCGTAGCTTGCTTGTTCTTTTCCTTTCCCGCTAATGTGCATTTTACGTTGTTCCTTTCTTTATAAGTCCTCACAAGTTATCGAATTCTGTTAATGTTTGATAATAATCGCTTAGATTCCTTTGAATATCGTGAGCGGAATTCTCCCAATTGTTCTGGTATTAGATCGCTAGGGAACCATTAAAACCTTTTTTTAGCTCTGAGCGTATTTGCTGAAAGCTGACTGGTAGGAAAAGAATCAATGTTCTTTCATTTTCATATGAAAGCTCTATGGGAAGTATTAGGTTATTGGTAAAAGAACAGTAAGCCTAAAAATAGCGAAATGAAAAAATAGGCGTGACCTCCTATTTTTATGGTAAAAAAGTATTACTTCAATACCCAATACCCGAGAAGAAGCCATACAATCCCTTTCAGCAAAAAGAAAAGGAAACCCCAGAAGCCGACGCGTTTCAGCCAAAGAATGACTTTGCTTTTCGAAGGATTTTCCTGGTTTTCTGTGGGCATATACGCAAATTAATTAATAAGCTTATTTTAAATGTTATCCTCCAAGTACGCCTTTATGCTATCACTCTTTGGTTATGTAGCAGCTCAGCTACGCGTCCAAAAAGGAGCTTCCATTGCGAGAAAGACACATCAATTTAGATTGCTTTTTGAGCAAACTCCTGTAGTAACGTAAAAATAAGTAAAAATATTTTACTTGATCTCAATGGTGCCTATATATACGCTATCCGAACTGTGATTACTGCCATCGGTAGCAAAAAAAGCGAGATAGGTATGAAAAATATCTCCACGTTTAAATTTGGCATTCGGCAAATAAAGTCTATCTTCCCCGCTTTCCCGAAAATTACCGGAAGTATGAAAGTTAAGCATCCTATCAAAATCTGTTATGAGCAGTAACGCTCTGTCTAGGCCATGCTCATTTTCTGATTTCCCCCTATATGCCCAACGGAATAAAACCTGATCATTTTCCTCTAGTGTGACGCTGGTTTCTCTAGGAGGTGCTAAGATGCCGCCACTCATCATGAATTTTTCTGGGATAATACGATAACCGGCATCGTCCTCGGTAACAGCGTTTTTGATATTATAGGACATTGCTACATTATGGCCGGTGCGATTCGGAGAGTGATTCATGAAACCCATTCTCACAAGTGGTACAATAGAGCTTAACACGTCTTGCATGAAGCGAAATTTCGATCGTTGCTTGGCTTGCCCGGCAGTTGGTTTCCGGCTGCGGTTAATTCGTGGTAAACTTCGTATATAATCAATACCCTTCCATTTACAGAAGACCACATTGCCTACTTTTCCGGAGACAGGGCCATTTACACCGTTGATTACTTTTCCCATAATACTATTATTTATCCGATACCTAATTTGTTCTAAGTATATACAAATTCTGAACAACTTCCAAATTAAGTCTGAAAATGAATATATATTTTTAAAATAAAAAAGGGACTTTAGTCGCTTTTATCCGAATAAGGTCCGAACAAAACCCTATTAATATCTGAATAAAACCCTATTTAATATTGAAATTAATGGTCAATTGGTCAGTAGTAGATTCGGAGCACCACGAAGCATGTCCCGGAAATTTAAGCATGAAGAATATTTTTCTTAAGTATTATTACGAAGTGTGGAAGGGGTTCTTCCTGGTTTAACTAGATTTCTGGCGTCTATATGCTTTCCAATAGGTTGATCAATCTTTTCAAAGTTAATGTACACCTTGCGATGAGTATATCTGAATGTGATAGCAAATCATCAACTGACGACGCAAGCAGAAATAAGCATTATTCGTTATTTTTTGCAGATGTCCATATTCCGTAGGGGGAAGGACGCTGATTTTAACGCATGACATCAACTTCTAAATTTACCGAATACACCGAGGGGTAACTTATTTCCAGTGGTAGCCTGTAAATAAAGTTCTCCGGTCTCTAGATTTCTCACCTGTGGGAAAGCTCCTTTAATCAGGTTTTCCACAATAACAGAAGAGAAACCCAGTGAGTAAGTGTTTAAAATCAAAAAATGCTCTTTAGGGTCTAGCAGCTGCACCACATCGTTCATCATCTCGCTGATATGATCTTCCAATTTCCATTTTTCACCTTTGGGACCATGGCCGTAAGCGGGAGGGTCTAAAATGATACCATTGTATTTATTACCACGTTTTAATTCGCGCTTAACAAATTTTAATGCGTCTTCTACCACCCACCTAATATCTTTCAATCCAGATAATTCCTGGTTTTCGTTTGCCCAGGTAACTACCTGTTTAATGGAATCGACATGTGTGGTGTCTGCACCGGCCGCTTGCGCAACTAAGGATGCACCACCTGTGTATGCAAATAAGTTAAGGACCTTGGGTCGTGGTATTTGAAAGGACTTGATGGTAGATGAAATATAATCCCAGTTAACGGCCTGCTCGGGAAAAATGCCCACATGTTTGAAAGCCGTTAGGCCTAAACGGAATTTGATGGAAATTTCGGGGTTTTTATAACTTATATGCCATCTATCTGCTATTTTATGGCTTTTTTTTAACCAGTCGCCGCTGGTAGCCGAACGACCTTTAAAACGAATATGATGTTTTTTGATCCACTCGCTTTCAGGAAGGGTTTTAGGCCACACCGCTTGAGGCTCCGGCCGGATCAACAGAAGATCACCAAAACGTTCCAGTTTCTCGAAGTCGCCGCAATCGATCAATTCGTAGTCTTTCCAATATTGAGGAGTAAGTAATTGTATAGTGTTGGATGTGTATGTCAAAATCTTGAAAATTTTGGACAAAGATAGCCTTTTTAGTTGTTTTTATTTAAAAGCTCTCCTTGGCAATTTTCATAAACGGACTGGCGAAAACAAAGTCATTTAGTTCATCCACATCGGTGTGGGCAATCTCTTTATTGGAGCCTTCCCATTTCTTCTCGCCTTGATAAAGAAAAAGAATATACTGTCCAATGCCCATAACCGAGTTCATATCGTGCGTCACTATGATCGTGGTGGTTTTATATTCCTCTGTAATATCTTGGATAAGCTCATCTATCACAATAGAGGTACGGGGATCTAAACCGGAGTTGGGCTCATCACAAAAGAGGTATTTTGGAGTCATGGCTATGGCACGCGCAATCCCAACCCTCTTCTTCATACCTCCTGATAGTTCCGCAGGGAATAACTTGTTTCTTCCTTCCAGGTTAACTCTTTCCAGGCAGAAATTGGCACGATCTATCCGTTCGCTTTTACTCATGTCACTGAACATCTGTAGAGGAAAAGTAATGTTTTCTTCTACGGTCATGGAGTCGAACAGTGCTGAATTTTGAAAAAGCATACCGATTTCTTTTCTTATAGGTATACGATCTTCAAAGTTCAACCGGGTAAAATCCTGATCGCGATATACCACCTTTCCCTTATTAGGTTCGTGCAAACCCACCATACATTTTAACAGCGTACTTTTGCCAGATCCGGAACCGCCGATGATTAAGCTGATTTTACCTGCTTCAAACGTGGCCGATATGCCTTTAAGCACTTCGTTATCCCCGAAAGATTTGTATATATCTTTTATTTCTATCATTGTTATCGCGATTTACCTTTATCCGATATACTCAGATTTTTATTTTCAAAATGGATACCTTTACAAGCTAGCAATTAAATTATAGCCTAAAGCATTAGTGCCGTAATTACGTAGTCGGCCGCCAGTATGGTGATACAGCTCACTACTACGCTTTTGGTGCTGGCCTGGCCTACTTCAAGTGCCCCTCCCTTTACATAAAAACCCTGATAAGCGGAGATCGTGGTGATGATAAAACCAAAAACGAAAGCCTTTACAAGAGCAACCGCAACGGTATAGCCGTTAAAGTCGCCCGTTATACCCATGATATAGTCAGCAGGAGTAACAGCACCGGATAAGGCTCCGCCAACCAGTCCGCCACTTAATGCCAAAAAGATAGATAGTATAACGAGTAGGGGTACCATGGTTATTCCGGCCAATATTTTGGGCAAAATCAAATATCCCGGAGCATTGATTCCCATGATTTCCAACGCATCGATCTGCTCAGTTACCCGCATGGAACCAATCTGCGATGAGATCGACGATCCCACTTTACCTGCTAAAACCAATGCAGATATCGTTGGACTTAACTCTAAAATACTGGAGTCGCGGTTAATTTGGCCAATAATCGAATTTGGAATGAGGTCTGAAACAAGTTGGAAGGCGATCTGCATGGTCATTACCGCACCAATAAATGTGGATATAATACCTACTAATCCTAAAGAGCCTACACCTATACTATTCATTTCATGCATAATCTCTTTCCAATAGATGCTGAACTTCTCTGGTTTTTTAAAAACCGCTTTTAATAATAAGAGGTATTTGCCGAAACTTGTAAAAAACATAAAGTTATAATCAAGATCATTATATGGTTACCAAAATAGATAAATTGCTTGGCATTCACGAATACCAAGCAAACAAATTTTGAGTAAATATTTTTTCACTATTAAATACATTAAAGGTGTCTGAACTACCTTTGACGGCTTGGCAATGTTGTTAACACCACCACCGTTGCTCTCAAACAGAAATAGAAACAGCAATTTGATATATTTGTTTGCTAATGAGTAAGAGGCTTGGACTGCAACAACAAATAATCAATAATGGTTAAAAATATGTCGAATTCAATAAAAGGGCGTTATGCTCTGATAACGGGCGCTACAAGGGGTATAGGACGGAGTATAACAGCTATGCTTGCGAAGGAAGGGTGTAACCTGATGATAGCTGCTAGAGGAGAAAAGGACTTGAAACAGTTAAGAAATGAGCTTATTAACTCATATCCCGAATGCATGATAAAATATTTTGTAGTTGATTGTGGTGATCAGGAACAGGTGAAGGAATTGGCGGAGGCTGCAGCAAATTTTTCTGCCACTATTGATATCCTTATAAATAATGTGGGCCTATTTAATCCATCGAGTTTTTTGGAAGAAAGTGAAACCACATTTGCCGATCATATGGCTGTAAACGTGTTCTGTACACACTACCTGTCGGTTTTTTTCGGCAGAAAAATGTGTAAGAAAAAAGCCGGTCACATATTTAACGTGGGTTCGGTTGCTGGGAAAATGCCTTTTGCGAAGGCAGCCTCATATAGTGTAACAAAATATGCCGTACACGGTCTAACTACTGTATTGAGGCAAGAGTTTGGCGCATATGGTGTGAAGGTGACAGAAATTATTCCAGGTTCAACGTATACTTCCTCCTGGGAGGGGATTGCAATTCCGGAAGAGCGCTTTGTTGCGGTAGATGATATTGCGGCGTCTGTTCGTGCTTGCCTACAGATGAGTGCAGGCGCCAATGTGGATGAAATAGTAATCAGACCTGTTTACGGCGAGATATAGTCAGCGCATTTGTAAGCGTGGCAGAAGGAGATAAAAACAGGGGCGTAAAAATAAAAACCGAGGTTATGGAAAAAGAACTTAGACGGAATGAACAGGAGGGCATGATAGGTGGCGTCTGTGCGGGTTTGGCAGAATATGTTGATATTGACAAAACCTGGGTCAGATTGCTGTTTATCTTAAGCATATTTTTGGGCTTCTCCGGTTTTGGTATTGTAGGGCCAATTATTTATGTGGTCATGTGGGCTGTCCTCCCCAAAAAACCTTTTGTGTTTCCGGATATTTCCGGAGAAGCTTTTAATCAGGAAACACCGGTAGCCCCAGAGACTTATGATAGGGAAAAAACACCTTATCAAAATGTGAAAAATAAAAGGGACAGCGATAAAAGGCTTGCCGGAATTATTTTGTTGGTAATAGGTGCTTTTTTGCTCATTATTCAATTGGATATTATCACCTGGACAGAAATTATGCGCGTATGGCCCGTAGTATTTGTGGTTTTGGGAATTTTCACTATTTCGACGTCCTTTGAGCGACGGAAGGTTGCTGAAGACCGGAGGGAGTATACCATAGAGGGCGACGAAGAGGAAGCTACAGAAGAGATATAAAAAATAAGGAGACGGTAGCCATTGAGGTTGAAAGCCTTATACTAAAATAATAGCCATTTTACGATAATTAAAAAAATTGAGATGAAAAGAGATAGATTAAACTGGGGCCTGGTACTGTTGTTCATTGGCGTCATGTGGTTGCTGAGCAACTTTGGAGTAGTGACCTTTTACTGGTCGAGTTTATGGCGTTTTTGGCCAATATTTCTCATCATTATTGGTGTTAACCTATTGGTGCCACGACATGGGTACGGTAATATTATTTCTGTTATTGCAACTATTGGAGCCTTGGTTTTTATCGGTTATCAATCTTCAAGGCCTACCAGTAGCTGGAAAGAAGGATCGGTTTGGCGTAATTTGGATGAAGGAGAAGATGATGGGGATGGTGTAGAACGGAGGGCCGATTTTGTTACGGCCTTTGAGGAGCAAGTGAAGGAAGTTAACTTGGAGATCAAAGGAGGAGCAGTTGAATATAATGTTGGCGGCGAAACGGACGAGCTGTTTAAAGCAGAAACTAAAAGTAACTTCGCCGGTCATGTACTGCAGAGCTCTACTAGGGATTCTATCGCAGATTTATCTTTTCGGATGAAGAATACCAAAGGCAGAAAATGGAATTTGCGGAATAATGGGGAGAATGAGGCGAAAATGTATCTTAATACCAATCCCATTTGGAACATAAAGGCAGAAGTTGGGGCTGGGGCCATTGATTTTGACCTGAGTAGGTACAAGGTTAGAAAATTGACATTCAAAGGGGGGGCTGCATCCTTCGAAACGAAACTGGGAATGCCATTGGAGTCGTCGGAAATTTTTGTAGAGTCAGGGGTAGCAAGTATTGAAATAGCCATACCTCAGGCAGCAGCCTGTCGGATTCAGGTGGAATCAGGACTGTCTTCAAAGGATTTTCCCGGATTTACGAAGCGGGATGATGGCTCATACGCAACAGCAGATTTTGATCAGGCATCTAATAAATATTTGATCAACTTAAAAGGTGGGTTGAGTTCGTTTTCCGTTGAACGCTACTAGCTGCGGATCATGTATTATTATATTGTAAAAGGCGGAAAGCCTGAAGGCCCTTTTCAATTGGAAGACCTGAAAAGTATGGGGCTCTCGGGTACCGATTTTGTGAAACCTGAGGGTTATGACGACTACAAGGAACTCCGTGAGCTACCCGATCTTTGCCAAGAGCTTGGTGTACGGCATGAGCGCGCTGCTCCCCAATATTATGCCACTTTGGACGTCCGATTGCTTGCGGCAGCTATCGATTATTTTTTTGCGTTTATCATTTACTGTTTGGCGGCGCTGGCGGTTTTAATAAAGGTTGATGACGGCAGCGCTCAGGGAAAGGAAGAGCAGTGGATGATGCTCGTATTTGGCTTAGGCCTTATTCCTATTGTTAAGTTCTTAGTCAACGTAATTGCAGAAGGATCCAGACTGAATGCTTCACCAGGCAAATTGCTGTTACAGATCAGGGTAACCGATATGCAGGGTAATCCCATTGGCCTTGGAAGGTCATTTCTGCGGAATGTAGCGAAGATTACCTGCGTAATTACTTTTGGGATCGGATATCTAACGGGGTTTTTCGACCGGAAGCAACAGTGTTTTCATGATAAAATAGCCAAAACCTTGGTTATAAAAGGACGTTTGATCTAAACCGTCTAAAATTTCTTTTGTATTTTACATAAATCAGACAAAGCATAAGATGTTGATATTCATTATTTTATGTGTTGTCGCTGGGTGCCCTTTCTGTTAAACATTTGTTTAAATTAAACGTTTGTTTAATTTTGCGCAGCAATTACAAAAAAATGAAAACATACAGCGATAAACAGCTTCAGATCATGGATATTGCCTTACGGCTTTTTGCCGATCATGGATATGATAAAACATCCGTACGTGACATTGCACAGGAGGCAGGCGTTAACGTGGCTATGGTGTCTTATTATTTCGGATCGAAGGATAAGCTATTGGAAGCATTATTTATCAATCATTTTGCTTTCATTACCAGTACACTTGAAAATATTCTACATGAAAAAACAAGCAGTGCTTTTGAAAAAGTAGAAAAAATAATCGACGTGTTTATTGATACCCTGTATAGCAGACAGCTGTTCAATCAGCTTATGATGCGTGAGGCAAGCATCTTGAAAGAAGGGCCGCTTTTTGAGATGATCCTGGAGATGAAAACAAAAAATCGAAAATTGGTGGAGCGTGCGGTTAAGAGCGGACAGCGGCTGGGCGTTTTTCGAAAGGATGTGAATGTTTTTTTCCTTTCTTCCGTATTGATCGGCAGCGTTAATCAGATGTTGGCCAACTGTCGATATGAAGCCCGGAGCAATAAACTGGAAGGCGCAGCAAAAGATAACTTTAAAAAGGAAGGTCTGTCGATCTTAAGGGTGCATCTCAAAAGAATGTTTATCGCGTATCTCACATTCGACGAATCCCATAAATAAGAAAAACAACATGAGAAATTGTATTCATAAACGTAGCAATTATTTTTTGTTAGGTGTCTGTCTCCTGTGGCTGTTTGCAGGAACAGCCTTCGGACAGGAGCAAAAATCACTTTCCTTGCGGGAGGCTATAGGGCTGAGCGTTAACCATAACAGATCACTCAAAGTGAGTAAAAGTAAAGTAGAGCAGGCCGTGGCTTCTTTGCGTGAGGCTAAAGATAACCGTCTGCCGGATATCGATGTCTCTGGGCAATATATGCGCTTGAACCGTCCAAATGTGAATCTCAAATTGCAACAGCCGGATACACAGGAACCGGGGAGCGGAGCAATGGACGACGCACCTGATATTAGTCAGGCGATGTTTGGTATGGCTACAGCCAGTTTGCCGATTTTTTCTGGTGGAAGGATCAACAATGGCATCGCTTCGGCGAAATACCTCGAAACTGCAGCTACGCTGGATGCTGAGCGCAACAGGCAAGAGGTTGTTCAGAATACCATTGCTGCTTATTATAATCTTTACAAAGCCCAGGCAGCGGTGAATCTGGTAAAAGAGAATCTGGAGATTTCGAGGCAGCGGGTGAAAGATTTTGCCGGTATGGAGGCTAATGGTTTAGTGGCACGCAATGATTTGCTTAAGGTGCAGTTACAGGAAAGTAATCTGGAGCTGGCTTTGCTCGAAGCAGAGAATAATGCTGCAATAACCAATTTTAATTTTGATTTGATGCTCGGCCTGGAAGAGCATACCAAACTGCTATTGGATACTACCGACCTGTCGCAACTTCCGGCGGCCAGCACTTTGGCAGCATGGGAAACATCAGCTCTAAATGAGCGATCGGATTTTAAGGCTGTAGCGAAACGGCAGGAAGCCGCACATGCTGGAGTTAAGGTTGCCAAGGGGGCTTATTATCCAACACTTGCGCTTTCAGCTGGTTATGTTGGCATTAATGTGCCACATGCCCTTACCGTTACCAATGCCGTCAATGTAGGCGCTGGCCTAAGTTATAATATAGCCTCCCTTTATAAAGCAGGCGCGAAAATAAAGCAGGCGAAGGCAGAGGAAGATCAACTTGCGTTAGATCGGGAGCAATTAAGTGATGCGATCAAAAGCGATATACATAAAGCGTATCAAGATTATAATCAACGCTTAAAACAGATCCAAGTGTATGAAAAAGCGGTGGAGCAGGCCAATGAGAATTATCGCATTACGAAGAATAAGTACGACAATAGTCTGGCAACGACCACCGATCTTTTAGATGCGGATGTTGCCCGGTTGCAGGCTAATATCGATTATACCTACGCGAAGGCGGATGCCGTAGTGGCCTACAACAAGCTCTTTGAAAGTGCCGGCATAAGTAATGAGACTTACGCCACAGACGATATATAGATAGAAGATTTAAATGACCTAGCGATTTTATATAAAAAATGGAAACAAATAATCAAACAACAGTAAATACACCGGAAAAGAAATCGGGCAATAAAGGTTTTGCTATAGTTTTTGCGTTGTTGATCCTTATAGGAGGAACGTATGGGGTGATTAAATACCTCCATGCACAGCAACACGAGGAAACCGATGATGCTCAAGTAGTGTCCACGATCAGTCCGGTCATTCCGCGTGTATCTGGCTATATCAAGGACGTGCGTGTGAAAGACAATCAACAGGTGCGCAAAGGCGATACCTTAGTGATACTTGACAATCGGGATTTTATGGTCTCGCTGGCACAAGCAGAGGCTGGTTTAGCCTCTGCTAAGAGCAACGCGCATGTAGCGGGGGCAGGCATTCAGGTGGCACAGGCAAACATTCATACTTCCGAGGTGAATATTGGAACGGTAGAAGCGCAGATCGAATCGGCGAAAGTGAATTTATGGCGTGCCGAGAAAGATTTTGAGCGTTACGGGAATTTGATAAAAGATCATAGCATTACGCAGCAGCAGTATGAGGAAGCCTTAGCTAATAAGCAGTTGGCAGAAAAGCAATTGGCTATCTTGGAAACTCAGCGACAGTCGGCCGATCGTCAAGCAAAAGCAATCAGCACACAGAAAGCAGTGAGCACTGGTCAGGTATCGGTGGCCGACGCAACTATTAAACAACGGGAGGCTGAGGTCGAATCGGCACAGCTGAGCTTATCGTATACCGTGATAACCGCAGCTATCGATGGCCAGGTGGGTAAGGTAAATCTGCAGCCGGGACAGTACCTCGCTGCAGGACAATCGTTGTTCAGTATTGTTCCCTTAGATGAAAAATGGGTGATCGCTAATTTCAAGGAGACGCAGTTAACGAGAATGGAATTGGGGCAGAAGGTATCGATTACCGTAGACGCATACCCAGACGTAGCGCTGGAAGGTACCGTGGTTTCCTTCTCGCCCGCAACCGGAGCCATACAGTCCCTACTTCCCCCGGATAATGCTTCAGGAAATTTCGTTAAGGTCGTGCAAAGGATACCGGTAAGAATCGATTTTGAGGAGGGACATGACCCGGCATTTATGGCTAAACTCCGTACAGGGATGAATGTACTGGTGGATGTACACCTCTAAGCAAATACATTTTGTGCATATCGCTACATCGGGTATTCGTGGCCTATTGTTTAGACGGCTATTAGGGATGCGTAAAGTTTAGGGAGCGAAATAAAATAAATTATGGAACAGAATTCATTGGTAGAATACGGTTTTCGAAGAGCGATAATTACGATTACAGCTATTTTATGTGCCTTATTGGAAATCGTAGATACCACCATTATAAATGTGGCGCTTAACGAGATGCGTGGAAACTTGGGGGCTACACTCAGTGAAATAGGTTGGGTAATTACAGCCTATGCTATCGGTAACGTTATTGTGGTGCCATTGACCAGCTTTTTTTCGGAGCAGTTTGGTAGGCGTAATTATTTTGCGGCATCCGTTATTTTATTTACGGTATGTTCTTTTTTATGCGGTAATGCGAATACGATGTGGGAGCTCATTCTCTTCCGGTTTTTGCAGGGTGTGGGTGGGGGTGCTTTATTGGTAACCTCGCAAACCATCATCACCGAGGTTTTCCCGGTAGAAAAGCGGGGAATGGCACAGGCGCTCTATGGGCTAGGCGTGATTGTCGGACCGACATTGGGGCCGCCGCTTGGAGGATATATTGTGGAAAATTACAGTTGGCCCTATATTTTTTACATCAATATTCCCATCGGAATCATTGCCGTGATGCTTACCTTAAAGTTTATCAAAAGTCCGAAATACGGCGAAAAGAAATCGGCCAGTCAAATCGATTGGTGGGGAATAGCCTTTTTGGCGGCTGCGGTTGGTTCGCTGCAGTTTGTACTGGAGCGAGGGCAAGAAGAAGACTGGTTTAATGACAGTATGATTTTGGCTCTGTCGGTAATATGTGTGCTGAGTATTTATCTTTTTGTTTGGCGGGAACTTACCTGTAAAAACCCTATTGTAGAGCTCCGGGTATTGAAAAATGGTAATTTACGTGTCGGTACCGTACTATCCTTTATTCTCGGTTTTGGTTTGTACGGTTCTACGTTTATCATCCCGCTATATACACAGAACTCCTTGGGCTGGACGGCCTATCAGGCCGGTCTACTCATGGTGCCGGCATCTTTGATGACCGCCTTCATGATGCCTATCATAGGACAGGCCATTCAGCGGGGAGTAAAGCAAAAATATCTGGCCGCAACCGGTATGTTCCTGTTTTTTCTTTTTTGTATTTGGGGGTATAAAATTTTGACGCCCGATACCGGAGAGGATGCTTTCTTTTGGATGCTCATGTTGCGCGGCGTCGCAATGAGTTTATTGTTTATACCGGTTTCAACCTTGTCTTTATCCACCCTAAGTGGTAAAGAGATCGGACAGGGCGCGGCATTTACCGGCATGATGCGTCAATTGGGTGGTTCATTTGGTATTGCATTGATTACTACTTTTATGAGTAGACGTAACGCTTTACATCGAAGTGATTTAATTGGACATATTAGCCCAGATAACCCCATGTTTCAGCAAAAGTACCAGGGGTTGATCGCTAATTTTATGCAACATGGAATGGCTCCCAATCAAGCAAAGACTGCGGCATTGAAAGCTTTGGATGGGTCGATCACCGGGCAAGCGGCAGTGCTGTCCTATATGGATGTATTTTTGTATATCGGTTTGGCATTTCTAATCTGCGTACCATTTATCCTAATGTTAAAAAACGCAAAGGGAAAAGTAGAAGTGGCGGGGGCACATTGATGTTAAAAAATGTTAATCCATCCATTTAATAAATTAAATCCATAACTTTGTAAAACGCTTAGCCGTGATTTAATATGAAAGGAATCTATACCTGTGTGTTAACCATTCTTTTGGGCATTATCATCGTATCTTGTAATAAGGACGATGTAGATGTATATGATCAGCAGGCTATTCTTGAACGGGAAGCCTCTATGCTATCTGCTTATATCACAGCGCAGGGCTTGTCTGATTCTGCAGAATTACATCAACAAACCGGTATTTGGTATGTGCTCAAAGATCCGGGAGAAGGTGATTTTAATTATCTAGATACCAGTGATAATACCGGGGAGAGCCAGTTGGCAAATGCACAGATCTTGGTAAAGTACACCGGAAAATTGCTCGATGGGACAGTATTTGATGAAAATTTAAACCCAGATACAACAGACGCCAATAATGGTTATTTTAACTTGTTACCAACTCAGACGCAGCCCGGAGTGATCACTGCTTGGCAGATTGCTTTTTATCCTGCAAAGATTGGCGAGCATGAGATAGGTGGACTGCTGGAGACAGGTTTGCAGAAAGGAGCGAAAATAAGAATTATTACACCCTCTCCTTATGCTTATAGAAATCAACCCAATGCGGATATACCGGCAAATTCCCCTTTGGATTTTGATATCGAGGTGCTTGATATAAAAAAGTCTCCTGACCAGAATAACGTGAATTAAAATTGTCGATTTTTACAAAATGACACTTTAAAATAAAAAATAACATTATATCGTAAATGATCTCTCCCCTTAAAAAATTAGCTGTTGGCTGTTTATTGGTTTTGACGGTATTCGCTGCTTGTAATAAGCAAGAATATCAAAGCGTAGAAGCGTTGGATGCACAAAATATTGAAGCTTATATCCAAGCTAATAATTTGAATGTGCAGCCCCTAGGAAATACGGGAATGTACTACCAGGTTGTAGAAGAAGGAAAAGGCGCTGAACTTGACTACACAGGCAGATACCCCATCGTATATACGGTAAAATCGCTCGATGGCTCTTATAATGTAGCAGACACCTTTTCTGCCTCTAATCGCTACATGGACTATTTAGGTTATTTTTTAGGATCATCACCGCAGGGATCCAGTGCCGCAGCGTCACCTAATTATCAGGAAATTTTCGAGAGAGACGAAGGTTTAAAGCATATTCTTCGTAACGTACTGCAAAAAGCTGATGGAAAGGTTCGGGTGCTCATTCCGTCAAGATTATTGAACTACGGCCCTAACGGGAATGACGACTTAGGCATACCCCCCAATGCATCCATGGATTATGTGTTACACGTAATTGATAGTGCCAGTATGCCTGCTTATGAAGATGCCTCTATTCGTAAACGTATTGAAGCGCTCGGATTGAATCTGGAAGAATATGAAACAACCGAAAGCGGTATCTATTATCATATTAGTGAACAAGGAACTGGTGATCCGATTACGGTGGATTCCACTGTAACCGTTGCGTATGCCCTTACATTATTTAATGGTAATGATATTGAACGCTCTGACTCAGCTAGTTTTGCTCTAACGGGACTTATTCCTGCTTGGAGGGAAGTTGTGCCTAAGTTAAACAAGGGCGGGGAAGTCCGTTTTTTTTCGCCTTCTAAAAGTGCCTATGGTTATGCTGGAGGGAACATTCCGTTTAGTCCACTGGAGTTCAGTATTACCGTCCGAGACGACAGTAGCAGTGATGAGGACGAATAGTTTAAAGCTCATCGTTCAAAGCATGTTTATATACTTCCAAAGCCCGTTCGCGGGCTTTTTTATGTTCCACGATGGGCTTCGGATATTTAAATGGGTCATCAAATTCAGGTACCCAGCGTTTTATATACTCCAGATTCGGGTCAAATTTCTTTTGCTGTAATTCAGGGTTGAATACCCGAAAATAGGGCGCCGCATCGGTTCCCGACCCTGCGGCCCATTGCCAGTTGCCCACATTACTGCTCTGCTCGTAATCCTGTAACTTCCGCGCAAAATAGGCTTCACCCCAACGCCAATCGATCAATAGATGCTTGCAAAGGAAGCTTGCGACGACCATTCTTACCCGGTTATGCATAAATCCAGTTTCATTCAGCTGGCGCATTCCGGCGTCTACCAAAGGGTACCCGGTTTGCCCGGCACACCAGGTTTCGAATTCTTTTTCATCATTGCGCCATCGGATGCCGTCATAGGCTTTTTTGAAGGCTTTATGGGTCGTATGAGGGAAATGCCATAGAATCATCATAAAAAACTCTCGCCAGACGAGCTCATCGAGCCAGGTTTTTTCTTTCGCCTGCAGGGCCTCCTGAACCAATCGACGGATACTTACCGTGCCAAAACGCAGATGTAAACTCATTCGGCTGGTACCATGTTCATCCGACGGTATATCCCGGGTTTCGCTGTAACTTTCCATCACACCCTTATAGTGCTTATCAGGGAAAGCCTGAGACGTAGCTTCAAAACCGAGGGATTTCAAAGATGGGAGTGCTTGCCTGTATGTGTGATAGCTACCGTCAGAAGCCGATAAGATATGGTAATCCTGGTTATCCAGTTGTGCATACCATTTGTTCTTATAGGGTGTGTAAACGGTATAGGGTGTGCCGTCAGCCTTTAGGAGCTCATTCTTTTCAAAAATCACCTGATCTTTGAAGGTAAATACTCCCAAACCTTCTTTAGTTAAAAAGTCATTAATTCGTTGATCTCGCTCTCTGGCGTAAGGTTCGTAATCGTGATTATAATAAACAGCCGCAGGCTCGAAATCCTGTATAATCTTCTTCCATGCGATCTCGGGTCTATCGTGATATATTGCAATAGCCGTGTGATGTCTTTTTAATTGCTGGTTAAGGGTTCCTAACTGCTGGTGGATAAAGGCGACCCGGGCATCATCGCTGTCTTCCAGTTTAGACAGGATGTTGTGGTCAAAAATAAAAACGGGTTGCACACGACGGCCACTGGTTAGTGCATGAACAAGAGCTGCATTGTCATTTAGCCTCAGGTCCCGACGAAACCAGTGGATGGCTATCTCATTCTTTTTGCTCATCTTCTGCAGGCTTTATATATATATTGGTTAAAGCTTCCCGGATAGTAGGATACTTGAACTTAAATCCTGCGTTGCTTATACGTTCGGCGGATACCCTAGTGCTGTGTAGAAGTAGATCACTCATTTTTCCCATAATGGAACGAATAAGGAAGGCTGGCACAGGTGGCGCCCATAGCGGTTTCTTAAGGGTTTTTGCCAACGCCCGATTGAGCGTTTTATTGGTGATGGTTTCGGGAGCTACCATATTATAGACGCCACGGAGCCCTTCGTGTTCCAAAGCAAAAATATACATGGCCACAGCGTCTTCTAGGTGAATCCATGGCGTGTATTGTCTGCCGTTGCCCAATTTTGCGCCAAGGCCTAGCTTAACGGGTTTCGCCATTAATGGAAGAGCCCCGTCTTCTTTGCTTAAAATAATACCACTCCTTAACGATACTGTGCGGATACCGTAAGAGGCCGCTTGTGAAACAACTTGTTCCCAAGCGAGGCAGGTTTGGCCTAAAAAGTCATCTGAAGGTACGCGCTCTTCCGTTAACAATTCGTCGCCACGATTACCATAATAACCTGTGGCTGATGCAGAAATTACCGTTTTTACCCGGTGGGGCGTCGATTGCAATAACTGGTAGATGAGCTGAATACTGTCTGTTCTGCTTTTTAGAATATTTATCCGCACATTTTTGCTCCATGGTTTTTTTGCGATACCTGCTCCAGCTAGATGGATAATGGCTTCTACATCGGTGATACAGGATTTATCTATCGCGCCTTCTTCCAGATCCCATGTAAAATAACTGACAGACGATGTGTTGCTTTTGGCTTTTCGCGTTAATGCATGTATGGTATATCCTTTACTTACTAATGCTGCTATCAATGCTTCTCCTACCATGCCACTGGCACCTGTAACTAGTATTTTATTCATTTCGACAATTTTGTAATAAAGTAAAGCTTTTTATATATGACGGTGGACAATGGTTAAATGATACAATCAATCGTTAAGTGCTTCCTTTAATGCTTCTTCGAATGTTAAGCATTCGTGTGGAAAGAGATCATGAATATGGTTGTTTTCACATAAAAGGTCTCCTGTGATATGTTGGCCGAATGCCCGCGCCGTTGATACGTTGATACCCGTAGTAAGGCTGATAAATATGGCCGATAAGCGATTGTTAAAGCTAGGTAATGTGATGATCGGACGCTTTAATCGGCGTAACTTCAAATAAGCGCTCAACATATCCCTGTAACTCAAAATGTCGGGTCCGCCTAAATCAAAGTTCTGATTAAATGCTGCCGGGTTGAGTGTGATAAAATTGAGATAAGTGAGCAGATCATGTAATGCGATGGGTTGTGCCCGCATCTTCACTAAGCGTTTATTGGTGAAAATAAAAAACTTCGACGAGATTTTTTTCATCATTTCCATAAGAATAGAACCCTTGCCTATGATGTTGCTAACCCGAACAATAGTATAGGAGATGTAGCTGTCTATCAAAATTTGCTGCACATCTTTTATAAAAGGGGTTCGGAGCCGGGTAATATAGATGAGTTGTTGGCTATTGGTTCTCCTGGCCTGTTTGATGAAATTCGTCAATGACAGCAACTCCAGGTTTTTGTATTGCTCGTTCCATTCTGCCGAATCTTGGCTCAGATATATGGCTACATCCATATGCTCGTTGATGGATGGATGGTACTTCTCCCGAAGTAGATCGCCTTTTATAACGAAAAGGTTTGGACGAGTTTCCGTGGTGTTTAGGAAATGTTTATCATTACGTACTAAACAAGAAATCTGGTATCCTTCATCTGCTAAATGTAAAGCAAGTCTTTTCCCTAAATAATTGTTTAATCCAGCAATTAGTGTATTCATTTTCGCTTGGCCTATGTCACTTGTATACTACAATTGTATTGTTCTTTCTGTTTAATTAAAAGTGAATTTTTTGCAATAGTAAGCATTTATGACTGGGGAGGCGAAAGAAGAGGCATAAAATGTTGTTTGAACATTTGTTAGAATAGTGTAAAGCTTCGTTTTTAGTAGGTAAAACTTTGTTTTATGCGGCTAAAAACCAGTATATTTGAGGTTAATATTTCCCTGTATTAAGAATGAATAAAGATACAATCCTTGTTTGGTTCAGAAATGATCTTCGTGTGCGCGATAACGAGATATTGTGGCAAGCGATAGAACGGGCAGACAAGGTGGTTCCTGTATACATATTTGATCCCCGAAATTTTGGTTATTTGACGAATGGTTTGCAAAAGACGGGTGTTTTACGCGCAAAGTTTATCTTGGAAAGTGTGAGTGATCTGCGCACTTCTTTGCGTGCACGTGGAGGCGATTTATTGGTAACTACGGGCCACCCGGAAGAGTTGTTGCCCGATTTAGCCACCCAGTATGACGTTAAGGAGGTGTATCACCACAGGGAAGTGGCAGAAGAGGAAACGAATATTTCTACCCTGGTAGAAGAAGCTCTTTGGCGCAAGAGACTCAACTTGAAGCACTTTATCGGGCATACGCTTTATCATAAAGAAGACCTACCCTTTCCTATTAAAGATATTCCTGATGCTTTTTCGACTTTTCGAAAGAAAATTGAAAGAGAGACGGCTATCCGTCCCAGCTTGGGTGTTCCCGAGACCATTACCCTTCCAGATGATTTTGTATCTGATGATGAATTGCCAAGTCTACGCGACTTGGGGTTTGGTGATGCTGAAATGGCTTTAGCGAGGCAATCTGCCTTCACAGGGGGTGAAAGCGCAGCTATCGAGCAGCTTCAGGCGGTCATTGCTGAAGAACCCTGTGCATTAAGTGAAAAAATGGGTGCAGACAATGGGACGATTTTGTCTCCTTGGATTGCCATGGGGTGTTTGTCGGCCCACACCGTTTATCATACCGTAAAACGCTATGAAGATCAGAGGCTTTCTAAAAAAACGGCATCAACCATTATACAGGGGCTGTTATGGCGCGATTATTTCCGTTTTATGTTTAAAAAATATGGAAATCGGTTTTTTACGACCAATGGCTTTTCAGCAACGCCTATCAATCGATCGCCTGAACAGACACCTGCGTTTGAGGCTTGGAAAAAGGGTGAAACAGGGAACGATCTGGTAGACGCAGCAATGCGGCAGCTTAATGAGGTTGGCTTTATGCCTCACGCAGCCAGAGCTTTAGTAGCTCATTATTTAGTGGAGGACTTGGGTCTTAGCCATTTGCTTGGTGCCGCTTACTTTGAAGATAAATTGATTGATTACGGCCCTTCTTCCAACTATGGTAACTGGGCTCATATAGCGGGAGCAGGGAGTAGTTTGAAAGATAACGGCATTAAAGATGTAAAAAAAATGCAGGCAGCTTTTGATCCGAAAGGGGACTATGTAAAACGTTGGCTTTTTAAACAGAAAACACCCGTAAGCTAAACATAAGCCCCGCTGTTTTGTTGAGCATAATGAGAACAAATCAATAGAAGAGAAAGACGCTAAAATTTTTATGCTGACTTATAAATAAATGTGATTTAATGTGCATTACATCAGATATTTTATAACTTTGTCAGCACATCGTATTAAAAAGTAAATGGACAGATTTTCATATCTTAGTAACGCAGACTCAAGTTACGTAGAATCGCTGTATAAAGCGTATAAAGAGGACCCTGATTCGGTCGATTTCGGATGGCAGAAATTTTTTGAAGGATTTGAATTTGGAGAGCAGGCAGAAGGAGGAAAGCCTGTTGAAGGGGGAGATATTTCTGAGCACTCACTGAAAGAGATAAATGTGCTCAATATGATTAATGGGTATCGTGATCGCGGTCACCTGTTCACTAAGACGAACCCGGTGCGCGAACGTAGACCATATTTTCCTGGTAAGGAGTTGGAAACTTTCGGTCTATCTGAGGCGGATATGGATACCGTATTCAATGCGGGAGTGGAACTTGGTATCGGGCCTGCAAAACTGAGAGATATCCGGAGTTTAATCGAAGAAACCTATTGTGAATCGATAGGCGCAGAGTTTACGTATATCCGCCACCCTGAAAAGGTGAAGTGGCTAACGGAACACATGGAAGGTACCCGTAACCGACCTAATTTTTCTATCGAGAAAAAGAAGCGGATATTACAGAAATTGAACGAGGCTGTTGTTTTTGAAAGCTTTTTGGGAACGAAGTTTCTTGGTCAGAAGCGTTTTTCGCTTGAAGGGGCAGAAAGTGTTATCCCAGCGCTCGACTCAGTCATCGAAAAAGGAGCCGATTTAGGGATTAAGGAATTTGTGATTGGTATGGCCCATCGTGGACGTTTAAACGTGTTGGCGAATGTTATGGGCAAAACCTATAAAGATATATTTTCCGAGTTCGAGGGCAAAACGGTTGCATCGGCAGGGGAACCTGATTTTGGCGGGGATGTAAAGTATCACTTAGGATTTTCAACGGATATTAAAACAAATGACGGTAAGGATGTTCATTTAAGTTTATGCCCTAACCCGTCCCATTTGGAGGCGGTTGATCCGGTTGTAGAAGGCTTGGTGCGCTCTAAGATTGATATGAAATATGATGGGGATAAGACTCAGATAGCTCCTATTTTAATTCATGGGGATGCAGCTATAGCTGGCCAAGGGATAGTTTATGAAGTGGCACAGATGTCTAAACTTGATGGATATTCTACGGGAGGAACTATACACTTGGTCATTAACAATCAAATAGGTTTTACCACAAATTTTAAGGATGCCCGTTCATCTACGTATTGTACTGACCTGGCCAAGGTTACACTTTCGCCGGTGTTCCATGTAAATGGGGATGACGTAGAAGCGTTAGTGTTTGCTATTAATATGGCTGTTGAATACCGTCAACGTTACCATACAGACGTTTATATCGACATCCTATGTTACCGACGTTATGGTCATAATGAGGCTGATGAGCCAAAATTTACTCAGCCAAAATTATATAAGGCGATAGCCGGACATCCTAACCCGAGGGAGATTTACAATAAGAAATTACAGGAGCAGGGAAGTGTGGACGCCAATTTGGCAAAAGAAATGGAAAAGGACTTTAAAGCCTTATTACAGCAACGGTTGGATGAATCAAAAGAGGCGGAAACCTTATCCGATGTTAATCCAATGTTCTCCGGTGCTTGGAAAGGTTTGAAGCCGGCTAAATATGAAGATATCTTTAAACCTGCTGCTACAGCGGTAGACAGAGCAAGGTTTCTGGAAATTGCCAAAAAGATTACCACGCTTCCCAAGGATAAAAAATTCTTTGGAAAGACGGCAAGGCTTTTTGAAGCAAGGAGCAAAATGATCACCGAAGACGCTTACGATTGGGCGATGGGTGAATTGATGGCTTATGGTACCCTGCTGGAAGAAGGATCCAGGGTACGTATTTCAGGTCAGGATGTAGAACGTGGTACCTTTTCGCATCGCCATGCGGTAATAACCCTCGAAGATTCGGAAGAGGAATATATTCCATTGCGATCTATTAAAGACAAAGACGGTGAGGTAAAATTCGATATTTATAATTCATTGTTATCTGAATATGGTGTTTTGGGATTTGAGTATGGTTATGCGCTGGCAAACCCGCAATGTTTAACGGTATGGGAAGCTCAGTTTGGAGACTTCTTTAACGGTGCACAGATTGTGATCGATCAGTACCTGTCGAGCGCAGAAACTAAATGGAAACGCTCTAATGGTCTGGTTATGCTTCTGCCTCATGGTTATGAAGGGCAGGGGCCTGAACACTCCTCGGGCCGGATTGAGCGATTCTTGGAAGCCTGTGCCGAAAATAATATACAGGTGGCCAATTGTACTACACCAGCTAACTTTTTCCACCTGTTAAGACGGCAGTTACATCGTGATTTCAGGAAGCCATTGATTGTGTTTACACCAAAAAGCTTGTTAAGACATCCTAAGGTAGTGAGTAAATTGACTGATTTTACCAAAGGCCAGTTTCAGGAAATTATTGATGATACCTACGTAAAAAATACGGATGTGAAAAGGGTGTTACTCTGTAGCGGGAAAGTATACTACGATCTTTTGCAAAAACAACAAGATGATAAGCGTAAAGACGTGGCCATTGTTAGGGTAGAACAGCTGTATCCTTCGCCAACTGATAAAATACGGGCTATCCGGTATAAATATAAAAATGCTACGAAGTTTTTCTGGGTACAGGAAGAGCCAGAGAATATGGGGGCATGGCCATATATATGCCGTAAATATCGTAGAACAAGTGTAGAGCTGGATGTGATTTCCCGCAGGGAAAGCAGCAGTACAGCTACAGGCTATTCAAAACAACATAATGCGCAACAGCTTTCATTGATTAGTAGGGCTTTTGCCGATGATAGTGCAGGAACGGAAGCCAAAAAGCAGGTAAAAAAAACAACTAAAGTAGCATCTAAAGTAGATTAACAATAAAAATATTATGGGAGTAGAAATAAAAGTTCCTACCGTTGGCGAGTCGATAACAGAGGTTACCTTGTCGCAATGGTTAAAAAATGATGGTGACTATGTAGAAATGGATGAAAACCTGGCCGAATTAGAGTCAGATAAAGCAACTTTTGAACTTCCGGCTGAGAAAGCCGGTATTCTGAAAATTGTTGCTCAAGAAGGTGATACTTTAGAGATCGGCGCTGTGGTGTGTATCATTGAAGAAGGAGAGGCTGGTGATTCCAAACCGTCGACCAAAGAAGAAACGTCTGTTGCTGATGCAAAAGAGGAGAAGCAGCCTGAAGGGAAAAATGATGGTGACGAGGAGAAGGAAGAAAATTATGCCGCAGGGACTCCGTCTCCGGCTGCTGCGAAGATATTGAAAGAAAAAGGTATTGATCCTAAGGAGGTTAAAGGTACTGGAAAAGATGGTCGCATTACCAAAGAGGATGCATTGAAGGCGGAAAAAACTGCCGAAAAGAAAAGTGAGCAACCTAAAGCTACAACCGATACTACTCCCAGGGAATCGAGTCAAAAACCAGTGGCTGGTGCTCGTGAAGAACGTCGGGAGAAAATGTCATCGCTTCGCAAGACGATCGCAAAACGCTTGGTTTCTGTAAAAAACGAAACCGCTATGTTGACTACTTTCAACGAAGTCGACATGAAGCCGATCATGGATTTACGTGCGAAATATAAGGACAAATTCAAAGATAAATATGGTATAGGCTTAGGCTTCATGTCTTTCTTCACAAAGGCAGTAACCACCGCCTTGGCAGAATGGCCGGCGGTTAATGCACGTATAGACAATAATGAAATCGTTTATAGCGACTTTGCTGATATTTCCATCGCTGTCTCTGCGCCGAAAGGCCTGGTAGTGCCTGTGGTAAGGAACGCAGAATCGCTTTCGCTCGACGAAATTGAGAAAGCCATACGTGATCTGGCTACAAAAGCGCGCGACAATAAATTAACTATTGAAGAGATGACCGGCGGTACCTTCACGATTACCAATGGTGGCGTGTTTGGATCTATGATGTCAACACCTATTATCAATGCACCACAATCGGCGATATTAGGTATGCACAATATTGTTGAACGTCCGGTGGCCATTAATGGAGAAGTCGTTATCCGGCCAATGATGTATATTGCATTATCTTATGACCATCGTATAGTAGACGGAAGAGAATCTGTAAGCTTCCTGGTTCGGGTAAAAGAACTGCTGGAAGATCCCGCCAGACTATTATTGGGCATTTAATTGAAATAGGCAAAAAGCGGTTGAGTGATCATACTCAACCGCTTTTTTGTTGCTTGATTGATTAACGATAGGTAAATGAAGAAGACGTTTTGCATGTTGTGTTTGTGTTTGTTTGGCTATTTTGTCAAAGCACAGCAACGATTAGAGTGGAATCTGCATACCTTTGGTTTCGCTGATAACCGGGAATATACGAATGCAGGACTCTACTCGCAGTCTATTTTAGGTATCCGAGTAGCTCCGGAGATTGGTATCAGCGTAGATAGTATTCACCGCGTGCGCTTTGGAATAAATTTTTTGCAGGAGTTCGGTGCACAACCTTTTGGAGCTAAAGTTAACCCAACAGCTTACTATAACTATGAAAATAAAGGTGTTTCTTTTTACCTGGGAGCCTTCCCCCGAGTGGATCTGATCGGGGATTATCCAAGAGCGGTTTTGAATGATACCTTAATGTATTATCGGCCTAATATAGAAGGGTTATTTTTGAGATACCAAAAAGAGGGCTTTCATCAGCAACTATGGGTAGACTGGACCAGTAGACAAACAGCAAACGATCGGGAGCAGTTTATGGTAGGTCTTTCAGGAAAATTTCAAAAGAATCTATTCTTTTTTTCTCACCATTTAACCATGTTGCATACCGCAAGCAGTTTAAATGAAACTTTCCCCGTAAGGGATAACATGACAGGTATGTTGCAGTTAGGTCTGGATTTAAGTAAACGGACAACGCTCGATTCATTAACCTTTAGTGCAGGTATGTTACTGTCGCTCGATAGACAGCGGGGATTATACGAAAGCCGTACCCCGAAAGGAGCAATTATCGATGTACACGCCGCATATAGAGCTGTTTTTCTGAATAACACTTTCTACAAGGGACAAGCGCATGATATCATGTTTGGCGACCGCTTTTATACCAAAGACACCTATAACCGACTTGATCTAGGTTGGAAACCATTCCGGTTGGCAAACCTCGAAGGGTCATTTATGCTGAGTTTACATTTTACGCCAGGACAAATCAGCAACCAACAAATGCTGTTGCTTCGCTATAACCTAGGGGGCGGGATCAAATTGAAAGACTAGTTACCTTCCAGAAATATCGCCTGATCCCGATTTTTGTTTATTTACCTCTTTTGGATTACCACTATAGCTGATATCACCAGACCCAGATAGGTGAGCGTTTAGCGTATTCGATACATAGATGCTGATGTCTCCCGAGCCACTCACTTTGGCGTTGCTATCACGTGTTTTCAAAGCACTGCCGTCAAAATCGCCAGAACCCTGAATCGTAATATCAGCCGATTCAGCTGTTCCTTTAATGTCTATGTCTCCCGAACCGACTATCGATGCGGAGAGCTTTTTGACATTTACAGGCAACTCTATATCGCCAGACCCTATAAGCGCTACTTGTAACTGATCGCCCTGTATCTGATTTTTAACTACGATGTCTCCAGATCCGCGCTGCGTCAAAGCATCTAAAGACTTAGCACTAATTTGAATTAAAAGATTCTTTTGAACTCTCCAATTATTAAAGAGGTTTTTATTGTTCTTTTTGATACTTATAACTAATACGCCATTTTTAACTTCAGTTTCTACTAAATCAATGGCTTCTTGATTGCCGATAATTTTCAATGATTCTGAGGAACCCAAAGTGATTTCCAAATCAATGCTTCCAATGTTTTCAATGGCATGGAAACCAGAAACTTGACGGGTTTCATCAGCCGATTTATTGGTGATTGCAGCATGGGCAATACCGATGCATAAAAAGGGCACCAAGGCCGCAAGCCATCCAAGAGAGTAAAGTAATCGTTTCATTTTATGGAGCGTTTTTGTTATAAATATATATTAGTTTATTTAATTAGACGCAAAAAAAAGGAAAACGTTGCTTTTTTTCTTTATTTCGTGTACAGGAAAAATTATATTAGTTAAAAATACTGGTGATCTGAATGAAAGTTAAAAAGGTAGATACTCCCGAACTGTCCCGTTTATTTTTAGAGATGCCTTTGACGTTATACGCCAATGATAAATACTACATCAGGCCATTGGACGAAGATATTACCAATGTCTTTGACAGAGAAAAAAACAGCATGTTTGCGTATGGCGATTGTTGCAGGTGGCTGCTTTTTGACCATCATGAACAATGTATTGGCCGGATTGCGGCTTTTTACGATCAGGTAAGTGCGGCAAATTATGAACAACCTACGGGAGGCTGTGGCTTTTTTGAATGTATAAATAATGAGGAAGCTGCTTTTTTACTTTTTGATACCGCTAGAGAATGGCTCTTTGCGCATGGCATGGAAGCGATGGATGGACCGGTTAACTTTGGTAGCCGAGAGCGTTGGTGGGGACTGTTGGTAGATGGCTTCGTTGAACCCTGTTATTGCAGTAATTACCATCTACCTTATTATCGCGAGCTGTTCGAGGCCTATGGGTTTCGACTTTATTATAAACAATACACCTACCAGCGCAAGTTAGAATTGGCGATCAGCGAGCGATATATTGCCAAAGCCAAGCGCTTGTTGGGAATGAAAGGATATACCTTTGATTATATTAGGAGAAAGGATTTATATAAGGCTGCTGAACAATTTCGAGCAGTATATAATAAAGCTTGGGTACGGCACGATGGTGTTGGTGAAATGACTGCATCGCAAGCAAAAAAACTTATGAAGAATTTAAAACCCATAGTGGACCCTTTAGGTTTATGGTTTGCTTATTACGACGGACAGCCTGTGGGTTTCTTTATCAGTATACCAGACGTCAATCAGCTTTTGGTCAAACATGTAAATGGTAGGATTGGGATCAAAGGATTGTTGGCCTTGCTTTGGAATAGATGTTTCAAAAGATGCAAAACATTATTTGGGATAGTGTTTGGTGTGGTGCCCGAACACCAACGAAAGGGGGTGGAAGTGGCGTTGATCATGGAGTCGGCTAAAATATTTATTAACAGAAGACGTCAAACAGGATATGAAGAGCTGCAAATGAATTGGATCGGTGATTTTAATCCGAAAATGATGAATTTGGCGACCCAAATAGGGGCACGTATTTACAAGACCCACCACACTTACCGGTACCTATTTGACCGTGAAAAACCATTTGAAAGGCATCCAATTCTTTAAGTAGGCGGAAAGTGTTACGCTGAATATTGAAAATTAAAGCGTTGATGTCGAAAGATTTTGATAAATTATTAATAAGTTTGTAGGTAGCTAAAATTAGAAAAACAAAAGAAAGAAAGAAATGAAGAAAGTATTTATGGTGCCAGCTATTGCGGCGGCATTGTTTTTAGCCTCTTGTGGTGGAGGGGATAGCGGTTCATCTGCTAACCATGAGCATGAAAGTGCGGCCTCTACATCGACTGAAGCACCTGCTGCTACAGTTCCGGGTATTGAAGACGTAGAGCTAACCGATCACATTGAGCTTGAAGGATCAGATGACATGCGCTTCGATAAAGATTTGTTTAAAGTAAAAGCTGGTGAGACTGTAAAACTGAAGCTTAAAAATGTAGGCGTTCAACCTGTAGAATCTATGGGCCACAATGCGGTTGTATTAGACGAAGGAACTGACGTAGCCTCTTTTGGTGGCGAAGCATTCAAGGCGAAAGATGAAGAATATATTCCATCAACTTTTGCTTCCTCCATTATCGCACATACTAAACTTTTAGGTCCCGGAGAATCAGATGAGATTGAATTTACATTGCCAAAAGCTGGCGTTTACGAATTTATCTGTAGCTTTCCCGGCCATTGGGGTACCATGCGTGGAAAAATCGTAGCAGAATAATTTAGTATATCGTAAAAAAAACGCCTCCGCAGGATTTTTCCTGCGGAGGCGTTTTTTTTACGATATACTGTTTTTTGTTTTACCCTTTTTCGCCTATTTTATGCTGAACGGGCTTAATATTTTTGTAACTTTGATCGTTTGATTATCATTAAAAGAAAATAAAAAGTTCATGCAATACGACGTAGTAGTTATAGGTAGCGGACCTGGCGGTTATGTGGCTGCCATCCGTTGCGGTCAATTAGGATTGAAAACAGCAATAATTGAAAAATACGACACGTTAGGTGGTACTTGCTTAAATGTAGGCTGCATCCCTTCCAAAGCGTTATTAGATTCCAGCGAGCATTATCATAATGCAAGCAAACACTTCTCAGAACATGGGATCAATTTAAGCAACCTTAAAGTGGATCTGAAACAAATGATCAAACGTAAGAATGATGTTGTTGGACAAACTACCGGTGGTATTACATTTTTGATGAAAAAAAATAAGGTAACCACCTATCAGGGCGTTGGTTCTTTTGTTGATAAAAATACGATAAAAATCACCAAAGGAGATGATGCAACGGAAGAGATTACGGCTAAAAATGTGATCATTGCAACAGGTTCTAAACCTGCGTCGTTACCTAGTATAAAAATTGACAAAAAACGTATCATAACTTCTACCGAAGCGCTGAACTTAACTGAAGTTCCTAAAAAGCTCATATTAATTGGCGGGGGAGTGATAGGTTTGGAATTAGGCTCAGTATATGCTCGCTTGGGCGCTAAAGTCACCGTTTTGGAATATTTAGATTCCATTATTCCGACTATGGATAAGGGCTTAGGTAAGGAACTTCAAAAATCATTAAAAGGTCTTGGCTTTGAGTTTTTATTAAGCCATAAAGTAACGGGTGCTACGGTAAAAGGGAAAACGGTTACCGTTACTGCAGAAGATGCTAAGGGTAATGCGGTAACCGTTGATGGCGATTATTGCTTGGTAGCGGTAGGACGTACTGCTTTTAGCGAAGGGCTGAATCTAGAGGCTCTTGGAATTAAGCTGGAAGAAAGAGGGAAGAAAATTCCTGTAAATGAAGATCTGGAAACACCGGTTAAAGGTGTTTATGCGATTGGCGACGTAGTGAAAGGGGCCATGCTTGCCCATAAGGCAGAAGAAGAAGGGACATATGTAGCCGAATTAATAGCAGGGCAAAAACCACACATCAATTATAACCTCATTCCAGGAGTAGTATATACCTGGCCTGAAGTTGCCAGTGTGGGAGCAACAGAGGAACAGTTGAAAGATGAAGGGAAAAAATATAAGGTGGGTTCGTTCCCTTTTAAAGCTAGTGGAAGAGCACGTGCCAGTATGGATACGGAAGGTTTCATCAAAGTATTGGCAGACGCAAATACCGACGAAATTTTAGGTGTACATATGATCGGGCCAAGGGTGGCAGATATTATAGCGGAGGCAGTGGTAGCGATGGAGTACCGTGCGTCGGCTGAAGATATTGCCCGTATTTGTCATGCTCATCCAACTTATACCGAATCGTTTAAGGAAGCCGCTCTCGCGGCTACGGCTAATAGAGCTATACATATATAATATTTGAATGTAAGTATATAGTATGAGGTTTAAGCCAAAACCTTATACTGTATACTCTATCCTCATTTTACTTTAATTAACCTATGAATTTTCATACACGTAAATGGGTTAAACCCGAAGATTTAAATCCCAATGGCACTTTATTTGGTGGCACTTTGTTGCGTTGGATTGATGAAGAAGCTGTTATTTATGCTATCGTGCAATTAGGTAATCCAAAAGTTGTGACCAAATTTATATCAGAAATTAACTTTGTAAGCTCAGCAACTCAAGGGGATATTATTGAGTTAGGAATTAAAGCTACTCATTTTGGAACAACGTCTATCACCTTAACCTGTGAAGTACGTAATAAAATTACCCGTAAAAGCATTCTCACTATTGATAAACTGGTGTTTGTAAACTTAGACGTAGAGGGGAACCCTGTACCTCATGGTAAAACAGAAATTACCTATGCCTTCGCTGGAGATAGACCCTAGCGCTTTTTGCCAGCAACAACTACAGTTTCGTTTATCTCGTTTCTTCCTTTAGTTTCTTCTCTACAAAAAAGGGAGCGAAAGGTAATAAGGAGGCGACAAAAAACAAAACTACTCTTCCAAATTTCCAGCTATAAGCGATCGAACACTGGATAAGCATAAATAGATAGCCCATAAATAATATACCGTGTGCCCATCCCACATACTTTACCGCTAAGGGAAAATCTGCCCAATATTTTAAAGGCATGGCTATAAAAACCAGTAAAATAAATGAAATACCTTCAAGTAAGGCTACTTTACGAAAGTTGTTTAACGAGCTATTTGTTGAAGCGGTAGAATTAGACATGTGTTGACGTTGTATGTGATCTCGAATGCCCAAAAATACAATATAATAGGTTTGATTTTTAATTATTTAACAGGTTTTACTTGGTGCTGACGCTCGGCAGACACATTAGTGGAAACGTTTATACATTTCCACCAAGTTCCCATTCTACTTGCTGCTTTATCTTATACACTACCTGTGCGTTTATTTACTAAAAAATAGTAACACAGAAAGCCAGCAGCAATAAATGCAGTTTCGATACCATAAGGAAGAGATGATGAGTTAACACTGTAGGGAATGAATTCAATGACAACCAGTCCAAGCCCCCCGAATAGTAAGATGAGCCCCCATTTTAGCGATTGTTCTTTGTTCTCTTTGGTGAGAAATACTTCAATTGATTTTTAGCATGCTACGGGAAAATGCCGGGATGATATTATTTGCACTGGTCATAATTGCAGCTGTTCAGGTAGCCGATAAACAGCTGGTGAGGTCGAAGTATTACTAAAGGTTAAAAATGGTATTCTCCAAAAAAACCCTAAGTGTTTTACCTAGGGCTTTTTTAATAGTTATGGAAGTATTTTGGAGAATCTTAATAATGACTTTCGTATTCCTTAACTTCCTTATGTTCATATTCTTCCATCATTAATTCTTCGATTGGTCGTCCTTTTTTATCAAGACCAAAACGGTGTAGAATATTGTCCATCACTTGATAAACCACCGGAACAATGATAAGCGTTAGGAAAAGTGAACTTATCAAACCTCCAATAATTACCCATGCCAGACCATTTTTCCATTCAGCACCGGCACTGGAGGCTAGTGCGATAGGCATCATCCCGATAACCATAGCTATCGTTGTCATTAATATTGGACGCAGACGGGCGTGGTTTGCATGAATGAGGGCTTGGCGTGTGTTATGACCTTCTGCTTTCATTTGGTTGGTAAAGTCAACTAATATGATCGCATTTTTCGCGACAAGTCCAATCAGCATAATAAGCCCCAGGATGGTAAAGATATTGAGTGAGTTATTTGTCAGTGCCAATGCTAATAGTGCACCAATTACCGACAAAGGTATCGAGAACATGACTACAAATGGATAGACAAAGCTGTCGTAAAGGGCTACCATAATAAGGTATACCAATAAAATCGATACGAGCAGTGCTGTACCCAATGATCCGAACCCTTCCTCTTGACTCTCCATATCTCCCCCCCAAACGTAATTAGTACCGGTTGGTTTTCTTACTTCGCTCAATTTATCTTCAAACTCTTGGATAATGGTTCCTGATGGACGGCCTACGGCTTGAGACTGTACTTTTACTGAAGTGCTTTTATCCCGTCTTTCCAACTGACTTGGTCCGGCACCCTCCCTAACGTCAGCAAATTGCGAAAGTTTGATAAGCTTACCGTCGTCATTACTAAAATATAGGTTTTTTACATCATCAACATTCTTTCTGTCATAATCTTCAAAGCGGATGTTGATGTCATATTCATATTCTCCTTGGCGGAATTTACCATCGGTGTTGCCATTGAAAGCCGTTTGCATGGTTGACCCAACGGTTTGAAGAGACAAGCCTAAGGCTGTCATCTTATCGCGGTCGACCTCTACTGTAAGCTCAGGGTTACCGCTTTCTACAGATAGTTTTGTTTCAGCTGCTCCCGGTACGCTGGCCAGTATCTCTCGTGCTTTTTCGGCATAGGCTAAAACACTATCTAGATCTGAACCTGTAACCACCATTTCGATGGGTGCCTGCTCTGCCATCCCCAAAATACTTACAGGAACGGTTTTGACCTTGGCGCCAACCAGCAGGTGTTCTACTTCTCCCTTCAGTTTAGCAGCATAAATATTGGAGGCGTCTTCCCGCTCGCCTTTAGGGACGAGTTTTACGGTGATCTCAGCTTTATAAGCGGTTGATTGATCGGCACCAAAGTTGTCGCTCGATTGACCAACGGTGGTGATCAGTGATACGATTTCTTTTTTGGTACTTAAATACTCTTCAGCTTTCCTGGCCATTTGGTTCGTCTGTTCAATGGATGCATCTTTTGGCAGTTCTATCTGAACTAAAAACTCTCCACGGTCACCTTGCGCAAAAAATTCAGCACCGATGAACCCACCGAAAGTTAATCCGCAGGACGATACCAAAAGTAAAGAAACAGAAACCAATGTAATAGCTTTGTGGTCAAGTGCCCAATTTAAAATATTGGTAATCCAGTTGGTAAAGCGATGGAGCATTTTTTCGAAGCCTAATACGAAGCGTCCTACAAATGTTCTATCGGATATACGTTCCAGCTTTCCAAAACGGGAAGTGAGTAAGGGCACGATAGAGAAAGAGGCTAATAGACTAAGGAGTGTAGAGATCATGACCACCACACAAAACTCGCGCAAGATATCAGAGACCAAACCGGTACTTACCGATATCGGTAAGAACACTACCACGATTACCATGGTGATAGAAACAACTGTGAAGCCGATCTCTTTCGTGGCATCATAGGAGGCCCGTACTTTGTTCTTGCCCATTTCCATGTGACGGTAGATGTTTTCGATAACCACGATGGCATCATCAACCAAGATACCCACTACAAGAGAAAGGCCTAAAAGTGACATTAAGTTTAAGGTGAATCCAAATAACTCCATTCCTATAAAGGTTGCTATCAAAGAAGCAGGGATAGCTACCATTACGATAACCGCATTACGCAAGCTATGCAAGAAGAAAAGCATTACCACAGCGACAAGCACGATAGCCAAAAACAAATCATGTACAACGGCATCTGCCGATTCAAGTGTATATTCGGAGGTGTCATTGGCAACTAAGATTTCAAGGTTTTCCTGGCTATAGTCCTGTTGCAGTTGTTCAATAATATTACGGACCCCTTCACTTACGTTTACGGCATTTGCATCAGACGTTTTAAGCACTTGAAGAATAATAGACGCGCTACGGTCAACACGAGCGATTTTCTCTACATCTTTTTGTGCATCTTGCACGTCAGCTAACTCTTTTAGACGAATCTGTGCCCCATCGTCAGCCGTACTGACAACGATGTTTCGTAACTCTTCTACAGACCTGTACTTCCCGGCCAGGCGGATGAGGATATCCTGATCTTTTGTTTTAACACTCCCTGTAGGAAAATCAAGATTAGACGTAAGGATCGTTTGTTGGACATCCAATGCGGATAGTCCATAAGCCTGTAGTTTAGCTGCGTTCAGGTTAACCTGTATTTCTCGTTCCTGTCCACCAACTAGATTGACCTGAGCTACCCCCTCTACTCTGGAAACGATCGGTTGAATCCGCTTATCTATCAAATCGAAGAACTGCGCATCGTCCATACTCGCAGTTGCCGAAAGTGTTACAATGGGTAAGTCGTCCAGCGAGAATTTTGCGAGTGATGGCGTTTCGGCATCATCGGGTAGGTCGGATAACACGGCGTTTACTTTACGCTGAGCGTCGTTTAGCGCGTAATCTACGTCGGCACCACTGGTAAGCTCGATAGTAATTACCGATAAGCTCTCGAAAGAAACCGCTTCGAGCTTTTTAATGTTTTCCATGGATGACACGGCGTCTTCCAGTTTCTTGGTTACTGTATTCTCAATTTCATTTGGTGACGCTCCTGGGTATACCGTTGAAATAGAAACCACGCCTGGGCTGAATTTCGGTAACATCTCATAGTTTAAGGAGAGGTAACTGATAATCCCTAATAACGTCAATGCAGTGAATACCACAATCACGATTGAGGGGCGTTTTATTGATATTTCGGCTATTTTCATCAGAAAAATTGTTGATGTAACTTTTTTATTTTAGCGGTATCATTGATACCGCTTCGCTAAGTTTAATTTAAAAGGCGATGAAGCTTGCATGAGTTATATCCGATATCCTATGTGAGTGGCCGCTCATGCAGGTTTCATTGGAAAGCCTGTGTTTTTCCGTGATAGACCAAGTTTGCACAGGCCTATAACGGAATATTACCCGTTTTCTTCCTTATTGGGTGTTTCGGTATTCTGTCCCTTTTCTTCCTCCGCTTGAGGTTTTACCTCTGTGCCATCTACCAGATTAATCTGGCCACTGATAATAACGGTCTCGTCCTCTTGAAGTCCATCGAGAATCTCTACCCGTTCCCCCAATATTCTGCCGGCAGTCACTTTTCTTATGCGAGCTATGCTGTCGTTTTCTAGAACATACACCTCATTGGTACTAACGCTCCCAACAAATGCTGTGCGAGGGATAACAACATTGGGTGCCTGTTCTGGCATGTCAAATAACGCCGTACCATACATCCCGGCTTTTAATGTTTGAGAAGATGAATTATCAACTTGAATTTCAACAGGGTAATTTAAAGTATTGTCAGCCTTCGCAGCAATAAATGAAATTTTTCCATTAAAGTCTTTGTTTGGGAAAACAGATGTTTTGATTTTTACGGGTTGACCAACGTTCAAATTTACCACTTGTGATTCATTGGCATTTACCAATAGTTTCAAACGAGAAACGTCTACAATATCAAAGATCGGGGTGCCAGGAGAAACATATGTTCCTACTTCAATACTCCGCTTATTGATAATCCCTGCTATTGGAGCCTTTATATAAGAGTCGGACAGGCGGCGTTTAGCTTGCTGCACCCTATTTTCTGCATTTCTCAGATTTAAGTTTATCTCATCCACCTGCGCTTGAGTAACGCCTCCTGTTTTAAAGGAGCTTTCATAACGCTGTTGGTCGGTCCTTAATTGACTCAGAGCATCTTCTGCCGATTGTAGTTCGAGGGTTAAATATTCGTCGTCGATGTGCGCAAGTACCTGGCCGCGGTTAACCCGGGAACCTTCTTCAACCAAAATGCGGGTTACCCGACCACTGTTTTCTGCGACAAGGCTGAGATCTTGCCATGCAGCGAAATTGCCATTAGCAGAGAAATCGAGCTCGATGGCGGATTTGCTTACTTTACTGGTACGTACGAACACGGCACCAGATCCCCTGGCGACAATGTCTGTCTTGGCTTGGTTCTCTTTCTTGTTATTGGTTAAGATGACACCAATCAATACAGCTACACCAACTACGATAACGATTGTAATGATTATTCTTTTCATTTTTATTTTAGCTAAATATGATCCGTTTAATAAGCTTGTTAAGGCTGCAGTAATTATTCAGTTAGTAATGATTTAATATTACCATTGGACTTTATCAGTTCAATTTGTGCTACTTTATATTTCAATAAAGCTTCGTTGTAGCTATTTTGCGCCGCTACAAGGTCGGTTTCCGAAGTTAGCAAATCAGTTAAACTCGCTAGCCCATTTTTGTAATTGTTTTGGGTGCTGTAAAACACTTCCTCTGCTAGCTTTTTATTTTCCTCTTGTGTCCGTATGGTTGTTAAACTGGTTTTTAACTGATTATTGGCATTGTCGTATGACATCTTTAATGAATTCGATGTGTTGCGGATATCCTGGTGAATTTTCTGCAATTCAACATTTGATTGCCTTACCCTTGACCTTCTGGCAAAGCCATCGAAGATAGGTATACGTAAGGATAGCGTGATAGCAGACATATCGAAATTCAAAGCATTTCTAGTGTAAAGGTTAAACTTGTCGCTTTGGGTATTAAGCATGTAATTTGCACCCAGTGATAAGCTCGGATAATACTCTGCTAAGTTTGCCTTGCGTTGGTGTTGCAGAAGTGTTTCCTGGCTTTTCAGCACTTTAAATTGTGCCAGACGCTCTAAGTTGAACCCGTCATTATTTAACTGCATCGCCTCGTGTTCCAATTCGCTTACAGCGTTATAAGGCAATTGGATCTTTTCACTAACAGGCATTCCCATATAATATTTCAACAGATTATGCTGTTGAGTTATGGCGGTTTCCAGTTCTTGCCTTTGAGCTACCAGGTTGCTTTTGTTGACGTTGACGCGGTCAAGGTCTATTTTTTTAGCCAAGCCGAGATCAAATTGACTATTTACCATTGCAAGAAGCTTTTCGGTTCTATCAAGATTCGCGTCAATCACTTTTAATTGCTCTTTATTGATAATAACTTGGTAATAAGCTGCGGCCACTTGCTGAATGACGTTTTCTTCACTTAATTCAGCAGATAGACGGTAATATTCTTCAGAACTTCTGGCTGCTTTCAAACCAGTGAAAACTGATTGATTGAATATCTCTTGATTAAGTTGGACTTGAGTTACCGCTTGCCAGTTTTGTCCAATTGTAATCGTTGTAAACTCGCCCGTTGCCGGATCTGGAAACACAAATTGCGGTATTAATAAATTGTACGTTGCTGAGGACGTAACGTCTATTTGAGGCAAAGCTCCAGCCTTCACTTCTGCTACTTTGTGTTGTCCTCCCACTATTTCCAATCGTGCTTTCTCTAATACCTCACTGTTTTCTATCGCATAGTTAAGTGCTGCTCTCAGCGTTAGAGAGTCTTGTGCCCACACGCTTCCAATACTTAATATAAAAAGTAAGAACACTGATAAGAAGTGTTTTGATTTCATTGCTGTTTTGGAGTTAAATGTTCTTATTCAATTGTTTAATAATTCGTGACGTAAACCGTTTACGAAAATGACGGATGCCTTTTTCTGTTTTTCAAATATTTCGTTGAAAACGGATATTTCAGGAATGTCCTTGTTTGTGACCTTAGCAATTGATACCATGGAAATACCCCTTAGAATAGTGAAATATATCTGAGACGTATTTCGGATGTCAAATGTTACAAGCTCTTTACTTTTGATGCCCTTTTCAAAGATTTTTTCCAGAATTTCCAGTTCATTTGCTTCGGCAAGACTTCCTAGTTTCTGTATTTGTTCCATATTCAGGTTACTATCTGCGAAACCTATGGTGATATGCAACAGATAATGTTTTTCAAAAAAGTTTTTCCGAATTTCGAGGAGTCTGAAAAGCATATCCAGTACTTCGGTAGAGGTGTCCAAGATTTTATTGAACGCTTGTGTACCCTCATCTATAAGATGTTTGATAACATCAACAACCAAAGCGGTTTTATCCGGGAAATAATAGTATAAGTTTGCTTTAGAGACCGAAATATCATCCGCTATTTCACTCATGGTAGTTTTATTTATCCCAAAATGAGAAAAACGTCTAAGAGCAGTGTCGATGATGTGTTGCCTTTTTATTTCATTTGTTTCCAACTTGACTACCTAACTTTTTAACTATTGTACTTTTTGACTTTTTAATTTTCCTGGTCAAAAATAAGACAATATTTAGAAGTGTAAGGTAAAATGTTTCCGGTATGTTTTTAATATGACGGTTTTATGACTTTTCCTGGTTCCGTAAGCCATTTAAGAAAATGACAGCGAGTTTCTTCTGCATTTTCGATATCTCATCAAATTCATCTTTTGTTGGGATAAACATGGCTTTTTTGTCTTTTAATACACAGAAGCGCATACCTATCATGGCATTGAGGAATATTTCAGCTATATATATCGTGTTTTCAACATGGAGTTCCTGGCATTGGTTGGCCTTATTGAAAACACTGGCGATCGTTTTAATTTCCCGCTCACTAACGAGTTGTATAACGCGCGACAGCTCTTGGGGGATCTCCATGCTGTTTCCTATAATGGTTTGATCAAATAGGTTATAATATTTCATGGCAAAGGCGAGGCGCATATCAATAATATAGAGTATGGCATCTTCACAATTATCGATATCGACTAAACCTTGATCGATTTTATGAAACATTTTCTTCGCAATGTTTTCAAGGACGGCGGCATACAGGCTGATTTTATCTGGAAAATAATAATATAGTAAAGCTTTTGATAGGGATAGGTCTTTAGCTATTTCGGTCATCGTCGTTTTCGATATTCCAAAATGGGCGAAACGTTTGGTTGCGGCCTCAATGATGAGTGTTCGTTTTTTATCGTGGTTATCCATTCGTTAATTCGTTGATATTATAAGATTATCTCGCAAAAATTTTTTTTAACCTTATCTTTGGCCAAAACAATTCTTATGACACATCTTTGACAGAGCAAATAAACTACTTTTTTTCCATCTGTGATAAATATAAGGAAAAATTGAATAATTGAAGAAAAAAGTCAGTCGTAAAATTTGCGTGTAGAGTTTAAGGAATTGTTTCGTTTATGATGCAAGGGGTACAATAAATGGATATACAGAAAAATGTTTCACTGAAACCGTACAACACTTTTGGAGTAGATGCAGTAGCCAGACAATTGGTTCATATAAAGAAAGAGGAAGATTTGAGCCACTTATATGCTGCCGAGATTTTAACTCGTGATAATCTGTTGCTTTTGGGAGGAGGGAGTAATATTTTGTTTGTCAATGATTTTGAAGGTTTGGTGATACATATGGCGATCGGTGGAATCGACTATTGTATTAATGGGACGGATGTCGTTGTTCGGGCCGGGGGTGGTGTGGTGTGGAACGATTTGGTAAATTATTGTGTAAACAAAGGTTTTGGCGGAATCGAGAACCTCAGTCTGATTCCGGGAACAGTGGGAGCAGCTCCTGTTCAAAATATAGGTGCTTATGGGGTTGAACTACAAGATATTTTTCTTTCGTGTCGAGGTTTTGATCTAGCAACAGGAGAGATAAAGACCTTTTATAAAGAAGACTGTGCTTTTGATTACCGTGATAGTATTTTTAAAGGAGTGCTTAAAGGAAAAATTATTATTACAGAAGTAAACCTTTCGCTTTCTACCGAGTCAAAGCTTAATACAACATATGGTGCGATAAGTGCAGAGTTGCACAATAGAGGGATTGTGTCTCCAACAATTAAAGAAGTGTCTGAGGTGGTTTCAGCTATTCGGGTAAGTAAGCTGCCAGATCCTTCGATGATCGGTAATTCAGGTTCGTTTTTCAAGAACCCTGTAATATCTGTAGACAGATTTAGGGTGTTACTGTCTAATTTTGTAGACATAGTCTCCTACCCATTTGGAGATAATAAGATTAAGCTGGCCGCCGGTTGGTTAATTGAGCAATGTGGTTGGAAAGGACGGGTAGTGGGAAATACCGGGACGTGGAAAAATCAGGCTCTTGTTCTGGTAAATCATGGAAACGCCACTGGATTAGAGGTTTATGATTTTTCCGAAGAGATAATAAAAAGTGTGAAAAATAAGTTTGATGTTGTTTTAGAGCGTGAAGTCAATGTCGTGCTGTAGTTAAATGAAAATTAACTATTCATTAAAAATTATATTTTTTGGAAATTGTGGCGTGTTTTGGCGAGATACTTGCATGAAATTAAGTGTTAATGTATTTTATAAATAATTGGATATTTAAAATGCGATTGTATTAAACCTGGTAACAAGGGAGAAGCCTTGTTCCCGCAAACCCTAAACAGTATGACAAAGCTAGAATTTAACACCATGGTGACCCAGCATTCTGATTCATTGAAAATGTATGCTTTACACTTTACTCATGACGATGAAGATGCAAACGATTTGGTTCAGGATACTGTACTCAAGGCAATTACTTATTACGACAAGTTTAAAGAAGGAACAAATCTTAAAGGATGGTTATACACTATCATGAAAAATACGTTTATTAATAACTACCGTCGTTTTGTAAAAATCAGTTCGTTTGTAACGAAATCGGATGAGATCTCTTCGGCAAATTTGGTCTTTAGCGCGACAGGAAATGTAGGAGAGAATAAGTTTGTTATGGATGATATCAAACATGCGATGGCCAACCTCTCGGATGATTACTATGTGCCCTTTACCATGTATTTTGAAGGGTATAAATACCATGAGATAGCCGACCACTTGGATATTCCAATTGGTACAGTCAAAACCAGGATACATGTTGCTCGTAAAACATTGAAGAAATCTCTAAAGCCTTATCAATCAGGTTTAAAATCGCATAATTATGCCGCTGCAATGATGTAATATAAGAAATTAAGACGATAAAAAAACGGATTTGAGTAGACAGAAAATCCGTTTTTTTTTTGCAGACCATCTTAGATTTCTATAAAAATGTTACCTAATAATTTATTTTTTTTTTGCAGCTACGCGCAATTTTCCTGTCTTTTCTGTAGAAAAAATTTCCATTCTCCAAAACGTGATACTTGATAGATAGGGATAATAATAATAGTTTTGGCACTGGCATATGGAACAATATTATACCAAGGCGCAACTGGCGCGAAGAAATGGTCAGGACAGGGCAGAAATATGGGTGGCGTACAAGGGAATGATTTATGATGTTACCGCAAGTAGATTATGGATAAAAGGCATGCATTATGAGCATTGGGCCGGGCAGGACTTAACAGAGGAGTTAATGGATGCTCCACATACTGAAGAAGTTTTTAGTAAGTTTGACGTGATCGGGAAACTACGATTGTAACCCTTTATTAAATATCAAACGCAGTTAAGGCACTAAATTGATTGATCCTTGCTGCGATGTCTTCATCCTGCAAATTTTCGATACGTTCAGTCCCGAATTTTTCCACGCAAAAGGAGGCTAAGGCCGAACCATAAATAATAGCACTTTTCATATGTTGAAAGTCGACGATATCTCTTTTCGCAAGATAACCTATAAAACCACCTGCGAATGTATCTCCGGCACCTGTCGGATCGAACACTTCAGCGAGTGGTAGGGCGGGGGCAGAGAAGATCTTTCCTTCACCAAATAATAAGGCACCATGTTCCCCTTTTTTGATAATGAGGTATTTTGGTCCCATATTTAAAATTTCTTCTGCAGCCCTTACCAGAGCATACTGTCCGGAAAGCTGACGGGCTTCTTCATCGTTAATAGCTAGCACATCCACTTCTTTAAGAACCTTTTTCAAGTCGTCCAGCGCTATATCCATCCAAAAGTTCATGGTGTCCAGTACGGTTAGTTTCGGACGCTTTTTCAAGCGCTTCAATGCGGTAATTTGCACTTGTGGACTTAAATTCCCTAACAAAATATATTGCGCATCTTGATAATTGGAAGGAATAATGGGGTCAAAAGAGCCCAATACATTGAGTTCGGTAACCAGCGTGTCACGTGTGTTCATGTCGTTGTGGTACCTGCCTGACCAGAAAAAGGACTTTTCTCCTGTCTTGATCTGTATTCCTGAAATATCAATATTCCTTTTGGTAAATTTAGACAAATTGCTCTCACCAAAATCCTCACCAACAACTCCTACAATTTTAACATCTTTATATAGATAAGAAGCTGCTAAAGCGGCATAACTGGCAGCTCCACCCACTATTTTATCTGTTTTTCCAAAAGGTGTTTCCAGTGCGTCAAAGGCTACAGAACCCAGAATAATTAAACTCATAACGAATACGTGTCGATTATAAACAAAAAAACCGGCTTTAGCCGGTTTTGCTCCTGAAGCTGGGCTCGAACCAGCGACCCTCTGATTAACAGTCAGATGCTCTAACCAGCTGAGCTATTCAGGAATTTTGATTCTGGTTATGGTAGTTCTAGATAAAGAATGTTCTGTTTCCGAACTGCGTTGCAAATATAGGGTATTGTTTTAAATTGTCAAATGATTTTTTTAGCAAAATGTAAGTCGCTTTTTATACTGATAGTTATACGCTCTCGCGATTCTTTAGTTGTCTTAATAACTTATTGGTAAAGAGCAGTTAGCCTATATAAGAAAAGCACTCCTTGGAAGGAATGCTTTTGCTCCTGAAGCTGGGCTCGAACCAGCGACCCTCTGATTAACAGTCAGATGCTCTAACCAGCTGAGCTATTCAGGAATCTACTGTTATTTTTGGGACTGCAATATTCGGTATTTAGAATCAAATTACCAAAAAAAAATGAAATATTTTGGAAAGCTGCCATGTAACAATGTATCGCTTTGATTGTTAGTAAATCGGAAGGTAAGTTTTCTTGTTTTGAAGGAAAGGGAGAGATTATTTTTCTTAGTGTTGTTTGTACACTATTTGTGAGAATTATATATTATATTTGTCGAAGTTTTTTCATGATAACAATGCAAACCTGCTATTGCGTAGGAAAGTAAAATTTGTCAGTTTTGCGCATCATAAAAAAACTGGGATTAAAAATTAATACTATGAATATTGTAATAGTTGGCGGTGGTTTTGCCGGAATGAATTTGGCCAAGCAATTGTCTAAAGACAATAGCCTGAATATTACATTGATAGATAAAAATAACTATCATTTTTTTCCGCCCTTGATCTATCAGGTTGCAACGGCGTTCATTGAAACATCTATTATCACTTATCCGTTCCGGAAGATGTTTCGTAAAGCAAGAAATTTCAGGTTTCATTATGGTGCACTGGAGAGAATTGATACCGAGAATAAAGTAGTATTTACTACATCTGGTAAAGTGTCGTACGACTATGCCGTGTTGGCTATGGGGACGGAGACCAATTATTTCGGAATGGACAATGTAGAGAAACATGCCGTTCCAATGAAAACTATCGACGATGCCATACACTTACGAAATCATATTCTAAGAAATGGAGAATGGGCGGCACAGGAGGCAAATGAGGTGGAGAGAGTGAAATTTTCTACTATCGTTATTGCTGGAGGCGGACCTACAGGAGTGGAGCTGGCAGGGATGTTGGCCTACATGAACAAAAAGATTCTTGCGAAGGAATATCCCGAGTTTTCACCTAATGGCAAGATGCGAATCGTTCTAGTTGATATGCTGCCTACCTTATTAGGTCCAATGAGTAAAAAATCTCAACAGGAAGCACTGGAAGTTTTGCAGGGCATGGGCGTTGAAGTGAAATTGAATACCGGTGTGAAGGATTATGTTGATGGACATGTGATTTTTGCTGATGGGACAAGTATTGCAACAGATACGTTAATTTGGTCTTCGGGGGTGATAGCAAAAGAAGCTCCGGGCTTACCCCAAGATTCGATCGGGAAGGGCAGGAGGATTTTGGTTGATGCTTATAATAGAGTGCAGGGGCTAGATGACGTTTTTGCGATAGGCGATATTTGTTTGCAAACAGCTGATAAAGATTTTCCTAACGGGCATCCACAGCTGGCCCAGGTCGCTATACAGCAAGGAATACTTTTAGCTGAAAATATTGTGAATATGATTGAGAAGCGACCGTTGAAACCTTTTAAATATAATGATAAAGGAAGTATGGCTATTATTACCAAAAATAAGGCGGTAGTAGATTTGCCCAAATTTACCTTTACAGGTTGGTTCGCTTGGTTAACGTGGCTGTTTATTCATATCATACCAATTGCAGGTTTTAGAAACAAGATTAAATTGGTTACCGGCTGGTTTTGGTCGTTTTTAACCAATAATCCTAGCTTACGTTTAATTATCAGGCCGATCGAGAAGTTGAGGGACTGTTCCGAAGATGAAGAGGCCGAGGTACACGATAGCCAACGTTAATTAAAGAAAAACGGATTAAAAGTCCAGTTCAGGAGCATCTCGGTAGGGATGCTCTTTTATTTGAAACATCATGCTTTTTGTCTAAGTTTGTTTCTATAACGATCGATCATATGAACTGTTCATGGTTAACATTTCATTTTACCCGAGAATTAAATATTTACGAATGAAAACAATATTGGTTTTACTGTTGATGTCCTGCTCGTTCATAACTTATGCTCAGGATACGATTCCGTCTGCTGAACCTGGTGCTATGTATGGGAAGGAAGTAACCGAAGGTAATGCGATAACCGTGAGCAATCTCGAGAAGAAACTGCAAGTAGACAGCTTATATCAGGGACAGATTGAAGGGACAGTTGTAGAAGTATGTAAGAAGAAAGGCTGCTTTATGCAGTTGAAGCGTGAAGATGTAGATGATCCTATACTAGTAAGATTTAAAGATTACGGATTCTTTATGCCGCAAAATATTGTGGGAAGGACGGTGTTGATACAAGGGATAGCAAAGGTTAAAGAGACCTCGGTAGAGCGTCAAAAGCATTGGGCACAAGATGCGGGCAAAAAACCTGATGAGATTGCAGGAATAACCGCTCCTAAACGGGATATCGAAATTATGGCCGATGGAGTAATGGTCTTGAAATAATCGAAAAAGGACATTTCTCCTTTTTCGATTATGATGTGCTGTTTTACAGCAGTTCTTTTAACAGGTTTTTCCAGCCAACGGTTTTCTCCAAGAGGTTTTCCAATTCATTGATGGCAATACGTTCCTGCTGCATATTATCTCTGTGACGAACAGTAACCGTGTTGTCCGTTAAACTTTGATGGTCTATAGTGATACAAATCGGCGTTCCTATAGCATCTTGTCGACGATAACGTTTCCCTATAGCATCTTTCTCTTCATAAATAATGTTATAATCTACTTTGAGCAGGTTCATCACTTCCCGAGCTTTTTCAGGCAGTCCGTCTTTTTTTGTTAAAGGGAATACTGCGGCTTTAATAGGAGCTAGTACTGGGTGCAGGCGTAATACCGATCTGGAGTCTTTTTTCTCCCCCGTGCTCAGGTCTTCTTCTTCGTAGGAGTTACATAACGTGGTTAAGAACATCCGATCTAAACCGATGGAGGTTTCGATAACGTAAGGGACATAATTCTGGTTAATTTCCGGATCAAAATATTGCATTTTTTTGCCAGAAAACTTTTGATGCTGACTTAAATCAAAATCTGTGCGGGAATGTATACCTTCTACTTCTTTAAAGCCAAAAGGAAATTCGTATTCAATATCTACTGCAGCATTGGCATAGTGGGCTAACTTGACATGGTCATGATAACGGTATTTGGATCCTTCCGGTTTAAGTGCAAGGTGCCATTTCAGCCGAGCTTCCTTCCATCTATTATACCATTCTATTTCCGTGCCAGGACGTACAAAAAATTGCATTTCCATCTGCTCAAACTCACGCATGCGCATAATGAATTGTCGTGCAATGACTTCATTTCTGAAAGCTTTACCAATTTGCGCGATACCAAACGGAATCTTCATTCTCCCGGTCTTCTGTACGTTCAAGAAGTTTACAAAAATACCTTGCGCTGTTTCAGGACGTAAGTAAACTTCATCTGAACCTTCGGCCATTGCTCCCATCTGCGTACTGAACATGAGATTGAACTGACGTACTTCGGTCCAGTTTTTTGTGCCAGAAACAGGGCAAACAATGTTATATGTTTCAATAATGGTTTTCAGACGGGCTAAATCGTCATCGCTAAGCGCTTGATCTAGTTCTGCCTGTAAAGCTGATGCTTTTTCTGTTTTTCCATCTTTTTCATAACGGGCAATTTTATCTTCAATGAGTTGGTCTGCACGGTAACGCTTTTTAGAATCCTTATTGTCTATCATTGGGTCGTTGAAGCCATCTACATGCCCCGAAGCCTTCCATATTTTAGGATGCATAAAGATAGCTGAATCGATCCCAACGATGTTTTCATTCAACTGCACCATGGCCTTCCACCAATACATTTTAATGTTGTTTTTCAGTTCAGCACCCAGCTGCCCATAGTCGTAAACGGCACTTAATCCATCGTATATTTCGCTTGATGGAAAAACAAAACCATACTCCTTGGCATGTGATATAACATTTTTAAAAAGTTCGTCGTTCGTTTTCATTAAAAATTAAAGTATATATTATTTCAAAGGGTCAAAACACCTAAAAGGCAAACCTAATATAAAATTCTTACATTTCGAGAGCTTGACGTATTGAAAGTATCTTTTTTTAAGAATAGTGTTATTTTTTGTAAAAGATTGCGATTGTTTTGGTTTGCAAATAGTTTGTCGATAATTTTGTAGACATTATTCATTATCTATTTATAACATTGTCTTTATTATGCCCTCAGTGCAACCCTTATTGAAGGTCTAGCAGGAGGAGTCTAATTGCTGTTAAAAAGTAAATTACCTCAATGAAAAACATTTTCTACCTTAATATATATGTATATTTATTAATCGGGGCGTGCTCCTTTTCAACTGCTAACAGTGATCGTTATAACACGTCGTGGCAGATAAAACTGAAATCTACAGATGATCTTTATCGCTTTCTAACGTATCACGAGCAGAGGGTTCCATTGGTGAGTGCGCATAGGGGCGGACCCGAACCGGGTTATCCTGAGAATGCTATTGAGACCTTTGAGCGGAGCGCTAGCAAACAACCATTAATTATCGAGTGTGATATAGCCTTGAGTAAAGATTCCGTGCTGGTAATGATGCACGATGATAAATTGGACAGAACAACTACCGGCGAAGGCTTTGTGCATGACTATACGTTAAATGAGCTGAAGCAGCTTCACCTGAAGGATAATGAAGGGAAAGAGACAACATTTAGTATTCCTACTTTGGATGAAGTACTTAATTGGGGAAGAGGTAAAGTGATTTTTACTTTAGATGTCAAGCGGAGTGTGCCCCTGGCCTTGGTCGTTGATGCGGTAAAGCGGAATAAAGCTTCGGCATATTCGGTGATTATTACATACAATGCAACGCAGGCCTCGGAGGTTTACCAGATTGCGCCAGATTTGATGATCTCCGCGAGTATAAAAAAAATTGACGATTTAATAAGACTCGATGATTATGGTATTCCTGACAATAGGCTGTTGGCTTTTGTAGGCGTAAGTGAACCAGATACCTTGTTGTATAAGCAATTGCATGAACATGGCATTATGTGTATAATAGGTACTATGGGCAACCTCGATAATCGTGCAAAACAGCGTGGCGATGATCTCTATTATAAACTGATAACACGTGGAGCAGATATTATTTCCACCGATAGGCATCATGAAGCGGGTGTCCAACTTGCTAGATATCGTAAAGACCATCAGCTTACTTTACCGAAATAATGAAATCTAAGTGAAAAAGTGTTAAACCTTTATTATGTCATTAACCGTAACGCATGTAACCAAAAAATATGGAAAAGACTGTGTGGTGAACGATATCTCTTTTGATCTGAGAAACAATGAGGTTGTCGGTTTTCTTGGCCCAAATGGTGCAGGAAAATCAACTATTATGAAAATGATTACAGGTTATTTGAGGCCAGATAAAGGGGTGATTAGGGTAAACGGAATGGACGTTCGCAAGGAAACCCTTGAGGTGAAGAAACTAATTGGTTATCTTCCGGAAAACAACCCTCAATATGCTGATATGTATGTTGTGGAGAATTTACAGTTTTTAGCGGATATACACCAAATCAACGATGTAAAAAAAAGGATAAACGACGTACTTGAGGCTGTAGGGTTTATGGAAGAAAAGAGAAAAAAGATAAAACAGCTATCAAAAGGATACAGGCAGCGTTTAGGTATTGCACAGGCATTGCTTCACAATCCTCCTATATTAATTCTCGATGAACCTACTTCAGGGCTCGATCCGAACCAATTGCAGGGAATACGGCAGTTAATACGAAAACTTGGAAAGGAGAAACTAGTCATTTTTTCGACACATATCATGCAGGAAGTAGAAGCGGTTTGCGAATCGGTAATGATGATAAACAAAGGAGAAATAGTTGCGGGATTTCCGCTGAACAAAATGCCGGAATTGTTTGATGGGAAAGGTTTGGAGGCAATTTTTAGTGAGTTGACAAGTTGATTATAGGAAGTTTTGATGAGGAATAAACATTATGGCATGCTTTATGTTAATTAATCTAGTATAATTAACAAAATTAGGTAATTAACAATTGAAAACTATGAAACGTTTATTTTTATTTTCTGTATTCTTATTAAGTGGCTTTCTGGCTGTTAACGCGCAAAATGTAGACGTTAATCGACCGCAAACATCAGAGAGCGTAGGATTAGCACCTATTCAGCGAGGAAACTGGATGGTAGGTGGTAGCATTGGTTCTCTAGGATATAACTTTAGTTCAGAAACATTTAATATCAATATTGAACCTAGAGCAAGTTATTTCGTTTCTGATGGTATTGCAATAGGTTTAACTTTGGGCGGAGGGTTAGCCACCAGAAAGGAAGCCGATAATATTTGGAATTATAAATTAGCACCACACGTAAGGTATTTTTTTCCTGAGGGATCTTCGTCAACTGGGCGTTTCTTTGGTGAAGGTGAAGTGGGTATTGGTGGATCTACAGCTACTTCAGATGTAGCTTTCCTAGCAGGTATAAAAGCTGGTTACGCACATTTTATCACTAGAAGTGTAGCGTTAGAAGCTGCTTTAGGGTATACGTATTCAAAAGCAGATATCTCTTCATCTAACTCTATTTCAGGACTAGGTGTTAGCTTAGGTTTCCAGATTTATCTTCCTGGACAAGGTAATAGATAGTAGTTGATTACTAAAACAAAAAAGGTGTCTTCTGACCAGAAGACACCTTTTTTGTTTTAGTCCGTTTTTTTATACCTTCGGCTAGTTTTTACCTAAATAATGGCAAGTTCCGTGTATAGTGTCTATAGAAAAGATATTTCTACTTATTTTAACTCCCTTGTTGGATATATAACCATCGGCTTATTTTTACTTGTTACCGGACTTTTTCTATGGGTTTTCCCCGAAACCAGCATCATTCACCATGGTTATGCATCACTGGAGAGCTTCTTTGCACTTGCGCCCTATATTTTTATGTTTTTAATACCCGCAATAACTATGAAAAGCATTGCGGGAGAGAAAAGTGAGGGAACTTATGAATGGCTAATAACAAAACCAATTACAACTGGTCAATTGATAGTGGCAAAATATTTGAGTAGCTTAACAATTGTTGTCCTAGCTATTATTCCTACTTTTATTTATTACGTAAGCATTTATTTACTTGGAGCGCCTAAAGGAAATATTGATACGGGAGCAGTTATTGGATCCTATATAGGACTATTTTTGCTAGGTGCTGTTTTTACCGCTATCGGTATACTTATATCCGCGCTAAGTAACAACGTAATTGTTGCCTTTTTAATCAGTGCTTTTCTTTCTTTCTCAATTTTTATAGGCTTTGATTTTGTAGCAGACCTCATGGTGGAAGGTTTATCCGATGTATGGCTTTTTTTAGGAATGAATAGTCATTATCAATCGGTAAGCAGGGGGGTGCTGGATCTCCGTGATTTTGTTTTTTTTCTAAGCTATATCGTATTTTTTTTATTATTAACCTACTGGTGCATGTCAGACAATCGCCAGACGCTGAACACTATTGGTAGACGATTGATAGGGGTAATTGCTATTGCCGGCGTACTTAATTATTTGGTTTCTTTTTTTTTCTTAAGAATTGATTTTACTGCTGAAAAAAAACACACTTTATCTCCTATTTCTAAGCAAGTGTTGCAGACGCTAACGGATGAGCTTCAGATTGCCGTTTTTCTTGACGGAGATCTTCCTGTGGGCTTTAAACGCTTACGAGATGCAACAAAAGATTTAATGGTTGATTTGAAAATTTATGCGGGTGGCCACGTGAAATATACGTTTATCAACCCTTTGGAAGAAGGGAGTGCAGATGGGGAAGACTTTGCAAGAGCATTGATCAACCGAGGTATAGAACCTACTCAACTAAGTGTAAAAACCGAAGGAGGATTAATGCAAAAGGTTATTTACCCAGCAGCGGTCTTAATATATGGAGATGAGGAATTGCCTATTTATCTCTTGCAAAACAATCGGTTTGTAAATGCCGAAGAAGCGTTGAACAATTCGCTTCAAAATTTGGAATATACGTTTATCAACGCGATTAAGAAACTTACATCAGGAGGTAGGCCTATTATTGCATTTACGGAGGGTCACGGTGAATTGAATGATATGCAGCTATATGATGCCATGCACAGCCTCGCCGGTAGTTATCAGGTCGGGCGGTTAAACCTGGATTCCGTAAGCTTGGCTACTTTGGAGCAGATAAGTACTATCGTGGTTGCGCGACCACAATATGAATTCGCTGAGTTGCATAAATTTAAACTTGACTATTTTGTGCAGCATGGAGGAAAAGTGCTGTGGGCAATTAATCAAACGCAAGCAGACTTAGATAGCTTGCGTACTTCAGGTGAGCAAGTGGCAGTTGGTAGAAAGCTGAATCTTGACGATATGTTGTTTAAATATGGCGTTCGGTTAAACTATAATTTAGTAGTCGATTTGAATTGTGCACAAATCCCATTAAGTGTAGGCAATATTGGTGGGGCAAGTCAATTTCAGCTTGTTCCTTGGGTATACCATCCGATATATATACCTCAATCAGCACACCCTATTGTAAAAAATATTGATGCTATAAAAGGAGCGTTTGTAGGAACCATTGATACGCTTTCCGTTACGGAAATTCAGAAGCAAACCATTTTAAGCACTTCTTCTTTTAGCAAAGAAGTTCATCTCCCCACAGTTATTTCACTGGAAATGGTTTCCAAGGAACCTCATCCCGAAGAATTTCGAGAAGAACCAAGGGTGGTTGGGGTAGTTCTTGAGGGAATTTTCCCGTCAATTTTTGCTAATCGCCCTATACCCGTTGGGCTACTCGAAAGTACCTTAATCCAATCAAACAACAAAGAGGTGTTGGCAAATAAAATGGTCGTTTTGGCTGATGGAAATATACTAAAGAATGAAATTAACGTAGAGGAAAATGTGCCTTACAACCTAGGTTGGGACCGCGCTACCCGGCAACAGTACGGAAACAAAACATTTTTTCTCAATGTTATTGATTACCTAAATGATGATAGCCAGATCATTTCACTCCGGGAAAAAGAGGTCAAATTACGACTATTGGATAAAACACAGCTTAAACAGCGGAAGTTTTATTGGCAGTTTGTTAACCTAGGTGCCCCACCTTTATTATTGATACTCCTGGGTATTATGCAACAATATCTCCGGAAGCGCAAGTTTGCACATTAATTTTCCCGTTTCATGGAACCTGTTTCCCTAAAACGGGTATGCCAGCTGAAAGCTTCAGCTAACAGATGTGGTGTTTGTCCTCCTACCTCTTTTACCGCCCTTTCGAAATAAGCGCGCAACTCTTCTTTATAATCAGGATGAACGCAGTTTTCAATGATGAGGGGTGCTCGTTCTCGAGGAGCTAAACCCCTTAGATCAGCATAACCGATATCGGTAACCACGATATCTACATTATGTTCGTTATGGTCCACATGCGATACCATTGGTAAGACGTGCGAAATACGGTTTTCTTTGGAAGCTGCCTGTGTTACAAATATACTCATGTGGGCATTCCGCGCAAAATCGCCCGATCCTCCAATGCCATTCATCATATGCGTGCCACCGATGTGTGAAGAATTTACATTGCCGTAAATATCAAATTCGATGGCAGTATTGATACCAATAATGCCCAACCTTCTGATTACCTCTGCCGAATTGCTGATGCTCTGTGGGCGTAAAACAATTTTATCCTTATATTTTTTGAGATGTTTAAAAACCCGGTCGTAACAAGTTGTTGATACCGTGATAGAAGCTGCAGAAGCAAAGGTTAATTTACCGCTATCGATCAGGTCGAAAGCGCTATCTTGCAGCACTTCAGAAAACATCGTGAGGTTTTCAAAATCCGATTGTGCTAAACCTGCTAAAACGGCATTCGCTACTTTTCCAATACCCGCCTGTAAAGGCCTGAGCGATTTGGTTAATCTGCCCTGGGCGACTTCATTGTTGAAAAATGCAATAAGATGATTGGCTATAGCGGCTGTTTTTGTGTCAATTATGGCAATATCAGCAGGACTGTCTTGTTTATTACTGAATACGATGGCGACAATTTTTTCGAGATCAATTGATATCGTTTTAGAACCGATCCTATCGTTGGGATTATAGATGTCAATGGCTTTCCTTTCGGGATATGGAGCGGGAATATAGACGTCATGTAAGCCATAAACATCAGTGGTTATCGCAGTATTTAATTCTACAATCACCTTTTTTGCTCTTTGGGCAAAAATCGGTGAATTTCCAACAGATGTTGTAGGCACAATTTCACCGTTTGCAGTGATGTAAGCGGCTTCGATAATTGCGATATCAATGTCGGGAAGCTGGCGGTCTGTAAGTAGCTCACTGGTTTCACTCAAGTTTTGGTCGACAAAGATAACATCTCCACTATTAATAGCAGCCCGAAGAACTTTATCTACCTGAAAAGGCATACGTCTTTTGAGAATACCAGCATTTGTTAACTTTGCATCGGTATCATGCCCTAGTGAAGCTCCCGTTAAAAGTGTAATTTGTATGGGATTTACTTGGTTTCGCTTGGCTAGTGCCGGGAGGATAATTTTGCTATCTCCCGCTTTTGTGAAACCACTGGAGGCAACAATATCGTTGTCGCGGAAAAAGTCTAAGGCTTTTTCCACTGTTGTTACCTTATGATGTAAGCCAGACGCTTGAATTCTGTCGAGATGCATGTCGATGAGTTTAGTAAGGGTTAATAAAGTTAGCTATAAATATTTCTATATGCTGCAATTATACTATATTTAACCGCTAGGGGTTTATTATTGATAGCCATAGTTTTATTCTTAATTGTCAAACAACGATTTTACATGATAATCGGAAGCGCGTGTGTCCGTATTTTTACACTAGATGTTATGAATGAAAAATACTACATTGTAGACGTTGATAGAAAACAGGAGACTATATATTGTTATCACAATCAAATGGGAGAAAAACTAATCCCAAGCCATAGTCATAAGAAAGGACAATTCTTGTATACAGAAGGAGGAGTGGTGTTTGTAAAAACAATGGAGAAATCATACTTCCTGCCGGCAAGACATTATATGTGGATTGCGCCTGGTGTTGAGCATAGCATTCACCCTAGCTCTCCTCAGGTAATTATGCGAAATCTCTATTTCCCCATCTATCCAGAGGAAGATGCGTTTTACTTTAACACCAGTATACACCCGGTAAACGACCTGCTATTAGAGCTGATGTTATTTACCAATCGATGGAATGGCCATATTGAACCTTCTGATAAATCGTCATTTACCATAGTAGAAGCGATAAAAATGCTCTTACCGCAAGTGAGTAATTTTTCACTTCCGCTCGAACTTCCCCTGGCGAAAGATAAGCGGTTGAAAGCATTGGTAGCTTACTTAGAGGAAAATTTAAGCAAGGATATTCTTTTTAATGAAATTGCTAGTCTGTTTGGTTTCAGTCCGCGTTCCTTATCCAGATTATTTCAGAAAGACTTGGGGATGTCATTTATTCAATATCTAACTGCATTGCGCATGTTGAAGGCTTTACAGTATCTGCTGGAAAAATCATTAACAGTTAATGAGGTGGCGCTGCAGGTGGGATACAATAGTTTGCCAACTTTTAGCAATACTTTTCAGAAGTTGATCGGTGTAAGGCCAAGTGAGTATGTGAAAATGAATACACCCGGCCTTCACAACTCATAACTTTTTTTAACTTTCTCCATTCTTTTTATTATCATTGCGCTTATATTTGACAGACATGAGATTCATAGTTTCTACTTCAACTTTACTTAAACAATTGCAGGCTGTAAATGGTGCTTCTAGCAGTAGCACGGTATTGCCTATTTTAGAAAATTTTTTGTTTGAAATTAAAGACAATGGATTAACTATTTCAGCCACAGATTTGCAAACCAGCATGATCACGTCTTTGCAAGTGGAGTCAAAAGAAGAGGGGAAAGTAGCTATTCCTGCAAAAATCCTAATAGAAACCTTGAAAACGTTACCTGACCAACCGATTGCTTTTTCTGTGGATATGCAAACTTATGCCATTGAAATTAGCGCCGGGGATGGTAAATATAAGTTAAGTGGAGAAAATGCTGAAGATTTTCCAAAGATTCCGGTAGTTGAAAACCCTTCTTCGGTAAGTGTTCCCGCATCAGTGCTTGCTGAAGCGATTAATAAAACAATTTTTGCGGTGAGTAATGATGAATTACGGCCAGCAATGACCGGAGTGCTTTGTCAGCTAACACCGCAGAATACAACCTTTGTTGCAACAGACGCTCATAAACTGGTGCGCTATAGAAGGTCGGATGTTCGTTCTGAAAACGTTGCCTCCATGATTCTTCCCAAAAAAGCATTAACATTGCTTAAAAGCTCCCTTCCTTCTGACGATGTCGATGTGGCCGTTGAATATAATAATACGAGCGCTTTCTTCAAATTTGGCAATATACATTTAATCTGTAGATTGATTGATGAGCGTTACCCCGATTATGAGGCAGTAATACCTCAAGTGAACCCTAATAAATTAACGATTGACCGGGTACTTCTTTTAAATTCATTACGTCGAGTAGTTATTTTCGCAAACAAAACAACGCATCAGGTTCGTTTGAAAATTACAGGTAGTGAATTGCATATCTCTTCAGAAGATTTAGATTTCTCTAATGAGGCGCACGAAAGATTGAGCTGCCAGTATGAAGGAGAAGATACCGAAATAGGCTTTAATGCCAAATTTTTGATTGAAATGTTAGGGAATTTGGAATGTGAAGAAGTGGTGTTGGAGATGAGCACGCCGAATAGAGCGGGTTTGCTTTTGCCGTCTGTTGAGGAGGAAAATGAGAATATTCTCATGCTGGTTATGCCAGTTATGCTCAACAGTCCTAATTAGCCTTAGCTAGCGGCTAAAGGATATATTGAATGAATTACCCTTTTTTTAATTGATAACATCTGTGGAAATAATCACCTCTGTAATAGACTTTATCTTACACATTGATAAACATCTAGTGGAAATTGTGAATGATTATCAAACGTGGACATACCTGATTTTATTTCTGATTATTTTTGCAGAAACCGGTTTAGTTGTAACGCCTTTCTTGCCTGGAGATTCTCTGTTGTTTGCCGCGGGCGCTATCATTGCAAAACCGGAGACGGATCTTCAGATTTTTGTAATGTGCGGACTGCTCATTATCGCAGCTATTTTAGGAGACCTGGTAAACTACCATATAGGTAAATATGTAGGGCCAAAAGCCTTTAGTGGAAAATACAAATTGCTGAAGAAAGAATACCTGGAAAAGACACAGCAGTTTTACATCAAACACGGAGGCAAAACAATTATCTACGCGCGCTTTATACCGATTGTACGTACGTTTGCTCCTTTTGTTGCTGGTATCGGTACAATGAGTTACAGCAGATTTGCCTCGTATAACGTTATTGGAGGAATTATCTGGGTTGTTGCATTTTTGTTTTTGGGATACTATTTCGGTGGTTTACCCGTTATAAAGAACAACTTTACTTATGTAATATTTGCTATTATATTATTATCCGTATTACCTGCGGTGGTTGAAATGTTTCGAGGGAAAAAAGAATCTCGACGGCAACCGGCCGAAGAATAAAAGGTGATATCTTACTATACCTTAAGATTTCTGTTGCGAGTTAAATGCATCTCTAGCATTAAAAAAAATAATTCGCTAAGTATTTGATAGTTAAAGGAAGTTTCCTATCTTTGCCGTCCCTTTATGGGATTACTATGTCTTGAACGAAGCCCTACTGCTTCGATGGGCAATAAAAGAAATTAAAGAAAATGTCAGGAATTATTGGAAAAAAAGTAGGAATGACCAGCATTTTCGATGCCGGCGGGAAGAATATTCCCTGTACGGTAATTGAAGCTGGCCCGTGCGTGGTAACGCAGATACGCACGGAAGAGAATGACGGTTATGCAGCAATCCAGCTGTCTTTCGACGAAAAGAAAGAGAAGAACACAGCCGCATCACTGAAAGGGCATTTCGCGAAAGCGAAAACAACGCCTAAGCGTAAGTTGGTAGAATTTGAGGTATTCCCTGAAGAGAAGAACCTTGGAGATGTAGTGACGGTTGATATTTTCGCAGAAGGCGATTATATTGATGTCGTGGGTACTTCCAAAGGTAAAGGTTTCCAGGGCGTTGTGAAACGTCACGGTTTCGCTGGTGTAGGTGGCCAAACTCATGGTCAGCACAACCGCATGCGTGCACCGGGTTCATTAGGTGCTTCATCTTGGCCTTCTCGCGTATTCAAAGGTATGCGTATGGCCGGCCGCACTGGTGGCGACCGCGTTAAGGTTCAAAACTTACAAGTGTTGAAAGTGTATCCAGAGCAGAACCTGCTAGTCGTTAGTGGTTCGGTTCCCGGAGCAAAGGGTTCTTACGTAATCGTAGATAAATAAGAAGATGGAAGTACAAGTTTTAAACATTTCAGGTAAAGAAACAGGTGCCAAGGTGCAACTTCCTGAAGCGGTATTCGGTGTAACGCCTAACGATCACGCTATTTATTTAGACGTAAAACAGTATCTGGCCAACCAACGTCAAGGTACACACAAATCTAAACAACGTAATGAGATCGCAGGCTCGACGCGCAAATTACACAAACAAAAAGGTACTGGTGGAGCTCGTGCCGGCAGTATTAAATCACCTTTGTTCAATGGTGGTGGTCGTATTTTCGGTCCTCAGCCCCGTGATTATAGCTTTAAGTTAAACAAAAAGTTGAAAGCGGTTGCTCGTAAATCTGCTTTAAGTTACAAAGCGCAAGAAAACAACATTTTAATTTTAGATGATGTGAATTTCGATTCGATCAAGACTAAAAACTATGTAAAGCTTATTGCTGACTTGAATGTAGCTAACGAAAAAACCTTATTGGTTTTACCAGCGTTGAACAAGAATGTTTATTTATCAAGCAGAAATTTGAAGAAGACGAAAGTGATTACAGCTGCAGATATCAATACATATGACGTATTGAATGCAAGCAAACTTTTGTTAACTGCAGATACTGTTAAAACATTGGAGGAGGCATTTGCTAAGTAACATGGAGATTTTAAAGAAACCCGTATTGACAGAAAAAGCATCGATTTTAACAGAAAAATCTAATCGCTATGCTTTTAAAGTGGATCATAGAGCCAATAAATTGCAGATTAAAGCTGCTGTTGAACAGATGTTCGGGGTGAACGTTGCTGCTGTAAACACCATGGTTGTTTGCGGAAAAACCAAAAGCCGTTACACTAAAGCAGGTAATATCACAGGCCGTGCTCCTAAATATAAGAAGGCCATCATTACGTTAAAGGATGGTGAAACAATTGACTTTTACAGTACTATATAATTAAAAATGGCAGTTAAAAGATTCAAACCGGTTACTCCTGGTACTCGCTTCAGAGTTGGAGCAGACTATTCTGATGTAACCACCAACGTTCCTGAAAAGTCGTTGGTTGTAAAGATCAAGAAATCTGGGGGTAGAAATAATACCGGTAAAATGACTATGCGTTATCTCGGTGGGGGACATAAGAAATCATACCGATTGATAGATTTTAAACGCGATAAAAAGGATGTCCCCGCTAAAGTGGCTACTATAGAGTATGATCCTAACCGTACCGCACGTATTGCGTTGTTAAATTACGCCGACGGTGAGAAGCGTTACATTATTGCTCCGGAAGGATTGCAAGTTGGACAAACCATTGTAGCAGGCGAAAATGTAGCACCCGAGATAGGGAATACCTTACCGCTAAAAAATATCCCTTTAGGTTCTATTATTCATAATATTGAATTAAATCCAGGACAAGGGGGATCTATAGCCCGTAGTGCAGGAACTTATGCGCAACTATCGGCACGTGATGGAAAGTATGCTATTATCAAATTGCCTTCAAGTGAAACACGGATGATCTTGGCGAGTTGTGTAGCTACCATCGGAGCTGTTTCCAATCCTGAAAAAGCTAATCAAGTATTAGGAAAAGCGGGTAGAAAGCGTTGGTTAGGCCGTCGTCCTCGTGTTCGTGGTGTTGCTATGAACCCGGTTGATCACCCAATGGGTGGTGGTGAAGGCAGAGCTTCAGGAGGTCATCCACGTTCACGCACAGGGGTATTAGCGAAAGGTTACAAAACCCGCTATAAGAAAAAAACATCGAATCGTTACATCATTGAGAGAAGGAAAAAATAATGGCTCGTTCAATAAAAAAAGGTCCTTATATTGATCATAACTTAGAGAGAAAAGTTCTTTCTATGAATGAAACCAACAAGAAATCAGTTGTTAAAACTTGGTCGCGTAGATCTATGATTTCTCCAGATTTTGTTGGTCATACCTTCGCAGTTCATAACGGAAATAAATTTATTCCGGTGTATGTAACCGAGAATATGGTTGGCCATAAATTAGGAGAGTTTGCTCCAACCAGAACATTTAGAGGTCACGCTGAAAAGAAAAAATAATAGGCAATGGAAGCAACAAATAAAGTAAAGAAGAAAAAATCTGTACTGATAAGAGAGCAAAAAGAACAGGCACAGAAGGGTGGCGCTTCTACTGCCAAATTATTGAACTGCCCAACGTCTCCACGGAAAATGCGTTTGGTAGTAGATCTTATCAGAGGTGAAAAAGTTGAGAAAGCATTGTATATATTGAAGTATACAAATAAAGAGGCAGCCGGTAGAGTTGAAAAATTATTATTATCAGCGATTAAGAACTGGGAAGCTAGCAACGAAGATAAACGCGTTGAAGACAGTGAACTTTATGTAAAGGAAGTTTCTGTCGGAGGCGGTCGTCAATTAAAAAGATTAAGACCTGCACCGCAAGGCCGTGGTTATAGAATCCGTAAGCGTTCGAACCATGTAACCCTTGTTGTTGACAGCAAAACTACTGAACCACAAAACTAATTAGGAGAAATGGGACAAAAAGCACATCCAATAGGTAACAGATTAGGAATCATCAAAGGTTGGGATTCTAACTGGTTCGGTGGCAACAACTACTCCGATAAATTAGTTGAAGATGAGAAAATCAGAAAGTATCTTTCTGTTCGTATCGCTAAAGGTGGCGTAGCTAAAGTTGTTATCGAGCGTACATTGAAACGCATTACTGTAACGATTCATACGGCGCGCCCGGGTATTGTTATCGGTAAAGGCGGACAGGAAGTTGATAAAATCAAGGAAGAGCTTAAAAAGCTTACCAAAAAAGACGTTCAGATTAACATCTTTGAGATCAAACGTCCTGAGCTAGACGCTCAATTAGTCGCAGATGGTGTGGCGAAGCAATTAGAGGCTCGTATATCATTTCGTCGTGCGATGAAAACAACCATTGCGTCAACTATGCGTATGGGAGCGGAAGGTATCAAAATTATGTGTTCCGGTCGTTTGGGAGGAGCTGAAATGGCGCGTACCGAACAGTACAAAGAAGGTCGAATTCCATTGCATACTTTTCGTGCTGACATCGACTATGCTTTAACAGAAGCACACACAACCTATGGTAAAATAGGTGTTAAAGTATGGATTTGTAAGGGCGAAGTTTACGGTAAGCGTGATTTATCTCCAAATGTAGGTCAGGGTAACGTTAAAGGTAGAGGCGAAGGAGCCGGTAACTTTGGCGGTGATCGTAATAGGGGAGGCAACGACCGTAGAGGAGGAAGAAATGATCGTAGAGGTGGACGTGGCGGTAACCGCAGCGGCGCCGGTAGAGGGAAAAACTAATTTAGGTATCATGAAAGTGCTGCCTTTGGCAGCGTTTGATTAATCATATTAAAACACAATGTTACAGCCAAAAAGAACGAAGTTCAGAAAGATGCAGAAGGGCCGTATGAAGGGTAATGCCGGACGCGGTGCTGAATTGGCTTTCGGATCTTTCGGTATAAAATCATTAGAACCGGCATGGATTACCAGCCGTCAGATTGAAGCGGCTCGTATTGCGGTTACCCGTTATATGAAACGTGAAGGTCAAGTTTGGATCCGTATTTTTCCTGATAAGCCCGTAACTAAAAAGCCTGCTGAGGTTCGTATGGGTAAAGGTAAAGGTGCACCAGAGTACTGGGTAGCTGTAGTTCGCCCAGGCCGCATGTTATTTGAAGCAGAAGGCGTTCCTTTGGAAGTTGCCAAAGAAGCTTTACGCTTAGCTGCACAAAAATTGCCGGTACAAACTAAGTTTGTAATACGTAGAGATTACGTAGAAGCATAAATCGTCTAGCCCACCATTTGTTGGTGGGCCTGCCGTTACCAGGCCCACGTCATTTGATATGATATTTAATTATAACATTTGGTATAAAAGACAATACACTGAAATAAGAAAATGAAGAATTCAGAAATCTTAGAACTATCAAAAGAGGACTTAGTAGCCCGTATCGCTGAAGAGAAGGCAGGCCTCAACAAGTTGAAATTTGCTCATGCTGTTTCTGCTATAGAAAATCCATTGCGGATCAATGCCGCCAGAAAAGTAATTGCTCGTTTGCAAACAGAACTTTCTGCACGCAAAAACGCAGAAAAAAAACAAGCACAGGAAGCAGCCGCTGAAGCACAATAATTTTAAGTCGAAATGGAAAGAAATTTAAGAAAAACAAGAATCGGCTTGGTAGTAAGCAACAAAATGGATAAGTCCATTGTAGTGGCTGTTGAGCGTAAAGTAAAACACCCTATTTATGGTAAATTCGTAAAGAAAACTACCAAATTCAAAGCTCATGACGAAGCAAACACCTGTGGTATCGGCGATACGGTGTTGATTATGGAAACTCGTCCGCTGAGTAAAACTAAAAATTGGAGATTAGTTGAAATTTTAGAAAGGGCTAAGTAACATGGTACAACAGGAATCAAGACTGACAGTTGCCGATAACAGTGGAGCTAAAGAAGTTTTAGTGATCCGTGTGTTAGGCGGTACCGGTAAGCGCTATGCATCATTAGGAGACAAAATTGTTGTAACCGTTAAAAGTGCTATCCCTGCCGGAAATATCAAAAAAGGAACAGTATCTAAGGCTGTAGTAGTTAGAACAAAAAAAGAAGTACGTCGTAAAGATGGTTCTTATATTCGTTTTGACGATAATGCGGCCGTATTATTAAATAATCAAGATGAGCCTCGTGGAACACGTATCTTTGGCCCAGTTGCCAGAGAATTGCGTGAGAAGCAGTTCATGAAAATTGTATCATTAGCACCGGAGGTTTTATAAAAATGGGACAGATTAAATTAAAAATCCGTAAAGGCGATTTGGTACAGGTGATTGCCGGTGATTCGAAAGGAACACAAGGTAAGGTTTTAGAAGTGATCGTAGATAAAAATAGAGCAATTGTTGAAGGCGCTAATTTAGTTTCGAAACACACTAAACCTAATGCGGCCAACCCTAACGGTGGTATAATAAAAAAAGAAGCACCAATTCACATTTCTAACTTAGCGTTGATAGACCCTAAATCGGGTAAAGTTACCCGCGTTGGTCGTCAGAAAAACAGCGAAGGTAAGTTAGTACGTGTGGCAAAAAAATCAGGGGAGGAGATTAAGTAATGACTTACGTACCAAGATTAAAAAGTAAATATAACGAAGAAATTCGTACTGCACTGAAAGAAAAGTTTCAGTATAAGAGTGTAATGCAAGTTCCTAAGTTGGTGAAAATTTCGCTTAATCAGGGAGTTGGTGGTGCTACTACCGACAAGAAGTTGATCGAAACAGCTATCAATGAAATGACAACGATTACCGGACAACAGGCAGTTGCGGCAAAATCTAAGAAAGATATTTCTAACTTTAAGTTGCGTAAAGGTATGCCCGTAGGTGTACATGTTACTTTGCGTGACAGTAAGATGTATGAGTTCTTAGATCGTTTAATAGCAGTTGCGTTACCTCGTATCCGTGATTTTAAAGGAATCAACGATAAGGGTTTTGACGGTAGGGGCAACTACACCATGGGCGTTACAGAGCAGATTATCTTCCCGGAAATAAATATTGATAAAATCAGTAAAATTATGGGTATGGATATTACCTTTGTAACCACCGCTCAAACAGATGTAGAAGCGTTGGAATTGCTTAAACAATTCGGTTTACCATTTAAAAATCAAAATACAACTAATGGCTAAAGAAGGAATTAAAGCACGCGAAGTAAAGCGTGCCAAGTTGGTTGCAAAATACGCTGAGAAGCGTGCTGAATTAAAAGCAGCCGGTGATTATGAAGCATTAGATAAATTACCAAAAAATGCATCCCCAGTACGTTTACATAACCGTTGTAAGCTTACAGGACGGCCTAAAGGTTACATGCGCCAGTTTGGCATCTCTCGTGTAACTTTCCGTGAAATGGCTTTAGCGGGTAAGATCCCAGGGATAAAGAAGGCTTCTTGGTAGTTTAACTGAGTTTTACGTTTACGTGATTAGTTAATAAGTTTAGTGTAAGCGGACTTTTGACGAGCGTTTACGTAAATTTATTACTTAATAACAAATATTAACAGATAGCAGGTCTGCTACTATGAGGTAAAGGAAACCACTATCACTATTTATAACAAATGAACACAGATTCAATAGCAGATTACCTTACACGAGTAAGGAATGCCATTAAGGCCAACCACAGGGTTGTTGAAATTCCTGCATCAAACCTTAAAAAGGAAATCACAAAGGTTCTTTTTGATAAGGGTTACATTACGAACTATAAGTTTGAGGATTCCAATGTTCAGGGCGTAATCAAAATAGCTTTGAAATATCATCCAATAACCAAAGTTCCTGCTATTCGCACATTGACCCGTGTGAGTAAACCAGGTTTAAGAAAGTATGCAGGTGTTGAAACTATGCCCCGGGTTTTAAATGGATTGGGAATTGCCGTCTTATCTACATCGAAGGGTGTAATGACAGATAAAGAGGCCAAAAACCTGAACGTCGGTGGTGAGGTTTTATGTTACGTTTATTAATCAGGAGGAAAACACACAATGTCAAGAATTGGAAAAGCGCCTATCGCTATCCCTGCAGGTGTTACCGTTACGGTGTCTGACAAGAACTTAGTAACTGTAAAAGGTCCAAAAGGGGAATTAACACAAAATGTAGATTCGGCCATTACCGTAGTTCAAGAAGACGGTAATATCGTTGTTAAGCGTCCTACCGATAACAAGAACCATAAGTCATTGCATGGATTATATCGTGCCTTGATTAATAATATGGTTGTTGGTGTTACCGAAGGATATAAAACTACTCAAGAATTAGTTGGGGTAGGATACCGTGCAAGCCATCAGGGAAGCACGTTGGATTTAGTTTTAGGATATTCTCACCACATCGTAATGGTATTACCTAAGGAAGTAAAAGTTACAACTACTTCGGAAAAGGGTAAGAATCCTACGATTACGTTAGAGTCGATCGATAAGCAATTGATTGGTCAGGTAGCGGCGAAAATCCGTTCATTACGTGCACCAGAACCTTACAAAGGAAAAGGTATCAAATTTGCTGGTGAAGTATTAAGAAGAAAAGCAGGTAAATCAGCTAAAAAATAATCATCATGGCAGGAAGTAAATTATCTCGCAGAGAGCGAATCAAAAAAGGGATCAGAAAACGTTTGACCGGTTCTGCAGAGCGTCCTCGTCTTTCTGTATATAGAAGCAATAAAGGCATCTATGCACAGGTTATCGATGATGTTGCTGGTAAAACCCTAGTTTCTGCATCCTCTTCGTCAAAAGACTTTAGCGCCGATGGCACTAAGGTTGAACAGTCTAAAGCAGTAGGCAAGTTACTTGCCGAAAAAGCGAAAGCAGCAGGAATTAACCAAGTAGTTTTTGACCGTAACGGTTATTTGTACCACGGGCGTGTGAAATCGTTGGCAGATGGTGCACGTGAAGGCGGTTTAGACTTTTAATTAAAACAGAGAGATGTCAGTAAATAGTATTAAAAGAGTAAAATCAAGCGAAATTGAATTAAAGGATCGTTTGGTTAGCATTCAACGTGTTGCCAAGGTTACCAAAGGTGGTCGTACCTTCAGTTTCTCAGCCATCGTAGTGGTAGGTGATGAAAACGGAGTTGTCGGTTACGGTTTAGGAAAAGCCAAGGAAGTTACGGAAGCCATTGCCAAAGGTGTTGATGATGCTAAAAAGAATTTAGTTAAAGTTCCCATTATTAAAGGTACTGTGCCTCACGCACAGTTAGGTAAATATTCTGGTGGATCTGTACTGATTAAACCAGCGGTTCACGGTACTGGTGTATTAGCAGGTGGTGCTATGCGTGCGGTATTGGAAAGCGCAGGGGTAACAGATGTATTGGCAAAATCTACAGGTTCTTCTAACCCACACAATGTTGTAAAAGCTACAATCGATGCGCTGACCAAAATGCGCGACGCTTATACAGTGGCTCAGCACCGTGGTGTAGATTTGAACAAAGTATTTAATGGATAAGCATTATGGCGAAAATAAAAATCACTCAGATTAAGAGCGTTATCGACAGAAGCGAGCGCCAGAAGAAAACAATGCAGGCATTAGGTTTAACAAAAATCAATAAGTCTGTAGAAGTTGAAGCTACACCGGCAATTATCGGTATGGTTAGAAAAGTTAACCATTTAGTAGCTATAGAGAGTTTGTAATTCATATTGTCTTTAAGAGCTGCTGCCCTACTATTACGACGCCTTATGGGAAATGATATTTAGCGCAGTGGCTAATAAAGATGATGGAAGAAGTTTAATCGTTCTCCCTGATTAGTGAAAGCGAAGGGGAACACAACACAAGTTTATCATATCATGAACTTATCTAATCTAAAACCTGCAGCAGGTTCTGTAAAAAGTAGAAAACGTATCGGTCGCGGTACAGGCTCCGGTCGTGGTGGTACTTCTACCCGTGGGCATAAAGGCGCTGGCTCTCGTTCCGGACATAGCACTAAAATAGGTTTCGAAGGCGGACAAATGCCACTTCAAAGACGTGTGCCTAAAGTCGGGTTTAAAAATCCAAATCGTGTAGAATATGTAGGTATCAATTTGGACGTATTGCAAAGTTTGGCGGAAAAGTATAACTTAACAGTTGTTGATTTTGATACGTTAAAAGAGCATGGATTGGTGTCCAGAAAAGATTTAATAAAAATACTTGGACGCGGGGAAATAAAAACCAAACTAGAAGTTAAAGCACATGCATTCTCTGCTACTGCACAAAAAAATATAGAAGCTGCAGGCGGATCGATCGTAAAACTTTAATTAAATGAAGAAGCTAATCACAACCTTAACCAATATTTGGAAAATTGAAGATTTAAGAACGCGTATTTTAAATACGCTTCTATTTCTTTTAATTTACCGTGTAGGTTCTCATATAGTGTTGCCAGGCGTAGACCCGAGTTCGTTGGATCAGGAAGCGAAAGATGGTATATTAGGATTGCTTAACATGTTTGCTGGAGGGTCTTTTTCCCGTTCGGCAATTTTTGCTTTAGGGGTAATGCCATATATCTCTGCGTCTATCGTGGTTCAGCTTCTAGGGATTGCCGTGCCATACTTCCAGAAACTACAAAAAGAAGGAGAAAGTGGGCGTAAAAAGATGACGCAAATTACCCGCTATCTCACCTTAGCCATCACACTTGTTCAAGCTGTAGCCTATGTTAGGTCTCAGATTAGCCCTGAAGCTAAAACAATGGATGAACCGTTCTTTACGATCTTGTCTACTTTCATTCTAACTGCAGGTACAATGTTTGTTATGTGGCTGGGAGAGAAAATAACTGACAAAGGAATAGGAAATGGTATTTCGTTGATTATTATGGTCGGGATTATCGCACAATTGCCTAGTGGTTTATTAAGTGAGTGGGCTTCTCGTATGGATGGTCATGGAGGGTTAATTCCTTTCATTGTGGAGATTGCGGCATTGTTCTTCGTGGTAGTCTTTACCATTCTCATCGTTCAAGGGGTACGTAAGATTCCCGTGCAATATGCAAAGAAGATTGTTGGGAATAAGCAGTATGGGGGAGTTCGTCAGTATATCCCGTTAAAGGTAAATTCTGCCGGGGTGATGCCTATTATTTTTGCCCAAGCAATTATGTTTGTGCCCACCACAATGGCGCAGTTCTTTCCAAACCTTCAATCGTCATTCTTGACATCTTTGAGCAATTTTACGTCGGTAGCTTATAACGTAACCTTCGCTTTTTTGATTATTGCTTTTACGTTTTTCTATACAGCCATCATGGTAAACCCACAGCAAATGGCTGATGATATGAAAAAGAATGGCGGCTTTATACCAGGTGTAAAACCTGGTGTGGCAACCAGCGGTTATATTGACGGCGTTATCTCGAAGATCACCTTGCCGGGCTCGATATTTCTGGCAATCATTGCTATCCTTCCAGCAATAGCAAGTTTGCTTGGAGTGAACAGTCAGTTTGCTCACTTCTATGGTGGTACTTCATTATTAATATTAGTAGGTGTTGTATTAGATACTTTACAGCAGATCGAAAGCCATTTGTTAATGCGTCATTACGATGGATTAATGAAAACAGGCCGTGTGAAAGGGCGCGGAACCGCTGTATCCAGTGGCGTAGCTGATCCTACTATATAATAGCGTAATAGTGCATAATGTCGAAAGTAATTTATAAGTCTGAAGAAGAGATAGAGTTAATACGCAAGAGTGCTGATGTGCTTTCTCGTACATTGGCCGAAATTGCAAAAGAAATAAAACCGGGAGTAAAAACTATTCGATTGGATAAATTAGCATTTGATTTCATCCATGATAATGGCGGAACTCCCGCTTTTTTAAACTATAATGGATTTCCTTATTCGCTGTGTATTTCGGTAAACGACCAGATCGTGCATGGTTTCCCAAGCGATTATACGTTGAAGGATGGTGATATTATCAGTGTAGACGGGGGAGTGGTATTAGCAGGATATATCAGTGATTCTGCATATACTTTTGCTGTAGGGCAAATAAGTGAGGAGGTCGAGAGCCTGCTAACAGTAACTAAGGAGAGTTTACGTATAGGTGTGGAACAAGCTGTTGTTGGAAAGCGAGTAGGAGATATATCGTACGCTATACAGTCTTACATACAGCAGTACGGCTATGGTATAGTTAAAGAGTTGGTAGGGCATGGTGTGGGGGTAAAGCTTCATGAGAAACCTGAAGTTCCAAACTACGGACAGCGTGGGAAAGGTAGTAAACTGGAACGCGGGATGGTTGTAGCCATAGAACCCATGGTAAATTTAGGTAAAGCGGGAGTTAAGTTCTGGGATGATGGTTGGACGGTTAGCACAATCGATGCTAAACCCTCTGCACATTTTGAGCACACAGTGGCTATAAATAAGGGGAAACCGGATATTTTAACCACGTTTTCCTATGTTGAGGAAGTTTTAAATAAAAAAGGTTGATAATCAGCAATTTTATTTTTAACTTTGCATCCCTGTTTGTGCAAGGTTTATAAATATATAATAATCAATAACATATGGCTAAACAAGCCTCTATTGAACAAGACGGCGTCATTAAAGAAGCATTATCAAACGCGATGTTTCGTGTAGAATTAGAAAATGGACATGAAATAATAGCGCATATCTCTGGAAAAATGCGTATGCATTATATCAAGATATTACCCGGAGATAGGGTTAAGTTGGAAATGTCTCCATACGATTTAACGAAGGGGAGAATAACCTATAGATATAAATAAGTCATTTACTTAGTTACCGCGTACTTGCTAGGTAGTTAACGATAACAAAACAAGTAGTGGTGGCGATATCTGTTAAAGGTGAAATAGCTCTTCGTGTTGATTAATTTTAATGACGGGGTGTCAGCATAAAAAAAAGAAACAACGAAAATTATAAGAGATGAAAGTTAGAGCATCTATCAAAAAACGTAGCGCTGATTGTAAAATCATTCGCCGTAAAGGGAAAGTGTTTGTAATTAACAAAAAGAATCCTAAGTTCAAGCAACGTCAGGGATAGTAAATTGGAGGTAAAAGGAGAAGGTTAGCATAGCTTGAGGTCGCATACTTGGCTATCCATACCCACAAACCTTTAACTCTTAACCGTAATAATTAATATGGCAAGGATAGCAGGTATAGATTTACCAAGAAACAAAAGAGGAGTAATCGGACTTACTTACATCTTTGGTATCGGTCTTTCGACAGCAAAAAGTATTTTAGCGGAAGCTGGAATCGACGAAGACGTGAAGGTACAGGAATGGACCGATGATCAGTTGACTACCATTCGTAATATCATCAACGATAAAGTAAAAGTTGAAGGGGCATTACGTTCTGAGGTGCAATTAAACATTAAGCGCTTAATGGATATCGGTTGTTACCGTGGTTTGCGTCATCGTAAAGGCTTACCACTCCGTGGGCAGCGTACAAAGAACAATTCGCGTACCCGTAAAGGGAAACGTAAGACCGTTGCTAACAAGAAAAAAGCTACTAAATAATAATTGATACAATACAATGGCTAAAAGTAAAAAAGTAACCAAGAAGCGTATTGTGGTGATTGAACCTGTTGGTCAGGCTCATATCAATGCAACCTTTAACAATATCATTGTAACGTTAACTAATAATCAGGGTCAGACCATTGCTTGGTCTTCTGCCGGTAAGATGGGTTTTAAGGGTTCTAAGAAGAACACCCCATATGCAGCATCGCAAGCAGCGAATGACTGTGGTAAGGTTGCTCATGATTTGGGATTGCGTAAGGTTGAAGTGTTTGTAAAAGGACCTGGAGCTGGACGTGAGTCTGCTATTCGTACCTTACAGACACAAGGCATTGAAGTGACAGCAATCAGAGATATCACTCCACTTCCGCATAATGGTTGTCGTCCACCTAAAAGGAGACGAGTTTAATTAATTAAGTTTAAAGCTAAGATTCTCTAACCGCGGGTTAGAAGATACTTTAAAGAGAAATATAATGGCAAGATATACAGGACCAAAGTCCAAAATCGCCCGGAAATTCAGAGAGCCAATTTTTGGACCTGATAAAGCATTAGAGCGTAAGAATTATCCCCCGGGAATGCACGGTGCGTCTAAGCGTCGTGGAAAGCAATCTGAATATGCGATTCAGTTGCATGAGAAGCAAAAAGCAAAATATACATATGGTGTATTGGAGCGTCAATTCGCTAACTTATTTGATAAAGCCTCTGCTAAGGAAGGTATTACAGGTGAGAATTTGCTCAAATTTTTAGAGGCTCGTTTGGATAATACCGTTTATCGCTTAGGTATTGCCCCAACTCGTTCCGGAGCCCGTCAATTAGTAGGACACAAGCATATTACTGTTAACGGAAATATAGTCAATATTCCTTCTTATAGTGTTCGCCCAGGTGATATTATCGCCGTGAGAGAGCGTTCTAAGTCTTTGGAGGCTATTACGACATCTGTTGCAGGTAGAAAACTAAATAAATATAGTTGGCTAGAATGGGATGCAAACGGACTTACAGGTAAGTTCTTGAATTTTCCAAACCGCGATGAAATTCCTGAAAATATCAAGGAGCAATTAATCGTCGAATTGTATTCTAAATAGTTTATTACTATACAAACAGGTAAACACTATGTTATATTGGTTGTTTACCTGTTACACAGCAATCATTTCAATCAAACAATTAATTAGAAATAAATGGCAATCTTAGCATTTCAGAAACCGGATAAAGTTATCATGCAAAAATCCACGGAGTTTGACGGTACGTTTGAATTCCGGCCGTTAGAACCAGGTTTCGGTGTAACCATAGGTAATGCTCTACGCCGTATATTGTTGTCTTCGTTAGAAGGTTATGCAATTACTTCTGTTCGTTTTTCTGGTGTTTCTCATGAATTTTCAACTATCACTGGAGTGGTTGAAGATGTTACGGAGATTATCTTGAATTTGAAACAAGTGCGTTTCAAAAAGACAGGTGAATCTGGCGACTCGGAGAAGATTTTTGTAATCATCAACGGACAGGATCAGTTTAAAGCTGGTGATATTACCAATCATTCTAGCAATTTTACAGTACTCAACCCGGATTTGGTTGTTTGCAATATGGAAAGCTCGGTAACGTTAGAAGTTGAGCTAACTGTAAGCAAAGGCCGTGGTTATATCAATGCTGAAGAGAATAAAGTTGCCGATGCAGTCGTGGGAGTGATCGCGATCGACTCTATCTACACGCCCATTAAGAACGTGAAATACACTATTGAGAACTTTCGTGTGGAGCAAAAGACCGATTACGAGAAACTTTTGTTGGACATTTCTACTGATGGATCCATTCATCCGGAAGATGCATTGAAAGAAGCTGCGAAAATCTTAATTCACCATTTCATGTTATTCTCCGATGAGAACATCCTGTTGGAATCTCAAACGAAAGAGGAGACAAAAGAAGTTGATGAGGAGATTTTACACATGCGTAAAATCTTGAAGACCGAATTGGTAGATCTAGATCTTTCAGTACGCGCATTAAACTGTTTGAAGGCTGCAGACATTCGTAGCTTGGCAGAACTCGTTTCTTATGATGTGGCAGATATGTTGAAGTTCAGAAACTTCGGTAAAAAATCGCTCACAGAAATTCAGGAACTTGTTAAATCAAAAGGCTTATCTTTTGGTATGAATTTATCAAAGTATAAGTTAGACGAGGAATAATTTTATAATCATAATTTAGCGACCTGTTGCATAATTCCCTCCAGCATCATTATTTTATTGATGCATTTCGGAGACGGTATGCACAAAACAAAACAAAATGAGACACGGAAAAAAAATCAATCACTTAGGCCGCACAGATAGCCATCGTAAGGCCTTATTGTCTAACATGGCTGTTTCGCTTATCAAACATAAGCGTATCACGACAACATTGGCGAAAGCAAAAGCATTGCGTACATATGTTGAGCCGTTAATTACCAAATCAAAAAATGATACTACGCACTCGCGTCGTACTGTATTTAGCTATGTAAAGGATAAAGAAGCGGTTACCATCTTGTTCCGTGAAATTTCTGAAAAAGTAGCCAATCGTCCTGGTGGATATACACGTATAATCAAGTTAGCTAATCGTCCTGGAGATAATGCCGAGGTAGCACTTATTGAGTTAGTGGATTACAACGAAGTATACGCTAAGGGTGAAGCTAAGGTTGAGAAGAAAGCAACCCGTCGTCGTGGTGGTAAGAAAAAGGCAGCTGCTTCTACAGAAACAGCCGCTACCGATGAAGCCACTAAGGAGACAGCTGCAGCTGAAACGAAGACACCGAAAAAAGCTTCGACAAAAAAAGCTGCCAAAGGCGATGATCTGACGCTCATCGAAGGCGTTGGACCAAAAATTGCTGAGGTTTTTGCCGCGGCTGGTGTGGTTAGCTTTGCCGATATCGCGGGTAAATCTGCTGATGACTTGAAGACCATCTTAACCGAAGCGGGCGATCAATTTAATACTGCTGTTACCGATACATGGCCGGAGCAGGCAAAATTAGCTGCTGACGGTAAATTCGACGAGCTAAAAAAATGGCAAGATGAATTAGATGGCGGTAAGGAGGCAGATGAAGAAACTAAAGAAGACTAAGAAAAGTTTCGAATAAAAGAGAGTCCCCTTATTGGGGACTTTTTTGTTTCTAATAAACACCAATTCTTGATTTTATCAATTGATTAATGGTTTGATGTTGGTATTACCTGTTTTGAAAGCATTTGAAGATCTAATAAACGGCAGTTTAACGGAGGGGACGTTTGTCAAACTATCGCTCGGCAATTATCACGGAGCGGAAGAGCATTTGAAGCACGTATATGTACGAGAGATTCTTTTAAAGCGAGAAGTTAAATTGGCGTTCACTTACCGATATAAAACACGTGATATTGTAAAGAATTATGATAAGCATGAAGGCGTAGGTTTAATACTTGATTATTTAAACAACGGTTTCAAATCAGCTACCTTGTTTACTACAGAGAAAGACACCATATGGGTAACTAAACGTTCGGGTACTGTTTTTTTACGCAATCAGGTTCCTACTTTTCGAGAACGTCCTGCCTTAGCTCATGACCGCGAAAAGCATAGGGCATTAGCTGGTCCGACGCTGCGTCCTTATTTACATGACCTCAATATCACAGATCATACAGGTAAGGTATATAAAAATGCACAGGATAAATATAAACAGATTAACCACTTCGTGGAACTTCTAAAACCTTTGCTCGCAGAAGTCAATCCCAAATCAATAAAAAAGGTTGTTGACATGGGGTCGGGCAAAGGATATTTAACCTTCGCTTTATACGATTATTTACATCATGTATTGCAGTTGAATGTAGAGGTAAGCGGTGTAGAGTTTCGTAGCAACCTCGTAGATTTATGTAATAATATCGCACGTAAATCTGAATTTTCCGGATTACATTTTGTCGAGGGAACGATAGCTGATTACCAAGCGGGACAGATAGATTTACTGATGGCATTACATGCTTGTGACACCGCCACTGACGATGCTATTTATCAAGGCGTGCGTTCCAATGCGAAACTTATTGTCGTGGCGCCCTGCTGCCATAAACAGATTCGTAGAGAAATGGAACAACACACTGTTCACCAATCCATACAGACATTAACGAGGTTTGGCATTTTTCTTGAAAGACAGGCTGAAATGTTGACAGATGCAATTAGGGCATTAATTTTGGAATATCATGGATATAAAACCAAAGTTTTTGAGTTTGTTTCAGATGCTCACACACCTAAAAATGTTTTGGTTGTAGGTATAAGATCCAAGGATTTAGCGGTGCAGGAACGGGAAGAAATACGAGCTCGACTACAAGCATTAAAAACACATTTCGGTATCGGTCAACATTATCTTGAAACACGCTTTAAGTTGTAGATGGAGACATTATACGCTATAGAACGTAATTGGTTATACTGCCATTATGTCGTGATTTTCCGCTTGGCATAAGCATTGATGAATACTTGCAGGAAAGCAAATTAGTAAATTTAATATAAACAAATAAGATATGTCTAAAATTATTGGAATTGACTTAGGTACTACCAACTCTTGCGTTGCAGTAATGGAAGGTAATGAGCCGGTAGTTATAGCAAACAATGAAGGAAAGCGTACCACACCTTCAATTATAGGTTTTGTTGATAACGGCGAACGTAAAGTAGGAGACCCCGCAAAACGTCAGGCTATCACCAATCCTCAAAACACGGTTTACTCTATCAAGCGTTTTATGGGTAGAACGTACGATGAAGTAACAACCGAAGCTTCACGCGTTCCTTATAAGGTGATTAAGGGAGATAATAATACCCCACGTGTAGAGATCGGTGACCGCAAATATACGCCTCAAGAGCTTTCGGCGATGATCTTGCAAAAAATGAAGAAAACAGCTGAAGACTTTTTAGGACAAGAAGTAACAGAGGCTGTTATCACGGTACCAGCTTACTTTAACGATGCGGAGCGACAAGCCACCAAAGAAGCAGGTGAGATCGCGGGGCTGAATGTAAAACGTATTATTAATGAGCCAACGGCCGCGGCTTTAGCTTATGGCTTGGATAAAGCTCATAAAGATATGAAAATTGTCGTGTTCGACTGTGGTGGTGGTACACATGATGTTTCCGTGTTGGAATTGGGAGATGGTGTATTTGAAGTGAAGTCTACTGATGGCGATACACACTTAGGTGGAGATGACTTTGATCAAGTGATTATCGACTGGTTAGTTGAGGAGTTTAAAGGCGAAAATGGCGGTTTTGATTTAAGCAAAGATGCCATGGCTTTACAACGGTTAAAAGAGGCTGCTGAGAAAGCAAAAATAGAACTTTCTAGTACATCTTCTACAGAGATCAATTTGCCCTATATTACAGCAGATGCTACTGGACCAAAACACTTGGTGCGTAACTTAAGTAGAGCTAAATTTGAATCATTAGCGGGAGATTTAATAAAACGCACTATTGACCCTTGTAAATCAGCATTAAAGAATGCAGGACTGTCAACATCAGATATCGATGAAATTATTTTGGTTGGAGGATCAACCCGTATTCCTGCCATTCAGGAGGCTGTGAAGAGCTTTTTTGGAAAAGAACCATCAAAAGGTGTTAACCCTGATGAAGTAGTTGCTTTAGGAGCTGCTATCCAAGGAGGTGTGTTGACCGGTGAAGTGAAAGATGTACTTTTACTTGACGTAACTCCGCTATCATTGGGTATCGAAACCATGGGCGGTGTGATGACGAAACTCATCGAAGCAAATACTACGATCCCTACTAAAAAGTCTGAAACGTTCTCGACAGCTTCTGACAACCAGCCTTCGGTAGAGATCCATATATTACAGGGAGAGCGTCCGATGGCAGCACAGAACCGCACTATTGGCCGTTTCCACTTAGATGGTATCCCTGCCGCTCCTCGTGGTGTTCCACAAATTGAAGTAACCTTTGATATCGATGCAAACGGTATCTTACACGTTTCTGCAAAGGATAAAGCAACTGGTAAGGAGCAGAAAATTCGTATTGAAGCTTCTTCTGGCTTAAGTGATGAAGAAATCAAAAAGATGAAAGCAGATGCTGAAGCAAATGCAGATGCTGATAAGAAAGCAAAAGAAGAGGTAGATAAGTTGAATGCTGCCGATGCATTGATTTTCTCTACTGAAAAGCAATTGAAGGATTATGGTGATAAAATAGGAGCAGATAAAAAAGAGCCTATCGAAAGTGGTCTTACTAAATTGAAAGAAGCGTATACCGCAAAAGATTTTGCTGCCATGGAAACTGCTCAAAATGAATTGCAGGCTGCTTGGAATGCTGCGTCAGAGGAAATGTATAAGGCTTCTCAAGATGCGGGAGCTCAAACAGCACCTGAAGGGGATGCTTCTCAGGAGTCAGGTAACCCAACTGATGAAGTAACAGATGTTGACTTCGAGGAAGTTAAAGATGATGATAAAAAATAAATAGTTCATAATTATAGAAAGCCGCTATCTTTACATAGCGGCTTTTTTGTGCATACATTTTAGGTATTTTAAGTAATTATTGGCATATTGCGCACTAGTAATACCTGCTCTTATTCCCCCAAAATTCAGAGATATTATCATGAAGAAAAGAGCTGCAAATAAATACGTTTAGTATGAAGAAAAATTTACTTTATTTATTGCTTGGACTTTTTGGCAGTAGCCTAGTAAAAGCACAGGATAATTTAACTTATCAGCAACCACCTGCCAGTATCCAGGAATTATTGGAGGCTCCCAATACGCCGGTCGCACGGATCAATAAAAGTGGTAGTCAGTTATTGTTATTACAGTCTCCAGATTATCCAACTCTTGAACAGGTAGCGCAGCCTATTCTCGGTTTGGCAGGGCTACGATTAAACCCACTCAACAATTCTTCTGCTGTTAGTACAACCTATACTTCTTTATCTATACAAGATGTTAAATCGACAGCAGGTACGACATTTACAGGGATGCCTAAAGACCCGCAGATAGGTAATATAACATGGAGCCCGAATGAAAAATATATCGCTTTCAGTAATGCTACTAAGGACGGGGTAGAACTATGGCTTGCAGATGTAGCACGCCTCCAGGCAAGAAAGCTTGTAGATAACTTTTTGAACGATGCTTATGGACAAACGTTGCAATGGGCGCCAGATGGTAACAGTATTCTCGCTCAATTTGTTCCTTCAGCAAGAGGGGAAAAGCCAGCAGAGAATCCGATCCCAACAGGCCCTATTGTGCAGGAGAATTTAGGGAAAACCGCTCCTTCAAGAACCTATCAGAACTTGTTGAAGAATCCTTATGACGAGCAGCTGATGGATTATCATCTTACTTCTCAGCTATATAAAGTATCCTTAAGTGGAGAAATGCAATTATTGGGTTCGCCTGCAATCTATCGGAATGTTGCATATTCTCCAGATGGTAAATATCTGCTCTTACAGAAGGTAGAAAGACCCTATTCTTATTTAGTGCCTATCTATTCCTTCCCTTTTCAGACAAGCATTTGCAAGGCCAATGGAGAGGAAGTCAAAGTGCTCGCTAAATCGCCTTTAGCAGAGAATCTACCTACCGGCTTTGATGCGGTTATTGATGGGCCACGCAATTACGCTTGGCGATCCGATAAGCCCGCTACACTATATTGGGTAGAGGCACAGGATGGAGGTGATCCCGGTAAGAACGTCGCTATTCGTGATATTGTTTATACCCTTAAAGCGCCCTTTATTGCAGAACCTGAGAAAATAATGGAAACGGGTTTGCGTTACAGTGGTTTAACTTGGGGTAACGATAATTACGCAGTTTTGCATGAACGTTGGTTAAAAGATCGTAGTGAAAAAATGACACTTATCAATCCTGATAGGAAGCAGACTGTTAAAGTCATCGCCGATAGGTCATCGGAAGATGCCTATACCGATCCGGGAGATTTCGTGAAGGTCGACGGTAAGCTGAATCAACCAGTCTTGTTATTTGACAAGGGTCGTGAGCCGATTGTTTTCACTATCGGAACAGGCGCCTCGCCAGAGGGCGACCGGCCATTTTTATTGAAATGGAACCTGATTTCCGGGGCGCAGGATACGCTTTTTAAATCTAAGGCTCCATATTATGAAGAACCTATGTTTTTTAATAATAAAGGCGAGGTTTATATTTCGCGCGAATCGGTTGAGGATGCACCAAATCTGTTTCGGATAGATTTAAAAAGCGGGAACGGCATGTCGTTAACGTCTTTTCCCGATCCATACCCTAGTCTTAAGGGTGTGACAAAACAGCAACTATCATACCCACGTAAGGACGGGATAAAACTCACTGCTACTTTATATCTTCCAAAAGGATATACCAAAGAGCAAGGTCCCCTCCCTGTACTTATGTGGGCCTATCCGAGAGAGTTTAAAAGTTTAGCGGCAGCGGGGCAGGTAAAAGGCTCTCCTTACCGTTTTACGAGGTTAGCTTTCCGTTCACCAGTGTATTGGGTAACCCGAGGGTATGCTATTTTGGACCAAACAGATATGCCTATAGTAGGTGAAGGAGAGGAAGAACCGAATGATACCTTTGTTGAGCAAGTACAGGAAAATGCGCGTGCGGTTATAGACTATGTGGTAGATATGGGCATTGCCGACAGAAAGCGTATTGCCGTAGGAGGGCATTCCTACGGTGCATTTATGACGGCTAATCTATTGGCGCATACTGACCTGTTTGCCGCAGGTTTGGCGCGTAGCGGAGCATATAACAGAACCTTAACGCCTTTTGGTTTCCAGTATGAAGAGCGTACATATTGGGAGGCACCAGAAGTATATTATCAGATGTCGCCTTTTAGTTTTGCGAATAAAATAAAAACACCTTTATTGATGACTCATGGTATAGATGATGAAAACTCTGGTACTTTTCCTATCCAGAGTGAAAGATTATATAATGCTATCAAGGGACATGGAGGAACCGTAAGGTTAGTACTTCTTCCAAAAGAATTTCATGGATATCGCGCGAAAGAATCGATTATGCATACGTTTTGGGAGATGGATACATGGTTGGAAAAATATGTTAAAAATAGAGACAATTGATTGAACTGATAGAACAATTCTTGTGTTATAAAGTCGGATGAAATTTTGCCAAGCTTAAGTAATTACGTAACTTTCGCTGGCTTAATTAAATAGCATTATGGCTAAGCAAGAACAATTTATATCTAAGATAATATCCTCCTATCAACCGAAGGGGGATTTTATCTACTTGGGGGCAGGTTTGCTCAATGGCGAGATTATCGCTGCTGCTGAGGTAAACCTCGCTCTAAAGATGATGAATAGGCATGGGCTCATAGCAGGCGCTACCGGAACTGGTAAAACCCGTACCTTACAGCTTGTTGCTGAACAACTGTCGGAGGCCGCAGTCCCGGTTTTCATGCTGGATGTAAAAGGAGACTTGTCGGGCTTATACGAAGCTGGCGAAACTAATCCTGCTCTGGAGGAGCGGGGGGAGGCTTTAGGAAGGCCTTTTAAACCTGCTGACTTTCCTACAGAACTTTACTCTTTAACAGGGAAATTAGGGGCTTCCATGAGAGTAAGACTAGCCGATTTTGGCGCTATTTTATTGGGGCGTATATTAGACCTTAATGATACACAAACAGGTGTTCTTTCGGTACTTTTTAAATATGCTGAAGATCAGTCGTTAGCGATTATAACGTTTGAAGATCTAAAAAAGCTATTGAACCATCTTACTTCCGAAGAAGGGGCACAGGAGATAAAAGACAATTATGGGAAGATAAATACCGCTACTTCTACTACCATTTTAAGAAAGATAGTTGCTTTGGAGCAACAAGGTGTCGGGCATATTTTTGGCGATCCTGCTTTTGATATTCAAGATCTTTTCCGCATGCAGGAAGGCAAAGGCGTGATCAGCTTGTTGAATATTTCTGATATCCAAAACCAGCCTTTGGTATTTTCTGCCTTTTTATTGAGTTTACTTGTACAGTTGTTTGAACAGCTCCCAGAAGTTGGAGACCTCGAAAAGCCAAAGCTTATTTTCTTTTTCGACGAAGCCCATTTGCTTTTCAACGGAGCTTCAAAGGCTTTTCTGGGTAGAATAGAACAGGTCGTTCGGTTAATCCGGTCAAAGGGGGTCGGTATTTTTTTCTGCACGCAAGCTGCAACAGACATTCCAGATACTGTTTTGGGCCAATTGGGAAATCGCATACAGCATGCGTTGCGGGCGTTCACACCTAACGATGCGGAAGCTTTGCGAAAAACTGCCAGAACATACCCTAAATCGGACTTTTACACGATAGAACAAGTGTTAACAAACTTAGGCACCGGACAGGCTTTGGTCACGGTGCTGAACGACAAAGGAGTACCCACTGAAGTCGTTGCTACACATCTTATTCCTCCTAGGGCGAATATGGGGCCACTAGATCAAGCAACTTATGATCGCTTAGTTCAACAGTCCACAATTTTTGCCAAATATAAAGAACCTATCAATACTAGCGGTGCTGCAGCTATTTTAGCGGGGAAGTCAAAGGAGGAAAAAATAGTGGAAGAAGTACCAAAGTCTACTAAAAAGACATCCAGTACCAGACAAACTCCTATGGAGGCCATGGCAAAAAGCGCTTCCCGTACATTGGGACGGGAGGGAGTGAAATTTCTATCAAAGTTAGGCACAGCGATAATAGCTTCTTTGGTAGGGAAAAAACCAAAAAAATAACATAATTATTAACACATATTAACGAAAGAAAACAAGATGAAACCTACCTTACTGATTTTAGCAGCAGGAATGGCTAGCCGTTACGGAAGTATGAAACAAATTGACGCCTTTGGTCCAAATGGCGAAACCATCATAGATTATTCAATATATGACGCTATTAAAGCGGGGTTTGGTAAAGTTAGCTTCATTATCCGTGAAGAATTTGCCGATGCATTTAAAGAAATTTTCGAGCCAAAATTGAAAGGCAAGATTGAAACAGACTATGTATTCCAGGGAACAGATCTTAGGAAATATGGTATAGATAAAGATGTAGAGCGTGCTAAACCTTGGGGTACTGCACATGCTGTTTTAGAGGCGCATGCTCAGGTTAGTGAACCTTTCTGCGTGATTAATGCAGATGACTTTTACGGATATGAGGCTTTTGAGAAAATGGCTGAATTTTTAACATCGGAGGTCGCAGATAATAAGTTTTCTTTAATGGGGTATCAGGTAGACAAAACCTTGTCTGATCATGGAACAGTTTCCCGTGGAGTTTGCGAAGTTGACAGTCACGGCAATATGACCGCAGTAAACGAACGTACGCAGGTTTACTTTAAAGAAGTTGATGGCGATAAGAAGGTGTTTTATGAAGAGCATGGTGTAGAAACGGAAATACCTAAAGATACCCGTGTTTCTATGAATTTTTGGGGTTTTACACCTGCAGTTTTTGAAGAGAGTAAAAAACTCTTTGTTGATTTTGTTGAAGCCAATCAGCACAATCCCAAAGCTGAGTTTTTTATTCCTTTGGTAGCTGATCAGCTGATTAAATCGGACAAAGCTACTTTTAAAGTAATTCCGACGTCAGAGGAGTGGTTTGGTGTAACCTATAAAGAAGATAAACCTATCGTTCAGCAAAACATATCTGCTTTGGTAGAAAAGGGTGTTTATCCTGCAAAACTCTTCTAAGGGAGTTGTTGATGTGGGAGGCAGGGAAATAATAGAGCGGTTGAGTAGGAGAGTCATTGAGTGTTTGTAGTCAACTACAGTTCTTATGATTTACTACTCAACTATTCAACAACTAACACTTTTAACGATAACGAACCTAAAGTGTTTCTTTTAGCCAAGTGAAAAACTCACGCTGCCAAACCAGCGCATTCTGCGGCTGTAGAACCCAGTGATTCTCTTCTGGCAAATAGAGCAATCTGCTTTTTATTCCTTTTAATTGTGCAAGCTGGAAAGCACCTAATCCCTGTTCAATACCTACTCTGAAATCTTTTCCTCCCTGAACAATCAAGATCGGAGTATCCCATTGATCAGCATAAGTAATCGGATTAAATTTGTTATAGCCTTCCGCGGGATTTCTCCCCCAATAGGGTCCTCCTAATTCCTTATTAGCAAAGAAAAGTTCTTCGGTAGTACCGTACCAGCTCCGCATGTCGAATAGACCATCATGTGCAATAAAGGTTTTGAAGCGGTTTTCGTGTACTCCTGCTAACATGAAAACAGAATAGCCCCCATAACTGGCGCCGACAGCACCCAGTCTGTCTTTGTCTACATAAGATTCTGTTGCCACATCATCTATAGCCGATAGGTAGTCCTTAATCGGTTGTCCTCCCCAGTCTCCGCTGATCGATTTGTTCCACTCTACACCATGACCTGGCATGCCTCTGCGGTTAGGAGCTACTACAATATAACCTTGTGCAGCAATGAGTTGCATGTTCCACCGGAATGAATAAAATTGAGATAGCGCAGATTGTGGCCCTCCCTGGCAGTACAGTAGCGTCGGATACTTTTTACTTGGATCAAAGTCTGGTGGATATATTATCCAAGAGAACAAATCTTTCCCATCGGTAGCTTTCGTAACCCTTTTTTCAACCTTGCTTTTTGCTAGTGAAGCATTCAAAGCATCATTTACAGTAGTTAATTGTTGCAGTTTATTCGAGCGAAGGTCGAGTATATACAGCTCGGCAGCATGGTTCATATCCGTGCGGGTAAGCACTAATTTACCCTGATGCTCGCCATTAATATCGGTAATATCGAAGTCACCATTAGTTAACTGTTTAATTTGACCTTTTCCGGTGTTTTCCAGTGATGCCCCTAAACTGATTTCAAATAGCTGAATGGTGCCGGCAATGGGGGCGGTAAACCATATTTTATCGCCGTAACTACTCCATCGATAGCTGGAAACCGTTTCATCCCAGTCTTTTGTGAGGTTATGGGTCGCGTCATTGTGGAGATCGCGCACAATGATATCATTTTTATCTGCTTCGTAACCATCTTCGGCCATGCTTAGCCAAGCTAGGTGTTTCCCATTGTTATTAAAGGATGGTGATACATCGTAGCCCAGCATCCCATCTGTAAGATTGGTCGTTTGCTTGCTGGTTAAATCGTAAGCATATATATCTGTATTCGTACTAAGGGCATATTCCGTTCCAAATTTTTTCTTGCATACATAGATGATCTGTTTACCATCGGGGCTCCAAATCATATCTTCTGCTCCTCCGAATGGTTGTTGCGGTGTGAAATGAGGTTCATCAGACATGATGTCGATCGGTTCGCCGATAACGCCATCATGATAAGAAGCGTAGAAAACGTGTGAAAACTTTCCGTCGAACCAGGTGTCCCAATGCCGGTTATTAAGAGCGTCGAAAATGTATGCGTCTGATTTGTCGAGATCCGAGTACTTATCCTTACTCTGAACTTTTTGAAGGGATACCTCTTGTGAGAATAATATATGTTCCCCATCTGGAGATAAGCTGACATTACTCAAGCTGCCATCAAACGCTGACAATTGTACAGGCTCAGTTTTCCCACTTTCAAGCTTCCAGAGTTGTCCCTTTAGCAGGTAGATGATATTACCATTGTTTTTGTCAATATGTACGATAGATTCACCGCCTCCGTTATCCGTAAGTTGCTGAGCACTTCCGCCACTTAGCGGTATTTTAAAAAGATTACGTTCGCTTTTATTTTCTTTTAAATCGTAATAGGTCACACCATAAATAACCGACTGTCCATCCGGTGTAACCGTTTCAGCAGAAACCATGCCTAGTTGCCATAATAATTCTGGAGTAAGTGGCTGTTGAGCTTTGGCTGCCCCTGCGGCCAATAATGTTGCCAATATCAAAATTTTGTTCATTTATATTTTAACTAAAAAAACGATCAAAGGTAAAAAATAAGGGCAATTAAAATATCTTTCCGGGGTTTAATATGTTTTTTGAATCAAAAACCTTCTTAATTCCACGCATGATATCTAAATGAAGCGTGGTATATTTTAGGTGCATGTAAGGTCTTTGTACTAAACCTATACCGTGTTCTCCCGATAGGGTTCCACCGAGTTCAATAGTGAGTTCAAAGATTTCAGTTATGCCATCTTTAAGCTTATTATTCCAGTCGTCGTCACTCATGTTGCCCTTCAAAATATTGACATGCAGGTTACCATCACCCGCATGACCATAGCATACGGATTCGAAGCCATATTTCGTGCCTATTTCTTTAATTCCCATGATCAGTTGAGGAAGTGCCGCTCGAGGCACAACAGTATCTTCCTCCTTGTAGATAGAGTTTGATTTAACAGAAACAGCCATTGTCCGGCGTAGATGCCACAAAGACTCCTTCTGGCTTGCTGTATCCGCTAACAGTACATCTAAGCAGTTATTGGCCTCCAGCACTTCATTTATCTGTTCACACTGCAGTAAGAGTTCATCGAAGCTATTTCCGTCTACTTCTATCAACAAGAAGGCCTGCATATTATCGAGCAAATTAAACTGTATGTGATCGTGTTCCATCACCCATTCAACACCTTTTCTTTCCATAAATTCAAGGGCAGAGGGTGTGATGCCCTTTCTGAAAATGGCCCCCACTGCTTGACATGCCTCTTCATGCGACCCAAAAGAAGCCAGCATCAATACATCCTGATTAGGTTTAGGTATCAATTTAAGAACAGCCTTACAAATAATGCCCAGTGTCCCTTCCGAGCCTATAAACAGTTGTGTAAGATTATATCCTGTGGCATATTTTAACGTATTGGCTCCTGTCCAGATAATCTCGCCGTTGGGTAACACTACCTGAAGGTTCAGCACATATTCTCTAATGGTGCCATACTTTACTACCCGAGGTCCGCCGCTGCCATGCGATACGTTACCGCCAATAAAGCAAGAACCTTTACTGGCAGGATCTACCGGATAAAGAAAACCTTTTTCAGCCACGGCATCAATTAGCACTTCCGTAATCACGCCTGGCTCAACAGTAGCCTGTAAATTACCTTCATCAATCGCTATGATCCTATTCATACGTTGCATAGCAATCATCAATCCCCCATGTATGGCCAGCGACCCACCGGAAAGACCTGTTCCAGCACCGCGAGGAGTAACCGGTATCGCGTTGGTATGGCAGATCTTCATGAGTTGCGCAATTTCTTCAGGGGATTCTGGAAGCGCCACAACCTCTGGAAAATAACGGAGATCTTCCGTTTCGTCATGAGCATAATGTTCAAGGTCTGTTGGGTTACTGATTAATCGATCTTCAGGAACTATCTGTTTAAATTGATCTAATATCTCAGGAGTAATTTTGTTATACATTGGTTGTTTTAAGTTTAAAACATAGGTTTATGCGTTACGTATTATTTGTGCCTGCTGTCGTCTTTTTTCCAGTGCAGACTTACCGTCGCCTGTGTTATATCTCCGCCAAAGGGTGGGTTATTCTTTTTTAAGGTTACGTCGATTTCATCAATTGCGGGGAAGTCGCGTTGTATACGTTGCAATATATTGCCAACCACGGTTTCCAGTAATTTTTTAGGTACGGCCATTTCGTCTTTGGCCACTTTATACAAGCTTTCGTAATTGAGTGTATCTGTGAGTGTATCGTCCGTTTTAATAAAATCGGTAAGCGTACAGCTAATATCAACGAAAAATTCGTTCCCCAGAATCTGCTCTTCAGGGTAATATCCATGAAAGGCAAAAAAGCGTGCGTTTGTTAAAGCGATTTTTTGTTTAAAAGACCCCATCCAACAAACTTAAGCATTTTTTATAAAATCATTCTGTAGAAGATAGCGGTCAAATAGACGCCTGATAAAACATTTTCACTGTTCAATAGTTGTTAATACACTTAAAATACGATGAACCCGATTTAATAAAAAAACGATAAAGAGATGAAAAAAACACCATATATTTTTTGGCTTGCTGCCATACTTCTCCTTACCACCGTGAGTGGTTGTGATTTATTTGTTGGCGTTTTTAAAGGAGGCGTTTATGTTGGCGTTTTTTTGGTGTTATTAGTGCTTGCGCTGATCGTCTGGCTCTTGATGCGTATCAGGAGGTAAGTCTTGCTGTTAAAGTACTTATTCTGCCAAAAAATCAATACTTTTACTGCGGTTTTAATTTTAAAAGGATTTTTTTAACGAAGAGCGTTTTTTGTTCTTTCAATATAGAGGTGCGCAATGAAAGGTATTATCTTGGCCGGAGGTTCCGGTACCCGTTTACACCCACTGACATTAGCTGTTAGTAAGCAGCTGATGCCTGTTTATGATAAACCCATGATTTATTATCCCTTGTCAACATTGATGTTAGCGGGAATTCATGAGATACTCATTATTTCCACTCCTTATGATCTTCCCAATTTTGAGCGGTTATTAGGTGATGGTTCGCAAATTGGCTGTAAGTTCTCTTATGCTGTACAAGAAGAGCCCAATGGTTTAGCGCAGGCGTTTATTATTGGTGAAGAGTTTATCGGTGATGATAAGATAGCATTGATTTTAGGTGATAATATTTTCTACGCAGACGGATTGTCGAAGTTGCTGCAACAAAGTATAAATCCTGATGGTGGCGTAGTATTTGCCTATCAGGTTTCAGATCCGGAGCGATACGGTGTAGTAGAATTTGATGCCGATAAAAACGTACTATCTATTGAAGAAAAGCCGACAGAGCCAAAGTCCAACTATGCAGTTCCCGGTATTTATTTCTACGATAATTCGGTTGTGCGTATTGCCAAACAGATAAAGCCCTCGGCTAGGGGAGAATACGAGATTACAGACGTCAATAAGGCTTATCTAGCTCAAGAAAAATTAAAGGTGGGTGTTTTCAGTAGAGGTACGGCATGGTTAGATACCGGTACCATTGCTTCGTTAATGCAGGCAGGGCAGTTTGTTCAGGTGATAGAAGAGCGCCAAGGCTTAAAAATTGGCTGTATAGAGGAAGTAGCCTATCGGATGGGGTATATCGATGCCGAACAGTTGAAAAATGTAGCGAAACCCTTGGTAAAGAGTGGATATGGTGATTATTTATTAAGATTAGTAAAGTGATGCAAATCAGCGTATAAAAACGCAAAAAAAGATGAAAACAGCATTAATAACAGGTATTACGGGGCAAGATGGCGCGTATTTAGCTGAATTCTTATTAAAGAAAGGTTACGAGGTACATGGCGTAAAACGGAGAAGTTCATTATTTAATACCGATCGTATTGATCACCTGTATCAGGATCCACATGAGTCAGGGCGTAAGTTTACTTTGCACTTTGGAGATTTGACAGACTCCACCAACCTGATACGATTGGTGCAAGAGGTACAGCCCGATGAAATTTATAATTTAGCTGCCCAGAGCCATGTCAAAGTGAGTTTTGATACACCGGAGTATACCGCAAACGCAGACGGGCTTGGTACCTTACGTATACTGGAGGCAGTTAGGCTTTTAGGCTTGACAGAGAAATGCCGAATTTATCAGGCCTCTACTTCAGAGCTATACGGATTGGTGCAGGAGGTGCCACAGCGTGAAACAACACCCTTTTATCCTCGATCGCCCTATGCGGTAGCAAAAATGTATGCCTATTGGATCACGGTAAATTACCGAGAGGCCTATGGTATGTATGCTTGTAATGGTATTCTGTTTAATCATGAGAGCCCGATTCGTGGAGAAACGTTTGTTACCCGCAAAATCACGAGGGCGGTATCCAAAATTGCTTTGGGATTGCAGGATAAGTTATATCTAGGAAACCTTTCTGCTCAGCGCGATTGGGGGCATGCGAAGGACTACGTCGAGGCGATGTGGCTTGTATTGCAGCAGGAGCAGCCAGAAGATTATGTGATTGCTACCGGAGTAACCACCACTGTACGGGATTTTGTACGGATGAGTTTTGCCGAAATTGGTATTGAAGTAGAATTCAGCGGCAAAGATGCACAGGAAAGAGGGGTGGTTATCGATATAGATGAGAGCCGTTTATTGGCCTTGGATATTGATCCGTCGACCATTAAGTTTGGGCAGACGGTAGTAAAAGTAGATCCCGCCTACTTCAGGCCTACTGAGGTTGAGCTATTGATAGGAGATGCATCCAAAGCGCAAAAAAAATTGGGGTGGAAACCCAAACACAATTTAAAAACACTTGTAGCTGATATGATGGCATCAGACTTACATCTGATGCGTAAGGAAGAGTATCTCAAAAAGGGAGGTTTCAAAACGATGAATTATTTTGAGTGAGATCTCCTGAGCTAGCGTTTTTTTTCATTATATTAGTGTTTTTAACCTAATATATGAGTGAGCCGATTTTTCAACATATCTACTTGAATAATGAAGAATCCTATAATATTCTGAAGGTGAGGCGACCTTACTTTGTGGTGCCTTGGCATTTCCATCCAGAATTTGAATTAATGTATATACACAAGGGTGAAGGGACGCGTTTTGTTGGCGATCATATTGAAAATTTCGTTCCGGGCGACTTGGTTTTGGTCGGATCGAATCTTCCCCATTGTTGGAAAAGCAGTAGGCATCACCACGAAAGTAAAACGAATGGCACACAAAAAGCAGTTGCTGAGGCACGTGTATTATTGTTTAAAGAGTCTTGCTTTGGAGAGAGGTTCTTCGATATTGCCGAATTCAGTCATATCAAAGAGCTATTCGTTCGCGCTCAGCAGGGCATTTATTTTTATGGCAAGACACGTAAGCAGGTTGTGGAGTTGATTCATAAAGCCTATACACAGTCCGGCGTAAAGCGATTTCTATTATTTATTGACATACTTCATGAGTTAGCCTGTAGCCGAGACTATAAATCGCTTTGCAGTGTAGGTTATAAATCCATATCGTATTCTACCGACATGTTACGCTTGAATAAGGTATTCGATTTTTTAATGGATAATTATACCGAACCCATTAAATTGGAAGACGCAGCGGCAGAAGCCTATATGTCTCCTACCGCCTTTTGCCGTTACTTTAAGGCACATACCAATAAGACATTTATCTATTTTCTAAACGAGCTACGCATTGGTTTTGCCAAGGAACTGTTGATTGCTGATGAAATCAATGTAAGCGATATTTACCTGTCATGTGGATTTCAAAATGCATCGAATTTTTACGAGCAGTTTAAAAAAATAGTAGGCTGTTCGCCATTGCAATTTCGCAAACAGCATGAAGAAAAGAGCATCTATTGGTGATGATAATTCATCCGTGCATTTATCTGTTTTTTGCCGTTAACCTGAATAGAGGTCTCCTTAAATCCGTCGGCTGAAAACAGGAGTACATCGTTTTCCGCAGCTTTGATGGTGTATTTCCCTTGACTATCACTATGGGTAACTTCTCCTGACTGCAGTGCCGTAATATTTACACGAGCTATTGGGGTCGCCTGCACATCTCTTATTTCGCCCGTTACAGTGATTATCTCGCCGGCTTTTTCTGGTTGTTGTGGCGTTTTTTCATAAATGGAAGGGGTCTGCTGGTTATTCGCCTCCACCGTATTGTTCACAGCAATCGTTTTTTTAATATAAATATCTTTTGAAGAGCTTCCTATTTGGATTTCATATTCTCCAGACTCTACTATACGGTTCATATCGAGATCATATAAAGCCAGTTCATCTATAGGTACCTGAAGTTTAATAGTAGTAGTATCGCCAGAAGCTATTGCATACTTAGCAAAGGCTTTCAGCTGTTTTACTGGGGTAACGACAGAACTTACCAGATCTCTGACATATAATTGAACAACCTCTTTTCCGTCCATTTTCCCGATATTGCTGATCTTGACCCAAACGCTCAGGGTATCCGTTGGCAGTAATGTTTCTGCAGAAAGTTTAACATCCTGATACTGAAAAGCCGTATAGCTCAGACCATAACCGAAAGGCCAAAGGGGTTCAGGGTCGGAGAATACATAGTCTCGTCCAGGTTCACCTGGTTTCCCTGGTTTGTGGTAAAAGCCTTTGTCTGTAGGTAAATGGTTGTAATACACAGGGAGATGTCCTACACTCTGAGGAAAAGAAAAAGGTGTTTTTGCAGAGGGATTGGTTTTACCGAATAACATATCGGCAATAGCATCGCCCGCTCGTTCCCCGCCATACCACTGAATAGCGATAGCCGGTACATGTTTTTTGATCCAGGGAATGGCAAAAGGCCGGCCGGTTACCAATACCACTATGGTGGGTTTACCCTGCGCATATACTGCCTTGACGAGTTCCTCCTGTACACCGGTTAGCTGGAGTGACGATAAGTCGAAACCTTCACCGCTCGTGGCATTTGCGTAATCCCTCGCGAGAGAAGCGCTGGATGATCCAACAAACAATATGCTTACGTCGCTGATCTGTGCGGCCCTGATGGCCTGTTCAAACCCGCTGGTATCATTGCTGATCAGGTCACAACCTGTTGCATAATTGATTTTTGCCTGGCCGTCCAGCAGATCTTGAATTCCTTTCAGTGGTGTTACACCATGTTGATTGTCGCGGCTCCACGTATAATCACCGAACTGCACCTGATTGGCGTTGGGGCCGATGACTGCCACAGATTCGATGTTTTCCATTGATAAGGGCAATAAGTTGTTTTCATTTTTTAACAAAACAATGGATTCATCTGCGATTTCACGTGAAAGTGTTTGTGCCTCGGTGCGATGTACCAGCTCTTGGCTAGTTGCCATGTTTGCATAAGGATCTTCAAAAAGGCCTAATTCGAACTTGACACGCAATACGCGGGATACGGCTTGGTCAACATATTGTATATCTAGTTCATTTTTCTCTATTAATGTTGCCAATTCCTGAAAGCAATTGCTGGAAGCTTCCAGGTCCATTCCCGCCATAAGGGATTGTTTGGCGGCTTCAGCATTATCTTTTGCTGTCAGATGAAAACTTTTGAGCATTTCAACTGCCCCCCAGTCGGAATATACATATCCCTTAAAGCCCCATTCTTTCCGTAATATATCCGTTAATAGATATTTTGAAGCAGAGTTCGGAATATTGTTCCATGAGTTGTAAGAAGTCATCACCGCTTTCACGTCCGTATTTTTAACTACCATTTCATAAGGTTTTATATGGATATTCCGAACATCACGTTCGCCGCTTTCTACGGACGCTAAATTTAAGCCGCCGAGCGGAGCGCCACCGGGCCCGTAGGGTTTTAACATGGGTGCCACTCCATTGTCGATATAGCCTTTCACCTGAGCTATACCCATCTGCCCTACCAGCCAAGGGTCTTCCCCAAAGGATTCTTCCACCCGGCCCCATCGTAATTCACGTACAACGTCCAATCCGGGCGAGAGCGTTTGAATAACACCTTGCGCTTTTAATTCATCTGCAATGGCATGGGTCATGCGATAGGCGAGGTCTGTGTTAAAAGTGCTGCCTAGGGCAACGGATTGAGGAAAGATCGTTGAACCATCGTGCACAGAACCGTGGAGTGATTCCGAGACGGTAATAATGGGAATGCCAAGTCTCGTCTGCTCCACCATGTACTGTTGAATTTCATAAAATGCCTGTGCGCAGTTTGCGCTGGTAAGTGTAAAACCTTCTACGCACCCGTAACTTCTATCGCCTGCAGCTTCCTTTAGTTTCTCCAGATCAACTTGCTGTTCGTTATAAATTTGAAAGCCATGTAAATGGCTGAGCTGTGCTATTTTCTCTTCCATCGTCATGCGCTGAAGGAGGTCTGCTACCCGTTCATCGATGGGAAGGCTCGCTTTTTTATATAAAGGTTTTTCCTGCGCCTGCAAAGAAGATATTAGACCACAGCACAACGCTATAAAGAGGCTTAAACGGGGATACATGATTCGATAATTGTCCTTAGTTTTCATAAAAAAATGGAATAGCTTCATTGTTGTTGGTGCTCCTTGTTTTAGGGAATGGCTTGGTGATCGGTGTCGCGCATGCGGTACCAATCAACCAATTGATCCTTATGGGGTAAATCTTTCGCTAAGGGACTAGCGGTATCCTGATACCAATAGGCTGCGGAAGAAAATTTAAACTCTCTTGTCTGATCGGCAGGCCTTGGGTTGATAAAAGAAAAAGAAATACGCTCTTGAAACGCAATGGCATCCTGATCATGAAAACGGTACATGCTCACCATCGAGCGGTGCGGATCTTTGATCGGCACACCATGATAGGGACCATAAAATTCACCTTCCCTGAAGTACCAACCGCCGTTAAAATAGTCTTCCAGACCCGACCCAACGATAGTAGGTTTTGATTGATCTTTGGTGTCGATATAAACAAATTCGGGTGCTTCCAGGTAACCTAAATAATTTGGCAGCCAACTTTGCATCGATAAGCAACATCCAACGAAATGTCCGCGTCCTTCCACTTCCAGAATATTTAAAGGTTCGTATCCCGGATTGGTACCAGCACTATATAGGCAATGAAACCGACCACTGTTGGCCGGCAAGGTCTCTAAGGCATCGTAATTTGCATTTAAGAAAACACTGGACGACAAGTGATCGTGCAAGTTCTCTACTTCAATGCGAACTTTTTCAAAAGGCATTGGGAAATATGAATAAAATCCACCGCTGGACATACCGATGTAATTTGATAGGAAGTGTTTATATTCACAATGGCCAATACCGAAGAAGTCGCCTATAGGGGCCTCTACCGATGGAAAATCTTTCCCGTCCCAATAAATGCGAAGGATGAGCTTCTTGAGTATCGTCGGGTCTGGCCACCGTTCTTTGCTGAGATCCCAGTTTTCCCAAAACCAGCCCGAACAGGTCAGCCACAATCGGGTGATAATACCCGGATGTGCATAATCCGCCAATATGGCCTTCTCTCCGGGATTGATAATGGCGGCCTTTATTTTGGTGTCCTGATCAAATGTGGTGAATTGCCGGGAAACGCTGTCGCGGACGGTATAAAGGGGAGTAGGCCCCAAAAATGCTTGTGCCTTTTGCTGTGCTGTCTGCTCGGTAAACGCCGTCGGCGCGACCGCAAAACCTGCAACGGCCGCCAGTGCTTTCCTACGGGACATAGCTGCTGTCGGATCGTGTTGATTACGCTGTTTCTGCTTCATAATTGCCTATATTTGGTATCATCTTTTTAATAACCCGGGTTTTGTCCATTTGATAAATTGTCAGGACCTCCGTTTTGTGAGCGAATTACTTCGTTTTGGTCGAGCACTTGCTGCGGGATTGGAAAGAAGTAATTTTTGGGGGAGAAATTTCGTCTTCCCCCGGGCGCCTGCACCACAGTATATTGCCACTGACCGTTTTGCCTTTCGATCCGCATTGCATGCAGGCCTTCGCTATATATTTGCTCGGCGGTTTTCCATCGCAGCATGTCCCACCGACGCTTGTCTTCAAAAGCCAATTCTACTCGGCGCTCTCTTCGGATAACCTCGCGCATTTCCTGTTGGCTTAGCCCGTCCTGCAAAGGCGGTAAATAAGGATCTGCAGGGTTCCGTTCACGCACGCTATTTATGGCTTCATAAACAGAAGGATCCGGTCCGACGGCTTCGTTCTGGGCTTCTGCATAACTTAGGAGTACTTCCGCGAACCTAAAATAGTAATAATGTTGATTACTTGTAGCACCATCCCAATTATCCGCGCCTAAGGGAATATTGGGATTCATCCGTTTGCGTAAATTATAGGCCGTATTGGTCGCATCACTTGCATCAGATAAATCTAAGGCATTAGGACTATTTACCCCCAGACGCGTATAGATCGTATCATTATACCAATAAGAACCGTCATAAACGATCGATTCATAAAAGCGTAGCTCCCTATTGGCATATGGATTTTGGGGGTCATACCCGGAGGATGGATCGGAGATTGGTTTCCCATTGGCCATGGCATAGTCGTCAACCAGATCCTGCGTGGGATTGATTGCCCCCCAGCTGGTATGACCTCCATTTAGCGTATAAGGTGTGCCCATCAAGCCTGTTTCCCGTCCCCCTTTCAGTCGAGGAAAATATTGCCTGAAAAAAATACCTTCCTGGTTATTGTTTCCTTCCGGCAAGAACAGTGTTCCATATTCCGGATATAGCGCATATAAGCCCAGATCAATTACTTCCCGGTTAGTAGCGGCCGCTTGCAACCACCGTTCCGACAAGTTACCTTCATTATAGAGCGGACTGGCATAATAGAGCTCCACCCAACCTTTTAAAGTAAGTGCGGCACCCTTGGTTGCCCTACCCAGCTCATTGGTGTTCTGCAAAATCTGTGAGGCAGCATCGAGTTCATCGATAATGAAAAGCGCGGTCTCCTCGGCTGATGCCCGTGGTCTGAAAATAGCATCTTCCTGTGTAAGACGATCAAGGGGTTCGGTGATCAACGGCACGCCTCCATAGGCCATCCATAATATATGGTAGAAATAAGCACGAAGAAACCTGGCTTCTGCAATACGCGCGCTTTTGTATTCTTCTGGCAATTCAGCGCTTGTCACCTTATCAATAAATACGTTGCATTTGCGGATATGTCCGTAATTGGTATCCCAATAGATGTTGAGTGTTCCGGCGGGATATACGGCTGGGGTGTAGGAAGATTCCTGCTCGAGGTTTCGGGAAGAAGCCCAGCTAAAGCCCGACATGGAGTTGTCGCTATAATTTTCAAAGGGGTCTTCCCAATTGTTGCCGTCGGGTAAGTTATTGTAAATATCATTGAGGAAGAGGTCGGCCGTGCCGGCGTCTGTCCATATGGTGGCGTCTGATAAGCGATCCCGCGGTATAACTTCCAACTGCCTGTCACTACAGGCAGTGAGCCAAAGACTAGATAGGCTGAAGAAAAGCAAAAGGACTTTTTGATTGGTCATGATACTTAAAATTTAATGTTAACACCTAAGGAGAGCACCCGTTGCTGTGGATAAAACATACCGAAACTATCACTGATCTCCGGATCAAAATTCTTCAATTTACTCCAGGTCAATATATTTTGACCGCTTAAGTAAATTCTGGCGGATTGCATTTTCAGGGATTTCAACTGTTCACTGGAGAAGGTGTATCCCAGCTCACCTGTTTTTAAGCGTAGGTAACTGGCATTTTGCAGCCACCACGACGAATATTGTGTATTATTTGTGGTGGGTTGGGGAGTGACACGGGGGTTGGTTGCATGTGGGTTTTCGGGTGTCCAGACATCCAATGCGGTGACCGGTACAGAAGCACCGTTTGTAAAAGGCCAGGCACCTACATCGCCAATCCAGAAATCGCGGTTTGCTGCCCCTTGGAACAATAACGATAAATCAAACCCTTTATAGCGTATATTTGGCGAAAAGCCATAGATAATCTGTGGCACGTCGGGATAACCGATTGGCACCATATCGTGCTCATCAATTTGCCCGTCGCCGTTGGTGTCCTGGTATTTTAGGTCACCGGGATGGACCGGCCCCCAAGGCTGCCTGACCGGATATTCATCCGGATCAATCACATTATTTCCATTCAGGTCTTCTTCCACTTGGAAATAACCGAGTGCCTGATAGCCAAACTTGGTGCCTAACGGCCTACCGGTAACCCGGCGGCCGGGGTTGTTAAAGGTTGTAGAGGTTTCAAAGACCTGCACTAATTCATTTTTTGCATACGTGAAATTAGCTTGGATAGAGATGTGTAGATCATTTTTAAAAGTATGCATACCACCAATGCTCAGCTCCACGCCGTTATTTTTCATTTTACCCTCATTTACCTGCGCTATGCTGATGCCGTATTCAAAGGGAACGGTCACTTGCGGAGGGAGCAGCATATTGTTTCTTCGCTCGTAAAAATATTCTGCAGTAAATGTCAGTTGGTTGTTTAGAAAAGCGGCATCAAAACCAATATTTGTTTTTTGTGCTCTTTCCCATGTAATCATCGGATTAGGCTCAATGGTTTCATAGATACCTTGAGTAGGAATACCGTTAATAACAGCCGAGTTTCCATATAAGGTATAAGCACTGAGGTATTGGAACGGAGATCCGGCCAAAGCTCCCGATTCACCATAAGATCCCCGGAGTTTTAGATCGCTTATCCATGGTAGGCCTCTTTTAAAGAAAGCTTCTTCAGAAATCCGCCAACCTATCGAAGCCGAGGGGAAAAAACCAAAACGATGCCCGGGGGCGAAGTAGTAATTGCCATCATACCTGCCAGACGTTTCCAATAAATACCGATTATCGTAGTTATAGCTCAGGCGATATATAAAAGACCGTTGTTTAGCTTCCAAAGAGCTGCCACTGTTAGACATATCCGTTGGATCTGAACTACCGGCATCCAGTTCCGGAATATTGATGTTATAGTTGTTTCTGGAAGCAGCAAACATAGAGGTTCGGGTATTGCGCACTTCAAAGACCATTAAACCGCTAAGGTCATGCTTGCCAAAAGTGTTTTGATAGTTCAAATGGCCTTGATAAGTAAAAGCGTGTTCCTCTGCATAATCTTGACTATAGATGGGCTTCGCAGGGCCATCATTTCCCGCCTCTCGGTATTCGTAAGGTGTCTGCGTCGTGTCTACCGTATAATAAGGCATAGGCGTTCTCCATATCTTGTTAAGTGTTGGACTCAGGTCATAAGCGACTACCCCTTTGATACTTAGACCTGGTATAAAGGGTAATTGTTGTTCAATGGTTAGCTGGTTGAGTAAAACATAATCGCGGAATTTGCGGAAACCGCTATTAAATATAGCACCGTAAACCGTGCGTCCTTCATACTCCCCCGCCAAGCCGCCGGGATACACCAAGGGCGCGATAGGCGGCGTCCTAAAGGCCTGTGAGAAAATATTGCCTGCTCCGGTAGATTCCACACCAGGATAATTGTTCTGTTCTATTCTTCCATTGATCGAAAGGTTAATTTTGGTAGTAGGCGTGGCCTGCGCGTCTATTTTTGAAATCAGGTTATATTGATGCATATTAGTAGTTTCCCACATACCGCCTTGATATAGATAATTCAGTCCCACGTAGTAATTCACTTTTTCTGCGCCACCTGTGAGTTGTAAGTGGTGATTGGTCATCGGCGAATTCGGTGTAATTAATTCCCTTAAGACATTATGATCAGGGTAGCGTATAGGATCTGAACCTTCACGGTACATCTGCAGGTCATAACTAGAGAAGCGGTGGGGTTGTCCTACATTGTCATTGGCCATGTTAAACAAGGTCGCATATTGGTAAGCATCAGCAAATTTGGTTAGTACCGTCGGATTTTGCCAGGCAAAATATGCATCATAAGATAATGTGGGCGCACCCTTTTGGCCTTGCTTTGTTGTCACGAGAACAACCCCATTTGCGCCTGCCATGCCGTAGGGTGCTACGGCTGCGGCATCTTTCAATACGCTTATAGAGGCGATACTATGTGGATCCAGTCGTGAAAAATCGCGAGGAATACCATCTACAATCACCAGAGGCTGTGTATTTCCCGTGGTACTTACCCCTCGTATAAAGAGACTGGACATATCGGCTCCAGGCTCGCCGCTGTTCTGTGTAAAAATAACGCCGGGTACTCTTCCTCCCAAGCTATTGCTTAAATCAGCAACCGGTTTTAAGGCGATGTCTTGGCCCTCCACAGCAGAAACGGCTGCAGTGACGGAACTTCTCTTTTGCGTGCCATAGCCTACAACTACTACTTCATCGAGATTTTCAGCAGACGCTTGCAAGGCCACAGAAATTTCCGTGTTACCATTGATAGGAACTTCGCGCGTAACATAACCGATAAAGCGGATAAGCAGGGTGTCATTGGCTGCGGTCGTCACAGTATATTGTCCTAAAGAATCGGTTGTTACCGTCCTGTTTTTTTCTTTAACGGAAATGGATACACCCTGAAGTGGTTGTTGGGTCTCCACGTCCGTAATTATTCCCTGTATGGTCAAATCCTGCCTTGAGGCGTTGGCCCATATTGGATTATTATAGCTTATGATCCAAAAAAGGCATAGTAGTCGAATGCTCCGGCAATATTTGGTAAAATTAGTGCAATGCGGTTCTTTCCTTTTCATGTTTTTTGGGGTTAAGGTTAAGCAATGAGCTATTTGTTAATGTGTATGCATATAGGTGTCTCCGGTTTCTTCTAAGGATTTTCCTTTAGTTTCGATTAATAGTCTGATACAGATAAATAGATTAATGGTACTAAATGCGGCAAACATCCAAAAAGTAAAAGCCGGGCCGACACGCTGGACAAGCCAAGGGAAGAATTGGCCTACGATCCATACAGACAACCAGAGAAAAAAGGTACAGCAAGCTACGGCCTTCATGCGTATTTCGTTCGGGAAAATTTCATTGATCAATATCCAGGTTATCGGACCTACAGACAAAGCAAAGCAGGCAATAAATAATACGAGCATCAGCAATAATAGCCAATTGTTTGTTTGGTTTGTGTGGAAGCAGTAACCCGTCATTATCAAAGCCGAAATCATTCCCAATAGACCAATGATGAGCAGCGGCTTTCGGCCAATGCGGTCAGCTTGCTTAATTGCTATCCAGGTAAAAGCAACATTAACGAACCCAATAATCACCTGTGCCTGTAAAGCATTATTCGTTGTAAGTCCAGCTGTATTGAAAATTTTAGGTCCATAATAGATAATTGCATTAATTCCGCTGAACTGCTGTAGGATACACAGGGCAATACCGATCAACAGCGGTGTACGCATGGAGGGGGTACGAACCGTCATTTTAGCTCTTCGTCTTTGCGCGTGCGTAGCTGTGATGCTTTGGTACAAGGCATCAGCGGTAGTATCTGGATATAATTTGTTTAAAACGGAACGTGCTTTTTGTAACTTATCGTTCGCGATGAGCCAACGGGGACTTTCCGGTACCCGTAGAATCAAGAGAAAAAAGACAATAGCCGGTAAGCCCATAACCAAGAACATACTTCGCCATACTTCTTCTTTAAATAACCAATGAAAGACACCTGTGCCATCCGGTATTGATGTAGACATTGCTAAAAGCCATGCATTGGAGAAATAGGCCATAAGGATACCTAGTGTGATAGCGAGCTGGTAATAAGCAATTAAGCGACCTCGGGCTCCGGCAGGTGCAAACTCAGCGATGAACATCGGTGCGACTACAGAGGCAATACCAACACCAATACCTCCGATTAAGCGGTATAGCGCAAGTTTGTTGGCGGAGTCTGCCCAGCCACAGCCAATGCTCGATAAAAGAAACAAGAAGCTGGCCAACAACAGCATCTTTTTCCCTCCCCATTTTTTGCTTGAGATCGCAGAAGTTAGCACGCCAATGATTGCTCCTACCAGACCGCTACTTACAAACCAGCCTTCCATCGTTGGACTCATCCCGAACTGCGTATGTATAGGTGTTATCGTTCCCGAAATGACTGCCGTGTCGAAACCAAATAAAAAACCCCCTATAGCAGCCGTTATACAAATACCCGTTACACGGGTGGATTCTTGTTTAGTAGTGGCCATTACTTATTTTTTAGCTGCTTACCGCTTATAGTCATCTGCATAACGCGTAATATCATCCTGTTGCCAATTACCAAAGGCAACCTCCAACACCCGGATAGGCTGGTTGCCCCGGCAGGTAAGTCGGTGTTTTGAATGGGCAGGAATCCATAGCTCGTCACCGGTCATGTACGTTCGCTCTTCATCGCCTATCTGAATTAAGGCATGATCATCCAGAACAATCCATAATTCACTGCGGTAGCGGTGTGATTGTAAGCTTAGTCGTTGACCAGGCAACACTGTCATTAAACTCACGGTGCATGCTTCATTATGGGCAAATTGTTTAAAAGATCCCCATGGTCTTTCAACAAACCTTACCGGTGGTTTTACGTGTTTTTCTTTTGATGTATCCATGTTCATTGTATTAAAATTTGATTTTTTGGTTCACTTTATTTATGGGAGGCAAGTGTTTGCATTCGCTTTAAATAATAAGGGTGCACCCATGAGCGCAGCTGTATCAGGAAAATGGGCCGTACGTATTTCAGGTCCTCCCCAGGGGCACCAGGCTCTGGCTGCTATAATCGATTGTAAATAGGGTACTACCAGTTCTTTTACATGCATCATACCACCACCAATGATGACGATTTCCGGATCATAGGCGTGGATGAGATTAACGATACCTGCAGCCCAGGCATCCAGACATTGATTGCCCAGCAAACGAGCCAGCTCATCTCCTTCCTTACTAAGCTGAAAGAGCGTTTGCATATTCAACTTGTCGGATTTTTGTAGCATACTTCTCTCAAATAAGGGGTGTGCTTTCACCAGTTTTTCAATAGTCCAGTTGGAAGCAGTAGCCTCCACACAGCCAAACCTGCCGCAGCTGCATCGGTGCCTTTCATTTTTATAATCGATGATAAAGTGCCCTCCCAAAATCCCGGCTTGGAAATGTTTCCCACGCAAGATTACATTGTCGAGGATAACTGCGGTTCCTATGCCTGTCCCCAAAGTCGTCATTACCATGTTGCTGCATTTCATGCCTGCACCATAATACCACTCTCCCAAACAAGCCATACGGGCATCGTTCTCCAGCTTCAGAGACATACCTAGTGATGTCTTGGCCCATTCCAACAGACCGAGGGAAGGTGCATCCTCGTATTTTGAGCTCGTGCCTATGATGCGGTTTTCATCGGTGTCTACCAAGCCGGGGAAAGCCAAGCTTAGAAAAGGAACATCATTTAGCTGTGTTTCTTGCTTCATTTCGGTGATCTGTATTTCCAATAGCGGGAGTAGATGACGCAACTCCTTGTTATTTTTGGTTTCTGTAATCCGTAAGGCCTTTAATTTTCCATCCGATAGCAGACCAACTTTAATGCGTGTGCCCCCTAGATCTATGCCGACAATATTCATCCTGGCCCCTTTAAAGCTTAACCAATTGTGGAACATTGTCTACTTGGAAGATTCTGCCTGAGAAACCATGATGAGCGATCCCCTCGTAATCATAACCGGCATCTGCTGGCCAACAGGCACCAAAACTCAACGGTTCGGTAGAAGTGTTGATGGTTCGGTGAGCCGTATGCGCTGGGATATAGTGTAAACTTCCCGGGTACATCCGTTCCGCCCGGATATTTCGCTTACGATCCATCAGTAGCAATGCGCCTTCCCCTTGAATACACCAATAGTATTCCGCTCGGTCACCCCTAGCATGAAAATGTCCCCGTGTCATGAAATATTCTGTAGCTATCTGACCAGGCTCTATGATCGTCGTTCCAAAAAAAAGACCTCCCGGAGTACCTTCGGCCACAGGTTTATATAAAGTGACCCGATATATCAGTTGGTCTTGCGGCATGTCGAGCCTAGCCTCTTCATTTTTAAACAGGTTGGTCAGATCAGCTAAATACGTTGATTTCGTAATAACTTCTTTTCCCTTTAAAACATCAACGCTAAAAGTTATGGCTGGTTGTTGAAGCATATTATTAAATAATTAGGTTATACTTTTTTTGGTTCTCCGGTTATCGGTTTACGTAGCCTTTATACAGATATAAGCACCTGATAAGACAAAGTTAGGCGGCTTTTGAACGTTTCTGTTTCATCTTTCTTTTCCAAATTGTACGGTATTTTAGCAAGAAAGACACTTGGTTAATAGTTTTGAAAAGGCCGCTCCGCTGCTTTCGGTGCTATTGAAAAATAGTATCAGAAATAGAGATAAATGTAATAGATAAGGGTTGCTAAGCTCTTTACCTTTGTCATATCACCCCTTAACAAAGACTTTTAAAGATTAAAACAGCTCATAATGAAACAAGCCATACATCACCCTAAACGCGCAGCGCACTTTGTAACGGGGGCTTACTCCGATGGTATCGTTGCAGGAGATTTTTTGTTCGTTAGCGGACAGGCCGCAGTTGACTTTTCAAGCTCTCGCTTCATATTAGGAACCATTGAAGAAGAAACAGCACGCACAATGGAAAATATACAAGCAATAGTTTCGGCAGCGGGGGCAAACATGGACGATGTGGTGAAGTGTACCGTTCATTTAAGTGATATTGCTGATTTTGATAGATTCAATGAGGTATACAGTACTTATTTTTCTGATATAAAACCTGCACGGACCACCGTTCAATCGGTATTGGATGAAGGCATAAAAGTAGAAATCGATTGCATCGTCAAACTATAAAAAAATCGAATGACTAGTATAAAAGAGCAGGTAACTGTTGAGCAAATACAGATAGGTATAGTGGGATTAGGTTTAATGGGCTGTAGCATCGTGGTTTCATTATTAAAAGCGGGTCATCCGGTAGTTGCTATTGCTCCGGTGAAGGGCGAAGAAATAACCGCAGCCAAGCGTATCTATGAGCATTTGGAATACGCCAAATATGACGGTTTATTGGATGCGTCGATCGATTCTTATTTAGGGAAGCTGATGATCTCTACAGATTACAACACATTGGGGAAATGCGCTTTAGTAGTAGAGTGTGTAATAGAGCGAGAAGATATTAAGCAAATAGTATACGATAAGGTAGCGTCAATTGTCGCCAAAGATACCATCATTGCCTCCAATACTTCAGCAATTCCTATTAGTCGCCTTCAGCAATATATTGCCGTTCCTGAGCGGTTTTTGGGAGTACATTGGGCAGAGCCAGCCTATACTACTCGTTTCTTGGAAATTACCTGTGGGCAAAAAACGTCTTTAGCAGTGGCTGAATGGGTTTATCAACTGGCCGGAAGTTGGGATAAGGAACCTACGTTATTGCAGAAAGATATCAGAGGTTTTATAACCAATCGACTCATGTATGCTGTTTATCGCGAGGCTTTGCATTTAGTGGCAACTGATGCGACCTGCTTTGAAGATGCCGATAAGGCGTTTCGGTATGATTTGGGTTCATGGATTACCTTAATGGGCCTTTTTCGCCGGATGGATTTCTTGGGCTTGCAAGATTACGCTTTAATTTTCGAACAACTTTTTCCGCTACTATATAATGGAGAGGAGGTGCCTGGGGTGATGGAGCGGATGGTGGATTTAGGCGCCAAGGGCGTGCAGAATCTCCGTGGGTTTTATTCCTATGACGAAAGTCAAGCAAAAGCTTGGATAAAAGCTTTTCATGCATTCAACCAAACCATATATCAACAAGCGGCACAGTATCCAGAAAGCAGACTGGAACATGTGCTGGCCAGTAATACCTATGATGGATAAAATAAGATATAAACAGTCGGCTATGCTGCTCCAACGGGCAAAGAAAGTGCTTGCCGGGGGCGTGTCATCCGAATTTAGAAAGTATAATCATCCGCATGCCCTTTTTTATACCCATGGAGAGGGGAGTCGCATATGGGATGTTGATGGTAACGTATATATAGACTTCACGTTAAGTCAGGGACCACTTTTGCTGGGACATTCCCATCCGGGGGTATTGGCTGCCGTTGCTGCATATTCAGCACAGGGGCAATTATTTGCCGGCCAGCATATCAAAGAAGTGGAGTTGGCGGAAAAGCTAAATGCCTTAATCCCCTCGGCTGAATTGATTCGGTTTTGTTTAGACGGTTCAGAGGCTGTGCAGACGGCTTTGCGGGTAGCCCGTTCAAAGACAGGAAAATCCAAGTTTTTGCGGTTTGAGGGGCATTACCATGGATGGTTGGATAATGTGGCTTATGGTATCAGTGCAACTGGAGTAGAAGCAATGGGCTCAAGGGAGAAGCCAAGGGTCACCCCTTGGTGTGCCGGCTTGGCAGCCCAAAGTCGCGATGAATTTATCTTGCTGCCATGGAACGATTTATCATTGTTGGAAGCTATCATAAAGGAGCGGCACGACGAACTGGCGGCCGTGATAACTGAGCCTATTATGTGCAATAACGGATGTATTTTGCCAGTACCGGGTTTCTTGGAGGGCTTACGTGCACTTTGTGACACCTATCAAATTGCCTTGATTTTTGATGAGGTGATTACCGGATTTCGTTTAGGTTTGGGAGGGGCGCAAGAACACTTCAGTATTCAACCCGATCTCGCCATTTTCGCAAAAGCAATTGGCAGTGGATATCCGATCAGCGCGGTTGTGGGAAGACAATCGTGGATGGCGGAAATAGAAGAGGGCCGGGTTATTCATGCCGGTACCATGAATAGTAGCCATGCAACCGTAGCGGCGGCATTGGCAACCATCGAAATTTTGGAAGAAGATCCCACCGTATATGTTCGGCTCTTTCAATTAGGAAAACAGTTACAGGAGGGCTTAAAAGAAGCTGCACGAGACACGGGGCATAGCATGCTGGTGCAGGGGCCAGGACCTATGCTACATACTGCTTTTACCGATTTATCATGTATCAACGATTATCGCGACACCCTCCAGACCGACGGGTCCAAGTTAAAGGCCTTTATAGCTGGCTTACATGATGAAGGTATTCGTGTGATAGGCAGAGGTTTGTGGTACATTAGTGCCGTTCACACCGAAGAAGACGTGAAGCAGGCCATTGAGGTTGCACATCGTGTATTAAGTAGGCTGTAGCGTAAAGAAATTAATTATATGAACATTTTTAGCGGCTTTTTATGAAAGATATCCAATTGAAACAGCATTCCGTTATGGTCATTGGCGAGGGTAAATTGGCAGACAGCATAGCTGCATGTCTTCAGGAGAAACATGCCTTATCACGCTGTACATCGGCTGTAAACTTACCGCTCTCTATAGCTGAAGAATTGATCATCATCATTACGGCAGACCATCTTGAGCAGAAAGTCGATTGGATAAACGGTATACAGGAACGTATTCATCGAGATGCTTTGCTTGCAATTAATCTGGAAGCCATATCCCTTCAAGCTTTGCAGGAAAAAGTGAGCTATCCCGAGCAGTTATTAGGTTTGAATTGGGTTTATCCTGCAGATACGACCTTCTTTTTGGAAATTATCCGTAATAAATCTACGCGTGAAGGAGCTGACTTGCTGGTGCATCGCTTAGCGAAGCAGTTTTGGAATAAAGATCCTTATGTGGTACACGCCGGGTTTAGTATCCGTGCGAGAATGTTTGCCGCTATGGTTCGGGAAGCCTTCTATTTGGTAGAACATCAGTATGCAGACATTCAGAGTGTAGATAGAGCCTGTCGGAATGATGCCGGGTTTTACCTACCGTTCGCTGGGAACTTTCGTTATATGGATCTGATGGGACCTTATGCTTATGGCGTTGTGATGAAAGAGCTTAATCCGGAGTTGTCACAAGAACGGCAATTGCCCAATTTTTTCCAACAATTGTTGGCTAAAGGGGCATTAGGGATGGCCCATGATGAAGGATTTTATTCTTATGGCGACGGTGAAGCGGCCCGATGGAAAACGCTATTTGCTAAATTCAGTAAAGAAATTCAAGAGATTATTCAGCGATATCCTTTTACAAGGGAAGATTTAACGGAAAAGTCATGAACCCTATCAGGGTTAAATAACGTTATTCGCAGCGCTGTTTGTTTTAATCCATAATCCGCATTAGCTCATGAAAATTCTGGATGTAAGCATAGGGCAATGACTAATTTAATAACGGATTTTTAATTTCGCTTTTGTGTTCATGAACCTTTCGGGGTTTTAGCAAAGACTCCGTCTGACAAATAAAAGCATATAAACAGATGAAACGATTAATCATAGATGCCCATTTGGATTTGGCCATGAATGCCATAGAATGGAACAGGGATCTTTCCAGACCTTTGGAAGAGATCCGGCAACGGGAGCTAAATATGCCTGATAAGCCCGACAGAGGTAATGGTACCGTTTGTTTTCCCGAATTGCGCCGAGGTAAGGTAGGGTTAGTGGTAGCAACACAGTTGGCCCGTGTAGCATCTCCCGGCAGTAAATTTGCCGGCTGGCATTCGCCCCAGCAGGCTTGGGCGATGACACAGGCACAATTAACCTGGTATCGTGAAATGGAGGTATTAGAGGAGTTGGTGCAGGTGACGGATCTTGCTGGACTTGAACAGCATATTGATTTATGGAACAGCGAGGCTATCCCAGATGAGCAAAAACCAATCGGTTATATATTAAGTTTGGAAGGCGCCGATTCTTTGGTGAATATCGATTATCTTTACAAAGCGCACGCCGATGGTTTACGGGCAGTGGGGCTGTCTCATTTTGGTCCGGGAAGGTATGCACCGGGAACGAAGGCTGTTGGGCCTATTACGAGTGCGGGCCTACAGCTCCTTCGTGAAATGGCAAAGCTCCATCTCATACTAGATGTAACCCACCTGACCGACGAAGGCTTTGAGCAAGCGATCGACCTCTACGAAGGTCCTATATGGGCCAGCCATCATAATGTCAGGCGGTTTGTTCCCAACCAACGGCAGCTAACGGATGACCAGATCAAAAAGCTTGTCGCACGTGGGGCGGTCATCGGCGGGATGTTAGATTGCTGGGCGATGGATATACGGTTTATTGACGGGATATCAGATCCCTGGCAGTTGGATATTAAGTTAGCCAAGCTTGTGGATCATTGGGATCATATCTGTCAGATAGCAGGAAACTGTCATCATATAGGTGTCGGAAGTGATTTAGATGGTATTTTCGGTACGGAGCAAGCGCCTTGGGATATGCATTCTGTGGCAGATTTACAACAATTCGAAGCTATCCTCAACAGTCGTGGTTACAAAGAAGAAGATATTGATCATATTTTTCACGGAAACTGGCTTCGCTTTTTAAAGCGAGCTTGGTCCACCGCCGATGCATAACTAATATATGGCTAGAAATACATTGCGGGCAGGAGCCGCTCAAGTAGAAATTACGCCTCCCTTAGGAACCCTTATCAATGGTGAATTCACTTCCCGTTATGCTACCGATATTGCAGATCCGCTCTATGCAAAAGCGCTCGTATTACAGGATTCACAAATGACGCTCGTATTGGTCATCGTAGATATCTGTGCTATGCAGCGTGATTTGCTTGATGAAATAAAAGAACGCATACAGGCAGAGCTAAGGATACTACCAGCGCAGACACTCATTGCCAGCACGCATACCCATGCAGCAGGTTCGGTAGCCGACTTATTAATGACCCCGGTTGACTGGGCATACCGATTACGCCTGCCGAATTTAGTCCTGAATGCCGTGAAACAAGCATTTCAGGGCATGGTCGAAGCACAGGTTGCCTTTGGCTCCGCACATGTTCCGGAACATGTGGTATGTAGACGTTATCGTATGCGGCAAGGGTATAAGGCCCTTAATCCGGTAACCGGCACATTGGATGACGTAAAAACCAATCCTTTTGGTGACGAAGAAGCAATTGTTGGACGGGCTGCCGAGGTGGATACCGAAGTAGCCTACCTGGCGGTAAAAACTATAGACAATCAATGGATCAGCCTGATCGCCAATTATTCCCTGCACTACGTAGGCGATTGTGAAAGAGGTACGATCAGTGCTGATTATTTTGGGTATTTTTCCCGTGAGCTCAAACAGATGTTTAACACCGGTCAATCGTTTGTTGCGATGATGAGCAATGGTACCAGTGGAGACGTTAATATCTGGGATTTTATGAATACTAACCGATATCCTGAGGGGAATCATGAGAAAAGCCAGTTAATTGGTAAGGACATTGCCGGGGCTGTATATCGGTCGCTCGAAAACGTTAACTGGGAAACCTCGGCATCCTTAGCCTGTGGGTACGAAGATGTCTCCATTCGTTCGCGCAAAGCCAATGCGCAGGAATTGCGAAAAGCCTTGGTAATCGTGCGCCAAACCGATTATGAAAACCTTTCCTTAGACTTATCTGGCATTATAAGTATCTATGCTCGTGAACAGGTTTTACTATCCAACTTTCCCGATGTAGTGCCTTTTCCTATACAGGCATTTCGGATAGGTTCGGGTGTTATCGGTGCTCTGGGTGGAGAGTTTTTTGCAGAAACGGGTTTGCAACTAAAAAAAGAATGCCAGGGAAACTATTTCACCATTTGTTTGGCAAATGATTACGTTGGTTATGTCCCTCCCCTGCATGAGTTGGAAAAAGGGGGTTACGAAACCTGGCGTTGCCGTACCAGTAGACTGCAGGGACAGGCAGAAGCGCTCATCAGCGAACGTTTGCAGACAATAATCTCCAGTCTTTAATGTACATCAACCACACATGTACTCCAGAGATTTCGCTTTTAGCAAAATTGAATTGGTTTTGAGGCCGTGTCTGCAACAGGCCATCTTCGCCCCTTTTTTTGAAAGATAATACTGCTTTTATAAATGAAAATAGTAGCAATAGCTACTTAATAGCAACTACTTTTACAGTAAAGGATTAAGGGTTATATGCAAGAATCTAATAGGCGAACGTTTATAAAAAAATTGGCGTTGGGAGGTGCCGTCATCTCCGCAGTGCCACACCAGCTAATGGCTGCTAAAACCGCAACTATATTTGACAAAAATAGTGGTGGGCATAAAAAACTTTTTCGCACTTCTTACACAGGCGAACAGTTACAAAGAATAGCTTTTCCGATAGGCGGTATGGGAGCGGGCATGTTTTGTTTAGAAGGTACAGGGGCGATTTCTCATCTATCGATTCGCCATCGTCCTGAGATGTTTTTTGAACCGTGTGTGTTTGCTGCTATACGCATTAAAGGAAAAAAAAACGGTACAAGAATATTGGAACAAAATGTTCCGGCCTGGAAGAAATTTGGACAAAAGAATGCTGCTCTAGGAGGTACAGACGGCAGTCACTGGGGGCTTCCAAGATTCCGGCATGCCGCATTCGAAGCCCAGTTTCCTTTCGCATCCATCACCTTAACCGATCCGCAAATGCCCCTTGAAGTATCGCTGAAAGGGTGGAGCCCGTTTGTCCCATCTGAGACAGACGATTCGAGCTTGCCGGTTGGTGCGTTGGAATACACTTTTAAAAATATGGGAACGGAGCCGGAAGAATATATTTTTTCGTACAATGCGAAAAACGTTATTGCAGAACCAAAGGGTAATTCTTCTATCCGATCAAATAATAATGGTTTTACACTTTCTATGGACGGCATTGATGATAACCCTGAAAAGCAGGGTTATTTTACTGTTTACACGGATGATGAGGAACCTGTTGTCAAACATGCTTGGTTTCGTGGTTTTAGAAGAGACGCGCTATCCATGCTATGGAAAACACTTGGTGAGGATGAAATAAAGACCACTGCTGCTCTGGCCACAGATGCTCCTGGGGCGTCCTTGTTTATTCCATTTAAGCTGGCGCCGGGAGAGCTAAGGACCTTTAAGTTAATGTTTGCCTGGTATTTTCCAGAAACCGTCTTGCGGGAAGGTGACTCACATCCGGCTTATACCGAGCAGCAGACATCGGTAAGTGGGCCGAAATATTATAAGCCATGGTACAGTGTGCAATTTAAAAACATTGATGAGGTGGCTCATTATTGGAAAAAAAACTATGTACGATTATATGAGCAGAGTACCTTATTTAAAAAAGCCTTTTTTGATAGTACACTTCCAAGTGAAGTTTTAGAGGCGGTATCAGCCAACCTTTCTATTTTGAAATCGCCCACCATTCTCAGGCAACATGACGGCCGTTTATGGGCTTGGGAAGGTTGTGGGGATGACGTGGGTAGTTGCTGGGGTTCCTGTACCCATGTTTGGAATTATGCGCAGGCATTGCCGCATCTCTTTCCAGATATGGAAAGGAGCTTTCGGGAAACCGAATTTCATGAAAATCAAGATGAAGAAGGGCATCAAGGCCATCGGGCGAATCTACCGATCAGTCCGCTCCGATACAATTACCATATGAAAGCGGCTGATGGGCAATTAGGCGGTATCATGAAAGTTTACCGGGATTGGCGTATCTGTGGTGATACAGCATGGCTCAGGGCTATCTATCCAAAAGTTAAAGCCAGCATGGATTATTGCATACGCGTTTGGGACCCAAAAAAATTGGGCGTGATGGAAGGCGATCAACTAAACACCTACGATCAAGCTTTCTGGGGGCCGAATGGTATGTGCATGAGTATTTATTTGGGAGCACTAAAAGCTATGATTTGCATGGGGCGTTTTTTTAAGGATGATGTTCGCATTTACGAAGGGATTTTTGAGAAAGCAAAAGCTTATCTGGAGCAGCATCTTTTTAACGGAGCATATTTTGTGCAAGAAATAAACTGGCCCGGTTTAACAGATAAAGCAGAAAAAGGTGATCCCCGCTTCGTTGGGTCTTATACCGCAGATGAGCTGGAGATTGTCAGAAAAGAGGGGCCAAAATACCAATATGGCGACGGTTGCTTGTCTGATGGTATTTTAGGAAGCTGGTTATCTGAAGTTTGCGGACTAGGAAATCCTGTCAATCCGGAAAAAGTAAAAAGTCATTTACTTTCTGTTTATAAATACAACCAAAAATCAACTTTGCACAATCATGGCAACACACAGCGAGCCACCTATGCAAATGGAGAAGAGGCAGGTTTGGTGTTGTGTTCCTGGCCCAAGGGAAACCGGCTTTCCTTACCCTTTTACTATTGCGACGAAGTTTGGACGGGTGTAGAATACCAAGTAGCCTCTCACCTCATTTTTACGGACCGTCTGGAAGAAGGATTGGAAATTGTAAGAGCCTGTCGTAGCCGGTACGACGGTAGTATAAGAAACCCCTTCAATGAATATGAATACGGGCATTGGTATGCACGGTCGCTGTCGAGCTATAGTTTACTGCAGGCCTTAACAGGTATACGTTATGATGCGGTAGATAACACCTTGTTTATTGATTCCAAGATAGGCGATTTTACCGCTTTTATTGCGACAGCCACTGGATTTGGCCAAGTACATTTTTTTGATGGAGAACCTGCGCTTCAGGTGTTTTACGGTGATATCGTGGTAGAGAAGATTGTCATTTCGGGAAAGGAGATGGCGTGAAAGGTAAGCATGGGGCGGCTTTTACTTATCTTATTGTCTAGGGATATCTTATTCCTTGCAAGATTGTATTATGAATATAAATAAAAGTAGTAGTCAAGCCAATTTCTAGCGAGTACTTTTACTTTATAAACCTTATCAATTATAACCGGTTAAGCTTTGGGATTTTCGTAAAAGATCGAATACTTATGCATGATATGGATATCACTTAAACTTAAATAATTATGGTGCAGTTAATCAATATGTTGTGGGCATCTAAATTTAGGATGTTCGGTTTGCGGCAAATTACGTGCTTGATACTTATGTACGTTGCCGGTATGCAAACCGTCTTTGCCCAAAGAAGTATCTCGGGTATCGTTACCGATGATAAAGGGGAGGTTATTTCGGGGGTCAGTGTCCGGGTAAAGGATGGCGGCCAATCGGTGGTAACAGATGCTGCGGGTAGATACTCCATCCAATTGCCCAATGAAGAGGAGTTAGAAACATTAGTGTTCACATATGTCGGCATGCGAACGGAAGAACGGTCGGTAGAAGGGCAGACTACCATTAATGTTATGCTATTGCCGGGCGACCAAAGTTTAGATGAAGTGGTCATCGTAGGTTTTGGAGCACAGTCGCGCGAAACGATTACCACTTCCGTATCCAAGCTAGATACGCAGGTATTGGCCAATGTGCCTTTTGCTCATGCCGCTTCAGCCTTGCAGGGAACCTTGCCGGGCGTTCGGGTGCAGAGTACCAGTGGGCAACCAGGAGCCGCACCGCGCGTCATTGTACGGGGCGGAACTTCTATTAATAACCCAAACGGCGCCACGCCCCTGTACATCGTGGATGGAATCATCAGACCACAGATTGATAATATCGCATCGGACGATATCGAGTCCATGCAAGTATTAAAAGATGCGGCGGCGACAGCAATCTATGGCGCACGGGGATCGAATGGCGTTGTTATTGTCACAACAAAATCCGGAAAGTCCGGAGCCGTCAGTGTAAACTATTCCTACGATTACACCTTGTCACGTCCGGGTAGGCTGTACGATATGGCAAATGCGGCCGATTATCTCAATCTCATGCGACCTGGTGAGTTTGCCGATCCGAAATTTCCAAATTCCGAAGCGCGTTTATTACTCCCGATGGGTTACGGCACTGGTAACGATCTTACGAATAGTACAGCGTTTTCCACCCAATATCTCACCGATGCCAATCGGCATAAATTGAATGAAGGTTGGTTAAGTATGCCCGATCCGGTAGATCCTTCACGTACCTTGATTTTTACAGATACGGATTTTCAAGCACTTACTTACCAAACCGGTCATTCGCATAATAACCATGTGGCCATCAATGGCGGAACCGATAAAGCAGTATTCAATGCAGGTTTAGGTTATTTGACCAATCAAGGTACGGTGATTACTACTAAATATAACCGCTTGAGTTTTAATCTGAACGGTAACTTAAAAGTACGGGATAATTTGAGCTTTTCCGGTCGGGCACTTTATAGCAATTCCAAGCAGAATGTACCTTCTACCAGTACGGCGGAAACCTTTTACCGTTCGGCGGGGTTAGCGCCAACAGCCAAATTTACTTTTGAAGACGGAACGCTTGCCCCCGGAACAAACCGTTCGATCGGTAATCCCGTTTATCATTTGAACAACCGGGTATATGATGAATCGGTAGATAATCTCACCTTGTCGCTTGCAGGTAATTGGGAGATCGTACCAGGTTTGACCTTCAAGCCGCAACTATCCACCTTTAGAATCTCCAATGATTCGTACAGTTTTGAACCTGCATTTTGGAATGGTCCACTTGATTATAATGAAACACGTAATGCCAATGGGTCGAATTACCGCTGGATACAAAATCAATTGGACGCCATCTTGACTTATGACAGGGATTTTCAGGCACACCACATCGATGCGATGGCCGGTTTCTCTTATTTTGATCGTCGGGAATCCAGTTTAAGTGCCAGTGGACGCGGCGCATCTAATGATTTAATCCCTACCTTAAATGCGGTGGGTGAACCGACTGCCGTGAACAGTTCTATTTCTGATCAGGTTTTGCTTGGTTATTTTGCCAGTGTGAATTATGATTATGCCAAAAAATACCTCATCACACTCAATATGCGGTACGACGGCGCATCAAATTTAGGGGCCGATCATCAATGGGGTTTCTTTCCCGGTGTATCCTTGGGTTGGAATTTACATCAAGAGGAATTCTGGAAAGCACTTCCCCAAGATTTACTACGGTTTAAACTCAGAGGTAGTTATGGTGAAAATGGTAATATCAGTGGTTTGGGCGATTTTACGGCGCAGGGCGCTTATGGTACAGGAGGTATATATGGAGGGGCAGCCGCTATCCGTAATACCGTTATCCCAAATGCGGAGCTACGCTGGGAGAAATCTAAAACGCTGAATATCGGAGCCGACATTGGTTTATTCAATGGTCGTTTCAATATGCTCTTTGATGCTTATAGACGGGTAACCGATAATTTAATCACTAATCTGCCCTTGCCGGCATCTACCGGTTTTGGTAGTGTGTTAACCAATTTGGGAAGTCTGGAAAACCGGGGGATTGAATTTGAAGTAAATGCCAATTTATTGCCTGCCACTTCCGCCTATCGGTGGCAGCTGTCCTTCAACGCATCGCGGGTAAAAAATAAAATTTTACGTTTACCGCCTAACGGGGTAGAAAATAATCGTGTGGGAGGTTTTTACGTTTGGGATCCTGGTATTAATGACTACGCTTGGAAGGGCGGGCTACAGGAGGGAGGAAGAATGGGCGACTTATACGATCGTTTGCAAATTGGCATTTATCCTACCGATGAAGCGGCAGCCAATGCACCCTTTGATACTTTCATAGCGCTTGATGATCGGACCAAATTCGGCGGAGATACCGAGTGGCAGGATACCGATGGTAATGGCATTATCGATAGTAGAGACTATGTGTATATGGGCAATACCTTTCCGACTTGGACAGGCGGTATGTCTACCAATTTCGGCTATAAGAATTTCAATCTTTACATCCGTGCGGATTACACTACAGGGCACACCATTTTCAACTGGGCTATGATGTTTATGGAAGGAAATCTATATTCGGATGGCAACACCACACAACGTAAGATAGACCGGGCATGGCGGGAACAGGGTGACGTAACCGATATGCCGCGCATGTATTGGGGGGGTGAGCGCATCCAGCGGAATACCTTTAATGGTACAGCCACTACAGGCACTTCTTTCTACTACGAGCGGGGCGATTTTTTAGCTATCCGAGAGGTTACCTTAAGTTATACTTTTCCTGTTGCGCTTGCGCAAAGGATGAAAATGAAGGGCTTACGGCTTAACTTAACAGCCAATAACCTCCACTATTTTACCCGTTATAGTGGTCTAAACCCCGAGGATGGTGCTCAAGATGATGGTCGTTACTCCATGCCTAAGAACTTTATTTTTGGACTCAATGTATCCCTTTAATATGGAAAAGATGATGAAAACTTCGAAAACAACCTTTTACACGATAGCCATCTTTTTATGGATGTGCTGTGGGTCCTGTTCGCGTCAGCTGGATGTATCGCCCACTAGCGTGATCACCACCACTTCCTTTTGGCAGACGGAAGATGACGCCAATGGGGCGCTCACGGGCATGTACATCAGCCTGCGCGATGTGGCCGTAAATATTTATCGCAGTGAAATCCGAAGCGATGTATATGAGGGAGGTGTTTCCGGTACGGGCGGAGACTTTGCGGATATACAGGGAAATACCCTTACGCCAACCAATCCGGGGCATCCGGGCTGGGCGGGTTATTATCGGGCGATAAATGATGCCAATTTGATACTAAAATATGTGCCGGAGATTTCATTCACTTCAGAAGCTGCTAAGCAGCGGATTTTGGCAGAAGCCTATACCACGCGCGCTTATATGCATTACATAATAAGCAAAACATGGGGGGACGCTATCATCCGTGATGAGCCTATCGAATCTTCCAGTGCCGAGGTTACCCAGAGAGAGCGTTCTCCGCAAACAGAAGTCTTTGCTTTTATAAAACAGGATTTGGAACAAGCTATTGCCCTTTTTCCAGACGACAGCTTTCCCAGTGGCCGGATGCGCTGGTCGCGTGCGGCTGCCAACGCAGTGAAAGCTGATGTGAACTTGTTTACCGGAAAACGCTTAGGGGGAGGTAGTGCTGATTTTAGTAACGCCTTAGCGGCAATTGAAGCAATTGAGGGAACGGATACCGGCTTGCTACCCGATTTTGCCGATATTTTCCGGTATGATAATAAAGGTAACCGCGAATTACTGATGGTGATTCATCATGATGTGATTGAAGGAGGGTTATTTCTGCATTTTACTTGGTTCGGGTCGCAACTTCCCGCAAATGTAGGCGAAGAAAGTAGGAACCTGATTTTACCAACTGGAAATGGTATTGGCTTATTGGTGGCTACACAACTTGTTCGTAATCAGTTTTCTATGACAGATAGTCGCCGCGACGCTACCTTCCACGAAGTATTTGCCTACGATGCCAATGGTAATGCTACCTATTATACCAATGTCAATCTTAAATTCAGCGGTATTGTTGAGGGCGGAACCCGCTATTTTACCAACGACGCCATTTTATACCGTTATGCAGATGTCTTGCTAATGAAAGCAGAGGCAAAAAACGCGTTGGGGCAAGATCCTTCGGTAGAAATGAACGAAATCCGTAGACGGGCTTTCGGATCTGCGTTCAATAATCATATTTTTGTGAACGGCAGCCAGGAAGAGAATGAAACACTTATTCTCCGCGAAAGATTATTGGAATTGCTATTTGAAGGTAAACGTTGGGATGATTTGGTACGATACGGGAAAGTTTTTGATATCGTACCCAATTTGCAATCGAGACGTGATGAGCAGCATTTGCTGTTGTTTCCCATTGGCAATAATATCTTGAATACAGAACCACTGGTTGTTCAAAACCCAGGTTATGAATAATTGATCGGATAGGAAAAGTCTGTGTTCTAAGGCAGTAGCTAACCATAAAATAAAAAAATAAATTTCGAATGCAATTAAGAGAATGTTTACTGTTTATCTGCTGTTTGGGTGCGCTGTTTCCTTTGATAAGCTGCCAGTCTGAAGGCAGCGATGCCCGGTTGAATAAAATGGCCGACAGCGATGTCAGGATAACCTTGTATCCCCAGAAAGATGAATCGGGACAAGCCGTTAAGGGGATACCTGCCTACGACGGAATGGAGATCGACTACCAGAAGGGAGAAAGGAACCGCTTACATATTTCTTTTGGAGACCCGGTCATTGTTAGCAAAGCTAGGGATCCGCAACCTTGGGGCCATTATCAATTTCCTACACTTCATCATTATTTAGACAGCCAATTGGTTGCCCGTATCCACTTATCGGATGATGCGGTAGCCTCATACGGAAAAACACGTTATTTATACGCAGCATCGGGGGATGATGGAACAACTTGGAAAATACTGGAAGCATCGCAGGATTCGGTGGAGCAGGAGCTGGCAGAGGGAGTCCTCTTGCCTAACGGAGACCGTATAAAAATCACTACTCCGCCTTCCATTCACGAACGGGATCTGCACTTACCCGAATCTGTAGGGAAGACAATCAATAACTTCAACTTATATCCGTTGGAGTTACTACCCAAGGAGCGGCAGGGCATATTTCTGACACGCTTGCCAAAAGGCAGTAAGCATTGGCAAACCGAACAGGCAAAGTTACTGGATTCGTTGGCGCTTCGGTATACGATCAAAGGAGAAATGCCTGTCGTTTGGTGGGGAGATTTGCACTTGGGGGCTGATGGTTCTATTTATGCCGGTGTTTATCCCGGCTACTATCTGCGTGACGACGGAACCGTAGATCCGCGTTCCGGCATTTTCTTTTACCAATCGACAGATATGGGGCATACCTGGGAAATTCAAGGTCGGATACCCTATGCCTTCGACCATAACTTACATGCAGAAGGGGAGCGCTTCGCTGGTTTTACAGAACCGACCTTTGAAATCTTGCCAGATAGCAGTTTCCTTTGTGTGATGCGTACGACCGATGAAATCAACGGCCCCATGTATGCCAGCAGATCAACCGATAAGGGGGTCACATGGACGAAACCCGCTGTATTATCGGCGACAGGCGTGCTGCCCAGACTCTTACAACTCGAAAACGGAATCTTGGTGTTGTCCTATGGGCGGCCGGGTGTGCAGTTGCGCTTTTCTCAGGATGGCGGAGATACATGGACGGAGGCTTTTGAGATGCTGCCTTACGATGTTATCGATAACGTCGATTGGTTTACCACCTGCGGATATACGAGTTTACTGCCTTTGGACAGCGACCGTTTTCTATTAATTTATTCCGATTTTTTTACTATGAATGAACGCGGCGAGTTGCGAAAATCGATCAAAGTGCGTGAAATCGATGTGACTGCAATCTCTAAATAAAATTTTATGTTTTCGAAGCTTTTAATTTTTCGTTTTTCGGTATTTATATTTTTGGTTTGGTTAGTAGTGAGTGGTTTTTGTCCAACTGGGCAAAAGCCCTCACTTCAGGACAGTATCATTCATTACAGCAGATCGGAACGTTATGTTCCACGTTTGCTTTTCGACTATTACCATCACCAAGGGCCAAATACTAAAGTGGGAAATTATTTGGTGACAGGCAACTGGGTGGATAACGGCGGGCGTTATGGTTGGGACGATTTTGTACACACCAATACCTTTGATCCTCTTTTTGTTGCGTTAGAATCTGATTATGCCATTGCTATGCTGCAAACGCCTTATAATCGTGCACTACTCGATAGCACCGAGGCGGTGGTTTTGGTTAGCCCCGATAACCCGAGGATAGTGCCTTCCACGCACGTGTTGAGTGACGAGGAGCTCCGCATGCTCATCGATTATGTACACCAAGGCGGGAGTTTGATGATTATTATCAATAGCGGTGGCGACGATCGGGTACACGAAGAGTTTGAGCAAGTTCAATTGCGGAAACTAGCCAATACATTTGGGCTCGATTGGAACAATGATGATACACATTACTCTGATAATCAAATAAAAGCCGGGCATCCCTATTTTTACGATGTACCTGTTTTTCACTATGGTGCCGGATGTACATTAAAGATACTACCTGAGGCGGAGCATCCCGAAACATTACTTGAGGTCTATTCTGATGCCGGGTATCCTGATCGCGCCGTACGCGGTCCGGGCATTGTAATGGTGAGGCCTGGAAAAGGAAAGGTTTTGTTAGTAGGAGATACGGGGTCTTGGACTGGAAACATGGCCAGACCTTGGGCAGATAATGAAAAAATTCTGAAACAATTGTTTCGTTATCTCAAACCAGATAGAGGTGTCAGATCAGCTCAACTGGACGATAATCAATCGCTTACGTATTCCGTTACGGTGGCCGGTTTACAGGCAATACCGGTACAAAACTCGCTCCTGCATATCCAACGCCCGTTATACCAGGTTTTCTCTCCGAGGGAAAAAACCGACATGCCGTTTATCGAGGCAAATGCGAAGTTGCGTATCAGTGCTAAGCCTCAGCAGAATTCTGAAGTAATGCGCATGCAGGCGGCGATTGAGCACTTTCGTTGGTTTGACGATTCCAGCAGCTTCACCGGAAATGAATCCATAACCTACACTGCGAGCAAACAGGGAAAAGTTTCAGGAGTTGAAGCCGATGGTGATCATGCGCTTTGGTTGGCACCCGATATTTCCTTACTTAATGCACTGTTACCGGTAGACGGCCTACGGGTTGGCGATCATTGGGAATCGTTAGAAAGCCTTCGTATTCCTTCTTTGCGTGCAACGGATATACCGCCCGTTAAAACCTTGGAGATGCGCATTACCTATGTTTCCGACACATTGGTGGAAGGTCGGCCGTGCCGCCTGTTACGCGCCTCGGGCGAAATTTGGTTGAATGATCTGGGCGTAGGGATAGAAGACCTCTTACCTTTAGAGGAATCCCGTAGGGTTGGTGGTTTACGATATGCATTTTATCATGAGCGTGGCGGAAAGTTGCTTTTTAAGCGGGAACAATGGGTGGATGCCCGTGACGGCACGGTGATAAAAGCCCGTATGCAGTCGCGAATACTTACCTGGGTACACGATAAAAGGAAGACAATCAAAGAGAATAATGCCGATCGGGATACCGAAATGCTAGCCTCTTTGGCCCATGTGATTACATTTGATTTGGACGACGTTTCACTGGAAGCAAATGAAACCAAAAAAGGAGAAATAAAACATGAATAATCCACGGAAAAGAATACTTGCGCTTAGCATAGTCTATTTTTGCACTATCGCTTTGAGTGGAGCCATGCAGGCACAACAAGTCTCGGGAGATAGGCCAGGTCTTCAGGTGAAAAAAATAAAAGATTTTGTTATCTATAAAGACACCCTCTTTCATGCAGCATTTCCTTCCATTGTGCAATGTGTTGATAGCACTTATTTATTGGCATTCCGTCGGGCACCGGAACGAAGGAATTACGGTGAATCGGGCTTCAATCACATTGATCCCAATAGTTACCTGGTTTCACTCCGTTCTACTGATGGCGAACATTGGAGCGAGTCGCCCTCGTTGCTTTATGCTCATCCCTTCGGTGGATCTCAGGATCCTTGCTTACTACGCTTACGGGATGGCACCATTCTTTGCGCCAGCTATGGCTGGGCACCGATGTCGGCGGAAGCGCTAGCTGCTATCCAAAAACCTTATTTTGAAGCTTCAGGTTCACTTTTTCTAGGAGGATACCTGTTACGCTCAACCGATAATGGGGAACATTGGGAAGAACCCATATACCCACCGGCGGTTCCCGCAGAAATCAATCACACCTTGTTTCAGCGCGCTGTACCGGCTTATAATCGGGGAGCGTTGTGCGAAGGAAAAGACGGGCGGTTATTCTGGGTGATTGCTGCTACAGATCGGGAAGAACCGCAAAAGACTTCCAATCATTTACTTGTTTCAGATGATCAGGGACGCAGCTGGGAGTACAGCTGCCCGGTTGCGACAGATGAAGAAGTTTCCTTCAATGAGGCTTCCGTATATGAAACACCCGATGGTGAGTTACTGGCATTTTTACGTACTGAAAATTTCGGCGATACGGCTTGTATAGCTCGTTCAACCGATGGAGGAAAAAGCTTTCAGAAGTGGCAACCTATGGGTTTTAAAGGGCACCCATTACAAGCGCATCGTTTACCCAATGAACAAGTTTTACTCGTATATGGGTATCGGCACCAGCCCTTTGGCATCCGGGCCAAATTACTCAATGCCTCGTGTACAGATTTTGAGACAGCCCCCGAAATCGTGTTACGTGACGATGGCGGTAACGGTGATTTAGGTTACCCCTGGTCGGTACAACTGGATGAGCACCGTGTGCTGGTGGTATATTACTACAATAGGCAGACAACCGATAACCGTCATATTGCCGGGACCTTATTAGAAATAAAATAATTTATATTATTCAATATTGAGAAACGCATTTATTGCCATGGAAAAGAAAGCAGAAGAAACCGTAAAGATGTCATTCGATAGGGATGGTTACGTATTTATTCCACAGTTTATGGATGCTCATACCTTTACGCAATTGAAGGAGACCTTAGACAATTTTATCGAAAACATAGCCCCCGGTATGCCTGCAGAACATGCTTTTTATGAAGACCCGGTAGACCGGAAATCCCTGAAGCAAATGTTTCATTTATCCGATTATGACCCTTTTTTTGCCCATTTGCTGCACGATAGTGATTTTAAAAAGTTAGCTGAGGTCCTGTTGGGTGAACCCATCGCCAAGGGATATGTAGAGTATTTCAATAAGCCTCCCGGTATTGGGCAAGCTACTCCACCACATCAGGATTGCTATTATTTTATGTTGACGCCACCACAGGCCATTACCTTTTGGATACCTATCGAAGATGTGGATGAGGAAAATGGTTGTTTGCGTTATGTGCGGGGGTCGCATGTGAAAGGGATGCGTCCACATGGCAGGAATAACACCTTGGGCTTTTCCCAGTGTATCGTGGATTTTGGAAAGCCAGAAGATATTGCCAATGAAATGCCTATGCACGCAAAGACAGGCGATATACTGGTTCATCATGGTATGACCATTCATCGGGCGGATGGTAATCACAGTAAAACCCGTTCCCGAAGGGTAATAGGCTTGGTTTATTTTGGACAATCAGCCGTTGAAGATGTTGCGGCAAAAAAGGCCTATCAGGAAAAACTTAAAAAAGAAAGACAGGAGTAAGTGTATCGATGATTCGTTATATCCTTTTTGTAATGAGCTTGATTTACGCGTATAAGCTCCACGCGGGTACCGATCGTCTGGAACGATGCCGATCGGACCTTATACAGCTACTGCATGATGAGCAGGGCTGGATCAAGGTTCATGCAGCGGAATACCTGCTGCAATTAGGGGAATATCGGGAGGGCATAGCATCGGTCTTTCATAAGGAAGATAGTCTATATGGAGATGTTCCAGCGTATCGCATAGGTATATGGCGAGTATTAGCACAGACTGATAATGAGGAAATACGCAGTAGCTACCTTGGGCGTATAAAAGCGGTCTTTTACGATACCAGCGCCAATGATCGCCTACACGCCATAGAAACCTTGGCTAAACTTCGCGAGCCCTTATCGCTAAAGGATTCTTTGGTTTCCGAGGCGTTGCAATCACGGCTAGTGCCCATGATGCTCTATACTAAATGGAACGCGGCTTATCATAGCGTAGACATGCAACGGCAGGTTAGCGATGAACTGGCGATGATGTTACTCGATGGAAAATCCCGTTTATCGGTGGACGAGCAGAAAACAGCCTGTTATGTCATCCGGCAATTAGATCGGTTGAGTATTAAATGTTGGCAGGCATTACATGATTTCGCACTATCGGAGCTATCGAATTCTCCGATAAAAGTAACCTTATATAGTACGCTTTACAAAACAAAACCAAGAGCAATAATCGATCGGGTATTAAAAAACGAACTGGAAGCGGTAGCTATTGATAGTCCGGATGTCATAACGGTATTAACCGTTTTGTGTGCAAAGGGTTCGGCAGATGATCGTGCACATCTGGAGCGTTTTTACCTATCTTTAAGCAACCGGGCTTTGCCTCATTATGACGCAGATAAACATGCTGCGTCAGCTTACGCGTTGTATTCACTAGCATACCGCATTAAAATGAAAGAACAATGAATAAAAGGATATATGCATGGCTGGTGGTCGTCTTGCTTTGTGTAGTTGGTTGTTTGAATTATTTGGACCGCACGATGATTACCACGATGCGTGCATCCATTATTCAGGCCATTCCGATGACGGATGGGCAATTTGGGCTGTTGACGTCTGTTTTTCTCTGGACTTATGGTGCACTTAGTCCAATAGCTGGCTACCTGGCCGATCGCTTTAATCGAAGTAGGGTCATAATAGCCAGTCTGTTCATTTGGTCGGCCGTTACCTGGCTAACGGCTTATGCCAATAGTTTTGAGCACTTGCTCATCACACGTATTTTGATGGGATTCAGCGAAGCCTGTTACATTCCAGCAGCCTTGGCACTGATCATGGATTATCATCGGGGTGAAACCCGTTCATTTGCCAATAGTATGCATATGGCGGGTGTCATGGTGGGGCAAAGCCTGGGTTTTGTTGGTGGTTGGCTCGCTGAGCGCCATACCTGGAATTTTGCTTTTTTTATTTTCGGATTTATAGGAATGGGCTATGCACTCCTATTGCTGTTTACCTTGAAAGATGAACGAAAAGAAGAGGATGTGGTTGCTCACGTGTTACCCGTTCCGTTAGTTCCTTCAAATGATGTGCGTTTCACGAAGGCCATCCGCGTACTTTTCAGTAATAAACAGTATCTTTTGGCTTTAGCTGCCTGGTGTTTACTGGGTATTGTGGGCTGGTTGATTGTTGGATGGCTTCCAACTTATTTTAAAGAGCATTTTGCGTTGTCACAGACCAAGGCGGGTATTTATGCTACTGGGTATTTTCACACGGCTGCATTGATCGGTGTGTTGGTTGGTGGCCTATTGGCCGATCGTTGGGCTAAGGTGCATCCCCGTGGCCGTATTTTGCTGCCCACTGTGGGACTGTTGGTTGCAGCGCCCGCTATCTATCTGGCAAGCACAACAAATATCTTGGCAGTGGCTATTTTTTGTTTCATGTTATTTGCCTTTACCCGTATTTTTACAGATGGTAACATGATGCCCATTTTATGTTTAATTACCGATAGGCGGTACCGGGCCACGGGTTATGGCGTACTGAACCTCTTCAGTTGTTTAATTGGTGGACTAGGTATTTATATTGGTGGTATCATGCGTGACGCGGCGATCAACTTAAGTGTATTGTTTCAGATAGCCACGCTTATCATATTGAGTTGTGCTTTCCTGTTATATAGGATAAGGCCTTCGTCGAGGTATGAAGAGTCAACAAAAATCAAATAAATTAGCGATGATGAGAAAAAGTACCGTTTTGGAAAAGCTTCGCAGTAATCAAAAGGCAAGTTGTTTTAAGGTAAACCTCAAAGACGCCCAGGTAGCCGAGATAGCGGCTATACAGGGTTTCGATTGCATTTGGGTAGACTTGGAGCACATCGGGCAGGACTGGTCGGTTATTGCTGCCCACGTATGGGCAACAAAGGCACACCGAGCAGATCTCATGGTACGGGTGCCAAGGGGAGCATACAGCGATTATATCCGACCTTTGGAACTGGATGCTACCGGTATTCTTGTCCCTCATGTGATGAGCCTCCAAGATGCCAAGGATATCATTTATCAAACGCGTTTTTTCCCTTTGGGACGTCGCCCGTTGGATGGCGGCAATGCCGATGCCGCGTATACGCATATCGGTTTAGATGAATACCTGTCCAGTGCCAATCGCGAACGCTTCATCGCTTTGCAAATTGAAGACCCCGAGCCTTTACCTGAATTGGAGGCTATAGCCCAGCTGGAAGGTTTTGATATGTTATTTTTTGGACCGGGAGATTTCAGTCAGGGTATCGGTGCTCCGGGGCAATGGGATCATCCTTTGCTCGTAGATGCCCGAAAGCGTGTAGCGGCCGTTGCCAATCAATATGGAAAATTTGCGGCAACGGTAGGCAGCCCCGAAACCCTGGAAAGTCTATTTGCGATGGGCTACCACTTGGTAAGCGTAGGAGCCGATGTAGTGGGGTTATCGCAGTATTGCCAACGCATGGCCGCAGCTTTTGTCGGTCTGGATTCGTCGGATACTACCGGAACCTATTATGAACGACCCTAAAAACTGAAGTACTATGAAGCAAAGAAGATTAGGAAATACGGGTATAGATGTATCTGAGCTCGCTTTCGGTGGAGTGGAGATTGGCATGCCTTATGGCCTGCATGCACAGGCAGGGGCGGCGGGGCTTATGGATGCTTCCAGTGCCATTGCTTTGTTACATCAAGCGCTAGATCGCGGGATCAATTTCTATGATACGGCGAGGCTCTATGGAAATAGTGAAGCGTTCATGGGAAAAGCCTTTGCCGGTAAGCGGTCGGCAGTGGTATTCGCAACGAAATGCCGTCACTTCAAGGATCCTGCTGGGCAGATTCCTGCATACGGACCTTTAAGGAAGCTGGTAGAGAGCTCCCTTCAGGAAAGCCTTAGAGCCTTGCAGACAGATTATATAGATGTCTTTATGGTGCATTATGCCGATCTGGCCATTTTAGAAAATGAAGACGTCCAGCGCGTTTTTACAGCGCTCCGTTCTGCAGGTACGGTACGGGCAATTGGCGTTTCCGTTTATGAACCTTCCGAAACTCAGCAAGCGTTGGAAGCGGGTTGTTGGGACCTTATACAATTGCCATTCAATTTAATGGATCAGCGTCAACGGGTATTTTTTGACGAAGCTGCACGGCGTGGTATTGGTATTGTGGCTCGGTCGGTGCTCCTGCGCGGTTTGTTAAGTGACCGGAATGTCGATTGGCATCCAGCCTTAAAAAAAGTAGAGCAGCATATTGCTTCCTATCAGGCACTGGTTAGGCCACCAATTCGGCATTTAGCTCAACTGGCTACCAAATTTGTCTTGAGTTATCCGGCTGTAACTTCGGTATTGGTGGGCTTAGACAAAGAAGAATATCTGGAAGAAGCTATTAGCACCGCGTTGGGTGATCATTTGGATGAGCATTTGTTCCAAAAGGCCATTGCGATGGCCTACCCGGATCCTGATTTTTTAAATTTGGCTAATTGGGATAGGAGGGGATGGATATGATACGTTTAGGAATTATTGGGATGAGTGTTGGGAATGCACACCCTTATTCATGGTCGTCTATTATCAACGGTTCTTTTGATCCGGCAGAGATTGCGCGTGTAGGTTATCCTGCGGTAGCCGCCTATTTGACAGCCAATGCCGATACCCTGGGCATTGATGGAACGCAGGTTACACACGTATGGTGCCAAGAGGAGTCTGTTGCCCGTAGTATCGCACGGTCTGCTGCTATTCCACATGTGGTCAACCGGATGGAGGACATGATCGGCCATGTGGATGCGGTTATCCTCGCTCGGGACGATCCCGGTCAGCATATGCAGATGGCAAGCCCGTTTTTGGCTGCGGATGTTCCGCTATTTATCGACAAGCCCTTATCGGTAACTATGGAAGAGCTGCATTGGTTTTCGCAGCAGGAAGCCGCTGGTAAATTCTTGATGTCCTGTTCGTCGATGCGCTATGCCGCAGAGTGCCGGACAGCCAAGACATTTTTGCCGGCGTTGGGTGAGTTACAGCTGGTAACTGCCGTGGGGAAAAAAGACTGGACAACTTATGGTATACACATGGTGGAGGGGCTGTCTGGTATGCTTGAAGACCCTTTACCCAAGCGGGTACAATATGTAGGTGCGCCCGATCGTGATATTGTGCTTGTCGATTTTGCCGCCGGTTTTACTGCATCCTTTCATCTCTTTAAACACATATCGCCAACCTTTCAGTTTACTTTTTACGGTAAAGAAGGGTGGCATCAGGTAGAAATTCAAAATTCCTATATCATGTTTAAGGAAACCATTCTTACTTTCGTGAAGTCTTTAAGGGCGAAGAGAGCCTTATTGTCTTTTACCAAGACCTATCGCGTCATCGAAATTGTATCTAAGGCCTTGGAAAGTAAAGCATTGAACGGTAATCCTGTGGTGATTCATCCTTAATATACACGTATGCATATCCATAAATTATTAGACTTAACGAAGAAAGTTATCCTGGTTACAGGTGGTTCAGGAAATTACGGTCGTAACATTGTAGAGGGGTTGGCAGAAGCAGGAGCAACGGTAATTACTACTTCCCGCGATTTATCCAGAGCAGCAAGTACTGCAGCCACTTTTCGGGCTTCCGGGTATGCGGTATTTGCTTTAGCTGTTGATCAATCTGATGCTACGAGTATAAAGGAGTTGAAGGAAAAAATTTTGACAGATTTTGGGCGTCTGGACGTTTTTGTAAACAATGCCGTGTCTAGACCAATGACGGGGTACAGTGCACCGGTGGATCAATTTGAAAAATCGATGCAGGTAAATGCTTCAGGGATGTTTCATTTATTGCGTGAAATGACTGATCTTATTGTAAACGCAGGAGGGGGAAGTGTGATTAATATTGCGTCTATGATGGGCGTGAGAGGTCCTGATCTTTCTAACTATGAAGGAACTTCCATGGGCAATCCTCCTCCAGACTATTTTTTTCATAACGCTGGACTTATTAATTTAAGTCGATATATGGCCAAGGTCATGGCAGGGAAAAATATTCGCTTTAATTGCATCAGCCCAGGGGGATTATTTAATAATCAGCCTGCACGTTTTGTTGAAAACTATTGTAAAAAGGTTCCTTTGGGTCGTATGGCCAATGCAGATGATATCAAAGGTTTAGTTGTGCTACTGTCGTCAGATGCCGGTGCCTATATAAACGGCGAAAATATTCTCTTAGATGGAGGTATGCATGCTTAAGCGGGCTGGAGTAAAACGGTCTTCCGATACTCACTGGGAGACATACCTTTTAATTTTTTAAACTGCCTATTAAAGTTTGCCAGATTATTAAAACCACATTCGTACGCTATTTCTACAATATTGAGGTGGTAATCGTCGCTTAATAGTTTACATACATAACCGATCCGGATGGTATTTAAGTATTCGACGAAAGTCATGCGATAATGTTCTTTGAAGAAATTGCAGAAGGTCGTCGTAGCCATATTTGCCTGATCGGCCACTTCATTCAAGGTTATTTCCTTATTAAAATTCCTTAGAATATAATCCGTGATCTTACTGAAGCGATCTGTAGAGTTTTCCCGTTTATAGAGCATATATGTCGGGCTTGCCAAAGGTTCGTATTCCCTATAATAGCAAAGAATATCGAAGATATGTAGTAAGGAGGCCAGACGTCTCACGGCACTTTCCTGCATTATTTTTCGGATGATATGACTGATCTGTTTTTTGGCCTCTCCCTGTATAACCAAACCGCGGCCGGATAGTTGCAGAATTTTCTTCAGGGGTTCGAATTCCGGAATGTTGAAAAAATTTTCTCCAAGAAAGTCCTCTTTGAAATGAATGACCATTGCATCGGCTTTCCGTATCCCGGTACCATTGGTATAGATGGGGTCGTTTACCCAAACATGAGGAAGGGATGGACCCATAAAAACCAAGTCGCCTTCACCGAAGTAACCGATATGGTCTCCAACCATCCGTCTGCCGGTACTTTTATTAACTAGGCAAAATTCGTATTCCGGATGGTAGTGCCAAGGGCAGGGAAAGAAAGGACCTTTTTCATTAAAAACAACAAAGGACTTATCGAAGTCTTTCGGAAGGCGGTATTCTACAGCTTTCATAACAAAAACGGTTAAGTTGGCAATATGCTAATTTACGTTATTCCGTCCGATATTTTTTGTTATGAGGGATAATTCCGAAAAATAGTATCACAAATTGATAAATTAAAACCGCCTTACGTAATCGGCTACATCACCTTTTGCTCTATTGTAAGGTAGTATGCTGAAGCTAAAGTGTACCGGTTCGTTGGGTATTTGGTATGCAGGCAACACGATGGGCCCACAGCTTCCATTTCCCAGTCCCCTTTGGGCATAGTCCAGGTTTACGATTATTTCTGGTCTGGTAGCCAATTCATGCGGGTGTTTGGCGCGACGAAGGTCCTGCTCAGTATGATGCAGCGCACTGAAGCTTAGCTTATCATCAGCTATAATGACCAGTCCTTCCTGATTGCGGTTATTTATTTTAATCCATTTGGTATCTTCCCGGTTGCCCATACTTTGCGGTCGCATATAGTGTTCAGCCATTTCCTCCACTGATTTTTGGTACCGTCCCATGAAGGCTGCCTCTTTCCTGTCCACGTAGTTTTCATGCGGTCCGCGGCCAAACCATTCCACAAGATCATTTCCCGCGTTCAGCGCCATGGTAAACCCAATTCTAGACAATGGCAACCCACCTTCCCTTTGCGGATTTATATAAGTCGATAGATGAATGGTGCCGTTGCCGTATACGGTATATACCATATTACTATTCACTTCGTATCCTGATTTCGTAGTTGCCGTGACCGCTGCGGTAATTTGTACCGATTTACTATCGCCTGTGTTAATATTAAAATTACTTACGGTGTAGGTTAAGCTATCATATCCTTCCTTTTCCCAAGCGATGGGTTCTCCCCAATCCTTGTCGCGGTCATTATCAAGCGTTGCCCGATACAGCTGAAGTTTAGGCCCATATTGATCGCCATCGATTAACTGGTTATTATTATAAGCCAAAGATGAAATGAAGCCGGTATTGCGATCAAACCCTACATGGAAATCTTTACCGATCAGGGTAACCTCTTCTTCCTTTTGCAATACGAAAATATCTGGCAAGGAAGTAAGGGTATCCGTACGATTTGCGGTCTGAACCATTTGATAAGGTATTTTGAATTGGTCGGTGGCCACTATTTGGCCAGCGGGCCCCCATTTTTCATCTTTTACAGAACGCACATTTACCTGTAAGTAATAAGAGGCTTTAGGTTTCAGCACCGGTTGGGTTATCGGAATATTTGCGATGGTGCTGTCGCCTGCGGCAAGGTCGATTAGGGGCAGCGTCCCTTGTTGTATCTCCTTTCCGTCTTCGCTTAGGGTCCAATCGATCGTAAAGTTATTTAAATTCAGGAATGCATATTTATTAAGAATATTTACGGTTCCCTGTAATAAGTTGGCAGGTTTAATACTTACGTACTGGTAGACTTTCTTCACCTCTTCTAATTTAGCTGTAGGTTTTCTGTCAGGTGTTAAAATGCCGTCCATACAGAAGTTGCCGTCATTGGGCTTATCCCCAAAATCTCCTCCATAGGCAAAATACGTTTCGTCTGGAGTGGCACCAGGAATCTGTTTGGAGAGTCCATGATCCACCCATTCCCAGATACAACCGCCTATCAGTCGTTTATGATTTTCAATAACATCCCAATATTCTTGAAGGTTGCCTATTGCGTTACCCATAGCATGGCCATATTCACACATGATAAAAGGTTTCTCACTGGCTTTTTGTCCACTTTCCAACAGGCTTTGTACCGACGGATACATCGTGGATTCTATATCCGCCACCTCGTTGTAGCTTTCAAAATGTATGGGGCGCGAGTTATCAATGGCCAATACTGCCTGCCGTGCGGCCTTAAAGTTTTCATGCCCCCATGATTCATTGCCCAAAGACCATATGATGACCGAAGGATGATTCTTATCGCGTTGTACCATCCGCTGATGTCTATCCACGTATGCAGCACGCCAACTCTCGCTATTGCCAAGATCCGCCTTCGCCCCATGAGTTTCCACATCGGCTTCATCAATAACATAAAGACCATATTCATCACATAGCTTGTACCATTTTGGGTCGTTAGGATAATGCGATGTACGTACGGTGTTAATATTGTTCTGTTTCATGAGCATGATATCTTCCAGCATGCTTGCGTAGGGCACCGCCTTTCCGTAATCGGGATGTGTTTCATGCCTGTTCACACCTTTTAGCAATACGGCTTTCCCATTTACCAATAGCTGGCTGTCCTTTATTTCGACTTTTCGGAAACCAAATTTTGCAGAGAGCACCTCGGTCACTTGGTTATCTTTGTCTTTTAGGGTGATTAGTGCGGTGTAAAGGTAGGGTGCTTCTGCCGACCATAAGTGGGGATTCTCCACTGTTACCTGCAACTGATAAAACTCTTCATCATGATTTCTGTTGAAAATATTAAAACTCAACTTTCGATTAATTTTTTCTTCCAGAGGCTTGGTAAACACTTCTTCTCCTTCCGCATCCAGTAATTTCACGCTGATCGAGCCGTTTAGGTCGCTTCCCTTCCCTAGATTGTTCAACCAAACATCTGCCATAAAATCAGCCGAGGAAAAATTCTCCGGAAAATCAGCTTTCAGAAAAAAGTCGCGAATATGCATTTTCGGCTTAGCATACAGGTATACATCACGATGTATACCGCCGAGTCTAAACATATCCTGATCTTCCAGGTAACTGCCATCGCTCCATTTATAGACTTCCACAGCTATTAGATTACTTCGGCCCGTTTCCACGTAATCCGTGATATCAAAGCTAGCACCGGTCATGCTGCCTTCACTGTAGCCTACTTTTTCGCCATTTACCCATAGGTAGAAAGCACTCTGTACGCCTTCGAAATGAATGTATATCTGCTTATCACCCCAATCATCGGCGATGTTCACCTGTTTTCTATACGATCCTACCGGGTTTGGTTCTTTATTTTTGGTCCATGAAGTATCTACTGCCTTCATGATAGCTGGTGGTTCCACTTTGAAGGGATAAGTAATGTTGGTATAGATCGGGGTACCATAACCATTTACTTCCCAGTTGGCAGGCACCTTGAAATCTACCCATTTGCTATCGTTAAAGTTTTTTTTATAAAAATCTTTAGGTCTTTCGTTCGGACTTTTGGACCAGTTGAATTTCCACAGGCCATTGATACTTTGATAAAAAGTAGCGTTAGAATCGATGTTTGCTATGGCTTGCTGTTCGTTGCTAAACGGTATGGCAGTGGCGTGTGCAGGTTCTCTGTTTAGCTGAAATACCTTTTCATTTTCCCACTCGCGCTGAGCCATTGCGGGAGAAGCCAATACATTTATTAATAGCAGAGAAATTAAATAACAATATATAGTGTTCATGTAATGTTTTTTATCCAACACGCGTATAATACAGGTGTACTTTTTATGCTCCATTTGGTTAAGCGAAAATGGGCAGCAGACATTTGTGTTAAGCAAAGATATTAAATTACTGATACTAGAACGTAAATGTAGTATAGAACGTATACTTTGCATACTTTTTTAGCAGTGGTTATGAGAAGCTTTTTTGCGTTGGTGCGAACTTTCGATCGGTTGGTGTGAAAGGAGGAGAGGCGTATATCCCCGGTCGTTTACGATGCGTTGTTACGTATTTAACAAAATACGATGTGAACAGAAAGGTAACAGCGCATTGGGAGCGTTAATGGTTATGGGTAAAGAAGTAGGTTCAACACCCATAACCCATTGTGTAGTGATCAAAGAGGTCTTACCCAGATATTCCGGAAACTGATCGGTTTGCTTGGGTCGCCGTGCGACTGCAACATGATAGGAGCAGGGCCGTGTGCTTTATAAGAAGGTTTACCGATATATTGGGTGCCGCCCTCCAGTTCCACGTTATTCTGCACCAATACCCCGTTGATCAAAACAGTTACGCGTGCAGGTGATCCCAGCGATCCATCTTCTTTAAATTCAGGGGCAGTCCATACCACATCATAGGTTTGCCATTCGCCGGGTTTTCTAGCAGGGTTTGCTAAGGGGATTTTCTGCTTATAAACAGACCCTAATTGGCCATTTACGTAAGTTTTGTTTTCGTATGAATCTAAAATCTGCAACTCATATCCTTCATCACCGGAGCCAATAGCTGCCAGGAATAAACCGCTGTTACCTCTTCCCTGTCCTTCACCATCAATATCAATAGGTATATAGTATTCTAAATGAAGTTGATAACTGCCAAATTTTTCTTTGGTCCAGATATTACCTTTTTCTTTATTAACGGTAAATGTGCCTCCTCCTACCGTCCATTCTGCCGGCTGTCCTGGGTTTTTCTGCGATTCCCAGGCGGATAAGTCTTTTCCGTCAAATAGTACCACAGCATCGGAAGGTGCTTGGCTAACAGGTGTGTTTACCACAGGAGGAACAGGTTCCCAAACTTCGGTGTCTTCTGGTTTCATTTTTTCTTGTGCTAAGGTTGGCACGGCCGTACCTACAAGCAGTGCAGCGATAAGTAATTGATTTTTTAACATAGTATATAATTTTAGTTTGTATTAATTTACTTTTTCCAGCAGCTGAAAAAGTAACAAAACTAAGTGCAACGTTCTCATGAACGCCATAAAAATGTTACACTAGTGAATAAAAACCGCAGCTTAAAAATCTTCTTTGACGCTACTGCTGAGGCAAGGCCTTTGTAGCCGAAGATTTTTGAGGCTGATTTTGTTATAATGAGCGTACTGCGCAGCACTCATCAAAATCGTTAAATCCTCTTTTTTGAGGCCAATTTTATGCTTATGAACGGCCATTTTTACAGAAACTTATATGTCGCAGGGAATTTATCAGCAATTTATCATATGATTTCATCATCTTTGATTAGCAGAGGTACTAAGTAAGTGTTCAAAGTACGCTTCATCAAAGGTAGGTAATTGGCAAATAAGTAACAACAAAAATGAGTGTTCGATTACAGGCTTTTTGCCGATTTTGTATTATAGATAGTTAAAATGTAGTTGCATATGTCTGTGGCAACTTCCTTTTTAGATTTTAGCGCGAACGTTGTTTGTTGTTTGTTGCGATCGATAATGGTAATCTTATTACTATCACCAGCAAAGCCTGCGCCCTTGTCTTGCATAGAATTCAATACGATAAAATCGAGGTTTTTGTTTTCCAGTTTGATAAGCGCATTCGCCTCTTCATTGTTCGTTTCCAAAGCAAATCCAGCCAAAATTTGATCCGGTCTTTTAGCAGCGCCCAATGAAGCCAGAATGTCTGTGGTTTTTGTTAACGCGATGGAAAAGTGTGGATCTTTTTTCTTAATCTTTTGCGAAGCCACCTCCACTGGTGTGTAATCGGCCACGGCGGCACTCATAACGGTAATGTCGGCTTCAGTAAAAGTCTGGGTACAAGCTTCCAGCATTTCTTTTGCAGAGGTCACATCGATACGGAGCACCTGTTGGGGTGCTGCTAAAGCTGTTGGGCCACTCACCAGTGTTACATCTGCTCCCAGACCTTGTAATGTTTCGGCAATTGCATAACCCATTTTCCCGCTGCTATGATTACCAATAAAGCGTACAGGGTCTATGGCTTCATATGTCGGCCCGGCACTAACCAATGCCTTTTTACCTGCTAAAGGCAAGGCAGCGTCTTCACGGGCTTTAGATACACCACCAGTGGCAAACGATTGTTCTATAAAAGTTGTAATCTCTTCGGGCTCTGCCAATCGGCCTTCACCCACTAATCCACTGGCAAGTTCTCCGCTATCTGGGGGGATCAATATATTTCCAAAGCTTTGCAGCCGCTGTATGTTTTGTTGCGTAGCCGGATGGGAAAACATATCTAAGTCCATTGCGGGGGCGAAATATACAGGGCATCGTGCGGAGAGGTATATCGCACATAGGAGGTTATCACATAAACCATTAGCTAATTTGGCGAGGGTATTAGCGCTTGCCGGGGCGATTAACAAACGGTCAGCCCATAGCCCCAAGTGTACATGTTTATTCCATTCGCCCGTATGTTCGTCAAAATACTCCGTAAGTACGGGTTTGTTGGAAAGTGTAGCTAACGTTAGCGGGGTAATGAAGGCTGTGGCCTCTGGGGTCATTACCACCTGTACTTCAGCACCTGCTTTTACCAGTAGTCTGGTCAATGTAGCTGCTTTGTAGGCTGCAATGCTCCCACAGATACCTAATATAATCTTCTTGCCCTTAAGCATTTGTTAGCTTAATAGAGTAGCTTTTTATTCTACTTCTGTTCTTTAGAAGGGTTTCTAAAGTAAACCTTATCATTTAGAAATTCGTCAGCGGCAACCAAAGTGGGTTTAGGCATACGCTCGTAATGTTTAGATATTTCTATTTGCTCACGATTTTCAAATACCTCTTCCAAATTATCGTTAGAGGTGGCAAATTCTGCCAGTTTACCATGTAATTCTTCCTTTACGTTACTAGCAATCTGATTGGCACGGCGTGCAATGACTACAATTGATTCGTAAATGTTTCCTGTTTTTTCATCCAGCTCACGTAAATCACGTGTCACGGTAGAGTTAGGAACGATATTTTTCTGTGTATTGCTCATAGTTTTATTGTATACTTTGTTGAGGTATAGTGCCTTGTGGCGTGTTTTGTCCTTCTTCCATTATCTTCCCCTTCTCTTCTTCCTGCTTTTTTTGTGTAGGCGTTAAAGAAGCGATTATTTTATTCGTTTCTTCAATACCTTTCAATGCATCTTTTTTCAGGCCTTCTACGTCTTTCTTATATTTGCTTTCGGGAAAATTGTCTACAAAATCATCGGCAAAGGAGATCGTTTCATTGTATCGTCCTTCCTGACTTTTAAGCATGCTGTTGCGTGCATATAAGTATTGTGAACGAATAGCGAGAAACTCCATTTCTTCTGCATATTTCGTGTCCGGGTAATCCTGCAAAGAATTTTGGAAAGCGATAACGGCCGCTTTGTAATCGCCTACGTCTAGATAAAGTTTAGCATTTGCATATGACTTATGCTCTAATTTGTCACGTAAATCCTGAATAAATCTAGAGGCTTCTTCAGCACGGTCACTCTTTGGATATAAATTTATAAAAAGCTGAAGTGATTCAATAGCTTTTAATGTGTTCTCCTGATCGAGCGAATATACAGGTGATTCCAAGTAATAGCAATAAGCACCCATAAACCGGCATTCTTCCGATCGGGCACTCTGAGGGTATTGATCGGTGAAATTCTTGAAATGAAATCTAGCGGATGTATAGTCTCTTAACCGATAATTGGTATAAGCAAAATAATAAAGTAATTCTTCATTTTCTGGCCTTCCGCGATACTTGTTCGACAGATCTTCAAATAAAATAAGCGCTTTTGAGTATTTCTTGTTATTATACAAGTTGATCGCTTCGCGGTATTTTGCAACATTGTCATTGCCAGCTCGCAATTTCTCAAATTTGCTTTTACAGCTTACCATTCCAAATGAAAATAGCAAAACTGAAACCCAGATCACTAAACGCTTGTCTTTAAACATTCTGCAAAGATAATTAAAATTATTTTAACTTTTTTACCGTAAAAAAGTAAACAAAACCGACCATCGGGAGCTCATGAGCACTTATTAAAATGAACACTTGCGAATAAACCTCGCCGCGTTAGCCAGATGCCACCAAGGTAGTGCTCCAACCTGCAAACCGCATCTGCCTAAGGCGGCATTTTCGCAGAACGAAGGATTTATACTGCCTGTAAAGTTACACGATCCCGCTGCTCAAAAATTAAAGCCGCCGCTAAACCCGCTTTAGCAAGCTTCATTTCCATTGAAAACAACCGCTATGAGCTATGTACGAAAGTAGCCATGCATTTTCGCTGTAGCAAATTTTTAACATATATTAACTTTCTGTATTCTTTTTCTTGACTAATAAGGAGCAGACTGAAGCGTGGAGCGATGCGCTCTTGAGCAACACAGAAAACAAATAAAAGTGGATAATTAAACCTTCCGACCCAACACCACTAAACTCCGGCGTACTCCATCTAATAACGCAATATCTGGAAAGTTTCCCCATTCTTCAAAGCCCTCTTGTTGAAATAAATTAATACTGGATAGGTTATGGGCGAAAATGAAGGCCATAATGGTATCTATAGCATGTATTGGCGCTTGCTGCAGCGCATATCTTAAGATCTCCTTACCATAGCCTTTTCCCCGTTGATTTTCATCGAGATATATGCTTATCTCTGCCGTGCCATTGTAAGCAGGGCGACCATAAAACGACTGAAAGCTGACCCATCCGATTGGCTGTCTATCACCATTTTCCACCATCCACAGCGGACGAGTACGCTTATTATGCGATTTAAACCAAGGCAACTTGCTTTCTATAGAGACCTCTACGGTATCCGCGGTTACTATCCTACTGGCCACTGTACTGTTATAAATAGCAACAATTGTTGATAAATCGGTCAATAAGGCATCTCTATAAACTAAGCTACGATGGGTATGGGTCATGTTACAAAGATAAAAAGGTTTGAGGATTAGGTAAAAAAAATCCTCAAGGAATGGACAGGCCATTTTACTTGAGGACGTTTCTCATAGGTAGATGAGAGTATATTTCAATTCATAGGTAGATGTAATTTTTTTGGGCCAAATTAAGCAATTTTCATCTGGCCACTTTTTAAGTTTTGCTGTGCTCGGATATTTTTTAGCTCACCAACCAATAAATCCATTAACTGTTTATCCACTTTTCTAGCCAATTTTGATAAACCATTAACCTTCATTGTACTTTTTTTTATGCTTTTCATAGTATAAAGGATTTATTCGTTAAACATTTTCTTTCAGCGAACAGATTAACTCCAATATCGTGCCAAAAAGATGATGAATACTAATGGTTTTGTTTTAAGTTATTGATTGTCAGTTGATAACTTCTTTTTGGGCTTTAGTGTTGTTTTCGTAAAAAGTTGCGGAGGAGTTTATGTATGAGCGTTAATTAGCAATTGTTTAGGTGCTCCAAACGGTGAAAATTGGTCTTTTCATATTCAAGGATTGTCCATTCCCATTGTATAAAAAATGAGCCATTTTATATATTGTCGTTGTGCTCTTTATTGTACATATGAACAGTAGGTAAGTATACGTTATGTTATGTTTTTAAACCACCCGGGCAGGATGCAATAGTATACTCAAAAAGCGGACAACTATTATACATTACTGCACACAAAATTGGCGTTTATTTTACAATATTCATCTTAATTGAACAGCCTATTGCTGATGGTCGTATATTCGCAAGTCAAACAGGCTCAGTCTGCCGGGAATTACTTTGCTTGGCATTGACAGGAAAGTGCTACTTATTCCGCGATTAAGCAACTATATACAATAGTAAAGTAGCAGAAGCAACATTACAAGAAGATACAATGAACAATATAACGGCCCTTAAGAAGAATCTTTTATCTAATGGAGCTTTGTTTATTTTAAATGGTATAATAGGGTTTTGGTTACCACCTTACCTGATAAAAAAATTAGGTGTAGGTGCATATGGTATGATTCCGTTAGCTACGACCATTATTGGCTATGCTTCAGTCATTACCGTTGCAGTTAATGGATCACTTTCGAGGTTCATGGCCCTTAGCAAAGAACGGGAAAGTGAGGAAGGAACCTCTCAGGTCTTCAATACGGCATTAATTGCTATTGGTGGTATACTGCTCTTATTGGTTCCCGGCTTTATTTTGTTCTCTACGCAAATAGAAAAAATCATATCTGTACCGGATGGCTATGTGACAGACGCGGTACAGTTGTTCTTATGCATTAGTTTTTCATTTATATTAACCTGCCTAACTTCTGTGTTCAACGTATCGGCTTACGTGGCCAATAGGTTAGACCTAGTCAATCAGGTTACAGTGATCAATACCTTGGTGCGGGTACTCGTTGTGGTAGGTACTTACCTACTTATAAAAGTCTCACTGCTCGGTTACGGTTTCGCGGTACTGTTAGGTAGTATTTTTGCCAGTAGATATAGCTTTTATCTCTTCAAAAAATATTCGCCAAATATCAAGTTAAGGTTTAAAGATTTTCGAAAGGAGCGGTTATATGAGCTGCTGTCTATGGGTGGATGGTTGGTTGTAATCCAATTGGGTAGTATACTTTTTCTACAGATCGATTTGATCGTTGTCAACAAAATAATGGGCAATGAGGCAGCTGGTAAGTATAGTGTTATATTGCAGTGGAGCAATTTAATTAGAACCTTATCCATTTCGCTTTCAGGTGTATTGGGGCCCTTGATACTCACGCTGTATGCTAAACGACAGATCGAGCAGATGACAAAGATTACGCTGTTATCGAATAAAACATTAACCCTTTTTATTACCTGCATGGTTGCGACCCTCTGTATCTTGTCGGAAAATCTTTTATCCCTTTGGGTAGGAGAAGAATTTGCAGCTATGAAATGGTTGTTTATTCTGGTACTGTTGCCTTTGCCCATTAATTTAGGTATTCAGCCACTTTTTTCATTAAATAGAGCCTATAATAAGGTTAAGGTCCCAGGCATATTTACAGTGGTCATGGGAGTAGTTAATCTTTTACTGGCCGTTTACTTAGTAAAATATACTTCCCTTGGACTTTACGGTGTTGCTATAGCCAGTGGACTTGTTTTGACTATCAAAAACTTCATTTTTATGCCGATTTACATAGCAGGTAACATGGGCATTAATAGGTTTACATTTTTTAAATCTTCTATTTCGTCTTTATTGCTGTTAGGGGTTGCTATTGTTATGGGGCAGACCTATACAACCTTCTTTCAAATCGACACATGGCCTGCAATCATCTTGCACGGTGGGGGCTTATTTATGTTTTTTGGTGTTTTGGCTTACCTTTTCCTGAACAAGGAAGAGAAGAACCTTGTTGTAAATAAATTTATTAAGAAGAAATAATAATTTTCAGATGAATAGCATATATTTTGTGCCCGCTTCTCAGACAGAGAACACGGGAGATTTATTGATAAATAAAGTAGCCATTCAATTGATGGGGAAGTATGGCCAAATTATATTAGAAGATAATAACACCGATCGCTGGTTTATTGATGAGTTAAGGGGAAAACAAGATCGATTACTTTCAGAAGTAACCCATGCATCGTTGGATAGACATCTTTTAAGTAAGTTGGCCAGGTCGATATTCAGTAAAAATAAGGTATATCTGGTGTTGGCCCCGGGGCATACCTCTAGGCAGGGTAAAGAGGGCGCTGACCGGTTAAGAAAAAGGAGCACGCGTTTACTTCTTTTTAAGGCCTTGGGTTTACGTATTGTACGGGTCGGGTTCTCCATAGGACCGTTTGACGATGTTAATATGCAGGCCGAAGCTTTTCATTCGAAGGTTTATTTTTTCTATGGCGTACGCGATAAAGAATCCGTAAAAATGGCTATAGAAGGTAAATTTAAAAAACCTCAACTGTTTCCCGATTTAGCGTGGAGTTATGAACCGCCTATTAATGTCTCTCCACCAGATAAAGATCAATATATTATCTTAAGTTTTAGATCCAATTCTTATGGGAAAGTACATGATGAGCGTTACTTTCAACCTTATGTGGAGCGGGTAAAAGCGATCTTGAAATCTTTTTCAGATCTAAAGCTGCGTGTAATAATCTCCTATCAGGTGAAATATGATCGCGAAGCTTCGTTTGTATTGCAAAAAGCGTTAATGGAAGATTTTGATGTAGAAGTTATCGATAGAAAACTATTATTGGAGGAGGCAGCAGGACTTTACAATAAAGCGCTCTTTGTTATCAGTAACCGATTACATGTTTTGTTGTTTGCTCTACAGTGTAATACCATTTCTTTTCCATTGATTGATCCTGTTGACAATAAGAAAATCTATCATATTTGGAAAGATAACCAAATGGCTGAAGCGGTAATGGACATCAATGAGAAGTCAGAGCGCAACGTTGCCATTATGCAGAAAGGTGTAGCTGATAGGCGTTTTGTTTTAGATCCATTTATCAAAGCCCGTCAACAAAACGAGCAGCTAATACAAAAGTATCTGTCGGCCATTTTTAACTAACTTAAAAGGGAGTGATGGCTTTTTGTTGGGTAATAGCAGATACTATAATTTTACCTGTCGGATAATGTTCTTGATGTTCAGTTCGATAATGTCTGTCATACTCTTGCAGGCATAGTAATCCTGGTTATCATAATGTTTGGCCAAATGACTTTTAAGCTGGGCGATATTTTCTGACGGAGATAGCTGTTCATGTTGCGAGACATCACGTAGAGCAGCCAGACGATGTCTTTCTATACGCACGCGATGTACAATGGATGAACGCTCTTCCTGTTGGTATTGGAGTACTGTTTTCTCTGTAAGGTGTTCCATGGAAAGTTGTACATAAGGGAAGTTTTCTTTGAAGAATTGAGGCATATATACCTTCATATTGCCTTCATAAAACTCCTGGTCAAAATCAATCGCCCGTATCCGGAACTGAAAATCATCAAAATCGGGTGTTATCTGCATAACATAGTTGTAAGAGCGCATATCACCCAGTAACATGATCAGGCAGCGTTCATTAAATTTCACAAATTCCTTTGCTATCCGGATAGGGTTATAATCAGGATTTCTCATCAGCTGTTTGCTGAACACGTCACCCGGTATACCTACAATATGCTCTTCTACCAAGGTTTCACCGTCTACAGTAAAATTAACCCTGTTCGGCGACATGATTTCTTCCAGCTCCAGGCCATAAATGCGCGAAGCATCAGCCTGTTTAATGTAAAAGTAATCATATACATCATTTAACCTATTTACTATGCGTATTCTAAAGGGGTGTGTATTGCCAAAAGTACAATAGTCGATACGATCAATAAATTTATGTTCTACAATGCGGTTATTGCCAGAAGCTTTCAATTTTGCATAAATCTGCTTAAGGCCATCGTGAATATGATCAACCTCATGAGGAAGATACAGCGGTGTTTCCCAGAGTGTATCGTTTCCTTCTTTATCGAAAACAGGTACGCTTTCGGAGAAGTTACGTAGTTCCTTATATGTTAAGGGAAGTTTCGCTTCCCGTTGGTATTCCCTCAAGTATTTACGTAACGGAGGCTTGATAGGGAAAAAAGGCTTTTTCTGCGATATCTTTACGTCACCTGTGGGCACCGGCCCGTTTGCTTTCAGCGTCATAACATCATTTCTTAATACTAAGCTACCAAATTTCTTTTATTAGTGAGCACTGGATAACGCTAGGTGTTGCCTGTTTTTATCTATAATAACATGCAATGGCTATTTAACTATTTACCTAAAATTTAAGTACGTCCATTAAAGTGGGTTGTATTTTGCGTAACATGCGGTCAAAACCCAAGTCGTTGGGATGAGTTCCGTCAGTAGTTCCTTCATGATCATTGCCTAATAGATCTTCAGCAGTAATGAGGTAGAGGTTATCTACTTCAGTGCTGAGGGCCTTTACTTGTTGGGCAACCATTTCGTTTTGCTCTTTTACATGTCTGCCCACCTGTTGATTAAAATAACCGTGTTCACGGATAATTGTTTGTATCATCACGATGGGCGCTTCCGGGTGTGATTGTCTGATACTTTTGATTAAATAAGCTGTACGTTCCTTAATTTCCTGAGGTGAGGCGTTGGGGATGCAATCCAGCACAAAGGCATCGGCATCCATTGTTGAGAGCATGTTTGCCACCGATTTCTCCATTTTAGCACTTCCGCTCAAGCCGAGGTTCACAAAGTTCCACCCCGTTTCTCTCGATAACCTTGCTGGATAGGCGAGACCGGGTCTACTGGCGGAAGCACCTTGTACAATACTGGATCCATAAACAATAATCTTTTTCTTAAACGGGTTCTTCAGAGCACTTAGAGAGCTACCCGGTGTGACACCGATTTCAACCTCACTTATTTCGTCATAAAGCGGTAAATATAATAAACACTCTTTTTCGGTATCATCCATATGCGAGGCAAGTATACTTGTGCTACAGGAGTCGCCATACTGCCCTACGCCTGCATATTGCCAGAAGCCATCTTTTTTAATATAAAGATCCAATCCTTCAAAGGCAATAGCCGTCATGTTTGCCGAGGATCGGCGGGGCGAGGTGCACCATTTCGCTGCGATGGTAGGGCTATTGGTTTTAAACGTAATTGCCAGACCGGCTGAGTGGGTAAGTAGGGACTTTACCTGTTTCGGCAGTTCCGGATAATCGGCGGTGTCTACCCGGTGATAGAACGGTTCACGGTGTACCGCCTTGCCGATCAGGGTAAGTTCTTCAGCTCCCTTGTACGTGAAAATGGCCTGTTCCTGTGCCATAACGCCTTGGAGAGGCAATGAAAAGATTGCCAGACAAAAGAAAAATTGCTTTAATACCATCGTTTTAGCCTTTATTGTTTTTTCCCATTGTTGTTATTCTACCCAGTTGCGGGTCTGAATATCCCGGTTCGCCCGTTTCCACCTTGCCAGCGTAGGCCCAACAAAAGTTGGGGTAGCCTTCAACCCTTACCTGCAGATCATACCAGCAAAAACTGTTTGCCAAAGATAACTCAATGCTAGCCTTCTCCTGAGCTTTCACTGTTTTTTGTACGGTAGGATGGCCGTAAGCATTGTCATGAGCGGAAACGGTTAGACGTTTGCCCGCTTTGTTCTGCACCAGTATCGTTATATCTCCGGTGGGTTTATTGTTCTTGAGTTTATGGGTCAGTTGGAGTATAAGTTCAGGCGCTTCTCCTTTATTCTGAAAGGAACGGAAAAAACCATTCGGTCCGTGCACCTCGATATGGTACTCCCGTGCTGGCCCGTTCATTTCGAAAAAATCAAACAAACGATCTCCGGCGGTTACTGCATAAGACCGGATAGCTTTGGGGGTATACACGGTAAAGGGTGCTCCAGCACTTTTGTCACCAAAATAAGCGTCAGAGGCAATGAGTGTTAAACGAAGGCCATCTTTTTCCTGTTGAATATCGGCATATAACTCATAAGGCAGGCTGCAGGCAACTTTTAAGCCTTCCTCCTGTGTAGGCATTTCCGGTAGTAGGTGCGGGATGGAAGAGGCCCGTTTCAGTGCTTCCGGAGTTAATGCTATAAAAGTTTTTGGTGGTTCTTTAAATTGTGCTTGATGAATCCCTTCCAGATAAGGGTTTCTTTCAATAAAAGGCAAGTTATCCTTATTGTCTTCATTGGCAGTATGAAAAGCAGCCGTTAAATCTCCACAGACGGTTCTTCGCCATGCGCTAATGTTTTCTTCTATAATAGTTGTTTTAAATCGTTGATTGACCCATTTTTCAAGAAACTGTAAGGTAGAGGTATGGTCAAATACCTGCGAGCATACCTTCCCACCCCTGGTCCACGGAGAAGCTATGATCATAGGCACACGGAATCCCAGACCAATTGCCCCACCTCTGGCCTGTTTTGCAGGCCTGCCTTGAGCGAGTTCCTGTTCCAAAGTAATGTATTCAATAGTAGGATCAATTCCCGCCGAGCATTTACCACTATCTTCCGTATAAGGGTTTGGTGGTACGAAAGGTGGCACATGATCAAAGTAGCCATCATTTTCATCGTATGTCATGATGAAAACTGTTTTTCGCCATACTTCTGGGTTTTTAGTCAGTATATCCATGATTTCCGATACATACCAGGATCCATACCAAGGTGCTGTAGGATGATCGGAGTACTTCTCACCGGGTATCATCCAGGAAACGGCAGGTAGTTGTCCGCTTTCCACATCCTTTCTAAATTGATATAAAAGGTCGCCTTTCGGTACGGTTAACTCCTGTGTTCTGCCCTGCTCATCGGTATATTGAAGTAAGTCTAAGCTGTGGTAGTCAGGATCACCTTCATTTGTGGTGAAAGCCTTTCTGAACAGTTTTTTTTCTTTTTCAGGCAATTTGTTGAAATGCGCTTCGCTCCATTGAATCATTGCAGATTTTACCTCCTCTAACACTTCTTCTTTCTTAGCTATGGCCTGTAGTGTTTTCTGATAATTTTTGTCGCCTGGTTTTAAGCGGGTTAATGCTGTTTTCAGTTGATCGATTTCTGCCGGGAGTTGCTCCGATTGCTTTTTCAGACTTTTTACATGGCGTGTGTTGAAATGGATATGGTATTGTTCAAAAAATTCGAGTGGATTACAGCTGAAGCTCGATAACCAGGAGCGTTCTTCGCCCTGAAAGCCTCCACCAAAGCTCACGTCATTTTGATAAGCTTTCCAAGAAATATTCACTTCCTCCAGACGCTCCGGAAAAGTTTTCCACTTTGCCTCTCCGCGTTGCAGTTCATTGCGTATCCAGGCCTTACTTTCACTGTTGGGCTCCTCCCTTATGGTACCTGTCCAAAAAAATAGCCTATTAGGCCAGGTGCTTGTCATGCCCGAACAGAAATTTTGGTCACACACCGTGAAGGCATCGGCAAGCGCGTAATTGAAGGGTACATCTTCACGATTGTGGTAACCCATGGTTAGCGGGATATCTTTATAAGGTTTTCCTTTTTTCTTCGCTTCGATCCACTGGTTGTACCAGCCATTATTATAGGCATCCACCTGCGATTCCCTCGAATGGGGTACAGCACCCATCCAGGTCGCTTTAGATCCCCGCAGGTCGAGACGGAAGGGAGCATAGGTGTTTCCTTCATTGTCGCTTTGAAACCAGACGGGATAACTATTTGCTTGTTTGATAAAGCGAGGATCATTAAACCCGCGAACGCCTTTTAGTGTACCAAAGCAATGATCAAAAGATCGGTTTTCCTGCATGAGGATTACAATATGCTCTGCATCTAAAAAGGAAGATCCCGGAAGAGGCTCAATCGCCAGTGCTCGTTGTATAACAGGGGGGATGGTGTTTGTTAATCCGGTTGTACCGGCAAGTAATAAGGCTTTCTTAATAAAATCTCTTCGGTTATCCATTGGTAAATTAATGTTTATAGTATCTGTCGAGGGAAGGTAATATTATTCGAAGGGAATAGCAAAGAAATCATGAATTTTACAAGGCTTAACCGATGCGTGGGTACTCAAAAAAGCCCCGAAACCGATCGGTTTCGGGGCTTAGTCCCTTGCTAAAAAGTAAATTGATTCTTTTACTCCAAATTTATCTGTAGACCAATCTTTTTATAGCGTTCGCTTGGTTTTACATGCTCGTTGCCCGTTAGTTCCAGCACTAACTGCACATTGCCGGAGCTGGGTGCGAAATCAGGCACATCGATTTTCAGGTAGGCAAAACTGCTATTGGCCGGCAGTGTGGCAATGTTACCTTCGGGTAGGTTAAAGTGTACACCTTCTTCCGCCGTAGTTTCTTCGTCTACTATCCGGAAAGCCAAAGCCTGGTTCTCACCCAACTGTTCGCCCAGTAAATTGATGCGGTACTCCTTTTCGCCGCTGTCTCGTGTTAAGGTGGTTAACAAGGGGTAATTCTTTCCGGCAACATTGCTGCCTGTAGTAGCGTCTTCAAATTCAACGATAGCGTCTCTAAAATAAAAATCCTCATCCGTTTCTTTCATACATGCTGTAAAGAACAGGGGTATGGCTACCAGGGATATGATATATTTTAATCTTTTCATGTTTTAATTTTTAGTCGTTAATAACCTACATTCTGTTCCACTTGCGTGTTTGGTACAGCTTCGCGTACAGGTATGTTTGCCAAGATTCTGAAATCGGTATGCTGTATATTGCCCGACTCTTTGAAGATGTCTCTTCCCAAACGTTTCAGGTCGAAGAAGCGATGGCCTTCGAAGGCAAGTTCCAGGCGACGTTGTAAGATAATGTCGTCAAACAGCGCCTGTCCATCGGCATTTGTGGCATCAATTCCTGCCCTTTCCCGGATGAGATTCAGTTGCTCACGGGCAGCTTGCTCATTTAATACAGTGCTTCCCGGTGTTGCATAGGCTTCAGCCATATTCAAGATCACTTCCGGCAATCGGATCACCGGTACATTATCGATATTATTCACTTCGCTCCGGCTTACAAATTTAGTAATCTCCCAACGTGAGCTGTTTCCGCTCAGACCGCGCATAATCAGTTCGCGACGGACGTCGTTTTCTTCATAAGCGGCGTACAGTTCATCACTAACTACGACGTTGCCATGACTCACTGCTGTGTTCGATTCAGCTGTCATGCGTGTGGTAAAAGAAGACCGTAAAGACTCATTTGTGGCATTGGAATGATCAGCGGGCTGAACAAAAGCCACCTCAAAAAAGGATTCCGGATTTTTAGCCGTACGCCAGGTGTTTACAAATTGTTCGGTATCGGCCAACCTCAGGTTACTCGTGCTTATAGCGAGCTCCCCTTCACTGATCACTTTGGCCATATCACCCCTATAAAGTGCTACCCTGGAATATAAGGCATGTGCCGCAGGTAAGGAAGCGAAAATCTGATCGCCAATAGCGTTACCGGGAAACAAAGCAATTGCCTGATCCAATTGGCTGTAAATAAAATCATATACTTCAACAACAGTCGGGCGGCTGGTATATTCAATTTGCTCGGTATTCAAAACTCCGGTGTTAATAATCGGCACGCCTCCTCTATCGTTGGGTTCTACAATCGCTGTAGGATCATAGGCATAAGCCTTCATCAGGTCGTGGTACACTAAGGCTCTTAAAAAGTACAACTGAGCGGCAATATTATCTTTGTACGCCTGATCAGCCTCGAAATCCTGAAGCGCCTCCAAGATAAGATTAGCCTGATTGTTGATATAATAGGCATACTGCCAGGTGCCTGATTGTATATGAGCGCCGGCCTGATTTATTCCTTGGCCTACGAGGCGGTTACCTGCACCGGTATTCACGGCGTTATCGGAGAGTAGTTCCGGAATAGCAATCAGGTCGCGACCGTATAGGCCCACTTCGCGTAGCCTTGAATAAACGCCGTGTAATGCAGCATTAATAGCCTCTTCACTTTCCAGTGCGGTATTAGAATCGATCGACTGTGTAGGGTCTACGTCTAAAAGCTTGTTGCAGGCAGTCATTGTGGAGCTAATGCCTACAATCAGTAATATATTTAGTATTTTTTTCATGTTTCCTGTTTTTTTAAATTAAAAGCCTACCTGGACACCAAGTGTATAACTTCTCAGCGGTGGAATAGCGCCTTGGTTAGACGTGAAATTCGCTCCGGTTTGTTGCTCGATAATAAATTCTGGATCATAACCACTCCATTTGGTCCAAGTCAGGAGATTGACACCTTGGGCGTAAATACGTACCTGGCGGGCATTAATCTTAGATACGATATGTGCCGGTAATGCATATGCTAAGGTTACGGTTTTCAAGCGGATGTATGAGGCATCTTCCAGAAAACGGCTGCTTGAGCGGTACTGACTTGCCATATTTGCTTCCGAACCACCATCAATCGGTCTTGGCGTAGAAGTAATCTGCCCAGGGTTTGTCCAACGATTTAGAAATGTTTCTTCCAATCCGTTTCTTATTGTTGCCGCGTTCCTAAACCAGAATGTATTCTGTGTGTTATATAAGTCACGACCGTAATCGTACTGGAAGAAAGCAGAAAGCTCGATTCCCTTATAGGTGAACGTATTGGTGAACCCTCCATAAAAGTCGCTCAGCATACTACCATATACCCGCCAGTCAGCCGGGCTCACTGGATTATAAGTAATATCGCCATTACCGTCATACCACATCGCTTTACCGGTAGCGGCATTCACCCCTGCATATTGGGCTTGAAAATAAGAGTATAGCGGAGAGCCTACCCGAATCGTTTGGTCACCAGGTAAGACATCCAGGTCATCATATAAAGACGTCACCTTATTGTCGATAAAAGAGATATTAAAGTTTGTAGTCCAGCTGAAGGCCGTTGATTGTATATTGCGGCTGTTTAGTGAAAACTCTAAACCCTGGTTTCTAAGCTCTCCCAAATTTCGGGTAATATTGTCGTAACCGCTCGTGTAGGGTAGTGGCTGCTCCAGTAGTAGGTCTTTACTGATCCGTCTGAAGGCCTCAGCAGTGAAGGCCAGGCGATTGTCGAATAGACCAATATCTAAACCTATATTATAGGTTACATTGCGTTCCCAGCGCAGATCCAGGTTTTCTATACTGTTTGGACGAATACCGGGTAAACCATTATAAGCGCCCGTTCCGGAATAAAGTCCACGGGACGCAAAATTATCAACTTGATCATTTCCGGTCTCACCATAGCTTAAGCGCAATTTCAATTGATCAATCCAATTTTGATTTTTCAGGAAGTCTTCCTGATCAATTGCCCAAGCTCCCGAGACAGAAGGGAACCATCCAAATTGATGATTGGCACCAAAGCGCGAGGATCCATCATAGCGTAACACGGCACTCAAAAAATATTTTTTTGCATAATCGTAATTACCCTGACCAAAGAAACCTACTCTTTTAAAGCCAGTCCAATAGCCGGTTACGTTAACCGGCGTTGCGGCAGCTTGCATCGTTCTGAATTGGAAGGTCGGAAAACCCTCTCCCGAAGAGAAATTGTAATCGCGCGTATCGCTGCGGTATTCGGCACCCAAGATACCTGAGATACTGTGTTTATCCTGAATAACCTTATTGTAATTAAAGGTTTGGTTGGTAATAAAATTGATGTTTTCATTCTGGTTCAGCTGCAGCAGACCCTGTCTTGCGAAGCCATCAATGGTTCGCGGGTCGGTGTAGTAGCCTGCAAAGACTGCACGATAGTCTAAACCGTAGAACGATTTGAATGATAAATCGTCCGTGATTGTTGCTGTAAACGCTGTATTTCCAACAAAGGCGCGTGATCTACTTTTAATATCGTTCGCTTCCGTTGCAAAAATGGGATTGTGGCGCATATCGCCCGGTAAGCCACTTACCGGTGCATTGAACGATCCATCTTCATTATAAATCGGCGAAAACGGTAGCATCATTGGGGCAGCATATTGGGGGGCAGCAAAATTACCGGTTGAGCCGCCACTGCCCGATATGCCGTTTTGGGTAACCGAGCCAAAACTAGAGTTGAAATCTACAGTTAGCCAGTCAGTGGCTTTGTGACTAATATTGGCTTTAGCCGTGGCACGATTGAAGTCCAGGCCTATCACAGCACCCTCTTGTTTGTTGTAAGATCCGGATAAAAAGATGGTCGTTTTTTCGGTTCCACCGCTAAAGGAAAGCTCATAATTCTGTGATGAGCCATTTCGGAAAGCAGCATCCTGCCAGTCATAGGTAGGTAAAGCGGCGATCTGGGCATCCGTTAGTTCAGGATCTAAGCCCAATCCGGTCAAAGCGTTTTCCCGATTTGCTTCCGCCGTTCTACTAGGATACCGGTTAGCAATGGCTTCCATTCTTGCCTGTATCATTTGCTGTGCGTTCATCATGTCAACTTTAGGCATCGGTGCTGTGCGACCGACATAGGTATTGAAGTTGATCTGGCTATGGCCGGACTTCCCCTTTTTGGTGGTAATCAATACCACGCCATTTGCTGCCTGAGCACCATAAATAGAAGCTGCCGCTGCATCCTTCAGCACGGTAATCGATTCAATATCATTGTTGTTTAAAAAAGCTAAAGGGTTGCTTGCAGTGGTGCTGGTTGTTGTTGTGCTGTTCATCTGTACCCCGTCAATGATAAACAAAGGTTGCGTACCTGCCGTGATAGATCCTACACCGCGGATGTTCATCTGTACCGGCGCTCCGGGTACACCGCTCGCCGCATTGATCTGTACCCCTGCCGCTTGTCCCTGCATGGCACGGTCGAAAGATTGTACCGGAATGTTTTCGATTTCCTTAGGCCCAATGGTTGATACCGCTCCCGTCACCTCTTTTCTGCGCTGGGTGCCATAACCGGTTACAATGACCTCGTCGAGGTCCGAGATATTTTCGTTCAGTGTAACCGTTACGGACACCTTCTCACCCGCTTTGACCTCATAACCGGTAAGGGTTTGTTTTTCAAAGCCCACATAAGTAAAGGTTAGGGTGTAAGGACCATTATTGGGCAGCTCATCGAAAGTAAAAAGGCCATTGGCATTGGTAATGGTGCTAGCCTTATAGTCACCGGTTCCTGTTAGGAATACAGAAACTCCCGGAATCAGCTCGCCCTGTGGATCGGAAACAGCTCCTGTAATACTTCTGTTTCCCTGTGCGCGAGCTATTTGGCCAAGCATCAACATCATGAAGGCCAATAGTGCCGTTATAGGAAATCGGCACTTAGAAAAAGTAATCAAATGTTTCATTTTTGATTTGGGTTAATAGATGATATTTATTTGATAGTAAATCGGTTTTTAGCTGAGTCGGCTGTAAGGGTCAATTCATTCATCAGTGCAATCTTTTGGAGTTCGGGTTCCAGAGGATGATTTTTAAGTATGTATCCGGTGAAATATTTCTTGTGCAGTGCATTTCTATTGTATTCAATATCCGTTGCAAACTCCTTACTCAAAACTGTAAATACATCGGCGAGCGGTTGCTTTTTAAATATAAGGCTGTCGCCTTTCACAAGCACTTTATTGATGGTGGTTACTGGTTTATTTTTTCTTATAGAGGCTTTTGCAGCGTAAGGATGTGTAATCCTGAATCCTTCTGCCGTGAGGGTATAACGCTGGCCGGGTGTAAGTACGACGGTTTCTTTCGCTCGTTTTGAGCTGACACTTACACTACCTGAAAGAAGTTCTACAGAAACGTTCTCAGTATCAGTCAGGGCGTCGATGGTAAAGACGGTACCGAGTGCCGTGGTTTCAACATCGTTAGCAATAACTTTAAAAGGATGTAGCGAATCCCGGGAAACAGTAAATTGCGCCTTACCTTGGAGGTCAATGGTTCGGTTAGTTTTAAATTCTTCGGCATAGCCAACTTCGCTTCCTTGCTCTAGTACTACTTCACTACCGTCTTCCATTGCTATGGTGAGCGCTTGCTTATAATTGTTCCGTCTGATTACATAGCTGTCCGTCTTTTTCTTTGCTGTTGCCAGCTTTTGTTCCGTTAAGCTGGCGCTGTTTTTATTTAAGCGATACTGTACAAAAACAGTAGCACCCAATATCAGTAATACAGCAGCAGCGCTATAGAGCCACTGAACAGTTTTTATTCGCCTGATCCGTTTCCGTGTTGATTCTTTTTGTTCCAGTTCATGTTGCACAAGTAATTCATCCCAATCGGCTTCTGGAAGTAAACGTTCTAAAGTATCCGGATGATCGTTAAGGTATTTCACCACAAAATCAGCTTCTTCTGCAGAACATTTGTTGGCAAGGAATTTATCGAGCAGGTTTCTATCAATCATATGCAGTATCTACAAGTCTTACGTAAACAACTACGTTTGAAAAGTGAAAAACCCCTGCTCTTTGAAAAAAAGATTAGTCAGCTAAGAAGTCTTCAGGAAAAACTATTGTTGGATAAAGAATAAAAGGAGGGGGTAAGCCATGCTCGAGCGGAGTTTCTTGAGCGCTTTAGTCATGTGATCTTCCACTGTTTTCTGCGAGATCTCCATCTTCGAGGCTATTTCTTTGTTCGTATAACCTTCAATTTTGCTGAGGTAAAAAACTTTCTTTCTCACGGGTGGCAGTATGTCCAGAGCCTTAAGTAGATCATCGTAGGCTAGTTTTGCCAAACTACTGTTATGGCTATGTGTTGGCAACGTTTTTTCCTCAATAAAGGCGTCTTTTAACGAACGTTCACGCGCTTTTTGCCTTAAAAGATCGATCATACAAGTTCTGGCTACCCGAAACACTTGTTTGCTGAGAGGTAAATCGGTCGCAAGTCGGGGAGCATACTGCCACAATTTGGTAAAAGTAGCTTGAAACATTTCTTCTGCGAGCTCATTCGATCTCGTTTTGCTAAAAAAGTAGGCTAATACCGGTTTTTCAAATCTGATATAAACTTTATGAAACGTTTTTGCATTTGAACGCTTCAGTTCCAGTATTTCTTCAAGTTCTGTGGCTAAGGTGTGCGTCATTTTTTAAGAAAACGATGCAAATTAGTAAAAATTTAGTGTTAAATGGCTTTTTGATTTGTTTTTATGCGGGTTTAAAAATTAAAAACGGCATAGTTGTGCATCAGATGGTGAGCTTTCTTGTAAAAAGAGGTCCTCTTTGTGTTCAGTTTGTTCATCATTTGCAAATCCTTTGAAAAATGGTGAACATAAAATAAGTTTGTGTTAATCCGCACGGTTCAAGTACAGAAGTTACTTTAGCTGTAAGAATAAGCTCATTAGGCCTATATCGTGATATATCGTGCTACAGTAGCGGGGGATCATTTTTTTGAAAAGTTAAAAAAAAGTTAAATATCTAGGAAAATTCAAACAGAAAAATTATGTTTGTTTCAACGCTTAATAACTAATATACCTGATCATTAAATCGGCATAAACCATGAACACACTTATTTTTGTTGTCTTTATTGTCTTATTGGCCTTATGGAGCTGGCTGGCATATGAAATTAAAAACCCAATGGAGTTCTCTGCAGTCGAAGAACTAGCTTTGGATGAAGAGTTAGCCTTAGAAAAGGGCGATTTTTTAAAGAGTTATGTATAGTAGGAGAAACACCTTTTCGGGGTATCGTTTTACTTGAGTTTTGCGAAACTTACGCTGTTTACAAATTTATAAGCCTTCTGGGAAAGGCCCGGCTTTTAAGTTATACGGGCGACCTTCTCTCAAATTATGACTTATATAAATAAAAACGTTTATTTGCATATCAAATGACGAAATAGGCATATGCAAATGAAGGTTAGATTTTTTAGATTCATCTTTATATTTTTTTTACTATCGGCCCAAGGGGTGTTATATGCGCAGAGCTTGGGCATGCAGGATTTAAGTAATATAAATGTAGATGCGCTTACAGACGAACAATTAAAAGGGTATATGCAGCAGGCAGCTGCATCGGGGATGTCTGAAGAAGAACTATTACAGATGGCCATTTCATCTGGTATGCCAGAAGACGAATTAAATAAACTGGAACAACGTCTAAGAAAAATTCAGCAAGATGAAGGTATTATCCCTGTTTCCGAAGAAAAAGGGCAGGCGGTTCCACAAGTTGCTGTAAGACATAAGCGCCAGGTCAATTTCGCGGACAACCTTGGTGATAGCGCTCGCAAAAATAGCATAGGCACAGATACTAGCATACATGCGCTGCATGCCAAGCTGAAAATTTTCGGGGAAGAGTTATTTGCCGGTAGTAACCCTCAATTTGAACCTAATTTACGGCTTGCTACTCCAAAAAATTATGTAATAGGTGCTGACGACGAGATTCTACTGGAAATATATGGTAATTCTGAAGCTAGTTATTCCTTAAATGTGAGTCCAGATGGGAGTATCAATGTTCCTTATGTAGGCGTTATTCCCGTCGCAGGGGCAACCATTGAGCAGGCAACGGTGCGTATCAAAGAGCAATTGAGCCGTATATATTCAGGGATACGTTCAGGCAATACGCAAGTAAATATCAGTTTAGGCAATATCCGCAGTATCAAAGTAGTCGTAACGGGTGAAGTTGCCAAACCGGGAACCTATACCTTGCCTTCTGTAGCCAGTGCATTTAACGCCTTATATGCTTCTGGTGGCCCGTCAGTGCGAGGCACCATGCGCGATATCAAAGTGATACGTAACGGTAAGGAGATTGTTAGTATTGATGTTTACGATTTTTTGTTGAATGGAAGTTTGCAGCACAACATTGTACTGCAAGATCAGGATATTCTATATGTTTCGCCTTATATAAGTAGGATAGAATTAAGAGGACAGGTGAAGCGGCCCGCGTTGTTTGAGTTAAAGGAGGGAGAGAATTTCGATCAGCTATTAACCTATGCCGGTGGCTTTAATGAAGAGGCTTACCGTGCGCGGGTAACGGTGTTCAAGAACACGTCAACTGAGCGTAAGGTGGAAGATATTACTTCCTTACAATTTAGTCAATATTTGCCGCAAAGTGGAGATAAATATAGGGTAGGTAAGATCTTGGAGCGTTTTACCAACCGAGTAAGTATCAACGGTGCTGTTTTCCGCCCTGGTGTTTACGAGCTTAGCCAAGGGTTAACTTTAGGTATGCTTATTAAAAAGGCAGATGGTGTTAAGGAAGATGCTTTCATGAACAGGGCGTATATTGTACGACTGAAAGATGATCTACAACGAGAGCAGGTGCCTTTCTCTGTGGCCGATATTTTGGCGGGCACCGCTGAAGATATTCTGCTGAAGCGTGAAGATGAGGTACATATATCATCTATTTTTGATTTACGCACGACTTATAGGGTGCAGGTAGATGGAGAGGTTCGTAAAGCTGGTTCATATGATTATGCAGAAGGTATGACTTTAAAGGAGTTGATTATACAAGCTGGAGGTTTCACCGAGAGTGGATCTTCCAAGCGCATTGAAATCGCCCGTAGAGTAGCCAATAGTGATGCCCGCTCTGAGTCTGCTACTACTTCGGAGATTTATCATGTAGACATTGAGCGGGATTTATCCGGTGCGGAAGATTTCCAGCTTGAGCCTTTTGATATGGTAAACGTGCGTTTAGCTGCGGGATATGAGCGGCAACGAAGCGTTCGCATTGAAGGGGAAGTGTTGTATCCTGGTCATTATACCTTGAGTCGGAAAGATGAGCGTATTTCAGATGTTATTGCGCGTGCAGGTGGATTTACCGCCTATGCTTATGTTGATGGTGCTTCGCTTAAGCGAAAAGACTTAGGGAAAGTACAGGTAGATTCTACGAGTAATTTTGATTGGCGTAATGCCGCTTTGGAAGAAGAACGCTATCAAGAGCGTTTGGTTCGTTTAAGTTCTATTCAGAAAAGTACGATGAACCCGAGTAATTTAAGTGCTGTTCAAAAAGAGACCGGTCCGAATAGCTATGTAGGTATTAACCTGCACCAGATTCTGAAAACGCCAAAAGGAGACAGCGACCTGATTTTAGAAGAAGGAGACGTCTTACATATTCCAAAACAGCTACAAACCGTTCGTATCAGTGGAGAGGTATTGTCGCCCGTAACGGTCACCTATTCTAGCAACAAGGGCTTTAAGCAATATATCTCGCAAGCGGGAGGTTTTTCTGAGCGTGCATTACGTAAGCGTGCTTATGTGGTATATGCCAACGGCTCCGCGAAAAGCACTTCACGGTTTTTGTTTTTCAATAATTACCCTAAAATAAAACCAGGGGCAGAAATCTTTGTTCCTGAGCGTGAACCTCGAGGACGGATGGGCGCAGCGCAATGGGTTGGTATAGGCGGTAGCTTGGCCACCACACTTGGTGTTATTGTGGCCTTATTTAGGTAGATTTAGGTACATCACATATAGCAGGGGAAAAGCAGAAAGGGAACTCGACTTCCACGAGCTCGTTTTATTTGTCAAAAGGGAATATACCAACTGAAGAAGGGTATGGTGAGGTGAAGAAGGGGGGATTTGAACTTTAACTTCTCTTCTTATCCTTATCGATGGATAGATGCTTTAGTTTTGAAGCTAATTTTTACTTTTCTCCAAATTATCCAGCACTTCTTGAGTAAAGCGTTTTGCAGCTTCAATATCCTTAGGGTTGTTAGGAAACTCTTTAGAGGCCAATACCTTAATTTCAGCTAAGCTGGAGTCTATTGCAGTATTGTTTACTTTTTCGAGATCAGAAGTTAATTTATTAGATGCCGTTAATATTGTCTTGCGTCTTTCTCGCACAGCAAGAATTTTATGCGCGTTGCGCATTTCGTATAGCCAAAGCATCATATTGCAGAAAAGAACAGACAAAGTAATAATCGCAATTAACTCGGCAGCCATTACCTGTTTGTGTACAGCCAGGGCTAAAGCTACCATTGAAAGATTGGTGGCCACAATAATGCTCGAGGCTTGTAAATGACTAAGCCCTAAATCAAGAAGTCTATGGTGCAGATGGTTCCGATCAGCCATAAAAGGCGACTTTCCTCTTAAAATACGCAAAATGAATACCCTAAAAGTGTCGAAAGTGGGCATAATCAAGAGGGCTATAGCCACGCCAGGCGCTGCATTAATTAAAGGGCTAGGATTACCTATTGGATCATATTTATTGAGCTCGATAAACTGAATGGTTAATATAGAGATAATAAAACCAATAGAGTATGCTCCCGCATCACCCATGAAAATCCTTGCCCGCTTTTTTGCGTTATACTTTAAAAAGCCTACGATCGCTCCCGCCATACTAAAACTGAGCACACTGAGCCCCTTCGCGTCCATTAAACAGAACAGTGTACCGTAAATAAGGCATACAAACATACTGATTGAACCGAGAAGCCCATTGATGCCATCAATTAGATTGAATGCATTAATGATAAAAACAACCACAAGACTGCTGAAAATATAGCTGAGGAGCGGACCTATTTCGTGAATGCCCATCACGCCATAAAAATTTGTAAGACGTACATCAGCAAAATAGACGACGATAAAGGCCGTTATAAATTGAGCAGCAAATTTTTTATAAGGGTCTAAAGCAATCAAGTCATCTTTTAACCCAATAGTGAAGATAATGATGCCTGATGCAAATATGAAGTTAGCATTGGGAAGCATCTGTGAATTAATGAGTAAGCAACTAACTAGCGCAAAAGTGCTAAAAACAGCAACTCCTCCAAGATTTGGTACTGAATTTTTATGGATCTTTCTAGATTCTATGGAAGGGTCGTCTACTAAACGTTTAGAATAAGCAACCTTAATAATTGCAGGTACTGCAATAAGAGAAGTAATACATGCAAGTACTAAGGGGAGTAATGTTATTAACATACGGATTGTTTTTATTTAAACATTCAGTTTATCAAAAGTAATACATTTTAAGCTAAAGCGAAATACTTGATGTTTAATAATTATAAAAATCAACATTTCCTATCACATTCGCAACAATCTTTTAACGCAACTAATGAAGAGTTCGCTACAACAATGCTGCCAAAATAAGCTAACTTCATCGTGTACTATTAAAAATCTTGATACCAATTCCTTAAAGAGGCCTTTAGTCCGATATTGATCACCGTTGTTCGTTTTGTCCACGCAATGTTCTTTTCCTGTCTGTACAGTCCCCCTATTTCAAATCGTAAATTATATTTTGGATTAATTAAATAAGCTGCTTTAGCATCGAGATATACCAAGTCTGTTGTCACGCCCTGACCGATAAAATTATCATACTCTTTGATGAAGTTTTCGTAAGACTTAAATATATTCCCTCCATAATTTTTGTCAGCCGCAGGGTCCATTCCGTAGCGGGCATAGTTGCCTTGCAGTGAAAAATCAAAGCGCCGATACGAATAATTGATAATTCCCAGAAATTCCCTAAAATTGGCGCCTAATATATGTGCCAGGGGTTGATTAAAGTTTGTATACGCTGTTATTGATGCAAAATGTTGATAGGTGTAAGGTCGAGCAGCGTTAAATTCACCCAAGAAATTCAGATTTCTGATACCGAAAGCATCAAAACCTTTAAAACCGAGCTGGTAAGCCTGTTTGTTATTGATATAACCTTTTCCTCTAAATATTTCCTTGGTGTATAGTTCCCCCAATAAAAACTGCCCGTAGGCGGTGAGGTTATTAAGTATCTTGTATTTTGCAGTGAAACCCACATGCGCTTTATCCGGCGAGTTGGTGTTGGCTGTTTCGATTGGCCGCATAAATATCACTGGATTTAAGTAATTGACGTCAAATCCCCTTGTCCCTCTGGCATTTCTTGGCGCCCACATCATAGCCTGAAAGACGCCCACAGACAGGCGATCGGTAGCGTTCCAGTCGAGGTATTGGAAAGCGCCCCATTTACCTAAATCACCGGCATTATGGCGGTTGTTGATCGATTCAAGGTAATTGATGTCGCGTGATGCAAAAGGGTCCATCATATAAGCCCACATGCTCATGTAACGCACATTCCCAAGGGTGCCGGTCAATTTCAAGAAGGTGTAATTGGACGATACGTCAGATAGCAACATGGAGCGGTAACCGTCGCCTATAAAATTTTTATCATAACCCAATGTTATATTCAGGTACTTAATAGGGGTGTAAGATAGGTTAGCCGTAACATATGCCCAATCCTGCGACCGTCCGGTGCGTTGGTCGTACAATCGTCCGAACTGTCCGGGTATCACATGATTGTCAAAAATATAGTCGGTTACATAATCGGGGAACAACGCTTGGTTTTCGTAAAAGCTCGTATAAAAAGAGAACTTATCGCCAACGTTTCCTCCTGCCTGAAAGCCCCTTGTGTTGAGCCAAGGCGTACGGCTCTCATCAAAAGATCTACCTACCTGAAAGTCTGGGAGGAAATCAGCGTAAAAATTATAATCATCTTTTTTGATATCGATCAGATGCTCATTGAAGAGCTTTCTACCCAACCAAGTATCTTTTTCGGTAACTCCTATATTCATTAATGAATCGTATGCCGGTTGCATAACCGAGTCGATAATGTAAGGCTTAATACTCGTATGCATGCGGGTATCGGTGCTATACATCACACGATTCAGTTTCTGATAAAACTGATAAGAATAAGGCACATATTCTGATTGTGCTTTTACAGTTGCATCAATAAAGGTTAAGGTTAAAATGCTTATAACTATTAATAATCGTTTTTTCATATTATAAAAACTGCTAGCGTAGCGAGCAAAATATTGCCATAGGGCGCAAAGTTAATCTTTTAAGGTGGTAATTGTTTTATGGTAAGCTTAATTTTATCGCTTGTTTACTTACCTTTGTTTCAGTTCAATTAAGCATTATTATAATCAGATAGCGTGGCAAATATAAAAAAGAATGCGATATATAATATTCTTTTATCCGTTAGTCAGGTATTATTTCCACTCATCACTTTTCCTTATGTGTCCAGGGTGCTGGGTCCGCAAGGTATCGGAGATATCAGCTTTGTTGAAAGCATTACCCAATATTTTGTCTTAGCGGCAGCCTTGGGTATTCCCATATACGCCGTACGTGAAATAGCAAAAGTTAGAGACAATGTCTCGTTACGTTCCAATATTTTCAGCGAACTATTAACTGTTCATGTGTTAACCACTGTTTTGGCTATTCTAATCTATGTAACGATATTTCTCACTTTTTCGCGACTGCAAACTTATCAAAGTTTGTTTATGGTAGGGCTTGGCATACTATTCTTTCAGGCCTTTGTAATGGAATGGCTGTTCCAGGGGCTTGAAGAATTTCCTTATATCGCAAAAAGAACGATACTGGTGCGCGTTCTGTCCATCATAGCCATCTTTTTATTTGTAAAAAGGCCCGATCAGGCGGTGGTATATTATAGCATTTCGTTACTTACCATTCTAGTCAACGTGGTGCTAAATGTTTTATACGCCCGGCGTTTCGTTTATCTACATTGGAACCGTTTAGTTATTAGGAGACACCTACGTCCATTGCTGTATATCTCTTCACTGGCTATGGTTACCAGTGTTTATACCTTACTTGATGTCACTATATTGGGTTTCTTATCTACTATAGAGCAGGTTGGTTATTATTCGGCGGCTATACGTATCATCAAACTGATCGTCATGGTGTTTGTGGCCTTTGCTACGGTTATGGTGCCCCCGCTTTCCAAAGCTTTTCATAGCGAAGATATGCCCACAGTGAACCGACTGTTACAAAAATCATTTGGATATATCGTGTTTTTAAATGTTCCGGTTACAGTAGGTCTGATGGTTATCGCTCCAGATCTCTTAAAGTTATATGCCGGTGACGAATTTGTGGCTGCAGCCGTATCTTTACGATGGTTAGCTCCTACTATTATTTTTATAAGCCTGAGCAATATTTTTGGAATGCAAATACTGAATCCCATCAATCAGGAAAAGAAATTTTTTCAGGCATCTTTATTTGGTATGTTTATTAGTCTGGCCGTAAATTTCAGCTTAATCCCTTTTTTAGGACAGGCTGGTGCAGCGATTTCTGCTATGGTTACCGAGTGCGTGGTCATGGTATTGTTAATAGTATTCGCACTGCGTGCCGTAGCTTTCCGTCCGCAGTGGAGGTTATTGACGCAAGCGCTTATTTGTTCTGCTATATTTATTCCCTTACAATGGCTTATCGGGTCATTTTCGATCGGTCTTCTCCAAAGGTTGCTGCTTATGATTATTTCCGCAAGTTTTTCGTATCTGGCGCTGCAATACCTGGTATTCGGTAATCGGTATATTAAAGAGTTGGGCGAAATGTTGCTTAAGAAGATAGTTCCGTCGAAATAATTGTAATTTAGCAGCGGCAGAAACTGACGAAAAATTATTTACAGATGAAAGCACCAAAACTTTTGCTTGTAGCGCTACGCATAGATATAACCGGCGATGGGGCATCCATCTACGCTATGAACAATGCATTGGCTTTTGCCGTCCATGCCCAAGTTGATATCGTTACTTTACAGGCCCCTAAAACAGATCGGGGGCAAGCATTATTGAAGGATGCCGGTTGTGTCGTTACCGAGGTGGTAGAAGAACTTCGCGATAAGCATCAGGAGCGCTTGCGCCTGCTGAAACGTGGGCACAATATTTTTCATGAGTCTGTTCATCTGCACCAAACCGTGCTTCGTATGTTGGGAAAGCGTCATTACGATGTAATCGTACTGGAGCTGTATTCCACTTATTTAAGCGATACCATTAAAGAGGTGGCGCCCGATGCCAAGATTTTACTTTTGCAACACAATTATGAATATGCTAACCATCTGGAGTATATCAAGTACCGCATTGCTAATCCAATCAAAAAGCTATTATACCAGGCGGCCAACTACCGTTACCAGTCTATCGAGCATCATTATGTGAAAAATGCCGACGCCGTTATTGCTATTTCCGAGCGAGACCGCGCTTTGTTCAGCGGTATTCGTGGCGATCAAGAAGTTTACGTGATTGCACCGGCGGTAACCTATGCGTGCCAGAAGCTATCGCATAGTGCCAATTGTTATAATCTGCTTTTTTTGGGGATGATGGATTGGTATCCCAATATTGCAGGCGTTAGCCAATTCATACAAGAGGTGTTTCAACCCTTGCTTGCCGGCGGTAAAAACTACCACCTTTATATCGTAGGAAAAAATCCTGTAAAAGAAATTTTAGATTACCAGTCGGAACATATTACCGTTACCGGAGAAGTAGCCGATATAGACCAATATATACAACTAAGTGATCTTCTGGTAGTGCCCAACACTTTGGGGGGCGGCGTAAAGATCAAAGTGATGGAAGGTATACAGAAAAGTATCCCTTTATTGATTAGTCGGGAAAGTACGGTAGGTTACGAAGGTATCGTTGATTTCTTTACGGTAGACCAGCTGTCCGACTTCAAGAAGCGCATTCAGGCCTATCCGCAGGAATTAGCGGGTTATCAAGAAGCGCTCACACGGGCCCAAGAGGCTATTGCCACCCGGGTCAGGACTAATGCCGCCGTTGTGGAGCAGCTACTCTCAAAGATTCATCATCGTTTACCGCTAAAATATTCTGTTTCTTGATCTATATTCTTTTATATGGTGTGCTAGCATCTTTTGCGCTGTTAGATCTTGTCAAGAATGTTGATAAGATGAAACATATCTTGTTTTGGTTTCTAAGCATCGTTCTTATTTTTATTAGCAGTATCCGTTGGAATGTAGGTACCGATTGGTATGCGTATACCGATTATTTCAGTAAGATAGAGGGTTATGTTGATAATCCGGAAACCAACACGATGGAGCGGGGGTTTACCTATCTTAACTACGTGGTGTACCAAATCACCGGGAGTTACACCGTATTGCTCGCCATCATGGCTATCCTTACTATAGGCATAAAAGCATCATTTATCTATAGGCACAAGCAGATCATGATGCTCGGTCTCTTTCTTTATTTCTGTTATTACATGGCAGATATTTTTGCGGTTCGTCAATATTTAGCCATCTCGATCACTTTACTTTCCATTCGTTATATCATTCAACGGCGCTTTACGCCATTTTTGTTGGTAATTATCGTTGCGGCGCTCGTGCATATCACCGCCGTGTTTTTTGTTTTTGCTTATTGGATTTACCCGATCCGTTATTCGCCCAAATGGATGTACAGCATTCTGCTGGTAGCACTGCTGTTAGGTTTCATGGATATCGGAGGTATTTTAACAAAAATTGCCATGAATATGGTAGGTGTTGATTCGCGTGTAGGCGACAAACTCTTGTTCTATGGTGAAGAGGGGGAGGAAATAACCGTTGGTAACCCCTATATTGCTTTTGCTATTGGTGTTGCTAAGCGAGCGCTCTTTCTGCCTATATTTATAGCGTTTCAACCTCATATAGATGCAGTAAACCGGCCACGTTATACAGGTTATCTAAATCTGCTTATATTTGGTAATATCATTTACCTCATGTTTATGCTAAGCTTGCCGGTTATGGCACGATTATCAACGGGTTTTCTGCTGTTTGAAATTTTCATATTAGGCTATCTGGTCGTATCCATTGCTGATAAGCGTTTGCGTATGCTGGCCTATGTGCTGGTTGTGCTTTTTGGAGCCTTCCGGCTGTATAACTTGATTTCTGTATATTGGGAACTATACGTTCCATTTGAGACTATTTTTGCACCAACTGATATCATACGTGAATAAGCGGGAGATATTTTTCATTGATCCTTTTATGATGGATGCCATGCATGCGCCTTTCAATGCCGCCATGTTACAGGTAATTGCCCAACTATACCCGAAATATCGGTTAACCGTATATACACATTCCTCGCATTATCGCTACCTGCAAGGTTACGGAGACATTCCTGCTCAGGTGCACCATCAGCCGATTTGGGTATTGCCTTTCCGTACCGGGAATAAATTTTGGTGGCTGTGTAAACTTTTGGTAGAATTATGCGTGATTACCCGACTGTTGATAAGGGCAAGGCGCAGACAGACAGCGCTCGTATATTTTGCGTTTCTTTCTCCCATAGGCCAGTACTTGGTAAGTTTTTATAGTCGCTATGTTTTTAGAAAACAGCACCTCTTGGTGCAATTGCACGGTTTAGATATTTTAACGCCTGCGCCACATCAAAAAAAGATAGATCGTATATATGCTTGGTTTATAAAGAAAGCATTTGCATTTAGGTGCACGCATAAGCGGTATCTGGTGATGGAGAAAAGTGCCATGAAATTCCTGCTTCATAAAGGCTATCTTTCCAGTGACACCATATCGTACGCACCACATCCCTACCATTTCGTCAAACAGCAACCGGTAGAAAGCCGACCATCCCACCCTTTGGTTTTTGCACATTTGGGTATTGCGCGTTTAAGTAAGCAATCGCATCTTTTTTTTAAACTGGCAGCCGCTTTTTCAGAAGATATTTCCCAAGGAAGAGTCATTTTTAGACTTGTTGGACAGGTGTTACCTGAAATGGCTCCCTATTTAAATGATTTTGTAGAGCGTGCACATACCACAGATATGTTAAGTCCTGCCGATTATCGTGAGGCTTTAAGTACTGCGCATTATGCCATTTTCTGTTATGATGTCGATGGTTATGAGCTCACCAGCAGCGGAGCCGTTATGGACGCGATAGCAGCTCGGATACCTATGCTGGCTATTCAAAATTCCTTATTTTTGCAATTATTTAATCAGAGTAAGGAGCCTCCGGGAATATTATACCCTAGTTATGAGGACCTGCAAGAAGGCTTAAAAAAATTAATAGCGCAACACCAGGATATCTATCCCCGGTTTTTACCTGCTTTTGATGATCTTCAGCATTATTATAGTATAGACCACGTAGTAGCATATACAAAGGAAGCCATAGCAGGGTGGGAAGACGTTCATCGAAATGACTGTTAGCATGCATCATCATCCATTAGTAAGCGTAGTTATACCTATGTACCAATCAGAAGCTACTATTCAGCGTGCCTTGACTTCGGTAGTCCGGCAAACGTATCGGCCTATGGAAGTTATTTTGGTAAATGATGGGAGTACAGATGCTTCGGTATCCCAGGCAGAAAGCTACATGGCATCGCATCAAGAAGAGCAGCTGTCTTTTCAGCTGCTCGATCAGGCCAATGGCGGAGCCTCTAAAGCCCGCAATACCGCTATGCGGCAGGCCAGTGGGAGGTATATTGCTTTGCTCGATGCCGATGACGAATGGGTGCCTGATAAAATAGCTCAGCAGATAGCCATCTTGGAAGCGCAGCCAAGCATTGACTTCTTGGGTACCACTCGTAATGGAGAGCGTTGGACAAGGTGGTTCTTTAAAAAGTTCGATCGGTTAACCGATATATCTGCCCGTTTGTTGCTTTACAAAACATTTTTTGCTACACCAACCGTCATTTTCAAACGTTCGGTATTATCAACCGTAGGTTATTTTGATGAGCAGCAATATCATTCGGAAGATGCCAACTATTGGATCCGGATATGTAAAGATCACCATTGTGTGTTGCTCAATGAAAGTTTAGTGTTAACCGGGGGCGGCAAGCCACATATTGGCCATTCGGGGCTCTCCTCTGATATTCGGGCCATGGCTGCAGGCGAAATAAAAAACATGGCACTCGGTTACCGATTAGGAATTGTAGGTAGATTAGAGTATCTATTGCTATTATTTTATTGCAAGATGAAGTATTTTCGCCGCATATTAGTCGTAAAGAGTAGAAAGAAATGAGTGTAACTGCGTCTATCGTATTATTTCACAATGATGTTCAAGAGGTAAGAGAAGCCATTGAAAGCTGTTTGTCATCCCCGCTGATCACCCGTCTGTATCTTATAGACAATTCCCAGACTGATATCTTTCGTGGGCTGGCAACAGACTCCCGTACCGTGTATAAACATTGTCCGGAAAACCGCGGATATGGCGCCGGGCATAATTTGGCTCTTCGGGAGATGCTTGATGTTGCCGATTATCACTTGGTGCTCAACCCGGATATCTCCTTTGGAGCGGGTGTGTTGGAAGCGCTTGTACATTTTATGTATACCAACGAAGATGTTGGATTGGTAATGCCAAAGGTTTACTACAAAGACGGCACCTTGCAACGCTTGTGTAAGCTCTTACCTACTCCTTTCAACCTTTTTGGCCGTCGTTTCGCTGCTGCAAGCAGTTGGGCGGAAAAGCTCAACCGTTCTTATGAGTTAGCTGATTTTAAATACGACCGCACAGTGGACATGCCAAACCTTTCAGGCTGCTTCATGTTTATGCGGACAGCGATCCTGAGAAAGGTAGGAGGTTTTGACCCAAGGTATTTTATGTATCTGGAAGACATTGATCTCGTGCGGCGCATCGGCCAAAAGGCGCGCACAGTCTTCTTTCCCGGTGTTGCCGTGCAGCATGGGTACCGAAAGCAGTCGTACCATAATAAGAAACTGATGCGTATACACATCCTGTCGGCCATCAAATACTTCAATAAGTGGGGATGGTTTTTTGATCGCTGGCGGAGGCAGAAAAATCGGGCGACTTTAGGCCTATTGCAAAAAAAGAAGTAAAAAACTTTATCTTTAGCCCTTCAATAGGGCTAGCTGTGTTTGTTGCTAGTTAAAAAATATTCAAGACAAAAAAATGAGTCATCAAAACCATACGTCTCCTGATAAACAGATTACCTTAAAGGAGCTAACGGACAAGGCAAAAGAAATTCTGCTTTATTTTCGTAAGAAGTGGTTCGTATTGGTCATAGCATTACTTGTTGGCGCGGTATTGGGCGTCTGTTACGCGGTTTTCAAAAAAGACGTGTATAAGGCCGAGCTAAGTTTCGTGCTGGCTGATCAGGCTGGTGGCGGAGGTGGATTGAGTGCATATGCGGGCATTGCTTCGCAGTTTGGTATCGATTTGGGCGGTATAGGCGAGAGCGGGGGCCTATTTAAAGGCGATAATATCATTGAATTTTTACGTTCGCGCCGGATAATCAGCGAAACATTGTTGAGCGAGGTCGTAATCGATGGTAAGGAAGAGGTATTGGCCAATCGTTATGCAATAGCTAACGGGATGTGGGCAGACTGGCAGGAAAAAGCCCATTTAAAAGATTTTCGTTTTGCGCTGGCAGATACCAATAACCGTAGGCAAGATAGTTTGATGCAGTTATTGTATCGGCATGCCCTTAAAAAAACCATTGTAGTAGCCAAACCAGACAAAAAGTTAAACATCATCCAGGTTACTACCAAGAGTACTGATGAGGCTTTTGCAAAATTATTTACGGAGGGCTTAATTGAGCGGGTGATGGATTTTTATGTGCGCACTAAAACAAAAAAAGAACAAGACAACCTTGATATTCTTACCCGGCAGGTTGATTCTGTGCGGAAAGAACTTTATAGTGCCATTGGTGGTGCAGCATCCGCTACCGATGCCCATCCTAATCCGAACAGGGCCTTGCAGCAGTTGCAGGTATCTACACAGCAACGCCGGGTAGATGTGCAGGCCAATACCACTATTTTAGGTGAATTGGTGAAAAACCAGGAGTTGGCCCGTATCAGTTTACGAAAAGAAATGCCCATTATTCAAGTTATAGACCGTCCGTTGTTTCCCTTGGAAAGCAATCATATCGGTCCCTTAAAAGGCGCTGTACTGGGAGCTTTGCTTATCGGCTTTTTGGTAGGCAGTATATTAATGGTACGGGTGCTTATCCGTTCAGGTGATTAAAAAGAGGGTGCTGATATGGCAAGTTTAGCATTGGTTACCGTATTGTATAAGAGCGATGATGTGCTTGAAGGATTTATCAAAAGTATTTCCCGGCAGTCTTTTACAGACTATCACTTATACGTTGTTGATAATTCTGCTGCACCCCACACGGATAGGTTACTCACGCAGCTTCTCACTACTTATCCGGTCTCGGCTTTTACCCATATCAGAAACGACGATAATTATGGTGCCGCTAAGGGTAATAATCAAGGTATAGCTGCGGCTTTGGCAGCAGACAGCAGTTATATCCTGTTGCTTAACAATGATATCGAAATCCCATCGCCACATCTTTTAGCACAACTTTTTCAGGAAGCTGTGCGGCGGCAGGAGCAGATTATTATTCCCAAGCTATTATACTACGATACCAGGGCTATCTGTATGGCAGGAGGTCACCTGAATCATCGTACTGCCGTGACGGTACATATTGGCGCCGGGGAGCCCGATGAAGGGCAGTATAATACACCCGGATATTGCAATTATGGGCCTACTACCTTTATGTTGCTGTCGCGTGAGGTATTAACGCGGGTGGGGTATATTGACGAGCGGTATTTTGCCTACTATGAAGATACCGATTTCATATATAGAGCTACCCAGTTGGGTTACAGCATTTATTATCAACCCCATTTAGAAGTGTTACATAAAGAGAGTTCCTTAACCGGCGGCTTACGATCGCCATTTTTTATTTACTATATCAATAGAAACCGACTGTATTTTATACGTAAAAATTTTAAAGGTTTACAAAAGGTTGGTGCTTTTGCTTCGATGGGGCTTGATTTTTTACGTATGTTTAGGCATTATAGTCATGTGCAGCGCAAAGTGTTGATCAAAGCCATGTGTTACGGTTTATTTGCTTCGTCACCGCAGGCGGGTGCAAATAAAAAATTAGCATCATATTTGCGTACGCGTATAAGCCTCAGTCGTTTGAACAATTTTAGGTAATACATGAGAACACCATTATATAAAATCCTATATACGATCACCTTCATTATAGGTTTCATTGCTTATGGTAAGGCCCAGGTGCTTCCGGTAGGTACACCCGTGCTGGAAGATTATTATCGACGTCAGCAATTATTGGGCAAGATCGATTCTACCGTTTCCTTCAGCATCCGTCCGCTAAACAATGCTGTGCTGCAGCTGCATGATATCTATGATCCCGATAGCGTTGCAAGTATTTCGCGGAGCATGCCCTGGCATAGAGAAGGGGTCGGCCTAGTGCAGTTGCTGCCCATTATCTGGCAGCATCAATATACCAGCGCATTTCCTACGGGCTACAACGATGGTGCAATGATACCCAATGTGGGTTATCAAACCTTTTTCAGTGCAGGTGTTTTTGCACAGTATAAATTTTTGAGTATACAACTTCGGCCGGAGCTTGTGTATGCCCAAAATAGTAGTTACCCAATTTTTACCGGGGGTAGCGAAAATGCGATGCGGGTGTGGTATGATCACTACAATAATATCGATATGCCAACGCGTTTTGGTAATGGGAGCTATACGCGGTTGCTACCAGGGCAAAGTAGTATCCGGGCGAATTTCGATCCGGTTTCCGTGGGTATCAGTACCGAAAATATCTGGTGGGGCCCGGGATTACGGAATTCGCTATTGATGAGTAATACGGCTCCAGGTTTTCCACATATTACGGTAAACAGTACAAGACCAATCCGTAGTAATATTGGATCTTTTGAAGGGCAAGTGATTGCCGGTAGGTTATCCGGTTCAGGTTTTGCTCCTCGGTCGGTTGATTCACCTAGCCCATTCGATTACCTCTATGAGCCAAAGTCTGATAGCTGGCGTTACATCGGAGGCGCCATTTTTTCCTATCAGCCCAAATGGGTGCCGGGCTTATTTTTAGGCGTATCGCAAAGTTTTACGGTATATCACGATCAGATGGGGAATAAGCTGAATGATTACCTGCCTTTTTTAGGACCTCGGTCGAGAGAGTCGCAGGTTGATGGTCCGATCAGTAACGAAGAGCAGCGTAATAGAGACCGCTACGCTTCGTTCCATGTCAGGTGGGTTTTACCAAAAGGGAAAGCAGAATTCTACGCCGAATATGGACGTAATGAATCCCCTTGGGGGCGTCGTGATAAGATTGTAGAGGCAGATCATGCACGGGCTTACGTCTTAGGTTTCCGTAAACTGGTACCACTGGGCGTTAACATGGGCAACGAAGAAAGAGACCACTTGCAGCTGGGTATTGAGCTTACACAGTTGGATAAAACCCGGACTTATCGCGTACGTGAATATCAAAGTTGGTATACCAGTAATATGGTAAGACATGGTTATACCCATTTAGGTCAACTTTTGGGAGCAGGTATCGGTCCGGGCAGTAATGTGCAGTCGGTTAACATTGCCTGGTTAAGAGGTAAGAAACAGCTCGGCCTAATGCTCGAGAGGCAAGAACAGCAAACCGATTTGTTTTATGGACTGCTAGCTTACGCTAGCGATTACAGAAGAAATTGGGTTAATCTGGCGGCTACTATTAACGGCGAGTGGGATTACAGGAATTTTCTGTTTATGGCGCAGATGCGGTTTATGAACGGACTGAATTTTAATTACGATATTGATTGGGATCCCAGTAGAACATTTTGGGATTTTACACCCGTAGATCAGTTTAACTTCCAAGCGCAGTTAGGTGTGATGTATCGGTTTTAGTTTTCGGTGAGGAAAAAAAGATGATCATGAAGTTTCGTTTAAAACGGTTTTTAATCTTATTAGTAGCGATAGCCTGTTATGTACCCCTACAGGCACAGGTGCTTCCTGTGGGCACGCCCTTGTTAGATGATTACTACCGTCGTCTACAGCTCTTGGGCAAGCTAGATTCTACCGTATCATTTAATGTAAGACCACTTACTAATCAGGTTTTGCAGCAAGAAAATATTTACGATCCGGAAGGGCTTCAGTCACGCGATAACAGTATTTATCACAGTAAAGACGGTAAAGGCATGGTACAGTTGCTGCCCGTGATGTGGCAAAACCAGGTCAATAGTAGTTTTCCCTATGGGTGGAACGATGCCGGTATGATCCCAGCTAAAGGTTATCAAACTATGTTAAGCGCAGGCTTCTACGCCGAGTATAAATTTTTAAGCGTACAATTCAGGCCCGAGTTTGTATATGCACAGAACAGCGATTTTCCTGGGTATGAAGGCAGCGAAGTAACCCATTGGAGCAAATGGTATTTCCATGCCAACCGCATTGATCAGCCTGAACGCTTTGGAACAGAGGCTTATACCCGCTTTTACCCGGGGCAAAGCAGTATCCGGTTAAATTTTCACCCGATCTCTATCGGTCTTTCTACCGAAAGTTTATGGTGGGGCCCCGGGATGAAGAATAGTCTACTGATGAGCAATAACGCACCAGGCTTTCCACACCTCACGATCAATACCACTCGGCCAATTCGTACCGCTATTGGGTCTTTCGAGGGCCAATTGGTTGGGGGGCGTTTGGATGCTTCTGGTTTTCCACCCACCACTTTGGGCAGGTCTCACTATTTGGATACATTATTATATCAACCTAAACCGGATGACTGGAGATATTTCTCGGGTTTGGTTTTGTCTTACCAACCCAAGTGGATTCCCGGACTGAGTTTAGGTCTTGTTAATGTGTTTACGGTCTACAATGAGCATATGGGTAATAAATTGGGCGACTATCTACCATTCCTCCCGTCTGGTTCGACCGCGCCAGATATAGACTGGACAGATCCCAATCTAGAGCATGATCAAGCGGCTCATGATGTCAATGTTTCGGTTTTTGCGCGTTGGGTAATTCCCGAAGCGCATTTTGAAATATATGGAGAATTCGCCCGTAACGACCGATCATATGATATGCGCGACCTCATTGTGCAGGCAGGACATTCCAGGTCATATATGTTCGGATTACGAAAAATGTTTCCTGTAAAAATAATTGAAGATAACGAGTGGATGCAGATCGCATTCGAAATGACACAGCTGGAGCCCTCAAAAAATGCAGATCTGCGTCCGGGAGGGCCAATGTACGGGCATTTTATTGTGAGAGATGGCTACACCAATAGGGGGCAGGTTTTAGGGGCAGGAATCGGTTATGGTAATAATTCACAGACTTTGAACGTTTCATGGTTGCAGGGTATGAAACAACTAGGGGTACAGTTTGAGCGCTTAGTGCATAACAATGCATTATTTTATGAATTGATCGCCGATAGGCGTAGGAATTGGGTCGATTACAGTTTTGGGGCCTATGGAGAATATGATTACAAAAACTTTATTTTTACAGGAAAGTTGAATCTAACGCATGCCAGAAACTATCAGTATCAGATAGGGGATAGCAGGAGCTTGTGGAATTTTGCCAAAAGAGATCGGAACAATTTACATCTGCAAGTAGGCATGATGTACAGATTTTAAATAAAAACAAACTAATAGAGAGATTAGAAGAAGGTAAGCTGGTATATAAATAAATCAGTATGTTTGTAATATTTATTTTACATAAGCATTGTGCAGCGTATAGGCCAACAATGCCGTTTAGAATTGAAAGTATTTCTTAAAAAAAACTTTTATTTATTTAATGTATTCCAGTAAGATAAGAGCAAAGGCCATACATGATCGAAACCAAAACCGCCTGCCATGAATTTAATACTTAGATTGATAGCAGAGAAAATCCGTTTGATTAAACAGAACAATAGGAAATTAATTCGCATATTTGCGGCACTAAACTAAGGTTCATTTTGAGTATTCTTGATAAATAAGAAATCAGCAATTAATTATCCTTTTAAATTATATGAGAAATTCACTTGGAATTCTTTTTATACTTCTTTTATTTCTTGCTTCTTGCGGATCGAAAAGAAATTTGGTCTACTTCAGTGATCTACGAGATTCGGGAGCAGTGAAAAGCGCTATTCAAGCTATTCCTCCCACTAAAATTCAAGCTGGAGATATTTTACGTATTACTGTAAACTCCTTAAACCCAGAGTCTAATACCTTGTTTAATAGTGGCACGCTACAAACCTTGGACGGTTCTAGAAACAGCAGTAATCAGGGTGCACCATTAGGTTCCGAAGGGTATCTGGTAGATCAGGATGGATACATCAGTTTCCCGGTAATCGGACAGATAAAGCTATCAGGTTTAACAAGAGATGAGGCGCGGAGGGAGATGCTCAAACGAGTGGGCGAGTATGTAAAAGATCCTATTATTAATGTGCGTTTCGTTAACTTTAAAGTAACCGTGATTGGTGAAGTTGCCCAACCATCTACGTTTAACATCCCGAACGAACGGGTAAACATTTTGGAAGCTTTGGGTATGGCAGGGGATATGACACCTTATGGCCGCCGTGAAAACATTCTTTTGATACGGGAAGAGGCCGGTGAGCGTACCACAGTGCGCATAAACTTAGGCCATAAGGATATTATGGATTCACCTTATTTCTATTTAAGGCAGAACGACATTCTTTATGTGGAGGCCACAAAATACCGTGATCCAAGTGCAGACAGAACATTGCGAATTATAACAGCCGTTGCATCATCATTAACAGCTGTGGGCCTATTTATAACAAGAGTATTTTAATATTTTCCTTTTTTCATGAACGAACAGAACAAAGTAATGCAAGAGGAATCAGGAACCCATATCAAGGCTATTCTCTTAAATTATCTAAGGCATTGGAAATGGTTCCTAATCTCTTTTATCTCGTTTATATTAATTGCCTTTCTTTACCTGAAGTATACCATACCTCAGTGGGAGATGACGACAGTTTTATTGATAAAGGATGATAAAAGGGCTCCCAGTACCGGGGGCGGCGCTTTTGCCGATTTAGACATGTTTCAATCCAATCAGAACATCAGTAACGAGATCGAGGTTATGAAGGGTAAAACCTTGATGCAACGGGTATTGAAGGAATTGCGCTTAGAGACGAGTTATTATTTGGAGGAGATGTTCAGTACCAAAGAATTGTACGGTAAAGATTTACCTATAAACCTTACCATTCACCGATTAGATACTACTGCCTATGCGCTGGATGGAGGGGTGCTCCTGGAAGTTCTGGATAATAATCAATTTGAGCTGTCTTACGAAGATGTCGAGAAAAACGAAAATGTTAAGAAGAAATACAGTTTTGGTAAGCAGATAAAAGAGCCTTTTGGTAGTTTTACGGTTATCCGGTCAGGAGAAGTTAAGGCCGGCCAACACATCCGTGTATTATTTCATGATTTGGTTAAGCTAGCCTCTTTCTATACCAGAGAGATTGATATTGAGATGGTCAATAAAGATGCGAGTGTTCTTACCTTGAGTTTAGTTCATGAAAACATCGACAAAGGCGTTGCCATCCTGAATAAATTAGTGCAGGTATATAACCGCGAAGCAGTTGAGGATAAAAATCAATTGGCCGATAAAACCATCAGTTTCATCGATGAGCGCCTTTCGTTTCTGGTTGTTGAGTTGTCTGACGTTGAAAAAAATGTAGAACGTTATAAGCGTGAGCATCAGATCACCAATGTGAGTGCGGAGGCTCAACAATATTTACAGGAGGCCGGCGAGTACAACCGAAAAGTGGCTGAATCCGAGACACAGTTCAGTATACTGGAGTCTATTGAACAATATCTTGATAATAAGCAAAATGAACTGGTACCCAGTGCATTAGGTTTGCAAGATCCTACCCTGAACGAACTTATTGGCAGGTTCAATGAGTTACAGCTCGAAAGGCAAAGGCTTGTACGTACCACACAGGCGAGCAGTCCGTTAGTACTGAGTTTGGATGAGCAGCTGGTAAATTTGCGTGTAAACATTTTAGAGAATTTAAGGAATATTAAAAACAGTATTCAGATTACTTTAAACAATCTGAAAAACAGTTCCGGTCAATTTAGGACACGCATTCAGGATGTACCCAGCATCGAGCGGAACTTATTGGAAATACAACGTGAGCAGGGTATTAAATCTAATCTGTATTCTTACCTCTTGCAAAAAAGGGAAGAGTCGTCTATTTCGCTGGCTTCTGCCGTACCGAACACACGTATTATTGACGCGGCTATGCCGGGCGATCGACCAGTTAAACCGAAAAGATCGTTGGTATTACTGTTCTCGTTTATTTTTGCCATCGGAACACCTATTGGTATTCTCTATCTAAAAGAACTGTTGAACGACCGGGTAACCCTTATGAAAGATGTCCATGATGTCGTACCTGTTCCGGTATTGGGAGAGCTCGTTCATAGCAACGATGGAGAAGACACACTGGTAGTCAGAAAATCAAGCCGTACACCACTGGCAGAGCTCTTTCGTTTAATCCGTACCAATCTGCAATTTGCCACCTTGGGCAAAGAGAATAAGATTGTCATGGTTACCTCCAGTATGACGCGCGAAGGGAAAACCTTCTTTAGCATTAACCTCGGAGCAAGTATGGCGCTGACGGGCAAGAAGGTTGTCTTGTTGGAATTTGATATCCGTAAACCTAAATTGATCAGTGATTTAAAGATAGCTAAACCGTCTAAAGGAATTACCAACTTTTTGGTCGACACCAAGTTGCAGGTAGACGATCTGGTGAAAGCCACTGGTTTGGTCGATAATTTATTTGTTGTAGGGGCTGGCCCTATTCCGCCCAACCCGGCAGAACTGTTATTAAGTCCCCGCATTGATGAGCTATTTAATATTTTGAGGGAAAGATTTGACTATGTCATCGTTGATACCTCTCCGGTAGGTCAGGTAGCCGATGCTTTTACATTGGCTAAACAAGCCGATATGAGCGTTTACATGATACGTTATAATTATACCTGGAAACAGCAACTTAACATTGTGAAAGATGTTTATGAAAATAAGAAGATGCCTAACTTAAATGTCGTGCTGAACGATGCCAAAGAAGAAAATTCCTATGGTTATGGCTATGGTTATGGCTACGGTTATGGTTATGGGGCAGAGTTAGATGAAAAAGAAGGTTGGTTGATACGCATAAAGAGGTATTTAAAACGAGGATAGTGGGTGGTTTTTTTGATAAATTTAATTAATCGATAATCAATGAGCACAAGAACCGAAGCGCAGCAAGCAGAAAAAAGAATAGCTATTATAGGTTTAGGATATGTTGGATTACCTTTAGCTATAGCGTTTGGTAAGCAATACGATGTTTTAGGTTTTGATATCAATACATCAAGGGTTGATGAGTTAAGTGAAGGTAAAGACCGTACACAGGAAGCTAATCTAGAAGAGCTGAAACAGGTTATTACACTTAAAAAAGATCCACAGCGCAATATTGGATTAGGTTTTTCATCTGATTGCGAAGATTTGAGCAAATACAATATTTTTATTGTGACAGTGCCCACTCCTATCGATCAATTTAAATCCCCTGATTTAAGGCCTCTAATCAAAGCTTCCGAAATGATCGGATCGGTACTTAAAAAGGGCGACGTGGTCATTTACGAATCAACGGTCTATCCCGGTTGTACTGAAGAAGATTGTGTGCCTGTACTGGAGCGCGTTTCAGGTTTAAGCTTCAATAGAGACTTTTTTGCTGGCTATTCACCTGAGCGGATCAATCCCGGTGATAAAATAAATACCCTGACAAAGATCAAGAAGGTAACCTCGGGTTCTACCTCGGAGATCGCCACGGTTGTCGATGATCTGTATCGTTCCATTATAGATGCCGGTACCCATAAGGCTCCCAGTATCAAGGTGGCAGAAGCTTCTAAGGCTATCGAAAATGCGCAGAGAGATGTGAATATTTCCTTTGTTAATGAGCTCGCATTAATTTTTGATCGTATTGGTATTGATACTAATGATGTGATTGAAGCAGCGGGTACTAAGTGGAATTTCCTGAAATATAAGCCAGGATTAGTCGGTGGGCATTGCATTGGGGTAGATCCCTATTACTTAGCGCATAAGGCACAGGCTTTGGGTTACCATCCTCAGGTAATTTTATCTGGGCGTCGGGTAAACGATAATATGGGATCTTTTGTTGCTAACAAGGTTGTTAAATTAATGATCGAAAAGGAGCATAAAATCAAAGGAGCTCGAGCGCTTATCATGGGTGTCACCTTTAAAGAAAATTGTCCTGACGTAAGAAATACCCGGGTGGTAGATATCTATCATGAGCTGGTACAATTTGGATTGGTAGTGGATGTTTTCGATCCATGGGCTGATGCCACAGAGGTTAAGGAAGAATATAACGTAGATATTCTGAATCAATTGGACAAATCAATTCTATATGATGCCATTGTCGTGGCGGTATCCCATGATGAATTTTTAACCTATGATTTCCAAACGATTAAACGTAATAACGGAGTTATATTTGATACCAAAGGGTGTTTAGACCGAGCATTGGTAGACGGCAGATTATAGGGTCAGGTAGATACTTTTTCTACATTATGAGTGGCATAAAGGGAAAAATCTTATCAGGTGTATTTTGGAGTAGCTTACAGGTTATTATCAATCAGATTTTCTCATTTCTGGTACGTTTGATACTGGCTAAATTACTTTTCCCTGAGCAGTTCGGTGTTGTGGGGATGGCCACCGTAATTATCGGGTTCGTGCAGGTTATAAACGACTTGGGTATCGGTGCCTCATTGGTGCAGAAACGAGATGCCGACCTTCGCGAGGAGCATTACCACACCGCTTTTTGGACTGGTGTATTGTGGGCGATTTTTCTGTATTTATTGATGGCAATCGTTGCGAGTGGTTTGGTGGCAAATTTTTATGATCAACCCATCTTAAAACAACTGACACCGTTTCTCAGCTTAGGGATTCTCTCCAGCCCTGTCAATTTGGTTCACAAGGCCAGGTTAACCAAGGCAATGGAATTTAAGAAGATGGCGCTTATCGAAAATACTTCGAGTATTGTATCGGGCATTTTATCCATTATGCTTGCTTGGTTAGGCTTTGGTATCTGGTCATTAGCCTTCAATTCGGTAGCAACCATTATTTTGGCAATACCCCTGTATTTCAGAGCCACAGCGTGGAAGCCACAATTGATTTGGAGTAGGGACGCTTTCAACGAAGTCTTCGGTTTTGGTATTTACACTACCGGAACCAATATTGTAAATTATTTAATGTCAAATTTTGACTACCTGGTTATCGGGAAGTTGGTTAGTGCCAAAGCTTTAGGTGCCTATGCCTTCGCTTTTGTATTAACAGATACGTTCAGAGGTAGACTCATGACTATTATCAATAAGGTCATGTATCCCGTTTATGGCAAGTTGCAGGATGATCCGGGAGCATTAAAAAAATACTATTTAAAAACTGTCAATTACAATAGTCTGCTTATTTTTCCGATAATGGCATTTATGGTGTCTCTAGGTGATTTATTTATTATCCATATTTTTGGAAATAAATGGAGCGAAGCCATTGACCCTTTGGCGATACTGTCACTGTCGGTTATGATACATATGATGGTCAACAGCAATACGGCATTGATAAGAGGTATGGGGCGGCCGCAGCTGGAACTTATTTTGCAGATTGTTAAAATGGTCATATTTTTGCCGACACTTTATATCGGTATCCGATACAATGGCATTGTCGGTGCGGCGTGGGCGGTGGTAATCAACAAGGTGATTGCCGTAATTATAGCACAATATACGTTTAATCGCTTATTACATATAAAGATCAGTACCTTAACTTTTTTAACAGCAGTAAAAAATCCATGGATAGCATCCATCATAGCCTATAGTAGTCTGTACGTTATACGAACTTATACAAATTTTAATTTTTGGGTTTTATCAGTACTTTTTTTTATTGTATATGTTGTTAGTATATGGTTGTTAATGGGTACGGAATTGAGTAGTCAATTAAAAGATATTAAACAATCTTTCAAACAGAGGAAGGGGCATGTTAAGTCGCATTAAAAAGAAAATTATTACTCTTGCTAAAAGGGCCATTGAACGGCGTGGGCACAAGTCTGTATTTTGGGCACGCATATACTATTGCTTTTTAGACCCATCATTTAAACGCGAGTTCTACGCAGCGTTGAAAGGTAAGCTTAAACACCTGTCGGATATTGAACATAAGCAAGCCAACTATTATTTATTGACGAGAAATATCCACCGTATAGAAAAAGGGCTGCTCATGAAAACTCGAAAGCCAGTCTTTGCAAAAGACTATATACAAGAAACGATCGAGAGTTTCGAATTGATTTATAAAGAGGCCGAAAATAATGCTAATCAACAGGTCAAGTGGTTTCATGATGTGTTGGAGAATTATTTTTCAGCTTGTGCTCCCGATCCGCACATCGATATTTTTCGTACACGGTTTAATTCGATTACCCAAAATTATCCACTGTCTGTTAATCATCACGATTTAGATCGGAAATATGTCCCATATAAACGTGTGTTAAATGGAGAGAGGTCTTCAGCTATTAGTTACCGTGATTTTTATATCCTGTCCAAGCAACGACGTTCCGTTCGATGGTTTACGGACCAGCCTGTTCCCAGAGATTTGATAGATCAGGCGATCTTGGCTGCGATAGAGGCACCTTCTGCCTGTAATAGGCAACCTTTTGAATTTCGCGTTATTGATGATCCCGAGATGGTACACCGAGTTGCTTCGATCCCGATGGGCACCAAGGGGTATGCAGAAAACATACCGGTTCTTGTTGTTGTTGTTGGAAATTTAGATGCCTATTTTGATGAGCGCGATCGGCATGTGATATACATTGATTCTTCCTTAGCATCTATGGCTTTTATGTATGCCCTTGAAACCTTAGGCTTGAGCAGCTGTGCAATCAATTGGCCTGATATAGAGGTAAAAGAAAAACAAATGGAAAAAGTTCTCAAACTTGATAAATATCAACGGCCTATTATGTGCATCGCGGTAGGTTATCCCGATGTAGAGGAGCGTGTTGCCTATTCTGCAAAAAGACCTATAGAGATGATTCGGAAATACAATTAGTTATGATCAGCAATAGAGAAATAAATATTGAGATAAGAGGGGTAAGCTTTGTAAATAAGGGCGCAGAGTTGATGTTGAATGCCGTCATTCAACAAATCAGGAAGCGGTACCCTAATGCTAAAATGGCAATGGAACTCAATATCGGAAAAGATAGGCAGTTTATAGAAACACAATATCAAAAAATCAGAAGCTATGGATTATATGTGAAGCCTTCTGGCAGGAGGTATAAAATTCCTGCAGCACTATTTGCTGCTCTTTTTCTACGGTTCTCCAAAATGCGCGCCCACTTGTTGCCTGAAAAAGATATTCATGTGGTGTTAGACGCTTCCGGTTTTGCTTTTGGTGATCAATGGGGAGCAACCTTTGCGAAGAAGAGGCTTTCGGATGACATTGAAAAATGGAAGTTAGCAGGGAAAAAAATCATTCTACTGCCACAAGCTTTTGGTCCTTTCGGTAAGCATGATGTGGTAAAAGAGGTGAATAAAATTATCCACAATGTCGATCTCGTATTTGCCCGCGATAAGCTATCATATGAACATCTAAAAGCGCTATCTGGTGCGGATGGTCTTACATATTTACGCCCGGATTTCACCAACTTGTCCCTTGGAGAGAAACCGATAAGTTTTGATCAAAACAAATACCAGGTAGCTGTCATACCTAACTTTAAAATGCTTAATGGTGGAGAAAACGCTGCGGCCTATCTTCATTTATTAAAAGAGATCGTAACAGGCATCCAAAAACGGGGTTATACGCCTTTTTTCCTCATGCATGAAGGTAAAAAAGATGAAGATATTGCGTTGAAAGTCAACAGTACCTTAGCCCAACCTCTAGCCATTATTTGGGAGGAAAATCCCTTGAAACTTAAAGGGATTATTGGCGCAGTTCATGGTGTTGTCACGTCGAGGTTTCATGGCTTGGTAAGTGCATTGTCACAAGGAGTTCCAAGTTTAGCCACCAGCTGGAGCCATAAGTATGAGATGCTCTTAGCAGACTATGCTTATAGCGAAGCACTCGTAAAACCTCCCTATCAAGATCTGGAACAAAAAATAGACTTGTTGCTGGACGAAGACAAACACGCTTCCATTCGGGCGAAACTCCGAGAAAAAGCAAGTATCGAGAAAGAGAAAAGTGTAGAGATGTGGGAACAGGTATTTAAAGTCGTTGATTCTTAAATTGTTTTACTTATGAATAAGGGCCAGGTATCTATTATCATTCCGGTATATAACAGCGAAGTATATATACAAGATACCCTTCAATCTATTTTGGCACAACGTTATCAGCACTGGGAATGTCTATGTGTGGACGATGGATCTACGGATTCGAGTTTGGCACTTTTACGTAGCTTTGCGCTGAAAGATAAGCGGATAAATGTTGTATCAAGGCCCGATCATTTACCTAAAGGGGGCAATAGTTGCAGAAATTATGGCTTTAGCAAAACTTCGGGAGAATTTGTACAATGGTTCGATAGCGATGATCTGATGCATCCTGAAATGCTCTCGGCTAAAGTTGAGCAGTTGCAACGATATGAAGACTATAATTATGTCATCTGCCGGACGGCCTACTTTTACGATGATCGGATTGATGAACGCTCTTTTTATGATCAACATTTGGATACCGACAATATATACGTCGATTATTTAACTTTTAAGACAAAGTTTTTTACACCGGGTCCGTTGTTCCGACGAGATTTTCTCCATCCAATGGAGCTCTTCAACCAAGGTCTAAAGCGTCATCAGGAGAAAGAGTTTTTTTTTAGGGTTGTTTTGCGAGATAAAAGATATCGTATTGTTGACGAGGCCTTTATCTTGCGGAGAATGCATCACGATCAATTGAGTGAGAACGTTAACCGCTCGGCCGATAAATCAAAATTTGAGTTTGTGGCCAATGTATTTAATTATGAAAATTTTGTCTTGTCGCAAGTGCGCGACAGATCCGTTACTATATATTTTAAAGATTTTTTTTTCAAATATATTCGTCGCTTTGTGAGAGAGGGTAATTTTAAGTATGCCGTCCGGTCGTTATATAGGTACATTAAAATAATAGTTCGCAATCAGGGGTAATTTATGTTAATATGGCAAAGGGTTAGGTTACCAGCATCATCATGATTACAGTTATTTGTCCGTTATATAATAAAGAAAAATACATCGCACGAACTATTGAAAGTGTGCTTGCCCAATCGTACCCAGATTGGGAGTTGTTGTTGGTAGACGATGGTTCTACCGATGAATCTTTAGCAATTGCCCGGTCTTATCAAACAGCACATCCTGGCAATATACAAGTCCTACGGCGGGAAGATTATCATTCGGCTAAAAGCGGAGCCAATGTGTGTCGTAATATAGGTTTGGAACAAGCTAAGGGAGATTATGTACTTTTCTTAGATGCGGATGATCTGTTATTACCACATTGTCTAAGTCAACGCGCGGTAGCCGTGGAAAAAATGCCAAGTTATGCACTTTATGTGTTCAATGTTGCCTATTGTAAAGGAGCCGATGCCCGTCCTTACGCCAAATTAAAGCCATCAAGTAAAGAAGTCACCCGTTATCAGCAAGCCAATAACAAACGAGAATACTTTTTGAGGAAATTCTTAACTTTTGATTTGCCATGGCATACCTCAGGCCCAATCTGGAAGCAAGCATTTCTTCAAGAAAGGGGAGGCTTTAACGAAGATTTTCAGCGTTTACAGGACCCGGAGTTGCATACGCGTATCTTATTGCAGGCAGATGCTCAATTGAAATACCTCATGGATGTTACCGATCATGACATTTTACATCGAAAAGATGATGAACGTACGGTTTGGGACGAGCATGCTTTTTTTGAGAAGCAATTTCAGGCTTTTTGTCAATTTATTGATTACTTTGTACCTATCATTGAGCAGCAGTCATTTGCTAAACGGGCCATGCAAGGGTATCTGCTGGAGGTAGAAAAATTAGCTTATCGGTATTTGAGAGATAATTATTCAATCGCTTTGAAAGTAATAGTGAAAAACAAAATGGAAGCCTTTTATGCCCGCAGTAATGTGAAAATACTTGTAGATGGTAAATTCGGTTTATTTCGGCGCTTACTCAGGCTATTGCGCACTGAAGTGAGCTATCAGTTGAAAATACCGGGTGTACTGATCCGCTTGTACAAGAGTACCCTTTAATTCTATAGAGAAGCATGAGAAACTCACTCGATTATAGTTATTCCGGTCAAACAGATAATGTACCGTTGGTCAATGCAGATAAAGCTAAGGTTTCCGGCGTATCATTCAGGGCCATGCTGATGATATTGTTAGCTATTTGTCTAACAATTACCTATATCGAGTATAGTTTTGCTTTTTTCTGTTTTTCGGCTTTTTGGATAAGCTTAGGAGTGATGATCATCTTTTTTTCATTTGACAAAAAGCATCAGCTACAATCTTTTCGACTGTTTTTTCTTTTTTTTACGGTTTACCTCATATACATGGTAGTAACCAATTATGTCTATGTTAAAGATCCGCATGTTGATATTTTTTATAATCCAGATAGTGTTAAATTTTTCTCACGCATCGATTATCTTTCGAAAATAGGATCATCTAAAAACATGTACCATTGGATGGAGGGGTTCTACGTAGGTGATTGGAAAGGTTTTGGCGCCATTATATGGGTAATTGCTATGATTACCACCAACCTTTTTGACGAGCCAAACAGCCTGTTGATTCAAAAATTACAGATTGTATTCCTGTCTACAATGGTCATAGTGTTGGTATATAATTTATCACTAAAATATCTTACCCGTAAACAGGCTTGGAACGCAACTATTGCTTTTGGGCTTCTCTCGCATGTGATGGTGTTTTCCGGTGTGTTTATGCGCGATATTTACATGGTTTTTATTTATACGATGGGTTTTTATATTTTATTTAATAAGTGGAAACCTGTCAACCTGCTCGTATTAATTCTATTAGGGGTTTTCGCTTGGCATATCCGATCGCACAATGGCCTTTTCTTCCTTTGTTTTATAGCGCTTTATATTTATTTACATATTCGGAATAAGCAACCCAAGATCGCCAAATTCCTATTTGTCACTACCTTGATATTAACGGTAGCGTTGGTTGTTACCTTTAATTTTACCGCAGTTACTGGCGATACTTCCGATGAATTGTCTACCTATCAGAATTATCACGAAGGAAAACTTGAAGAAGCGACCGGGTTAACTGCCGTCATTTTGCGGGCACCTGTATTTGCGAGGCCCATTCTTATGATTACGTTAAGCCAGATTTATCCCTTTCCAGTTTATCGGGGCATGTACGTCAACTATATCGATACCTACCAATATTTGTTATTTCCGTTATGTATTGCAGAAATTTTTTGGATATATGTATGGGTGTTTGTTTTGTATGGTTTCTATAAAAAAAGCTATCGTACAATTATTCCGCAGCATTTAAAATACTGTTTGGCTATTGCTTTACTCTATATCGTGGCTGCGGGAGCCACTTCCTATGAGTTCAGGCGCTTAATGGCAGTGTATCCTGTCATTTTCCTAACTGCGGCTGTTTTTTATTATAATTTGCCAGAGGGGAAAGTGAAATTTCTAAAGAAACGAACCACTTGGGGATATATAGGTGTCTTCGCCGCTTACCTGTTACTAACCGTTATGCGGTAGGCACTAATTTTTTAAAAAAAGATAGGATCATTAAATGAAGTCAGAAAGGATAATTGTTTGTTTTACCAATTCGTATCCTTACGGAAACAGAGAGACTTACTTTGAAACCGAGTTAGGTTATTTAGCCAATCATTTTGATAAAGTTATCATTCTTCCAAAATACAATCCGTATAAAACAGGTATTAGGCGTGCTATACCGAAAAACGCAGAGGTTTGGCCACCGCTGGTTCCACAAGGTAAGGTCACGCGTATTTTTAAAGGAATATTTAATCTAAGTCCTTTTTCCTTTTATATCAGGGAGTTTTTCCAAAAAAAGGTGTACCGTTCTTCTAAACATGTTCTTATCTGGGGATGGTCTTTAATTATGTTCCGTATTTTCTACCAGCGGGCAAAGCCTATATTGCAGCAGTTTGGCAACGCAGCCATATGGTATTCATATTGGGCCGAAGCACCTCTTTTTATTACAAAATTTGCAAGCAACTACAAAAAGGCGGTGCGGATGCATCGGGGTGATTTTTATGTTAGTGAATATGGTGGATATTTGCCATTGCGTCAACAGATTTATGATGCGGCTGATCTGTTGCTCCCGATTTCGGAAAATATCGCCTCCATGCTAGAAAAAGATTATAAGATTGATGAAAGCAAAGTAATGGTTAACTATTTAGGTGTAGAGAGAAATATATCATCTCCACCCGATGTATTATCTGTAGAAAACAATATGCTCCGCGTTGTATCCTGTAGTAGAATAGATCCCATCAAACGAGTAGATTTGCTTGCGGAGACCGTTCTGGCAGTGAAAGATAGGCAGATAGAATGGCATCATTTTGGCGATGGAACGGAATTTGTTAAAGTTAAATGTATAATTGAAGATTTACCAGATAATATTAAAGTTTTTTTACACGGATGGGCCGAGCAAAAGCAAATACTTGATTTTTATAAAAAACATAATGTTACCTGGTTTGTCAATGTAAGTAAACACGAGGGTGTTCCAGTAAGCATAATGGAGGCGATGTCGTTTGGTATACCTGTCATAGCCACTGATGCCGGTGCCACTCGAGAGTTGGTTAATAAAGACAACGGGTTTCTATTGGCCTTGGATGATGGAGTCGAAAGGATTAAAGCATTACTATTGAGAGACAATGGTGCGGTTTATCTCTCAAAAAGACGTCAGGCCTTTCTAACGTGGGAAGATAAATTTAATGCCGAGGCTAATTTCACTACACTTGCCCAAAGATTTTTAGAACTTTAGCATCATTAGCGCTGGCAGAAGATATTCTATAAATATGTTATAAATTAAAATTGTAATTATGATGTTACTTAAAAGAACGATTAAAGCAATACAATGTATAAGCATGGCCGTCTTCCTCATGTGTTGCACAACAACTGTCGACGGTCAACAGTTACAGACCTATATATCCAACCCCGAAGTTCTCGAATCCAATTTGGAATTTTTACAGAAAGGCAATAATGCCAGTGTAAAACAGGCGATCGAGTTATTAAAAGCCCAGGGAAATACTATTATGAAACGTCAACCGCGTTCAGTTGTTGAAAAGTCATATGTTCCACCTAGTGGCGATAAACATGATTTTGTCAGTTTAGCCGGGTATTATTGGCCAGATCCAAAGAAGAAAGACGGCTTACCTTATATTCACAAAGATGGTCAGTGGAACCCCGAGGCATCAAAAATAAAAGATCGATCAGATCTCATACAGATGAGTAAGGATGTAAGAGCCCTAGGTACTTTATATTACTATACCAAAGATGAGCAGTATGCAAAAAAAGCTACTGAGTTTTTAACGAGGTGGTTTTTAAATGACAAAACTAAAATGAACCCTAATTTGCAATTCGGGCAAGGCGTTCGGGGTGTCAATGAAGGCCGTTCAGTTGGAATGGTTGATACACGCGACCTTGTAGACTTACTGGATGGTGTTCAGCTCTTATCGGGATCTCAGGCATGGACCGCATCCAATAATAACCAACTGAAAGCATGGTTCAAAGACTATCTCAACTGGATGTTAACCAGTAATATTGGGAAAAGCACACAAAATATTACGAACAATATCGGTACTGCGTATCTCGCACAGGTTGTATGTTTTTCGGTATATACCGATCAACCCCAGATTGGTCGTAAGTATTTTGATCAGATGTTGCCCAAATTGTTTGATGATCAATTTGAGAGTGATGGAAAGCAGCCGCATGAGTTGAAGCGGAAAGATGCCTGGATGTATTCTAACTCCAATCTAAATCAATGGATGAAGCTGTTGCAGCTCGCGCGTTTGGTAGATTTTGATTTATGGGGATACAGCTACAAAGGGAAGAGTTTAGAAAAGGCTTATAGCTGGATGTTACCTTACTCGGAAGGTAAAGCACAGTGGACTTACGGTAAAAAAGAGGGAGTTGATATGCGGGCCACATTTGAAGCAAACAGAAAAAGGGCCGAACTACATCGCGCAACCGGCGGTGCTGAACTTAGTGTACGGAGAAACGTTGCTAATGCCAAAACAAGTGTAGCTAACGCAAAACAAGGAGTGCTTAAGTTGATCTCAGGCAAATCTTCTGAAAACAATACTGCTAGCGCTACTGCCAAGACAACCATTACCAACAGTAATGCACTCAGCTTTCTTACAGAAGTTAATTTCTAGTTTTAACAAGATCTCACCTGTAAGTATATTGCCCAAAAAATGGAGATTTACAGATGATTTAATTTTAACAAAATCATCTGTAAATCTCCATTTTCGGATTTTTATAGAGAACTTTGCTTTTTGGAAAGCATAGCTCTTTGAGTGGGCAAGCCAAAAGTCATATAAGTAAGTCACATGAGTAAAGACAGTAGAGGAAGTTTACGCGCACTTCATATCAATAGTTATTTTCTTTCCAATAATATACACTATAACTTTTACAAAAGAATAAAGGCGATAAAAGACGATCAGTTCTTAATCCCCGTCTACAAACATTTCAAAGGTGCCGAAACACACGGCATTGCTATTGATTACGTTTTTGATCAGCTTGACAGCAAAATTTTTTTTACTAAGGCGATAAAAATCATTTACCTGGCCTTCAAAAAAAAGCTATTAAAAGATTACGAGTATATTCATGCCCATACGTTATTCAGCGACGGTTTTGGTGCTTACCTATTGTCTATACTATTAAAGAAAAAATTGGTAATTTCCGTACGGGATACCGATGTAAGGTTGTTTTTACCTAAGAGCAAACTATTTGTATGGATTGGTCGTAAAATTTTGAAGCGGGCCGGTGCAGTATTCTGCATTTCTCCATCGATAAAAAACACATTGACCACCTTTTATCCCAATATTTCCGGTAATAAGTTATTTATGCTTCCGAACGGTTTGGATGGTTATTGGCTCGATCACCCACCAAACATAGCCAGGGCTCCTTTGAAGTCCAAAGAGGTTATAAATTTATTGTTTGTCGGACAGATTATTCCAAGGAAAAATCTAGCGATACTATTGTCTTTTATTACGAGTTATAACGATAAGCAATATGTGCTTCAGGTTGTAGGAAAAAACACCGATTCGTTTAATTTTGAGGCATTTAATAAGGGTTTACAAAACAATAACAAGGTTGTTTACCTCGGAGAACTGTCGTCTAAAGAAGAGTTGCGCCAAATATACTTAAATAATGATATTTTTGTCTTGCTTTCGCATGCAGAAACCTTTGGGGTTGTATATATAGAGGCGCTTTCGCAGGGCCTCCCTATCATTTATACAAAAAATCAAGGTATAGATGGTTTCTTCCCCAGCGGTGAAGTTGGCTATTCCTGTTCGGAGGACGATGTGCATGAGCTTAAGGAGCGGTTAGATTTGGTCATTGCACGATCGTCACAGCTGTCTGAGCGCAGCCAAGCGGCAGCTAAGCTATTTGCATGGGAAGACATTATTAAAAACTATCTCGAGGTGATCGACCGCTTATAGTTTTGCTTTGTACTGAAAATATTTATGAAAATTGTTATTGCCATATCTCATTCGTTTTGCGCTAATTTTATCAGGGGGCAGGCCAGATACTTAAAAAACAGGGGCTGTGAGGTTGTTATCGTGTCGGCGCCGGGGCCGGAAGTGTCGGCCGTAGCTGATGAAGAAGGTGCGAGGCTGGTGGAGATACCCTTCAGTAGAGAAATTTCATTAGCTAGCGATAGTAAAAGTCTTGTGGCGGTTATCAAGTTTTTGCGAAAAGAAAAGCCATCCATTATTAATGCAGGAAATCCGAAGACCGGATTTCTCTTTATGCTAGCCAAGCTAATTTTCCCTGCTATCCCTATGATTTTTACATTAAGGGGATTACGGTCAGACACCCTTTCAGGCTTGAAAAAAAGAGTGGTTACTTTCACTGAGTGGTTGTCCTGCTATTTAGCAGATAGGGTAATTGTTATCAGTCCTTCGTTAAAAACACACGCCGTTCAGCGAAAAATTTTAAATGAGAGCAAAGCGATTGTGCTAGGTAAAGGGAGCAGTAACGGTGTTGATGTGACGAAATATGCGCTTAATGATGAAAATCAACAATCAGGTATTGCGTTACGCGAGCGCCTAGGAGTGGTTAACACTTTCGTTATCGGTTATGTAGGTCGTATTACAAAAGATAAGGGAATCGAGGAGGTATATGAAGCGTTCAGAATTTGTCGGTCAAAACACGAGAACATCAAGTTAATATTGACAGGTCCAGTTGAAAATGATGATCCGCTCGATGAGCAATTGATGACGGTGATGAAGGACGATCGTGATGTACTTTTTTTAGGTAAGACACAAGATGTTACGTCAGTATATGCCGCCTATGATCTGTTGGTTTTATATTCCTATCGTGAAGGTTTTGGCAATGTTGCTTTGGAAGCTTCCAGTATGCAAAGGCCGGTTATCGTCTCCGATATTCCGGGCGGCCGAGATACCACCGAGCATATGAAATCAGGTATTATCGTTAAACCGAGAGATCCAGAGGCTTTGGCCAAGGCGCTTAACATTTACATTGAAAATCCTTCACTTGCCATTCAGCACGGTGCATACGGCGCGCGGCGGGCTAGAGATTCGTTTGCTTCAGAAGTTATTTGGGATGGTCAATTCAAACTATATAGGCAATTAATAAAGAGATGATACATACGCTATTAACCGGTTATACAGGCTTTGTGGGTAAAAACTTGATTACTTATTTCAACGATGATCAAGTGGTTTCGGTGAGCAATCTGAACCTGCGTGATGTATTACCACCGCAGTTGCCTAAGGCTTCTGCGCTAATTCATTTGGCCGGCAAGGCGCACGACCTTAAAAATGCCAGCGATGCAGAAGTCTATTTTAAGGTCAACACAGAACTTACTAAAGCGCTGTTTGATCGGTTTTTGATCAGTGATGTGCGTGATTTTATTTATTTCAGCAGTGTAAAGGCAGTGGCAGATACTGTTCATGGAGTGCTGGAGGAAGACGTGGTTCCATCGCCCATTACCCCTTAGTTGGCGGCAGAAACCTATCTGTTGAAACAAGCCTTGCCTGAAGGGAAACGTTTGTTTATTTTCCGGCCTTGCATGATCCATGGGCCGGGGAACAAAGGAAATCTCAACCTGTTGTATAAGGTGGTAAAAAAAGGTGTGCCTTATCCTTTGGGAGCCTTTGAGAACCAGCGATCTTTCCTATCCATTGATAACTTGCTATTTGTAATAAAAACAATCCTGACCGATCCTTCGGTAGCCGGTGGAATATATAATTTGGCAGATGACTCTCCTTTATCCACTACAGAGGTTATTAAAATAATAGGTATGGCCAGTCATCGTAAACCGCATATTTGGAGAACACCTGTGGCTTTAGTTAACCTTTTGGCTAAAGTCGGAGACCTGTTGAGCTTACCGTTAAATAGGGAGCGGTTACAGAAATTAACAGAAAGCTATGTGGTAGATAATGCGAAAATAAAAGCAGCGCTGGGTATAACAACCTTGCCGACAGCTGCTAAGGATGGCTTGCTCAAAACGATCGAAAGTTTCGAAAATTAATTATATGATATATCTCGCTATTTTTGCGCTGCTATTGTTCGCTATACTTGTTTATTTCCGTGTCGCTCATCGTTATAATATTATTGACAAGCCCAACCATCGCAGCTCACATACCGCCATTACGATCAGAGGAGGTGGTATTCTTTTTTATTTTGGAGCTTTGATCTACTTTATCTGGTCGGGCTTTCAGTATCCTTATTTTTTTTGCGGACTTACACTAATGGCCTTGATTAGTTTTCTCGACGATATGTATACGTTATCAAATAAACTCCGTATAATTATTCATCTGATAGCGGTTTTTTTGCTTTTTTTCGAAGTAGGCCTGTTCTCCCTTCCGCTATGGGTTATACCTCTTGCATTGGTCGTAACCATTGGCATCGTCAATGCCTATAACTTCATGGATGGGATCAATGGAATTACCACCATTTACAGCTTCGCCGTACTATGGTTATTGTGGTTGGTTAACAGGGAGTTAGCTTTCATAGATGAGCGTTTACTCTATTGTACGGGCATTGCTAATGCGGTGTTTGCATTTTTCAATTACCGGCAACGGGCTAAATGTTTTGCTGGCGATGTGGGAAGCGTTAGTATGGCCTTTTTGTTGGTATTCATGCTGGCGATGCTTATAAAAACCAGTGGAAACTTTGTTTATTTACTCTTTTTAACCGTTTATGGTGTCGATACCGGGTGGACTATCCTACAGCGAATTCGGAAAAAGGAAAACATATTTGAGGCGCATAGATCCCATTTATACCAATATTTGGCCAATGAGGCAGGTATTAATAAACTTGTGGTCGCTGCAAGCTATGGTTTATTACAGCTGTCTATAGGTCTGATGGTTGTTTATATCACTAATTATGGTATAACTGTACAAATTATTTCATCTGTAATAATCTTGTTGTTAATGAGTTTTATTTATTTATATATTAAAAATAATATTGAAAAGAAACTTTTATAAACCTAGTGTAAAATGCGGCTTATACTGGTTTTCTTGCATAACAGCACAAAAAATAAAGTATATGCTGTAGCACCTGTGAAATTTTTTCGTTATAATTACACATACATAGACGTAAATTAAGCCTTAATCATTTGCTGTTGGATAAGATATGATTTTTTTTACCTATTTTTGAAAACTAATTGGCCGTCGACACTGTTTCATCCTTAATACATTGGGGAGCGATCAGTGTTGTTTTAAAAGCAAGGATTGCTGGCATATTAAGAAAAACTAAGCTAATGAGAAAAATTTTGTTGGATAATAGGGTACTTCCTCGTTGGATAATCTTTCTTATTGATTTAGTACTTGCCAGTTGGTCTTTTGTATTAGCATACTTTATTTCGGAAAATTTCGAGTTTCCACATATATTGCGTGGACACTTTTTTGTTTACACCAATTTATATGTGGTACTCTGTATACCTGTTTTCTTTCTATTTAAAGTACACACAGGTTTAATCCGTTATTCCAATATGCGCGATATGTTGCGTATATTCTCTGCGATCTTAACAGCTACTTTACTCTACTCTGTGGTGATCAAAGGTATTGTGGAACCCTATTTTAATTTTTATAGCCTCAAAGTACGCGAGGTCCTGCTGGTAAATTTCTTTGTAGGCTCATCGTTGCTTATCTTTTTACGTATCGCAGCAAAGAGCACTTACCAGTATTTTCACGATAAACTTTCCAAGAAAGATAAAACGCATGTATTAATCTACGGTTCGGATGATCGTGCCGTACTGGTGAAGCAGGCTTTGGAGCGGAGCGCCACTTCAAAATTTGTTATTGTAGGTTTTATTGATACCGATCGGTCTAAGCTCAACAGTTTGGTAGAGCAGAAGAAAGTCTATCACTTTAAAGATCTACCACGCCTAAAGGCCACGCGTAATATCGATAAGCTACTGTTAATGAACGATCGCCTGGGCGAGCGCGATAAACAAGTGGTGATCGATCGCTGTTTACGCCTAGATATTCAAGTAGTAACAGCGCCCACGCCAGATAAGTGGCTCTCAGGTACCATCGGCGAGTCGCAGATCAAAAATTTACGTATTGAAGATCTGTTGCAGCGCAAGCCTATCGAGATTGATAATGCCCGCGTTAAGGCAGATTTGTTCAATAAAAGGGTATTGGTAACGGGCGCTGCCGGATCTATCGGTTCCGAAATTGTAAGGCAAGTGCTGAGCTACCGCCCGAAGGTATTGATTTTATGCGATAATGCAGAGTCGCCATTGCACGAGATGCAGTTAGAGGTAGAAGAGACGTATCCTGAAATACATTGTGAAATTGTTATTTCTGATGTGCGTAACCCCATCCGTATGGAAAGGCTGTTCCGTCAACTCCGTCCGCAGGTGGTGTACCATGCTGCCGCGTATAAGCATGTGCCTTTGATGGAGAATAACCCCTGTGAAGCCATCAGCACCAACGTTAAAGGTACACGTATTGTGGCCGATCTGGCCGTGAAATATGGTGCCGAACGTTTCGTGATGATCTCCACAGATAAGGCCGTGAACCCTACCAATGTGATGGGTACAACTAAACGCATCGCCGAAATCTATACGCAAAGCCTTAACAACGCGCCTTTTAATAAGAAAACCCGTTTCATTACTACCCGTTTCGGTAATGTGCTGGGCTCCAATGGTTCCGTCATCCCTCGATTCAGGTCACAGATTGAAAAGGGAGGGCCTATTACCGTAACCCATCCAGAGATTACCCGTTACTTCATGACCATTCCAGAAGCTGTGCAGTTGGTGTTGGAGGCCGGTACCATGGGTAATGGCGGTGAGATCTTCGTATTTGATATGGGTAAACCTGTAAAGATTGTGAACCTTGCCCGTAAGATGATTAAATTGGCGGGTATACAACCGGGCATGATCGATATCGTGTATACCGGATTGCGCCCGGGAGAAAAACTATACGAGGAGCTCTTGAACTCCGAAGAGCTTACGTTACCTACTCACCACGAGAAAATAAGTATTGCACAGGTCATCAACCATGATTATGTTGATGCCACGGTGGCTATCGATAAGCTGCTGGCGTTCGGAAGCGAAGGCGATAATGTGGCGGTAGTGAAACAGATGAAAACCATCGTTCCAGAGTTTGTGAGTAAAAATTCTCCATACGAAGCCTTAGACGCAGAAAGCGAAATGATTTAAAAACTGTTGTTTTTAATATTCAATATTTATTGTATACTTGCTTAGCAGTCAACCAGTCATATTTTTATAAGTTTACGGTATAGTAAACATTTTTATTTGTTGAAAGCATTTTGCGGGAATCTCAGTACACGTTGGTTTCCGTTGAAGGGAATTTTCGTAACCATATCATAATCTAAGACTATGCTATCCATCTTTAAATCAACCCCCGTAGTTTTTCCAATTGCTGAGTTGCTTCAAACAGATATGCATTCCCATATCCTACCCGGTATAGACGATGGTGCACAAGATGAAGATGCATCCCTGCAATTAATTCGAGGCTTGATAGCATTAGGGTTTCAACGTTTTATCGCTACACCACATATTATGAGCGATCATTATCCCAACACCCCGCAAACCATTGAAGCTTCGGCTTCCCGCTTAAAAGAAGCTTTGGCAAATGCCAATATGGATATAGAAATAGCTTATGCCGCGGAATATATGCTCGATGAAGCATTTGAAGAAAAAATACATCAGGAACCGCTTTTGAAGATAGGGGAGGACTACGTGCTGGTTGAGACGATGTTTATGGCAGAGCCTTCCAATTTCAGTTCCATTTTGTTTGACCTACAGACCTTAAACTATCAGCCAGTTGTGGCGCACCCCGAGCGTTATCATTACGTGTTTCATAATATCCACCGGGCAGAACGTATGAAAGATAGGGGCGCACTTTTGCAGATCAACGCCCTATCGTTGCTCGGCTATTATGGCAAACATGAAAAACATACTGCCATACAGCTTTTGGAAGCGGGTTTGGTAGATTTTATCGGTACAGACATCCATCATGAGAAACACCTCAAATTTTTCAATCACTTTTCTTTAGATCGTAAAGTAATCAAGCTTCTTGAAAATACGCCATTTAAAAATCAGAATGTTCGTTAAGGAGCAAAGGCCGCATAGGCTTAGGAGGTTTGCTTAGCGAAGTTTAAGTTGATAACACGGTTTTTTAATAAAAATTGCCAAAATTGTAAAGAATTGGACCAAACTTTGTGGATAGAGCTTTTAAGTACTCAATTTAATACATAGTTTTACACGAAAGTTCACGTATACATATCCAAATTAATATATGGTCCAGAAATTTACTGTCTTAGTCCTAGTAATTTTCGGCAACATCGTCCATCTTTCTGGACAAACCTTGCCCGTTGGTACAACCGGTCTAGAAGATTACTATCGAAGGGAGCAGTTATTGGGTCGTTTAGACTCTACCCTTTCTTTCAATGTAAGACCACTAAGTCAAGAAGTTCTTCAGCAGCACAATATTTTTGATCCTACCGCTCAGCAGGCTACTAGTAACAGCATCCTCTGGGAGGAGGAAGGTAGAGGGCGTGTGCAGCTATTACCTGTAACGTGGCAAAATCAGGTTACCAGTAGTTATCCTTACGGGTGGAATGACGGTCCAATGGTGCCCACGACCGGTTATCAGACGATGTTCAGTGCCGGTATTTATGCCTCCTACAAGTTTCTGAGTGTGCAGCTGCGGCCGGAGGTGGTTTATGCCCAGAACAGTGATTATTTAGGTTTCCGATCGGATGATGGAGGTACGCGAATACGGTATGCTCAAATTCTCAATCGTATTGATATGCCTCCTTATTTTGGCGAAGGCTCCTATAGCAAAGCATTTTTAGGACAGAGTAGTGTACGCTTAAACTTTCATCCCATCAGTATCGGTGTGTCTACGGAGAATATTTGGTGGGGCCCGGGACGTCGCAACGCCCTGCTCATGAGTAATACTGCTCCCGGTTTTCCGCATATCACCCTAAATACCACAAAACCGATCCGAACACCCATTGGTTCTATTGAAGGGCAGTTTGTTACGGGATACACTCGGTCGTCTGGCATTGATCCTACCTTGCGCTTGGAAGAGGATTATACCAACCTCTATCGACCTAAAGACGGTATTGATCGCCGTTATTTTCAAGGCGTGGTACTCAGTTATCAACCCAAATGGTTACCCGGTTTGAGTCTCGGTCTGAACCGAAGCGTTATCATTAATAGAAACAATATGGCAGATGGTTTTCGAGGCTATTTTCCTTTGTTTAATGGTCTTAGCAAATCCTCTTCACTGGATCCAGAAACTGGAGAGGTGGCAGCTAATCAACGGCGAGATGATGAATATTTCTCAATTTTCGGTCGCTGGGTCATCCCTGACGCTCAGCTTGAAGTGTACGGGGAGTATGGACGTAATGATGCTTCCTGGGATTTTCGAGATCTATTGGTACAATTGGAACATTCACGGGCTTACATGATTGGTTTTCGTAAATTGGTGGATTTGCACAAGCCAGAAGGAGATCTGCTACAAGTGGGGATGGAGTTTACGCAGCTGGAGGCACCCAAAACGGCGACGTTACGTGAAAGTCTTACTTGGTACACGCATTCCCTTGTACGCAACGGTTACACACACCAGGGACAGATTTTAGGTGCCGGCGTAGGCCCTGGCAATAATGTGCAGTCCTTGGATGTCAGTTGGATACGGGGGATTAAGCAACTAGGGGTGGAGTTTGAGCGATTGGTGCATAACAATGATTTTTTTTACCAATCTTATGGTGCCGCCTATGTTGAAACGTTCCGGGATCCGCGGCGAAATTGGGTAGATCTCAGTATAGCACTGCATGGCGTGTGGGATTATAAGAACTTTATCTTCAGTAGCAAGCTTCATTTTATGAAAGCCTTTAACTACCAATATGCCATAGAAGAGAATAATGATCCGATGTTGTACTGGAACTATAGAGCGCAAGATAAGGGTAACGTACAGTTTCAGCTTGGGGCTAGTTATCGATTTTAACAGGAAAGAAGAAGCGATCGTATTTAAAACTGAATAAGCTCCTTTTGGCCGATGGATTAATTTATTTACAGAAGAAACATACATTATATGAATGCAATTCGTTACAACATATGTTTATTGGTAGCTGCGTTATCCTTTTCCGTGGTATACCAGCTCCGTGCGCAGGTATTACCTGTGGGTTTGCCTGCCTATGAAGAATGGTACCGTCGCGAACAATTATTGGGCAGGGTAGATTCTACCGTTTCTTTTGCTATCCGGCCATTAAGCAGTAATGTGTTGATGAGGCAGCGCATCTATCAGACGGATGATTCGCTTGCCTATAGCGATCGGAGCACGCAGCCTATTTTTAACGGTCAAGGTGTATTGCAGTTAATGCCTGTAGTATTGGAGGGACAATATACCAGTGCCTATCCCTATGGTTGGAACGATGGTCCGATGGTACCTACGCGAGGCTTTCAAACGCTATTCAGTGCAGGTCTATACGCCTCCTATAAGTTTATCAGCGTGCAGTTTCGGCCAGAGTTTGTGGCGGCACAGAACCGTGCTTACATGGGCTTTGATGGAAAAACAGACCTTTCCTGGGAAGCGTGGTATAATCAGGGCAATAACATTGATATGCCTGAGCAATTTGGTGATGGTGCTTATACAAGAGCTTTTTTAGGTCAAAGTGCCGTGCGTTTGAATTTTGATCCCGTATCTGTAGGGCTCTCTACCGAAAATATCTGGTGGGGCCCTGGCCGGCGTAATTCCCTGCTCATGAGTAACACCGCACCTGGTTTTCTACATGCAACGGTGAATACCACCCGTCCGGTACGTACCGGTATTGGTTCATTTGAGGGACAACTCATTGCCGGTCAATTGAAGGGATCCGGATTTACTCCTACCCCTTTGGGCAATCCAAACCACTACGATGAATACTATAACCCTAAACGTGACGATTGGCGTTACCTTTCGGGTATCGTCTTGTCATATCAGCCCAAATGGTTGCCCGGATTATCTTTAGGACTTACACGGAGTTTTGTGCGTTATCATAATGATGGCGGTAATTCCCTGAATAACCTCCTGCCTTTGCTAGGGTCGGGCTCGGCTTGGAAAAACCAGGGTGACCCCGATCGGCCGGTTAATGGGGAAGCTGAAAAAATGCGCGATCAGTATGGTTCTTTTTTTGGACGATGGGTATTTCCGAAGGGAAAAGCTGAGATCTATGCGGAGTACGGACGTACCGATCCACCTTGGAACAGTCGCGACCGGGTGGTGCAGTTGGAACATTCTAGGGCCTATGTGATCGGTTTTACTAAGTTAGTACCTTTAAAAAGCGCAGAGCATGAAGATTTGTTGCAGTTTAACTTAGAATTTACACAGCTGGAGCGTTCACGTACCAGCCAAGTACGACGTAGCCCGTCATGGTATGTTGATGAAAACGTACGTCATGGTTATACTCATCGGGGGCAGATTTTAGGCGCCGGTATTGGGCCGGGCAGCAATTTGCAATCAGGCAGTATCAGTTGGGTAAGGGGTGTCAAACAGCTAGGACTGCAGCTGGAGCGTTTGGTACACAACAATGATTTTTATTACGATGCCAGCAGAGATATTCGTCGCAACTGGGTAGATATCGGTGGAGCATTGTATGGCGTGTGGGATTATCGGCAGTTGATATTTACGGGCAGTTTACAGTACATGCGCGCGCTTAATTACCAGTGGGAGTTAGAAGGCGGGCATGGGAGCGGTGCCGATTTTTGGGATATCGACCCACAGGATAAGAACAATGTGCAATTCCGTGTAGCGGTAATGTACCGGTTTTAGCTGATTTAAATCATGGCATCTAATTTGCACATTAACGTTTACTCTAAATAACCAATTCAACTCAGAAATACAGTCACTTATGGCGTTTTTTGGAGGCGGCTTATGAGAATAAACCTTACAAAAGCAAGTGTATTTGCGAAAAAGAAGCTCCGCAAGCGAGCGATCATTATTGGCGATGGGTCAACGGGCAAGAATTTGTTGAACTTTTTGAGGCAGCACAAGCAATACGGTTATGATGTGGTCAAATACATCAATGGAGCCGTCATAGCCAAGGCTAATGGGCGTGCGGCAAAAAAGATTAACAGCATTGCTATTGGCAATGGGGCCATTGGTTATATCGATGAAGTTTTCGTTGCCCAAAGTGATCGTAACAGTTACAACTTACACGAGATTATTAGCTTACTGCGAAAATACGCGGTACGTTTAAGGGTGGTGGGCAAGCAGGAGATGACTGGTCAATCTTTCCAAAGTATGACCATGTTGGGTGAGTTCCCACTGTTGAGTGTGCGTAACGAACCCTTGGAAAATCCCGACAATCTTTTCGTGAAGCGCTGGTTTGATGTGGCTTTTAGCGTAACTGTGCTGCTGTTGATCTGTTCATGGCTATTTCCGCTCATCGCCATTCTCGTTAAAATTAACTCCAGGGGCCCCGTGTTTTTCAAGCAAGAGCGTTGGGGCAAGCGTAACCGCCGTTTTACCTGTTTAAAATTTCGTTCAATGTCTTTAGCGTCTTGCATGGAAGATCAGAACGGAAATTTCCGGCAGGTTAGTAAGGGCGACAAGCGTGTAACCGCTGTGGGACGCTTACTGCGTAGGACCAATTTGGATGAGTTGCCGCAGTTTATCAATGTATTGGCCGGTGATATGAGTGTGGTAGGGCCAAGGCCACATGCTTCTATCATGAACCTAGAATCGCTTCACACCATTGACGCCTATTTGGTAAGACATCAGGCCAAACCCGGTATTACAGGTTGGGCACAGGTTAATGGATTTAGGGGAGAGTCTCGTGATGTAGATCAGCTGAGAGCGCGCGTAAAGTATGATGTCTGGTATATTGAACATTGGTCTTTCCTGCTTGATCTCAAAATCATTGCATTAACCGTTGTAAAGATGTTTACCGGAGATAAGAAAGCTTATTAGAGGTTTTTTTACCTTCTTTGCCGTAAAGAATTAACAAAGAACCTCACCCCCTCGACTAAAATTTTGACTCCATCATACCAGCAGTTCCCGATTCTTAATAGAGGCAGCCTGTAGTTGGTTAATCAGTTTTTTTGAGGTAAGCAGTTTTTGTACTTCTCTCAAATCCTCGTCATCAATGGCTCCTGTTCCCACAAAACTTACCCACTCTTCCTTCATTAACTTTTCACCCAGGCGTTTTGCCGCAGCACCATGTTTACCACATAGTGATAGCAGTTCCGTTTCCATTAAGCAGCCTTTGTCCAACAGACGTTTCACGTTGCTATAATTATCCTGCAAGAAAGGGTAGCGTTCGGCTCGTGCCAGTACCGGTGTATAACCTTTTCCGCGGAGCAGGGTCACTACCTCTTCCAGGTCTCCGCTCAGCGTATGCTGATCGCTTTGTATCAACAGGTAATTCGCTTTACCAAATGTTTCTAAGTTTTCATGTTCCAGCAACAGCTCCATATCCAAATAAGTATGATAAAGTTTAACCCTATTGGATTGCATGCCCCAAACTTTCAAGCTGGTATTCATGTTGGTTTGCTGTACTTTTTTTTGTGTACGCGAAAGAAGATCAATGTTGATGTCTGTATGTAATAGTTTTCCGATAGGTATTGCCGGTTTGCTGTGTAGTAACGACAGCATGTAACCTAATTTGCTGTGTAGTAATGATAGCATATGACCTATTTTTTGGTGAAAGGATCAATTTCTAAAAACAAATTTACCAAAAAATTAACGTTGTTGCCTGTTTGTTTGTACGGTTGTATTTAAACCGCCTGTTTTTGTGTATAAAATGCATTTGTGAGTAATTTTTATTAAAATAAATCAAATGCTTGATAGTGTATTTTTCAATTCTGTAAAATATGTTCTTCCAATAGGTATCTTCGTGTTGTCTTTTAGTGCCAGTTCGAGCTGATTGTATGCCATAATGTGCTTTTGATTTACCAGGAAAGACTTATGTACCCGCAAAAACGTATGCGCATGAGGTAGTTTTGATTCAAATTCCTTTAAATTTTTGCGTAATACAATTCGTCTATTTTCCATTTTTATTTCCACGTAGTTGCCGTTTGCCTTCACATATTGAATATCTTTCAATGCCACCTGTTGTTTCCCTTTGCCGGTAGGTACAAATAAATTTTTTGCTGGGGGAGCATAGACGATATGGCCTACGGCCATTTCGATGGTGGCAAATAAATCCTGTTTGGTAAAAGGCTTGATCAGGTAACCAAAAGGGCGTGTTTCTTTTGCTGCGGTAATGAGGCTATTATCCGCATGCGAGGTAACGAAAACAAAGGGAATTTTTAGCTCTTGCAACGATCGGGCAATATCAATACCATTTTTATCACTTTTCAAATGAATGTCCAGTAAAAAGAGGTCAGGTTTTTGCTGTTTTGCCAATAATAAAGCATCCTGATAAGAAGAGGCCACTTCACAAACCTCGTAACCGAGTTCCTGCAGGGTGTCTTGCATGTCTGCAGCAATAATCATTTCATCCTCAACAATGGCTAATCGTAATTTCCGTTGCATATGCTAAATTTTAAAGGTTATCGTAAAAACGGCTGGGTGTTGATAAGTTAAAGCGCCTTTTAACTGTTTTGTTAAGTCTCGTATAAGCCTGAGTCCCATGGTGTCCCCAGCTTTTACGTCTCTGTTTTCGGGTAAACCCTGCCCGTTATCGCGATAGTTAAGGCGATAGTTCTCCGGAGTTTCGGCGCACAGGGAGACCTGTATGGTTATTTCTTTTTCAGGAGGTTTGGCGTATTTGAGCGAGTTGGTAATGAGTTCGGTCATGATGAGGCCCAGTGGAATGGCAATATCTGTTTTTAAGGTGATTGTTTCGGCAATTCGTATCGATGGTATCACTTCGTCTTGGCTGCGTAGGTAACTTTGTAAGAGGTATTCCATCAAGCTTTTAATATAGGTCGCCATACGCACCGTTCCCAAATGATCTTTATCGTAAAGTTCATGGTGTACCAATAACATAGAATGCAAACGGCTGGCGCTTTCCCGTAGGGCAGAGATTGCTTCCGGATTTTCAGAGCTGCGCAATTGCATGTTGAGCAGTGAAGCAGCCAATTGTAGATTATTTTTAACCCGGTGATGAATTTCACGTAGCAGTAGTTCATTTTGCGCATTCGTACGTTTAAGTTGTGCAAACTGCCTATCAATTTTTTTGTTTTTGGCGGCGAGCTCCAGTGCATGCATTTTCTTCTCTCGGTAACGTTTATAGTTGATCATGCCTAAGGTGACCAATAGTAGTAGGCTACCTATCAATACCAGGCGTTGCTGGGTTATATTATGCAGATCTTGTTCTTTTAGCAGCAATTGCTGCTCACGGCGGTAGCTTGCGAAGTTTTCATTTATAGCCGAAAAGACCTGTGTACGTTCGTGCTGCGTATATGCAATATCAGTTGGTTCATCAAATGCGGCAAGAGAAGCGGCCGTCAGGTGAAATAAGAAGATGACAGAAAGATACATCGTTGTCAGCTGTATGGGTTTTTGTACATGTGTAGCGCTTTTTAGATATCTGACCAATGAGAATTGCTAGTTCAACGCGCATATCACACGCTAAGATACGCTATATTGTGAACAAAAGATGATAGGTGTTCAAAAAAATGAACAAAAAGATTTATGAAATTTTTATGAACTGGCTTTTAGATGATAAAATTGTTAATAAAGCATTAAAGTTTTTGTAATAAATTGATTTTCTTAAGGTTTTTTCTTTCTTTTGTTCCCGATAGTAGCATTTTTCAATTAACTGAACTATTATTCTAATAGCGCTCAATCTCAATTTCAAGAGGTATATGTGTTTTCGGTATGCTTTTTGCGTGAGCGATGACGTCAACAAAAGGAACAAAATAATTGGCCTTCAGCCCAGATCCAATAGAATATTATATGTAAAAACATGAACATAAGTAGTCGGAGTTTTTTCTATTTCACCCACGCGGTAACCGATTTGGTTATTCTGGTAGTTTCTTTTTTTGCAGCGATATATATCAGTGACGATTTTCAGCTTCATCACATAGCGCTGTATGATCTCGGTTTTCTCCTATTTTTGTTATGTGGTTGGCATTTTACCGCGCGATCTAACCGTTTATACGAGGATAAAGTCCGCGAGAATCAAATGCGTGAACTTTTCAAAACGCTTAATACCATTTTATGGCAGATCATGTTGGCCATTCTGTTTATCTTTGTTATTAAGGAAAAAGAGTATTCGCGCACTTTCGTGTTTACGTATGGTATCTTGCTGGGTTTTTTGATCCCTTTGAGTAAAATTACGCTCAAACGTGTTTATATTCTGCTATACCGTAATGGTTATCTGCGTAAGCGGGCGCTGGTTATCGGTGGCGGCGAGAATGGTCAGGCATTTTGTAAGTACCTGCGTGAGAATAAGTATTATGGATATGAGCTGGTGCGTTTTATACATGGCGAACTTCAGCTGTCTAACGACGATACGCAAGGCTATGCCGGAAGGACCTTGATGGTAGGTGATAGGCCTCTGCCCGATATTAACGAGATTGATGAAGTGTTTATTACCGAATCGCCCGATGGGCATTTCAATACGCGGGAGATAGCATCCGTATTGAGTTCACATGCGGTGCGTTTACGTATCATCCCCAGCATGTTCAATATGAGTTCTTCCGGCATGTACAGTTTCAGTATGCTGGGCGGTTTCCCTTTGCTCAGCGTGCGTAATGAACCCTTGGAAGACGTGTACAATCGGGCGGCAAAGCGTGCCTTTGATGTATTCTTCAGCCTTTTTGTACTTGTGTTTATATGTTCCTGGTTGTTTCCCATTATCGCTATTGCCATCAAGCTCAATTCTCCGGGGCCTATCTTTTACCGTCAGGAACGTTGGGGTAAGCGTAATAGACCCTTTTTGTGCTATAAGTTCAGATCGATGTATGTGAAAGCACCCAACATCAGTACTGAGGGCAAGTTTCAGCAGGCCACAAAAGAAGATCCCCGTATAACCAAGGTAGGGAAGTTCTTAAGGAAGAGCAGCTTGGATGAATTTCCACAGTTTCTCAATGTGTTATCGGGAGAGATGAGTGTCGTAGGTCCGAGGCCGCATGCTTCCCTCATGAATATCGAGTCTACGCATTATGTCAAGAACTATTTGGTGCGGCATCAGGCCAAACCCGGTATTACCGGTTGGGCGCAGGTAAATGGATTGCGCGGCGAATCAGCAGACCCAAACTTGCTTAAGGCCCGTATTCAGCATGATATCTGGTATATTGAGCATTGGTCGTTTTTGCTCGATCTAAAGATTATTTTCCTCACTTTTTGGCGCATGGTAATAGGCGATAAACAAGCCTATTGATTGCTGATACGGTGCATATTTTCATCGCCATAAGCCAATAGAAATGAAAGATGGCTAAATGTAGGTGATTTGATATTGTATTGTACCTTGCCGTTACATTTGCAGATGCTGCGTATGCGTACCACATCATTTTCCATCACCGTAAGTTTTGCTGTGCCCTGGGTGTTTAGGAGTGTGTCAATTTTGTTTGGGGCATAATGAATTTCCAGTGCCCCCTCATTGCTGGTTAGCGTAATTTCTATCGGGATCGGATAGAGGTCATCTTTGGTACAGCCCAAAAGAATGGCGAAAGTCAATAATAGTAAAAATCTATTTTTCATACGTAAACGTGTTTTATATTTCATTGGTGAAAAATCATGGTTTATAGTGAGGTCAATAACCTGCCTATTAAATGCTATTGTTCTAAATTGCATATAATGGGCTTTTTAGCTAAATTTGCACCATCCAAACATAATCAATAAAGAATTGTATTTGTTTACACAAAACGGGGACATAAATTGTGAGGAATGGCACTGTATAGCACATAATAATATAAAGATTGCGCAACAGTACCTTTGATTTTGACTATTGGTAGCGAAGAAATTAACATGTTCAATATATTCAAAAAGAAAGCAGTACCAACAACCGATTTAGGTTGGCTGCACACCGATATACATTCCCATCTTATACCTGGTATTGACGATGGTGTGCCAGATGCGGCTACCAGTGTTAAGTTTATTAGAGCCTTGATGGATTTAGGCTTGCAGCAATTTATCATGACGCCTCACATCTATGATGAGGTGCATCCCAATACACCGCAAACCATCAATGCCGCACATGAGGTGCTGTACCGGGAGATGCAAAACGAAGGCTTGTCTGATGTTTACACCCATTCTGCTGCCGAGTACATGTTGAGCGAAAATTTTTCGGGCTTATTGGCACAGAAAGAGATGAAGGCCTTTCCGGATAGGCATCTATTGATCGAGATGTCGTGGCTCTCCGAGCCTTTAAAGCTTGAAGAACTTATTTTTCAGATACAAACGCATGGTTATAAGCCAATTATGGCACACCCAGAGCGCTATGTGTTTTATTTCAACAATCCTGATGCTTACCATAAGTTAAAAGAGATGGGCTGTTTGCTGCAGGTAAATCTGTTGTCTCCCGCCGGCTATTACGGTAAAGATGTCGCCAAAGCTGCTCAGTATATGATCAAAAATAAGCTGTATGATCTGGGAGGAACTGATCTACACCATGAACGGCATCTTGCCAAGCTCACCAAATACGTGCAGAGTGGGCAAGCCTACAAAGACTTAGGCCACCTCGGCTTAAAAAACAAAGAACTGTTCGGGCAATAGTTAGCAGTAAGTACCCTTTTTCAAGTAATATACCTTTTCCTACTCAAATTTTTGCAGTTGGTACACAATTTGTTTACCAAAGGCAAAAATTAAACTATACTTAACAATCAAAGCCGTTATTTTACGGTTTTATTGCTAAAGGTAAGTGATTTATATAATTCGTGCTGTTCGTAGAAGAACAATCATGTAAATCAGCCTCAAAAGCTTCGATTAATAAAAGCTTTTATTGCAACGATATAAAAGTCAATGGTAAAACAATCATATGCAAATCATACAGCAACCTATGGTCGTATTAAGGGTGTTCAGGTTATGGTAAGTATGTTCATATACTCAAATCGGCTTCAAAAGCTTCGATTGATGAGGGCTGTTATTGCAAGGATATAAGTCAATGGTAAAACAATCATATGCAAATAATGCGGCCTCAAAACTTTTGAATAGCAAAAGCTAGGTAATACTACTGCCAGTCATCAAAAGTTTTCAGCTGCGAGTTTTTGTTACTTTTTGCGGAAAAAAGTAAATAGAAAAAAGTGATAAATAAAAATTAAATTTTAAACATAAAACAAACATCTATGAAACCAACACTAGTTATCTTGGCTGCAGGTATGGCCAGTCGTTATGGAGGCAATAAGCAAACCGATGGTTTTGGACCTAACAATGAAACCATTTTAGAGTATTCCATTTACGATGCCATCCGTGCAGGTTTTGGTAAAGTGTGTTTTATTATCCGTAAGGAACACCAAGCAACTTTTCAGGAAAAATTCGGCGATAAGATCAGTGGCAAAATTGAAGTTGTATATGCCTTCCAGGAGCCGCAGCTAGATGAATACGGCATCCATGAAAACATAGAACGGGCCAAGCCATGGGGTACAGGTCATGCACTGCTTGCCGCCAGAAATCTGGTTAAAGAAAACTTCTGTGTAATCAATGCTGACGACTTTTACAGTGCTACCGCCTTTGAGCAGATGGCGGCCTTTTTAACGAATGAGGCGGCCGATGATCATTTTGCTTTATTAGGTTATACCATTGGCGAGACGCTATCGGATAGTGGACCGGTAACCAGAGGGGTATGTGCCACTAGTGCCGAAGGCTATCTGCAGCAATTGGATGAGCGGGCTAAAGTATATCGCAACGCCGAAGGACTTATTGAGTTTGAGCAAGCTGATGGTACGCCAGGTACCTTACCGGCAGATGCTCCCGTTTCAATGAACTTTTGGGGTTTTACGCCAGCCATCTTTGCACTGTTAGAGCCCTTGTTCAAAGACTTTGTAGCCGTCAAGAAAGCAGATCCTAAGGCCGAGTTTTTAATTCCTGAAGCGGCACAGCAATTGTTGCAGGCTGGAAAAGCTAAATTTAAGGTATTGCAGGTAAATGCACCTTGTTTCGGTGTAACTTATCAGGAAGATAAGCCTTTAGTGAAGGAGGCCTTGGCCGGGCTGGTTTCGGAGGAGGTGTATCCCAATCAGCTGTGGGTATAGTTTCTTCTCGCTTTTACACATTCTTACACAATATTGTGTTGTTTGTACACTTTCGTTTTTGGCGGTAATACGGCATTGGTATCTTTATGGTATCAGCCCTTAAAAACCGACGAAGATGAAAGTTACAGAACAAGCAGATAAGATACAGCAATCAGGAGAAATTAGTTGCCGATATTGTGGAGCGAAGGATTGTATCCGTATCAGACGGGGAATGGTCATCAAATCATTTTTAGGTTTTCTTCCGCTTAAGCATTACCGGTGTACTAAGTGTTTACGTACATTTTATACCATGAAGTGATACCAAATGTCCATTTAAAAGAAATGGCTGAAGGCCATGTTTTTTTAGTAATGGATATTACTTATCTTTGCTCAGCTTACCTACTAACCTAATTAGAATATGGAAGGGATTTTGATCAATAGAAAGTATGGAATAGACACGGGTCTTGCTGGGCAAGAACGTATGTTGTATCCTTCAAATGGAAATAACTGGCAGTTAGATCGGGGAAAAGAAAGGGATGATGGTACCGAGGAGGGAGAAGAATGCACTGCATTCAACGAATTTGAAGTAAACAATGATTATCTCACACTTTTTGATGCTTAACGTCCGCTCTAACATGCTTTCGACTTAGCAATGTTATACTTTATGGATCAGACGCACGACATTTTTTATGACACTTATTCCCTCTTGCTTAAGCAGGGCTTTATCTTTGATAAGGCCGTATTGCAGCAGGATATTTTAGAGAATACGTTAACAATATCCAAAGGTCAATTTGATAGTTTCGTTCAACTACATTTTGAAGAGGTAAAAATCAACTACCCCGTTATCGGATGTAGCATAAGATTTATTAAAAATGAGGCCGATCTATTAACTTTACTGGAGGGGAGTGAACATGTTTATCTGAAAGTGCTCTATGGTTCCGCTGGCATAACAATTGGTGATAAAGCAGGCAGTGGAGCTGGAGCAAAATATTTACTTACGGGTGATGGGTATGTGCCAAGCAATGGCGCAAATTATCGCGTGACTTATACGGATGGCATGTTGGTATTGGCAAGATTGGAGTTATCTGCTGGCCAAAGACAGTTAGCAATCTAGGATGATTTTTTAAGAACAAAAAAGAAACAGATGAATAAAAACCAGTATGCCATTATTATGGCGGGAGGGGTTGGAAGCCGTTTTTGGCCAGTTAGCAGAACCGCTCTTCCAAAGCAATTTATTGATGTGTTGGGCACAGGCAAAACACTTATTCAAGATACTTACCAACGTTTTAAGCAAATTATTCCAGAAGAAAATATCTATATTCTTACCAATCATAAATATATAACTTTAGTACAGGAGCAGCTGGGTATCGAAGGTACCGAGCGCATCATTGGCGAGCCTGCTATGCGTAACACGGCACCCTGTATTGCCTATGCCTGTCATAAATTACAGGCTTTGAATCCGGAAGCTACTATGGTTATTGCACCGTCAGACCATCTCATTCAGGATACGCATCAGTTTCTGGAAGATGTCGCTTCATCATTAGTGGCGGCAGCCAAATCAGAAGCCCTGATTACCTTAGGTATTAAGCCTTCCCGTCCAGATACCGGTTATGGTTACATCCAGTTATCAGACGAAAGCCTTCCAGCTTTTAATGCTTTCAGCAAAGTAAGTGCTTTTAAAGAGAAGCCAGATCTGGATACGGCAAAAGCTTATGTGTCCAGCGGTTCTTTTCTTTGGAATGCGGGTATTTTTATCTGGAAAGCACAAAATGTGCTACGTGAGTTAGAGAAATATACCCCTGAATTAAATGCTGTCTTTAAAAAAGGACAGGATGTCTATAATACTGCACGGGAAGAAAAGTTTTTACAGGAAAACTATCCATCTTGTGACAGCATTTCCATAGATTATGCATTGATGGAAAAAAGTAAAAAGGTTTACGTACTTCCGGTAGATTTCGGCTGGTCGGATCTCGGTACCTGGACATCAGTTTATGGTCTGAGCGATAAAGATACTTCCGGCAATGTGCTTATTCCCGATGCCAATAATGTTATTTTGTACAATAGCAGCAATTGTATGGTCAATATTCCCGGGCAGAAAAAAGTGGTGATCAAAGATCTGCATAATTACATTATTGCGGAAGCGAATGATACCTTATTGATTTGCCCAATTAGTAGTGAACAAGAAGTTAAGCAGGTCGTGGCCGATGCCACCAAGCAATTTGGTTCCGCCTATATTTAAGTTAAAGGGTTATCAGTTGGTGGGCAGTTTTGTTGCCCGCTACTGCTGACTTTACATTCCCATTCCTAAATCTATACAAAACCCACCAATTCCTTATACGTACAAACCGCTGTTGTTCAGTATATGTTTTGTTTTGGCTATTTTTAGCTAATTGATTTAAATGATTATCATGATTATCGGATATGGTCATTCCGGTGATGAGGAGGATTTATAGCATCTATAGATACAATAGGTGCCTAGATAAAATATCCGGTTAATTTAGATTTTTTGCTTTAAAATTAAAACGAATTTGTATGCGTATTTCTAACAAGACCGATTTTTTTGAGGAAGTGAAAGTAAAGCTTCAGCGAGAAGGCTTCCGGGTAATAGGACAAGACTTTTTTCCGTGGGGCGGTACTCTACAGATCGACGAAGAACATGCCCATAAGTTTGCTGATACTTTTTTTGCCAGCAAACAACTCTATTTGCCGCAGCGTCCAAAGATTTTGGTGATAGCACCGGGTAAAGCCATCCACTGGCAATACCACCTTAGAAGGAGCGAATTTTGGCAGGTACTGGTTGGCGAGGTAGGTATAGTGGTGAGTAAGAATGATGAAGAACAGCCCTTGCGGGTTAAAAGCTGTGGAGAAGTTGTTCAACTGCATCCCGGCGATCGTCATCGGCTGGTAGGACTCAATGATTGGGGTGTTGTTGCCCAACTTTGGAAGCACAGTAATCTTGCACAGCCATCAGATGACGGAGATGTGGTACGTCTGGCTTCGGGTTTCACCTATTAATATCAGCTCAATATAAAAAAAGAAACGTATAACCTCCAAGAAAGATAACAAAGCTAAAAAATATAGCGAAACCCGGCAGGAGTACCTAATGGGCTAATCAACATCGCCATACCCAATCTTCGTTTTTTTTAAGGTCTATTCAAAACAGCGATAGCTGTTTGGGTAGGCCTTTTCTCTTTTTATGGAAAAAAAATTGAGAGCCATTTTACAAATTGTATGTAAAAATATACAGCTTGTATTAAATCCAGTACGTTTTTTGAGATAAGGGTGTATTTCTTACACAAAATATGTTCGTTTGTATACATGGTATACTGTGTATTCTTGTATAACCGGTAATTTTCTTACTTTTGTGGTGGATAATGAAATTAATATGAAGATTTTGTAATTTTTTATCATTTTATATCTTTTATTGATAAATTTTTTATAAAATTGTATTTTTAATATAAAAAGTTCATTTCTCAGGACGATATTTAATAGTGGCAAGGGTTTTGTGTACGAGAAAGCGCAACGAAATTCAAGGGAATTTAATGAACAGAATGAACAAATTACTATACTATTTTTAATCAACACGCCTGATAGATGGTATTAAAAACATTCTCTCATATATAAATTAATTTCTATTAGATGCGTATATCCAACAAATGTGATCTTTTTGAAGAAGTTAAGATCAAGTTAGCTTCGCAAGGTTTTAAAGTGGTAAACCAAGATCAGAATCAACCATGGGGAGGCTCCCTTTTAATTGAGGAAAGTCAGGCAGAAAAATTCGCTCGTATTTATTTCAGCGGTAAAGATTTGGAACAAGAGCGTCATCGCGTAGTAAAGCCTAAAATTTTGGTGGTAGCACCTGGTAAACGCATTGCTTGGCAATACCATTTACGGCGTGCAGAGATTTGGCAAGTGTTGGTAGGTAAGGTAGGCGTAGTTACCAGCGATGACGATGTTTTAGGTGCGATTGAACATAAGGACGCTGGGGAGTGGGTATACTTAGGAGTAAGTAAACGACATCAGCTCGTTGGTTTGCACGATTGGGGTGTTGTTGCTCAGCTGTGGCAGTTACCGGAAGACGGGGCGCAACCGTCGGATGAGCAAGACGTGGTGAGGTTGGAATCAACAAAAGGGACTTATTTAATCTGATAAATCGTTTACACAATTACTTTGAAATACAGACCATAATGGATAAAAATGCAAAGATCTATGTTGCAGGGCACAGAGGAATGGTGGGAGGAGCCATTTCGCGTAATTTAAAAAAGCAAGGGTATCAAAATCTTATCGAGCGAACCTCTTCTGAGCTTGATTTACGTAATCAATTAGCTGTAAATGATTTTTTTGACAGAGAAAGGCCGGATTATGTTTTTTTAGCTGCTGCTAAGGTGGGGGGTATCGTAGCAAATAACACCTATCGTGCAGAATTCCTTTATGACAACCTGATCATGGAAGCTAATATTATCCATGCCGCCCATGTTAATGGAATCAAAAAATTAATGTTTTTAGGAAGCAGCTGTATCTATCCGAAACTTGCTCCACAGCCTTTAAAAGAGGAATATTTATTGACTGGTCTTCTAGAACCCACCAATGAGCCCTATGCCATAGCAAAGATAGCCGGCATCAAACTTTGCGAGGCTTACAGAGATCAATATGGAGCAAACTTTATCAGCGTTATGCCTACTAATTTATATGGCATAGGAGATAATTATCATCCCCAGAATTCGCATGTTTTGCCCGCACTTATCCGGCGTTTTCATGAAGCAAGGGAGAATAAATTGCCTGAGGTAACCATATGGGGTACAGGTAAACCTCTTCGTGAATTTCTTTATGCCGATGACTTAGCCGAAGCCTGTATTTTTTTGATGGAAAACTATGATGGCAGGGAGCTGGTCAATGTGGGTACGGGAGAGGATCTAGCTATCGCAGATTTGGCAGTCCTGATCAAAGATATCGTAGGTTATGAAGGTGAGATTACTTTCGATACGTCTAAGCCTGATGGTACCCCCCGTAAGCTGATGGATGTATCAAAGCTGCATCGCCTGGGCTGGAAACACCATACCTCCTTAAGACAAGGAATAGAACAAGCTTATACCGATTTCGTAAATGCCGAAATGGTGGCCGAGCGTTGATTATAATTTCTTGAAGATAAAATAAAAATTATTTAAAATTAATATGAAAACAGCATTAATCACTGGAGTAAATGGGCAAGATGGCGCCTACTTGGCCGAGTTGCTATTAGAAAAAGGTTATATGGTACACGGTATCAAACGTCGTTCATCATTAATCAATACCGATCGTATTGATCACTTATACCAAGACCCGCACAGTGAAAATGTACGTTTCCGCTTGCATTATGGCGATATGACGGATAGTACGAATCTCATCCGCATCATCCAGGAAACACAACCGGATGAGATTTATAATTTAGCGGCAATGAGTCATGTAAAGGTGAGTTTTGACACACCCGAATATACAGCTAACGCAGATGGCATAGGCACGTTACGAATTTTGGAAGCTATACGTATACTTGGATTAGAGAAGAAGACACGTATTTATCAAGCCTCCACTTCTGAACTTTATGGTCTAGTGCAAGCGGTTCCACAATCAGAAACTACACCATTTTACCCACGTAGCCCTTATGCTGTAGCTAAATTGTACGGCTATTGGATCACGGTTAATTATCGTGAGGCCTACGATCTATATGCATGTAATGGTATTTTGTTCAACCACGAAAGCCCTTTACGTGGCGAAACCTTTGTAACCCGCAAAATTACCCGTGCGGTTGCAGCCATCGCTTTGGGCTTACAGGAAAAAATGTTCTTAGGAAATTTAGACGCACAGCGCGACTGGGGGCACGCCAAAGATTACGTAAAGGCCATGTGGCTTATCTTACAGCAGGATAAAGCTGAGGATTACGTTATTGCAACAGGTATCACCACGCATGTGCGCGACTTCGTAAAAATGGCGTTTGCCGAGGTTGGTGCAGAAATAGAGTTCAAAGGAGAGGGTGTTGACGAGAAAGGGTATGTGAAGTCGATTTCCAATGATGAATTTAAACTAGAAGTAGGGCAAGAGGTGGTTTCTGTAGACCCAGCCTACTTCCGTCCAACGGAAGTGGAATTATTGATTGGCGATCCTACTAAATCTAAAACCAAGCTAGGTTGGGAGCCGGAATATGACTTACCTGCTTTGTGTAAAGAGATGGTGGCTTCTGATGTAGAGATCTTCAGGAAAGATAATAAAACACAGTGGGAGCATTTGGCAGGGTAGTTCTTCGGAACGACATTTCATCAGTTGCTTTTCACTACAAAAAACTAAATCTTGATAGACTTTGTGTTGGTTTTTAGGTAGTAATATAGGAAAATAACGTGAAATCTGTTAAAATTTATACTGTAAAATAGATCCGCTGATAGCTCTTTTTAAAAAAATCCAAATATTATGTGTTTAGGATGGGAGAATATTTAATAATTTAATATGTACGAAACATTAGGTATTAGAAGTACTACTAATACAATTCGTTAGTTAATGAGATCATTGGCGAATTCAAATTAAATGAATAACGAAAAAAAATTAGTTGTTAAAGGAATTTTCTGGACAGGATTCCAAATGGTCGTCAATCAAGGATTCGCCTTTATTATACGACTGGTATTAGCCCGTTTACTGTTTCCTGAACAATTTGGTTTGGTTGGCATGGCTACCGTTTTTACGGGTTTTGTCCAAGTACTAAATGATTTGGGAATTGGGGCCGCTCTAGTCCAAAAGAAGGAACAACAATTAACAGCAGCCCATTACCATACGGCATTCTGGACAGGTATAGTTTGGTCAACTGCGCTGTATCTCATCATTAGCTTTGGCGTGGCTCCTTTGGCGGTATTATTTTATGATGAACCATTATTGAGATCTCTCATTCCTGTTATTAGCTTGGGAATATTATCGAGCCCGATAAACTTGGTCAATAAGGCGCAGTTAACTAAGAAGATGAACTTCAAGAAAATTGCATTTGTAGATAATACTTCAAATATTATTTCTGGGAGCATAGCTTTAGGTTTAGCGCTGTGGGGTGCGGGCGTTTGGTCTCTAGCTTTCAATTCGGTTGCATCGATATTGGTAGCGATACCATTGTATTTTAGGGCCACTGGATGGCTGCCGAAATTTATTTGGGACAGGAAGGCTTTTAAGGATATTTTCGGTTTCGGTGTTTACACCACTGGAACAAATGTGGCGAACTATTTAATCAACAATATTGATTATTTGCTGATTGGAAAACTTTTGAGCGCTGGTGCGTTAGGTGCTTATACATTCGCATTTGGTTTAACAGACACGTTTCGCAGTAGACTGATGGCTGTTATCAATAATGTAATGTATCCCATGTACGGTAAGAAGCAAAACGAGCCAGTAGCTCTCAAAAATTATTACCTCAAGGTGGTCAATTATAATAGCTTAATTATTTACCCGATCATGTTAGCTTTTTTTACCTTTTCCCGCCCTATTATTGAAAACTTCTTCGGCGATAAATGGGAGGCGTCGATTATCCCTCTGAAAATAATGGCTGTGGCAGTGATGTTTCATATGATGGTGAATTCTAATACAGCACTTATTCGTGGTATGGGGCGACCGGATTTAGAAATGAAGTTACAGTTATTCAAATCATCGATTTTTGTTCCCATGTTAGTGGCCGGAATCCATTTTTATGGAATTTTAGGGGCATCATGTGCTGTATTGATCAATAAAATCATTGCGGTAATCATCGCTCAGTATACTTTTAACAATCTGTTAAATATTAAAGTAAAGACAACAGAGTTTATAAACGCGGTAAAAAATCCTTGGATCGCATCTATAGTTGGTTTTTTGATTGGATACTTTATTTATGAGCAGTTAGGTTTTAACTTTTATATTTCGCTGATAATTCAGTTCGTGTCGTATTGTTTCAGCATATGGCTGTTGATGGGACATGAATTGAAAGTACAGGTAAAGCAGTTAAAGTTAGCTAGACAAAAATAGATATGATAAAAAATATAAAAAAAAGGTTTAAAATATTAATACGGGAGAAATTACCTGCTTTCTGTGCTAAGTCGCCTAAACGAGCATTTTTATATTATTTAATTTTCGATAAATCGTTTTTAAGAGAGGTACAGGCCGTGTTAGCTGGTCGGGTAAAACATGTGCATGATTCCGAAAAGGCGAAATCTAATTATTTTTTGTTGGTCAGAGATACCCATCGTATTGAAAAAGGTCTGCTAATGCGCCCGAGACGACCTGTTTTTGGAAAAGGTTATATCAAAGAGACACTAGATAGTTTTGAGGGCGTTTGGAAATCCTCTGCACTAGAAGGGGGTGATAATTTGCAATTGAAATGGTTCCATGATGTTTTGGGTGAATACTTCAGGTCTGCCGGGAGCGAAGATCCTTTGATTAAACAGTTAGGAGAAAAATTTAATAAGATTATTAGCGAGCAACCTTTACCGGCATCGATCTGTGATATAAAGATAAAGTCAATACCCTATTTTCGTTTGGTAGAAGATAGGAGCCAGATTACCTACGAGGAATTTCACAAACTTTGTAGGCAGCGTAGATCTGTTCGATGGTTTTTAGATAAACCAGTGCCGCGTGACTTAATTGACAAAGCTGTTTTATCAGCAAATCAATCGCCGAGCGCTTGCAATAGGCAGCCGTTTGAATTTCGAATTTTTGACCAGAAAGAGTTGGTAGAACAAGGCGTGTCTTTACCTATGGGTACGAAGGGATATGGGCATAGCATCCCTGTGTTCGTGGTGTTGGTCGGTAGTTTAGATGCTTATTTTGACGAGCGGGATAGACACGTCATCTATATTGATGCCTCCTTGGCAGCCATGTCCTTTATGTTAGCGTTGGAGACTTTAGGTTTGGGAAGTTGTGCTATCAACTGGCCTGACATTGAGGCCAATGAGAAGAAAATGGCTAAGTTTTTAGCTTTGAAAACTTATCAAAGACCATTAATGTGCATGGGGCTGGGGTACGCAGATCCTGAGGGATTAGTTGCATTTTCAGAAAAAAGGTCCATCAATCAAATAAGGAAATACAATTAAAATATAATTATATAGAACAATGGTTATAGAATTACGCGGTGTAGAGTTTCAAAACAAAGGTGCAGAACTAATGTTACATGCTGTTTTAAGCAAAGTAAAGGAAAAATGGCCTGATACTATATTTGTGATGGAGCATCGTGGTGGCAGTGCTCCAATAAATAAACAGAGATCTGTGGGTGTTTACACCAAGTTGAATAAAAGGATCTATGGTTTAAATACTGCGAAGTTGGGCTTTTTTGTGCCGAAATTTATTCGACGTTCTTTCAAATTCATTTTACCGAAAGAAGTAGATGCGGTTCTGGATGGTTCTGGATTTGCTTTTGGTGATTTTTGGGGTGAAGCAAAAGCAGGTCAACGACTCGCAGACCACATTCATAAGTGGAAACTTCATGGCAAGAAAATTATTGTATTACCACAAGCTTTTGGTCCTTTTACAGAACCTGCTTTGATAAGTAAGATGGAAACGATATTAAATGAGGCAGATCTCATATTTGCGAGGGATAAATACTCATTTGATTATTTAAAAACACTGAAAGCCAATCAACAACATATTTTTCTGAAGCCTGATTTTACTAACTTGATAAAGGGGCTCAAACCAGTGGATTTTAATCCTGATGAGCTGGAAGTTGCTATTATCCCGAATAATAAGTTGTTGGAGTCAAGCACTTTTAAAGATCGCGACGATTATCTAAATGTCTTGAACCGAATAGTGACAAAAGTGCAAAGTCTTGGTAGAAACCCCTTTTTTCTAATTCATGAGGGAGCAAAGGACTTACAACTTGCAAAAGATGTTAATCAAAAATTCGGGCAGGATATTCCAATTTTGAAAGAGGATGACCCATTAAAGGTAAAAGGGATTATAGGTCTCTCCAAGGCAATTATAACATCTCGTTTTCATGGTTTGGTTAGTGCTTTGTCTCAAGCAATTCCCTGCTTATGTATAGGGTGGAGTCATAAATATTTGGCTCTTATGGAAGATTACGGTTTCGTAGAAGGATTATTATCAAATGAGGATTTGCATTCTGAAGAGGTGGAAAGAAAGATAGAATTGGTAATTAAGCCTGATACCGCACGTGAAATCAGTGAAAAACTTCACCAAGCTGGAAAAAAGCAGAAAGAGTTGTCAGAAGAAATGTGGGAGCAAGTATTTAGTGTTCTACAGGGATAGGTTCTCGCTGAGAAAATAGATTAGTTTATGAAGTTCACGGTTATCATTCCTACATATAAAGATTGGCAAAGTTTGCAAAAATGTTTGGCCTCTTTGGCGGATATGCATTTTCCGTTAAATGACTATGAGATTTTGGTGGTAGATAATGATCCTATTCATAAGGTTCCTGCTGATTTGGTTGCTGCTTCCAATGTCCGGATATTACATCAGCCTGCCCCTGGATCTTATGCTGCTAGAAACTTGGCTGTCGGTCAAGCTCGTGGAGAAATTTTAGCCTTTACAGATGCAGATTGCATAATAGATTCTTTATGGCTGACTAATGCAGCCGAGTACTTTAAGAATGAACAAATACAGCGTATCGCTGGAAACGTGGTTATTTTTTTTAATGATCTTACGAAAAAAACAATGGCTGAATTGTACGAGTATATTTTCGCATTTGATCAGGAGAAGAATGTGAGGCTTTATAAGGCCTCTATCACCGCTAATTTTTTAGTAAAAAAAAGTTTGTTTTTGGAAGTTGGGCTTTTTGATGGGAATAAGAAATCCGGGGAAGATTTTGGATGGAATTGGCGTGCAAATGAGCGAGTAGACAATAGGTTGGTTTATGCAAAAGATGTCATCGTAAGACATCCAGCAAGGAGGACATTACGGGAGATAGGCCAAAAAAAGCGGCGCGTTTTCGGTGGGAAGAAAAAATATGATTTCAAAACAGCTAAAGGTATCTTCAAAGAGTTTGTATATATACCATACCTTTTTTACACTGTCGTATGGATTAGCTTGAGGAGAATTCGTCGGAGTGAGCTGATTTTTCAGGAAAAGGCAAAAGTTTTTATCGTAGTATTATATATATATGTAATTATGATATACGAGTACTTTCGTTTGTTGTTCGGAGGAAAAGCACTAAGATAATAATTTGGGAAAAAAATGAAAAAAGTATTGTGGTTAGTAAATGGTCGTGAAGGATTTGGCATCTCTAGAGCCACGGTTTCTTTTGCTGGAGAATTCATTAAAGGAGAGATTGCATTACAATTTGTAAGTATTGCGTCCGGCCGGATGGTAGAAGCTCTTGAGGAAGCAGGGCAGCGTGTCATTTGTCTAGGTTATGAACCTCCACAAGTAGCTAGCGGTAGTACTGTCGCCTTCTTACGAAATCTATACAGCACATTCACTTTGAGTAAAAAAATCTTACGATCGCTAAAGGCGATAATCAAACAGGATAATTATGATACCTTTATCTATCGGTCGCCTAATCTCACCCAGATTGCTGCTTTACTGCCAAATAGTCTAACAAAGTGCTGGATTATGCCAAATACCGTTGGCAACGGTTATTTTTTAGATATCAATAAAAAAATAACTAGACTGGTATGTCGTTTGGGAAATATACATGTAATAGCTAATAGTCATTACACTGCTACATCTATTGCCAAAGGGAGCTTTCAGCCAGATGTTCTGCATCTTGGTGTTGATGAGAGCCGCTTTGATCCTGATGCAGTTCAACAACCTTTTCAGAAAAAGGACTTTGGGTTCGATGAAGGCGATTTCGTTTTTGGAATCTTTGCTAGTTTGGGCAAAAGAAAGGCGCAGGACATTGTTATCGAAAGTATCGCAAGGGTCAAACAATTGTATCCAGAGAAACAATTGCGTTTATTCTTACTCGGTGTGGATGATCAACATTCATCGTTCTTTTCCCATTGTAATAAGTTAGTGAACGATTTAGGTTTAACTGAAGAAGTTTATTTTCATCCCACAGTAAAGGATGTTGAACGCTATTATAATCTTGTGGATGTAATTATCAATTCGCGTAGAGACGCTGAACCTTTTGGCCTTACCGTTATTGAAGCAATGATGATGGGAAAACCTGTAATAGCGATGAAACTAGGAGGCCCAGCAGAGACTATCGTTGACGGGAAAACAGGCTGGCTCGTCAACTTACCTAATCCAGATTCTTATGCAAAAGGTATAGAGAAGGCCATTAAAAGTAGTACCATTAAACAAGAAGGCAAAGCTATTAGAACGCATGCGGTTTCTAATTTTTCAATTGGAGTTTCATTTCAAAACTTGTGCAAGTTGGTCTCCTAGCAGTGTGCAATTTGAGATGCAATAATGATAGATACAAACTTGATGATTTTTATAACTAATCAGACTTTATGATAAAGAAAATACTTCTGAATAAGTGGACAAAAAAAATTGCAGGAAGGCTTATAATATTTGGTGATTATAAAAGGTTGATAAGACCATATCACGTTAATCTGATGTATTTTAACGAAAAAATCGGACCAGAAAAAAAGCCTAATGTGGGCGATTTGTTATCAAAGGTGACTTTTCATTACTTGCTGAATTACAAGGGGATCAAGTCTTTGAAGGCTAAACGCACAATAAGGATAACTTTCATAGGCTCTGTCATTCAATTCTTAACGGCGGATGCCGTCGTTTATGGAAGTGGCTTTCTGTTCGAATATGTTGCGGAGAAGTTTGGAAAGAAAAAACTAAAGCTTGATGTTCGGGCGGTTAGAGGACCGTTGACAAGAGAAAAGTTAGTAGAAATTGGATACGATGTCCCTACAGTCTATGGCGACCCCGCAATTTTGTTACCTACTTTTTATACGCCGGTTATATCTGCAGAAAAAAAAGACTTTTTGGTCATACCGCATTGGAAAACGGTTGATAAATATATCGAAATGGGCTACCCTGTATTATCTCCTTTGACGGACGACTGGCAGAATTTTATTAATGAAATTGCTTCAGCCAAATTGATAATAAGCTCTTCATTACATGGGGTTATTATAGCTGAAGCTTATGGTGTTCCTGCTATTTTATTAGATGAGGTAGAAAAAGGTAATTTATTCAAATATCAAGACTATTACTACAGTACAGGAAGAAAAGAATTTGTAAGAGTAAAAACTGTAGAAGAAGGGCTTAGTGTTCCTGCTCCATCATTACCTGATTTGGAAAGGATGAAGCAAGGCTTACTAGATGCGTTTCCTAAAGATATATTTAAATAATTATGGATGTTTAAACATAGTGAAGTATGGAAATAAAAAGAAAAATCGCTTATCTAATAGCCGCCCATAGTGATCCTGAACATCTCCAAAGATTAGTTGATGTACTGGATGATGACGCCGATTTTTTTATACATATTGACAAGAAGCAAGAAATTGAACCATTCATAAAACGAATTGATAAACATAACGTGTTTTTTTTGACAGGCGATAATCGCATAAAAGTGTATTGGGGAGGTTTTTCTCAAGTTCAAGCGACTCTTAATTTACTGAGACGATGTTTAACGGAAAATGATCGCAATCAAACCGAATACAAAAAGGTTGTTTTTATGTCTGGCGCTGATTATCCAATTAAGGGTAACGATTATATCCACAATTTTTTTGACGATAGGAAGGAGGTGAATTTTATTAGGGGAATGAATATTACGGATGCGAACACACCGAAATACAATTATTGTGTACGAAATTATTTGTTTTTCAATTTTTTTATTTTTTCGTTAACTGTCACCAGGGTGATCCGTAAGATGCTCAATCTAATTGTTTCTTCGTTGAAGACCAAACCTAATTATATCCGTAATAATGATGGAGATAAGCTTGATATATTTCACGGCTCTTCATGGTGGGCGCTCAATATTGAAGTGATTAGATATATTATAGAATATACTGCTAATCATAAAAAACTAAGCAAATACTTTAAATATTCCTTAGCATCTGACGAAAAGTTTTTCCATACGATATTTTTTAATTCAAAATTTTCAAAAACTAATTTGTATGATGGGACTGAACCCTATGTGCCGTTTACATCAGCATTCGCTAACCTTCATATAATAGATTCTTCCTTAAGGAAATGGTTTAACTTGGATGACTTTGATCTCATAGAGAATTCCGAACAGCTTTTTGTTAGAAAAGTTTCTTCACGTCATTCAAGGGCCTTACTAGATAAAATTGATAAAGATTTGTTGAAAAAAGCCGTAGTAGGGTAACATATTTTTTAGCAAAAAATGATTGTAAAGAGTTAATGTTTCAAAAAGTAAATATAAGTAAACAGCAAATATTACTGGTAATTTGCGCCATCATCTTTCTGCTAGGTTCTTTTAGAGGCGGAAGTGCGGATGATGATGCATTGGGCTATTTTGTGCCAAGCTATATTGCACTAGTGCAGAGATTATCGCTACCATTAGTAGGATTATTGATGCTAATTTCTATATTAATCAACATTAACAGAGTCGACAAAAAATTGCATTCAGGAGTGCCTACAGGGCTTGTATGCTATTTTGTTTTCCAGTTCATCATTGTTTTAACGAGCTATTTCTACAGAAATGATTTTCAGGATTTTTTGGTTAGAGGTAGTTTTGTGACGATAACCTTTTTATACTTTTTTAATGTGATACGTTCGCTTCCATTATATGAATCGCTCCGCAATGGAGTGCTGATTTATTTTTTTTACGGATTGTTGGCCTTCATTGCCATTAACGTTTTTGTATACCTGTCGCCAAGTGCCAACGTATTTTGGAAAGGCCGTTTATATGGAGTGACTTCTCATCCGAATTTTCTAGGTATGTGCGCATCAATATGTTGGATTGCGTCATTTGCTTTATTCTTACGAGCTAAGGCATATAAAACAAAGGTATTTTTCGTTTTAGCATTGGCCTTAAGTATATATTGCTGTATTTTAACAGGTTCTCGTACCTCAATCCTGTCCGGCACATTGGGTACGGCATGTATAATGGCTTATACCCTGAAAAACAACTCCTTCAAACCGATTTTGATACTATGCATGCTAATTTTTGGCCTTTTTCTATATGCTAATTTAACTCTGCAGTCATTAGATTTCGAAGGTCGAGGTAATACTAGAGAAGGAACTTGGGCTTCTATGTTAGAACGTGCTTCCGAGCTTCCCCTATTTGGTTATGGTAGAGTAGGCGCAACCACAAATGCATATCTTTTTTCTATTGTGGCGACAGGACTTTTTGGTAGTTTTTTCTTTTTCAGAACGTTGATTGAATTGCTAAGATTGTATTTCTCCAATCTCCCGCAATTTGACAAGTTGACGGTTAATCTATTCAGAGGTTTAGTAACCTTTTTTTTGGTTAGCTCGACGTTTGAGGGATACCTTTTGGACAATGTGAGCACGCCGGTATTCACGTATTGGCTATTGTTGACTTATGTTAAATTTTAATTGAAGAAGATGGAAAAAATGAAAGTTGCGCTGCTAAATCCAATGGTTCCTCATTATCGGGAAGAGTTTTTTAAGCTACTGTCATCATACGTAGATTTGGATATTTATACTTACCAGAATCAGTATTCAAAAAAGAACTTTAAGATCAGCGATTTGTCTGTAAAGTCGCTTAAGAGTTTGCTTTTTTTTAAAAAGCGCTTCCTACTGTTTTCAATTACTCCCTTTCTATTCAAAAGATATCATACCATCATACTAATGCTACATTTCGGCCATATCAGTACGTGGTTGTTGTTACTGCTGAAAGTATTCCATCGAAAGAAAATTATTCTATGGGGACAGGGGATTTCAGTGAAGCGCTACATGGAGGAGGAAAGAAAACCAAATCTACTACTCAAACAAATGATTCGCATGGCAGATGGCGTTTGGTTATATACCGAAAAAGAACGCGATCAATGGAAGGCTATTTTTCCCAATAAAAAGATAGTAGCTTTAAATAATACGATCTCTGGTGTAGGGGAGATACTCGGAGCAAAAAATTCGCACTTGGATAGGCAAAAGCTTAAAGAAAAATATAAAATCGTTCACCAAACCTGTTTTATATTTTGTGCCCGCTTTGATAATCCTCATCGCCGAGTTGACTTGCTAGTAAACAGCATAAAAGATTTGGACTCTTCGGTTTACGGTTTTATTATCATAGGAGAGGGCCAATTTAAACCGGATTTTTCAAGCTATCCAAATGTATATGATTTTGGGTCCGTCTACGACAAGCAAATCAAAGACGAGCTGTTCGAAGTGGCAGACATCTATTACCAACCAGGTTGGGTGGGCCTGTCTGTGGTCGAAGCGATGGCTTATGGTAAGCCTATTTTAACATATAAACGTAGCGAAGAGGTGTTACAATGCGTAGAGTATGATTATATAAAAGATCATGTCAATGGTATTTTATTAGCGGATAGCGATGATTTCAAAGAACGCGTACCTCTTCTTTCGGATTCGGAAATCAGCGCTATGGGGCGTAATTCCAAGGAGTTCGTCAGAAGAAAATTAACAATGAAAAGCATGGTGGAAAACGCATTATCAATAATGGCCATATAACGGAATAGAACAGATGAAAACAATCCTTCACGTGATTACTTCCATGGATCCACAAACTGGAGGGCCGGCACAGGTCATCAGGAATAGCGTTTTTTATTTGGAGCAGTTGCATCTAAATAACGAGGTCGTTTGTTTAGATCCGGAAGAAGTAACGTATCCGATGAATGATCTCTTCACGATTTATAAGTTAGGCCGAGGAAAAAGTGCTTTCCAATATAGCTCGAAGTTAGATCAGTGGCTTTTACAACATATCAGTCGATACGATGCTGTTGTGGTGCATGGTATCTGGCAATATCATAACTATGCGGTTTACAAAGCGGTAAAAAAATTAAAAGCTAGGAAAGCTAAGGTTCCAAAAGTAGTCATTATGCCACATGGGATGCTTGACCCCTATTTTCAAAAGTCTAAGACCCGCAGAATGAAAGCTTTACGCAATAAAATCGTATGGCAGCTAACGGAAAGGAAATCAATTAACGCAGCGGATGCTTTATTCTTTACCTGCGAAGAAGAATTGCTGTTGGCAAGAATGGCGTTTAAAGGGTATCGCCCAAAACAGGAATTAGATGTGGGCTTGGGTATTCAATCTCCCCCGGCTTTCGTTCCTGAGATGAAAAACGAATTTCTGCAGAAGTGTCCGGATATAGGGAAAGGCTATTGGCTATTTTTAAGTCGCATACACGAAAAAAAAGGTGTCGATATTTTGATCGATGCGTATAGCAAAATATCGAGTAAATATCCCAAGGTCCCGGATTTGGTTATTGCTGGGCCGAAAGATTCAGAATATGCTCGTCAAATGATGGAAAAGGCGAAGACAAATGAAAAAATTCATTTTACTGGTATGTTGAATGGAGCGAGTAAATGGGGGGGCTTCTACGGCTGCAAAGCTTATATACTTCCCAGCCACCAAGAAAATTTTGGTATAGCAATCGTTGAAGCTTTGGCTTGTAGAAAGCCGGTAGTGATTACCAAAAAGGTTAACATTTGGAGGGAAATAGCCGATGGGAATGGTGGACTTGTGTTAGAAGAAGCTGACAGCAATCTTCTATATGGAGCATTTGAACGCCTGTACCAAATGAAGGAATCGGATCTGGAAAGCATGGAAAGTAATGCATACAACACTTTTAAAGAGAAGTTCAGTATTGAAGAGAGAGCAGCGGTATTTGCTAAAACCATCGACGCCATCTGCAAAGTAGTGACGGACTAGTGTATGATTGCGGCAAACAACGAGATAAAAGATATGGAAAAGAAGAAAATAGGTATTATTACCATTCTAAATGTAAACAATTACGGTGCCGAATTGCAGGCATTCGCCCTACATCATAAGCTAAAGTTGTTGGGTTATGATAGCGAGATTATCAATTACTTGTATTACAAAAATCCTAGGTTTCGCTTTGAACAACAAGCGAAACCTCTTTTCGGTACATCAAAAATGAACAAGGTGAAAGACCTTGCCATAAAATGGTTGGATAAATACGCAGAATCTACCAATAGAGAGGTCGCACGTACGAGAGAAGAGCGGTTTAAAAACTTTCACCTCAAAAATACTGCACTGTCGGTCACTTATCACAGTTTTTCGGAGCTTTACGAGGCTGAGCATCCGTATAACGTGTTTATTGTCGGTAGTGACCAAGTGTGGAATCCAAACAATGGTACCAACCTCGAACCTTATTTTTTAACATTTGCTCCCACCAATGCACGGAAGATTTCTTACGCATCGAGCTTTGGCGTAGGGAAAATTGATCGATTAATCTACCCTATATATAGAAAGCTTTTGAATAACCTGGACTTCATCGGTACTAGGGAAGAAACTGGAGTAACGCTTATAGAGGAAATCACCAAAAGAGAAGCCACGCGGGTGGTTGATCCTACGCTACTGTTATCAAAAAGGGAATGGGAAGATATTTTGGTGCCATACGAGGAAAATAGACCTTACATTCTCTTGTTTATATTTAAGAACTCTTCCTACGTAACGGAGCTGGCATATGCGCTTCAGAAGAAAACTGGTTATCGGATCATCCGTGTATGTAAAAACGCTAAGCGAGTAGAGTCTGATGAAAAAATATTGAACCTTAGGGATCTTGGCCCACTCGAGTTTTTAGGACTGTATCAGAAGGCCGCTATTGTGTTGACCACATCATTCCATGGAACAGTATTTTCGTTGATTTTTGAGAAACCTTTTTTCACGATTACACCTGCAAGTAAAAATAATAATATCAGACAGCAGGAGCTGCTGAGGCGGGTTGGCTTACAATCCCGTCTGCTAAAGGAAGGAGATGATTTTCCCGATTTAGATGACGTAAGTATAGATTTCGGTCCTGTCAGGGATCATTTGGAGGCGGACAGAAATAGGTCAATTGCCTTCTTGACAAACGCGATTGATAGTTAATAAAAAAATGGCGATGGAAAATAAGATGATAGAAAACATTCCTTATATAAACAAAGTGGTTGAAGGTGGGTTTTGTGTGGGATGTGGCGCTTGTGCCTTTGTTGCAAACAAAGAAATGAAGCTGAACAAGTATGGAGAATACTACCCTTCAGTGGACGCTGCAGATGTTAGCAGTGAGGTAAAGGAAAAAATGGAGTTTGTTTGCCCTTCATTAAATGAGAAATACAATGAAGATGTGCTTGGAAAGGAATTCTTAAAGAAGTGTGAAACATATAGTGATAAGATAGGTTTTTATCAAAGCGTGTACGGCGGTTTTGTAAAAGAAGGCAGCTACCGAGACAGGGGAACTTCCGGAGGTTTTGGCACTTGGATAGGTGCAGAGCTTTTTAGAAGAGGGCTTATTGATGGCGTGATTCATGTCAAAGAAATTGAAAGGAAAGGTGCGTCTGACCCTTTCTTCAAATATGCGATTAGTACTACGGAGGAAGCTATCCGTGGCGGCTCCAGAACAAAATATCACGTGATCGAAATCTCGGAGGTGCTGGATCTGGTCCGATCTAAGCCGGGCAGATACCTCTTTTATGGTTTGCCCTGTATGGTAAAGGCAATACGTCGGGTACAATTGGTAGACCCCGTCATCAATCAGTCGATCAAATATACTGCTTCTTTGGTATGTGGGCACTTAAAGAGTGTGAACTGGACATTATCGCTCGCATGGGGAAAGGGGGTCTCTCCCGAAAATGTGGAGAAATTCCAATATCGAACCAAAGGTAAGGGCATTCCTGCCAGGGCCTACGTTTTCAAAGCTTTTTTTAATAAGGGGAACACCACGGATGAGGTAATGGAGAATTCCGCAAATGTTGTAGGTGGTAAGTTTAATCAGGGAGCACTCATGTTACCTGCCTGTAATTTCTGCGATGATTTGGTTGGGGAAACAGCCGATATTACTATTGGCGATGCCTGGTTACCTCAATTTGAAGTGGATGCAAATGGCACAAATCTGCTGATCGTTAGGAATGCTGAAATCAATGAAGTGTTGAACAGTTCAAAAATAGAGGATCGCGTTGAACTGGTTCAGTTAACAGAACAAGATGCCTTAAACGCACAGTCCGGTGGTTTTAGGCAGCGGAGAGAAGGCCTCTCTTACCGATTGGAGTTATACGATAAGAAAAAGAAGTGGCATCCGGAAAAACGCGTGAAAGCAGGGGAGTATCAAATGCCGCCATTACGAAAAATTATCTATAAAATGCGCTATGATGTAACAGCTTTTTCAAGAGAGTTTTTTGTTACGGCGGTTGCAAAGAATGATTACGCTTACTATAAGAAAAAGTTGCTCTTACAGCTCAAATTGTTAAGATTCCTTGAAATTTCCAGTTCGGTTGACAGAATTGTGAAAAGGAAGCTAGCGTATTTTAAGTTCAGGAAATTGAAAAGATCCTCTACTGAAAATTAAGTTGAAGCAGCTTTTTTCCAGCGATGTTAATGGAGTTAAGATTTACTTAAAAATGGAGAAGTTTTATGGGAGATGTGATTCCAAATATGACGGAAACTAGGTTTAGATTTTCATTAAAGAATAAAACTGCCCGATTCTTCTGGAAGATTGTTTGGTTGTTTTTTTTCAGACCTTTCGGGCTTCGGGTATTTAGAAAATGGAGAGTCTTTTTATTAAAATGCTTTGGCGCAGAAGTAAGCTGGACCTGTACTATTCATTCCAATGTAAAGATTTGGGCCCCTTGGAATTTGGAGATGAAGCCTTATTCCTGTTTAGGACCCGAAGTCGATTGCTATAATCAGGGAAAGATTACTATTAGACACAACGCTACTGTTTCTCAGAAAGCATACTTGTGCGCATCTAGTCACGATTATACCAGTTCGAAGCATGAGCTGATTTTGGCCCCCATAACCATAGGTAGTAGAGCTTGGGTGGCTGCGGATGCATTTGTCGGACCGGGAGTTACCATAGGAGAAGGAACGGTAATAGGGGCGAGGTCGGTGGTATCTAGAGATATGCCCGACTGGATGGTCTGTGCCGGAAATCCCTGCAAGCCTTTAAAGGAAAGGGTAATATTGAAGTGAACACTCAACTATTAAAGACAATTTTGTAAGAATGATTTCTGTACTTATTTTAACAAAAAACGAAGAACAAGATTTGCCAGGTTGCCTGGCCTCTGTGTCATGGTGTGATGATGTTCATGTTTTTGACTCCTTTAGTGATGATCGGACGGTGTCGATAGCAACGGAAGCGGGCGCTCAGATTACACAACGGAAATTTGATAATTGGTCAGCGCACCAGAATTGGGGGCTGGCAAATATTCCATTTAAGCATCAATGGGTCTTGTATATAGATGCGGATGAGCGGGTATCGGATGGATTGCGCAAAGCAGTGTTGGAATTTAATGGGAATACGGACTTGGTCGCTTGTGAATTGCAGCGACGCGATTTTGCCTGGAACGGCAAATGGTTAAAGCATGCACAGATTTCTCCATATTACTTACGATTTTTCAGGCCGGATAAGATGCGGTATGAGCGGTTGGTAAACCCGGTGTCGATTCCTGACGGCCCTGTCGGTCGAATCAATGGCTTTTTAGATCACTATCCGTTCAGTAAAGGATTTCGCTACTGGTTACAAAGGCACTTAAGTTACGCCGACATGGAAGCGGCAATGCGACTAGAAGATATGGGAAAGGGTACGAAGTTCTCTTGGAGAAAAGCCCTGTTCAGTAAAGATTTTACAGAAAAGCGCTTTCATCAAAAAGGACTTTTCTATAAAATGCCTGGCAGGCCTTTTATTAAATGGTGTTATATGGTTTTTGGTCGAAGGGCTTTTTTGGACGGATCTGCCGGTACTACCTATGCGACTCTACAGGCTATCTATGAATATTTTATCATTTTGAAAACAAGAGAATTATTAAATAAGAAAAATTCCGAAAGCTAATATGAGAATTTTAATCTTTGGAATTAATTATGCTCCTGAACTCACTGGTATTGGGAAGTACACAGGGGAGATGGCTACTTGGTTGGCGAGTCAGGGGCATGAGGTGGCCGTAGTGACCGCGCCTCCTTACTATCCCGAGTGGGAGATAAATCCAGCTTACAAGGGGAAGGGTTGGCATAAGGAAAGGCGAGACGGTGTGACTGTGTATCGTGTGCCCTTATATGTTCCAAAAGAAGTGACGTCTAAAAAGCGTATTGTCCATGAATTCTCTTTTCTTGGTGGTGTCTTCCCACGTTGGTTCGCCTTGCTATTGAAAAAGAAATATGATGTGGTGATCAATATCAATCCTCCTTTTCATTTAGGTTTTTTTGCAATGCTATATGCCAAATTAAAAAGAGCTAAGCTGATTACGCACATTCAGGATTTGCAGATAGATGCAGCGAAGGATTTGGGTATGATTAAAAACGAGCGGTTGTTGCGCTTAATGTTTAAATCTGAACGCTATATCCTTAAACACAGCGACGCCATCTCGTCAATCAGTTTAGGAATGAAAAGAAAAATCTTATCGAAGGGCGTTCCCGAGCAAAAATACATGATGTTCCCGAACTGGGTCGATGAAGACGCCGTGAAGCCTTTATCGAAGAAGGAATCGCTACGGGAGGAATGGAACATACCATTAACCGATAGGGTAATTTTATATTCCGGAAATTTAGGTGAAAAGCAAGGTTTGGAGATGATTATTGATGCAGCTGAGCAGTTCAGACATCAGGATAATGTTCGATTTATTATCGTGGGAATGGGGGGTGCTAAGGAGCGCTTACAACAACTTGCCAAGACTAAAGCGCTTCCAAACATTTACTTCTATCCCTTGCAGCCTTATGCCAAGCTAAGTGCTTTGCTGGCAACTGCCGATATCCATTTGGTTTTGCAGAAAAAATCGGCCTCCGATCTGGTGATGCCCAGCAAGCTTACGGGAATTTTAGCAGCTGGTGGATGTGCATTGGTCACGGCCTTGCCAGGTACCTCACTTCATGATGTCATTGCCGATAATAAGTTAGGTTTTCTGGTAGAGCCTGAATCTGTGAGTGCACTAGTTGAAGGGCTAAAAGCAATGCTGAATACCGATTTGCAACCATATAAAGATGAGGCCAGGGCTTATGCGATGGATCATCTTTCCAAAGAGAAGATCATGCACGGTTTTGAAGAAAATATGAGGGTATTATGTAAAGAAAAAGTGAAATAAGTGTTCACTATTGAGAAGAAATGATAATTTTAAGACAAATTTGTAAAGAATGATGTATAGGCTGAAAAAAATACTATTACCAACACTTTTGCTCGCTATTGTATGCTCGTCTTGCAGAAGTAATAAAACCATCCCGTATTTTAAAAATATACCGGAATCAGAATACAACAAAATCCGTCAATCAGCATTCACTGAGCCGACTATATTGCCTGATGATATCTTGGATATTACTATACAGACAGCAGAACTTACGGCTTCGAATTCGATCAATGAGGCTGCAACGAACAATAGCGTAGTTGCCGCAGGTGGTCAACAAAGAGTTACAGGTTTTGTGGTCGATAAGGAAGGGGAAGTAGAATTACCGATTTTGGGAAGAATGAAATTGGCGGGTTTAACCAGCTACGAAGCGCGAAATCTGATTCGGGAGAAAGCGAAAAAGTATCTGATACAACCAACCGTACAAGTGCGGTTTGTGAATTTTAAAGTAACAATAATTGGAGAGGTGGGCAGGCCTTCCAGCTACACCATGCCGTCAGAGCGGGTGACGGTATTAGATGCCATTGGCTTAGCGGGCGACTTAACTATTTATGGTAAGCGGGAGAACGTGCTTTTGATAAGGGAAACACCGGAGGGTAAGGAAATGGTGCGTTTCAATCTAAATGATTCAAAATTATTCGATTCACCCTATTATTATTTGAAGCAAAACGATATCATTTATGTGGAACCGAGTAAGGGAAAAATTGCTTCTGCCGAGTCATCAAGATTTAGTATGCTAGCAGTTATTGCGTCATTGGCATCTACTGTGGTATTAATTATTACACGACTTTAATCTTTATAAGGGTATTTTACTATGCAAGAGAGTAATCAAGAAATGAAGTACAAGTCTAACGTTGATACGGGGTTTGATTTCCGGGAATACTTGGGAAGGCTAGTTCGCCTATGGCCACTTTTTCTAGTCAGCTTAATTATTTGTTTTGCCGCGGTATTTTTGTACCTGCGTTATTACGTTACACCGGCCTATCATGTGTCTGCGAAAGTTTTGATTGATGATAGCCAATCTAGCCAGGGTTCGGGTCAATATGACTTGAATGGCTTATTGGGTACAACTAGTGGAGTGGATAATCAGGTGGAAATTCTGAAGACCAGGTTCTTGATGGAATCGCTGGTGCGCGACTTGAAGTTATATGTTACGTGGTTTAATGTGGGATCATTCAGGGATGTAGAGTTGTTTGAGCCTCCTTTTGATTTGGAGTTCACCGTGAATGACGAGGTTAATAAAACATTGGCCTTATACATTAGCCCCACAGACACCGCAAAATTTAGCCTTAAGTATACTGGAGACAGTGACGAAGAAATCGTTTTGGATGATATCCCCTTTAACACCTCTTTTCAGATTGAGGGATACGGTGCTTTCAAATTGAATAAAAATAATTACTCCTTTGCTAAAGGGAAACAGACTTACAAAGTAACTATCGCACCTCTGGACAATGCCGTTGGACGGCTTAGAGGAGCCTTAAGTGCCAACATATCGAATAAATTGACTACCATTATCGACTTACAGTTCGATCATGCTATAAGAGCGAAGGGTGAATATATCTTAAAATACTACATCGACGAATACATACGGCAGAATATAAGGGACAAAAGTAGAATTGCCGACAGTACGATAGCTTTCATCGACGAGCGTATTATTTTGGTAAATGCCGAGCTAGATGGCATTGAGCAGAATATACAGCGCTTTATGCAAGACAAGGGCTTAGCTAACATTGGTGCGCAATCGCAGATTATTTTGCAGAATAGCAACGAGTACATCAAAGAATTAGCAACGCTTGAGACACGGATGATGGTGATGGATGGAGTAGAAGAGTTGTTGAGTAAGCCGGGGGGAAGAAGTTTGATTTCCGGAACAGCTCTGAACGATGGCGTAGCTGATCAAGGCTTCAATTCGATGTTGAATAATTACAACAGTCTAATTCTAGAAAAAGAGCGCTTAACCTTAGCTTATACGGCAGATCACCCCTATATCGACAATGTGAATAAACGCATAGAATCTATGAAGGCAAGTATTTTTGAGTTTATCAAAAATACACGCGAATCCCTGAATGTAAATAGAGAGCAGTTAATGAAAAGTGCTGGACAATCGCAAGGTGATATCCGACAACTACCGGCGCAGGAGCGAGCTTTCTTGGATATGTCTCGGCAACAACAGTTGAAGCAGGAACTATATTTGTTTTTACTGCAAAAGAGAGAAGAAACCGCATTGGCAAAACCGTCTAATATTTCGGGTATCCGGGTGATCGATCCGCCTAAGGCAGATGGCTCACCTTTTTCTCCAAAAAAGCAAATCATATGGTTGGGTACTTTTATTTTTGCTTTGTTGATTCCGACTGGCAAAATATATATTGAAGATATTTTTAATACGAAGGTAAGGGGGCGGGCGGATGTTGAGAAAAGAAGTTCGCTGCCGATCATAGGTGAATTGAGCCACCATACGAATACTGGTGAAGTTGTTGACTTTGATTCTTCTCGTTCACCTATTGCTGAACAATTTAGAGGCCTGCGAACAAATCTGCAATTCTTAATGCCAAATGAGCAAGACAAAGTGGTTTTAGTCACTTCAGGGATGCCAGGAGAAGGAAAATCTTTCGCATCGATCAATTTGGCAAACGTTTTTGCAGTATCAGATAAAAAGGTTTTGTTACTGGAATTTGATTTACGAAAACCCAAATTATCTAAAACCTATACGGGTAGCGGAAATGGGATATCGAATTTTATCATTGATAATCAATTGACCTTGGCAGATATGATCAAGCCGGTTAATAAAGCGGGCAATCTCTATTTCGGATCTTGTGGGCCCATTCCTCCCAACCCATCGGAATTGATTATAAACCCACGTACCCGGGAAATGTTGGCACGCGCAAGAGAAATGTTTGATATTATTATAGTGGATGCACCGCCAATTGGCGCAGTGACTGACGGACAGCTGTTAAGCGAATATTGTGACGTTTCACTATATGTGGTCCGTGCAGATTATACGCCGCGTGATCTGATCGGCCTTCCTGAAGACATGCGGAGAGAAAAGAAAATGAAAAATATGGCAGTCGTCTTAAATGATGTCAAGGAAGGCAGTGGAAGTTATTATGGTTATACATATGGCTATTATAATCAGGAAGAAGTAAAAGATAAATGGTGGAAAAGGATAGGAAAGTAGAAATTCATAGATAGATTTTTTTGTATCTGAATGTTAATAAATAATTTCTTCTACATAATATATTGAATAACATACGACTTATGAGCATAACAAAAATCTGTTGTATAGGAGCGGGCTATGTTGGTGGCCCGACGATGGCTGTGATCGCCAAGCAGTGCCCGCATATCCGGGTTACGGTTGTAGACCTGAACGAGGCGCGTATAGCAGCCTGGAACGATTCCGACGTGACGAAGATCCCGGTTTATGAGCCGGGTCTGAGCGAAGTTGTTGCCGAGGCCCGTGGCCGGAACCTTTTTTTCTCTACCGATGTTGACGGAGCGATCGATGAAGCGGAGATGGTCTTCATATCGGTGAACACGCCCACCAAGACCTACGGAGCTGGGAAGGGGCAGGCCGCGGACCTGAAATGGATCGAGCTGTGCGCGCGTCAGATAGCGCGTGTGAGCACCACGGACAAGATCGTTGTGGAGAAGTCGACACTTCCGGTGCGTACGGCGAGCACGCTGAAGGATATCCTTTCCCATACGGGCAGCGGTGCGAGCTTCCAGATCCTGTCGAACCCGGAGTTTCTGGCCGAGGGAACGGCGGTCGATGACCTGCTGAGCCCCGACCGTGTGCTGATCGGGGGTGATCAGAGCGAAGAGGGGAAGCGTGCGATCGGGTCGCTTGTTGAGGTCTATGCGAACTGGGTGCCGCGTGAGCGTATCCTGACGACGAACGTGTGGTCCTCGGAGCTTTCGAAGCTGACGGCCAATGCCTTTCTTGCGCAGCGGGTATCGTCGATCAATTCGCTTTCGGAGCTCTGCGAGCACACGGAGGCGGATGTTAGCGAGGTTTCCCGAGCGATCGGTACGGACAGCCGCATCGGTCCGAAGTTCCTGAAGGCCTCGGTCGGATTCGGGGGTTCGTGTTTCCAGAAGGATATCCTGAACCTGGTGTACATCGCGCGTACGTATGGGTTACAGGAGGTTGCCGATTACTGGGAACAGGTTATCATCATGAACGACCACCAGAAGCGGCGCTTTGCGGGCCGTATCATCCGAACGCTGTACAATACGGTTAACGGGAAGAAGATCGCCTTTCTGGGCTGGGCCTTCAAGAAGGACACGAACGACACGCGGGAATCGGCTGCGATCTATGTAGCGGACCATTTACTGCTGGAGCAGGCGGAGCTTTCGGTGTATGATCCGAAGGTGCCGGTTCAGCAGGTTTACACGGATCTGGATTACCTTGCCACGCGGAGCAGCGATGAGAACAAGTCGTTGCTGAAGGTGGTGAACGATCCCTATGAGGCGTGCAGGGATGCGCATGCCGTAGCTGTGCTGACGGAGTGGGACGAGTTTAGGGATTACGACTGGCAGCGGATCTATGACAACATGCTGAAGCCTGCCCATGTATTTGACGGCAGGAACATCCTGGACAAAGCGAAACTGGAGGCCATAGGCTTCAAGGTGAAGGCTATCGGGAGTTGATAGCCTATAGACATAGTACTATAAAAAAAAGCGTCTCTTAGATATAATTACATCTAAGAGACGCTTTTTTGTTAAATTGTTTAGCTTAGGGTATCGTGATGCGTAATCGCCGATACAGGGTTATGAGTGAATTGTTGAACTGAGGCTTTACTACCCTTTTCTTCAAGAGTCAGTTGCTTATAATAAACTTCGCCTTCGTTGCTCAGTTGATTTAACGTTTTTACATTATCATCGGCTTCCTCCTCATTAAGGTTAGCAATCACCAGAGAAATTTCTCCGTGCAAGCGCATCAGTATGTCATATCTGCTCATTGGTTTTTTTGTTGAAACTCAAACAAAGTAAGTGATAATAAGGCAGAAAATATATCGCAATTTGTTTCATACGTAATGTATAACTACCTGTTAAATATTGAGATATGTTTGTGGTTAGTTGTGTGTAGAGTTGGCGAATTTCAGATTGCTCAACAACGTCTCGTAGAAAAAAGATCAATTCAACTTAAGCATATGACTTCAGATCATGGCGATCTACCTTTATTGTTTCACTATACATTATATTCTAAATATTCAAAAAAAGACATCAAATTTAACTTATTTTTACAGATAAGTTAATGTGAAATTATTAGTAAATAATTTATCCAAATTGTAGAATAATGTGTATTTTTGTGTATGCGTTTTTTAATCAACCTAAAGCTACGCTGCATGGCGCTGGCTGCGCTTTTATTGTTATTATCCATTACAACAGCGACCTTTGGAAAGTATATTCATCGATATCATCGAAAGTCATTCTCCAATTCTGTAAAATCCCTAGTTACCGCAAATAAACTTCTCCGGGAAAAAATTGACTTTGATGTCTCATCATCAGATGACTCAACATTTGTTATATTGGCTTTTGGTCAATCCAATTCAGCTAATTCAAGTAACTTTTTGTACGAGTCGCATAATACGATCATTAATTACTATAAAGGTAATACATTTATTGCTAAGGAACCTTTGCTTGGCATGAAAGGAGGCCTGGGAGGTAGTGTCTGGACAATATTTGCTGATAAGCTGATAGATAACAGGATGTGCCGGAATGTGGTTGTAATTCCTATTGGTATAAGCGGAACCAATATTAATTGCTGGTCAAGCGGTCGTTGTAACACCGATCTAGTAGAAACACTTGGTCTTCTTCGGCAGAAAAACATTAAAGCCACTCATATATTCTGGCATCAGGGAGAAGCAGATAATAGTAGAATATCCAAAGGAAATTATAAGGATAGGTTAGTATCCATCATCAATACAGTAAGGGAGTTCGGACAGGATGCTCCGTTCTATTGCTCGATAGCTTCATATGCGCCAAAGCGTTCCGCACTAACTGGACTTGGGATTGATGCCAATATCCAGCAGGCACAGATCGAAACGATAAACGAAATGCCAAATGTGCTTGCTGGGCCGAACACAGATAAATTGATATATGCGATAGACAGGTTTGACGGGCAGCATTTTTCGGAAATAGGGTTGGATCGCTATTCGGATTTGTTGATGCAGTCGGTGATAGATGGCGCAGAGGAAATACAACAGGATTAAAAAATAGTCATCTTCGTTTGACGTTTCTTTCCTTAACAAAGTATTTATCTGTTTTTCTTACCTCGCAACCAGCCCCCCATCAATAACCAGCTCTATGCCGGTTGTATAAGATGACTCGTCAGAAGCCAGATAAAGTGCGCCATAGGCTATTTCCATCACGTTCCCTAATCTTCCCATGGGGCAAAGGTCTTTCATAAGTTCGTTTGCCTCCTCTGCGGTTCCAATAAAATCGGTCATAGGGGTAAGAATACCTCCGGGGTGTATAGCATTTACCCGTATATTATCTTTCGCAAATTCCACAGCTTGATCTTTAGTTAATAATTTTAAGCCGCCTTTTGTAGCCGAGTAGGCCGCTCCGTTGCCACCAACTATTCCAGCGATAGAAGAAATATTGACGATAGCACCACCGTTGTTTTCCTTCATGTGTGGTATACATAATTGAGTGCCAATAAATGGTCCGGTGAGGTTAACGGCAGTGACTTTATTCCACAGGTCATCCGTCGTATTTTCGGTAGTGGCACCTGCGGGATATATACCGGCATTGTTAACCAAGATATCTACCTTGCCATAAAGGGATAGCGCTTTTGTAATTACACTTTGCCAATCGGTCCTTGAGGCCACATCGTGTAAAGCATATTCAATTTGCTGGCCTGCCTGTTGTGCTTGATGCACCCAAAGCTTTAAATTTTCTTCCTGAATATCCGTTGCCAGAACCCGTGCTCCTTCATCTGCGAACAACCTGGCTATAGCTTCACCAATACCACCGGCTGCACCGGTAACTATCGCTACTTTGTCTTTAAGTCTATCCATAATTTCTTGTGTTTTTGCTGAAAAGCGCCTCCAACTGATTAATTGCAGTAAAATTAACGTATTCATTCAAGAGACTGACTGAGCCCGGTCAGTTATAAAAGTGAGATGCATTACAATTTTGAATGTTAGGTTTTGGCTATCAGGTGCTTACTTTGTCAGATTAACATTTGTTCATAAACAAGAACGTCTGGCTTTTTGAGATGCCAGACGTTCGATTTTAATCCAACCTAAACCTTATAATCATATAATCAAGTGCTGTGCCAAGAATTTTGTTTAATTGTAACATTCTAGTGGTAACCGTGGCCTATTTATACCTAGAAGCTATAACCCAGTGTAAGGCGGAAACTTCGAGGTGGTAACGATCGCCATCCATAATGAGAATAACCCCATGCTCCAGGGAAATGCCCGGTATAATTATAACGGTTCGTCAGATTGTTTACAAGTAACGATATTTGGTAATTGTCTTTTTTAAAGGTGGTGCCGAGATCTAAGAGAAAGAGATTGTCGGGCAGGTATTTTTCTTCGGTTACCGGCCATGCCGCCCGCTTGTTCTGGAATTCATAACCGGCCATAAAGCCTAGGCCCTTCAGCAAACCTTCGTCCAGCGTGTATTTGATCCATGCATTAGATATGTGTTTAGCTGTACCCAATAACATCTGGCCAACCCTGCTGGGATCATTATCTTCTGTAATTTTGGCGTCAGTATAAGCATAATTGAGCATGATATTCCATGAATTTCCAATCCTTCCATTGATATCTACCTCAATACCTTTGGATGTTGCCTCGCCCGATTGCTCTACGAAACCGGGGTTATCTGGCCCTGCTGTAGTCGTAATATTGGTGCGTGTAAGGTGATAGGCGGTAATGCCGGCCAATAAATTGCCTCCAAACCATGCTTTCTTCAATCCCACCTCCTGATTAATGCCGCGGGAAGGATCTACGGGGTCACCATTCAACTGCATACCGGTCTGCTCTTGAAAGCTTTGATCGTATAGGGCGTAGGCTGTAAGTGTTGGCGTTAGCAGCCCGGTAATACTAAATCTAGGGGTAAGTGCCGAATTGTCTACACGATTACCATTGGATGCTGCACTGGTACGTGTTGTAGTGGTATAGCGTAATCCAGCACCGATGCGCAGACGATCATTTAGCAGATGTACCTCATCCTGAAAGTGCGCAGAGTAATAGGTGTATTCGGTCAGGTACATCGCTCCACGTTCACGCAAGGGCTTGCTCCGGTCGTATACCGGAATATCGCTGGCGCTAAGGTTGCCGTAAACGGGATCGTAAATGTTGAAAGCCCCACCTACCGTATCAGGAAGGTTTGTCCAGTCGGCAACATAGAATTTTGTTCCCATGTCTAAGCCCATTAATACGTTATTCTGCGTTTGTCCTATGTTAAACTTACCTTTGGCAAACACCTGCCCAACGGTTGACGTATTGAGGGCATCGTTTGCGGCTAGGCGGCGAAAGACATTTCCCTCGGCATCAATGGAATTAAAGAAGGTATAGAGCGATTCGCCCTGCATACCGGAATTGATGTAACCAAACTGGCCCGTTAACATCCAGGTGTCTGAAAGCAGGTGGTTGATGGTTCCAAAGATATTATGCTCGCGCACGACGGTGGGTTGGATGATGGGGTCGTTAAAACTGAACCAATCGGGCACTTCCTTGAAGTTATTAAGCCCATAGGCATACTTTGAAAAACCACCGGTAAAAGCGTTCTGCGAGTAAATATATTCCGCGGTAAAATCTGTTTTATCCGATAATAAGTATTTGACCGAAGGGTTGATCACAAATTGCTCGTGAGATACGGTAATGACGTGTGAGCCTTTTTTGGTACCCATAAGATTCAAACGGCCCAAAAGTTTCCCGTCTTCCGATAGTTTGCTGTTTACATCAACCTCTCCACGGTAGAGACCAAAGCTGCCCAAGGTGAGGCGGGCGGAGCTTTCACCATCGATTTTAGGTTTCTTCGTCACAATATTATAGAAGCCACCGGGTTGTGTGTTACCCATCATGAAACCGGCGGGGCCCTTGACAAATTCTATGCGTTCAACAAAGGCCATATCCTCCCTTAACGGTCCAAAGCTACCACTAACATCCATACCGTTCCGTAAGTTTGAGGCCGAATAGCCACGAACGTAAATGCCGGCACTTCCTTCTTCCTGATGGTATACCGTCCGTGCCCCACTAACGTTCTTCGTAAAGCCCTCTGCGGTAGATAGAATAACCTGATCGTTGATCATGTTTTGATCGATAATCTGTATGTTTTGAGGGGTTACCAGCAGATTTTCTGATAACCTTAAGGTAGACGATGGTATCGTTTTTCTATTAACAGATACGGTGACAGCATCCAGCTCCTGACTGCCTGCCTGTATACTGAAATCTAAACGAAGCTTCTCTTGCCCGGTAATGGTAATAGCTTTTTCTGCCGGGGAATTAAAATAAAGTACGCGTACGGTATAGTGGCCGTCTGCCAATCCAGTAAAAGTAAAGTAGCCTTCCTCATCACTCACTGTCTGCCGGAGACCGTTGTTCAGGATGATCGTTAAATCACTTAGCGGAGTATCATGATGATCGGTGATTCTTCCGGATATTTCACCGGAGCCTTGTGCAAGGCTGCGCAAGGGAAGAACAGAAATTAAGAAAAGGAGCATAAGAACGCAAGCCTTCCTGTTTTTTATGTAAAAAAGCATATAAACCATTTTATTTAGAATGAGTATAATTAAATTCGCTGCAAATTTAGTTCGATGGCATGCTGCCGGCTTTCGAATTTGGTAGAAATGCTTTTTAGTTTGGTATAATTTTAACAGCAGTAATGGAGCGTGTTTTTCGTACGACTTATATTCACAATTCTCAGGCTTTTAACATCTGTGAGCATGTCTATACGTGCCGGCAAGATTGTACACAGCATTTCCATACAGAAGGAGAGGGGCTTATTGAGATTAGTTTCTTTCTAAATCCTGTTCGTTTGAAGGACAAGATCAACGGCGTGGAAAATGAGTATCTTCCGAATCACGCCTACATTTATTATACACCAAAAAATGCCGATGTGGAAGTATATCTTCGTAAAGGCAATAGCTACCGCAATCTTGATATCTATATCTCCCCTTCTTTTTTCAATGAATGGGCCACATCCAATATTTCGATAAAGGAGTTTATTCGTAAGGTTTCGTATAATCAATATGCACGATTATTTAACAAAGGGATACCTATCACACTTGAGGTAGCTCATTTACTGGAAGATATGAGAACCTGTAAGTTGGAGGGAATCAGTAGAGATTATTTCGTAAGAGCGAAGGTAAATCATTTGCTCAGTTTACTTTTTGAAAAGGCTGAGTCTGATGCAGACCGAACGATTACACAAACTAAAGGGGAGCTGGGAGATCGCGATAAACAGCTTTTCGAGGACGTGAAAAACCTGATCACGGCTAATGCAGAGCGCTTTTTTACCATAGCATACCTATCCAAAGCCTTTGGGATTAATACGTTCAAGCTCAAAAAGGGCTTCAAGGAGTTATATGGGATGGGTATTTTTGAATATACAACCAAAATCCGGATGGCAAAGGCCATAGATTTAATCCGTAACACGGATTATTCACTGAAGGAAATCGCATTCAAAGTAGGTTATGCCGCACCATCATCTTTCTGTGTGGCCTTTAAAAAGGCTTTTGGCGTGGCTCCCGGACATTATCGCTAAGTTTTTACACCCCTTTTATGCCGGAAGCTCATTCGTAATGGCATTTCTACCTTAGATTTGCCCTTTGCAGTACTGGTCCCAATAAGCTGTGAACAATTTTTGTCCGAATTTGGTAAACCCCATACCTAAGCCGGGTGTTGGCGTGAATTCGCCAAATACGGCACCCTTGGAGGTGGCATAAAAATCTATTCTTACAAAGATACCATAGATTTTGCTCAGCTTTTTTACTTGTTCAACCATTTCATCAAAACATTTTGGTTTGGCTTGCTCTGATATATTGTCATAAGGAAAAGAAAAGAGTAAGGGTTTCATCGGAATCCAATCTTCGTTGAAAAAACTACGAGTCCCACCGTGATTGCCAAACCTGTTGATCACACTGATGCCCGCAATTTTACCATTAAAACAGTAAAATTTATAATCGACCGGAATCAAGTATTCCCCGGCTTCATTCTGTAAAAATTCTTCTACGAGAATATGTTGGTTAGGGAACTCGCTTACGCATGCTCTTAATAAAAGAACAATCTCTTCGGGCGAATAACGTTTATTGTCGAGCAAATTTAATCCATCGTTCATAAGGAAAACCCCTGTGCAGCCGCTTCCCCTTGTTGGGCGAATAACGTATTGAGCGGGCAGTGTCGAAAAGTCGATTTTCTCTACATTCCGCCCTTTCCAGTAGAGTTCGGAGGTTTTACAACCGTTTAACTGTGCAAATTCCTTCGCATTGAGCTTGTTACTTAATCGCCTTTGCCATAAGTTTTCATCGCGCCATTCATTCAGGGGATGCTTTTGTGTTAACCACAGTCTTCTAAGCGGTTCTGCCTCCCGCCATAATAAATGATGCCTGCGCTTGATTCGGTTGGAAAATTCACCACCACTATTAAAGCGATAATTGATCCGTCCCAGCATATGGTGACCGATATGTTCCAGCATAATTGAAAAAAATTTATAATAATAATTGATAAATAGTTTAATATAGTTCGATATAGCACTATAAAAATAGTTAGTTTTATTTGATAATAGCCGCGAAATAGGGACACGTTTCACCTCACAGTTTTTCATATTTAGAATTGCCTGTTATCAAAAAGTGTTCATAAAGAGGGAGTTGTTTGCTTGGTTCGTTTGGTTATTTACTATGAGATTAAATCGTTTGAAGAAGCAAGAAAAAAATGTGAAGCTTTTTTTTGAAGATAATTATATTTGAAGTGCTAAGTCAAATTTCTTTAACTTTACTTCCATTAACGTATTTATTGGCTATTTGCTTGTAATCCCAGCCATTAACGTTCGAAATTGCTCGCTTTTGTCGTTTTTCACATTATTTGATGTGTCATATATCCTTGAACATTTTTCTTATTGGTGTAAAGGTTTGAGATATTTGACGATAGATTTTCCCATAATTTGGTATTCCACCATGATAACGCTAATGCTATATTTGCCCTATATTTTGAGAACTGCTAATGAGAAACCAGTAAAATGGATAAACATTACGGAGAAATCATCGAACGGGTGATGAGAACGAATGATTATGGTATCTGTAGCGTAATCGATTAGGGAGGCGTTTATCTGAACAAGACCGCTAAAGCAACCGAACCATGAAATATAAAATCATCCTTTTTTCCCTCCCTGCACTTGTGTTATTGTTAAATACAACTTGTGGCAAAAACGAGGCGCACTGTTTGTCAACAGATCTTGGCTGGATATTGCCTTCCATTGAAGACACCTATGGCTGTACGGATACACGCCGAAGCCTCGACATTGCGCTGAACAACGATTATACGGTAATCAGCAACAAAGCCGAGTATGATGAAAAGGTAACAGGCGAATGCCATCCTGATATCGTATTTGATAAATACGATCTGTTGATAGGAAAAAAGGGTTTTGGGACAGGTAATAGCTCGATCCATTACGAGTTAAGGGGTGATTGTAAGGGTAACAAAATATTACATGTGAGTTTCTATCAGGGCTGGACTACCGAGGCACCCAGTGTTACGTATCACGTCTTACTCCCGAAAGCAGAAGACAACCAGGAGATTATCGTGGAGACAACAATCATTTCTGACTGATATCGATTGAACTAAAATTTTATTGTCATCACCCTACCGGCGAGGAAAGCCTTGATAATTTTAAACTAATTTATTAGTTTTGGTGACTAATTAATTTTTATGAAATATTTGTTTACACTATCGGTCTTGTTATTGTTGAATATTAGTGTCCTGGCGCAGGATAGGCCAAGTGATTCGTTCAACATGGCTATTGCAATCACGGACGCCGATGCCGAAGATTACTTAGCCCCCTTAAAAATGCTCAAAAACATTCCAATAGCGCAAGAAGATCAAGCTGGGTTAAGTATGTGGCTTCAGGCCATGACGACCTACTATTCTTTTCTAGGAGACTATGATAGCACGTTATATTACAGCGATCAGCGATACCTGAGTATAATAGATAGTTTAAAAGTCGAGTGCGATACCGCTTTTGTCAAGACGCATGAATTTATTGATGCTGCTGATTATATCATAAGCCAGTCGGCCAAGCACCAGATCACCATGATGAATGAAGCGCATCATATCCCTTATCATCGTGCTTTTGTAACGGAAATGCTCCGGGGTTTTTATAATGCCGGATACCGGTATCTTGCGGTAGAGACATTGGAAGATTCGATGATAAACAGTAGCGGGGAATTTAGTTATAAAACTGGTTATTACAGTCGCGAACCCCTTTTTGGAGAACTTATGAGGCATGGCTTACACTTAGGTTTCCAATTGGTTCCTTATGAGTCGAAGCAGCCCTGCGATAATAAAGGTGCAGACCGTAATTACTGCAACAGTTTTCGTGATTCAGTCATGGCGGTAAACCTTGGCAAAATCATAGCCAAAGATCCTCAGGCAAAGATATTGGTGTATGCAGGTTATGACCACATACATAAGGGTAACGCCAATGGCTGGAAGAAAATGGGCCAGTATATTAAGCAGATTACCGGAATAGAGCCTTTTGCTATTGATCAGACTAAAGAAATCGAACACTTTTATCCGCAACTGGAGACCAAGGAATTCACTGCTGTAAATAATCTTCGACAGATAAGCAGACCTGTGATTGCGATGAATGATGGGAAAGCGTGGCATGGCGAATTTGTGGATGTTTCCATAATATTTCCAAGATATCGAGGAGAGGCTAGACCTGGTTTTTATCAAATAGCCGGATTGCGTAAACCTTACAAGGTCAAATTTGAACAACTCACCCAAGGGCAAACGGTACAGGCATTTTATGCAAATGAAGCACCGGGATGGCGAATTCCCGCAGATCAGTATCTGGTGAGCGACAAGGACAATGTGTTGTATCTGTTTCCAGGGCGCTATCATATCGAGATAAAAAATAGTGATGGTGAAATATTGGTTAAAGAAGAAGTAATAGTGAAAGGTTTGTAATCACGGTAGCTTGGATAAAGGAGACGTGCAACCGAAAAATAAGATTTAGAAATAATATCAGCTAGTTATTTTACTTTGATATCATTATAGCTTGCATAGTGCCATATACAGCTATCGTGGGATATCGTGTCCGGTCTATCATCAGTCCATAAGGTAGGTCAGGTATTTCGAAATTTACTTTTTTGTTGCGAATTCATCGGTTATCATTAGATTTGAGGATAAACGACGATACATTATATTACTAGACTATGGCCATAAATTATTTACTACGAGTCTTTTTTCTCTGCTTATCAATCGTGGCCCTATCAGGCACCGCACTTTCTGCCCAAACCGTAAATATTCAGGTATCAGACATCAAATCATCCAATGGGCAGATCCTTTTGGCTGTCTTTAAGAATGAGGAGAGCTTCAAATCCGAAAAGCCAGAGTTTCGGCAGGTATTCAAAAAGTCAACCTTGAAAGATGGTAAGATGCAACTATCAATTGAACTACCTGAAGGATCATATGGCATTACCGTAGTAGATGATGAAAACAGTAACGGCAAACTAGATAAAAACATGGTTGGCATACCGAAGGAAGGGGTGGCGTTCTCGAACTTTTATCTTTCGGGAATGAAGAAACCGAAATTCGGCGATTTCAGTTTTCAACTTGCAAAACCATCTGCTCAAATAACCTGCAAAATGCGCTATTTTTAAGTTGATAAATCGTTGAAAGATTGGTTTACTTATTTTTGCGGTTTCTAATTAAGAAGAACTGGTCGATATAATATTTAGGAAGCTGAAATTGTTAAAGCCGCTATTGGTATGCTAAATTTAAGTAATACCTTACTGATCTTCCAGCCCCCTCTTGTACCAATACTCCCATTTCGTTTAAAAGTTGTAAATCACGTGTAGCCGTAGCCTTTGAAACCTTCGTGATACCCATGTATTTTTTGGCGGTCATTCCACCTTCAAAACCATCGGTTCCTTTGTCCATCATTTTGTTTATTGCTTTCATTTGCCTGTCGTCAAGCTGATTTTTATGACGATCAAAGAACTGCGCTTTCTTCAACGTAAATTGCATCATGGTCTTCGCATCACGCTGTGCATCTAAGATGACGTTTGCAAAATAGTCAATCCAAGCAGTGATATCCAACGAGCGCTGTGCTTCTTTCAAAGCGGCGTAATATGCGTTTTTGTTTGCTTCGATCGTTTTGGATAGGCTTAGCATGACGGGACGTCCAAGTGATTGTGACAACGCTTTCTCCGCTATTGCCCGCCCGATACGACCGTTGCCATCTTCAAAGGGATGAACTGATTCGAAATAGAGGTGTGCAACGGCCGATTTCAATATGGCTTTAGGCACCTGCCCATTTAGTGGAAAGGTTGCCAAATTGTACCAGTCGACAAATGCTCCCATTTCATGCTGCACCCGTGTCGATGGAGGCGCCTCATAATGGATAACTTCGCGGCCGTAGGCACCTGAAACCACCTGCATGGGGGCGTCCCCTTGCCGCCATTCACCTGGATTGATCCGGTTTGCGTTGACAAACAGCAGGCGGTGCCAAGATTTGATCATCGCCGAAGTCAACAGCTCTTGAAAGGTTTTTCTGACCTCCACCATCAAATGGGCTACTCCTACTGCTTGTTGATCTTTGATATATATTGGCGTATTGTTCAGACCGAGGTTATTCCGGATGGAAGACATCACGTCTTCACGACTTACATATTCGCCCTCAATTGCTGAAGTCTTTACAGCTTCGGACAGCATGAGCTGGAGTAGTGCTTCCTGTTGGAGTTCACTGGACAACCCTTGAATAAGGCCGTTCACCTCACCAGTTTCCTGTGCGAACGCAAGAATCAATGGTTGCACTTCTTCTACGTTGTAGTTAAAATTAGGCCATCCTTGTAGCTGCCAATTATATGCCATGAGCCGATTATATTTCTTAATTGGCTCAAATATACATATAAAATGAGCCGATTACAAGTTTTATTCGGCTCATTTGCCCAATCCTTCACGATATATGGATTGTTGATATATAGTTAAAGTTTGCGATGTGGTCGTAGTTTTCATTATTATTGCAGCTACTGAAACTGTCACCAAGCTTTGTTCATTTCGCTGAACTTACTTCCACACAACCTGTCCGCCGGCAGTTTCTATCTTGTCCTTTCCTTGCCAGAAAACGGGGATTACCCCTATAGAATTAGCGTCAACGGGATCAACATTATACTGTTTACCATCATTGGGAATAATTTTCAAATCCCACACGAAACCAAAAGGACCGGTTTGCCTGTAATCAGATCCGATTAGCAGGTATTTTCCGTCTGGAGAGAAAACCGGCTCCGCTTCCTTGAAATTGCTTGTGGTAACCTGTGTGAGCTGTTCACCATTTATATCCAAGGTGTAAATGTGTTTATCAATACGTAGCGCAAGCTGGGTACCATCATGATTGACGGTCAGGTCGCCCCAATCTTCATAATCCATTTGTTTCACGAGCTTTCCGCCAGTATAAGGCGGAGCCGAACGGATAATGTATTTTCCGTGGGTAAGCAGAATTTCGTTGTTGGGAAGCCAGCACCGAGTTTCGTTCATTTCGAAGCGCTCGCCGTTGATATCGCTCAGTCGCGCAACGAATTCGCCGTTGGTTTTCAAAATCGTAATTCCGTCTTCATAGTCGTTAGATGTAACAAGGATAAATTGGTTGTCGAAAGATAATTGACCATGGCAATACGGGTTGCCGGCGGGGCTGTTGTAAATGAACTCTTCTACTATACCTCCATCTTTCAAATTGCTTAACGTGAACCGCACATCATACTGTCCTAATGTACTTGCATTGACTGCGGTCAATCGGTATTTACCATCTTTGGATACATCAAAACTGTTCAGTTTGCCCTTGTCGGGAATGAAAGATCCCCCGGTACCGCTGGGTAATTCTACCTTTATGATGCCCTCTGTGGCCCAATCGTAATAAATCGTGCCCGTCAGGTCTTGTGGATAAAAGTTTTCTCCCCCGGCACCATCCCCATCGGGTTGCGTATCGCTATCCTTCGAGCAGGAAAGTATGAAGAATGATAATAACAGTGAAGTGATATAAACGCCAAAGCGACATGTTTTCATAGATCGATATTTACCTAGCAAATATAGGTGTTATATCCACTTAGATAAATCCCCGAAAAGCGGTATTTTTATCTCCCTTTGGGGCCCACGCCTTACAAGCACAATTAACTTTTCTGGTTCATTTGTTGATGTTTCTTCCCCCAACTTTCAAGTTGTTTAATGATCGGCTTTAATTCGTAGCCAATTGGCGTGAGTTCGTATTCCACGCGTGGAGGGACCTCCGCGTAAACCGTCCGGGTCAAAATGTTTTGCTCTTCTAGTTTTCGAAGTTGCAAGGTAAGCATACGCTCCGTAATGTTGGGTAAAAGCCTCCTAAGGGCTCCAAATCGTAGTTTTCCGTTGAGCAACCAGGAACAAATGACCAAAGCCCATTGCCCACCAATAAGGTTAGCGGCATACACTTCCGGACATTCATCGGCTAATGCCTGCTTGTTCGCAAAATTTGTAGATGATTCCTTAATCTTAGACATTACTTACTTTTTTTATAGTATCATACAATAGGTTGCTAATGTACAAAATTTGAGGTAAGCTGTTTATGTTTGCATCAGATAAGTTTAATCAATGATATGAAAACACTGGTAATTGTTACCCATCCCGATATTAAAAGCTCGAAAGTGAACAGGCGGTGGGTGGAAGAATTAAAAAAGTATCCTGATCAATATGTTGTGCATCAGCTGTATGAAGTTTATCCTGATGAAAAAATTGATGTGTTGGCCGAGCAAAAACTGGTGGAGCAATACGACAAAATTGTATTCCAGTTTCCTTATTATTGGTTTAATTGCCCTCCACTTTTTAAGAAATGGTTAGACGAGGTGCTGACTTACGGTTGGGCCTATGGCAGTAAAAGTGGTTACAAGGTGTCGGGAAAGAAAGTGGCGCTGGCGATGTCAGTAGGGGTTGATGAACATGAGTATGGTTCGGGAGAAAGATATAAATATACCATGGAGGAATTGACCCGGCCGTTCGAGCTATCGTTTGAATATGTAAAGGCTGATTACCGACCGTTTTTTGCTTACTATGGGATAGAGTTAAATTCTTCTGATGAATGGATAGAACGTAGTGTTCCGCTATATAGGAAGTTTTTGGAATCGCTTTAAGCTGGGTGAAACTAAATAGGCCATGCCGCGTTTTACGCCAAGATAGAAAAAATAAGATATGCTTAATTTCCCCAAGCAAATGTTGTTCGTTTTTGAACACTCATTGTCCGTTAGCGTTACATTGATTAGCGTAAGTAAAATGCAATTTACTTTATATTAATAACTTAATGGTTTGGAATGGGGATTGAAGTAAAGAAACCACTTGAGTGCATATATCTTCCATATCACCCCCTATGACCTGGCTCTTTTGGGAGCGATATTTATCGGGCTCTCTCTTGCTCTGCAATTGGGATTCGCCAAAAGGATAAACCGGGCTGCAAACCGCTTTTTGAGCTTGGCCATGGCTACAACGGTGCTGCGGCTGCTCTGGGTACTGGGCAGGAGCATCGGTCTTGAAACCTATTTTTCTCATTGGAGCTGGCTGCCGCTGCAATTTTCGCTGGCAATAGGTCCGCTGATCTTTTTTTATGTCCGCAGAATAACCTGGCCTAACAAAACATTTCGCTTTAAGGATCTTCTGCATTTCGGCCCGCTATTGCTCGAACAGGGTGTTCTGGTATTGGAGATGAAGGAGAGTATCAAGACGGGTGCGGCCACTTATCATACGCTGACCTTTCATCAGCTGAACCCTATATTACAATTGTTGGCATTTATTTCGGTCGGCACCTACCTATACGCATCTCATAAACAGATAGAGTACTTTTACCGAGGCTTGAAATTTAACGGGGGTGATCGGTATCGGTACCAATTGCGGTGGCTACGTGATTTATTGATAGGTTTTGGCTTTTTATGGCTATTGTGGCTACCTTTTACAGCTGTAGATTATTTTTACTACCATAACCAGTTAGGCATCCAGGCTTATTATCCTTTCTATCTTCTTTTAGCGGTAATGGCCATTTGGATGGCGATGGTGGCCCTTTTAAGGCCGGAAGTTAGCGTATCGGAAGATGCACCTTGGTTTTTAAGACCGGTGCTATCGGCTGAGTTGAAGCAGAAAGGTATTTGGCTGAAGAAAGTTGTCAAAACCAATTTCCATTACAAAGATCCGGAACTAAGTTTAAACTCGCTGGCCGAAAAGCTACAGCTAGGGCCCCATGAATTATCCCGGATCATCAATACTGTGCTCAAAAAAAGCTTCAATGATTTCATCAATGAATACCGCGTTGCGTACGTCATTCAGAAAATGCAGGACCCTGCTTATGATCATATTACCCTGCTGGGTATTGCATTTGAATCGGGATTTAATTCCAAAACTACTTTTAATCGGGCTTTCAAACAATTGACCGGGGAAAGCCCGGCTGCATATAAAAATCATCTGAAAAAAGAGCGCCCATCTTATAATCTGGGACGCTATCCCCGGTTTGTGGCGGTAATTTCGAATAATGAAACCACCCCAAAGTGGCCTCACGAGAAATCAAACCGCAGTTTTATGTTTAGAAATTATTTTAAGATAGCCAGGCGCAACCTAATGCGCAATAAAGGTTATGCCGCTATTAATATTATCGGATTGGCTGTTGGTATTGCCGTTTGTATGATGATCTTTATCATTATACAATTCCAAACAAGCTTCGATGAATTTCACGCAAAGAAAGATCGCACCTATCGGGTGTTAACTGAATATCATCATGCGGATGCCGTCAATACTTCTTATGAGAAAGGCATCCCTTTTCCAATGCCCATAGCATTAAAAACGGTTTTTCCTCAGCTAGAAGAAGTAGCTCCGATATATGCAAGCCATAACGATCAGTTACAGGTACTTGATGTTAACGGAAACCCTGTTAAGAATTTTAGAGAGCAGAGCGGCGTATTTTATACAACGCCTTCATTCTTTAACATATTTGATTTCCCACTGCTCGCAGGTTCATATGCCTCCTTAAAAGATCCGAACAATGTATTGCTTACCCAAGAGATTGCAGAAAAATATTTCGGTGACTGGAAGACCGCAATCGGTAAAACCCTAAAACTAACCGTATCCTATAGAATAGGTGCCGGATTATTTCAATCACCGCCCATCGAGCTGAAAGTTTCCGGCATTCTCGCCACCATACCTGCCAATACAGACTTTCAGCTGAAACTGGCAATTGCTTTCGGAACGGATTTTACAGGCGATAAAGAACACGGATTACAAAATCCCGATTGGAATGGAACCGCACCTGAGTTTGGTTGTTATATTTTGCTGCCGCCGCATATTGCTGTTGATGATTTTAATCAACAATTAAGCGCATTCGCACAAAAGGTACAATCTCCCGATCATAAGGATACTTATATTATACAAGCATTAAACGCGGTGCATTATGACACACAAACAGGTAATTATAGCAACAAAACAATCAGTTATGAACTGATCAACGTATTGTGGTTGATTGCAGCATTCATTCTGTTAATTGCTTGCGTTAACTTTATCAACCTCTCCACTGCACAGGCTGTTAATCGTGCCAAGGAGATTGGCGTAAGAAAGGTTTTGGGTAGTAACAAACTGCAATTGCAAATCCAATTCATCGTTGAAACATTTTTGATCGTTACCAGTGCTGTCCTGCTTGCGGTAGTTATTACTGTTCTCGCCTTGTCTTCTGTTAATCAACTTTTAGAATTTTCACTTTCATTCAACATACTGGGCAATCCTGCAATTATTTTATTTCTTTTGACGCTAACCCTAGTGGTAACCGCACTTGCCGGTTTTTATCCTTCTCTCGTTTTATCACGCTTCAATCCTGTTCATGCTTTAAAGAGTAAACTCACAATAAATACTGCAAAGGGAATTTCATTAAGAAGAGCATTGGTTGTGTTTCAATTTATCATTGCTCAGGCACTGATCATCGGCACACTCGTCATTGTCCAGCAAATGAATTATTTCATGAATCAACCCTTAGGCTTTGATAGAGATGCCCTAGTAAATGTTCCCTTCCGTCCGGATACTACCGTGCAGAGGGATTATTTAAGGCAACAGTTATTGTCAGTAAACGGCGTGCAAGCCGTAAGCTTCAGTTCCAGTACGCCGGTTGAAGACGATAATAATTTGTGGACTGAGTTCAAATTTGACCGTTCAATAAAAGAAGCAGACTTTCAAGCTATTGTCAAATTCGCTGACCACGAATATGTGCCGGCTTACAAATTACAACTGGTAGCCGGAAGAAATTTACAAGCCTCCGATCTGACAAGAGAATTTTTGGTGAATGAAACGCTGGTGAAAAATTTGGGATTTAAACGACCGGAAGATATATTGGGTAAAGAAATAAGCATATTTGGTGACCTCATAAAATGTCCTGTTGTTGGTGTATTGAAAGATTTTAATGACCGACCTTTTCATCATGCTCTGGCGCCATTGCTTATTACCACAAACGGCACCATGTATCGCCAGGCCGGAATGAAGCTTACAGCCTCAAACATTTCTGCTACAATGCAATCTATAAAAAAAACATGGGAGCAAATATTTCCCGATTATGTTTATGAATACAAGTTTCTTGATGATAAAATTGAAAGTTTTTACAAACAGGAAAACCAGTTAGCGGCTCTGTATAAAATTTTTGCAGCCATCGCAATCTTCCTGAGCTGTCTTGGGTTGTATGGTTTAGCCTCATTCATGGCCGTGCAGCGGATAAAAGAAGTGGGTATTCGTAAAGTGCTCGGTGCTACCACAGGTAATATCGTTTATTTGTTTTCAAAAGAATTTATTATACTCATTGCTATTTCCTTTGCGATTGCTACACCCATCGCATGGTATTACATGCACCAATGGTTGCAAGAATATGCTTATCGCATCAATATCAGTTGGTGGTTATTTGCTATAGGCGGGCTTGTTGCAATCATTATTGCACTTATAACAATAAGTTTCCAGGCAATAAAAGCGGCAAGGGCAAACCCAGTGAAGAGTTTGAGAAGTGAGTAGCTTTTGCCGGGTATATCCGTTATTCGTCCTAATTGTACCCATTAAATGTCAACGCCATTTCGTAACTTTCTACCGTAATCCGGAAAACGCTTGAAGTTAATCATCAAATGTCAAACAAATCATTCAAGCCTTCTTTAGACATGATAGCTTTTGATTGCACAACCGGTACTTACTGAAATTTTGTTAAGATTTGCTTGTTTTATGGAAATAGATTGGTATAGAATTTTTTTTGAAAAATTAAATCTGGAGTATGCGCTTGAGATTGTTGCGAGAACAATGGTAATGTTTGTTATTGTCCTCGTAATCATAAGGCTTTCCGGAAAAAGGGGCGTACGTCAATTGTCTATTTTTGAAGTTGCAATAATTATAAGTTTGGGATCTGCCGCAGGTGATCCAATGTTTTATAAAGATGTTGCCATTATACCCGCGTTCTTGGTATGCAGTACAATCATCATAGCATATAGATCAGTAACATGGTTCACTGCTAAAAGCCGGAAAATTGAAAAATGGGTAGAAGGTAACCCTATTTACATTATTGAAAACGGGATGTTCGCTATTGATAATATTTCGAAAGATTCGTTAGCTATGGATGAATTTTTTGCTGAATTAAGACAAGTGAGCGTAACGCATTTAGGTCAGGTGGAAACTGCAATCCTTGAGACCAATGGAAATATCTCCGTTTTCTTTTTTCCTACGAAGGATATTAGATATGGGCTTCCGATATTACCGAAAGTTTACGGGAAACAGCATGTCGAAATTTCAGCGCATGGGACTTATGCTTGTGTTTTTTGCGGTAACCCAGCTTTCTTGGCTTCGGGGAAGCATACTTGTAACCGATGTGGCAAAAATAAATGGATAGCGGCTTCGAATTCAGACCGCATTAAGTAGCTCCAGCCATTGATGGAAATCGCTCACTTCAAAAAACATATAATCTGGATTTAGTGCACGCAGTTTATCTGGCTCTGCTGTTTCCGCCCATGCGGCAGCAACGATAGGAATACCTACTTCCCGGCAGGCTAATATATCGCTCGGCGCATCGCCAATGTAAATAACCTGGTCTTTTTTCGTGTCAGGTGTATGCTTTAAAACGGTTTGTATTCCTTCAACCTTTCTGGGGCCATCCGGTGATCCGGTTTCTATGACGTCAAAGAAATGGAGAAGGTCGAAAAGTTTTAAGGAAATATTGGCGCTCAATGCTCCTTTTCCCGTAACAAGCGCCAGCATAACCTTGTTATTTTTCAGGTCTCTTAGGATTTCCGGTATACCCTCAAACGGTGTTGGACAGATATGGTGCAGCGTCTCGTAATTACGTAAGTAGTTTTGAACCCCTTGTTCGTAGTGGTCGGGAGCCAATGCACTAATTGTGCCTTCCTCCGATGGACCGAAAGTAGCTATAATTTCCTGATCAGAAATCGACTTTCCAATCAATGGTTCTATGGAATGGCGAAAAGCCTGAATGCAAAGTGGAAGGGTATTCGCTATAGTACCATCTAAATCAAAAATAACCGTCTTTATCTTATCCATATCTAAGTTGTTAAAAAACGAAGTTACTAAATCTATCGAGTTTTTGCTCCCTGATAATCGGATACGATTTTTGTTTTGTCTATCTATACGTTGCTCGGTCGGCTATTGCCAAAGCCTTGATCAGCGGCGATTGTAGGCGTGATAAGACAGCAAAATAAATCGTAACTTTGATAGAATCATTTATAAAGTGACCGGAGGCACAATTGAAATGGGTGTTATAGAAATACTAAAAAGACAGGAAAGACAACAGGCGGTGGCGCAGAAAAGCTATGAAATCGTCAGCAACCTGATTATGGATTTTGGCATTACCTGATAAACTAAACCCAGTTTTGGCGATAATGATCCTTGGAAATATCCATTATTCGGATCTTCGTTTTTAGAATAGTTGTAACGTAAACTGGACATCGCCAGGAAATTGTTGAAACGGTAAAACCTTATTAAAGAGGAATGCCTGGTTTTTAGACGGCCAGGCATTCTTCTTTTAATTAATACCCAGGGTTCTGTTGTAAATTTGGATTTCGGTCACGTTCATATTGTGGTATGGGTAACCAGTACATACGCGGTGCTACGAAACTGCGCTCTTCAACAACCGTTTCCGGGGTGCCTGTATGTGCCCTGTACTCTGTTGTGCCATCTAGCTTTTTAATGATGACCACACCAGTTGCATTTCTATTCATTACATCCTCAGCTATCATCCAGCGCCTGATGTCGAAATAGCGATGTTCTTCAAAAGCCAGTTCGATACGCCGCTCGTGCCTGATTTTTTCTAAAAGTTCCGTTCCACTTGCAGTTATTTCGGGCATGCGGGCACGATTACGGATCATGTTTACACCCCAGCGTGCATCACCTTCATTTCCTGCATGGTATTGCGCTTCCGCATAATTGAGATAGGCTTCTGCTAAACGGAACCAGATCCAGTTTTGAGCTGAACGACCAACAAAATTCCAACTGTTGGCAACGTAACCTTCGTTAATAAATTTGCGCATATTGTAGCCGGAAGTACTGGTGTTCCAAGGTTCTGTACCATCTCGAGTATCTCTGCCGCCGGCTAGTGCATTGGTGCCGGATTGTTCCCTGAAATGTGTTTCTAGGGTACGGTCTTTCCATGAGGCACCATCATATAAGACATAAGCGTACAATCTGGGATCGCGGTTGGCGTATGGGGTGCTTCTCAGAGTGGGGTTATTCCAATTAAAGGGCAGCGCCTGTCCTTCCTGTAAGACTTCAAAATCATCTACAAATTCTTGGATAGGCACATTGCCGCCCCAACCTCCATAACCATTTGGGTAGTTGACCTGATCAATATAGTGCATGTTATTGGGCGAGCCATAATTCTGTCTGGAAAATAGGACTTCGCGACTGGATTTGTCAAGGAACATCTCGGTATAATTTGTTTTGACATCATCTCCATATTGGTCATATAAGCCATAACCATTAGCAGAGGCCAGATCGATAACTGCTTTTGCCGCATCTGCGGCCCTGATCCAGCGATCAACTGACGGAGTGGTATAGCCTACCAGTTCATCCTGCACCTGTTCATTCATAAGTGGACTTGCCGCGTACAGTAGCATACGTGATTTGAGTGCTAAAGCCGCTACACTGGTTGCACGTCCGTTATCCGATCCACTAAAAGTTGCCGGAAGGAGAGAGGCGGCTTTGTCACATTCATTCACGATGAATGCGACACAAGTCTCGTAGTCGTTACGGGGCAATTGGGCGCCTTCTTCCATATTATCGAGATCGTAGGCTACTGTTACCAAAGGAACACCGCCATATTTGCTAACCAAATCGAAATACATTAAGGCCCGGATGAAAGTTATTTCGCCTAGGAAACGGTTTTTGAGTTCCTCATCAGTAAAAGGTACCTGATCAATGTTCTGAAAGAAAACATTGCAGTCTTTGATATTATCCCAAATGGTTTTCCAGTTGCGGTTGTCGCCTCCGTACCAGCCGCCATTCATACGGCCGAGATCATTGGGATTAACAAAACCTCTGGTGATGGGCTCGCAACCCCGGCTCCAAATCAGATAAGTCTCATCCACAACGGAGCTCATCCACGATTCTGTCCAGCCCCATCCGATCTGATCGTAACGGCGATTAATGAAGGCCTGTACGAGATTCGGGTCATTCCATACATCGGCATCCGAAACTGAATCCAATGGTTTTAAATCCAATAGGTCGCGCTTACATGAGGCGAAGGTGATACTGATGAAAAAGAAGGCCAGTAACAGAGTTTTACAAGTAATTTTATTATACGTAATCATGATCATGTAAATTAAAAAGTGACGTTTAAACCAGCATTGAATACTCTTGTCTGCGGAGTGTTCCAACCGGCATAATTTTGATCATTGGGATTGGCTTCGGGATCAAGGTATTTTAACCTGTCAAATGTCAACAAGTTGAAGCCGCTGATATAAATCCGCAAAGCTGAGAATGGCAGGCGTTTTAGCAATTCGTTATCCAGACTGTAACTGATCTGCAGGCTTTTTAAACGAAGAAAAGCGGCATCACGAAGGAAATAGGTGTTCGTGTAATTAGTAGTAGGTATGTTCTCCCTGTCGTAAAGCCTAGGTCCGGATGCGTCGGGGTTTTGCTCCGTCCATCGATTGTCAAAATATTCCTGTGTAAAATTGCCGATAGTACCTGATTGGAAATATACATATTTCTGTGCTTGGGCCTGTCCCTGCAGTAAGGCATTGATATTCCAGCTTTTGTAGGAAAAGTTCAACGGTAAACCGAATGTTATCCTGGGTATGTCTGTCAACTCCTGGCGAACGCGGTCATTACCATTGATTTGTCCATCACCGTCAACGTCGCGGAAGATGAGATCACCAGGCTGGGTCCCTGGAGCATGAGGGGTACGGTCGATCTCTTCCTGCGATCTAAAAATGCCGATGGCCTCCCATAGTAAGGGCGCGCCGATAGCTTTTCCCGTTTGCATTTGCCAGGGAAAAGCGCCGGCAGCCTCGTCCATAAAATCAATTTTGTTTCTGTTGTAGGCTATATTCCCACCAATGGATAATTGGGATTGCCCAATGGTCATACTGTAGTTGGCACTGAGCTCAAACCCCCTATTGGACACCTCACGGATGTTTTCATCAGGAAGGTCGAGTCCCAGATAGTCAGGAATCGACGAACTTCTCGGACCGAGAATATTAGCACGTTTCGTATAAAAATAATCGATATTAATGGAGAGCTTATTGTTGAACATTGCCGCATCCAAACCACCATTGTAGGTGGTAGCAGATTCCCAGGTAATATTGGGGTTGGCTAGTACAGAGGTGATCAGGCCTGGAGCTAAAGTGGGATTACTTCCACCGAATACCCCTCCTTCTACGTTGGTGATCAGATAGCGGGTCAAAAATTGAAAGGCACCTACGTCGTCATTACCGAGCTGCCCATAGGAGCCCCGTAATTTCAGGTCGTTGATAAAAGAGAGCGGATGCATAAAGTCTTCCTGCGAAATCCGCCAACCAGCGGAAATACCTGGAAAAAAACCATAGCGTTTGCCCGGAGCGAAAATGGATGAACCATCGTAACGCCAATTGAATTGTAAAAGGTATTTGTCGGCATAGCTATAATTAAAGCGGCCGAAATAATTCCTGCGCGAGGTTTTTATGCCATTGCCGTCGGTCTGCATAGCAGAGTTGATCTCGCCGGCAAAAATTTGGTCAATCTCGGTTGATAGCAAATTGTTGCGGAAGGCACGAAGGTAATCTGCATTGGTACTGTTTTGCTCATAAGCAACAAAGACGCCAACGTCATGTTTGCCGAAAGTCCGATCATAATTCAAGCGCATATTAGCGGTGATACCAAGAAATTTACGCATATTATGGTCGATACTGCCCGTTTGAAGGCCGTAACGTACACGTGACGGTTCGCCATCTTCCAGCGCGTAGAGGTCAAAACCTTTGTGCAAATGCTTATATAGATAATTGGAACCATCAAAATAAGCCCCTCCGGTAAGGGACAAACCCGGTGTGACATAAGCCATCTGATGGGTAAAACCAAAATCGACATTGTAAAACTGCCTTTCGTCGCGTTGATAACCGGCGAGATCGGTGGCAGCAGCTACAGGGTTAACGTCGTCGCCCAGCGCTAAACCCGGGAGATCCGTGCCGGGTAGATAAGCCATCTGTATAGGTTTTCCTGATAAAATATACCGATAGATAGTCTCTGAACTGTGGTGCGGACTGTTGCGATCTTCCTGACGGCCAGCAACGTTGAAAAAGACACTCAGATTATCGGTCACCTGAGCATCTAGGTTGCTGCGGAAATTATATTGCTTGAAATTGGATACGCCGTTGCGGTAATAGCCATCTTGGAACTGGTGTCCGAGCGAGACATGATATTTCACTTTCTCGGTTCCACCACTGAGCGATAGGTTTTGCCTGGTCTGCGGGCTAACAGAGGCTAGAGTGGTGGCAAACCAATCTGTATTGGGGTGTGTTGCCGGATTGGAGCCGTCACGGAATTTCAGTATGTCCTCTTCGGTGTACGTGTGGCTTTGGCCGGCGGCTGTATTCAGTTCGTTGATAGCAGTCGCATAATCACCTGCATCTAACATCTTCGGAATACGTGTGGGCTGCCTTAACCCGTAATCGAAGGTGTAATCAACAGTTGGCCTTCCGATACGCCCGCGCTTAGTGGTCACTAGTATAACACCATTGGCCGCCCGAGCACCATAGATGGCTGCGGAAGCATCTTTCAGTACCGTAAAGGTTTCGATATCATTGGGGTCTAGACGGGAGAAACCACCCTCACGTGCGGGAACTCCGTCAATCACAATCAACGGTTGGCTGCTACCGGTGGTACTGATTCCACGAATAAGAATATTAGAGTCGTCAAAACCCGGTTCGCCGGAAGCATTCATGCCGATAAGGCCCGGTAGCCTTCCGGCCAGCGTGTTGGACACATTGGTTGCCGGAACGGCTTGTAGCTCTTGACCGGAGACAGAACTGATAGAACCTGTCAGATCTTTTTTCTTCTGTGTACCGTAACCTACAACCACCACCTCATCCAGATTGGCCACATCTTCTTCCATTGTTACATTGATGACCTGTGCATTAATAGCTTTTTCTTGCGTAACGTAGCCGATATAACTGAAAGTCAGGCTCCCTTCCAGACTTTCCAGACGGATGGTATAGCGTCCTTCATTATCAGTGGTAGCACCTTTTTGACTGCCTTTGAGCAGCACACTGATACCTACTAAGGGTTCTCCACGGTTATCCGTAACCGTTCCTGATACGTCGTAAAGTTGTTGGCCGTAAAGCAGCTGCCCCAACAGTATGGAAAACAGGAATACTGGCCAAAATTTTCGACGAGAATGTTTAATGGGTGTTCTCATGGTTTAATTAAGTTTAAGTGAACAATTGGTCTTTGGTCCCGGTGCGTATAAAGTGTTTATTATACAATTATTACATATGATTGAGCGTATAGGAAATCCTGGATGGAGTCATCCAAGATATTGATATCTACGCTCAATAAATGTTACTTACAGGTTTGAATAAGCATTAAAGGATATTCAAGTCTGGAATGGCTGTGATGGGATGGCCCGGATATTATGTCTTATTAAAGACAGGTAATTGTTTGGTTGATTGGTTCATACGCATTGGTTAATGTTGGTGTTTAAGTGGTTAATTATTGTCAATATTACAATTAATATTTTTTGTTTGCAAGTATCGGTGCAATTTATTTGCTTGGTCCGCTCAACACGGGCTCTCTTCAAATGAAACCAATGTGTTGAACGGACGGCCAGTTGTTATTGATTTTTTAGCAACTTCTGTTATAAAAAGGCGAATTTATCTAAGTTTGACAAGCACAGAGCTATGAGGCCCCAATTCCTGTTGAAAACGGTTATTTACTGCAACTTGTTGCCCGGTCCATAAATCATACGCCTCAAAGTTTCCTTCCAGTCCAAGATCTGCTAAATCCACGGAGACAGCAACGGGTGTTGGATCATCGTTCAGGTTGAATAAGGCCAAATAGACCTCACCGCTTTTTGGATTTTTGGAGGTGATGGCGACCTTGCCATCTTGCTGGAAAATCTGCCGTACATCGGTGCTTTCCCGGTGCATCTTTAATACTTCTTCATTGGTTAACAGCGATAAAGTGAAATCATCATTGCTGGGTAAATCGCCACCGAACATCAATGGAGAGCGGAAAATGGTGAAGAGATTCATCAAGGTATACTGCTCATCGTGTGTCAGGCGGGTCATCCGATCCTCGCCCCGTTCACCACGGATGGAAATCCGGCCTAAAGGTATCATGTCGCAATCGGGCCAGGCACCGGGAGCGATATAGGGATACCATTGTTCAGATATTTTAAATAAATGGGTAATGTGATCCCAGGTATCCCATACATCATCCACCATTCGCCACATATTGGCATGTGAGCTGACATGTGCAGCTGAACTGATGGGTGTTTCGCCGGGGGAAGTACTTAAAACGATGGGCCGTCCGCATTGATCAATTGCCCTTCGGATTAATTCAATCTCGCCCTGGTGATAAGGCCGCGAGAGATCGTCTACCTTGATAAAATCCACTCCCCAATCGGCGTACATATTGATGATCGAGTTGTAGTATTCCTGAGCACCGGGCTTATCTGCTACAATAGTATAATTATCCCGTAACCATTCACATTGCAATTCGGTACTGTAGATCTGGTCGGCAGTGATGCCGTCAGTACCGAGAATGGGCGTCTTCCTGGCAACTGCTTCCTTCGGGATGCCCCGCATAATATGTATACCGAATTTCAGACCCTGTTGGTGTATGTATTTGGCCATATCCTTGAAACCATTGCCTTCCTTTGCAGAGGGGAAACGATTAACTGCAGGCAGATACCGGCCGTATTCATCCAATACATAGATGGGATCGGTTTGATTGTAACCACCCGCTTTATCGTTTTCAACAAACCATCGGATATCAACCACAATATATTCCCACCCATGTTTCTTTAAATTTTTGCCCATATAATCGGCATTGGCCTTGACCTCGTGCTCTTCTACCGTAGGACCGTAGCAATCCCAGCTGTTCCATCCCATAGGAGGTGTTTGGGCCCACTGCTTGAATGTTTGTTGGTCGGTTTTCGACAGCTTGTCAGTATCTTCTTGTGCCGGTAGGTTGCCAGAGAAAAGCAGGGCCGCTCCTACAATAATGCTTAATAATTTTGTCATTGTCATTTGAATAAGTTGGTTTAAATGTTGGTATAGCTAATGAAGTAGTAAATATACATTTTTTATTTAAATGTCAAATAAACATTTATTTTGTATCCCTCAGAGAACATACAATTTAGCTTTGCTATTGCTTTCGATCAATATGGAGCCGATCTTACGGTTCTTCGAACTAAACCAAACCTGATCCTCCTCCCGAAATAGCCACACTGAAGTCTGGATGTATGGCATAGAAATGTTCGGCCAGCATAACAGATAGATTGACTTCCGTATCGGGTCTTTTTACTTTGATTGAACGTCCATCATTGCGGCAGGCACAGAAAAAAATAAGCAAGGAGAGTAAATACCGTATATATAGATCTTTTAGCAGATAGACAGATGTAATAAATTAGATGTTATCTCACGGTTATGTTTAGATAAAGGAAAATATTGGCAGAAAGGTATTGCAAGTTGCTCCCGGAGAAAATATTTCCGAATTAAATAAAAGATCTTTATTTTGGGTTTGTCCTTTGAAGGGAGCTGAGGCAAGCGGAAGTTTGACACGATGTTGCTGTTCAGCGCAAGTGAAAGGAGGCTACTTTAATGATAAGTCAACCTCCTTTTACTTCACATTATCTCACCGTGGGATAGCTAATACCCAGTTGCTCCAGGTAAGTACCATATTTGCTGGGATCAAAATAATATTTTTTCATGAGCGGACGGAATTCTTCCATTATTTTTTTATTCAGATAGGTAGCAGGTTTATCTTTTTCTGAAACCAAGGGGGTGTATTTTACTTCTTTCGTCTGCACCTCATTGAAATAAGTCCAGGCATCATTGATAATTTGTGGATCTACAAGCATATCCAGTAGGGTAAGGGCTTCCACTTTGGCTCCGGCGATGACGCCTTTATGTGCAATGGGTGTTGCCATCGCGATGGCATTAGCCCAGTGATGACCGGGTAAACCGGGGATGTTGGATGGATAACGCAGTACTACGGTTGGCACATTCCAGGCAATGTCTGCAATATCATCCGATCCTCCGCTCATGTGGGATGGATTGGTATTGGGAACACCGAGTTTACCTAATTCAACATTCATTCCTTCTTCTTTAACCTGCAATTCCTTTTGGATGCCTTTGGCAAGTTGCTGATCCTGCTCGCTCCATGTGGGTAAACCTACCGCCTGAATGTTTTTATACATGGTTTCGGCAATTGTTTGGTTAAAATGCCCTGGCCAAGCACTGCCCAATACTTCGTAGCTCATTTTGGTATTGGTCATTTTGGCCGCACCTTCAGCGATCCGAATGCCATCCTCGTACATTTGGATAATCTTTGGATAGGTTTTTTCCCTAAAATAGTACCAAACGGCTGCTTTGGAGGGAACGACATTGGGCTGATCACCGCCATCTGTCACGACATAGTGGGAGCGCTGTGTAGGCTCCATATGTTCGCGATGGTAATTCCAACCCACATTCATGAGTTCCACGGCATCTAAAGCACTTTTTCCACGCCATGGCGCACCACCTGAATGAGCGGCTTCCCCTTCAAAATTAAATTTTACGGAAATCATTCCGTTCCCGCCGCTGTCGCCATAGGATACGCCAAGGTTGTTGGCCACGTGCGTAAAAATACAGGCATCAATATCTTTAAAATAGCCATCACGTACGTAGTAGGCCTTTGTGCCCAACTGCTCTTCCGCCACACCCGGCCATAAAACCAAGGTGCCGCTGATTTTTTCGCGCTCCATAATCTTTTTAAGCGCCAATGCAGCGGTAATATTCAAAGGCACTCCCGAGTTATGGCCTTCTCCATGCCCCGGTGCACCTTCTACCAAGGGGTCGTGATAGGCCACCCCGGGTTTTTGGGAAGCTTTGGGGATACAATCGATGTCACTGCCAACGGCGATGACGGGTTTACCGTTTCCCCATTTGGCCAGCCAGGCTGTCGGAACACCGGAAATACCTTGCTCGATGGTAAAACCGTTTTTCTCTAGGATTCCGGTTAGGTAGCGAGAGGTTTCTTCTTCCTGAAAACCTAATTCGCCAAAACTGAAGACCATGTCTACCATTTCCTGGCTCATCTTCTGCTCCTTATCGATTTCCTGAACAAGCTCTTTTTTTAAAGCGGCCAATTTTTTGGCATTGATCTTTTGTGCAAAAAGAGGGGTGGGAGATCCAGCGGGTATCACACCGGTTACCAGGAGGACAAATAAAAGTTTGCTAATGAGTTGTCTTTTCATGTGGAGAAATTAGTTGAATAAACAGATTTGATCGATGAAATGAAGCGATGGCGATCCTATGGGAGCACCGGGAGGTATCTGCATAGGGGCTTCAATTTCAAATTTGGCCGGATTTTCCCGGAAAGTGTTAATTTGAGCTAAGCCATAGTGTAAATTGGAAGCGTACGATGGTGAAGCGGTGTTGAGATGATCTTGCATCCACGTGGCGAGGTGCTCTATCAGATAGAGCGCTTGGCCTTTCACTACGGAGGATGTTTCTTTACCGGCTGCTAATTGTAACAGGTACTGCAAAGTGACATTGTTTACCATGGCCTGTAATTCGCCCTTATATCCGGCAGCGAGAGGTTTCTTCCAGGTAAGCTCCAGGAGCTTTTCAACCACGGGAATAAAACCGGGCTGCTTATCATCCCTGCCCTGATATTCAATTAAACGGGCGGCGCGTGCGGGGTCCAGCAGGTAGGTCAGCGTCGTACCGGCCACTGTTTCGGCAGTAGCGATGGGATCAAAGGTGGGACCGGTGTAACGGTTAAAGACTTCGCGGTTCTGCGGGTATCCTGAAGGGCGGGGAGGGATTTTCTGTATTAACTGTTCGGGCAGTGAAAGCGCATCTGCCTGAATCGTGCTGATTAAGGCATCAAAGGCTTTCCATTGTTCTTGAGGTTCAATGAGTTTGGTAATAACCTGTCCGTCATTTTTGATGGCATGGGTAAAATACAAGCCACCTAAAGACTTGGCTGCGGCTTCTATCTGGTAACGGTGCAAGAGATAAATGGGTACCAATACTTCTTCCAATATGGCCATAGGTGCACCTTCGGGAATGGCTTTCTCTGAAAAATTCTGTAGTAGCTGGTTCCGGATATGGAGCAGGCGTTTTAGCTCATCTGGGGCATTGGTGCCTTCATCCCATTGGTTGGCGATAGGATGAACATAGCCACCGATATCTGGAATAAAGATATGTCCTTGTGCAAGTGTTTCTTTCATGATATCATCTAGGGCTTTGTTTTCATCGGTTCCTTCGGGAAAATCCTGGTATCCCCAGATAATAGCACGCTTATCCCATTCACCTATACCCACGGCATAGGCGTCTGCTATATCTATATTACCTTGATTGTTCATGCTGAAGCGAGGGAAGGGATAATCCATAACGGAAGCTCTATCTTTTGTGCTGGAGGTAAAATTGTGATATAAGCCGAGTGTATGACCAATCTCATGAGCGGAGAGCTGACGGATACGCGATAGTGCAAAATTCTGCATGTCGTCGTTTACTTCTTTACCATCTTCGTATTGTTGCAATAAGCCCTCAACAATCAGATAGTCTTGCCGGTGTCTGTCTGCTCCCAAGGTAACGACGCCTTTAATGATTTCGCCGGTTCGGGGATCTATATGCGACATGCCTGTTGAAAAGGCCCTGGGATTGCCTGTACGGTTAATCCAGTTCACAATGTTATACCGAATATCCATAGGATCTGCTCCTTCGGGCAGCTCTTTGATCTGAAAGGCATCCTTATAACCAGCAGCCTCAAAGGCTTGGTTCCACCACGCGCCGCCTTCAATAAGTGCTTTCTTGATCAGTGCGGGAGCACCCCGATCCACATAATAAATGATCGGTTTTACAGGTTCACTAAGCGCAGCGCTAGGGTCTTTTTTCTCCAGGCGTTGTCGGCGTGTAAAACGCTTTACGATGGGCTCTTTCATGGACGCGGAAAAATCCATGTAACTATACATATTGAAGCCCGAACGTGGATCAAATTTACGGGGCTTATACCCAGCATCAGGTAGTTCAACAAATGATTGATGCATCTTTACGGTAACCGCATTGGGGTCTGGTGCAATACCGGGTCCCATTCGCCAACCTCTGCCACCGGTACTGCCTCCTGTAAAGGTAATAATGGCTTCGAATTCCGTGTTTTTTGGAAAGTTTTTGGTGTTGTCCAGGTAGATAGCTGATCTACTTTTATCAAAATTGTAGGCAGGACTCATTTGCTGTGAGGCACCGGCGTTCAGGCCGGGAAGGTTATTACGGCCAATGCTGGCGGCTATTTTTTGACTATCCCTCACGAGAAATGGACTCAGGTCAATGAGTACTTTCCCCTGCTCAGTAGCTAAGGGCTTAAATGACCAGATAACAGATTGCGCAAAGGCGTTTTCTACGGCTTTTTGTTCATCTTTATTGTCGGTTATGGCTCGGTAAGCATAGTTCGGTTCTACCAGAAAAATCTTCTGTCCTACCTGGATAAATTTAGCAATGACTGCATTTGCCTGCCCCCGTTCTGGCCCACCGGAACCAACGCCATCGGTAAGAGAGGTGTAATACAAAAATTCTGAACCCAATTTATCTATTTCCAGATAAATTTTGTCATCTTTCTCATCATAATAGAAATTGAAATAACCGGGGTACGCCTTTAGATTTTTGACTTTACTGTTAATGCTTTCAGTGTCAACAGGCGTTGTTGTTGATTTTTGTGCCTGTACGGTTTGATAGGACAATAATCCACCTAAGAGGGGCAGCATTATAAGGAAACCCTTTGTAATCGTTTTTTTTAGGTACATCATACTTTTATCGTTTATAAATCTTTGTTAGTTAATAATTCTGAATTGGGCAAAGGAAAAATATAGGCCTCGTCTGTAGGTGCGACAGCAGGAGCGGTACCCTTTGCCGGGATAGTCTGCAAAGTACGCAATAGATCATTAGAGCGCAATCCTTCTCCTAAAAACTCTATCCGCCGTTCATGTAAAATGGTACTGATCAGGGCATCTGCATTGTTTATGGCACTTGCTGGAAACTGGTAGGAGGCATCTGCCCGATTTCTGACGTAAGTCAGCAGGTCGAGTGCTTTATCTTGATCTCCTACGTGCGCCGCGGCCTCCGCATAATTGAGCAATACTTCAGCGTACCGGATAACAGGAATATAATCTAAAAAGGGAGAGGGTTTGCTGTATTTTTTGAGGTACTTGGTAGTTCCGCTGGTAATGAACAGTCGACGTTGATCGTTCTCACGCCATTCCGTATCGGCTATGATACCCAGCGGATTTAAATTATATTCTGAGTTTCCCGGAGTTGTATTGAGATTGTAGCCAATAGACGATTGCCCGGTGGTAGAATCTAGATCCGTCATGGGCATGCTAAAGATAGATTCTGTTGTGGTATAATTATTCGCTAGAAAAGGTGTGCTGGCATCTTCTTGCAAGGCATGGGCTACGCCTGTTTCGGCCCGGTATGGAGCATTGGCCGAAACGATTTTCTGCGCTTCCTGAACCACCATGCTGTAGTTTCCCATGGTGAGGTAAACGCGGGTTTTAAAGGCGATAGCGGTGTTACGGTGGGCACGCGTGGTATTCAGTAGAGGGGTATCATAGGATTGGGGCAGAGCGGCCTCGGCCTCATCGAGATCTTTTACTATTTGTGCATACACTTCGGCTACAGAACTGCGGGCTAAGGAATTGTTGGCCGATGAAGTTTCGGCCAGCAGGCGCAAAGGTAAACCCGGAGAGCTACCATTATTTTCAATATAGGGCCTTGCATAAAGGGTAATCAGGGCAAAATAAGAAACCGCACGCACAAATTTAGCTTCGGCAGCGTATGCAATAGCTGCTTCAGGGTCTACTCTATCAGCATTGTCTACCAGTCCCTGTAAAAAAATATTGCATAAATTAATGGTACGATATGCAGCAATCCAAAGATTCTGTGCTTCATTAGAGCCAGCATTTAAGGTATGGTTCCAGGAATCAAAAGCAGTAAAAAGATTGGCCGTTCTATTGATATATTCTTCACCTCTTACCTCGCAATAAATGTAATAACGACCGCCATAGAATTGCTGGTCTTTCATACCTCTATATAGTCCATTTACCAAAGCCAAAACACGTTCTGGTGTATCAAATGTTTGTTCCTGCGGAATGTAAGTAGTGGGATCTGGATGCAGGTATTCCTGCTCGCTGCAAGAACCGAAGCATAACACGGTAATCATTAATAATTGAATACTGTGTTTTAGCATTTTATAATGTTTGTTATTCATAATCTGTAAATTTTACTACTGAATCTTTTTTATTAGAAACCGACATTTACACCAAGTGTGAAAGTGCGTGCTTGCGGTACGGAATTTTTATCAACGCCCGGCGTTAGGTTGTCGTTGCCATTGGATGAAAGCGCTGGATCGGAGCCACTATAGCTGGTAATTAAAAACGCGTTAAACACCTGACCATAAAAACGAACGGAACTGATGCCTGATTTGCCCAGTAATTTTGCTGGAAGTCGATATCCCAATGACGCTGTCTGCAGTCTAAGAAAATCTGCTTTTTCGACGTTTTCCGATATAGGGTAGGAAGAACCATTGGAAATAACATCGCCATACACGAGGCGGGGGATGTCTGTTTGCTGACCAGGGTTTGTCCACCGATCATAGATCTCGGTATAATTATTCCAGAAGCGTTGGTCACGTAAGGTCGCTTTAGTGCCATTTTGGATATGATTACCACCAGAGTATACAAAACTTAGGTTCAGATCAAAGTTTTTATATTGAAAGGTATTGTCAAATCCGCCATACCAAGTGGGAAGTGCATTACCCAGCAGATAATAATCGGCACCTGAAATTGCCTGAGCCGGCGAACCGTCCAAATAAGTCCATCTACTGCCACCCGCGGCTACAGCATGGCTGTACTGCACACGTTCACCAGCACTATTGATGAAGATACGCTGTCCTGTTTCGGGATTTACACCATCTGTTTTGGCGCCATATAAGCTGCCAACGGAATAGCCTACCCGGGTAATATTGGTGGCCTCTGCTGCCGTACTGGTCGAACCAACGATATCAGCGTCACCTTCGGCCAAGGCGGTAACGCGGTTTTTAATACTTGTAAAGTTAAAGGACGAGTTCCATGTAAAGCCATTTCGCTCTAAAACAAGTGCGTTGAGCGTCAATTCGAATCCACGGTTATACATGGAGCCTACATTCAACATAATGCCGTTATCGGGAATACCTTTTGATGGGGTTTGGGGGGCATTCAGAATTAAACCATTCACATTATTGTAGAAATAGGTCATTTCTATCTGCAAACGGTCGTTGAAAAATCCTAAGTCGGCCCCAATGTTCGTTTGATCACTGGTTTCCCACTCCAAACCGCTATTTCCGGCCTGGTAGTAATTCAACATGGGCGCATCGCCATACAGGGCCGACTCATATAGGTTTAGTGAGGCAAACTTATTTGGATTATTGGCATTTCCTACGCGCCCCCAGCTGCCGCGCAATTTCACGCTGTTCATGATTTCTGCTAAGGAAGACGCCTGGTAGAAATTCTCCCCCGAAAGTGTCCACCCGACAGAAGCTCCGCCGAAATTTCCGAACTTTGTTTTTTCTCCCAGTATAGAATTACCGTCTCTTCTGAAGTTGATGGTTAAAAAATAACGTTTCCCATAGTCATAATTAACTCTGGAAATATAGGAAATAAGGGATGATTCAGTATCTAACATACTGCCAAATGGGATAATGCGTCCATAGCTTCCTTCGAAGTTATCGTAATATTGGTCGGATAACTGCGTGCGGGTAGCGCCCCAACGGTTGAAATAGAAATGCTGCACTTCATAACCGCCTAATAGCGATAAGTTGTGCTGGCCAAAGGTTCTGCTGAACGACATCGTATTGCTCCAGTTCCAGGTGTTGATGCTGTTAACGGTGTTTATGGCATTACCCTCGGGTGTAAAACCAGGCCCATGTAAGGCACTTTCAAAAGTTTTGTTTTCTACTTTCGTCCAATCTACAGCATAACTTGTTTTAAAGTCCAGTCCCTTAAGCAGCGTGACGGTAGCTCCTACGTTACCGATAATATGATCATTTTGCGCATCGTATCTGTTCAGTCCCAATAGGGCGGTGGGGTTATAAAAATTACTGACAACCGTATTATTGCCCATGCCCATCGAATTGGTGCTGCTGGCGATATTGTAGGTGCCATCGGGATTGTATGGGCTGACGTTAGGAGCGGTTAACCAAGCCAGACGGGCGATACCGGTAAGTAAAAAGGCATTGCCCCGCAGCGATCCCGTGTTGGGAGATTGGTTATTGCTACGGGTATAATTGGCTCCGCCGGTTAATTTTAACCAGTTCGTTAAATTGTGATCTACATTGAAGCGTACACCGATTCTGTCAAATGCATTATTTTGGATGAAACCTTTTTGATCGGAATAATTGGTGGAAAAGAAGTATTTGGTGTCTTCTGAGCCTCCGGTAACGTTGAGGCTGTGATTGTGGGAAAAACCGGTACGGTAGGTTTCATCGTACCATCGTGTATCTACCAGCGATCCGTCTTCATGATAAGAGGGGAAGAAATAGGCATCTGCAACATTATCGTCATCAGCATTTCCACTTAAAATTTTCGAGTTCAGTACCGACTCATTTTTTATTTCCATGAACTGTTCGGCGTTTAGCATCGTTGGTAGCCTTACAGGCTTGGATATGCCGGTCCACCCTTCGTAATTGACACGTGCTTTGCCCGTTTTGCCTCTTTTTGTAGTGATAATCATCACGCCAGCTGCTCCTCTTGAGCCGTAAATAGAGGTGGAAGCTGCATCTTTCAGTATGTTGATGGATTCAATATCTGCTGGATTGATGTCGCCCAAAGGATTATTGGTCACATTGGCATTAGAGGACACACTTTCTCCCGCATTGATTGGAATCCCATCCACGACAATAAGCGGGTAGGAACTTTGAGAAATGGAATTGACACCTCGGATACGGATAACCGGAGCATTGTTTAATACACCGTTTGGTTGCGCAATATTGACACCGGAGGCTTTACCGGCCAATGCCTGATCGAAACTTTGCACCGGTTGATCAGCCAGTTTTTCTCCGCCGATGCGGGTGGCCGAACCCGTAAATTCATCTTTTCGCTGTACACCATAACCCACCACCACCACTTCATTTAGCTCCGCAGCAACCGGCTCCAGCTGAAGGTTGATGACCGATTTGCCGTTTACAGGTAATTCGGTTGGTCTGTACCCCATGTAGGTAATGATTATTGTGGCATCCTGAGGTAAATCGTTGATCGCAAATTGTCCTTTTTCGTTCGTACTTGTTGTCAGATTGGTCCCCTTGACTTTAACGGCCGCGAATGGAATTGGTTCTCCGTTCTCATCTGTAACTACACCGCTTACACCTTGCTGCGTTACTTTTACAGATTTTGGCCGAATAGTTTCCGTTTCATTATAGGTATTCTTTTCGATGATAACGAAGAACTTGTCGTTGTTCTTCGTATAAGTTAGTTTCTTATGGGCCAGTGCTTTTGTCAAAGCTGCCTCAATATTGGATGTATTATCAAGGACATCCATGTTTATTTGATTATTTTTTAATAAACCTCCGCGATAAGCAATGGAGACATTAAACTTTTCTTCTAGCTTTTTTAAAGCAGTCTCGAGACTTACCGTTTGAGTAAAGGCTCTGCTAAAAAGATTTTCTGTTATCACGGACATGCGGAACGGTTTAGAACCGGCCGCGACCAATTTTATGAGCTTCGGAGGCGTGAATACACCTAGAATCAAGGTCAAACATATGGTTTTTAAAAAGTTACGTATCATTAGAATTGTTTTTTTTGTTAAGTAAAAGGCAAAGCAGTTCCATTAACCAGTAAAATTGGTTTACCGATTTCTTCGTACAGGATAAATTTTACCTGTTCCTATTAGGTGTTTTGACCTAACAGCGCATAATAATGTGGATTGTTGATGGTTTCATGTTAGAGGGTCTGAATGTTAAAATAGTTTTTGTAAGTAAAAAAAAGGCAATAAAGAGCTGTTATGCATCAAAACATGCATGTAATTTTTTATCATAATGCCTGGCTTTTATCGATTTCTATTTGTGTGTAACGCGTTGCTTCGATTGAAATATGAACTGATTATTCTCTTTGTTAATATCCAGATCGTACAATAAAGCTATATTAGAAATCATATCTTCAACACCAATGTTTAAAGGCATAGATCCTGAAGCATCTCTTTTCAGTAAGGTATCATCTGCTATTGCCACTTCTAAACCATGCGTTTCTTTTAATGTTCCGAGTACTTCGGAAAGTGTGCTTTTGTTGAGTAAAAGCTTATGTTTTTGCCAAAGGAAAAATGCATCGATGGCAACATCGTTTTTTAGCTGATAAGTGCTGCTGTTTTTGTCCAAGATAAGATACTGACCGGGTTGGATATTCACTTCATAATTATCCAGTTTGCCAGTGTATTGAAAATTGATTTTACCTTCACGCAGTGCTATCGATGTCTGTGTTCTATTTTTTACATTGAATTCTGTACCTAAGACCTCAATAGACGTGCTATCGGACACATGCACGCTAAAACGTTGATTGTTTTGCTTATGTACCACAAGAAAAATCGCTTCACCGTTTAACCAAACTTCGCGGTTGGCGTTAAATTTTTTTTTGCTATAATATAAAGTGGAATGTCCATTTAATTTGACTTGCGACCCGTCGGGTAAGCGAATAACTTTGATTTCAGCGTAGTCTGTGTTGTATGTTATCGTAGTACCTTTTTGTAAGAATAAGAAGACCGTAAATAATAAAATAATAGCAGCAGCGTACCCAAGTATTTTTTTGGAGAAAGGGAATGGCTTGTACTTCTTCGAGGAGGATATATTCGCACGTGTTTTAATCTGCAGCAACATCTCTTTACCAAGAGAACGTTTTGTATGATTACTGAGCGTATTGGTGTATGCTATGGATTCATCGACAGCGTTATACCATGCTTCAAAACGCTGGTACATTTGGTTTTCTTCTTCTCGTTGTGTGTTGTTTTGATCCATTATGTGTGCAAATACAACTAATAGTAAATTTAAAAGGCATGATACCTCTAGTTCTTCTTGAATTATTTTTAAAATAATATGAATAACAGCCAAATGAAATGTTTAAGCTCTTCTCTTATTAATTTGAGTGCTTTCATAATATGTTTTTCTACGGTGCTGGTGGATATTTTTAAGGTGGCGGCAATTTCAGAATAAGTTAATCCGCCTTCTTGCTTTAATTTATAGGCAAGTTTTGTTTGATTAGGTAATTTTTCGATACTGTGTTTTAAGGCTTGGTGCAGATCGATATAATTTATCCGTTCTTCTGTTATATTATTGGTAAGATGAGGGGGGCGTTGCGTGTCAATAAATTGCTTATAACGTTCTTGTACCTGCTGTGATTTGTAGTAATTGTATATTTTAAATTTTAACGCTTGATGTAGGTAGGACGAAATGGATGTATGAATTTTTATTGTTTCTCTGTTTTGCCACAGTTCGGTGAATAGATCTTGTATAAATTCCTTGACAATTTCGTCATCAGCCAACCTTCTGTGCGCTTGATCGAAAAGTTTAGGCCAATATTTGTGATAAATTTGTTCGAAAGCCTTTATATTGCCCGACTTTAGTTTTTGGAAGATATCGATTTCCGACATTTTCTTGCTTACTGACATAAAAATGGGATACTTTTAAAAAAAAAATTATTTCCTTTAGTCAGTTTAATAAGGTTTTATCGAATAGTTGATACGAATTTAATTTAATTGCCCTATAAAAACAAAAAAAACAATTATTATCGTTAATTTCCAGCAAAACACTCAACTGGTAATTATCTCGTATAATTCAGCTGCTAATTGGTTTCATCAATAGACAAATGTACTACTGAGTTTGTTTTTTTAGGGCAACCGGCGGTGCAGGCATCGAATATCACCCTGGATTACAAAGCGCCTTTATCAGCTATGATCATGTTGGGTATTGTCATAACGATGGCCTTCAACTGGCTCCCTGCCGTAACCGCAGTGATGTTCGCGGCCATATTAACCGTGCTTACCGGATGCCTGCGTAACGCGAAGGCGGCCTATCGGCAGATTAATTGGGAGAGTGTTTTACTTATCGGAGCCATGTTGCCCATGTCGCTTGCGCTGGAGAAACCGGGGTATCTAGTGCGATCGCGGAGTTTCTGGTGAATAGCCTTGGGCGCTTGGGACCAATGACTTTGCTTAGTGGTATTTATCTGGCAACGTCTCTGCTTACTCTTTTTTTGAACAATACTGCGACTGCAGTACTGTTTGCTCCTATTTCGCTGCAGGCCGCGGATGCTATGTAGGTGAGCCCTTGTCCTTTTTTATTTGCGGCGACGGTTGCTGCAAGTATGTGTTTTTCCAGTCCTTTCTCAACGCCATCAAATGCCTTGGTGATGTCGGCCGGACGTTATCAATTTATGGATTATGTGAAAATTGGCGTTCCTCTCCAACTGCTATTTGCCCCGGTTATGGTCTTCCTGCTTCCGCTCCTTTTTCCTTTTTTAGTGATGACCATTTTAGCGATGGGTGCCATTCCAGCGAGTATCGCCCAATGCCGTTGTCTTCAAAATAAAAGGAGCCAGGTTCAGCGATCCTAAAGATAATGAAGGAAGGCGGGTGGAATTGGACGGCGTACGTTAGCGGACGGCAATCTGTTCAATAATTGTATTGTAATCCAATTTATCTGACATATTCGCATAGATATAGTGTGCTGTGATTTTACCTGTCAAATTTTCGACTTTTAATAAGAACTTGCCTTTAACGGGAGATAGCGCCTCTCTGCCTATGACATGCTATCAGTTTTCGCATCTATTTCGTTATCTACGAGGTACAAATTGACAATTATTGGCTTCATGCATGGTGCTTGTAGGTATTGCAGTAAAATTTTAATACAAGGGAATATCCCGTAAAAAGAACGACTATATATGAAAGTACTTGTAATTGGTGGAGGAAATATGGGGTTTACTTATGCAAAGATGATGCGACAGTCCGGCGCCTCAGGAACTACGCAAGCTGCGTTTTACGCAACGCTAAGCCACGCACTTGAGATAGGAAAGGAGTTTAAAGATGCATAAGGTAAATCCAATACAACGTATCGTGGTGAAAGTCGGTACAAATGTCATGACCAATAAGGATAAGCGGATTATACCGCGTACCTTGGAGAAACTGGTGAGTCAGATAGCCTATCTCTATGAGCATAACGTGTTATTGGTGCTGGTTTCTTCAGGATCCGTAATAGCGGGGAAGGAAGTTATGGGACGGGACCTGAAAACGGACGACCACGTCACAAGGCGGCAGGTCTTTTCAGCGGTAGGGCAACCGCGATTAATGCGGCAGTACTATAATCTTTTTCATGCGCACGGTATGCGCTGCGCACAAGTGCTGGCCACAAAACGTGATTTTGATCCTGGAAAACATCGGGAGAATATGATTAATTGTTATGAAGGGCTTTTGGCTGAGGGTGTGATTCCTATAGCTAACGAAGACGATGCCGTCTCCTTATCCATGTCTACTTTTACAGATAATGATGAGTTGGCTAGTTTGGTGGCTGAACTGATCAATGCAGATATGTTGGTGATGCTTACCGATACCGATGGGTTATTCAACGGACACCCGGATAATCCCGCAAGTCAGCTCATTTCAGAGCTATCGGTAGATGAACCTGTAGAACAGTATATCCAAGCGTCTACCAAAGGTGAAGCGGAAGGACGCGGCGGTATGGCATCAAAGCTGCGTATCGCTAAACGCACAGCGAATCTGGGGATACCGACGATCATCGCCAATGGTAAGCGTGACCGCGTTTTATTGGATGCCGTATACGGTAAGCAGGTGGGTACAAAGATTTTAGCGCCTGCTTTGCAGAAAGGAAAAGGAGAGTTATGTTAACGAGGTTGGAAGACGACTGTAGATATTTTGTATATATGATCTTATCGATTTTGGCAGTAAGTTTGACCACAAAATAAATGGTTGAAATTAACGACATATCATGAAGAAAATTGCCTGCAATATGTTTATTGGCTTATGCATAGGAGTGATGCTTCAGGCCTGCAATACAACAACACCCGAAAAATATATTTCCGTAACGGCGCTGAACAGTAATTTGGTATCATCGGCTTATCGGCCGATGTTTTTGGAGGAACTCATGGAACGTAAAGGTAAAGATCAACTTGCCGGTACCACAGCGGTAGACTATGTGCGTGATAGAGCCTTGAGACCCGTGGAAGAATCTATGGAAAAGGTGAAGCAGCTCAAAGAAACAGACGATACCCAGGCCTTGATTGCCGCGGCCTTGGACCTAATGGCCTATGGTAAAGAGATCTTTGAAAGCGATTACATCGCTATTGCGCAATTGATCGATGAGGGGAAACCAGAGGAGGAGATCGATGCGGCAATTACAGAGATGTACGCTAAAACCGAGAACGGAATGGCGCAACGTTTCGATGAATTGGATGAGTTGGCGCTGGCCTATGCGCAGGAACACGATGTACCTTTCGAGGTGCGGTAAAATTGCTGTAATCTCTTTTCCTGTACTATTGGATGATACATATCTTAATCCTAACTTGCTGCCCAATAATCCGGGAGGGTCATAACTATTTTTTTAACAGATAAATGATATGATGTATTTGAAAAAGGTACAAGAGGTGTGTTTCTGTATTTTGACGCTTGTTGTTTTAAGCAAGATGGGCTTTGCTCAGGTAAAGACGGATAACGATACGGAATCGCCGCGTATTATTAATATCGTGAATTTTATCCGGCAAACGGATTACCGGGTGAAAGATGCAGACCGTCTACTGTTGGAAACAGTCGAACAGCAGATCAAGCTGATCAACAAGTATGATTTTCCGGCCACGTTCCTATTCCAATACGATGCCCTGATTAACCCGAAATATCAGGAACTGATGAAGAAGGAATTGAATGACCATTGCGAAATCGGTGCTTGGTGGGAAATTACCCAGCCCCATGTGGAAGCGGCGGGAATCAAATGGCGTGGTGAACATGCTTGGGTGTCTCATGCAAATATTGCTTTTACTACCGGATACAGCCCAAAGGAAAGAGAAAAGTTGGTGGATGTTTACATGGAGAAATTTAAGTCAATATATGGGCAATACCCACGATCTGTGGGTTCTTGGTTTATCGATTCGCATACCTTGGCTTATATGGCTGAGAAGTATGGAATTGTAGCTTCCAGTAATTGTAAAGATCAGGTGGGGACGGATGGTTATACCTTGTGGGGTGGCTATTGGAACCAGGCATATTATCCCAGCCGGTCTAATGCTTATATGCCTGCGCAAAACGAGCAGGCTCAAATCCCGGTGCCGATATTCCGGATGTTGGGAAGCGATCCGATTTACCAATATGATACCGGTCTGGGACAGTCGAGACAGGGCGTGATCTCACTCGAACCGGTATATCCAGAATCGGGCATGGATAAAAAATGGGTGGAATATTTCTTGGAATCTATAGTTAATCAGCCTAGCCTAGCTTTCAATTATGCGCAGGCAGGGCAGGAAAATTCATTTACCTGGGAAGGGATGCAGAAAGGCTTGGAGATGCAATTTCCTTTATTTGATTCCCTGCGGAAGGTAAACAAAATCCGGATAGAAACCATGGAGACATCCGGCAAATGGTTCCGTGAACATTTTTCAGTAACTCCGGCAACGGCCGTGACAACGTTGAGCGATGTACGGGACGAGGGACGTAAATCGGTATGGTTCAATAGTCGTTATTACCGCACCAATATATTGTGGGACGACGGGATCTTGCGCTTTCGCGACATCCATTTGTTTGACGAAAAATTTGCGTCGCCATACCTGAAAAAAGCAGGGAAGGGCAACCAGTTTTTTTATTATGCCTTGCCGATTGTGGATGGTTTTACCTGGAGTACTCCCGAAGATCGTGCGGGTATGCATCTGGTTAAAATGGATGCGTCTGGAAAAAAGACAAGCATTCGCCTGAAAGATCCTGTCGTGACCGAGCAGGGGAATGATGTTTTGGTGTTTAGCTGTGAAGATTTTGATGGAAATGAGTTTCTACTGACTTTTTATGAAGACAGGCTTGAGGTAAGTTGTAAACCCCAAGAGAATGAACTAAGCTGGAGTCTGGAATTACACACGGCCAGGGAGGCAGACCTACCTTTCCAAAAGATAGCTGAAAAAAGGATAAATGCTAAATTTAGAGGATTTAATTACGGCATAAGTTTGCAGAAAGGGCGTGTAGAGGAAGGACGGGCAGATGCGGCGACGGTATTTAGCTTGATCCCGGAAAGCAATCAATTAATCATCAATTGTGATAATAGTGCCAAGCAATAGGCATAAATGAATAAACATGCATTATCGGGGGGATGAGTACTTTCCGAATTTATTTACAGTCGGGCACCATTCCCATCGTCATACCGTTTGGGCTCCATATCGGGACCAATTTCATCTGACAGCCCTCACCTGATGATCCGTCATCTTGTTCAACTTCCCGGCGTCCACTGAAAGAGAGCTCGAGAATGGAACCTTGAGGGAAATGATCCATTTCTTCCATAAATTCAACGGTCATATCCATGGAAACACGGCCAGCTGCCATGCGTCCGTCAAAGGTCATATATTGCGATGCATTTCGGCTTTGTCCACTGATATTGTTTTCACTAACTTTAAAATAGTCGTCCGGTTCTTCCCCCGAGAGATAATCCATCCCCTGCTGTTGCCCCCGTAGCTTAAAGTTCATTTCGCCCTCCTCACCGAAATCCGCACGGAATACGATAGAAACCGAATCGTCATGAGCTTCCAGCAATGCAATAGTGGCGTCGCCTTTCCATCGGTATAAGAATTCATCGTTCAGCGTTAATCTTCCTGTTGCATCCCCAAGAAATGGATCACCGCCATAGGTAGAAATAAAATCTTCTCTGGCCTCGGGTTCAACATTGCCATCCTTATTACACCCGTAGCAGAGTAGGACAGGGAGCAGTACTAAGTATAATACGTTTTTCATTGTTGTAGGGCTTATGCCTATTTCCAGACATCTGGTAAAAATCTAAACTTATCTTACAAAAATAAATGCAGAAACAATGCTGAGCAATCCCTGAAAAAGGGTATTTATCATAAAGATAAATAAGTGTTTGAACGAAATTAGTTCACCATTTTTTTGTTTTTTTTCAGATATACTGCTTAATGAGGAATAAGCTTAACAAGTTCGTTTAAATACCTGTCTACAGCATTAATTATTTTTTTTTTAAGCTATTAGTCCTTACTTTAGATGCCATTAACCAATTAACTTATGCCTCAATGGAATCCAGAAACCGAAAAGTTATGGGTTAAGGCTCTAAAAAAAGGTGAACAAAGTGCCTTTGAGAACCTTTTCCATCATTATAAACGAATGGTTTATTATGGTTTATATAAACTGGTCCATCTTCCCCAAGTGGCAGAGGAGCTAACACAAGATGTGTTCTTGAAGATTTGGGATAAGAGAGCTGAACTGGATGAACACAAATCTTTCGCGGCGCTTCTTTACCGTATCAGCGCAAACCTGGCGATTGATTTCTATCGAAAAGCTGCAGCAGATGCCCGACTCAGAGAAGAGCTCATCAAGTCGGCCACGATACATGACGACCCCTTTAATAAGTCCAATCTGTCGGAACACGAATCGCTGATTAGGGAAGCCCTCCAAAAATTGCCTCCACGGCGCCGGCGCGTCTTTGAACTATGTAAACTCGAAGGGAAAAGTTATCACGAGGTCGCCACAATCTTAAACATCAGCCCCGGAACGGTTAACGATCATATTGTCAAGGCGGTACGTTTTCTTCGCATGGAATTGCTAAGCAAACAATCGGAACTGTATTACCTCTTGTTGTTGTCTATGGCCTGCGCTCAGCAATAAAAAAATCTTTTGGGAGCATATGCTTTGGCGGCCTGCTACGTATATCTGTCAAAACCCAATTGTAAATGACAGAAGACCAATGGAAGGAACTTTATTCCCGATACTTAAATAAGCAGTGTTCTCCCGAGGAAATCCGACGACTGTTGCGGCATTTTGAATTGGAAGGTAACACCTCTTTCCTTCGTAATCGTATTGAGCGGGAGCTGAATTTTTCCAGTACTCCTGCCAGCGACAGCAAGGCTGTAGAAGAAAGACTTGACCGTATTCATCGTAGGTTAATGGGTGAAATTGCTCCAAAACAAAAACGTAGATCTTTCACTTTCTGGCTGCCATATGCTGCCGCAATTGTCTTGCTAGCTATCGGTCTTACGTGGTTCTTAGGAAACGAAGTGTGGAATGGAAAACGTGTTATTACTTCGCCGTTGGCAGACATTACCGCAGGAGGAAACCGCGCGACCTTAAAGTTTGCGGATGGACGTACGATTGACCTAAGTGATAAACAATATGGTATCGTGGTAAATAATGATATTCACTATGCTGACGGAAATCCGGTCTTAACGGGAAAAAACGACGCGGAGAGCAGTGGGATGAACGATGCGGAAACAATAGAGCATCAGCTCTTGGAATTGATTACGCCAAGAGGCGGAACGTATCAGCTGACGCTGCCAGACGGTTCAAAGGTATGGTTGAATGCAGCCAGCAGCTTACGATACCCCGCTACTTTCAAAGGTGAAAAACGAGAGGTGTATTTGAGCGGCGAGGCATATTTTGAAGTAGCAAGTAAAAAGGATCAACCTTTCGTTGTACAATCGGCCAAACAACAGGTGAAGGTGTTGGGTACATCGTTCAATATTAGCGCATATCAGGAAGAAGTGGGCGTGCGAACAACACTGGTAGAAGGGAGTGTGGCCATTACCAATTTCCAATCGGATAAAATAGTTCAACTTCAACCAGGTAAGCAATGCCTGGTAGATGAGGGGAAAACCAGTATTAGTGATATAGATGTTGCGGCGGCCACCGCTTGGAAAGATGGTCTGCTAAATTTCAATGAAACCGAACTACGTGAGCTCATGAACCAGCTTAGTCGGTGGTATAATGTGAGCGTAGAGTACCAGGGGGATATTGCGCCCACCTACTATTATGGTTACATCAGCCGAGATGAGAAGCTATCAAAAGTATTGGAACTGTTGAAGGAAAGTGGCCTGAATTTCCGTATGGAACGGACCGGAGAAATCAATCGATTGATTGTTACACCTTGACCAACAGCGGCGGAATGGAACATAAAAAAGCTAAATGAACAACTAACTAATGATAGAAATTAAAAAAGGAGGGACCATCGATATGGAAAGAAAGAACTGAAATTTTGTATAGCAAGAGCAAATGAACCGGAAGGTGCTGCGAACACCATCCGGTAAAACATTTGGACGGCCATTTTTGATCGCTGTGAAAAACAGCGAATAGCTTTATTAACCAATCCAATTATACAAACTTATGAAATTAAAAGTAAGTGCAAAAGATCCGTGGAAGTATCTATTCCATCGGTTTCTTATTATGATGAAACTAGCAGTTTTAATAACGTGTGCGTTTGTGCTGCAGGCAGCAGCCTCCAGCCTTGCCCAGCAAATCAGCTTGGTAGCCCGTGACTTGCCTCTTGCCGAGGCGATGAAGTCGGTGCAGCAGCAGAGCGGCAGCCTATTTCTTTTCAAGGGACGTGAGCTGGCCAATGCGAAGGTCAATGTAGAAATCAAAAATGCGACGCTTGAAGAGGCGATGAACAAATTGTTGAAAGAGCTACCAATGGACTGGATATTAAAAGACCAGACCATTGTTATACGGCCATTGCCGTCAAAGCATTTATCGCCTGAACGCAAAACGTTAAGAAATACGCAGGAGGCCTTCGTGAGCGGTAAGGTAGCGGATGAATCCGCCGCTCCCATCGAAGGCGTAACAGTAGCCGTAAAAGGAACGACCTTACGTACCCAAACGGACGCTGAAGGAAAATACCGATTAACCGTAAATGATGGTCAGACGCTGGTATTTACGGCTGTGGGCTATGCTTCTTATGAAATAACGGTGAAAAAAGAATCGACTATTAATGTGACATTGAAGACAGCTATCGGCGATCTGGATGAAGTGGTGGTAGTGGGTTATGGTACCCAAAGGAAAGGAGATCTCACCGGTTCGGTTGCAACGGTAAGGGAAGCTGACATCAAGGCGACACCAATCGTGGCGTTAGACCGTGCTTTGCAGGGGCGGGCTGCCGGTGTACAAGTGACTACAAATTCTGCCAGGCCTGGCGGTCAAACCACTATCCGTATACGTGGTACGGGTTCCGTGAATGCATCGAACGAGCCCCTGTACGTGATTGATGGCTATCCAACGGGCGACTTAAATTCGATCAACCCATCGGATATTGAATCTATAGAGGTGCTTAAAGATGCCTCTGCAACAGCGATATATGGATCGCGTGGTTCCAATGGCGTTGTGATGGTGACTACTAAGCGTGGAACAAGCGGACAATCGCTCATTAACTTCGAAAGTTATTATGGCAGCCAATCGGTGACCAACAAGATCGACCTGCTAAATGCCAGGGAATACGCAGAATTTATTAATGAAGCGCGGGTGAATGCAGGTGGAAGTGTTTATTTTGATGGCTCTTCCCCTGACAGACCGCTTCCTTCTGATCTGAGCTCAGGAACCGATTGGCAGGACTTGGTTTTTCGGGATGCACCCATTCAAAATTATCAGTTGAGCTTTTACGGCGGTGGTGATAAAACCAATTACTCCCTGTCCGGAAGCTACTATGATCAAGATGGTGTGATCGTAAATTCCAATTTCAAACGCTATACCGTTCGGGCGAATATTGACCGGGAAGTAAAGTCTTGGATAAAGGTCGGGCTTTCGATGCAGGGAGCTTATACACAAACGAACAATGCGCGAACAGAAACGGAGGGAGGTGCCAGTGGTGGCGTAACAAATGCGGCGATCAATTATGCACCTGTTTTTCCGGTGTATGATGCCAATGGTGTGTATCATAGGGAAGTTGGGCCGTTAAACGGAAATTTGGTCGACAATCCGTTGGGAATCGCTAATGAAGTGACCGATATAAATAACACGATGCGCTTTTTGGCCAATGCGTATGCGGAGTTGTACTTTTCAAAACATTTTACCTTTCGCACAACGATAGGCGCGAACCTAGCGAGCAACAAGACGAATTTTTATGCTTCACGACTGATTGGCCTGGGCTTAAATTCTAATGGATCGGCCTCGGTGAGCAATGAGTTTGGCTACAATTGGTTGAATGAAAATACCTTAACCTATAAGCAGCTTTTTGCAGATAAACACGATGTAAATGCAGTATTGGGCTATACCGCGCAGGTTAGCCATAACGAAAACGTGTCGGCAGCTGCCGTAAATTTTAATGATGATTTTGCCAAGTTTAACAATCTTGGCGCTGGTGCAACGCTTCGCCCGCCTTCTTCCGGAGCTACCGATTGGGCCTTGGTCTCTTTTTTGGCGAGGATCAACTATGCTTATGATAGTCGTTACCTGTTGACCTTGACGGCACGGGCAGACGGCTCTTCCCGCTTCGGGCCGAATAAAAAATATGGTTTCTTTCCTTCGGGCGCATTTGCCTGGCGCATTTCCAACGAACCTTTCTTTATGCAGAACCATTGGGTATCAGATGCGAAGCTGCGGATCAGTTATGGTTTGACGGGAAATCAAGGGATTACCGATTACGCGTATTTGGCAACCATCGCCCAAAGCACAGCTATACTCGGCGGTGCAAATCCGATCCTCAGGGTTGGTGGTGTGCCTGCCATTATCAGTAATCTTGACTTGGGATGGGAAAGTAACCGGCAGCTGGACTTAGGTGCCGACTTATCTTTCTTGGAGAACCGCCTGAGACTTAGCGTTGATTATTATAATAAGGTGACCGCAGATCTTTTGTTTTCGGTAAATGTGCCGCAGACTACCGGTTACAGTTTTTCCCTGCAGAATATCGGGCAAATTCGCAATCGGGGTATTGAAATTACTTTAGGGGGAAGCGTAGGGAAGGAGGAAGGGCTTCAGTGGGACGCCGACTTCAATATCGCCTTTAATAGAAATGAAGTGATGCGCTTGGATGGTCGTCCGGAATACCTCACAGGGTCGGGTGTGGGGCACCTGCAGGTAGCTAACCCTAATCAGCTCAAAGTGGGTGAGCCTTTAGGCAATTTTTACGGAAGGATAGTCGATGGCATTTTCCAGAACGAACAGGAAGTGGCGGGATCTGCGCAACCGAATGCGAGTCCCGGCGACTTCCGTTATCGCGATCTGGATGGGAATAATGTAATCAATGATGATGATAGAACGGTTATCGGTAATGGCTATCCGGATTTTATCGGGGGCTTCAATAATACCCTACGTTACAGGGGATTCGACCTTAATATTTTCTTTCAGGGAAGTTTTGGAAATGATATCTTAAACTACGGACGTTTTGACCTGTACAATCTAAATGGAAATAATAACCAAGCTAAAGATGTTGTTAACAGATGGACGCCGGAAAACCCTTCCAATGATATTCCCCGGGCAAACGCAGCTGGCGGGCAACGCATTCTCTCGACCTTTCAGATCGAGAATGGTTCATACCTCCGACTGAAGAATATTTCCCTGGGATATCAACTCCCGCAATCGTTTATAAACCGGCTGAACGGTCGATCGATCCGTGTTTATGTGTCTGCACAAAACCTTTGGACCTGGACGGATTACACTGGTTTTGATCCGGAAGTGAGCCGCTTCGGCACATCGTCTATCAGCCAGGGGATGGACTATGGAGGATACCCTGCGGCAAAGACCTTTTTGGTAGGCCTCAACTTTACTTTGTAAAATGCTATTAAATCATGCAAGCAATGAAACAGATCATAATTTCAACCTTATTTTTAATAGCCTGCGCCGCGTGTGTGCCGGATCTAGACTTGGAGCGCGTAGATACCAAGTCTGTAAACACCTTTTACCAAACTCCAGAAGACGCCAATTCAGCGGCAGTGGCCTTATATGGACAGTTGAGGGATCTCTATCGGGATGAGGTGATCAATACCCCAAATAACATCGCTTCCGACGATGCCATACCTTTTTTAACCGGTAATGCCGATCGGGTGGCGCTCTGGAACTATAACCTGACGCCAGTAAATACTTTCGTTGGAGAAATATGGGCATCGGCCTATTCGGGCATTCAACGCTCCAATATCCTCCTTGCCCGGGTTCCTGCCATTGACATGGATGAAGACTTGAAAGGACAGTATCTCGGAGAAGCATATTTTTTACGGGCCCTCCATTATTTTAATCTCGTTAGGTTCTTTGGAGAAGTACCCTTGGTGCTTGAGGAGGTAAGCTCATTAGCTGATATTGAAGTACCCAGACAGCCGATAGATGACGTGTATAATGCTATTGTGGACGACCTTCAACAGGCAGAACAATTACTCCCACTATCGTATACCGGAAATGATGAGGGCAGGGCAACCCGTGGCGCGGCGATGGGTCTGTTGGCAAAAGTATGGCTCACCCGCGCCGGTGATGATCCTGCCTCTTCCTATTGGGGGCAGGCGGCAGATAAAGCGGAAGAGGTCATCAACCTCGGCCTGTACGACCTTTGGGAGAATTATCAGGAGGTGTTTGACCTGGCCAACCGATGTGGGAAGGAGTCTTTATTCGAGGTATTGTATATTACGGATCTGGCAGGGAATAACCTGGCTACCGGATATGCACCCCGTGGGGCGCCCATTGTACCCGGTAACGGAAGTGGTATTCTCCGGGTTACTGGTAGTTTGTTTAATTTATATGAAGGAGCCGACGAGCGAAAGTCAGTGACATTCTTGACTTCGTATATAGATCCGTCGACAGGTGGACAGGTTGAACTTTCTGCAGAGAATCCCGATCCGGCGTTGGCGGTTTCTTTTTGGAAACTTGCTGATCTGACCGCAACACTTTCGGGGCAGGCAGGCAAAAGCTTTCCTTATCTTCGGTTCTCAGATATCTTATTAATTTACGCGGAAGCGTTAAATGAGCGTAATGGTGGGCCCACCGAGCAGGCCTATACGGCCTTAAATAGGGTAAGGGAGCGTGCCGGACTTCCGGAATTGCGTAACTTGGATCAAACTGCCTTTCGTGAGGCGGTATTGAATGAACGACGATTGGAACTTTGTTTTGAGGCAAACCGTTGGTTTGATATCGTTCGCCGCAATCGCTTGGTGGAAACCGTAAGGGGAGAGAATAGCTTCTCAAGGAACGCGAATATTCAGACTTTTAACCGCTACTTGCCCATCCCACAACGTGAGATGGACGCCAATGGCGCATTGACACAAAATGAAGGATACTAATGATGAAACGGATAGGATTTAATGCTATTTCAATGAAAAAAAAGACAAAGCAGCTCATAGAGCTGGAGGCTACGGTTTTTAAGATGGTGGTTTTTATTGCTTTTCTAACAAGTTTTGCGTGGGGCTGTTCGGGCAGGGCTGGTTACGATATCGTCATTTATGGCAGCGGTTCCTCTGGTTTTATTGCTGCGATACAAGCGGCCGAATTGGGAAAATCTGTAGCGCTTGTGGAACCCGGAAATCATATCGGCGGTTTAAATGTGGAAGGCCTCGGGGGAACGGATATCGACAATCACCCTGAATTTCAGAATAGTCCGGCTGTTGGCGGCCTGGCACTGGAATTTTATCGGCGTATAGCCAATGAATACGGTGTCATAGACTCTTTTGATCGTTCGTTTCAGCAGCAGTTGAAAAACTCACATCTATGGCGCTTTGAGCCGAGTGTTGCGGAAAAGGTGATCAACAAATGGTTGGGTGAATATGATATACAAGTGTACACGGGCGAAAGGCTTTCGGAAGATCCGGAGGCCGTACGCAGCAATGGTTCAAGAATCTTGTCATTTAAAACAGAAAGCGGTACTACCTTTAAGGGCAAAGTATTTATTGATGCGACATTGGAAGGCGATTTGTTGGCCGCTGCGGGTATTTCGACGGTGGTAGGTAGAGAGTCGAATCAGACATATAGCGAGACGCGTAATGGCATTCGGGCAGAAACCACTCATGGGCAGTTTGCCGTGGATGTGGATCCCTATCTTGTGCCGGGCGACTCCACAAGCGGTTTAATCCCGACCATTCGCGATGAACCTTTGGGTGAGCCGGGAAGTCGAGACCATCGCCTACAGGCTTATTGCTTTCGGGTGTGCCTCAGTCAAGACCCAGAAAACCAAATTCCATTTCGCAAACCGGATAATTACGATCGGACCCACTATGAGATTTATGTGCGGTACTTAAAATCTGGGGGAAAACTGTATCGTCCTCGGGTCAATATACCTCATGGAAAAACAGACCTGAACGGAGGAGGGGATCTGACGCACAACCTCTATGGAATGAATTATGAATACCCAACCGGTAACTATGAAAAAAGACAAGAGATTCTGCAGTATCATCGGGATTATACTGAAGGGCTTTTTTATTTTTTGGCTCATGATGACGAAATTGGGCAGATAGCACCGGATCTGCAGCAAGCTTGGGCGTCTTGGGGCTTGGCAAAGGACGAATTTACAGACAACAATGGCTGGCCACGTATGCTCTATGTGCGCGATGCGAGAAGGATGGTTTCTGACTATGTGATCACCGAACACCATGTAAGCAGAGAGAATGGTATTGCAGTGGAAGATCCTGTAGCCTTAGCTTATTGGCCAGCCGACGTGCATAGTGTCCGTAGAATTGTCAGGAACGGTAAGGCTTATAATGAAGGCTTTGTGTTTGGAGGCGAATGGTGGAAGCCACTTGGGATAGCATACCGCGCATTGGTACCGAAGAAGAAGGAATGTACAAACTTGATTGCTCCGACCTGTCCATCATCCTCTCATATTGCCTATGGTGCGATCCGTATAGAATTCACATTTATGGCACTGGGACAGGCGGCTGCTACTGCGGCTTCGCTGGCGATAGATGGCGGTTTTGACGTACAGGAGGTGCCTTATAATAAATTGCAGGGAATTTTGCTAAAACAAGGTCAGGTATTACAGTTGAATGAAGGATATTAGCTAAAGGTCTATTGCATTTATTCACTCAAAAACAAGAACGTCCGGCCTTTGGGGTGCCAGACGTTTCTTTTTTTAATCAACCTAAACCTATCTGTAAATTATCAAAAGCTATGCCAAGTGGTTTTGTATCTGGTAACATTTTTGTTAAATAAGTCAAATTGATTGTAAGCCTATATACCAACAGCGGAAGATGCTGCTACAAGTGTTTCGATGATCAATTTTTAGATAAAAAATCGAAAAATTGATACATTTTTCCGACACTGTATTTCTTTTAGATCCCATCTTTGGAACATGTTTTTCAACAGCATATTACGAGTGCTTGGAAGAACGTAGAATTTTTCAAGAATTAAATTTTTATTGTGCAGCTGCATTTGCCAAATAAGCATGAACGAAACAATATCCAAGCCGTATCTTTTAAAAAGCAAACCACACTTTACAATTTTAGATGGCCTTCGGGGAATCGCCGCTGTTGCTGTGGTTATTTATCACTTCATGGAAATTGCGGTTCCGGACTACCATGATAGTTTTATTGCACATGCCCATTTGGCTGTTGATTTTTTCTTCTGTTTATCGGGTTTCGTGATTGCTTATGCTTACGACCATAAGTTACAGCGCATCGGTGTGATGAACTTTTTCAAGCTGCGGCTGATACGCTTGCACCCGCTAGTGATCATTGGTTCAATCATTGGTCTTTTAGCATTTGTTTTTGATCCCTTCAGCGATTTATATGAAGCTTACTCCGAAAAAACTTTTTTGATGTTTTTAACATCATGCCTCATGATACCTTACCCACTGGTACACGAGCGGTATTTTAATCTTTTTCACCTCAACCCACCAACTTGGTCTTTATTCTGGGAATACCTTGCTAATATTTGTTATGCTTTCTTTCTTGTTAAGATGCGTAATAAAATGCTTTTGGGTTTGACGGTACTTGCAGCGGTGGCTCTCTGTTATGAGGCCTACAAGTCTGATGGTTTAGCGGTGGGATGGGGAGGTGACAATTTTGCCGGTGGAGGTATAAGGATCTTCTATTCTTTTATAGTGGGCATTTTACTCTATCGCTCCAATTGGAAAATTACCTCGAAGCTCGGCTTTATGAGCTTGGGTGTTTTATTGGTAGCCGTGTTTTTTATTCCGTTTAACGAAAAATTGAACTGGATAGCGGATCTGCTAGTTGTTTTGTTTTACTTCCCTTTTCTCGTGGTATTGGGTGCGGGCGCCCGATTAGATCCGAAGTGCACTAAAATCTGCAAGTTTTCCGGTGAAATCTCTTATCCCATTTATATGATCCACTATCCATTTATTTGGCTATTTATGAGTTACGTTGAAAAAAAACAGCCCGATATGGATCAAATGAATATGATTATACTGATTGGTGTAGCGCTATTAGTCGCTTTGGCATACGGTGTTTTGATACTATTAGACCTTCCGATTCGTAAGCGGATAAAAAATAGAATGAAATAGCTTAATAGACGTCGATCTATTTAATAGCCGCCTTGCGGTAATCTATTCAATTCCGGCATGTGTTATAAATAATCCGCTAAGTGTTAGCAAAGTATTGGCAGATCCCCTAAATTTGCGTTATTTATAATCAATCTTAATAATACATAATTTCAACTGTTCATACTAATGAGAATATTTCTTTATACAGGCATTTGGTTTTTAGTAGCTGTAAGTAATTGCGCATTCGCGCAAGGGCGTTTTGGAAAAGTGATGGGTGAAGTTCGCACAAGTGATAACAAATCCCTTCCTTATGCTTCTGTGCTGATAAAGAATTCGCCTTACGGAGCTATGGCCAACGCGGATGGTAAGTTTTCTTTTGAAGTGCCTGAAGGACAGTACACTTTAGCGGTTACCTATGCCGGCTATACGACTAATCAAATACAAGTAACCGTTACTGCCGGTGAAACCTTCGATGTGCAGGTGATTACGGTAGATGCTGCGTCCAATCAGTTGCAGGAGGTAATCATCGAGGATATTGAAACGAATAAATTTGGGCGTAGAGAGTCTAATTCCGCAGCACGTATGCCACTGGGTCATTTGGAGAACCCACAGGCGTATAGCGTGATTACCAAAGAATTGATGCAGGAACAGATGGCCATCGATTATAATTCCGCTATGCTGAGTGTGCCCGGTGCTGTGGTGATGAATGGGGTGAACGATAGTGGAAACGAAGTGTTTTTGAGAGGTTTTAATGGAGTGGTATCCTTTCGGAACGGACTGGTAAGTAATCCCCGCTCGCAATCGGAAATCTTTAATCTGGAAAAGGTGGAAGTACTGAAGGGGCCTTCGGGCACACTCTTTGGCGGAGCAATGACTTCTTATGGTGGCATTGTGAATAACCTGACCAAAAAGCCCTTTGAAAGTTATCGGGGTACGGTCTCTTACCATACAGGTAGTTGGGGGCTTAACCGCTTTACCGTCGATCTGAATACACCTTTAAATAATGATCGCACAGCCTTGCTGCGTGTTAACGCGCTGGGGCATATGGAAAATGGTTTTCAGGATGCAGGTAAGCAACGGAACTTTGGCTTCGCGGCCAGTATGGCTTTTAAACCGAACGAACGTACAACAGTTCGCTTTGACGCCGATATCTACCGGCCTGATAAACCTTTGGTAGCCTTTATACGGAACACAGAGGTTTTAGACGCTACGACAATGGATAGGGTGAATTTACCCTACTACCGGTCGTTATTGAGTGATGATGTGACAACACCCCGGCAGAATATTAATGCGTCGGCGGAAATAGAATATCGCATATCTGATCATTGGACTTCCCGTACATCTTATCTCCACAATAGCACAGGTGAAAGTGGATCAATTTTTTTCGTGCCAACTTATTTGAGGGACGAACAGATTGAACGCCGTTTTAGGGTGTTTGATAATTATCAAACGAATAGCGACCATTTACAACAGAATTTTAATGGTGACTTCAACATAGGGAATGTGAATAACCGCTTGGTAGTAGGGGTCGATCTTTTTTCAACCAGTACGAAGTATCAAGAGATGTTCCCGGTATTTCAGGTTTATGATACGGTGGCCATGCATGCATCGGGCTGGCCTCCACTGAGCAGAGTGGATATCGAACGTTACCGCATGGAACGTGCCAATGGCACAACGGCTGCTTCCAGTGGCTCAACAACCTACAGTGCTTATTTTTCTGACGTAGCAGAAGTGCTACCCAGATTGAAAGCGATGGTCAGCTTACGTTTGGATAGGTATCAACAGAAATCGTCTTATACGTATACCCCAACCAATGGTGGCGTAAGTACTGAGGGGTTTGGACAGACTTTCCTTTCGCCAAAATTCGGACTGGTATATGAACCCATCCGTGATCAGCTCTCATTTTTTGCTAACTACCTTAACGCTTTTGTAAACCAATCGCCGAGTATGGGGCTCGCGAGCGAAGGCGATCTGGATCGGATAGACCCTTCTTTGCAAACCTGGAAACCGGAAGAAGCGAATCAGTACGAAGGGGGCTTGAAGATGAATCTTTTTAATGGTCGGCTAACGGGCACGGTATCGTATTATAATATACGGGTAAGTAACCGTTTGCGAAGCATAGCTGATGGCATTTCTGTACAGGATGGAACCCAGGTGAGCAAGGGATTTGAGGTAGATATTATTGCCAATCCCTTGGCGGGCTGGAATATTGTCGTGGGCTATGGCTATAATGATAACGAATACATTCGGGATACAGAAGGTAACCAAGGGAAACGGGCGCAGTGGACCCCGGTACACGTGGCGAATTTTTGGACAAGCTACAAATTCTTGGACGGAACGGTTAAAGGTTTGGGACTCGGTGTTGGCGCGAACTACGTAGGTGAAACTTATTTTGATGTAGATAATACTTTCGGCATTCCGGCTTATACGCTGCTGAATGCTACCATCTTCTATGATCAACCTAAATACAGGGTAGGTGTTAAGGTGAACAACTTAACGGATAATCATTATTGGGACTTCTTCGGAAAACCACAAAAACCAGCAGAATTTATTGCGAATATATCCTATAAATTCTAAAGAGCTGGCTAAACACTAACAAAAACGAGCAATGATGAAAACAACTAACACTAAAGATGCACCAGCAAAGAAAACTGGAAAGAATGGATTCGATAAGGCAGTGGCTTGGATACATCTTTGGCCAAGTTTGGTTTCTGCGTTGATACTGATTTTTGTATGTCTAACAGGCACTATTGTCGTGTACTGCGATGAAATTATGGAGTTTTCTGCGGGTGACGCACGATATGTGAAGACAGTAGGTGAAAAGAAATTGCCGATAGAAACGCTGATCGGTAAATTAAAGGAGGCTTATCCGGATAAAAGGCCCCCGGGTTACGCCGTGGCCTACAAAGATCCTAAAAGGACTATTCGTTTTAACATGTTCGAACCTGCTAAAGGTTTGAGCATGGTGTATATGGATCCCTATACCGGCGAAATATTAAAAGACGATCCAACTATTCATTTTTTCTATATCACAGCACACCTGCATAATTCGCTGCTGTTGGGTAAGGTTGGGCAGCATATCGTGGATATTGCTACGATTATCTTTCTCGTAGAGCTCCTGACCGGATTAATTCTTTGGTGGCCGAAGAAATGGACAAAATCTACCAAGGAGGCAAGTTTCAAGGTGAAATGGAAAGCCAGCATTAAACGCATTAATTATGATTTACATAATGTTGTGGGGTTTTATGCCTTATCTATTGCCTTAATACTGACCTTGAGTGGCTTGATTATCGCCTATAAACCTTTGGCGAAATTTACGATCACGGCATTTGGTGGCACGCCTGGCCATGAATGGGAAGATGATCTCCCGAAAATGAAGGATGATGGAGAACCTGTCGACCTTTATGCCCTACTTGATCGGTCGTTTGACGCTAACCCCGGAAAAGGAGAAGCGCAGATTGCTACTTATAAATGGGACTCGATGGGGTATTATCATTTTAGCATAGCAAAGTCCATTGGTTTGAAGAGTGCTGACGCACCTAGCTTCCACTTTGTAGATAAATATACGGGCGATGACATTGATGTGCCGTCTGAGGGAATGATGCATGAAAAAGTGGAAAACGTTTATTGGAGTTTGCATATGGGCACATGGCTTGGACAAACGGGTAAATTTCTCACCTTTGTAGGTGGACTGGTTTCGACCAGTTTACCTATCACGGGCTTCTTTATTTGGTGGAACCGTAGGAAAAAGAAAAAGAGAAAATCGGTGCGTAACGATTCTCCTAAAAAAGATTTAGGAAATAATAGACCGGCATTTCGGCCAAAAATGGTGTCTTCGCCAGAATCGTAAATATCTGGCGAAGACACCATAAGTTATCGGTTATTGCCTATCCCCGCTAAATATATCCTTATTTCTCACGAACAGAAAAATACTGGTTTTCTGGTATTTAGGATTGAAAATCGTCTCGGTATTTTTGGTTACAAAAATTAGCTAACAACATGAAGACGTTTAAATCACTGATCAAAATGCTAATAGCCATTATGGTTATTGCCGGAGTTAACCTAGCCTGCTCCAAGGATGATGACGAAAACAATCCTGAAACTGATCCCATAATCGGTACATGGAACCTGCGTGCGGTACATGATGGAGAGGAAACGGTTGATGTAACCGATCGGGAATGTTTCAGGGATTCCCGTTTCATCATTGATGAAACGGTGATGGATTTAACACTTTCTGTACCTGATGAAGATACCGAAGAATGCCAGACGGAGACGATTAACGGTGCATGGGTAAGGGAGAACGGTAATTATTACTTGTTAAATGGTGAGCAACGGCAACAGACAGGTATCGTGCTGAATGACGATAACCAGACACTTCAAATGGTTATCACCGCAAATGGTAGGCAAGTAGGGCTTATCTTTAGAAGATGATGTTTTCTGAAGAAGATCAAGATCATTGCTAAAGAACGAACGCCTGGCTTTTTGGGAATGCCAGACGTTCTTTTTTTAATCAACCTAAACCTATCGATACATAATCAAACGGCATGCCACTATTTTTGTGTACTGCACTATCTATCTATGGTGAGGTATCGTTGTGGACAAAACTTTAACAGTGTTATATTATTTTTTCGGGTCTCCCAATTTCAAAAAGGTATCTGAATAAACTTCAGATTCTGCTTCATTCCTAAAGTAAGTGATGGGTTTACGAATAAAGAACCGTATAATTAAGGCTACCAGCGCCAAGCTGATAAAGGATGTGGTGATGGGAAAGAAGACAAAGCAGCTGACTATTCCAATGAAGGCAATCATCGCAAACAGGATAATGGTGAGCAACAGACTTGGGCTAAAGGTTTCGTTGTTCATAGGATTAGGTGTTAATGCCTCTACAACAGGAAGTGCTGTTGAATAAGTTATCTAAAGTTAGCGATCAATATTGTTCTTTTTTTAAGATTTTTTGTTATGGTTAGTGTAACGTAAAATGATGGGAAAAGCATGCGTAGCAATGTTTAAGATTTGTAGAATAATGGTTACTATCTCCTTGATTGGTTAAAGTTTATATTTTTCAATAAATACCTTTGAGTTTTTTATGTTTATATTAAGTGTGGGGAAATGATGTGTCACTACCCAAAAGTATATTACGTATAGTAAGCATAACGATCTTTATATCAAGTAAAAAATGCTGGTTTTCGATATACCAGAGATCGTGTTTCACCCGGGCACACCATAATTCTGGAATGGCAGATTCTCCGCGAAACCCATTGACTTGCGCCCAGCCCGTAATGCCGGGTTTAACGGAGAGTTTGTAGTGGTTTTTTTCCATTTTCATCGCTTGGTCATGCATGGAGTAGGTATGAGGTCTTGGTCCTACAATGGATAGTTCACCGCGTAATACATTAAAAAGCAAGGGTAACTTATCCCATCGGCTTCTGCGAAGAAACACCCCTATATTAGTGAGCCGTGGAGCTTCTATATATATGGTGCGGAATTTCAAACACCAGAATGGCCGATTGCCCTTGCCCCACCGTTGTTGTCGGTAAAAGATAGGGCCGGGAGAGTTTAAGCGGATAACTATCGCGATAAGTGGAAATAACCATGAACAGATAACCAGAATAGCCAATAAGCTCAACAGAAAGTCAAACAGGCGTTTAACGGAAGGATAATATTTAGTACTGGAAGTAAACATATTGATTAATTTAATCTTGTATGCCTTAGTTATTGTATAATAACCAGGTAGCGCAAAAATAAGTTGAACGATATAACAACATCAGAAAACTTACTCTCAAGTTCGGAATTATTGTGTGAAAAAGAAAAAAGATTTTTGTATATATATGTGGTATTTTCCGATTAATTGTGAGTAAAAATGAGAAATTTATATTTGTTTTGCACAGGTCAGCCCTTATGGTTAGTTTAGTGTTTTGTTCATTTTGTTCATTATTTCCAAACCTGACCTGTATGCACGTTTTATATAACGGCCTGTTCGCTTTCCTGGCAACTGTTTTTTTCGCAATACCATTTTCTTATGCTGCTGTGGATACGACGCTTATTACTAAAAAACATCTGGAAATTAGAAAGCTAGTAACCAAAGATCCACAACAGGCGCTAACGCTTGCTAAAGAATGCGTGGATTTAAGTGAAGACTTAGCAGATGATTCGCTTACGGCGCGTTCTTATTACCTCTTAGGCCTCGGTTATTACTATATTTCGCAGTTTGATGTATCAAGTGCTTACTACAAAAAAGCGTTGGAATCTCCGGTCGCGGCGAAGGATATCGACCTGCAGTCTTCCTGTTGGAATAACCTTGGTATTAATTATGAGATGCGGATGAAGTACAGCGAAAGCTTAGACGCCTACTTAAAATCATTGCGTATCGCGGAGCAATTAGCGGATGCAGTGCTTATCGGTAAATCCTGGATCAATATAGGCTTACTTTACGCTAAACTAAACAACGAAAAAGAAGCGAACCATTACCTCTATAAAGCACTCGATTTTTTTACAAAGGAAGGGGATCAGCTAAATATGGCTTTGTGCTATCAGAATATTGGTTTACTGCTGGTAAATCTCGGTAAGGTCGATGAAGGGATTGCACATGAGCGAAAAGCACTGAAGTTGTATGAAGAGATAGCAGATACCCAAAACCAAATGTATATTCTTTACAATCTGGCAAATATTTATAGCCAGAAAGGTCTGGTACCTCAGTCAAACCAATATATAGTGCAGACTGAAGCGATAAATGATAAATACGGCGATCAACTCATTACCAATCACCTCCGTTTTGCAAAAGCAGAGAATGCTTTTACCGAGGGGAAGTTGGTGGAGGCCGAGCGACTGTTGCATGAGGCGAAAGCAGGATTTAATAAGATAGATGCACAGGGAGAGGCGATGCATGTGAACCGAAGGTTGATGGACTTCTATGCCGCTAGCGGGCGTTACGACGAATATGTGCAGTTACGTGAAAGTAATTTCAAATGGTTCGAGGAAGAGTATGTCCGCAAGGAGAGCGCCCATATGGCGGAGCTAAAAATTCTTTATGAACAGGAAAAGAAAGATCTGCAGCTGGAGTCTCAGGATCGATTAATCCATATGAAAACACGTGAAAATTGGTTGCTGTATTCTTCGCTGACCATTTTACTCCTGGCAATGGGGAGTTTGAGCATATTGTATGTACGTTTGAAAACGGCTAACCGGGTTTTGTTAAAGAAGAATAGAGAAGAGATCAACTACTTTAAACAGTATGACGGGTCCGATTCGCAGACGGCAGTGGTAATAACAGATGCAGCGAATCCTGTAGTTGAAGATGATCGATTTAAAGCGCTCCATAGCGATATTCTGGAAATTATTAGTAAACAGAAAAATTTTGGGAACCCGAACTTCAATATGGCAGACCTGGCCTACCAACTGCATACCAACGAGCGCTACATTTCCAGTGCCATAAATCAGCATAGTGGTATGAACTTTAACCGTTTAGTGAATTCTTTCCGGGTGAATGAAGCCAAGAAAATGCTGCTCAATCCAACTTATAGGAACCTATCGAACGACCAGTTAGCAGATAGGGTAGGTTTTGGCAATGTCAATACTTTTTATAGGCAATTCAAGGAGTTTACTGGGTTTACCCCAATGAAATTCAAAAAATTAAGTAAGCTATGAACCCGAAGGCACTTAGGTGCGGAAATTCGTGATTTGAGAGTATTTTTTCATGATTTGGGAGTCGAGGCAGTTTACCTTTGCTAACGGTAATACACATTATTGTAACCTTGGAATAAAAATCAACCTACCTAACCTGGATATTAGCATTTAGCTAAATCCAGGTCTTTTTTTGATAAACGCCAGCTTAAGCTTCTGCACCTATTAGCTATTTACTCAAGAATACGTTATTATTACACGGATTTGTATATTGCGGTCTATGACCAATAATTTTTCAGAAATATAATATGTGGAAAAAGGTATTATTTATTATAGTATGCAGTATGCTCGGATTGTACGTACTGGTATGCGGGCTACTTTACTTTTTTCAGGAAAAGCTGATTTTCTTCCCCGAGAAATTAGACAACGATTTTAAGTTTTCATTTGACGATGAATACGAAGAGTTGAACATCAAAACAGCCGATGGCAAACTACTTAACGGATTGCTTTTTAAAACAGCGGAGCCGAAAGGATTGATCTTCTATCTGCATGGCAATGCCGGATCCTTGAATTCTTGGGGAACCGTGGCAAAAACATATACGGATTTAAGTTATGATCTTTTTATACTAGATTACCGTGGTTACGGAAAAAGTGAGGGTAGTATCAGTGGGCAGGACCAGCTTTTTGGAGACGTCCAAGGAGCTTACGACGAACTGAAACAAAAATACGAAGAGAAGGACATCGTTGTTTTAGGTTATTCTGTAGGAACAGGGCCAGCGGCCAAACTGGCCTCAACAAATAATCCTGGATTACTGATCTTACAAACACCTTATTACAGTTTGACTGATTTGGTTAAGCGAATGTTTCCGCTATTGCCAACAACTATACTCAAGTATAAATTTGAAACAAATAGCTATCTACAAGACGCCGCAATGCCTATTGTGATTTTTCATGGCGACCGTGATAAGGTGATCTACTACGAATCGTCCGTAAAGCTGAAAAATGATTTGGGAGAAAAAGTTAACTTAATTACATTACCAGGTCAGGGACACAATGGGTTGACCGATAATCCCGATTACCTAAAAGCGATAAAGAAAATTTTAAAATAAACAATCTGTTCGAAAATCAGTTCCTTTCTTTAATAAGGATAGTACATTTAGCAAATGGCAATAATTTTTTGGACCATGGGTTATTTTAATAGGTATAGCAGACACATCAGATTTTTAGCGATTTTCCACATATTACTGCTTTTCTTTTTTTTAGATATACATGGGCAGGAAACTAAAACATCAACAGACACTAGCGCAGTCCAACCCGCTTTTCCCGAAGATTCATTAGGTAGGCGTACGCCAAGAGGAGCCGTGCAGGGGTTTATCCGAGCAGTGGCACAACAGAACTATGGCAAGGCATCTTACTATTTGGATGTGCCAAAGTCTTTAAGAAAAAAGATCAGTGGTGAAGATCTGGCCATGGCATTGCAGCAAACACTGGATAGTAGGGGTAATATATTTCCTTATTCGCTTATAAACAACGATTACAATGGTGACTTAAAAGATGAACTGGCCAATGATCTCGATCGCGTCGGTAATGCGCGTAATGAGGAAGGTTCTTTCGAAGTGTTAATGCAGAAAACAGAAGATAAACACGCCGCGCCAATTTGGCTATTTGCGCAGCAGACATTAGAAAAAGTTCCGTTGCCAATTGCCGATAGTGTGCAACACGAAACTTTCATACAGCAAACCTTTCCCGAAGCGATGGAAAACACACGATGGGGGGGCGTACCGATCAGTCATTGGTTAGCCATTTTTGTACTTATCCTGTTATCGCTTGCCATCGCTTGGACAATACTGAAGATCATCATCTCGCTCATTCCATTGGTATGGCGGAAAGCTGCGTCCTCACCCACTATAAGCGTTATCAAGGCTTTTTCCTTACCGGTACAACTATACCTAAGCGTGTTGTTTTTCGTCATGCTCAGCGAGCGGGCCGGAATATCCATTGTGGTACGGCAGCGCTTTGGCGACATGGTAGTTGTAGTAGGAACTATTGCCTTATTCCTGCTGCTCTGGCAGCTTGCCGATGCTACAGCGAAAATAGTGGAGAAGCAAATGGTACGCAGGAAGAACCCTTCGGGCATATCTGCTACATTATTTTTGCGAAGGGCAACAAAAATAGCTATTGTGATTGTGGGCATGATTATGGTGCTCAACACTTTCGGTTTGGACGTAACTACAGGCTTGGCAGCACTAGGTATTGGTGGTTTGGCCTTGGCCTTGGGTGCGCAGAAGACTGTTGAAAACTTCGTCGGCAGTGTTACCCTAATTGTCGATCAACCGATACGTGTGGGTGATTTCTGTAAAGTAGGAGAGATTGTGGGGACGGTGGAGCGCATAGGTATGCGGTCTACAAACATCCGAACCTTGAACCGGACAATCGTTACTATCCCTAATGGAGAGTTTTCTTCTTTGCAGATAGAGAATTTTGCACATAGAGAACGCTTTTGGTTCCATCCCTTTTTCCACTTGCCATACGAAACCACTACCGACCAAATCAGGTTCCTGCTGGTGGAGTTGAGAGCGGTGCTATATGCGCATCCTTTGGTTAACCCTCTGCCTGCCAGGGTGCGCCTCGTAGAGCTTACGCGCGATGCCTATGTATTGGAAATTTTTGCCTATATCAATGCGGTGGATTTCGATCAGTTTTTGGAGGTACAGGAAGATCTTTACCTTCGGATGCTGGACGTTATAGCAACTAGCGGGACACAATTGGCCCGGCCGGCACAAACGGTACATGTAGCAGAGGAAAATAAATTTTCTCCTGAAAAGGCAGCTGAAGTGAAAGAACAGGTACAACAGTGGCAGGAATCAGGAGAACTGCAGTTACCCAATTTTGACGCTGACCGGATCAATGAGCTGAAAAATACTATTCCATTTCCACCAGAGGGATCTGTGAGTAGAAAAAGATGAGGTGGCGACCGCTAATGTTTTACGGTATGGTTAATGAATTGCTGATCGTTCTCCTCCGAATCTTTGTATTTTTTGCGTAATTCCGTTAATTTTTTACGCATTTCTTGACTAACTGTTTGATAAGAAGGATCATCATACACATTGCGTAGCTCTTGGGGGTCTTCCTTAAGGTCATATAATTCCCACTCATCTACATCATAATAAAAATGAATTAGCTTATAACGGTCTGTCCGTATGCCATAATGCCTTTTAACCATATGGATGGAGGGATATTCATAAAAAGTGTAATAAACAGCGTCCCTCCAAGTGGTATCCTCCTGGCTTACCAATTTTCTGAACGATTCTCCCTGCATGTCTTTGGGCGCCTCTACACCAGCGTAATCCAGTAATGTTGGCGCAAAGTCTAGATTTTGTACTAATGCATTTGAGGCGGTGCCTGCGGGAATTTCTGCCGGATAACGAACGATCAGGGGCGTGCGCAAAGACTCTTCATACATAAATCGTTTATCGAACCAGCCATGCTCTCCGAGATAGAAACCCTGATCGGAAGTGTAGACGACAATGGTGTTTTCGTCCAGGCCATTAGCTTCCAGAAAGTCGAGCAATTGCCCAACGCCATCATCCACCGCTGCTACGGTACCGAGGTAATCTTGCATATAGCGCTGATAGCGCCAGCGCATTAGCTCTTCTCCGTTCATGGATGGGTAGCGTTGCTTGAAATCTTCCATTATTGGATTATATACAGCGTCCCAAGTGGCCCTTTCTTCGGCTGTCATCCTGCCTAAATTGTCTTCATAGGCTTTTTTATCCCAAGCTATAAATTCTTTTAAACCCAGTTCATCCATCATCGCAGGTGGTATCTTATTGTCGCCTGCCCAGTTCATATGCTTGAGAATGTTCATTTCAGCGGTTTTCGCAGCTGTACCACGACCCTCGAAGTTGTCAAAGAGCGTCTCAGGTTCTTTTATCGTCTTATTGGTATAGGTCTTTATATGACGCAATGCGGGCAACCATTCTCTGTGGGGAGCCTTCTGATGATAAAGCAAACAAAAAGGTTTCTCCGGGTCTCGATCTTTTATCCACTCTAGGGCCATATCTGTGGTAAGATCCGTTACATAACCCTGCAGCTGTTGTTTTTTTCCATTGATTACGAAATTCGGATGGTAGTATTCGCCTTGATCAATCAGCACGGCCGAATGATCGAAGCCCTGAGGCAAACCATCCATATGGATTTTTCCTATGAGCGCAGTTTGATAGCCATTCTTTTGAAGTTCCTTGGCAAAATTATCCTGATTCCAATCAAAACGGGCTTCATTATCTACCTTGCCGTTGATAAAACTGTGTTTACCGGTAAGTAGCACCGCCCTGCTTGGTGCACAGAGTGAATTGGTTACTGTTGCCCTTGAGAATAAAACACCCCCTTTGGCTAAACGGTCAATGTTAGGTGTATGATTTAAGCCGTAGCCATAGGCGCTGATTGCCTGGTAGGCGTGATCGTCGCTCATGATGTAAACAATATTCGGGCGATTACCTTTATTTTGCTGTGCGAGACTTAAACCTCCATATACCATTACTGAAGTTAATATGAGGAATAAGGAAAATAGCTTGCTGTTCATTTTTATACGTCATTATTAGCTAATAATATGGATTGGCTAAAATAGGATTAAACTTATTGTTTATCAACGTTTATTATCAGTATTCTACATTGCTTGCAATTTGGATAACATTCATTTAACGTACTTTTTAGAAAAACAACAGGAAATACCCTGTTTTATTTTGGTGGTTTTTCCCCGTGAATATTACGCAATTTTGGCCTCGTCTTTGCATAATGTGCCGTGAACTATGAAAAATAAAAGAGAAATGGACAAGCATTATGGTGAAATCATCGAGAAGGTGATGAGAAGAAATGGCTATAGCATAAGTGAGGCTGCCAGATTAATTAATGTTAACAGACGTTCTATCTACAATTGGTTTGAACAACCAAGGTTAAAGGAAGATACTATCTTTAAAATTGGATGTGCTCTTCGTTACGACTTCTCAAAGGAGTTTCCAGAGTTATTCAAGAGTGAAGATTTTCAGAAGGCCTTCGAAAGAAATTCGTGGGGCGAAAAAGTGAATATGGCAGAGGAAGATGAAAAAATCAGTTACTGGAAAGATAAGTATATCTCCTTGTTGGAGCAATATAATGCAATGCTTACTTCCCAAGGGCAAAATAATAATCTTTCGACGTTTCGTTATGCACGTTGATATAATAACGGTAAATAGCTCAAGCCGGTTGTTTTTTAGATAACCGGCTTTTTTTGTGCGTATTGTTTTGACTACAATCTGTTACCTGAGTCATCATATAGCTCATGTTAACGGCACTTTCCAACACTACTCGGAATCAGTGTCCTAAATAGTTGACACATTGAAGTGATTTATCACAAAAAAGATTTCTTGGGTTGATTTCCTACCGAAAACAACACCTCGTGGATAACAACAGGCGGACTACATTGATTAACTTTTAGAAAATGAAGATAAAATTTGTATTGTTGAAAAATGTACATACCTTTGATATGTAGAACATAACTACAATAACCATTATAGTATACCTTATGAAACCCGTAATCTTTTTTTTGCTGACGCTTCTTGCTTCCGACATTTTTGCCCAACCCGTACTCCAACAGGAAAGTTTTCAGATACCTATTCTTATCGGAAAAAAGAATAATCCGGTGCTTCGACTGGAAGTCGAATTGCCTGATGCGGTGCATGAGTTGCTTTCATTTGAGCTAGCTGGTCAGGTAGGGCTTATGCAAAAGGAGGTTAAAGCATGGCGTGTGTACCTGGATACTTCAGCCGCCAAAAGGCATAATTTGGCAGATATAGGCCACCTTCAATTGCTTGCAGAGATGCCGGGTGATGGCATGACGTTAGCTAGCCCGGAACGGGTGTCTCTCCATAAAGGTAAACACGTGTTTTGGCTTTCTGCCGAATTAAAAGGCAATGCCAATCTGGAAGGCTCATTGACCGTTTCGTGCAAATTAATGAATATCGGAAACCGTAAGGTGAATGCTAATAGCGTATCGCCCAATACACAGCGTTTCGGGGTTTTGGTAAAACAGCCTGACTCAATGGCGAAAAGTTACCGTATTCCGGGTTTGGCGACGACGAAAGATGGTTCGCTATTGGCTATCTATGATGTCCGATACGATTCGCCGCGTGACCTACAAGGGGATATGGATATTGGCGTCAGTCGTAGCACAGATGGCGGTCGCACTTGGGAACGTAGCCGTATCGCTATCGATCAAGGGGAGTGGGGCGGACTTCCACAAAAATTTAATGGGGTGTCTGATGCTTGTATTCTGGTAGACAAGTATTCGGGGACGATATATATCGCCGGGCTTTGGATGCATGGCGTAATTGATGATCAGGGAAATTGGGTAGAAGGTTTGACGGATACGAGCAGCGTTTGGAATCACCAATGGCGCACCAAGGGCTCGCAGCCCGGATTGAATGTCAAACAGACTTCTCAGTTTTTGCTGGTGAAGAGTACCGATGATGGGAAAACCTGGGATAAACCCGTGAATTTAACGGCAATGTGCAAAAAGCCGGCATGGTGGCTCTGGGCGCCGGCGCCGGGCCAGGGTATCACGCTGCAGAATGGTACCTTGGTGTTTCCTTCTCAGGGTAGGAATGCAAAGGGAGAAGCTTTCTCAAGCATTACGTATAGCATCGATGGCGGAAAGACGTGGAAAACATCAACACCTGCAACCACAAAGAGCACAACAGAATGCGCGGTTGTGGAACTGTCGGATGCTTCGCTCATGCTCAATATGCGGGCCAACAGTAATAGAGGGGATACATCGTCCAGTAACGGTAGAGCTGTGGCAGTAACAGTAGATCTCGGCGAGACCTGGCAGGTACATCCATCGAACCATGGCGCACTGCCCGAACCTACTTGTATGGGCAGCTTGCATAAACACGACGATATTTTGCTTTTTAGTAATCCGAATAATAAGCTAAAACGTGAAGATATCACTATAAAAGCCAGCTTAGACGAGGGGATGTCCTGGCCGGAAGAACGACAGTTGCTGATCGATGAATGGAATGGCAGAGGTTATTCCTGTCTCACAAGTATCGACCGCGAACATATCGGTATTTTATATGAAAGTAGTCAGGCAGACCTGGTATTCCAGCGCTTTCCCGTGACTGACTTCATTCCATAGAAATTTTCACTTATTATTAAAATTATACATCACATAACCAATGATCTGTTGCCCACTGAACCTGCCTGAAGAAATAAATGTCGATTCTTTTAGAAGGCATAATAGCAGGATGATCAAATAGGCGATGCGAGCATTTTTTTAGCTATACTCATTGAATATAATTATGTAGTACATAAGTACTAATAAACCTAGATAAACAGAACAACCAATTAATGATTAAATGATGAAAAGTAAATTGCTAAGCATCCTCTTTACGCCAAGCTTCTTGCTATGCTTGTTTTCAGCTCATGCGCAACAGGCACAGCGAACAATAACTGGGACCGTGAAGGAGCGAGAGAGCAGCTTGCCGATAACAGGCGTAAACGTGTCGCTCAAAGGTTCTACGTTGGGTACAGGCACTGATGAATCGGGAAACTATAAACTAACGGTAGGTGCAGTAGATAGTGCCCTGTTGGTGTTTTCGCTGATAGGCTACAAAACGATAGAGCAGCCGTTGGGTACCGCAGACCGTTACGACGTGTTGATGGAAGAAGAAGCTAATACCTTAGATGAGGTGGTCGTGATCGGTTATGGCGAGCAAAACCGTGCGACGATTACCAATTCTATTTCAAAAGTTGGGGCTGAGGAATTTGCGAAGGCTCCCGGCCAGAACCCTTTATTGCAGTTGCAGGGTAAAGTGGCGGGACTATCCCTACAGGTACCTAGCGGCATGCCCGGTCAAGCGCCACAGGTATTCTTACGTGGAGGTACGTCTACCTCTCCCGAGGGTGATGCGCCCCTGTTTGTTGTAGATGGTATCATATCACAGGGCATGCGTAACATCAGCGACATGAATCCGGATGATATTGAATCTGTACAGGTACTGAAGGATGCAGCATCAACGGCCATTTATGGTGCGCAGGCTGCAAATGGTATCATCATCATTCAAACAAAAAGGGGGAAACAAGGCAAACCTACCATCAATTTACGTTATACCCATGGTATAGAGGAGCAAGGAAGTAAACTTTCATTGCTGAATGCCCGTGATTACATCGGCCTCACCCGGAGGAATACACATGAATTTAATACAGATAATCCGGAGTTTTTTTTGGAGGGTGGGCGTTATGGGATGTCTACCGGGAATCCGCGTAATTCACGTAACACCCTGGAGTTTCTGGATGTGTACCTGAATGATTACGGCCAGGATTACGTGAATCATCTGCTAAATAATGAAGGATGGGAAACGATGACCGATCCTGCCACGGGTAGGGAGCTTATCTTTCAGGACAACAATTTCCAAAAAGCTACCTTTCAGACCGGCCAAAGACGGGAAGTGGATCTGGATATCAGCGGTGGAACGGATAAAGCAACTTATTACTTCGGTTTGGGTTACCTCAATCAGGATGGAATTGTCCGTGGAACCGATTATAAGAATTACAGCATGCTGTTTAACGGTACCTTTAAGCTGAGTGATAACTGGAGCCTGAACAGTAAATTCAGTCTACAGGTACGGAATGCCAATGCTCCCAATAATTATGAATGGGTACTGGCACGTAGCATTCTGATGCCGCCCACCTATAGGCAGTATTATGAAGATGGCTTGCCGGCTCCCGGCGAAGGGGTTTCTTCTTTCCGCAACCGCCTGCATGAGATCCACTATAAAACAAATCATAACGACGTGAACGTATACCGCACTACCGTGCAGTTGGGGGCAACCTGGGATATCATACCCGGACTTAAATTTCAGCCTACACTTTATTACTTTGGCAATCAGGGTATAGAAAATTATTTCGAGGCTTATAATGAAACGGTTACCGACCGACCAGCATCGGCCAATCATAATTTTGATCGGCATCTGCAGCTAGATGCCCTGTTGAGCTATACAAAAAGCTTTGCCGACCAACACAACTTGGATGTGGTGGTGGGAACGAGTATTAACCATGATTATGCTTACCGCATGAACGGTAGTGGCCGTGAAGCGCTTACAGATTATATACCAACCTTAAACGCTACGGCACAATTGACACAGCGGGTGGGCACCACCAAAACGTATGACGCAATGCTGAGTTATTTCGGCCGAGCAAATTACGACTATAAAGGGAAGTATATGGCTGCTGTTAATCTCAGGGTGGATGGTTCCTCCCGTTTTGCCGAGAGTCATCGCTTCGGCTATTTTCCAGGCCTTTCTGCCGGTTGGAACCTGCATCGAGAAGACTTTTTTCAACCACTGACTACCACGCTCTCTAGCTTAAAACTCCGTGCCAGCTATGGTATAACAGGTAATAATTCCCTGAGTATTTTTGATACGCGCGGACGTTATACAACGGGCAATATCTATCAGGGAGAGGCTGGCGTGCTGAACACGGTACTGATCAACAGTAACTTGGTTTGGGAAAATACAACAGCCTTTGATATCGGAATGGATATCGGACTGGCTAAGGATCGTATTTCGATCTTGCTGGATTATTACAATAAACTCACCGACCGACGGCTTTTCGATAAACCGCTCTGGGCATCTACAGGTTTTGGAGCTATTCGGAGTAATTTCGGTTCATTGCGTAACCGTGGTTTTGAGGTGGAGATATCGGCAAATGCGATCCGTAAGACCAATTTTTCGTGGGATATCAGCGCAACCTTTTCTTATAATCGAAGCACAATCGTAGAGTTGCCCGAAAATGAGGAAGATAAAAACCGGGTAGGAGGTAATTGGGTGTATGATCCGGCTGCCGGAACGGAGATAAAGGTAGGAGGTTTTGCTGAAGGTGAACGCTTTGGCCAACGCTGGGCTTACAACTACCAAGGTGTTTATCAGACGGATGAGGAAGCCGCAGGGGCTCCGCAGGATCCAAACGCGGCAGGAAGGACCAAAGTGGCAGGTGATGCCATATTTGAAGATGTAAATGGTGACGGCATACTGGATAACCGAGACATGGTATTTATGGGGTACATCCGACCGGATAAAATGGGCGGTTTGGTAAACAGCTTCCGCTATAAGAATTTTTCGGCGCGCCTGGTGGTTGATTGGTCGATGGGCCATGTGATAGATAACGGTTTTAAGGGTTATATCATGGGGAGCTCCAGGAACAATAATAATGCAATTGAAGAAGCGCTACATGATAGTTGGCAATATACTGGACATGATGCGGCCTACCCACGCTATACGGTATCCAGCGATTACGATTATAACTGGCGTAACCATAACCGTTGGGATAATAATGTAGGAAATGCTTCAGGAGGAACCAATAACAGTTTGTATTATAAAAAGGGTGATTTTTTGGCCTTCCGGGAACTATCTTTCAGCTATCAGTTACGGACTGATTTTCTTCGAAGGATAAGTATTCAGGGACTGGAGCTTTTCGCAGGTATGTACAACATAGGCTACATTACGGCATACGACGGTTTTATGCCGGAGATTTATGAAGGGCATGATTGGGGTACCTATCCAAGACCCAGACAAACAACTTTTGGTCTGAAAGCAACCTTTTAACCCGGATGATGCTTAGGACTTGTAATCGGTTTTGTAATGCATCTTTCGGATGTAATACCAAGTAGGATGAATATGAAGTATAAATAATAAAAAAGATGTTCAGGAAAATAAAATTAAAAGGAATGTTGCTGGCCTTGATGTTACTGGCTAGCTGTTCAATATTGGATGTAGAGACCATTTCGGATATCACCAATGATGATTTCTGGAATGCGCCGGCAGATGTAGAAAGCTACTTGGTGGGAATCTACACCAAATATCGTGATGAGGTCAATAGTACCTATTACCTGGAAGACCGTGGGGATACTTTTGTGGCCGGACTTGAATCGGGACTTTCGTCGGCCTGGAATCAAAACTTAACTCCACAGAATGCTCCAAATTGGCTGGGCTTTTATAACCTTATACACCACTGCAATTTGTTGCTGACAAATGCCGAACCTATGATTTTCTCTGTAGAAGCCGATAAGAATAGGGCGCTGGCTGAGACGCGGTTTATCCGTGCCCATACGTACTTTATTTTGTTGCGCAGTTGGGGTGAAGTGCCTATCGAAACAGAACCAACACTTTCGGATAATAAAGCCATGCTACCCAGAGCTCCAAGAGAGGAGGTGCTGAACTTTCTTCTACAAGATATCAATGCCGCTATTGAGCTGTTCCCTGAGCCTGGATATCGCAACAAAAGCCGGGCTTCGCTTCCAGCCTGCCTGGCGTTAAAGGCCGATGTACTGCTCTGGAAGGCAAAAGTGCTGGGGGGTAACGAACAGGACCTGGAAGAGGCCTTGCAATGTGCCAACCGAGCGGCCGAGGGTTTAAGTTTGGCAGATCCGTTCTGGCATATCTACGCCACCGACCGTAAAAACGGCGATGAAGTAATCTTTTCACTTTATTTTCAACGGGAGGAGAAATCGGGGCATTACAGCAGCAACCTAAAACCGCGGGATATCTTCGTGCAGGATGCAGTGAACCGAGATGATATTGCTTACGCCCGAAGTGGTGCCCGGAGCGGCTACGCTCCAAGTCCGAAAATTCAGGAAGCCTTTGAGGAGTTCCCAGACGATAAGCGAAAAAATGAATCGTACATCAAAGCAATAAACGAAGAGGGAAATGTGATCGGTGTTTTTGACAATAAAATGCGGGGGTCAACTATGGGAGGCGATCGTTTTTATGATGCCGATATTATTGTATATCGCTTAGCCGAGATGCTGCTTTTTAAGGCGGAGGCCTTGGCGGCACTCGGCCGTGCAGAAGAGGCTATTGCAGAGCTGAATAAGGTACGGGAGCGTGCAGGTATTGGCGACTATTCGGGTAGTCGCGATAAAATAAGCGTGGAACGAGCCATTTTGCAGGAGCGTTTCAAAGAACTTTACCTGGAACTCAAACGTTGGCCAGACCTGCTGCGCTTCCATTACGGTGGGGTAATCAATGTATATGACGAGGTGCCGAACTTGCAGGGGAAAACAGTACCGCTGTATTTTCCTATTCCACAGGCGCAGATTGACTTGAATCCTAATTTAAAACAAACAGAAGGTTATTAAAATGAATATAGTATGAATCGATATCGTATGCACCAAAAGAAAAAACATTTGCCCTTACTGCTGTTGCTTGTGGTTACCCTGCTTTCCTGCAAGTCGAGCGGTGAGGTGCCACAGCCTTCTCCGGGTGAGCCCGAAGAAGAAGATGGTTTAACCTATGTTTATCGGGAAGGCACCAATGGTTATGAAGTATACCGTATACCTGCCTTGCTGCGCACAGCATCCAACACCTTGCTGGCTTTTGCCGAGGCACGAAAAAAACGAAGTAACGGGGATACGGGTGATATTGACCTGGTAGTTAGACGTTCTACAGATGGGGGGACGACCTGGAGCGATATGATTATGGTATGGGACGATGGGATGCATACTTGCGGTAATCCGGTACCTATACTGGATGAAACAAGCGGTAGAATACATCTTCTGATGAACTGGAATCACGGCGATGATAAGTGGAGCGATCTGACCACTGGACAGTCTATTGATCGAAGAAGGACCTATTATACCTTCTCGGATGATGATGGGCTGACCTGGGAGACTCCCAGGGAGCTTACAGATGCGGTAAGTAAACCTTATTGGGGTTGGTATGGTGCTGGCCCGGTACATGGTATACAGTTGCAAAATGAACACTATAAAGGGCGTTTGGTGGCGCCCTGCTACTATACGGTGATGGTAGAGGGGTCGCGAAGGTATCATGTACAAGCAGTCTATTCAGACGATAATGGTATTACCTGGATACCAGGTGATACCACAAATTTTGACGGAGTAGGAGAATGTACCGTGGCCGAGCTTTCTGATGGTTCCCTGATGATGAACATGCGTACGGGAGGAGGAGCCCGTCGTTATGCGATCAGTAACGATGGCGGTCAAAGCTGGGGCGACGTCACAGTTGATAATAACCTGCCCGATCCCGAATGCCAGGGAAGTCTGCTATCTGTGGCCGTTGGTGATGAACGTCAATTGTTTTTTGCAAATGCGGCGCATGGCTCTGAACGGATCCATATGATGGTTAGACGAAGCGCTGACGATGGTGCAACCTGGAACTTTGAAAAAACGATACATGAAGGGCCTGCAGCCTATTCGGATATGACAGTCATTTCAGATACGGAGATTGGTTTACTGTTCGAAGGCGGAATCAATCGGCCTTACGAAGGCTTGGCTTTTGAAAAACTGTTGCTCGAAGACTTTCAATAAAAAAGAGCTTCATATCAATCAGTAAAACAGTAACCTGCACAGCTGGATACAAAGAACGTTTAAAATAAAATAGATGAAGTGGAACATTAAGGCGAATAAAAAATACCCCTGGTTGGTGGTGGCTTTATTGTGGTTGGTGGCTCTTCTGAATTACATGGACCGGCAGATGTTGGCTACCATGAGGCCTTCCATGCAGGTAGATATTGTGGAACTGCAGTGGGCTACCAGCTTCGGACAGCTTATGGCCATTTTTTTGTGGATATATGGTTTTATGAGTCCTGTTGCAGGTGTGGTGGCCGATAAAACCAGCCGGAAATGGATGATTGTAGGAAGCCTCTTTGTATGGTCGGCCGTTACTTTTAGCATGGGTTATGCTACAAATTTCCAACAACTATATGCGCTGCGTGCCATCATGGGCGTTAGCGAAGCTTTTTACATACCTGCTGGCTTGTCACTAATTGCTGATTACCACAAGGGGCCCAGCCGTTCTTTAGCTATCGGTATTCATATGACTGGTATTTATGCTGGGCAGGCACTGGGTGGTTTCGGTGCTACCATTGCACATGCCTACACCTGGCATACTACCTTTCATACCTTGGGGCTTGCGGGAATAGTGTATGCCCTGGTATTGCTATTGCTGCTCTATGATAAAGAACAGTTGCCGGAAGAAAACCAAGAGGTAAACACAAAACGGTCATCCCTATTCGGAGGACTCAAGGTATTGTTCAGCAATTTCTCCTTTTGGGTGATTCTATTGTATTTTACGGTACCTAGCCTCCCCGGATGGGCGATAAAAAATTGGCTCCCTACTTTATTTGCTGACAAATTGCAGATACCGATGGCTGAGGCAGGACCTATAGCTACGGTGAGTACAGCAGCATCTTCCTTTTTAGGTGTGTTGCTGGGAGGACTATTGTCAGATCGCTGGGTAAAAATAAGGTTAAAGGGACGGATTTTTACCGGAGTTATCGGCTTGCTTTTGATGGTACCTGCCCTGTTTTTGTTGGCTACCGGTAGTACGCTCCTGCATGTGCTGGCGGCAGCAATATGCTTTGGTGTGGGTTTCGGTATGTTTGATGCCAATAATATGCCTATTCTATGCCAGTTCGTATCCTCTAAACATCGGGCTACGGCTTATGGCCTGATGAATATGATGGGTGTGTTTTTTGGCGCATATATTACCGATTTCTTGGGAAAATCTGTAGATGAAGGCAGTTTAGACAAGAGTTTTGCGATGCTGGCGATTATGCTATTACTCGTATGTTTCCTCCAACTGTTGCTGCTGCGGCCCAGGGTGGATGATTTTGAAGATTGATTTGCTCGTGCAGTATTTTGCTAAATAAGGCTGTGGTCAGTACGGAGGCTAAAATTTAAATTTCAGGTATTAGTGATTATTTTCTCTTTGCTGGATATCGGTTACTTTGTTCGTAAAACTTCTTACCCCTACAAAGGCAATGAGCAGGCAGATTGCAATAACAAAAACTAAAAATAGTATGCTCCTAAGGGTTTTTGGTATCCAATCCATAAAAGTAATGTTTAAAAATTTATACACCTGTTTATTTGCTAATGGATTAACAGGTGTTTCATCGTTTTGTTTCATTACCGCTGATAATACGTCAATAGTGGATGGAGTTGAGCTTCATCATTGGAGAGGAACAAGCTGGCAACAGTTGACACCTATTTTAAGGGAGATAAAACCTCGATAACTGTCTTGGGTTGATTTTCCTGTCCTTCATGATAACCCGTTGCCACTCTAGAAAAATGTATCTTGCCTTCGAAGTTGAAAGATTGCTCGTCGCGTATTCTGATTGCTTTAGCCTTAAAACTAATACGGTATTTCACACGCCAGTACTCGCCGGTGATCTGGTGTTTCGATTTGGGTGGTAGGCCAAAGGTAGAAGCAGTAGCGATCGTTGTGGATACGGTACTCGTACTTGGTAATCGGTCAATGAATACAGCTTCTCTATCGGTAAAATAAAAATTACCATCAATCACAACCATTTGTCTTAAAGCTAAAGTGTCTTTAAGCAGTATTTCTTCACTTGCGGAGCTGTCTAAATCAACCCAGATGCTGTCCTTAAGGTCTTGATAGGGATAGAAGGTAGTGTCTGGCAGGTGTGCCGATGACGGATTAATGAAGGTAACGGTGTCCAGCCGCTGAAAAATGGAGTCTACTGTGTCTTCATCCGAAATGAAGAAGGCAATATCCTCAACAACATAATGATCTTCACTTGTAGGCTCACTGTCTATTATTTCATCTTTGCTACAGGCAATCACGAAAAGCATGAATAGGAAATAAAGTAAAGTTTTACGCATAGTTTTTGATTACGAGCACGAATATAAGTATTCTTTATCTTTTAGATTCTCTCTCGCGTGGTAAAAAAATATATGGTTCGTTGACCACAACGTTTATTTTCGGCTAACTGTAGGGCTAAAGTAATGTTGGAGCAAGTGTATGTTAGAGAATTCCGGGATTTTTTTGAATGATTTAAAATGCGCATAAAAATGTGTATTTCAGTATGTAACATTGGCACTGTTTATGTGTAACAACAAAGTGATAAAAGGTGCGTATATCGAAATTTGATTTGATGTAACGGCCAGTAAAATAAAGCTGCCATGAAAAAGAAAATATATGTTGTGGAAGATGATAAAGATATACGTGAAATTATTGAGTTTTTTTTAGACGCAGAAGGAATGGAGGCGCATACGTATAGCCACATTGCTGATTTTAAACGAGATTGTAATAGCATGGGCAATGCTGATCTTTTTTTATTAGATGTTAACCTGCCGGATGGCAGTGGCGTAGACCTTGCTGCTGCTTTGTCTAAAAATCCAGACACTTACCATGTGCCCGTACTCATCATGTCTGCGCATTTAAATAATGGGTTTGCATTCTCGGAGAATGTTCGGAGTTTCCTTCCCAAGCCTTTTGATCTGAATGACATGGCATCGCAGATCAAACAATATGTATATGCCTAAAAGGAGTAAAGACTATTTTTTGGAGAAGATATTGAAAAAATAAAGGTTCCACAGAATTAGCTCAAAACCATAAACCGCATCTTCAATCGGAACGGTTAATACCCGTATATTCATAAAATCATCTGGATTATAATTTACGATAGGCTGTTCTAAGCCTGTTCCAGTCAATAGACCATTGACAATGAAAAAGGGGAGTAATAATATACCGTAAACGAAGGAAATCTTATCGATCCAATCAACCTTGGCGACAAACTTTAAGAAAATCAGTGTGCTTGCAGTGGTGATAAAGGTGATCAAGGTGTAGATTTTATCAGTATGTAGTAAACCGATCAGCAGGCAGCCTGTTATTGCTGCCAATGCAAAATAGTGGGTTACCTGGGGTCTCCATCGCAGATTGAAAAAATGATCCAGACAGAAATAAGTGTACATACAGGAAAAGGGAATACAAATAAAAAACAACCATTCTTCGATAGGCAGGTCCAAAAGCCGAAGCCCGAGCAGATAGGCGTCATTGAACCACCAGACACCGGTTTTAGTAAAGTAGGCATCCCAAAGGATAAAAGGTATGGCCACTAAAATACTTGCCTTAAAAAAGGGTAGAAAATAACGGTCAAAACGAATCTTAGGATGAAAGGAAAAGATAAAGCAGATAACGACTGTAAAAAAATTAATCAGTAAATAGGTGTATGATAACATCCTTAAGCTTTTTTGAAATACATTTTAAAATATTTAACCGGTACCCACAAAAAACCAAAACACTCGCCCTTTTCTTTGCCAAGATGTTTGTGGTGCTGTTTATGCGCCCTCCGTATACCTAACAGGTAAGGGTTTTTTGTGTTACGTAATAAATTTAAGCGTTGATGAATGAAAATATCGTGAACAAAAAAATAGGCGAATCCATAAAAGGTGATGCCCAAACCTATGTAAAACCAATAGTTAAATGCATGCGTAGATCCATAATACATTAAGGCAATGGCGGGGAAAGCAAAAATGATGAAAAAATAATCGTTACGTTCCAGCTTGCTATCATGGTCTTTATCGTGATGATCTTTGTGCAACGACCACAGCCAGCCATGCATAATGTATTTATGCGTCAGCCAGGTGATGCCTTCCATTAGGATAAAAGTGATCATAACTATCAGCACATTCATATATTAAGGGCTTAAAATTTTTTTTCTAAAACTTTACGGCGAAAATCAAAAATCGCTTGTAGCTTTCGTTTAACCAATAGGCGATGTACCCAATCACCTAATATACCAAAAGGTAATTCGTAGTCAACCGTATCTTTCATCAATATACCGTTTTCATTCGGAACAAACTCGTGAAAATGATGCCATAATTTATAGGGACCCTTTTTTTGAGAATCGGTAAAACTCTTTTGAAAATCGACTTGTACAATCTCTGTTTGCCATTTCAAAGGAATACCTAGGAAGGGGGTTACGTAATAATCAATCAGCATGCCTTCATAGATTTTATCGTTTTCAAAAGATGATAAAACCTTGAATCTCATTTCTTCGGGTGTAATCTTTGACAGATTGGTGGCCGAGGAAAAAAAACTCCATGCTGTTTGGAGATCGCAGTGCAGTTGCTGTTCACGATATAGTCGGTATTTCATTGCAGCTTTTATATTAGTGCCATTTTAAACTGAAAGTAACTACTCATCATCAGTGAAATTTTCTTTCCATTGTTGATTCTGATACGTTGGTTTACGATCTCCTTTGCAGACGTTCGTTGTATTTTTCTGAATAAGGAAATGTAATAAGAATATGCCAGATATACACCGAGCTTAGCCGAATTGGGCAAGTGTTTAATGCCGTGCAGCGCCTCCCTAAACTCTTTTTCTATTTCCTTTTCTATTTCGGATTTTATCTGAGGGTTGAAATCGGCCATATCTACATTGGGAAAATAGATTCTTCCCAGCAGTTGATAATCATCTTTCAGATCCCGTAAAAAATTAACCTTCTGAAAAGCCGAACCTAATTGCATGGCATACGGTTTAAGACTTTCATAAGCGAGGTTGTCGCCTTGCACAAAAACCTGTAAACACATCAGCCCCACGACTTCCGCAGAACCCATAATGTATGTCTTGTACAGGTTGGAATCATATTTTACCGGCAGCAAATCCATCTCCATGCTTCTTAGAAAAGTGTCGATCAACTCCCAGCCAATCTGGTATCGATGAACAGTTTCCTGAAACGAATGTAAGATAGGGTTGATGGATATCTTTTCTTCAATAGCTTGTATTGTTTGCTTGCGCAGGCGCTTCAATAGGCGTTCTTTATCGTAACCATGAAAGCTGTCTACAATTTCGTCTGCCAACCGTACATAACCGTATACGGCGTAAATAGCCGGACGAATTCCTGGACTCAACGCCAAGATGCCCAACGAAAAACTGGTGCTGTATTTTTTGGTGGTCTCTTTGCTTATCTTAAATGATAATTCATCAAATAGCTGTTTCATAAGGCATGATCTTAAGTTTATTTACTTCAGTTGCTGCAATTTTACCGGAAATAATAGCTGGTGGAACGCCCGGTCCGGGAACGGTCAATTGTCCGGTGTAATACAGGTTCTTAACGTGTTTGTTTCGAATCGAAGGCTTTAGCACGGCTGTTTGGCTAAGCGTATTGGCCAATCCATAGGCATTACCCAGATAGGCATGGTAATCTTCCTTGAAATCACGTATACAATAGCTTTTTTTATAAACGATTTGCTTCAAGAGATTACTTGCACCGGTATGCTTTTCGAGACGTTGTAGCATTTCGCGAAAATATTTTTCCCGCAAATTGTTGTTATCCTCAATCCCGCTGGCAAGAGGCATCAGTAAAAACAGGTTCTCATGCTGCTCGGGAGCCAGTCCTTTATCAGTTTTGGAAGGGCAACAGGTATAAAATAAGGGCCTAGTAGGCCACTTTTTGGTGTCGTAGATTTCCTTGGCATGGATATTTAGGTCGTTTTCAAAAAATAGGGTATGATGTTTTAGGTTCGGGATTTGTTGCTTGAGTCCTAGATAAAAAATTAAACAAGAAGGGGCTAAGGTCTTCTTTCTCCAATAATCGTCCCTGTAATTCCGATATTGTTTTTCCAGTAATTGCTGTTCGGTATAGTGGTAATCTGAAGAGGCGATGATGGCATCAAATGGTATGGTTTCTCCATTGACAGCAAGCGAGGTGGCTTGGTTGTGCTTTATATGGATCTTTGTTACTGGAGCGTTGAGGTGAAATTGAACGCCTTGTTCTTTTGCCACGGCAACCATTGCATCGATAATTTTGATAAAACCACCCATGGGGTACCAGGTGCCTAATTTGTAACCGCCATAATTCATAAGGCTATATAGCGCTGGAATGTCTTTTGGCATGGCGCCCAGGAAAATAACCGGAAACTCCATTAGCGAAATTAACTGCGGATGTTTGAAGAATCGGCGGACGTGCGTCTGAAAGCTGCTGAACAGATCCAGCTTCAGCGCACTTCTCGCGATTTTTAGTGAAAAAAACTCAAACCAGGAATGACAAGGCTTGTTTACAAAATCTTTCATGCCCACTTCGTATTTGTATTGGGCTTCGTCCATAAAGCGGTCGAGTTGTTTAGCTGCTCCTGATTCCATGTGTTCAAATAGGTTGCGCAGGTCTTCATATTTTTCGGGAATGGCAACTACGTTATTGGTAAAAACCATCTCAAACTGTGGGTTAAGAGGAGTTAGGCAGTAAAAGTCTGCACTTCTCTTCGCGAAATCGGCGAAAAAATTTTCGATAATATCCGGCATCCAATACCAGCTTGGTCCCATATCAAAGGTATAACCATCAGGGGTCTTGAATTGCCTTGCACGGCCTCCTAAGGAGCTGTTCTTCTCGAAAACGTGTACTTCATTTCCAGCCTGGGCAGTATAAGCTGCTGCTGAAATGCCTGAAAATCCGGAACCTATAATGGCTATTCTCTTTCGCATGGCTTTTTATTTAATTTTTTCAAAAGGATAACGTGACCATGCTTGCTCCAGCAGCTCTTCAGGACTTAGCTGCTGCTGGAAAATAGGCTGATGAAATCTATCCAGCTTGGTCAGCAAACGAATTAATTCCATTTTTTCCGTATGCGTCAGGTTGCCTGTTACGACTTGTGTCGCCCGACGGATTTTATGCATTTGCCCTTCCAATGCTGCTTCCCCTTTAGTACTTATATTAATAACTTTGCTGCGCTTATCTGATTCTGAATCCGTCTGGATAATCCAACCCTGTTTAAGTAAACGATTGATGATCTGCATACCTACAGGTTTTTCTTGTATATTCTTTTTAATAAGTTGCATTTTGGTCATTGCTCCAAAAGCCCTGAGGTTGATTAGATAAATAAATTCTTCTTGAGTAGAAAAGTCCGATCCAACAATGGCCGATTTGGAATAAGTGCGCGCATAACGATTGAGATGAACTAAGAGTGTATTGATAACGCTCTCCGGGCTGCGACCCTTTGTTTTACCTTCCCATTCAGGTTCCATGGTAGAAAGCTCTGTTTGAATATGGCTTTCATATAACCAACGTTTAAACCCCGCTATGTCGGGGGAGTGATTTTGTTCTTCATGATGATTTTCAAAGGTTTCTACTAAGGATATAACCTCCTGAAGTAAGCGGTAATTCATAACTTTCTTTTTAAAGTAGTACAATAATAAACTTTATTTTTAATATTTTGTTTATTTTTAAACTAAAAATATCTTTTTGCGGAGAACTGTTAATGATAGATGATCAACGGATTGGATGATATGATAGAAAATGTGTTATTTGTATAAATAAGTTGAAATAACAAAACTGCATATAAATTTTTGTGCATAGCGGTAAGTGATATTGCTTTTAGAAGTTTTCCACAGGGTGTTGAGAAATAAAAACAGGAATTTTCCTGTTTTTTTACGTGCATTTTCCTCTAGTATCGTGCGTTAATGTGTTGTTTATTTGTATAAATAAATAATCATTTAACATAAAACTATTGAATATGGACAAGCATTATGGAGAAATTATTGAGAAGGTGATGAGAAGAAACGGCTACAGCATCAGTGAAGCCGCAAGAACGATGAAAGTAAACAGACGTTCAGTTTACAATTGGTTTGATCAACCCAAACTCAAAGATAACCTGATCTTCAAAATAGGTTGTGCATTACGTTATGACTTCTCTAAAGAGTTCCCGGAACTTTTTACCACTGAGGATTTTCAGAAAGCGTTTAGCAATACCCAAGTAAAACGTACTAATGTGGTAGATGAATTGGAAAAGACGAATTATTGGAAGGATAAATACATCAGCCTATTGGAAAAATATAATGCGATGCTCACTTATCAAAAGCAAAATAATCAAGGTCCGTTTGACTATGCAATCTAAAACTATATATTAGGTATACCGGCTATCTTTTGCGTAGCTGGTATGCTTATATTATCGTTAGCTGTTCCACGCAAATCATCGTAATGGGAGCGTAAAAGATAAAACACTAACCTTTCACTGCAGCGAAAAGTTAGTGTTTAGCAATAATAAGCTGTTCCTGTTTGAATAGGTTTATCCCAGGTATTGTCAACAGTAGCTAGCTCCTCGATCCTGATCATCATCTGGACGATGATAAGGCGCGATCCATAACGACGTCATCAATCACTAATTTTCTGGTATAAACGGATATCTGTGTTGATCCATAGCTGCTGTAACTGTCGCCCGCCGCAAAACTTTCCGAAGCATTCCCGGCAACAGCTTTATCAAAAACAATCGTTCGAATGATTTTTCCATTGTATTTGTTCTCTACAGTAATTTTACCTTGTGCCTGCTCGGTTTCGCCGGCGATCCATTTGAGCAAGAAGGAGTCAAGACTGTATTTGAAATCAATATTGACCATATGGGTGTCATAGGACCTGGCGATGGTGTCTTGAGACGGGTGATAACACGAGTAGGATACCGATCGTAATTGATAAGTTTGCGAGGTATTGGTTGCCGGGTCTGTCAATACAAATTTTACTTCGTTTTCAGCTTGTTGGGCAAAGGTGTTAATATTGCTGAAACAGCAGAAAATAAGCAGGAGGAAGCAAACTTTACTTTTCATAACTAAGTGCTTATTAAAAACTGAACTTGCCTTCGAATATTTTCCCAACCAATGGTACCGGACGTTCGGTTTCATTGGATGCAGCGATGATTCCTAATAACATGAACACAAAAGGAATTAATGAAATCAGATAAAATAAGCTGCCTAAAGCGGGTACAATAGCAAGCACAACTACGCTAATGACACTTAATACAACCGAGATGATGATGATTCCGAGCGATTGACCCAAATGGTAATTGATTAGGGTGTTTTTTTCCGTTGACTTTTTGTAAGTTAAATAAGCGATGACCCATCCGATGATAGTAATGTAGGCCACCATAGCCACTGTTTTATTTGTCATGATTTTTAAAAATTTAATTTAAGCTTGATGAAGCAAAGATAGAAGGGGTGAATGACGCGTGCCAGAAAAGACAGTCTACAAAAGAGCTACCTCTAAAAAATCGTATGTCTACAATGCGTCTACGGATTGTTTTTAAATTATTATTAATCAGTGTTTTGCGAGTATTTTTTGAACAGCTAAACTTGCATATAAGCACAAGTTTAGCTATGTTTGATAGATGCATCTGCCTGTTAAACCTTTTATAATCGTAATCATTTTACTCTTCGTTTGCACGGGTAAAGGAAGTGCGCAAGCGATTTACATAGATTCATTAAAGCAGTTATTGACGCAACAGAACCTTTCAAAGGGAGACGAAGTGATCGCTTTATGTCAATTGGCACATGCTAATTTCGAACAGGATTTATCGCTTTCTTTCCGACTGGTGGATAAGGCACTTGCAATCGGTGAAACACTAGACGATGGGAAAGGTAAAGCATTGGCCTTTGGAACCCTTATACACTTATATGTACAGCGACAGGAAATACAAAGGGCTTATGAAAGCCGGGATAGCGCTCTATATTATGCCGATAGAACGGAAGATCGCATAGCGAAGGGCTTTGTGTGGTTTAGAAGTGGGTGGCTAGATATTATTGATGATGAAAATGATCAGTCCATAAGGAAGTTGCTCCAAGCGCTCAATTATTTTAAGGGACAGGGGGCAGATGCTTATGAAAGCTTGGTTTGCCATTATCTTGCAAGTTTTTATGGTTATGGCAATGATGCCGCCAAGCAGGAAAGGTATGCACGCATGTGTTATGAAAGCGCACTGAAGAGCAAGCAGGTAGATGCCTTGAATACGGCTTATTATACGCTGGGTCAGAGTTATTACGATCGGTTTAAACTGGATACTACCACACGTTATTTGCTCGATTCTGCCTTAGCCTTCAATAAAAAGTCGCTCAACCTTTCAGCAAGGCAGGCAGGAAGACTGATCGTACAAAGCAATACAGCGGCGGTGGCCTTGAATACAGCGAATAGCTATTTTCAGTATTTCCCAGATACATACCGTGATAGCGCTGAGAAGTATATCGACGTTGCTATGGATATTGCTGGCAGAACAAACCTACAAGAGGTCTTATTGAATGGCTATGGTTTAAGAAGTGAGTATGCCGTGAGAGACGGTGATTTTAATCGGGCGGAACGTATCTTGCTGCAGGGGCTGGCAAACACGGAGGCGACAGTGGTGAAAATGCCGGTAACAAAAGCTCGCATTTTTCAGGCGCTGTCACGCATTGCAGAAAATAAGGGAGATAGGGCTGCTGCACTCCATTACCTGAAGCAGTATATACAATTTAATAAAGAGGCGTTTAATGAGGAGAAATTACATAGCATACAGAAAATAGAAGCACAATATCAATCCGTAAAAAAAGAACAGGAAATAGCTTACCTGCAACAGCAAGCTGCGTTTAATAAAAAGCGGAATATATTATATGTTTGTTTGGGATTTACAGGGATAGCCTTGCTGCTGTTGTTACTCAGTTCGTATAATTACAAGCTAAAGGCCTCTATCAGAAGGCAGAAGCTGATCGATAAGGAAAAGCAAGAGGCGGAGTTGCGGGCTCGGTTAAAAGAGGCGGAAATGCTTCAGCTACATGCCGAACAGTCGTTGTTGAAAGAACGGCAGGAACGACTTGAAAAAGAAGTGCTTGCAGGTAGTTTACAGATATCGGAAAAAAATGAACTCTTGGAATTGCTGCCCACGAAGGTGGGACGCCAAAGCAACCTTAGCATCGACGAACAGATTAAGCGTATTGTTAAACAGCAGAAGCGGATGGATAAGGATTTTGACGAGCATAAGACAGGTTTTTTTGAGGTCAGCCCGGCTTTTGTTGAGCGACTGCAAGAAAAGGCCAAGCATACATTGACCCGTCTCGACCTGAAATACTGTGCTTATATTCTGATGGGTCTGCCAAATAAAGAAATATCCCTTCGTTTAAATATAGAGCCCAAAAGCATCCGGATGGCTCGTTACCGTATTAAACAGAAGCTAGGACTGGATAAAGATCAACACCTCGATCATTTTATCCGATCACAACAGTAGTGCAAAAAATATCAAATAGGTATTAAACCCTGATTATCCATCAAACTTTCGATATCACCGTAGCACGCTGCTATGCTTTTTATCTCCAAACAACTTGATTTTTGTAGCTTTAGCGCTTATCACGAATCCTAATGTGTGATCTAAGTTAAAGCTTTTATAGTCCAAGACAATTATTGAATCGGACGGGCTGAAAAAACATTTCCATCGTTGGCATTTTACTACAACTTGAGGAATTTTTTCAAATTGATGTGATGCATCTAGTGCTATTGCATACGTGTAAAGGAATTTTTACTAAAGAATTTGGTGTTTTTGTTATTGCTTATATCGTGTTAATAAGTGTTTGTAAGACAGTTTAAAAGTATGGCGATAAAATAATTTTTGTCTTTTCTCGATAAATGATTCCCCTACGGCATCTATCTCCACTTATAATAGGGAAGCTAAATGCTCGTTTTCGGTAAAATAATTGTAGCTAGAACGTTTAAATTTTAAGTGCCGATATAATTTTCATAGCAGATGAGCATACGACGTATACCTACCGATACTTTCTTCATATTCCGTAATAAACTAAGTTTAACCATATCAATTTATAACGCATGAATCAATATTACAGATGGTTCCTGCTCTGTTTGTTTTGGTGTATTGGCAGTAGTTCTCTGCTTTATGCCCAACAAACGGTTAAAGGAACAGTTAGCGATGAGGGTGGGCCACTACCCGGTGTTACCGTACAGGTGAAAGGTAAACAAAACAGTGTGCAGACTACATCTGAGGGAAATTATGAAATACAAGCGCAAGAAGGCGAAACGCTGGTGTTTTCTTATATAGGTTATGCCAGAAAAGAGGTACCTGTAGGAAATGAAGCAAACATGAACGTGGTTTTGGAAATGGAAGCAAATGCTTTGAACGAAGTTGTGGTAAGCGCTTTGGGAATAAAAAGGGAAGCAAAGGCACTGGGATATTCTACGACCCGGGTGGAAGGCGATAAGTTTACGCAGTCGCGTGATGTTAACCTGGGTAATGCCTTAACAGGTAAAGTAGCAGGTGTAAGCGTTTCTAATAATGCCACTGGCGCCTCAGGAAGTAGTCGCGTGGTTATCCGGGGGAACGCATCCATGACCGGAAACAATCAACCGCTTTACGTCATCGATGGGGTGCCGTTTGACAATACCAACCAAGGAAGTGCCGGACAATATGGTGGACTTGATCTCGGTGATGGTTTATCTAATATCAATCCGGATGATATTGAAGATATTCAGGTGCTTAAAGGTGCAGCAGCTTCGGCACTTTATGGTTACAGAGGTGGAAATGGGGCAATACTGATTACCACCAAAAGTGGTAAAGCGGGAGAAGCCTTATCGGTGGAACTGAATAATAACTTTACGGTAAATAAGATAATTGATTTCAGAGAGTTTCAGCAAGATTACGGACAGGGCACGCAAGGCGTGAAACCTACTACAGCGAACAGTGCACTCAATTCCGCCGTATCGAGTTGGGGCCCCCGTTTTGATGGTTCGGAAGCTGTGAACCTGCGTGGAGACACTTATGCGTATTCCCCCGGGCCTGATAATTGGAAGAATTTTTATAGAAACGGTATTAACAATCAAACTTCCATTGCTTTGGCCGGAAGCAGCGAGAAAGTACGTTACCGGGTTGGATTGTCAAACCTATATAACACACCAAACGTCCCTAATTCGAATATGAAGCAGCAGGGGATCAACACCAATACCAGCTATCAGATTACAGATAAACTGGAATTGACCATTACTGCTAATTATATATTCGAGCAGGTGAAAAATAGGGCCTTGTTGGCCGATAATTCGACAAATGTGAACGCGTCGACCATGTACCTGGGCAATGGATACGATATCCGTTGGTTGAACCCTTATCGTAATGCTGATGGCAACGAACTGCTGCCGGGTACTAATCTGTATTTTAATAACCCTTATTTTCTAGCTTATGAGCACGAAAACAATACCGACCGCAACCGCCTAACAGGGGCCGCCACATTAAAATATGATATTCTTGACTGGCTTTCGGTACAAGGACAGGTAAGTCGGGATGGTTATGTCTTCCAATTCAGAAAAGTTACTCCTACCGGTACAGCTTACGCAAATGGTGGGGAACTTACGGAGTATGAACGTAATTTCCGGGAGCTGAATGCCAATTTTCTGGTTACTGCCAATCGAAATATTGGAGAAAATTTTAGCGTGAATGCGTCGGTGGGTGGCAATACGCAAGATAATATCAATCGTGCTTATGGTTTGCTGGGAGGTGCTGCAGGCCCTTTCATTGTGCCTTATGTGTACAATATCAACAATATTAATGCCCCGAACACCAAGTATGTGCCGGAGTATGAGCGCTTGCGTGTGAACTCGTTCTATGGTACGGCCGATTTTGGTTATAAGGATTACCTTTTCCTGAACTTTACTGCTAGAAACGACTGGTTCTCTACGCTGAACCCGACCAACAATAGCTACTTCTATCCTTCGGTAAGTACCAGTTTCGTATTCAGTGAAGCGTTTGACCTTCCGGAAGTGATCAGTTTTGCCAAATTCAGGGCTTCCTACGCAGAATCGTCTAACGGAACAACACCATACCAGAATTTATTGAATTTTTCACTACAAACTTATGATAAGGATGGTGTGCCGTTGGGCTATGTGAGAAATGAAAATGTACCCAATACCGACCTCCGACCGGTGCAGATCCGCGAGTACGAGGCAGGCCTGAATATGCAATTCTTCAACAACCGTTTAAATATAGATGCTGCGGTTTATCAAAAGGACACCAAAGACGATATTGCGATCATTAGTACCAGTACCGCCTCAGGATATAATGCGGCCATTCAGAATATTGGTGAGGTACGCAATAGAGGAATCGAAGGTTTGATCTCGGGAACGCCTATTCAGAATGATAACTTCTCATGGAATACCAGCCTCAATTTAGCCTTTAATGATAGTCAAATCCGATACCTCGGTGAAGGAATTAATGCCCTCACCATACAGGGGTCGGAAGCGGCTTTTGGTGATGGGGTTGTTGTAAGTAATGTAATTGGTCAACGTTATGGCCAAATTATGGGCTTTGCCTATCAGCGCGATGAGGCGGGCAACATCATTTATGGAGACAATGGAAACCCCTTGAGGACGGACGGAATTGTACCATTAGGTTCGGGAGTTTACAGAACCACAGGTGGTTTCTCCAATCAATTCCAATACAAAAACTTCACGCTTGGTATGTTGTTCGACTTTAAATTTGGAGCAAAACTATTCTCGGCCACTAACCTACTGCTCTATAACGGAGGCTTACATGAAGAGACTCTCGATGGTAGGGAAGGTGGAGTTATCGGTGTGGGCGTAACCCAGGATGGAAGTCCAAACACCGTGGCTGTTCCCGCACAGAATTATTACCAGAATTTAGCCATCAACAACAACATTGCAGAAGAATTTGTGTATGACGCTAGTTTTATCAAACTACGGGAGCTATCATTGGGATATACGCTTCCTAACGAATTGGTACAGCGGACGCCGTTTAAAGCAGCAACTTTTTCTTTAGTGGCCAGAAACCTTTGGACATTATTGAAGCATACACCAAATATCGATCCGGAGTCTGCATATAATAATTCCAATGCGCAGGGTTTGGAAGCTACCTCCAATCCGCCTATTACGAGTCTTGGTTTTAACGTAAATATGAAGTTTTAAAGAAGTAATCGAATGAAACATATAAAATTAATTGCACTGGTGGGCTTCTTGGCAATGAGTGCATGGAGCTGTACCAAAGATTTCGAAGAGATTAATACAGACCCCAACGCCATCCCTGAAGATGGAATGGACTATAATCTGCTGTTTTCCTCTGCGCAGGTATATCATGCAGGTACAGATTACAATGTGTGGAGAAATGGCCTGATTTATTGTGCAACCATGATACAGCACTTGGCCTCTACACAAAATTACTGGAATGGCGACAAGTATACCTTTGATGCTTCATATAACGCCGCACACTGGGATCGTGATTTTCCGAATGCCGTGAGAGATATTACCATGGCGATGAGTAAATTTCAAGATAATCCAGAGCAGCAGAATGCTTACCATATTGCTCGTATCATGCGCGTGAGCATCTTTCAGAAAATGACCGATCTTTATGGGGATATACCCTATAGCGAGGCGGGATTAGGTTATCTGGATGGACAGGGTTATCCTGCCTATGATACGCAAGAGTCTATTTATCAGGATATGTACAAGGAACTAAAGGAGGCCTCGGAAGCCCTAGAAGCTAATACCACAAATACACTTACTACAGCTGATCTTATATATGGAGGAGATGTTGCAAAATGGAAGAAGTACGCAGCTTCTTTCATGGTGCGTTTAGGCTTGCGCTTGTCTAAAGTGGATCCGGAAACGGGGAAAGAATGGGTACAGGAAGCCCTCGCTGCTGGGGTGTTCGCCAATAACGAAGATAATGCTATGATGCAGCATCAACTGAATATTACGGATGCAGCGAATGCTTACGGAAAGGTACTGGTGTATCAGGACCCAAATGCTTCGCGCTTGAGTGAAACCTTTGTGAATCAGCTAAAAAATACCAACGACCCTCGTTTAATGTATATGGCTACCGTAGCTGCTGCACCACAACATGCCTATGGAAATGCAAATTTTGATTTAGGGGATACCACCGCGTCTAAACAATTGGGGATGCCAAACGGTTACGATGAATTGGGCGCAGAGACGGATATTTCAAGGGCAGCCAATTGGCCGGGAAATATCAATAACTATTCCATCGTGAATCGTTATACCTATGCACGGCTGGACGCCCCAACGTTCCTCTTAACGCATGCCGAAACACAATTGTTGTTGGCGGAGGCGGCACATTACGGATGGATTAGCGGCGAAGCCAGTACTTATTATAATGAGGGGGTAACAGCTGCTATCATGCAAATGAACCAATTGGGAGCATCTCCGGCGCTCATCGAAGAGCAGGCACAGGCTTATATTGCCGAGCACCCCTTCCGTGCTGATAGTGCTCTGGAGATGATCAATACCCAGTATTGGATTGCCACCTTTATGGATGAATATGAAGCTTGGACGAATTATCGCCGATCAGGGTTTCCGATGCTGGAGGAGGTAAACTACTTTAATAATGTGACCAATGGGACGATACCCCGTCGTTTTACCTATCCTACCAGCGAAGCTTCGATTAATACTGAAAGCTATAACGAGGCCGTTGCCCGCTATGAGAATGGCGATCGGATGACTTCTCGCATGTGGTGGGATGTAGAGTAGGAGAGGTACTTCAGAACTATTTGTTAATAAGGAAAAGCGTGTCGTAAATCGGTACGACACGCTTTTCCTTATTAACATAAGTTACAGCAATAACTATTATCTAGCTGATATCAATTAACCATATCAATTTGATAAGTTGCTATTTTCCTGGCTTGGGTGGTTTTTTTGTAGAAATGATCTCAACTTTTGAAGACGTACTCTTCTCATTCTGATAATTCGAAGGAGCTTTTGTCTTCGCGCTCTTGGGTGTTTTCTTATCTCTGCTCATATACTTACTTTTTAAATTATCGGTTTGTACTCGCCAACTCCAACTTGCGGATCTGACTATCAATTAAGTTCTTATTTAGATCTTCGTAATGATCGTTGCGATATTGCTTTAAGGTTGATATAATACCCTGTGCTTGTTTAATTAATGACGATATGTAACGAAGAGCGCCTTCTTTTGCCTTTTCCATAGCCATGATTTTATCAGTATAGTCGTGATACTTGCCGATACTGGAGTGCAGTCGAAAGGATTGATTGGCAACTGAACAATAAACTTTAATCGGATGATGGTCCGTCCAAATAATTTTATATGGTCTCGTGTCGAAATATAAAAAGTTATTGGTGGATAATTCAATGACCTTGGTGTCATTTATAAAGACACGGTAATATTTGCTGTAATTTTCCATTGTAATTTTTTAATGAGATAAAAAATAAGCCTTTGCGTTTACAATGAAAAGAATGTTGTATAGCCTCAAAAGGTTATTAACAGGTTCCAACCTAAAAACAAGGTAGCTTTAACTGTAATTTCACCCTAGCAATTGCCTTAGGATAACTTAGTAAATATACTAAAATATTTGAAAATCAACAAATTAGTTTCTTTGAAAATTCAAATAACGGGTCATCGCTTTAAGTGTACGTATAGTGATCAGATCACTTGTAACCAAGTTTCGCAGATATACATTTAAATATATCTCTTTAAACATTGCCCAATAAGACCATAAAAAATAAATAATAACTATTTTTCCTAATGTTTTTGTAATTAGTTGTTTTTCAGTGATATTTCCTAATAAAATGACGGTTGTTGACAAATAGAAAGGTTTTTGATATATTTATTTTTGAGATCAAATAGCCGAAATTTTTGCTTTCCTTTTTTGAATGAATACATTTGTTAGCACTGATCAACCATGATGGGTAATGAATCATATGAATAGAAATGACAATGACTTGCCGGAATTTATCGACCGTTTTAAACAGGCACTGAAGAAGGTATTCTACGAACAGCATGATATTAACCAGCTAAGCCTTGAAAGAGGCCTGCCTCCGCACATTTGGGAAGGGATTATGGATACCGTGCCGCTTGCCGTGGCCGTTCCGAAGGAATATGGTGGCAGGGGCTGCGTAGTGAAGGAATGCCTGTCATTGCTCGCCGCGGCTTCTTATGAGTCTCTTCCACTATCACTAACCTTTGGGATCAACATCGCCCTGTTTCTTGAACCTGTTGCGAAATATGCGAACGATGAGGTTAAAGGGCCTATTTTTAGGGATTTCTTGGAAAAGCAGTGCATGGGAGGGTTGATGATAACCGAACCTGATTTCGGTAGTGATGCCCTGAACATGAAAACATTTTATCAGGAAATCGACGGGAAATATGTGGTAAAAGGGCGTAAGCATTGGCAGGGATTAACTGGCCAGGCAACCTATTGGCTGGTTGCTGCCCGTAAAGCACTCGAAAATGGTGAACTTGCCAGAGATGTGGATTTCTTTATAACAGATAATGAGCTCCCTCATCAACATATCAAAGTGGAGTCGCTGTATAGTAACCTAGGGCTCTATATGATTCCATATGGCCTGAACACGGTTGATGTTACAGTACCTAAAAACCAACAGCTGAAGCCTGAAAGCACGGGAATTAAGATGATGCTGGACATCTTGCATCGCAGTAGAATGCAATTTCCGGGGATGGGCATGGGATTCATCAAACGTATGCTGGATGAGGCACAATTCCATTGCGAAAACCGTATCGTGGGAACAGGTAATTTATTGAAATTGGATGCCGTACAGCATCAGCTCTCGAGAATACAAACAGCTTATACCATCTGTTCTGCAATGTGTTACCGAAGTAGTCATATCAGTGGGATTGGATTAAATGTTGCAGCAGAAGGACTTGAAGCAAACAGCATGAAGGCGTTAATAACGGATCTCATGCAAGAATCTGCTCAGCTTTGCCTGCAGGTATCGGGAGCAAATGGTTATAAAATTAGCCATATCGCAGGAAGAGGTATTGTAGACAGTAGACCCTTCCAGATTTTTGAGGGCTCAAATGAGATGCTCTATACGCAGATTGCAGAAATTATTGCCAAGCAAATGAAAAGACAGAAGGAAGCAAATTTATTTAACTTCCTGTCGCAATTTAAACAAACGGAAAGAGCAGCCCCTCATTTTAAAAAGGAACTAAATTTTGTTATAGGAGATAATATTACTCAAAGAAAAATGATTGATCTAGGAAAAATCATTGCAAAGCTGATCAGCGCACAGTATGTACTGGACATCAGGGATAAAGGATTTAACAAGGAGCTTACCGTCAACTCTCTACATAATACCCGATTAGATATAGCTCACCTCGTTTCAAACTTTTCGCTGGATACACGGGCAACGCTCGTCAAGGAGTATAAGGAGAACAGTGAATGGTCGGGCATGTTTTGACTTTGCATAATATGCTAAGCCGCTTTCAATGATTTGGGGTTAAATGATGGACAGTAGTTTTCCTCTTGTGCAGTAGGGCAATTTTACGCAAGTGGATTTTGTGAATCAATACATGATATAGAACGGCGCTAACTGTTATGAGCGCTTAATGGAATTGATAACTCGTTCTTTATATTCCTCCATCTCATGTTCGTCACGTTGTAGATACCTCAAGTTCATTTCCTCCTTGTCGAGGTTTTCTTGTTGCTCTTTATTGGCCAATTCTACGTTGCCCACATTTCTAATGGTGTCTAGATGCTGGAATAAACCCTCTAGTGCGCGGTGAACATGCCTTAAGTATTTTTCATTGACAGATTCAAGTGATGATTCGGTGAGTTCTCCAACATCCTGGAAACTTAATTTTGTGATCTTGCCATTTACAATCTCTGCGCTGAATTCCTGTGAGTCAGGAAAATCCCATAAAATGTCGTGTTTGGTAGTCGTCGTAATTTCCATAGTCGGTTTTTTTAAATGAATACGTGATTATATGATGTACTTCCTAGTAATAAACGCAAGAATGATACCAAAGCTTGTTTTAACTTTTCATAGCAAACATGGGGTTTCTTTAGAAGGCGTTGATTGGGCACTGGTGGCTGTTACTTCAGGTGTTAATGGGCTTGAATCTCAGCGATTAGCGGCTCAGTGATAAAGCGAAATTTATTAGGAAGCCTTGTAGAAGCATGCGCATTTTTACGCACTTTGTCCAAATTAGTATACAAGCGGTAGAATTTTGTTATATAGTGCGTTAGTATGGTTATTTTTGTAATAATTCGTTAGAATTATAGAGTAGTTCACTAACCAATGTAAACTTGGGTTGAAGGCCGGTAGTTTTAACTAAAACTACCGGCTTTTTTTGGGAGCTGATATATGGCTATCGTACGTTTGCTAATTTTCTCTAATCAATAGTAAAACAAGCGATAAAAAAGTAAAAATCGACCTGTCGGTTTTTCAAAAGATTCTGCAGTGTATAATAATGTGCTACTATTTGCATAATTAGTAGTTTAAAACCATTTAAAAATGTATTTTTAGCTTTTGCTTGTCTGCTAAAAAGATTTTCAAGTCAGCTTGTTTTTCGAAGGAGTAAATCAACACAATAGGGTAATACGTAAAAAATAATGGAAAAATCGTTTTCTTATTTTCATGTGCAGCGCGAAGATCTGCTAAGGGTTGTTGAAGTGCTTAAAGTGAAGCGAACGATGCCGTCAACACAAACAGGCGGTTCAACAAAAGCCCGGTTTGTTTTGCTATTCTTGCGGGAGCTCGAAAAGCATGCAAGAGAATACAACGTAAGTTACTATTTGTTAGACAATATAACCAATAGGCCCTGTTTTTTCACATCTAATATTGCTGAATTGATAGGGTACGACAATGCTATACTACCCGATTCCTGGCGATCTTATTTTATGCAGATGATTCAGGATAGGGAAATACAGGCTGATGTGGAGGGTGTTTTACGAACGATGGATGAGCGGATTCCGAAAAAAGAAATTGATGCAACAACCGTAGTGGTCTGCGGAATGCCGGCGGTTAATCTTAAAGGCAGACCTATACGTTTCTGTTACGTCAGCAGGGCAATCTACAAGGAAGACTGTGGCCAGCCGTTGATTATGTTTGATCGTATAAGTGATATCTATCCTTTTCTTAAAGAGGAAGGGTTTTGGATACGAGTAGTTACACCATCCTGTGTTTATTCTTGATTTTCCAATGAACGAAAAGTTCGAAAAAAAGATATACTTACCAGAAATGAAGGGGCGATCGTGAAAGTATTGTCAACTGGTCAAACATTGCAGGAGACAGCTACACTTTTAGATATGACTGTGGGGGCGGTAGAGCATCAAGTGCACAATGCGTGCAATCGTTTGTTTGCAAAAGATAGTGATGCACTGGTGTATCTCTGTTGGTTAGCTGGTATGCTACCTGAGCTATAAATAGTCGATAAAGTGTTTGGGTGAAGGACAAAAAACATGTAATGAAAGAAGAAGGGTAAACCTCGTAAGACAAAACACCTAAGATAAAGAACTATTGCTCCGAATGTAATAATTTTTGAAGCTGCATCAAATGCTTAACCGATATACTCAGGTAACTGGCTAGCTCCTGCTTTCTAAGATGTGATCTCACATTTGGAAAAATGCTGTCAAAAAGTTCTATTTTCTCAACACCGGGAGCATCCCGGATATACTGCCGCGCGACTACTTGTTGCTCTTGAATATGATGTAATATATTGCTTATCTGCAGTAAATCAGGGTGTTGTCGGTGGATGCGACGGATGGACTCCTCTTCCCAACAAAAAAGTGTACATGGCGTAAGTGCTTGTGCGTAAATTAGTCGATGCCCCCCAGGTACGAAAAGAAATTGTCCGGGCATGATAATACGGCTGATACGTGGTTCGGAGTGGTGCCAGCAAGCATATTGTTTAACAAAACCGCTGGTCACATATAAGGTGGCCCCTGGTGCCAGTTCTAGAATTCCATTGGCCATATAATGCTGTTTTTTACAACTATGGATTATTGATTCCCACGCAGCTGTGCGTAGGTAACCAAATTGCTTTAACAGATATTGCAGGTTTAAAAGGTCGTCCATTTCTGTTTGGATTGATTTGGTATTTTGTTGTTGATGTAAACTTGAACTAAGTAGAGTAGGTTGAACCTGGTTTATTAGTATGATTGTTTGCAAAATTGTTTTTTGTTAACTAGATAATAATAAAGTTATAAATATAATAAATAGATTAATCTATTTATGAAGTAGCGGACAGACCATGCTGAAATTCATGCTGATTGTCAATATTATAACTTATTCATTTAAATAGGTCGTTATTTGATCGTGGGGAACCTTTATTCTGGCAACCAAGGCGCAATCTAACTGTTTGATGATAACAACGATGTTTTTTTCCTGGATTTCTAAGACTTCGCCTTTAGAATTACCGAAAACATCTGATACCAGCTTGACGTGATCGCCAATATGCAATGTACGTAGATTGACGGTTTGAAGTGCATGATGCTTCGCTAAGGCCGACTTGATCTGGGTTATTTCCTGTTCAGCCATAATAGCTGGACTATTATTATAATTAACAAAATTTACTACACCTGTGGTTTGCAATACCTGTAATTGTTCGTGTGCGTCTACGTGAACAAAGACGTATGATTGAAAAAGAGGTTGTTCAATAGTTACCTTTCGGTCTGTCCACTGCTTCTTGATTTTAATTAAAGGACAGAAAAAATGAATGTGCTGTTTTGAAAGTAAATGAGAGACTTTTTTTTCATAGTTTGAACGGGTATAAACAACCATCCAGTTACGTTTTTTTTGGGGGGTAATAATAGTTTGATACATATTTTGCAGTGTTTGGTTTAGTACTGACTTATACTTTCGCTAAGTTCCGTATAATAATTCACTGTTTAATTCGCTTTATTCAAATTGTATGTCACTCTGTGAGGTATTGTGGTAAATGAGTTTTATAAAATAGTTTTTATTGATGTATAAATATGTGTGTATATTATATGTTGACTTAATAACTAATGTGTAAAAGTCAACTGATTGAGTAAAATATATAAGAATTGTATAATTTATAGGCAAAATTTCACGAATTCCATACGTATTAAGCCTTTCGCTTGATGAGTTATGTTTTTACGCCTAAGTTTGTTATACTAAACCGGCGATAGAGCAAACGATAAGCAGCCAGATGATTTGCGGTTAATTAAAAAAAAGAGCCACTGTAAGTGGAGTGGCGGAGCTACATTCGCATTACCTAAAACCTTCAACGTAAAAAGTATAACCGAACCTCCCATCTAAAAACTCAACAACTATAATTACTATATAACAATGTTAATTGAATGCTATTTAAATTTTATGCCATAAGTAACTTGATGATCTAAACGATTTCTCTATGAAAAATAAAATAAACCAACTACTAATATTTCTATTAATTCTGGTATGTTGTTCTTGTGCCTCTTCAAAAAAAACAAATTATTTTCAAGATATTGATAGGGAGCGCATTACGGAAGAACTGATAGAAAATTACCAACCTATAACTATCCAAACTTCCGATATACTGAGTATTAACGTTACCAGCTTAAACCCTCAGGCGTGGAGCGATACCAGTAACCGTGATTTAGGTTATCTGGTTGATCAAAAGGGAGAGATTGTACTCCCGCTTGTTGGCTCGGTTAAAGCCGCTGGCCTTACGAGTACAGCCTTGAGTGAGCAGCTGAGAGAACGTTTATTGCCATACCTCAAAGAACCTTCTGTTGTGGTGCGTATCCTCAATTTTAAAGTTTCGGTGATGGGTGATGTGATGAAACCCGCGACCTATAGCATCGCCAGTGAAAGAATCACGGTAAATGAAGCTATTAGCATGGCTGGAGATTTAAATATTACCGGTATGCGAAAGCATGTGATGTTGATACGCGAGGTAGATGGTACAAGAAGCTTCATTCCGCTTGATTTAACCGCTAGTAACTTTATACGCTCGCCTTATTTTTATTTGCGCAATAACGATGTTCTTTACGTGCAACCGGGGAAAAACAAGTATGCGGCATCTACAGATGGCGTCTACCGCAGCTTAAGCTTAGCGCTTTCGGCACTTTCTATCGTTGCGATTATTATCACTCGTTAATACTGTTTATAATGGTACATCAACAATCAAATCTTCCGCCATATGGTTATGGTGTTGAAGAAACACCTCCAAAGGGTTTCCGGGAATTGTGGCAAAAATATAGCTACCACTGGCCGCTGTTTTTCTGCTGTTTGTTTTTTGCACTAACGGCCGCTTTTCTCTATGTGCGTACCTTGCAGCCTGTTTTTCATGTAAAGGCCAAAATAGGTATTAAAGACGAAAAAAAGTCGACTATGGAGAAATTTGCCTTGGAAGAATTAAATATTGCGGGCAGCCCGAAACAAGCAGAAAGTGAGGTAGAAATAATCAAATCCAGAGCACTTATTCAACGTGTCATTAATGATTTGCAACTTTATGTGCATTATTCATTGGATGAGACATATCGCTCAATTGATTTATATAACACTACGCCGATAGTTTTTAACTGGCTGGAAAAGCATGGGCAAATGCGGGCCCGCACTTATGCCATTACCATAATTGATCAACAACAATTTGAGTTGACCAAAGAAAACGGCGACGTTTTACATGGAACTTTTGATGATCATTTTTCCAGCGACATCGGCTTATGGAAACTGGATGTGACGCCTCACCTTGATGAGTTTATCGGCCGCACCATTATATTGGAACTCCATCGGTTGCCCAATATGATCAGCCATTACCAAAATGAAATTGCGGTTACACTAAATAAACAGGCGCCGATTATCGATCTTTCCCTAAATGATGTGGTGCCCGAGAGGGGGGAAGCGGTATTGAATCATCTGATTGCTGCCTATAAAAATTATAATGTTATTGATAAAAACCAGGAAACCGAAAATACATTGAAATTTATTGATGATCGTTTAATATCGATTACGGGCGAATTGAATAATGTGGAGCGGGATGTGGAAGGATATAAGAGCAGTATCGGACTTACGGATATATCGTCGAAATCACAATATTACTTGGAAAATGTGCAACTGAATGACGCACGTATGAACGAAGTGGACGTGCAACTGAATGTGATAGATGGTATCGAAGCTTATGTATACAACAGCGAGGCGGAGGGCACTCCCGCAACTATCGGGATTACCGACCCTGGTTTAATCGGTTTAGTTGAACAGCTTTCAAAGTTGCAGATACAGAAGCAGAAACTTTTAGCTACCACCCCTGAAGGTAACCCAATCTTTGCACCGATCAATAAACAGATCAATAGTACTAAAGTTGCTTTGAACGAAACGATTAAAGGAATTAAATCATCCTTGCTGGCAACACGTAAGCAATTGGAAAAAAACAACAATAAATTCGAATCCTCGATCCGGAATATACCCGGGCAGGAAAGAAAATATGTAAGTATTAAAAGGCAACAAGGAATCAAAGAAAGCTTATATGTTTATTTACTACAAAAAAGAGAAGAAGTGGCGATGAGTTACGCTTCGACCATTACGGATGCAAGAACAATAGAAGAAGCCTATTATGAAGAACCAAAAACTGAAAAGAGTTTTCCTTTTGCTATCGCCTTGCTGACAGGTTTTATGTTGCCGATAGGACTCATTTATAGTCGCGAGCTGATTAGAAACAAAGTGCTCACCAAGAAAGATATTGAAGCGATTACCGCCGTACCGGTTATTTGCGAATTGATCCAGACAGAGAAAAATGCGTCGATTGTATTACAAAGTGATAAACGTTATGCCATCAGCGAACAGATGCGTGTACTACGTACCAACTTATTACAGGAGCATTATGAGCGAGTAGACGGAAAAGTAACGCTATTTACTTCTAGTATTGCCGGTGAAGGGAAAAGTTTTGTGGTGAGCAACATGGGGGTAGCATTGGCCGCTTCCGGTAAAAAGACCATCATTCTGGAACTTGATTTGCGAAAGCCACGTATTAGTAAGATTTTCGAAATGGATAATGTAGCCCCGGGGCTGAGCAGTCTCCTGGCCGGAGAAGTTGCAAAGGAGGATATCATTTTAGCCTCTAGCTTACAACGGGATTTATATGTTATGCCTTCAGGGCCTGTCCCGGAAAATCCTTCCGAATTATTGGAGAGTGAACGGATGAAGCAGTTGCTGACAGAGCTGCGAAATGAATACGATCATATCCTAATCGATTCTCCTCCACTTCATTTGGTAACAGACGCCTTGATTTTAGCACCTTTGACAGAACTCAGTTTATACGTAGTGCGCCATAATTATACACCCAAAGAGGAGCTGAAATTTGTGGATGAGGTTTATAAAGCAAATAAATTACCGAATATGAAGCTGGTTTTTAATGGTGTACAGATGGATAAACGCTTTGGCTATTCGTTGGATTATTCTTACTATGCCGAAAAATCCAGTAAGCAATCTTTTTGGCATGCTATATTTGGCAATTTTTTCAATAGGTTCTAGTTGCAATGAAAATACTTTTTTTTACCACTCCTGTAGAAGACTATTTAGGCGATGCGGTGTTGATAGGTCTGCGAAAAATTTATGGTGCGGATTGTATTGATTTTCCGAAACAAGATATTCTCTACCGAGAATGCCCAAAGCATATGATGCACCAGGTTCGCGGAAACGGATTTACCTTATATACGGGCTTATTGGAAGACATAGCGGTCGACCGTTTTAATATCGAATACAAGTTGGAAAATAACTATTTTGATCTGATCATTTTTAGCGATATACAGCGTCAATTTGGCTGGTTCCTACATTTTCGTCCATGGCTACACATGAAAAACACGTTAATTATGGATGGTTTTGATACACCTCATCCTTATCCGGCGCGTGGACGCTGGTGGCGTAAACCATATTATTGGTTTTTACCAACAGCACATCGCTCATTTTTATATTTTAAAAGGGAATGGACGCCAAATACATATTTTCATCTTTGGATGCGTTTTTTGCCTATCAAACTGAGAGGCTTCATTTCCCGTCCCAAAAACCTGCGGACAATTGCCTTTAGTATGCCGGAGGAGAAAATTATAGCTGAGCTTCCCCGGAAGACAAAAGACTTTCCAAAGCATATCGTTGACCCTGAAGTTGCCACACAAGTGGAAGGAAGCTATACAAATTATGCTTTTGAGAAAGAGCAGGCATACTATGAGGATCTTCGGCAATCGCGTTTTGGTATTACCACGAAACGTGAAGGTTGGGATTGCCTCAGGCACTATGAAATTGCTGCGAACGGTGCGGTCATGTGCTTTAAAGATTTAGACGAAAAACCAGCTACTTGCGCACCACATGGTTTAGTTGACAGTGTAAATTGCATTGCTTATAAAGATTACACAGACCTGAAAAATAAGATAGAAAGGCTTACGCCTGCACAATATGAAAAACTACAGCGGAACAGTTTGCAATGGGCTAGAGATAACAGCAGTATGAAACGAGCGAAAGAACTCCTTGAATTTTTTCCTCAAATTAAAAAGGCCATATAATAGCTGTTATCGTGAGTGTAGCAAAGAGAGTACTTTCAGGCAGTGTAGCTTCTTGGATGCAAATCGGGGTCACTGTTATTTCACAACTTGTGCTGGTGCCACTGTATCTGACCTATTGGGATGTAGCCACCTATGGTGTGTGGATCAGTGTACAGGCATTGGTTACTTTACTTACCATGCTGAGTTTCGGGCATCAGAACTTTTTAGGGTTTGAATTTTTGAGATTAGGAATAGCTAACAGACAGCAATTGGGTCTGCAGTTCTGGTCGGGTATCTGGGCCGCTTTTTTTATAGGTGTTGTGGAGTTGGGAATGATGCTGCTGTTACATTTTACAGGAATTCTCCACTTCTTACTCTCAGATGCCGCTCTGCTTGACCAACTCTTGGTGAAAGAAGCGGGCCTTGTGTTAGCTATGCAAGGTTTTGTTTGGATGATAACGGGTAGTGTGGGCGGCGTATTGGTCCGTTTGATGGCCGTATTCAATTACTTTCCTCGTTTGGCTTGGTGGGGGGTACTACTTGCCTTTATAACGGCGTTGGCGCCCGCATTGGCCGTGATGATAGGGGGAGGTTTGTTTTCAGCAGGACTGTTCCTGGGTATCGCTACTTTGCTATACAATGGCTTCCTTTTCTTAGATATCTACCGTTTAATGCGTAGAGAAGGTATAACATATACGCGTCCATCGATAAAAACCGCTTGGCAAAACGTTGTGCGTTCGCTGGCGCTATTTATTAAAAATTTGTTGGAGAATTGCCGTATCGGTGGTGTACGTATCCTGCTAGCACCACTGGCAGGTAATCAAGCGCTGGTGAGCTTTTCTACTATACGCACCGGGGCTAATTTTGTTATGCAGGGACTGAATACCATTATGCATCCGATGATGCCCGAACTGATGCGTTTCTTACACCAACGCGATCAGACGAGGAGTGAGACCGCGTTTGGAACCATTTGGATTATTATTATAGCAATCATGGCTCCCGGAGTAGTGATATTGCAGACTTTTATTGCGCCTTTTTTTGAGCTATGGACAAAAGGAAAGGTGGTTTTCGATCCGGTTCTTTTTGCATTGCTATCCATCGGTGTACTGCTCTACGCTGCGGCTCAACCTGCCATAGCAATTGTTATGGGAAACAATCTGTTGAAAGTACAAATGAAATTATCAGCGTTAGCAGCGACTGTCGTTATAGGCGTGATGTTGGCTTTAGTTCCTGCTTTAGGTATTGTAGGGGCTGGTATTGCCCTGTTGCTAGCAGAGCTTATGGTAACGATAGGTTACAAGATGACCGCAAAAAAGTGGCTTGCTGAAAATGGCCTCAGTTGGCCAAGACGGTCTGCTGAACGTGTCTATGTAGCCATTATATTGGCAAGCGTCAGTATGGCAATGCTTATCGCCTTTCCGGCCGCTCAATACTATACGTTTGCAGGTAGCATGTGCCTGTTATGCTTAAATTTAGCCAAATATTGGCAGACCTTACCTGTGTTTACCAGAACCCGAACGAAAGAACTTTTGCGCAGAATCCCCTTGATGAAGAAGTGGGTGACGGCCTGAATGTCATAGCAAAAGCGATTGACAATCTATTAATTATTGCCATTCAAACATGAAGAGGATCGTAATCTTCTATCCGCATATCGACGAGTACGGCGGAATAGAAAGAAATATTATTGGCTTGAGTATTAAAATATTAGATCAAGGTTTTATACCCGTATTGCTATGTTTTTACGATCGTATAAAAATGGATAACTATCAGGAAGGTTTACAGGTCGAAATGCTAGGTGACCACTGGAACCCGCTCGTTAAATCTAAACAATTACAGCGGTGGCTACTTAAGAACAAAGGCAGCATTTTAGGCTTACCGCTATTTTTTAGCGGAAAAGCCGGATTTTACGCGGCATGGCCCTTCCGTAAATCCTATACCTACGCTTTGCATTTTACTGATCCGCCTAGTTTGTTGAAAGCGGAAAAAGAACAGGCCCGGATTATTCGATATCTGTCTATGCCTAGAACGAAGTTCGCTTCCTGGTTAACAGCAAAGGGCGTAAAATGTGCCGATGTTTGTCTGACCATGACCTATTGGAACGCAAGGGAACTGCATCAGAGCTATTCCCGGAATTTTGAAGTGATTTATCAGGGTGGCGTGCCACCAATTACTGGTAGACATCCATTTCGCAAGCGTTGTGTGGGAAATACTTTACGTTTATTTTCGATTTGCAGATTAACACATTCGAAAAATTTAAACTGGATCTTGCTGGCCGCAAAAAACTTGCAGGAACGGTTCGCTGCTAAAGGCTGGTTTGAAAAACTGGAGATCGTGATTGCCGGGAAAGGGCCGGATCTTGACAAACTGATTGCCTTAACGCGCGATCTGAAATTGGAGCAGCACGTGCGTTTTCCCGGATTTTTAAATGAGGAAGAAGTGGAAGAAGAGTATCGATGGGCTGATCTGTTTTTGGTGCCGGCGAAGCAAGGATATGGTTTGCCGGTTTTAGAGGCGCTTTATCGATATATACCAGTAGTACAAAACAGGGAGTCGCGTATTTCGGAGATGTTGGCAGAAAATGCCTGGGTAGCCGTAAGCGATGATCACATAACATCTTTTACTGATGCTATTGAAGCACATGTGACGGCTATACGTGAGCGTTATCCTGATGAAACGTTGCTGAAAGATTTAATGACTGAAGATAAATGGGCAACCCGTGTCGGTAAATACTGTACTTGGTGGTAACCCGATTAAAAATTTAAATATGCGTTATCTTACTTCTGCTCCGATTTTTTTCGTCACAGAAAGCAACACTTTTCTAAATAATCTCCTGAGAGGTTCGTGGATAGTTTTGGGATCTTGCGTAGCATTACAATGCCTTTTTTTTCCTGGATGGGTCAATCTAATGGCCATGGCGCATGTATTTATCGGATGGGTACTTGTCGCGCATATTTATTTTAAAAATCGTGTGTTGAAAACATATCCCTTGTCTTCATTTTTGGTCCTTGGTTTTTGTTGTACACAGCTTTATTTTCCTTTGTTATTTACTACGATAGAAGCAAAACCACTGGTATACAACCTGGATGTGCCAGCACAGGTATTTATGCATACGCTCTTAGCACTAATCGTATTACTGCTAAGCCATTGGATCTATCGGTCAATCACTTTCGATAGGGCTGTTAGGCCGGGGAGGGGTTCAGGTCTCTTAAAACGCTTGCATTTTTTTACACCGCCATCCAACGTGCAGGTATGGATGATGGGGTTATTGGGCTTAGGGGCAACCTTTGTATCTTCCTTCATCCTAAGGGACGGAGGCGATAAGGATGTGGGAGTTCTGGGAAAGATGGTGGAGGCGCTTGCGCCTTTTACTTACGCGCCTTTTTTCATCCCTTTTGGCAAGTTATATGGACAGCATAAAATTCTGCCAAAAGGTTTTGCCTTTAAATTGATCATGTTTACGATTGCCCTCTTCGTTGTGAGTATTGGCAAAAACAGTCGCGGTGCTTTTATGATCGGGTTTACATCATTGGGTTTTGCTTTTGCATTGGGAATGATACTCGGCGTGATAAAAATAAAGCTGATAACCTGGAAGAATATATTTTTTGCTGTTGGAACAATATGGTTGCTTACTGGGCCCTTCTCCGATTTGGGAAAAGCAATGGTGATTGTCAGGCATCAAAGAAATGAGATACCTAAGTCTGAATTTATTCGATTGACCTGGGAGGCTTTTAAAGATAAAAAGCTGATTCGTAAATATGATCAAGATGCTAAATTAGAAGAGAGTGATTGGGATGAAACATATTTGGACAATATTTTTTTAGCACGATTTTGTAATATCAAGTTCAATGACGCAAGCTTGTTGCTTGCGAGGGACTTAGGCTATGGAAATGCCGATATGCGTAGATTTTCAACTGATCGTGTATGGACAATACTTCCTCAACCCTTACTGAATGTACTGCACCCTAGATTAGATAAGGAAGGGCTAAGCAGTCAATCCTTCGGTGATCAATTGCGGTATTTGGTTGTAAAAAACGAATTCATTATTGGTTTCTTTGTTACAGGGCATTTATCCGGTACGGGTATGGCTGCTTTCGGTTGGTGGTACCTCCTGATTTTGGCATTGGCAATTATACCCGCTTTCTTTTTGTTAGACCTTTTACATGTTAAAAAGTACGTGAACAACAGCAATGGACAAACGGAAATTTCGATCGGCAGGCGGTTCAGTCTATGTGCACTGGTAAATCTAACTGCGATCTTTCAATTTTTGCCTGCAGAAAGTGTGATGGAAGTTTTACAATATTTGATAAGAGGGTGGTTTCAATTGGTGCTACTTTACGCTTTCCTATTTTTCTTCACACAAAAGATCACCGAAGGGCTTAAAAACTTCAGATTCTTCTAAAAACCTTTACCTAACAATGGCTAGTATTCTCTATTTAGGAGATGACCATTCGTCATCTACCGCTGCTCACCGTGCGCAAGCCTTGAGGCGCATTGGTCACACCGTGTCTCATTGGAATCCTGAAAAAGCAGTTGCTGAAGAGCTAAAAAACAGCCTAAAGAATTTTCTGCACTACCGCACAGGATATCGTTTTTTACAGCAAAAGCTAGCTTTTTTTTTGCAGGGAGTGATGGCGAAGAAAAGCGATTATGACTTGATATGGGTGGATAGTGGTGAGTTCTTCGGGTTAAAATGTTTGCAACTGCTAAAAGCGTACGCGCTACCGATTATTCTTTACAATATAGATGACCCTACGGGAAAGCGAGATCAAGGCAGGTTCCAATCGCTTAAAAAAGCTATTGGGTATTATGATTTGGTAGTAGTTGTTCGCGAGGAAACAGCAGAAGAGTGTCGGCTACTTGGGGCAAAAAATGTCATGCGTGTTTACAGAAGCTATGATGAGGAGGCTCATAAGCCTTATACTGATATAGGCGATATACCCATGGATTATAGGTCAGAAGTAGCCTTCATAGGCACTTGGATGAGAAATGAAAAGCGCGATGAGTTTTTGGTGAAACTTCTACAGCAGGGGATCCCGCTAAGTATTTGGGGCGATAGGTGGCAGAAATCAGGCTATTGGAAAGTCCTAAAAAAAGCCTACCGGGGAGGGGCATTAGGTGGCAGGAATTACGTTGCTGCTATGCAAGGAGCGAACATATGCTTGGGATTCTTATCCAAAGGGAATAGGGATCTCCATACTACCCGTTCCTTAGAAATTCCATACGCTGGCGGAGTGTTGTGTGCAGAACGTACTTCGGAACATAAAAGGATGTATGTAGATGGCCATGAGGCAGTTTTTTGGACAGATGTGGAGGAGTGTGTTGAGGTGTGTCAAAAGCTGCTGGGCGACAATTACTACTGCGAGCAGCTTCGCTCCGCTGGAATGGGCAAGGTCCGTACACTGAGGTTGGGTAACGAGGACGTATGCCGCGAAATTCTTCAACATCTACAGGCGTAACCAAAAAATCTAAATAGTTATCATTATGAAAATCGTTTTTTTCGCACATCCTGCCTATCAAGAGCAGGATAGTATGATTCGTTTTACCGAAATGCTTTGCAAGGGAATGACAGCAAGGGGACATGAAGTGGAGTTATGGCAACCAAAGGCATCATTTGTCGAAAAATTTGGAAAGAATGGCTTCGTAAAAAAGTGGCTCTCGTACATCGATATGTTCTTGTTGTTTCCACAGCAAGTGAAAAACAAAATAAGGTCTTGCTCAGAAGATACTTTGTTTATTCTGACCGACCATGCATTGGGGCCGTGGATTCCCTTAGTAAAGAATCGCCTACATATGGTGCATTGCCATGACTTTCTGGCGCAGCGGTCTGCTGCCAATGAAATTGATGGTGTCAGAATTAGTTTCACCGGGAAGATATACCAACAATATATCAGGTTCGGCTATACAAGGGCTAAACACTTCATATCCGTTTCTTCTAAAACGGATGAAGACCTTAAACGGTTTATGGCAAATAAGATCTTTACTTCGACAGTTGTTTACAACGGTTTAAACCGAGTCTTCACACCGCAAGATCCTATTATTGCCCGAAAACATATGAGCAGGATTACAGGTATCCCTCTGTCTGATGGTTACCTTATGCATATTGGCGGTAATGCGTGGTATAAGAATAGACTGGGAGTTATTGATATCTATAATGCCTGGCGAAAATTCAGTAATTTATCTTATCCGTTGCTAATGATTGGGAAGTCTCCGGATAAAGCATTGGAAGAAAAACATCTTTCATCACCCTATCGAAAAGACATTATTTTTCTAACTGACTTTAATGATAATACCGTTCGTACGGCCTATGCCGGAGCTCAAATGCTATTATTTCCTTCATTGGCAGAAGGCTTTGGCTGGCCGATTGTCGAAGCCCAGGCCTCAGGATGTCTTGTGCTGACGACAGAAGAGGCGCCTATGACGGAAGTGGCCGCCTCGAGTGGAATATATATAAAAAAGATGCCAAATGAAGTAGATGCTATCTCCTTATGGGCAATAAAGGCAGCAAAGACAGTAGATGATTTTATGCGAATATCTAAATCTGAACGTGAAAAGCTGGTGTCGAAAGGCATTTTAAACGCCCATCGGTTCGATTCGGATCGGTGTCTAGACCAAATTGAAAAGGCCTATCTAGAAGTATGCTGCGGGCAATCCCTTGTAAATATTACGTCGGACGCGCTTGGTATGCAATTACAAAATTAGTGTAAAGCTGATGGAAATATCAGGGATAATAGCAGTGTAAACTCAATGGAGTTGCATGTCAAGACTTAAGAAATTCTATTAACGGGTTACAGCAAGTGAACATATCCCATGAAGCATCAAGCTTAGGTGATCCAAAAGCATCATTTTTCAAGAGAATTCGTTCGCTGTGCACGCATAGGGGAGGAAAAATGTTTGTCGCTATCACAACGGATTAATTCTTCGGTTAATAAAACAGTTGTTAAAAACTATAAATTTAATACGTAAACAATGGGTATAATATATAAAACAATGGGTACGCACAATGTTGATACCTATACTGGAGCTTCTTTTTCACTGAGTAATAGATTAAGACGCCTTCTTTGGAATATCACCTATCACTTGTTTTTCCGATATTCTCCTAGACCTTTTCACAGCTATAGATCTACGATTTTACGCTGTTTCGGAGCTAAAGTTGGCAAAGCAGTTCACGTTTACCCCGGCGTAAAGATTTGGGCGCCATGGAATCTGATACTTAAAGATGAATGTGGTGTCGCCAATGGAGTTGAACTCTATTCACAAGACCTGATCACTATCGGTTACCGTGCCATTATATCGCAAGGGAGTTATTTATGTACAGGGTCGCATGATTATACTAAAGCAGGCCATCCGCTTTTTACCAAACCGATAGTTGTCGGAGATCGCGCATGGGTCGCTTCCTATTGTTTTGTGCACCCTGGCGTTACAATTGGTGAAGGTTCCGTAATCGGGGCGAGAGCAGTGGTGGTGAAGGATATGCCAAAATGGACAGTATGTGCCGGGCACCCTTGTCAGGTGATAAAAAAACGGGTAATGACCGATGGACTTGAAAATCAACAGACACTATTTGTAAAAGGTTAGCTAAACAACGATTCATACTCGCGAAATGATTTCAATTTTTAATATCGAAAAAACCGAATAACTATTAAATAGTAAATCTCATCAAAATTTAGGGTTTGATTGTAAACAATATCTAAACCAAAGAATTATTAGCTATTTATGAATGCTAAACCTATCATTGCTATTGTCACACCCGTTTGGAATGGCATGCCTTTTATTAAAGAATGTGTGGCTTCTGTGTTGTCCCAAGACTTCGCGGATTGGGAATTATTGATTAGCGATAACGGATCTACCGATGGTACGATAGACTATCTCTTGACCTTGACCGACAAACGCATCAAAGTTTTTTTGCAGCAGGAGAATCTGGGGATTATGGGAAATCTAAATTTCTTGTTCCTACAAGTCAGCGCCCCCATTACGCAGATATTGTGTGCAGACGATTATTTGTCGTCAGAGACTTCCTTGCGTCATATTTCGCGCTATTGGAAGACTGCTCCCAATAGTTTGGGTTTCGTAACCTTTAAGGAACAGGGATGGGCTGCTCAAGTCCGATCGGAGGCAGTTGCGCTGGAAGACCGCATTATTCCGGAAGTATTGCCGGTTGGCCAGGCAGACCTTTGGTTTTTCGTCTGCGGAAATTTTATCCGAAACCTTTCAAATGTAAGCTTAAGGACGACTATAGTGCGCGAGCTTGGCGGTTTTTCAGAAGCTTTCCCAGCGGCGGGCGATTTTGAATTTTGGGTTAGGGCCTCTAAAAATTATGCTATAGGGGTAAAAAATCAGGATTTAATCTGCGTGAGGTTGCACACGCGTGCAGCTTCTAATTACCTGACGATGAAAGGACAGGTTTTTGAGCAGTTGCTGGCTATTTACGGACAGTTGATCCAACGACTATCACCTACTCATGACATCAGACAGCTGCAGCGTTATTTCAACCTTACGGTTTGTGCAAGTTATTATTATATCGGATTAAAATTGATCTTACATGGTAATTTTCAATACCTAAAAACGCTTTTTAAGGCCAACATGTTCCCTGCCTGGTCTAAATGGACTTTATTAGTGTCCTGTATTCCGGTTACCATGGTTAACAGAAAACAAAGACTTAAAGTGAGGCTCATGAAATATATGCTTTCCGGAAGTAAGATCCAGGAAAAGCGAGCTTCCAAGAAATTATTGGCGAATAAACTGGGCTAAAACGATCAGTAGAACTCTACATCACCTATACATTTAACTTAAATCTTTCATCTAAACTTAAAACAAACATTATGAAAGCAGTAATCCTTGCCGGAGGCTATGGCACCCGGATCTCTGAGGAGAGTGGCGTTCGGCCTAAACCTATGGTTGAGATTGGGGGTAAACCTATACTCTGGCACATCATGAAAATTTACGACACCTATGGTATCAATGAGTTTATCATTTGTTGCGGTTATAAAGGGCATGTAATTAAAGAATACTTCGCTAATTATGCCCTCAACCATTCGGATATAACCTTCGATCTCACAAAAAACAGCATGGAAATCCATAAAAACTATAACGAACCTTGGAAGGTCACGCTGGTAGATACCGGTTATAACAGTATGACAGGAGGCCGTCTGAAAAGAGTGAAAGAATATATTGGTAACGAAACGTTTTGCATGACCTATGGCGACGGTTTAAGTGATGTAAATCTTCATGCTCTGCTTAGTTTTCATCGGGCTCATGGCGCTTGGGCAACACTTACGGCTGTGCAGCAACCCGGTCGTTTCGGCGCGTTTAACCTGGGTAGCGAAGAGGTAAAAATTGATTCTTTTCAGGAAAAGCCACATGGCGTGCAGATGCCATGGATTAACGGTGGGTTTTTTGTGCTCGAACCCGAAGTACTGGATTACATCGATGGAGATGATACCATATGGGAGCGCGAACCTTTAGAGAATCTGGCGGCTAATGGTCAACTGGCAGCCTATAGGCATGAGGGCTTCTGGCAACCCATGGATACGCTGCGAGATAAAACGGTATTGGACGAATTGTGGAAAGCAGGAAAGGCACCTTGGCACGAACAGTCGTTGGCTTTGAACATTCTGAAAAGTCAACAAGTTACTACCAAAAGCAATTGATAAGTAAACAAATAAACTTCATTTTATTATGAAAATATTAATTACAGGAAACATGGGCTATGTAGGGCCTAGAGTGGTAAACCGGCTGCGAAATAGTTATCCCAATGCCAAACTGATTGGGTACGATATGGGCTATTTCGGTACTTGCCTGACCAATGCTTCAGTATTGCCGGAAAGTAAACTTGACATGCAGTATTATGGTGATGTACGCGATATGCCACCGGAACTGCTCTATGGGGTAGATGCCGTTGTACATTTAGCAGCTATATCCAATGATCCAATGGGATTGAAGTATGAAGAGGTAACTTTCAATGTGAACTATCGATCGAGTATAAAATTAGCTGAAATGGCCAAGGAAGCGGGCGTTCGCTCATTTATCTTTGCCTCTAGCTGTAGCATGTATGGAGAAAGTGGAGAAGATGTTAAAACCGAAGCGTCCACACTAAACCCGCTAACGGCTTATGCACGTTCCAAAGTGTTAACGGAAGAAGGATTAAGTCAATTGGTAGATGATGGCTTTACGGTAACATGCTTGCGTTTCGCCACAGCCTGCGGAATGAGCGAACGTTTAAGACTTGATTTGGTGTTGAATGATTTTGTAGCCAGTGCTGTAGCTACAGGAACAGTGCAAATATTGAGTGATGGCAGTCCCTGGAGACCTCTGATTCATGTAAATGATATGGCTAAAGCAATAGACTGGGCAATTGATCGCTGGCCGGAGAATGGAGGTGCCTTTTTAGCGGTAAATGCAGGTAGCGATACTTGGAATTACCGAGTAATTGAACTAGCGGGGATGGTCGCAGATATTATTCCGGGAGTAACCGTTTCCCTAAACCGGGAAGCAGCACCAGATAAACGCTCTTATCGGGTGAGCTTTGAACGTTATAAAACATTGGCACCCTATTATCAGCCTTCTTACACCTTAGCCAGTACAATTGAGGAGCTGGCCGATAACCTACGACAAATGGCATTCAAAGATGCTCATTTTCGTAACTCAAAACTGATGCGATTGCAGATGCTAAATTATCTACAGGAAACAGATGAAATTAACAGCGAGCTGGAATGGCAACAAAAAATGCAAAAGGTTTGGGCGGAATCATGATAGTCGTTTAATACTAAAACAAATGATCTTTACAGAAACAAAATTGAAAGGCGCTTATATTATAGATATAAAGCCCATGGAAGATGAACGTGGTTTTTTTAGCCGCGGATATTGCCAGCAGGAATTTAAGGAACACCAGTTGAGCATTCAGGTTGCACAAACTAACTTTAGCTTCAATAAGAAAAAAGGTACGCTACGTGGAATGCACCTGCAATCCGCTCCTTTTGAGGAAACAAAATTAGTGCGCTGTACTAGTGGTGCTATTTACGATGTTATCGTAGATATGCGCGAAGGCTCCACAACCTATAAACAGTGGATTAGTGTAGAACTTACAGGTCATAGTTACCGAATGCTCTATGTTCCGGAAGGTTTCGCGCATGGTTTTATCACCTTGAAGGATGACACAGACGTTACTTATCAGGTCAGCCAGTTTTATACACCTGGTTTTGAAAAAGGCTATCGTTGGGACGATCCCGCTTTCTCGATCGAATGGCCAGTACAACCGAGCGTAATTTCTTTAAAAGATCAGGAGCACCCTCTTCTGATGATGGAAGTATAATTTAATTTATTATAACATAAATATGATCATCATAGATACTGCTTTGGCCAAGCGCCAAAGAGAAGGAAACCCTATTAAAGTTGCCATGGTAGGAGCAGGCTTCATGGCCCAAGGAATTGCGCTGCAAATCTGTAACTATGTGCAAGGAATGGAGCTGGTGGCAATAGCCAACAGAAATGTTGAAAAAGCAAAGAAAATATATCAAACAGCTGGCCAATCTTCGATAGAAATAGTAGATAATGTCGTTGAATTGGAACAAAGAATCAAACAAGGTCAAGTAAGTGTTTCAACCAATCCTTTTTTACTTTGTGAAGCTGATGGTATAGATGCCATTATCGAAGTGACTGGCGCTGTTGAACATAGCGCGCAAGTAGCAATGGCTGCCATTAGTCACCGGAAACACCTGATATTGATGAATGCTGAGTTGGACGGCACCATTGGGCCAATATTGAAGGTCTATGCTGATGAGGCGGGTGTGGTGTATACTAATGCGGATGGCGATCAGCCGGGGGTTACCATGAATCTTTACCGATTTGTAAAAGGTTTAGGGGTGAAGCCCGTCCTTTGCGGGAATATTAAAGGACTGCATGATCCTTACCGAAACCCCACTACTCAACAGGCTTTTGCCGAAAAATGGGGACAAAACCCATCAATGGTAACCTCTTTTGCTGATGGAACCAAGATTTCTTTCGAACAGGCAATCATTGCCAATGGCACCGGTATGCGTGTGGCTAAACGAGGGATGCACGGACCGACAGTACCCAGCGGCACACCGTTAAAGGAGATAACGGATAGGTATCCGCTACAAGACTTATTAAAAGGTCCAGGCATAGTTGATTATGTTGTGGGGGCGGAGCCTGGTCCTGGAGTCTTCGTGCTGGGAACACACGAACATCCTTTACAGCAACATTACCTTAATCTATATAAATTAGGAGAAGGACCTCTTTATCTTTTTCACACACCTTATCACCTTTGTCATTTTGAAGTGCCGCAAACGGTCGCACGTGCTGTATTATTTAATGACGCAGCTTTGGCTCCTATAGATAAACCCTATGTGGAAGTTGTTGCGGCGGCCAAGGTAGATTTAAAAGCTGGCGATGTCCTGGACGGCATAGGTCATTATATGACCTATGGTTTGTGTGAAAACGCGGAAGTACGTCTTAAGGAAAATCTCCTACCTATAGGTTTGGCAGAAAATTGTATTGTTAAACACGATGTGCCTAAAGATCAGGTTCTTACTTACGAAGATGTTATTGTGCCAGAGGGGAGGCTAGTCGATAAACTATATCTGCAACAACAGGCGTATTTTAGAAGAGATCTTCGGCTTAATACCGTTTAGCAAGAAAAAACCTAATCAACAAAACCCTAAAAATCAACCTTATGTTAATTCGCGAACTTAATGATACCAAAAAACGTGTACTGGTTTTAGGTATCAATTTTAAACCTGAACTTACCGGTATCGGTAAATATACCGGAGAAATGACCGAATGGCTGGTCGAAAATGGATACAGTTGTACGGTGGTAACATCATTTCCCTATTACCCCAATTGGAAAATTCAAAAACCATATAGAGGGCTGCTTTTCAAAAAGGAAGTAAAATATGATGGTCGTCTACAAATATATAGATGTCCGTTGTATGTGCCGGGGTTACCCTCTGGCCTGAAACGTATTTTACAGGAACTCACCTTCTTTCTTACTTCTTTGGTAATGTTATGTTATCTCTTATTTAAGAAAGGCCATCAACAAATCTTTTGTATGGCTCCACCTTTTCATTTGGGGTTCTTGGCTATATTCTACCGTTTTTTCAAGGGTGGTGAAATTGTTTACCACATTCAGGATCTTCAGATAGAGGCTTCGAGAGATTTGCAGGTTATACGCTGGAAAGGATTGTTTAGCTTGCTATTCGCCTTGGAGAAAACGATCTTAAAGCAGGTGAACTTTGTGAGTACCATCTCCGATGGCATGTGCAAGAAGATAGCCGATAAGGTAAATAAGAAAGTGCTTTTTTTTCCGAATTGGGTGGATACAGATGTTTTTTTTCCTCTGGCAAGTAAGTTGGGATTGAAAGAACGATGGGGATTTAAACCATCCGATATATTGGTGTTATATTCAGGGAGCATAGGTGAGAAACAAGGCTTGGATAGTTTAATTAATATTGCAAAACAATTAAAGGGGGAAGAACAGATAAAATTTATTATATCTGGAAATGGTCCTTATAAGGAAAAATTGTCGCAGTTAGCTTTAGATGCAGGGTTGAATAATGTACATTTCTTATCGTTGCAACCGGTGCATCTTTTCAATGAATTCTTAAATATGGCTGATGTACATTTAATTTTACAGAAAAAGAATGTGTGCGACTTGGTAATGCCTTCAAAGTTATTGGCAATACTTTCTTCCGGAGGTTTGCCTTTAGTTACTGCAGAAGAAGGAACATCGCTTCATACGGTGATTAAAAAGCATGAAATGGGATTAGTAGTGGCTTGCGAGGAAGAAGAATCGCTGAAAAAGGCTATACTGGATAGCTGTTCATCTGACTATTCAAAATTGGTTACTAACGGTAGGCGGTTTGCTGAGGAATTTCTTAATCGAAATTATGTTATCCAAAATCTAATGTCACAGTTGGAAGGGCCGAAGATTGTAGATCTACCAAAATTAGAATACGCGGATTTGAAGAATGCGTGACTGTAGCGTAAATCTATTAATTAGTTGCCGTATTTTTTTGAAAGCCAGCATGATGAATGCTGGCTTTTTTGTTTAGTGAACATTTTCAACGAAGCCCCATAATGTTACGAAATTATTAATCCAAAACAAGCCGGCAAATTATTCGTTATAAAAAGAGCAATAATTTCTGTTTATTGTATGTCGTTATTTATCAGTGTTTAACGATATAATAAAGCAAGTAGAAAGACGTTGTAAAGTTTAAGGGGGGGGATGACTACTATGAAAAACATAATGATTGGCCAATGCTTGGCTAGCATGTTAAATTAATTTTAAGGATCTAAAATTATTTACAGATGAAAACACAAGCAAAAAGCAAGCACAAAGGGAAACTTTCAATCAATTTTCTTCATTTCGTGATAAAGGCTTTCCATTGCTGACCCAGAAGCAATAAACGTTAAATAATCGGTTAATTAAGTAGGTAAAATGTCTTGCAGATGCAATTATTATGCGTCTAGGGATTACTATGCATTAAACTTTTGAAGACATGAGTGAAAAAATGATTTTTCCGGCCGAGATTGCTGAGTTTACGGTGGAACATCACTTCTATCAACATAACGCAAGAAGTAAAATTATTTATTTGATCGTGCTGTTTTTTTTTGTTGCAGCTGTTGTTTCTCTTTTTTTTATTCGTGTAAACATCAGTGTAAATGGAAATGGTATCCTCACCTCAGTAAATGAACGCAATATGGTCAAAGCTCCGGCCTCTGGTAGAATAAATAAGGTGTACGTTCGGTTGAACCAACCGATAAAAGCGGGTGAAATATTGTTTAGTATCCAGTCGGATATTTTGGAAGAGCAAGCGGGATACTTGTCAAAACGAAGAGAAGAGATCCACCAGCGGATAAAAGACTTGGAGAAATTGACATTGTTGAAGCCCGTTGTACCTGAAGGCAATGACATGATCTTACAGTCGCCATTATACAGCCAGCAACTCAATTTGTATAAACAACAATACCAGGAAGCGCAGCTCCAGCTGAAGAATACCGAGACAACGTATCAACGGAATAAAATCCTGCACGGTAAAAAGGTAATATCTGATGCGGAATTCGATAAAGTGCAATTTGAGTACGATAAGGCACTAAGTAGCAAAAAACTGATTTATGAACAGCAAATGAGCCAATGGCATGCCGATCTCAATGATCTGCATGCGGAGCTGATGGAGCTGTCGTCACAGAAAGAGCGTTTTGATCATGAGCAAGACCAATATACGGTAAAGGCTCCAATCAATGGGTCAATACAACAGTTTAATGGGATACTGCCGGGCAATTTTGTGAATATAGGCGAAACAGTAGCTGAAATATCTCCTGATTCTGGTTTGATCGCTAACGTGCATGTACGTCCAAAGGACATTGGTTTGTTACAACAGGATATGCCTGTAAATCTTCAGATAGATGCCTTTAACTATCATGAATGGGGAATGGTAAAGGGTGAGGTGATGGATATATCCAAAGATGTGTATCTGGATGAGCATCAAGGTCCACTGTTTCAGGTAAAATGTAAGTTGAACAGCAATACGTTATCCTTGCCTAATGGCTATGAGGGTGAGTTAAAAAAAGGTATGAGTATTCAGGCGCGTTTTCAAGTGACCAAGCGTACCCTCTTTCAGCTACTCTATGATAAGGTAGACAATTGGCTAAATCCTGCGCAGAGACAAGCAACTGATTTGCAAACATAAGACGAATACGATGGCTAAGATAAAGATAAAACAACACGATATTACCGACTGTGGTGCTGCATGCCTCGTATCCGTTGCGGCCCATCATAAACTGAAAGTACCGATAGCTCGTATCAGGCAATATGCCAACACCGATAAAAAGGGCACGAGTGTAAAAGGAGTGATTGATGCCGCTAATAAAATTGGCTTTACAGCAAAAGGTGTAAAAGGGCCTTTGGAGAGTCTCTTTAAAATTCCTTTACCAGCTATAGCACACGTGGTTTATAAGGATGGTTTACATCATTATGTGGTTATTTATAAAGTAACCCCAGCATATATCCAGGTGATGGATCCAGCTGATGGGTTGGTGCATAGGCTGTCGCATGATGAATTTGAAGCACAATGGAGTAATATTCTGATATTATTGGCCCCTAGTGAGCACTTTAATGAAGGAAATGAAACGATATCTGTAGCCCGTAGGTTTGCCTTCTTATTGAAGCCACATCGCTCAACGCTACTTCAAGTGCTATTTGGTTCAGTAGTTTATACCATTCTCGGTCTTTCTACCGCCATTTTTGTGCAAAAAGTGGTGGATCAGGTATTGCCCAATAGTAATTTTAACCTGCTGAATCTTATGGGCGTGGTTATGGTGGTATTGCTATTGCTACAATTTTTTATCAATCATGCGAAAACATTGTTTACGCTGAAAAGCGGTCAGCAGATTGATGCACGCCTTATCTTAGGATACTATAAGCATTTACTCAAACTCCCACAGCAATTCTTTGATACCATGCGAGTGGGAGAGATTATCTCCCGCATCAATGATGCAGTGAAAATACGGGCTTTTATTAATGACGTACTGGTGAATTTTGCCGTTAACATTTTCATCGTGGTTTTTTCCTTCATCCTGATGTTCACTTATTACTGGAAATTAGCGTTGATCATGCTATTGCTTATCCCTATCTACGGACTGATCTATTATATTTCTGATCGCTTGAACAAAAAAACACAGCGGGCAATGATGGAGCGTTCTGCCGATCTAGAGAGCCAGCTGGTCGAGTCGGTCAATGCAGTCGGAACAGTCAAACGTTTTGGACTGGAAGGATTTGCCAACATGAAAACCGAAAACCGCTTTATTAAGCTGCTGCAAACCGTCTACCGCTCATCTGTTAATAATTTATGGATAACCAACTCAGGTAGCTTCTTTTCCAGCTTGTTTACCATCATTTTGCTCTGGTCAGGGGCCGCCTTCGTACTACATGGGCGGATTACTCCGGGGGAGTTACTTTCGTTTTACGCAATAATAGGATACTTTACCGGCCCTGTCAGTTCACTTATTGAGATGAACAGAAGTATTCAGGATGCGGTTATTGCAGCCGATAGGCTTTTCGAAATTATGGACCTTGAGCGGGAGGAGACAGCTGAAAAGGCCGTGTTAAGAGCAGCGGATATGGGAGAAATTGTTTTTAAGGATGTGACCTTTTGCTATGGGTCAAGGCCTCCCGTGTTTACATCGCTTAATTTACAGTTGCCAAAGGGTGCGGTGACGGCGGTGGTGGGTGAAAGTGGTTCCGGGAAAACAACACTCCTTTCGCTTTTGCAACGTATCTACCCGATACAGGCAGGAGGTATATATATAGGTAAGCTGGATATTAAATATGTACAGACTGAAAGTCTCCGCAGGCTGGTTGCAGTTGTGCCACAGCAGATCGACTTGTTTGCAGGAAGTGTTATAGAAAATATTGCTGTAGGAGAGTTGTCGCCCGATATGAATAGGATGGTCACGATCTGTTCTGAATTGGGTGTGCTGCCCTTCATAGAACAATTACCTAATGGTTTTAACACCTACCTTGGTGAGAATGGGGCGGCACTTTCTGGTGGGCAACGGCAGCGCTTGGCTATTGCCAGGGCATTGTACCGAGAACCGGAAATCCTGATTCTAGATGAAGCAACCTCGTCGCTCGACTCTTCTTCAGAAGAATATATCCAACGGGCAGTAGCGAATTTACGCGACCGAGGTAAAACGGTTATTCTTATCGCACATCGTTTGAGTACGGTGATAAACGCTGATAAGATTGTAGTGTTGCAACAAGGGCAAGTGATGGAAGAAGGCAATCACGGCTCACTGATGCAGCGTAAAGGAGTTTACTATAAAATGTGGCAACCTCAGATACCGGAGCAAGTTGTATCTGGTCTCAACCACGTTGCTAGTTTATAATGCCGTACTACAGAATAATATAGGAGTTTTTATAATTAAAATTTAAGGAAAGATGAAGCTATTTATGTATATCGATCGGATCAACCACTTACACCAGCTGATTAAAAGAAAAAGTACAGGCACTCCGGAGATGTTGGCCAAAAAGTTAAATCTTTCGGTCTCCCGAGTACATCAGATTATTGAAGAACTTAAGATTATGCAAGTACCCATTGCTTACTCACGAACCATGAAAAGTTACTATTATACCAACGCCTACGAGGTGTTGATCGATGTGCAACTGAAGCCTTTGAATGATCATGAATACCAACAAGTAGGAGGTTTTCGAAACCAAATAACTAGTTTTAGGCACTTTTTTAAAAATTTTCTTTCCCTGTAATTTTATTAGATCGAAAGAATCTACCTTAGTATTGTTAAATGTTAACAGCTAAACTCAAAGCTAAATTTGAGATTGTTCAATGCATTAAATTTTAATTTTATGGAAGCACTAAAAATGGAAAATTACGGAGTTCAAGAGTTAAGTTTAACAGAGATGGAAGAAAACAACGGTGGATTATTCCCCCTTGTTATTGCTGGAGTAACAATTTCTGCTAAGGCGGCAGGATGGACCGCTGCCGGAGCTGGAGCAGCAGGTATATTCGGAGCCGGGGCCTACGTGGGCTATAAGGAAGCTGGAAAGTAAATAACCGTATGGTATAACTTTTAAAAAATGATAATATCATGAAAAACAAAGCGTTAAATAATATAGATACCCTAGGGCTAACAGAATTAACTGAAGTGGAACATCACGAGGTGCATGGTGGAATTGGTTTTCTAGCAGCAGCGGGAGCCGGCTTTTTAGCAATAGGCGCTGCCGCAGCTGCAGGAACAGCTATTTACGGAGCTGGCAAGGCCGCCGGAGAATTTGCTTACCATGTGATTAACGATTAAGAAGGCTATGGAAAAATACGCATATTTGTTAGAAAATAAATTCGTTCAAATAGCATTATTTCTCCTTGCTGTTTATTTTATCTATCAGCTGGGGAAGAATTTTGGTGAGTTCTTATATTATGTAACCCACTAATATTTCTTTACCTTTTTTAATAATAAATCCTCCCTTAATGCTTACTGGGCATATCAAACATGGGGGGATTTTTAATGAAGCATTAGCTCGCTCATTTAAATTTTTCCAGGGCAATACTGGTCCCAATAACTAATTAGCAATTTTTTTCCGTATGCGCTAAACCCTTGACCCATACCGGGAGTAGGGGTGAATTCTCCAAAAACGGCCCCTTTACACGTCGCATAGAAATCTATTCTTACAAAGATTTCATAAGCCTTACTTAGCTTTTGTGCTTGCTGTACCATCTCGTCAAAACATGCTGGTTTGACCTGGCCATCACGCATAGGGTAAGTGGTATGAAGTGGTTTCATCTTGTTCCATTGGGTGTCATAAAAACATCCAAAACCAGCTTTCGGACTTAATCGATTGATTACATGACAAGTGGCAATATGGCCGTTAAAGCACATAAATTTATAGTCATCCAAGATGCGGAAAGTGCCATCCGTTGATTGCAGGAACTCTTCTACTAAAAATTCAATAGCTGGGTTTGTCTGCCTAACCGATTGGCAATATGTTATGATTTCTTTGGGTGTATACGTTTTTCCATCGAATAAATTTAGACCATCTTTCATGATGAATACATTGTTGGAATTATGGCCAACGCTTGGACGAATGACATAATTTTCAGGTAGGGCCGAGAAATCCAGATAGTTCATATCTTTCCCTTTCCAGTAAAGGTCTGGCACTTGGCAGCCATTTAATATGGCAAATTCGCGGGCGTTATATTTATTGCTCAATTTACGCTGCCAATAGGTCGTGTTTTTCCAGTTGGTCATTGCGTCAGACGCAGTCATAGGCATATTCCTTACAGTTTCACTACAGGGATCACTCCAAAATGCGTGGTGTCGGTTTCGGATTCTTCGAGGCAGTTCCCCCTGGCTGTCTAGAAAATCACGGATACGTTTTATCATCACCAGTTAATATAGATTTAGTATAATGTTTTGTTAAAATTACGTAAAAAGTTACGGCATGGTTTGCCGAAAAATAGCACAAATCACTTCTCATTTTTTCTTCATATTCTTCACACATTCCTTCATTTTTTTCGCATGGTATGCTAGAGCTAATCTTATGCTAATATTGTTTTAATCTTTAACGTTTGTTTTGTTACCAAATAAAGAAATCCAAACTGGTAGCAATCTCGTTTATTAAGAGATAGAGCAAGCCTATACAATTTGTAAGCCTATTTTAATTAATTGAACATCTACTAGAAAACATGTTTTATGAGAAGAACTAAAATTTTACTTACCCTGGTGGTTACAGTAACCGCCTTTTGTATATTATCCTGTAATCGAAACAGAGATGATGAATGGCGGATGGATGCGCCAAACTTGGAGTACTTTGTGCTCACAGGCGATAATGAACTGATGCTCTATAACGCACAGGCAGCAAATGTTCAGGGGAATCGATTGAGTATAACCGGCTTATCCAGTGGAGAGCACTTGTTGTCTATCGATTTTCGACCAGCTACTGGTCAGCTTTATGCGGTGAGCAGTGCAAGCAGGTTATATGTTGTTAATTTGGCTACTGGTGTGGCTACCGCAGTTGGTGCTGAACCTTTTAGCCCGGCTATTGAAGGCGATATCGTATCCATTGATTTTAATCCTACAGTTGATCGTATACGATTGGTTACGAACAGCGGGCAAAACCTGCGATTAGATCCGGAGACAGGTGTGGTGGCAGCGACTGATGGAAATATTAATGGTGCGTCTGGAGCACAGATAGCCGGGGTGGCTTACCAGGATAATTTTGCAGGAGCCACTTCGACCGTGTTATACGATATTGATGTAACGTCCAACAAATTATTTAAACAAGACCCGCCAAATGATGGAACTTTGGTAGAAGTAGGTGATTTAGGTGTGGACATCACAGCTGTACATGGTTTTGATATCTCTGTATATGAAAATATAGCCTTGGCCACATTGGAAATCAATGGGCAACAACTGTTATGTACCATTAATCTGAGTAGCGGAGCTGCACAGATTGTCTCAGATCCTATTAGTGGCGGTTTTAGAAGCATGGCACTCCCTACACGTCTAGTAGGCTATGCGGTGGATGATGAGAATGTCCTGCATATTGTAAATCCGGAAAACATGGATGTGATTTCAAAGGAACTCACTGGAATGGTGTCTGGAGATGAAATTGTTGGCTTAGATTTTCGCCCACTTAATGGTCAATTATATGCCTTGGGAAGCGCTAGTCGTATTTATACAGTGAATACGAGTTCAGGCGAACTAAGCCCTGTAGGGACCGCGGCCTTTAGCACGCTGTTGGAAGGGGATGATTTTGGCTTTGACTTCAATCCAACTGTCGACCGTATTCGTATCATAAGCAATACCGGTCAGAATTTACGGGTACATCCCGAAACAGGGGCTTTAGTAGAAGTAGATGGACGACTGAATCCTGATGAACCTGCTGCGACAGCTACCGCCTATACCAACAATTATCCAGAGGCATTGGGCAGTGGAGATGCCACTACAGAGATGTTTGTGATCGATGCGGCAACTAGCACGCTCTTTAAACAAGACCCGCCGAACGATGGTGTGTTAACCGCGGTCGGACCTTTAGGCATTGATGTGGAGGCGGGCAGCGGTTTTGATATTAGCGCTGCAAGCAACAGCGGGTATGCTATTCTGACGGCTGGTGGCCAAACCGGATTATACGGAATTGATCTTGGCTCTGGGGCCGCTAATATGATAGGTAACTTCCCTAAACCGGTAAAAGGATTTACAGTTGGAACGGGAATCGGCTTTTAAATAAATGTATTCAGCCTAAAGGGATGTAAATAAAAAACGGGAGCTTGCGCAATTATTGCGCAGGCTCCCGTTTTTTATTTGTCTTTAAAGTTGTTGTTTTTGTGTGTTTTTGGTGTTTTTGTTACATGATTTTTAATAAAAAGGCTGTTTTAATCGTTGTTTTATAAAGTTTTATGTGTTTTTTTTGATTTTTGTATTGCAAATATCAATTTGATGTATAAATTTGATTTAAAAAAACTCTTTTTCAATCAAAAACAACCAAATCGACGAACATATGAAGCAAAAATTACTAATTAAAATCTGTTGTTTCCTGTTTTTTTGTGTGTCAAATGCTTTTGCGCAGCAAAAAACCGTTACAGGTACAGTTTACGGCACAGAGGGGAGCCCTTTGCCGGGCGTAAGCGTTGTAGTCATGGGTACCGTACAAGGTACGATGACCGATGCGGATGGACATTATTCAATCGAAGTTGCGGAAGGCAATTCCCTGGTGTTCTCCTACATAGGTATGGTAAGTGCACAGCGGGAAGTAGGACCGGGAATCACGTCTATCGACATACAATTGGAAGCTGCGTCTTCTAATTTGGATGAGGTAATCGTGGTAGGTTATGGTACGCAAAGTAAAAGGAGGTTGACGGATAACATTGCCAAACTTTCCGCTTCCGATATCGCTGAAATTCCTTCTCCTGCTTTTCAGAACACACTGGCAGGGAAGGCAGCAGGTGTGCAGGTTACGCAAACTAACGGGAAAGTGGAAGGCGGTATTAATATCCGTATACGCGGTGTGGCAAGTGTAGGCGCCGGTTCTCAACCTTTGTATGTGCTGGATGGCATGCCTCTGATTAATAGCGATGAGTCAAACAATTCAGCTCCACAAAACCCTTTACTGACCTTAAGCCCCAATGAAATAGAATCCATTGATATTTTGAAAGATGCTTCGGCAGCAGCCATATACGGGTCCCGTGGTGCAAATGGTGTCGTTTTGATTACCACCAAGCGTGGGAAATCGGGTACAAGCAATATTTCCGCAAATGTTTCGCATGGTTTCAGTAGCCCTACAAACAAAAGAGAGTGGTTAAATGCCGCAGAATATGTGGAGTTAATCGGCGAATCCTTACGGAATAGGTACGGTGAAGAGGATGGAACCGAGCGTTTGGAATCTTTTTTAGACTATTACTCAGCTGGAACCGATTGGCGAAATGGGGAGGTGGATACCGATTGGCAGAGTGAGGCGCTGCGAAATGGGTATGTAACAGATGGTGATTTAGCGTTTTCCGGTGGTAACGAAAAGACCAGCTATTTCTTTTCCGGTGCTTACAACAATACCAAAGGTATCATACGTGGCAATGATCTGGATCGGATCACTTCCCGTGCTAACGTGTCGCATAAATTCAGCGACAAATTTACAGCTGGAGCCAATCTTAGTTTTTCAAGGACAACCATTGACCGTATCGCGAACGATAATGCTTTCGTTACCCCCATGCAAGCCGTAGCCCTGTCTCCAATATCGCCTGCTTATTTGCCGGATGGAGAACCAAATGGCAATACCGTATACGCAAACTTTTTACTGCACGATAAATATGCTTTTTATCGTACGAATATCCGACGGGTAACCGGTAAGGCTTTTGGTGAATATCGGTTTTTGCCTGAGCTTAAGTTCAATACAGATTTTGGATACGATTTATATTATCAGACGGAAGATAATTACACAGGGCGCTTGGCGCCGTTCCAATCCACCAATGGAGAGGGCTATGCTTCCAGCGTAGGTACAGAATCTTATATCACCAGTAATTATTTTACGTTTAGCAAAAACTTTAACAGCGTGCATGACCTCGAAGTGGTTGCTGGTATGGAGTATAACGATACCCGCAGACGCTTTCAAAGTGTAACAGGAATTCAATTTCCTTCGGATGACTTCCAAACAATTGATGGGGCCGCTGAAATTACCGCGGGCAGTGGATCGAATACGGGCTACAGTTTCTTGTCTTACTTTGCCCGTGGAACGTATGCCTTCAATGATAAATATTTATTGAAGGCCAGTGTGCGGCGGGATGGGTCTTCCCGTTTTGGTCGCAATTACCGTTATGGAACGTTCTCCGCCGTGTCTGCAGGGTGGATCCTGTCGGAAGAGAACTTCCTGAAAGATTCGCAAACCCTGTCTTTTCTGAAACTAAGAGCGAGCTGGGGCCAATCCGGGAATGCGGAGATTGATGATTTTGCCTCACGGGCATTATTTAATGCGGTTACTTACAATCAACGTCCAGGGATAGCACCTATACAGGCAGCCAATCCATTTTTAACTTGGGAAAGTGTCGATCAATATGATGTGGGAGTAGAATATGGGTTTTTGGATAACCGTATTTCGGGAGAGATCGATTATTATGTTAAGCAGTCGGACGGACTATTATTTGATGTACCGCTACCGGGCACATCGGGTATCCGTACCCTTACCCAAAATATTGGTTTAATGGAAAATAAAGGATGGGAATTTGTTGTTAACACGGAGAATGTAGCAAAAGATGATTTCAAATGGAATACCAGTTTTAATATTTCCAATAATCGAAACCGTATAAAGGAACTACCTAATGGAGTAGATGTCATAACTGGCCAAAATATCCTTCGGGAAAATGAAGTACTCAACGCATTCTACTTGGTAGAATATGCCGGTGTGGACCCGGCCAATGGAGATGCTTTATATTACCTGAATTCCGATAATGGAGATGGCACGATCAATAGGGAAACGACCAATAGCTTCAATGCGGCTAACCGTATCGTTGCTGGCTCACCGATTCCGAACTGGATAGGTGGTTTAACCAATACCATGCAGTACAAAGCGTTCGATTTCAGCTTCACCTTTCAGGGAGAATGGGGAGCAAGTATTTATAATTCGGGAGGTGTTTATCAATCGGCTAATGGTGATTATTACGACAATCAGTCGCGCGATCAGTTGCGCAGATGGCAGAACCCCGGTGATATAACCGATGTTCCACAGGCACGCTTTGGCTTAGGAAACGGCGCTGTGAATTCAACAAGATACCTGCAAAAAGCGAATTTTATCCGCTTGAGGAATCTGAATTTGGGTTATACCATTCCTCGTAGTGCCACCGAAAGAATAGGGGTGAAAACCTTGCGAGTGTATTTCACGGCATTCAACCTGCTTACCTTTACTAATTATGATGGTTATGACCCTGAAGCAAGAAGTGATGCTGATGGAACGAATCCTGCAGGAACTTCAGTTGCCAGAGGATTGGATTTTTACTCGGCCCCTGCAGCCAAAACATATTCATTTGGTGTTAATATAGGTTTTTAGAAGAAAGAAAATGAAAAGATTTAGCTATAAATATAAGATGGTAGCATTAGGCCTTATACTATGCGGTCTAATGGCCTGTAATAAACGACTGGACATCGAACCGGAACAGTCTATTCCCACAGAAGTCGCTTTGTCAACGTCCCAAAACATTGAAAATCTTCTTACGGGTGCTTATAATAGAGCAGGGAGAATAGATATGTATGGAGGACGCTTACAACTGCTGTCGGATCTCTATGGATTTACGGATCAAGCAGCTTGGTACGGCACCTTTCAACAACCCAGACAGGTTTTTAACAAAAGTGTCTTGGTCGATAATTCATTCGTCAGTGCTTATTGGCTGGACGCCTACACCTTAGTTAATATGACAAATTTGATTATTGATCACCTGGAAATTGTTGATGAGGATATTCGAGCAGATGTTTCGGGAGGGGCTAAGTTTTTGCGAGGGCTGACTTATTTCGATCTGGTAAGAATGTTCGGTGCTCCTTATGAAGAAGGTCAAGCAAATAGTCAGCTTGGTGTACCAATTGCCTTAAGTGGCATTGTTGATTATACCGGAAACTTGGAAGTGGCACGCAATACCGTTCAGGAAGTATATGCACAGGTGATCACAGATTTGAACGATGCGTTTGAGGAATTACCAGAGTCGAATGGCGCTTTAGCAAATAGATACACGGCTAAAGCACTACTAGCCCGTGTCTACTTACAGCAGGGAAACTATGCGGAAGCAAGAGATGCTGCCGACGAAGTGATCCTTAACAGTGGCCATTCACTCACTAATACCTATGCAGCAGCTTTCAATAATGATGCGAATTCCAGCGAAGATCTATTCGCGATTCAGGTAACCAGTCAGGATGATGCAGTGACCCGAGAGAACCAGCTTATCGTGCATTATGCTGATCAGGCAAACGGAGGTCGCGGGGGCGATGTGGCGGTAGAGGGCTACGTGGATCTGTTTGACTCTGATACCGACGTGCGTGGTGACTTCTTCTATGTGAGTAGAGACTATGGTGATTTACTGACGTCTAAGTATACCAACCAGTTTGGCAACATTCCCGTCATTCGTCTTGCCGAAATGTATTTGATAAGAGCCGAAGCAAATTTACGCTTGGGTACAAGCATTGGTGCTTCGCCGGCAGCGGATATCAATACTATCCGTAGTCGTGCAAATGCCAGTTCAAAATCATCGGTGACTTTGGATGACATTCTGTTGGAACGGGAGCTTGAACTTGCTTTTGAAGGTTTCTTGATTCACGATTTGAAAAGAACAGGTCGTGCCATAGGAGAATTCTCTTATGATAATAACGCATTAGTATATCCAATTCCACAAAGAGAGATGGATGCCAACTCCTTATTGGTACAAAACCCAGGTTACTGATACCCAAGAGAGCCTCTAGATTTACCTAAAATGAGCTGTCCAGAAGTGGCTGTTGTAGAACTAGCCACTCTTGGACAGCTTCTTTTTTATACTGCAAATTTAAATTTTGGTATTTGAACTTTTTGAAGGCTCAACAATTAAACGGCTGTTTTTATCCCCGATCGCTAAGTAATAGAAACTTAATTTGGTAGGACTTGCTTCACCAATAAAATACTTAAGTGCGTTGATCGCTGTATCAATTCATTGGCCACACTGCCCATAAAAAGTCCGGTCAGTGAGCTAGCACCCTTTACACCTAGGATGAGTGTTGCCGCTCCAGATCGCTCCGCATATTGTATGATTGTAGAAGCAATGTTTTTCTCTTGAGCATCAACAACGGTTAAGGGGGGCAGATCCGGATGCGCCTTTGCCCATTTTTTTTGTTTTGCCTGGGTCTCTTCTTTCAATATCTTCTTGATTTCCTTTTCACTGGGTCCAGGGAAAAATTGCCAGGATATTTTTGCTATATGAATAGGCTCAAAAGTAAGTTGCTCTTGTTGGTTGTGATGCAGGAGCTGTTGCCCAATGCGGCCTACAATTTGGCTATACTTGGAAAAATCAATAGCTCCAATAATTTTTTTTGGAGAATGATCAAAGGTTTCCGGAACCAACAGCGTAGCGCAAGGAAGCATTCTGATTAACTTTTGAGGAAGCCCCCCGCTACCTTCATGTTCCTGCTTATTACCGAGTAATACGAGGTGGGGACTTATCCTTTTACTAATGTCCAAAAAGGCAGTTTCACTAAAAGATGAAGTGGTAACAGTTATTTGGTAAGGCTCCTCTATAAGGTAGCCTTTGCTGATGAGTGCACTTAATTTTTTGCTCACACTAGCCTTTATTTTTTCCAACATCTCGGGCGATCGTAGTTCTTCAGGGAGCTCACTCACTTTTACATTATGTAAGAAGGTGATGTGGGCAATAGGATATAACTTACGTGCAACCGAAAGATAGTCGATAAGTGCAGCGTCCATTTCTGAGAGGTCAAGCCCCATAAGAAGACGTATGCTTTTTGCTGGTTCCATGACTATATTAATAAATGATCATTCTTTTTCATCCAATAAATCCTGTATGATGTCGCGATAACTCCTTTCCTGATGTACCTGTAATTTTTTTTGCTTACGTCGGTATGCTTCCTCTAAACCTTGATAAAGACTGTAACACATGATCAATAGGATAATAGCAAAAGGCAGGCCGGCAATAATAACCGCAGTCTGTAGGGCTTCCAATCCGCCACCCCATAAAAGCACAATAGCGATGATACCCTGTAAAAATGCCCAAAATATGCGCTGAATTACTGGGGTTTGTGGAGCATTGCCTGAAGTAATGTTGTCTACTACCAGCGCGCCCGAATCGGAGGAAGTGATAAAAAAGAATGCTACTAGCAGAATGGCCAGCACGGAGAGTAAGCCTGTCCACGGTATTTTTTGTAAGAAAACGAACAAGGCTGTAGACAGATTGTCTTTCACTGCAGTGACCAAGCTGCTATCCCCGTCAAGGATGAAATGTAGTGCTGTACCACCAAAAATAGTCATCCACAAGAGCGTAATCAGTGCTGGAGCAAGAAGAACACCTAACACAAATTCTCTTACGGTTCGTCCTTTGGATATGCGTGCAATAAAGCTACCCACAAATGGTGACCAAGCGATCCACCAGGCCCAATAAAATACAGTCCATTTGTTTTGCCATCCGCTATCGCTATAAGCATCGTTCCACGTACTTATTTCAATTAAATCGGCCAGGTAAGCTCCCGTGTGCTGAAAATAACTCTTCAGCAGAAAAACAGAAGGACCCAGGCAAAAAACCAAAAGCATCAATACCAATGCCATGATCATATTCCCCTGACTTAGCAGCTTAATACCCTTGTCGAGACCAGATACCACTGATAATGTCGCTATGGAAATGACAACAAGAATGAGCCAGGCCTGTAGACTAATGGATATATCCCAACCGAATAGAAAGTTGAGTCCGGCATTCATCTGCTGCACACCTAAGCCCAGAGAAGTAGACAAGCCAAAGATGGTAGCTATAACAGAAAAAATATCGATAATGTGCCCCCACCATCCATGAATCCGTTCACCCAGAAAGGGGTAGAATAACGAGCGGAAGGTAAGTGGAAGTTTGCTGTTAAAAGAGAAAAAGGCCAATGCCAATCCTACCAGTGAATAAATGCCCCAAGCATGTAGCCCCCAATGTAAACTAGTAAATTCCATAGACTGCATGGCCCTGACCGCGGGGTCTGCTGTCGGTCTGGGTGGTTCCGAAAAGTGAGATACAGGCTCCGCTACACTAAAGAACATAATGCCTATGCCCATACCAGCACTGAACAGCATGGCAAACCAGGCTAAAGTGCTGAACTCAGGTTCGGCATGATCTCCTCCTAAGCGAATGTTCCCATATTTGCTAAAAGCTAGGTATAGGCAGTAAATCAATATGAAGTTAACCGCTAAGATAAAAAACCATCCTAAATTATCGGTAATGGCCAACTGGGCACTGGCGAACCATTCATCTATCGATTCCTGAAAGAATAAGCAGAAACCTATGCTCGCAATTATGAATGATAACGATGTGTAGAAGACAGGTCTGTTTACTACCAATCTGAAGGACGTAATATTTTTTAGCATAGTGAGTGATTTGCTTCGATGGTACAAAATATACGAAAATCATTATTGGAGCAACAAAACAAATGATAATTTGTTGAAACAGCTCGTGTTTAAATGAGAAGCGGCCTCGTTATGCTCATGATATGTTGTTAATAAAAAGATATGACGGTTAAAATATTTTTCATAAAGCATTAATTTATTTCAAGTTCATCTTTTGTCGGTAATGTCGAAAATGGATGATGAGGTTCTGTTTGATACCAAAACGCAACAGAACTGATGTCTGATTGCTGCGTGCGATACATCAGATCGTTTTTGAGACCAAGATCCTGAATAGTTACTTTGAGGTCTTTATCGAAACGAATGGGATCCATAATGTGCCAGCGATACATGCCGAAACGCTGCTGGGATTGATATACACCATCAGGTTTAATAACTTGATGTAAGCCGGCATAGGCTGTGGAGAAGGGAACATACTGACCTTCCACTTCAAAACAATAAGAGCCCCCGAAATAGTCTTCTGTACCTGTTCCGCTGATGGTAGGGAAGGCGCTGTCGCCATCGAGATAAAACTTGACTTCTCCTTCACCCCACCAGCCTTTGTTATTGGTGCCCCAAGCAATGTACGTGCCTACATAATGGCCTTTACCTTTGATATCTGTTACAATGGTATGCAATGCTTTCTCGGTTGGGTTTGACCGCTGGAACTGGGCATGGAAATAGGCGGCGTCAGTCGGAACTTCCGTTAGGGTATAGTCGATTTGGTAAAACAAAACCATCTGCTCAGTAGCTATGTTTTCTACAGTTACCCTGCACTTTTTCCGAAAAGGCATCGGCCAGTAGCAGTTGAACGCACTTCCAGGGTTAACGGTTACCGGTATAGAATTTAGGTGTGCGTATTGACTCCAACCCATGCCGAAGAAATCACCTAGCGGACACTCTACCGACGGAGCTTCTTCTCCATCCCAATATATCCGAAGGATGGAAAAACGCCAATTACCCGTAGCTGTCATCCAGATATGTTGAATAGCTCCCGGGCCTTCCATATCAGCGATAGTGAACGTCTCACCGGACTCGATTTTGATATACGGATTAAGTTTCCACCCCTGTCCTAAATGTTTAGCGGAAGGGGCATTATTGGCTCGGTTTCTATGCACGCTGTCGGCTAAAGTGGCTTTGGCTCCATCACCCTTACCTCCTGTGAAGTTCTCAGGGGTAATGGACCTTGTTTTTGCGTCTGATAAACGGTAAATGTTACCCATGTTTAATTGGAGGCCATCGAATGGATAAGACTGCCGTGCCCAACTAAATGAATAGGCTATGAGGTATAAAAACATGACAGAAAATAAAGCTTTCATAAATATAGATCTACATCGTACTCATCAAATAATTACTATATGCTATTGGCTTAACGCGGATTCTGGGTTTAACAATGGAAAGAATTGGCCTTGCATTTTTTCTCCTTTGTGGATTATGGGGACGCCTTGTAATACCTCTTCATTGCTGTTGGATAGGGTGCCATCGGCAAAAACATTTAGTACAAGGGCCCGGCGTGAACGGTCGGAAGTGTTGGCGTACGATCCATGCACGAGAAGTGGGTGATGAAAGGTTCCATATCCTTGCTTCATGACTATTGGGATAGGCTGAAAAGCCTGCTTTTGCTGATCATCGAGGTAGTCGAAAAGACCTTCCATATCTCCTGCTAGCTCTGGCTTGTCTAAGAGACCCCATTTATGGCTTCCGGGAACATAGTAGAGACAACCGTTTTCGGTACTGGCGTCGTCTAAACCCATCCAGCAGGTGAGGTGTTGCATGGGTACGGTACGCGTCCAGTAGGAATAATCCTGATGCCAAGCTACGACACCGCCGTGCTGTGCCGGTTTACAAAAAAGCTGATCATGCCAAAACCGTATCCTTTGCCCGTTCAATAACTGTTTTGCTGCCACGACAAAAGCAGGGTTCCACAGTACGTCGTGGAAACCGGGACTTATACGCCAAGCGCCAAGGGCGTGGAAAAGTATAGCATTGGGGTCTGTCGACTCATTGGAGTTGAATTCATAAAATAGCTGGTTGCCGGGATGCGAAGGGTCGGTTATTGCTGCAAGCTCGTTATTCAGTGCCGCTACCTGTTGATCATTCAGCAGCTTGATATTGCTGAGATAGCCATATTCATGAAAGAAATCAACTTGCTCCTGGGTCAAACGGTACTGCTCCCAATCTTTTGGGCTTTGGGGCCATTGGAATAAATCGGTTATTTGTTCGTGATAGTGGGAAAGATCTTTTGCTGTTGTCTTCATCTTTTACTTTCAGTTTTAATCCAGGTTCCGCGTTAGGAGTTCAAACGAATGCGGATTTTGGTGTTAATAGATCGTCAAATTTAAATGCCTGTAAGGCTTTTGTATTTGCTGATCTTAACAAAAGAGTAACCTATTTTGCATTAAATTGTAGGTGTTTGTTTCAAAAAATATAAAATTAAGGTATATTTACGCAAGGCAATTTGCCCTAACCAATTCCAAATACCTAACATAGTTTCTTCGATGAAAGCGTTATATGAGGCAATATCACCGTTGGAATCAAATTCCTTTAATGTGTTTTTACAGCAAAAAAAAGAGTTTGATTACCCTTGGCATTATCATCCTGAATTTGAAATAACCTATATTTTGTCGAGTAGAGGAGTAAGATATGTAGGAAATAATTTTGATGATTTCTATGAAAACGATCTGGTAATGGTGGGGTCTAATTTGCCACATTGCTGGAAGAATACAGGAAAACAACCTAACCATGCCAGTGCCATTGTTATTCAATGGAGGGCTGATTTCCTAGGAGAGGACTGGTTTCAGGCAAAAGAGTTTGAGGCTATTGGGAAGTTAATAGCGCTTTCGGAGAAAGGAATAAGGTTCAGAGAAGAGATCGCCCTTCAATTAAGACCATTAATGCTTGAAATGATCGATCTTCCCCCCTTTAAGCGCTTAATAACATTGCTGGAAATTATGCACCGATTAGCAGAAACAGCTTCTTATACTGTTTTATGTGAAGAAGGTTTTAAACATATACTCAACTATCGCGAAAATGAACGGGTAAATACCATCCTTCAATTTGTGAAAAATAACTATGCAACGAAGATTACGCTTTTGGAAGTAGCGGCTCAGGTATGCATGACAGAAGAGGCCTTTTCGCGCTTTTTTAGTAAGATCATGAAGAAACCTTTCTTTTCTTTTCTTAATGAATATAGAATAAATGTAGCCTGTAAGCTGTTGATAGATACCGACCTACAGGTTGCTCAAATTTGTTATACCTCCGGTTATGAAAGCCTTCCTTTTTTTTATAGGCAGTTTAAGAAATTTAAAGGGTGTGCACCGCAAGTTTATCGTATACAGTATCGCAAAATCTGCTAAGCATTTATTCATCGTCTTTTAGAAATGAACCATAAGCCATAGCCTTGAACACCGACTGTATTTCTTCCCAAGAACTGTTGGGGTGTTTTTGCGTATAAATCAGGCCAATCATTTCATTGTTGGGATCTACCCAATAATGCGTTCCAAAATAACCGCCACCGGCATATGTGCCTTCGTTCCACGGGCCTACCACACTTCCTTTTTTGGTAATTACACTAAAGCCGAAACCTATACGGTCTGGACCACCGAGGAAAACGTCGGGAGCCTGATCGGAAGTCATCAAACGGACGCTATTCGGACTAAGGAGGCGAAATTCTTTCTGTCTCCCTCCTTGAAGCAAGGCTTGTAAAAAGACGGCATAATCTGCAATAGTACTACACAGGCCCGCTCCGCCCGAATAATAGGTTCCCGTTGTTACCAATGGATAATGCTGATAGTTGTTTTTTTGGAGCATGGTTTCTGCTTGTTCATTTTCGGTGTATAACGTCACTAATCGCTCGTGTTTTTGCTTGGGTAAGTAAAAATGCGTGTCCTGCATCCCCAAAGGTTCAAATATCCGTTCACGGAAAAAATCGTCCAAAGACTTACCGGAGATGCATTCGATGAGGTAGCCTAAAACATCAATACTTAAACCGTAAGTAAAGGCTTCTCCTGGTTCGTGCAGGAGTGGAAACTGAGCCAATGCTTTCATTTTATCGCCGAGTACAATGCGGCGTTTTTCAAAACCCGCCGGGATGTCTGCCTTGGCATAAATCGCTTTAGCTTCTTCACTTCCGATACCTGCATACCCGATACCGGAAGTATGTGTGAGCAGATGTCTAATGGTAATTTCCTTTTTTGCGGGAACGGTAGTGTAACTGGTGTCTGGGGCATGATAGGATTTAAGTACCTCCATATGTTTAAATGCTGGAATATATTTAGCGATAGGGTCATCTAACAGTAGTTTACCTTCTTCATACAGCATCATGATGCCCGTGCAGGTAATCGCCTTGGTTTGGGATGCAATGCGAAAAATATGATCGTGCTGTAAAGGAGTCTGTCGTTCTCTATCGCTGAAACCGATGCTGGCCTGATAAATAATTTTGCCTCTTTTCAGCACTAGTGCGTTTATCCCAGCAACTTGGTTGCTATCTACGTATTTTTGCAGGGCTTGCGTAATACGATGTGCTAACACTTCCTGCGCAAAAGAAGCTGGAGCAGCTACGAAATAAATACAGACGATAATTAAAATTCTTAGGTACATATTGGTTTAATATTTAACCCGTATAAAACGTGGTCTACAATGATTAGGATGTTGGTATAATTTATTTTCAAAATCAAAGGCGTTGACATTGTAGCTGATCAGTAGCTCTCCCGGTGTTGAAAGATGTGGATGTGCTTTGGCATTATACGTGTAAAAGTCAATGTCTTCATAAATTTCGGGTGTTTCATAAACTTTCTTGAAAGGAAAGAATGGTCCAATAGGTGTTTTGGCAACCTGTATGGCAATTGAAGGCGAGTTGGTGTCTACCTGAAAAGCGGCGATAACACGACCATCTTCCATAAAACTTACACTCATCTCATTCGATATTCGGTCGGTGATCGCAGCGGATTCGTCAATTGATGAGTTCCACGACTGACCATCCCAGTAGGTCCAGGCTTGGAAGTCTTCAAAAAGCTCTTCCTCTACTCTTGCTACCAGCAGCTCTTTATTCGTTCCACGGATGCCATAAACATAAATATATCCATCGGGTTGAGGTGCTCCTGCACCTGTTGTGTTAGCCAAAACGTTGATGCCGAAAACTGATTTACCTTTTTTGCCGATGTGAAACAGCGGAGTATCCATTTGCCGCTGCTCGTTGAAGGGAGGTTGACTACCTTTGGGTATAGCGATGAGATTGACACCAACATCTTCGAAGGGGAATGCACCTTCAGGAAGATTTCTGATGCGGTAGGCGAAGATGTAAATGGTGCTGTCTAAGCGATGGTTGAAGAAACCATCGCCCAGCCAGTAATACTCATTTACCTGGGCTTCCGGAGTATGAGGTTCGAATACCGATCGGGCTTTTCCGTCGTCATCTTTTGCCCAGAAGAAATCCATTTTTTCTTTGTCAGGATCGCCACCGGTCAGATAAGCAATAGAGTTGTGTACCATCTCCCATCCTTGCTGTAAGGAATCGTCTTCAATGTCTCCGATAATCGTATCGCTAAACCAGAAGAGCGTTTTTGTTTGCTGGGCTTCACCTGGTCTTTCTACGCCGTTCAGGGGTACGCAGTAGATACCATCTGCGCCGATCCAACCTTTTTTGTTGAGGAGCAGATTACTCCACTCAGGCGACGATTCGGCTATTACTTGTGTTTTTGCTGCCTCTTGCTCGGTTGTCTGTTGGCATCCCGTACAAAAAACTATTAGATATAAAGTGCTGTACAGGTATGCTTGGAATAACGTCTGTTTCATTGTCGAGTTTATTTGAACTTTACTTTAATAAATCGTGGGCGGTACAGATCTGGATGTGTTTTAATGTCGTTCCAGAAATCGAGGGAATTGACATTATAACTAATGAGTAGCTCGTTTTTCTTCGAAAGGTTATAATGTGTTTTGGCATTATATACGATGAAGTTTTTATTGATTTCGCTCTCTTTGCAGTCCCACAGCTCTTTGATAGGTCCAAATGGTCCTACGGGACTGAGGCCAATGCGTAACCCTACTTTTGACCCCATACCATCCGTCTGAAAAACGAGTGCATAGCGGCCGTCGGGAAGCGGCGTCAAGCTAAGCTCATTGGATGCTCTATCTGTAATATGGGCCACTTGATTCATATCGGTATTCCATTCCTGCCCATCCCAAAAGCGCCACGCATCAAAGTTTTCAAAATCTTTAGGTTTTACACGGGCTGCCATCACGTTCTTTTCCTTTCCACGTACGCCATATACGTATACATAACCATCGGGCTGTGGCGCTCCTGCTTTTTCCGTGTTTACAAAAATACCCGCTCCAAACGATCCGTAGTCACTTTTTTCTTCTCCTACCTGTAGAAAAAACGGTGTATCCATTTGACGTTGATCCGTAAATGGAGGTGTACTGCCGTTGGGAATGGCGATCAGTGTATTACCAACCTCTTCAAATCCGAATACGGCTGCACCGGTGTTTCGGATGCGATATCCAAAAATGTAGGTGGTATTGTCAAGCTCATGGTTGACGAAGCCGTCGCCCAGCCAATAGTACTCGCCCTTTTTCGTATTGGGGGTACTAGGTACAAAAATTGCATTTGGTTTTCCCTCTTGGTCTTTCGCCCAGTGGAATTGTATGTTTTCTTCTTTGGGTTCTGTCCCTTTTAAAGTGGCTACCGAGTTGTTGATCATTACATAACCCGGTTGTAGCTGACCATCTTTAATTTCTCCCAGCATGGTGTCGCTGAAGAGTAGAAGAGTTTCGGTATCCTTAGCAGATCCTGTGGTATCTACGCCATTCATGGGGATGGCAAAAATACCATCTGCACCGAACCATCCGTTGTTCCGTTTGAATAGATTGGTCCACTCCTGCGCCTCTTCCACGGTAAATTGAAGATTAACGGTATCTGTTAATAAGGCCTCCTCATCTGCTGAGTTAGGGTTTTGTTGTTGCTGGCAACTTATGGTCAGGAATACCAAAGAAAGGAAGAATAAAAAGCTTTTTGTTCGATTTTTAGTGTGTATGGGTTGCTGGTTCATAATGTATTCTTTTAAGGTCTATAATGTTTCGGGTAATTTAAGTTTTATAAATCTTGGATGAAAGAACTTTGGGTTCGAAATGCTCATATTAAAGTCAATAACCGTTAGCAGGCAGATGCTCATTCAGATCACGTTCTTCTAGTGGTATAGGAAAGAGGTAGTTTCTGGCAGCTGGTGTTACGCCAGGTTTTGCTATGGGTACGGCGGTTTCTAATGTTCCTGTACGCACCAAATCAAACCAACGGTGTCCTTCTGCTACAAATTCCATTCGACGTTCTTGAAGTATAGCTTGTCGGATAGCGTCACGTCCCAGATTGGTGTAGTCTGGTAGTGTGTTTTGGTAAGTTGATCCATCAAAACGGGCTCTTCTACGAATTATGTTCAGGTAAGTGAGCGCAGCTTCCGTCTGATTGAGCTCATTGGCCGCTTCTGCATAGGTTAACAGTACATCGGCATAGCGTATTACCGGAAAGTCTGCTTCAGTACCTCCAGCATTGGGTTCGGCAAGGCTATCCCAATATTTTCTGATATATGGCATGATAGAGGTTGTAGATCCATCCTGATTATTGATTTCCGTTATAAATGTCACTGCTCGTCTTCTATCATTCGGTTCAAAAACATCGTATAGCTGTTGCGTGGGATATTGCCAGCCTTGTGCATTAACTCCAGGGATCATTCCAGTAAGTTCTCGGGGAAGGAGGCGGATGTTCTGTTGTCCATCCTCCCAGAAAATAATAGCTCCACCAGCAAATCCAAAACCGACGGAAAAAACAGCCTCTTTGCCTCCACGGTTGCCGATGCTGAATGCTTGGGCGTAATCATCCCACAAACCATATTCATGCCTCGGCTCATTGATAATTTCAAGGGCTTTGGCCGCCGCTTGTTCCCAGTTCGCTAACGTGAGGTATACTTTGGCTAATAAGGCTTTTGCTGCACCAGTGGTTGCCCTGCCTCTGCCGTTACCCGCTGGGTAGCTAAAGGGGAGCGCTTCGGCTTCCTCGAGGTCTGCTATAATCTGTTGATAGATAATTTCTACAGCTGCTACCTCAGGAACGAGAGGCTCTTCTTCCTGTAGAACAAGGGGTATACTACCAAACATACGCACCATGTTGAAATACAGTAAAGCACGTAAAAACCGAGCTTCTCCTATCAGTCGGGTACGTAGAGTGCCATCCATGTCAATTGCCGGAATGCGCTCAATGGCAATGTTAGCAACGGTTATCGCTTTGTAATGGATACGCCATATCTCCAGTAACGCACTATTCTGGGAGGCATACGTGAAGTTTGCCAATTGATCGAGCGCTGGAGCTCCGGGTTGTTGGTTATGGAGCTCATCGGAAGCTAAACCGGCTGCAACCCAAAAGGAGCTATGATAAACCCCAGCAAAGGAGCCTTCATTGATAGCATTTAAGTAGGCATAAATCGAATTAACTGCAGAAATAGCGTCGTCTGCAGTAGTATAGAAGTTAGCCGTGGAGACAAAATTTTTGGGATCTTCCTCCAGAAATTTTTTACAACCGGAATATAGCAAGCCAAATGCCAGGATTAAGCCTGTTTTATAAAGATTTTTCAGCGTATTCATAGCGTGTAATTGCATTATTATTAAAAACCAATATTTAATCCGAAAAGCAAGGTTTTGGCCATGGGGTAACTGCCGTAATCAGCCCCAATGAAGGTGGTGCTTTGGCCATAGAAATTCACCTCTGGGTCGTAGCCTTTATACTTCGTCCAAGTAAAAAGGTTAGTTCCACTTACATATACGCGCAAGCTTTTCATTCGAAGATTTCGAAGCAGATTTTCGGGTAGCGTATACCCCAGCACGATGTTTCGCAGACGGATATAGGAAGCATCTTCAACAATGGTCGATGAGAAGGTGTTGACGTCAAGACTGCCGCTTGCTAAAGCCCTTGGGTATAGGTTACTAGGGTTGTCCGGTGTCCATCGGTTGAGTGCCGCCTCGGCTAGCGCGTTTTGTTCGCCATTGAAGTTTTGCAGTTCGAAGGAATTGAAGTTAGCCAACTGGTTACCTTGGGAACCCTGAAAGAAAAAGCTGAAATCAATGTTTTTATAAGTAAAAGAATTGTTGATACCCCAGGTGAAATCTGCTTGAGCATTTCCGATGAGTGTACGGTCATTCTCGTCAATTACGCCGTCATCATTGATGTCGCGGTACCTACGATCGCCCGCCCTGGCTCGAGAGGCAGGATTGGGGGAAGAGGCCTCTTGCCCTCTCAATACGGCGCTACTGGCGGCCTCTTCATCTGTCTGGAATATACCGTCGAAAATATATCCGTAGAAGGAACCAATGGGTTCACCTACCCGTAAAATACTCCAACCGGGGGCAAAGCCTCCCTGTAAAATATCATCATCGCTGTTGAGCCTGGTAACCTGATTTCTATTGACAGAAAAATTGATCGCAGTATTCCAGTTTAGTTTTCCGGTGGTGTTTACCGTCCGAATGTCTAAGTCGAAGCCTTTATTCTCCACGTTTCCAATGTTGAGAATCGATGTAATAAAACCGCTGGTAGACGGGATGGGGGTAGAGAGCAGTAGGTCGGTGGTTTTTTTATGGTAGTAGTCGGCCGTAATGGTGACTCTGCTCTGAAAAAGAGAGGCGTCTAAGCCAATATCTAGCTGTTGGGTACTTTCCCATTTTAACCGGTTGTTTGCATAGTTGAGCGGTTCTTTACCTTTATAAACTTCACTGCCTTGAGAACTGTTGAAGACACCCTCGCCAAAAGGGCCTACCAAGGGAATGGATTGATAAGGTGCGATCGCCTGGTTTCCGATCAATCCATAACTTGTTCTTACCTTAAGGTCGTTGAATACATTTACATTTTGCATGAAGGTTTCATCGGAGAGTCGCCAGGCGAATGCTCCTGAAGGAAAGAAACCATATTTATTTTCACTTCCAAATTTTGAAGAGCCGTCCATCCTGCCACTGAGCGTGAAAAGATATTTGTCATCCAGTGTATAGTTGATGCGGCTAAGGTAAGATACCATGCTCCAGGAGGATTCTCCATTGGCCGGCGGTTGATGATTAAGTCCTGATCGGATATCGTGATAACCAGTGCGGTTATCAGAAAAACCAAAAGAGAGCATGTTGCTGTTTTCTTGAAAAAACTTTTGTATCATATTACCCGCTACAATGTTTAGCTGATGTTTAGTGTTGATGGTTTTATTATAAGTGATCGTATTTTCGTTGAGCCAGGTTAATGCTTGACTATTACCAATCCCTACTTCACCCTCACTGCTATGTGCCCGTTTTAGGAAGTTAGGCACAAAGGAATTCTCTTTGGTAAAATATTGGTCGATACCAAAGCTAGTTTTAAATTCCAGCCCTTCAATGATTTTAAAATTCGCAAAAGCATTTCCCAATATTCTGGAGCTTTGGCTGACGGTTTCCATCTCGCGGTCGGCCACCGGATTGCTTAACCCCCTGCCTCTGTCGTCTTCAAAGGTGTAACCCCCAGGGCCATTGGGATCATAAATTGGTTGTACCGGATTAAAAAGGAGGGCAGAGGTTGTGATGCCGGGCAATAAAGTGCCTAAGTTGGTCAATACACCGCTGGTTGCTAATCGGCTATAGGTAAAGTTGGTCCCTACAGCAAGTCTTTCCGTTAACTGTCGGTTTAGATTGGCCCGGAAAGAATAGCGGTCATAGTCAGAGTTTGCAATAATTCCCTTTTGCGAGAAGTAACCTCCGGAGAGCGCATACTGTGTTTTGGCATCGCCACCGGAAAGCGACGCCTGATAGGTAGCCATTGGCGCATCTCTTAGAATCTCATCTTGCCAATTGGTGCCTTCTCCTAGATTCTGAGGGTTTACATACACAGGAGTGGCATTTGCGTTGAGCTGGGCTTCATTTACCAGGTCTGCAAACTGGGCAGCATTGAGCACTTCCACTTTATTGGATATACGTTGCATACCGTAGTAACTTTCGAAGTTAATGGCAGAAGTACCCTCTTTCCCTTTTTTTGTAGTAATCAATATCACTCCATTGGCGCCTCTCGAGCCATAAATGGCAGAGGCTGACGCATCTTTTAGAATTTCGATTGATTCGATATCATTAGGATTAATTGCCGATAAAGGATTGATGCTGGGGCTTCTATTGGTGCCCGCTCCAATACCTTCGCTATTGACCAACATACCGTCTATCACATACAGAGGCTCGTTACCTGCATTGATGGAACTGGTTCCCCGAATACGGATAGAAGTTTGTCCACCCGGTTGCCCCGAAACCTGCGTAACTTGTACCCCAGCAGCGCGCCCCTGCAATGCCTGGTCGATGGAGGTGGCAGGGATTGCCTGGAGTTCTTCAGCTTTAACAGAAGAGACAGACCCGGTAAGGTCACTCTTTTTAGCGGTACCATATCCTATAACCACAATTTCGGAAAGCTCTTCCGATTGAGCGGCCTGCATCACGATCGAAATCGTGGTCTGGTCAGCTACGTCAATCTCTTGGCTATTAAAACCAATGGAAGTGAAAACCAATGTAACGTCGTCCTTAGGCAGATTAATGGTGTAATATCCGTTGTCGTTCGAGGTGGCTCCCCTGGCCGTGCCCTTAACTTTAATAGTAACCCCCGGCAGAGGAGTTCCATTGTTCGCTGTTATCCTGCCGCTAATTATTCTTTCCTGCTGTAATATACCGCTGAACGAAGAAACGGAGTGTCGGGGAAGCGCTATTGCATAACTGCTGCCTAGTAGCAAGTAGCAGCTAAAAAACAGCCATTTCATTTGTTGATTTTTTCTCATGTATTTTATTTTAAAAGGTCGTCAATTGGAGCAAAAAAGCATCACCGAACTCCTTGTGGCCGGAGGAGAGTCAACGGGCTGATGACGCCTTTGCATATAAAATGTATATGATCTAAGCTGCTATTTAAGCCAGTAATGTTTTTTACTTACATGATGTTATAATTGATATTTCAAAGCTACCGTACGCTTTTTTAGCAGTGTTTGCCTTTTTTGATAAATTATTAACTTATTTTGTGTGGCTTTAGGGAGAAGTTCCTACAGCATAGATTACGTTATTTCCGCTATATAAACAGATTCAAACGGTAGAGGAGAAAACAAAAATGAATTTACCTGTTTTGTCACCAATGAATAGATGATCCCGATAGAATTTAAGTTTCGTTTAGGATTTTTCTGATTGTAAAAAAAAATAAAAAATGAACCCGATTGTTAAACTATTTGTTGTTTATATTTTTTGTTGTTTTATGTTTGAAGGCGCAGTCGTACACGGTCAGCGTTTAGGAATAAACCCAGCTGTACCGGGAGACTTTGCCGATCCTTCGGTAATCCGTGCAGGCGAGTTGTATTATGCTACTGGAACTTCGTCCGAGTGGGCACCGCACTTTCCTTTGTTCAAATCCTCAGATCTTCAGGAATGGGAACAGGCGGGCTACCTATTGATGGAGACCCCAGAGTGGGCAAGTGCCTCTTTCTGGGCACCCGAATTGTTTTATCACCAAGATATGTTCTACCTCTACTATACTGCCAGGCGTAAGTCAGATGGCGTTTCTTGCATAGGGGTAGCTACCAGTCCTTCAATGGATCAACCGTTTAAAGACCATGGTGTGCTGATTGCTTATGGTAGTGAAGCTATTGATGCATTTGTGTTTGATGACAATGGTCAATTGTATATCACCTGGAAAGCTTACGGGCTGGATGAGCGTCCTATCGAGATTCTGGGAGCGTCCCTATCTGCTGATGGCTTGAAACTTAACGATGATACATTTACACTGTTGAAGGATGAACAGGGGATAGGTATTGAAGGGCAATGTTTGGTGAAAAGGAATGAATATTATTATCTTTTGTATTCCGCTGGCGCCTGCTGTGGTTTAAAGTGCGATTATAATGTAAGAGTTGCCCGTTCAAAAAGTGTGACTGGGCCTTACGAAGATTTTGAAAAGAATCCCATCTTAGCGGAAAATAGTGAGTGGCAATGCCCTGGACATGGTACACTCGTGAGCACGCCTGAAGGAAAAGATTATTATATGTACCATGCCTATCGAAAAAGCGACAATGTTTTTACCGGGCGACAGGGCCTGTTGGATGAGTTGTATTGGGAGGAGGCTAGTGAATGGCCTTATTTTGATGTTGACGGAAAATCTTTAGGTATTATAGCAGAAGATCTTAAGAAAAAAGAATGGAGCGATGACTTTACCGGCAAGGGATTGGCGGATCTCTGGCAATGGGATTTCAGACATGCAAGTCCTAAAACGTCAATCAATGAGGGCGTGTTACTTCTATCAGGAGAGACAGATTCCGAGAATCTGGTAGGGACAGCGCTGACTATCCGACCAGCTTATGGAGAATACGCTGTTACAACGGAAGTAACCAATCAAAATGCGTCGCTGAAGTCCTTGGTAGTATATGGTGATATGGATCAGGCGATAGGTGTGGGAGTGCGTGATGGACATGTAGAATTATGGGAAGTCAAAGATGGAAAAAGACAAGTTTTTCAGCAGAAGCAAATTGCACAGGGATCTCCTGTACAGTTGAAAATTGAAGCGCAGGAAGGAGCAATTTATCGGTTCTTTTACAAACAGCAAAACCAGCCTAATTGGACGGAATTAAAAGATGTAGCAGAATATCCTTATAAGGCCAGTTTTTTGCCGCCGTGGGATAGAAGTCCGCGTCCGGGATTGGTACATCAAGGAGAGTTAGCCGATCATGCATCTTTTTCAAATTTTACCATTACTTATGGAACGGTATCTGGAGTTTTATGACTTTAAACTTGTTCAAGTGTTGCTATTTATTGGTGTTATTTTCCTTTATTTTGGTGGCAAAGTCTTTACCTACTTTGCCTGCTTTACTAGCGAGATTAACGACTTTATTGCCAGCTCCACTTAGCATTTGCTGTAAACGTTCGCCATCGTCGGTCTTAAAGTCCTTCAATGAAGTTATCTCATTGATGCCGGAAATGTCGAACTGTAAATAGGGCGCTTCCGGAAAACCGAAGGACTTGGCAATAAAAACAGTGGGTACCCTTACCCTTTTTGTATTGTATTCTTTTACAGCGTGATTGTATTTCTCACGCGACTGTTGAATGTTCAGTTCGCAAGCTTGTATACTGTCTATTAAACGATGGTATTGTTCACTTGCCTTCAAATTGGGGAATTTCTCTGCGATGCCCTGAACGGTGGCCAAAACGGTTCCAGATTGTTGGTAAGAATTGGCCATGTTGGCAGTAGAAGTATCCTGAGATACCTTGAGTTGCACTAATTGCTCACCCTCTTGATAATTCTTGACCACATCAATTAATTGATTGATCGAAGCGAGTTTTTTACTTAGCGCAACTTGAATGTTTGAGCCATTCGCCCTTACATCTTGCGCAAGTTTTTGTAAACTGTTATAAGAACTTACTGTACCAAACAACAGACCTAGAATAAGCAGGGTAAATAAAATCAACATAATATTTTATATTTTTTCTCCTTCGATATACGAAGGAATGTCAATTTAAGAAAAAAGTCAAGCTTGATTTATTAAGCGATTATAGGTATTGCTTATCCGTTTCTTTTTGAACGATAAATGACGCTTTGAATTTTTTGTAGAAAACCATCTTTTCGACGTGTTGCTACAGGTAGCTCATGGCCATCTTGGAGAATAACGGTGCCCCCCTTTCCTTTATGATAACGAAGAACATATTGGAGGTTGACGAGGTGCGACTGATGGATACGATAAAAATGATGGGGGGATAGTAGATGTTCAAACTCCTTGATGGTTTTAGCCACCATGATATTTTTTCCATTAACGAGAAATATCGTGGTATAATTTACATCGCTCTGGCAACGGGTAATCTCTGTTATATTCAGTAATTCAAAACCCTGTAAGGAGGGAACCATTATCTTCGAAAGCCCTTGCTTAAACAAAGATAAATTGTTAAATAAAAGCTCAAGTTGTGCATGGTGCTGCTTGGCTTCGTATAAATTTTTTCTTTTTTCCACAGCCACGATCAAATCCTCCGGATCGATCGGTTTAAGCAGGTAATCCAGGGCGCTGAATTTAATTGCCTGTAGGGCATACCGCTCGTAAGCTGTAGTAAATATCACCGAAAAACTGGGTTGATCAAAACGCCGTAACAACTCGAAACCAGTATTTTCGCCTATTTCGATGTCAAGAAATATCAAATCCGGTTGAGTGGATTGTATCGCGTTGAATCCTTCCTCAAACTGTTGGGCATGCCCTAATATTCGGATATCGTCTCCGCAGTGATGCGCCAAAAGCTGCGTCAATCGTTCGATGGCGTGTGCTTCATCATCAATTATTAACGTACGTATCATACAATCGCTCATACTATAGGTAATTTTACCGTCACGCGCGTGCCGGGTGTCAAGTCGTTGATACTGATATCTGCCGTATGGCTTCCATTTTCGTTGCTTAAGAGTTGCAGGCGTTCCCGTGTAAGCTGTATGCCATAGGATTTTCTTTTTTGTGCGCGCCGGACCTTACGACCTTTCCCATTATCTTCGATGGTACATAGCAAGTGCTGGTTTTGCTGAAGGATAGTGATATTCAGATGTCCAAGGCTTGTACCGTCAGAAAAACCATGCCATATACTGTTTTCTACAAAAGGCTGAAGAATTAAAGGAGGTACGCTGGTATTTTCAATGTCTATGGCCGGATCTACCGTTATGCTGTATGCAAAAGTATTGTTCATACGCATCTGTTCAAGTTTGATATAATGCGTGAGCAGGTCCAGTTCATCTTCAAGCGGAATAAGTTTTTCTTGTGAATATTCAAGTGTAGTACGCATGAGCTTGGCGAACTTTGTGAGGTAATAGTCGGCTTGCTTGTAATCCTGCTTTAGAATATAATGACTAATGGAGTTCAGGCAGTTGAAAATAAAATGAGGGTTCATCTGTAAACGGAGTACCTTCATCTCCGTATCACTTATTTTTGTTTGCAGTAGAAGTTCCTGCTGCCGCTGCCGGTAATTTTGGCGTTTTTTATAAATAATAAAAGCGATCACTCCAAGTAACAGTAAAAATGTAGCGCATATAATAATCAATTTTTGTTGCGTACGCTCACGCTGTAGCATCAACTGGTTCTGGAGCTCTTTTCTGTCGGCTTCAAACTGTAATTCTTTTTTAACAATGGCTATCTTACGGTCTTCCCCTAAGAGGGTATCTTTTAACGAGGCGTAGCGATGAAGGCTTTTTAGCGCTTCCGGATGTTCTTGTAACTGTTCGTGAACCTTACTGATGAAATACATCAAATGCATTTCTCTTTCTTTCAGTTCACTTGATTGTGCATAGCTAAGTGCTTTCTGTGCGAGGCTTAGGGTTATGGAGAGACGATTTGCTGCTCCATATCCACCATGCTGGAGTGTGCTGTCGGGAGCAGCTTCGATGGCCTCTGCCCAAGAAGTATATAGTGCGCTCATAGCGTTTGGGTCTGGGCTATGGACAAACAGGCTATCGGCTTTTCTGAAGAATAAAAAGGCTTCCGGATAATGCTTCATGCCCGCATAAACCGTAGCGATCCCTGTTAAACACCGCGCTTCGCCTCTTGGGTATCCTGCCTCTTGGTTGATCAGCAAGGCTTCTTTAAATAGGTTAAGTGCTTTTGTTTGGTTACCTTGTTCATCATACAGCGAAGCGATATTGGCAAGCAGATTGCTTTTGGATAGGGCATTTTGGCCATTCATATAACCTGCTAAGGCCTGATTGTAATAATGTAAGGCTTTAGCGTAATTACCCATCTTTTTATGAACAAGACCGATATTTTCAAGCGCAAGCTGGGAAATGTACTGTTCATTACCCTCAAGCGCCATCTGATGGGATTTTTGAAAAAAATGGAGCGCTTCGGGATAGTTGGCCAAATGTAAATGAATAGCGCCTGTACTGTTCAGTGCATTACTCAAACGTTGTTGGTCACCAGCTTTTTCTAAGAGCAGATTAACCTGTTGCCGTATTGCAAGGGCTTTTCCGTATTCACCCCTATCGGTATACAACAAGGCTAAGTTATGTTGTGCACTGGCTTCGTTGATCACCTGCTTCCGCTGCCGGGCGGTTTGTATGGCTTTTTTAAACCAGATGATGGCCAGTGAATCTTGACCGCTTTGGTGAAGGTTTAAGGCTTTGTAGCTGTACGCTTTTGCTAATCTGATATCCTGTTGTGTTTCTTGTGCCAGCCTGATGGCTTCTTCAGCGTAACGGATACCGGCATTAGGATCTGTTGAAGAGTTGTAGAATGCGAGATCGATCAAGAGCGTTATTCTTGCCGTATCGTTAAGGTTATTTTGTGCAAGCTGCTGCCGAAGGGAGTCTATAGTTGCTTGCAGTGCCACAGTAAATGACAGGTAGCATAAGAAAAAGCCCAAGCTGCGCATAAGTGGTTGATTAGGTGGTGATCCGGTTAAAATTACGCAAAAAATAAGTAATAAGTAGCGAAAAATAAATGGTCCTTGTGTTATGGTGTAATCTTGAGTAATTTAATGTGCAAATTACAGTAATATGTGGAAGTACTTGATGATGGCATTGCTTTTCTTGCCTGGAAACAGTGGTGCCCAAACGAAAGCGAAAACAACTCAGGAAGCGGTTGAACAAGTGAAGCAAAATGTAGAAACATTAAAAAATCTATTTCGCAAAAAAAGTAAGGATTCAGCAAAGGAAGGGCAAGGAGAGCCGCAGGGAATGCAAGAAAGTACCATCTCACCCTTAAACGTGCAAGTGGTGGTGGGATACTATCATGTGCTGGCGATAGCCGACGGTGTCTTATATGGTTGGGGAGATAATACACAGGGGCAACTTGGTTTAGGGGTATTAAGTAAGGAATATACACCAAGACAAATTGGAACTACCAACGACTGGAAGATGGTTGCGGCGGCTTTTTTTCATAGTTTGGCGATAAAACAAGATGGGTCCTTATGGGCGTGGGGTTGGGGAAATAGTGCCGAAATGGGACTTGGACAAGGTAACTCGAAGGCACATTATCCTACACAGGTAGGTATAGACAACGACTGGAGGATTGTTTCGACAGCCTCAAGCAATAGTGTGGGGTTGAAAAATGATGGTACACTATGGGTGTGGGGATCGAACGTCAATGCCTGCTTAGGTGTAGGAAAAACTGCTAATTCGAGCGTTTATATCCCCACAAAGGTAGGAACTGATCAAGATTGGAATCAGGCAGTGGCTGGACAGCATGTAAATTTTGCAATAAAAAGCAATGGTACTTTATGGGCTTGGGGAAGGAATACCGGTAGCAATATATTGGGTATACGGACAGTTAACGATGTGGTGCAGGTGCCTACGCAGGTAGGGGTGGATAGTGACTGGGAAAATGTTTATGTACATAGTCGGCATGGGGGAGCCAGTGTGGTTGCGGTAAAAAAGGACGGCACCGTCTGGACATGGGGATCAAACCGCTCTGGAAAACTAGGTTTGGGTGATGAGCAGGAGCGACTTTACCCGGAAAGACTAACGGTAGAAGGTAATTGGATCGACTTTGCCTTTGGCGATAACTATACCATAGCCTTGGAGGGCGATGGTTCTTTATGGCATAGCGGAAACTACCAACGCTATAATGCGACTAAAATCGGTGAAGAATCGGGCTCGACAGTACTAAAAAGAATGCATATCAATGGCAGATGGCGAGAGGCACATTTGGGAATGAATTTTACGGCTTTGGTCGATCTGCAAGGAAATATCTGGACTTATGGGATCAATGCAAATGGCCAATTGGGATGGGGCGTCAAAGAAAGCAGCGACAAGCTGGTTAAGGTTGCCCTGCCTACACCTGTTATCGCGAATAAAACAACCAATTATGCATCTGGTGATAATGGACAGTTAAGCCAAGGCGCGGCCTTGCTGTTTGGAGATTTAAAGTGCAAGCTAAGTATTGCGGAGAAAAACAGTATATATAGTCAATTGGGTTTTGCTGTAGCGGATGACGGTAAACGGTTTATCCTTGGAGCAGAGGCAAAGGACTACCCTTTTGAAGCGTATGTTTTCCCCACAGACCTAAATAAAGATGGTATGGAAGAGTATTTCATCTTATATGGCAACTCATATACCTCAGGAATGACCGGGAGCAATATCATTGCTTTTTTAAAGGTGAGTGGCGGTGCGGATTATCAGGCCTACCTGGGTTTTCCCGGTACTTTACCCGACGTGTTGGAAGCAGCTGGTGAAGAGTGGCCGGATCTGGTTATTGGCGGACCGGGCTTTGAGCTTCCTGTTTGGCGATGGGACGGAGGGAAATATAATTTTCATCGAAAAATAAGTAGCTCAGATCTGGCCAAATCAGGTTCCGTGAATATTGAAGATGTCAGCAAAAAATATCTGGCAATTGACGCCGTACTAAGGTAAGCTGGCGGATGACCATACCAATTCGGGTTTTCCATCTTTGCATAGGATCTGATCTGGTGGAGAAGGCACACTGCAATCGGAGTAAACTGGCCATTTTTTATTGTATGCCAACTCTTTATGAGTGTACTCGTTCACTTTCTTCAAAAAACTGTTGGTGTCTAATTTGGTAGAATAAGCAATGTGACCTGTTGGACCACCGCAGGCTTTACTACCAATGGCCGTAACGCGCCAGTCTTCAGCGTTTTCACAAATGTGCGACAGCGACAATGCTTCAATTTCTTGTCGCAGTTCATCAAGTTGCCTCCTTTCTTCTTCTTGACTTAGTTCCAGACCATTTTTGTCGCAGGAAATGAAAGGTAATAAGACATAGCCTAATAAAAAAAATGCTAGTATTCGTCTCATCATGGTGTTAGTTTTAATGGTTAGTTGCTGTTATAACGGCTGTCATGTCTGAAATGTTACAAACAACCATTTTTTAGCGGCAATTCCATTCAGGAGTATGGATAAATTTTATTTAGGGCAATTAGATTAAATGATCTAATTGCTTTGCTTTTTATCAAAGATTATTATTATTGTAGCACAATTCAAAGGAGTGTGCAAGAAATAACCAACCATGATAAATAAAGCGTTTTTTAGTGTTATTGTTTTTTTTGCAATCAATTTTTGTTTTGCGCAAAGTGAAAATCAACGTCCCAATATCGTATTTATCCTAGCCGACGATTTGGGGTATGGCGATTTGGGTGTATATGGACAACAGATCATAAAAACACCTCATATCGATCGTTTGGCAGAACAAGGTATGCGATTTACGGAGTTCTATGCGGGCACTTCTGTTTGCGCGCCCTCTCGTTCGGCATTACTAACCGGGCAACATACTGGGCACACGTATATTAGAGGGAATAAGGAAATTGAACCAGAGGGGCAAGAACCTTTGGCAGATTCGGTACAAAGCTACGCACAACTTTTAAAAGAGGCGGGTTATGTTACCGGAGCTTTCGGGAAATGGGGCTTAGGAATGGTAGGCACTTCAGGGGCACCTTTAAAAAAAGGCTTTGATACTTTTTTTGGATATATTTGTCAGCGGCAGTCGCATCGCTATTATCCTACGCATTTGTGGCATAATGAACAAAAAGTGATGCTCGAAGGTAATGATTTAGCCCATAAAGTGCATTATGCGCCAACCTTGATTCAGGAAAAGACGTTGCAATTTATCGAGGAGCATCAACAAGAACCATTCTTCCTCTTTATACCCACGGTTTTACCTCATGCCGAACTTCAGGGGCCGGAAGATGAATATTACAAAATGTATGAAAATAGTTTTGAAGAACACCCTTATAAAGGAAATGATTACGGCCCGAACGCAACGGTTGCCGGCTATGCGGGAGTGGAGAAGCCACGAGCTACATTTGCTGCAATGGTTAGCCGTATGGATGCCTATGTAGGGGAGGTGCTAGCTAAATTGGATGAATTGGGACTTACGGAAAATACCTTAGTTATCTTTAGCAGTGATAACGGCGCCCACCGGGAGGGAGGAGCCGATCCAATATTTTTCAATAGTTCAGGTGGTTTGCGTGGTTTTAAAAGAGATTTATATGAAGGTGGGATCAAAACACCCTACATTGTTCGGTGGCCAGGAAAAATCAGAGCAAGAAGTGAAAGTGCCTTCATCGGCTCTTTCTGGGATGTGATGCCTACTTTATTGGATATTGCAGGCACCCCGAAAGCGAATTACACGGATGGCGTTTCTTTATTGCCTATCCTGTTGGGAGATGAGTCGGCCCAAGAGGCACATGCTTATTTATATTGGGAATTCCATGAAGACGGTGGTAGGCAAGCTATACGGATAGGTAATTGGAAGGGAATCCGCCTGCAAGTAGCCAAGAATCCCAAAGGCCCTATTGAGTTGTATAATTTGTTGGAAGACCCCAGGGAAGAACATGATGTAGCTGCTTCTCATCCTGCGATAGTCAAACAGATCAGCGACTATATGGAAGAGGCGCACACGCCAAGCAAATTATTCCCTTTTTAACATAAGGCCTGTTTTTACGGAGTCTGCACTGATTCTCTGCGCCTTATAGAGTTATTGGTGTTTCTTTTCTTAAGCCATGGCCAATGATGTTCGCTGATAAAAGCTTTCAAATTTTCTCCAGGCATGATACACAGGTAGGCCTGCCTTGATTGTTGTTTTCTCCTGATGAATGGGATGATCAAAGGTGAGCTCTTTAGCATGTAACAAAATAGAGGGTCTGCTGCCTTCCCGAGGAAAACCGTATTTATAATCGCCCACAATAGGACAGCCCATAGATGCCAATTGTACCCTGATCTGATGTGTCCGACCGGTGATTGGGAATACTTCTATTAAATGATAACCGTCAACCTCACCCAGTAACTGGTAATCAAGTTCTGCTCTAAGGCCATCACGGCAGGGTTCGTTGTAAACAGTGCTGATATTTTCTTCGCGATTGCGTGTTAGCCAATGTACCAGTTTGTCCTTTTCTTTTGCTGGCGCCTGACGTACAACTGCCCAGTAGGTTTTCCTTATCTTTCTATATTTAAATAATCGCTGCATACCTTGTAGGCCTTCTTCGGTTTTAGCAAACATGAGTGCCCCACTTACCGGTCGATCTAATCGATGGACGGCCTGTGCCCGCATTGGCCGTGCATAAGTATCTGACAAGTGCTGACTGAGCAATTCGTCTAAAGGCACATCATCATTAGACACTTTTTCTACTAAATAGTTGGCCGGTTTGTTCAGAGCAATTAAATGTTGATCTTCGTAAATGATATTTTGATAGATAATAGGCTGCATAGAACTTCCTTTTTTATCAAAAAAACACCTTAAACCTTAAACAAGGTGTATGCCATTTAAAAAACGTTTATACCGAGAAAAGGTTCTACTGAATTTTTTTCCGTTTTTATTACTTATGCTTGACCTTTGCTTGTCAAATAGTCAGCGCAAAGTATCGTAAATCCAAATCCTATAAAGAGTTGTTTCCTTAAATAAATATGTATTACCTTTAACCTGGTTAAAAATACGGAACGCTTGAAAACCTATAGCATTAGAAGTTAACAGCCCACTACATGGAAATTGTAGAAGACCATATATTGCTACAACAGCTATTATCCGGGAAAACGAATGCCTATGATATCGTATATGATAAATATTGGGAAGGCTTGTTCCTGTATACCATGCGTATTGTAAAAGACGCAGGTGACGCTGAGGATTTAGTACAAGAGTCATTCATGGCCCTGTGGCGGATGAATACCAAGCTTGGCCAAATTCAATCATTGAAAGCTTACCTCTTCGCGGTTGCTAGAAATAAAGCACTTAAACATATACAGGCTAATGTTCAGAAACTGGATTATGTAGATTCACTGGTTCAGTATTTTTCTGATAAATCGGAAAACCCGGAGGAAAAAGTGGTGCTGAAAGAATTAAATGCTTTTATCGATCATGAAATAGATAAATTACCGGAGAAAATGAAGGAAGTGTTCTTGCTGAGCAGAAAAGAACATTTATCTTATAAAGAGATAGCCGAACGGCTTGGGATTTCCGATGAGACGGTAAGAAAACAGATTCATCGTTCGCTGAAATACTTAAAAACAAAAATTAATAGGGAATACCTGTCTAGCGTTGCCATACTCCTAATCTGTAAATATTTATAACTGTGTAACTTCTCTTTATTTTAAAATTATTATATTCATTTACAGTTGTTTATGTTTTTGTTGGCGGTGGCTGTACCACTAATCGCTTAAAATCTACTCTTCTATATTAATCCAAGTGAACGATAGCTTCTATGAACCGAAATGATATTGAGAATTTACTAAAACGTTATAGTGAAAATAAATGTTCCGCAAGAGAAATCCAGTTACTTGAAGAGTGGGCGGATATTCGGTCGAGGAAGACTTATTGGGAATGGACAGATGGAGAACAGCGAATGACGACCGGATCTCGTATCAAAAAGCAGTTAAAGCAGATGGGTTACGGTGGGTCTGGAGAAAAAACGAAACGAATCTATCGTTTGAAAACTATCAGTATCGCGGCCTCTATTTTATTAGTGGTATCCATGCTCTATTATGGCTACGGAACATTCATAGTTGATTCTGATAAAACCAAGCTCCTTCAAACAGGTACATTACGGGAGGCTGTTTTGCCGGGAACCAAAACAGCGACCCTAACCTTGTCAAACGGATCGCGGATAAAACTGGCTGAAACTACAACGGGAGAGATCGCTCAAGAATCAGGTATTCGTATTTCCAAAAACGAAGACGGAGAAATTGTATACGATACAAGAGGCGTATCTCCTGTAAAAAATAAAAATCAAGCGAATGTCTATAATATAGTTTCCACTCCCCGTGGAGGTCAATATAAGGTGATATTACCCGATGGCACTAAGGTATGGCTCAATGCGGCTTCATCGCTTCGTTATCCAGCGTGCTTTGATATCACGGAAAGACGCGTGCAATTGCTTGGTGAAGCGTATTTTGAAGTCAATGGTCAGCATAGTGGTGAAAGCCAAGAAAAAGTGCCCTTTATTGTGTCCTCAGAACAGCAGGAAACGCTTGTTACCGGTACTCATTTTAATATTAATGCCTATCCGGATGAAAGTCGGATAGTCACCACACTATTAGAAGGGAGCGTTGAGGTGAAAAAAGGAGGACAGCAAATGGCTTTAGCGCCGGGGCAGCAAGTGGTTAATTTTAAGCAACACAAGCTCTTGAAGAAGAATGATATTGATGCCAGTTTAGCCATATCATGGAAGAATGGCTACTTTACTTTTGAAGACCAGAATATTCAAACCATCATGAAAAATATATCCCGATGGTACGATGTCGATATCATCTTTCAGGGAGATAGCCCGAAAAGGAAAATAGGAGGCACCTTTTCTAGGTCGAAAAGTTTGGATGATTTATTGAAATATCTTGAAGACTTAGCAAAGGTGCGTTTTAAAAAAGAAGGAAGGAGGGTTATTGTGATGACTTAAGGAGTATTTAAGCATAATAATTACCAAACAAACCAGAAGTGGGGAAACACCTCTGGTTAAAGCTTAAAATAGCCATATTAGGTAATTAACCAATTGTAACATATTATTTATTAATTATAACCTAATATTCAAATGTATAAAAAAAATACTGCATTTACGTGCAGCAGGAAGACCTATGCTTTCATTAAACGTCTATTCGTCATGAAATTATGTGTTATGTTGTTTTTTGCTACCATTTTGCAGGCTAAAGCAACTGTTTTTGCGCAGAATGCGAGCATTAAGGTGAAGAATGCATCCATCAAAACGGTAATAAAAACACTAAGGGAACAAACGGGCTATGATTTCCTCTATGCTACGGAAGACTTAGAAAGATCAAAGCCGGTGAGTCTTGATTTTTATGATGTCTCTTTAAGAGAGATTCTAGACGCATGCTTTAAGGAACAGCCGCTAACTTATCGCATCGATCATACGACGGTGCTTATCAAACCAACCGTTCCCTTGAGCATTGCCAGCGCAAGGCAAGTAACGGTTACCGGCAAAGTAGTAGATGTTGATGGTGAACCCCTACCTTCAGTTTCTATTAGTGTGAAGGAGAATCCGAACATCGGAACCGGCACTGACGAAAACGGCGTTTTTGCTTTAGATGTACCAAGCAATAGTGTATTGGTTGTGTCGTATGTAGGGTTTCGCACACAGGAGGTGCCCCTGAATAATCAAACCGACGTGCTGATTGTTTTAGAGGCTGATGCTACGGAGTTGGAAGAAGTCGCTGTTGTGGGTTTCGGAACACAACGAAAGGTTTCCTTGATCGGAGCACAATCAACAGTGAGTCCGAATGAATTAAAATTGCCGGTGGCGAGTCTTACCCAGTCCCTGGCAGGTAGGCTTGCTGGGGTAGTAGGCGTTCAGCGAAGTGGAGAACCGGGGCGAAGTACGGCAGATATTTGGATCCGGGGGATTGCTACTTTTGGCGGCAACTCCAGTGCGCCATTGGTACTGGTAGATGGCGTGGAACGTTCGATCAATAACCTTGATCCTGAAGATATTGAATCCTTCACGGTATTGAAAGATGCTTCCGGAACGGCTGTTTATGGTGTTAGGGGGGCAAACGGTGTAATCTTGGTGAAAACCAAATCCGGAAAAATCGGAAAACCACAGATTTTCTTCGACTACAATGAAGGAATAAGCACTTTTACCCGTAGGCCGAAACTTGCTGATGGTATCACTTATATGAATATGGCAAATGAAGCAAGCGTGGGAAGAGGGCTTTCAGAGCGATACAGTCAAGAGTATATCAACAACACGGCCTCCGGTATTGACCCTTTACTTTACCCGAATGTGAACTGGATGGACGAGATATTTAACGAAACGAGCAGAAACAGACGCGCCAATCTCAATGCAGGTGGTGGAGTGGAGAATGCACAGTATTATGTATCGCTTGCTTATTTCAACGAAACGGGTTTTCTGAGAACAGATGATCTGGAACAGTATAATTCCGCCCTGGATTTTAAACGCTATAATTTTACCAGTAACCTCAACCTAAAATTAACGGCTACAACTCGACTGGATTTAGGCCTGCAGGGCTTCGTTTCCAATGGCAATTATCCAGGCGAAAATACAGAAGATATTTTTGGTTCGGCCTTTGACGTATCGCCCGTAGAGTATCCCGTGATGTATCCTGGGGGTTTTATACCGGGTAGAGCTGCACAAGGGGGGTTCCGAAACCCTTATGCCGATTTAACCCGAAGGGGCTATCGTACGGAATTTAGAAATCAACTCTATTCGAATATCCGCTTAACTCAAGATCTGGCGATGCTCACGGAAGGACTTAATGTGAGTGCCATGTTTTCTTTTGATGCTTATAATGAGAATTTTATCAAACGATCGAAACGGGAAAGCACTTATTTTCCCGACATGAATCGGCCTTATAATGAAGACGGAAGCTTGAATTTAGTAGAAACATTTAATAGCGGCGGAAATTATTTGGGATATGACCCCCATAGAGCAGGTAATAGGCGTTTTTATACCGAGGCGTCTGCCAATTATGATCGTGGTTTTGGGAAACATCGTGTGGGAGGTTTGGCGTTATTTTATACACAGGATTATAATAACCCCTTTGCTGGCAGCTTTACGTCTTCCATTCCGGAGCGTCAGGTAGGGCTGGCTATGCGGGGCACATATTCATATGACGATCGCTATTTCGTTGAACTCAATGCAGGATATAACGGCTCGGAACTTTTTGCTCCCGGAAACCGCTACGGTTTCTTTCCTGCCTTCGGGTTGGGCTGGGTACCTTCCAACGAAAAGTTTTTTGAACCGCTAAAAGGGGCTGTTTCCTTCTTAAAATTCAGGTATTCAGACGGGGTGACAGGTATTGGCCGTATAGGCGATGGAAACGGGAGACGATTTGCTTATCTTACTTTGGTAGCCGACAATGCGTTAGGTTATGCTTTGGGTAGAGGATTTCAGAATACCGGTGGTATCAATGTAACCGATTATGGCGTGGATATTCGTTGGGCCGAATCACGGAAACAGAATTTAGGTGTAGAAATAAGAACATTAAAAGATAACCTTTACCTCATATTTGACATTTTTAGGGAGAATAGAACAGGCATATTCTTGCAGCGGCAATCAGTTCCGAGCTTCATTGGACTCGAAAATGCACCTTTTGGGAATTTGGGTGTGGTGGATAACAGAGGTTTTGATGCAACGCTTGAATACAATTTTCAGCTAGGGCAGGTTAATCTCGGACTGCGTGGAAATATTACCTATAACATGGATAAATTGGTGAACGACGATCGGCCTGAGCAACCGTATCCGTGGATGAGCTATCTTGGAAATAACGTGTTATCCCGCTATGGCTATATAGCCGAAAAACTATTTGATACACAAGAGGAAATCGATAATAGTGCGGTTCCGGGTGATCGCTCAAAGATACGACCTGGAGACATTAAATTTGCTGATCTGAATGGTGACGGCCTCATAAACGATTATGATCGAACACGGATCGGCCGCGGAGATGTACCTACAACCGTATACGGCTTTGGATTTGATTTCTCCTACAAAGGCTTTGCCCTCAGTACCTTGTTTCAAGGAGTGCATGATGCAGATGTCATGTTGGGCGGTTCGGCAATTATTCCTTTCAATGGCGGTGGCGGTTTAAGCAATTCTTACAGTAACATAACCGATCGATGGACACCCGAAAATCCACGCCAAGATGCCTTTTATCCAAGACTTGCTTACGGTGAAGACCAGAATTTCAATAATATCCAATCAAACAGTTGGTGGGTGAAGGATATAAGTTTTTTGCGGCTAAAGTCAGCACAGATCAGCTATAATCTACCACGGCATTTCACGAACAAATTCGGCATACAGAATGCCGCTGTATACCTGATCGGTATGAACTTGTTAACCTTCAGTAAATTCAATCTGTGGGATCCGGAACTAAATACCAGCAATGGAAGTAAGTATCCATTGGCCGCTACCTTATCTCTCGGTTTAAATCTTAAATTTTAACACGCTATACGCTTAATGATACATTTATGAAAACAGTCCTAAATATTGTAATGATTACCGTTCTGATCCTTACCAGCGCTTGTCAGAAGGGTTTTCTTGATCAGGTTCCGGATGATCGTCTAACTTTAGAAGAAACTTTTGCTAATCGGATAACGGCAGAAAAATTTCTGAATAATGTGTATTCGCGTATTCCGAATGAATTCGGACAGCGTAATCCCGGAGGTGATGAAAATGCAGGCCTTTGGACCGGAGGTTCCGACGAGGCCGAGTATGTCTGGGGTTTTGTACAATCGAATAATATGAATATCGGCAATTGGGACGCAACTTCTGGTTTTGTCGGAGATTTTTGGACGAATTATTACAGAGGTATACGTTCGGCGAGTTTCTTTATGACTAATGTGCATCTGGTGCCGGATATGTCTGAAGCATTAAAAACACAGTATCTTGCCGAGGCAAGGGCACTTCGGGCCATGTATTATTTTTACATGATGCGATTATTTGGCCCAGTTATTATTCTTGGAGAAGAGGTTATCGAGCCGGATGCACCGATAGAGCAGGTACAATTGCCCCGAAATACCATGGAAGAGTGCGTCCAGTATGTTGCCAATGAATTGGAATTGGCCGCAGCGGACCTTCCGGTAGTTCCATCAAATGATAATAATTTTGGCCGCATCACCAAAGGTATTGCCATGGCTTTCCGCGCGCAAACGTTTCTATTGGCCGCAAGTCCTTTATTCAATGGTAATACTGACCTTGCAGGCTTGCAAAATTTAGATGGTACGCCGTTGGTCGGCCAAAGTTATGATGCCGGTAAATGGCAACGTGCTGCCGACGCCTATCGTGCATTTATTGCCGAGTTTGTGCCGGGAACTTATGATCTTTTCCGTAAAAATGATGTTGACGGCAATTTTGATGCTTATCTTTCCTGTCGTGATCTGTTTCTTACCGATTGGCATCAGGAGGTTATCCTTTGCCGTGTAGGAAATTCGATGACTGCCCGCCAGTACGAAATGACACCCTATCATAATGGCTATGAACGGGAGTTTAGAGGCAGTGGCGGTTTAGGTGCCACGCAAAATCAGGTGGATGCTTTTTTTATGGCTAATGGAAGAAGTATAGACGACCCCATATCTGGATACCTAGAAGATGGTTTTGCAGAGGAAGCAACGCAATACACGGAAGAAGGTACTTATAATCAATGGGTGAATAGAGAACCTCGTTTCTATGTAAACATTACGTATAATGGTAGTATTTGGTTAAACACCAATGGTGGAGTGCGTATTGTAACAGAATTGTACAATAATGGCAATTCAGGAAGAGCGACTGGAGGCAATGATTATTCACCAACCGGATATATAGTACGTAAAGCAATGGGCTTGGGCGATTGGGATGCAGGTCAGCGAACCAATATACTATATCGGCTGGGAAACGTGTTTTTAGATTATGTCGAAGCACTTAACGAGGCGGATCCCGGTAACGCTGACATATTGAGGTACCTGAACTTAATTCGTGAGCGTGCCGGCATACCCAACTACGGGTCGGCCGAACTACCTGCTCCTGATGGCCAAGACGCTATGCGAGCGGCTATTTGGAAAGAACGTAGAGTAGAATTGGCTTTTGAGAATGTACGTTTTTTCGATACTCGTAGATGGAAAATAGCTGAAGAAACCGATAATGGTCCGATCTACGGGCTCGATATCAACAGCAACCTACCCGATTTTCTAAATGTGGTGCCTTTTGAAACCCGAGTGTTCAATAAGAGACATTATCTATTTCCGATACCTGCAAATGACATCAATGTTGATCGCTTACTGGTGCAGAACCCCGGCTGGTAAAATATACACAAGTACTTCATAAAAAATACGTTAAATAGGAAATACTAATTAATTATAAAAATGAATAAGTTGAATAGAATAGTAAAAAAATCGCTTATCAAATATAGCGTAGGAATAATACTGCTTTATATTACAGTTTGTAGCATTGCTTGTTCCGAAAAAATGGTCGATCCTATGGCGGCATCTCTTTCACTGACAGAAGAGCAATCGTATACAGCCGCAGATGCCACAGCCGCTTTTAATGCATTTAATACATACTATTATAATCCTACGGCAAAATTGTATTATAGCAATACCGATCAGGATGATATAGGTGCTATATGGACACAAGCTATTTATTGGGACATAGCTATGCATCGCTATATACGCACAGGTGATGAGGTAGATTTAAGTTTGGTGCATGACATTTATCAAGGAGGATACGATCAGTATGATGGATATAACTGGGAAAATACGACGGAATGGTTTATCTATGATGATATCATGTGGTGGGTGATTGCATTGGCCAGAGCGTATGAGTTGACAGAGAATCCCGTATACCTCGAAAAATCAATCAGTGGTTTCGCCCGTGTTTGGCGTGATTCATACGATCCGGTGGACGGGGGGATGTATTGGTCTTTTGATCATACTGGAAAAAATGCCTGTATCAATTATCCTACAGTAATAGCGGCGATGCGTTTGTACCATATTACCGGTGAAGTAGATTACTTAGATAAAGCAAAGGATATCTATGCTTGGTCTAAAGAAAACCTTTTCAATAACAGCAATGGGCAGGTAGCCGATCATAAGATTGGCGATAATCCTCCAGGCTATGAAGACTATACGTATAATCAGGGAACTTGCATCGGCGCTGCGGTAATGCTTTATCAGGCGACAGACAGTTCGGCTTACTTAGATGACGCTGTTAAGGCAGCAGACTACACAAAAAATGAAATGTCCGATGCTAGCGGCATCCTACCCGCGGAAGGCGATTGGAATGAACAGGGTGTGCTTAAATCTATTTTTGCACATTATATCCACCTGCTGATTGAAGAAGCTGATCAGGATCAATACCGGGCATGGATATATGATAATATTAACAGCGCTTGGCGGAATCGAGATACTGCACGAGGTATTATGCATCGTGATTATACAGCGCCCTGTCCTACAGGTGTAGTGCAGTCATATGAGTCTAGCAGTGGCGTCGCGTTTATGCAATTGTTCGATCCGTTAACAGAATAGTCAGCTACAAAAACAAATAATTATGCAGCCTCTTAAAAAGCATCCATTACTGCGATCATTGTGGTTATTGGGATTGATAGTCGCAGGGAATATGGCCTTTGCACAACTTCAGCAAAAAGAAAAAACGGCGTTTCAAGTTGCCGCTCCATGGAAAGAAACCTATGATATACGAGCCGATGTGGCTATCGTTTATGGCATTAATGATGCAGGAGGAAATTTTGAAGAGCGGGTAAAAGGCTATCGGGATAAAGGTTATAATGTGCAGTTTATGACAGGTATTGCCTGGGGGCAATACCAAGATTTTTTCCTGGGGCAATTCGATGGAAAAACCCATTGGGAAGATGGGCAGGTAACCAGGGAGGGTGATACGATCTGGCATGGTCATCACGTACCCTATATCGTACCATCTAAGGACTACCTTACTTATATAAAAACGCATATTAAACGTGCCATTGATGCCGGCGTTTCTGCTATTTATCTGGAGGAACCTGAATTTTGGGCCAGGGCGGGTTATAGTGATTCGTTCAAAAAGGAGTGGCAAAAATACTATGGCTCTCCATGGGTAGCACAACATACCTCACCCGAAGCTACTTATTTATCCTCCAAATTAAAATATCAGTTATATTTTGACGCACTTAAAGACGTATTCACTTACGCCAAATCTTATAGCAAATCTCAAGGTAAACATGTTAAATGTTATGTGCCTACGCATTCCTTGATTAACTATTCTTCTTGGCAGATTGTAAGTCCTGAAGCAGCTTTGGCTAATTTACCCGGTATGGATGGGTATATCGCACAGGTATGGACGGGTACAGCTAGGGAACCTGTTTATTTTAATGGTGAGGCTAAAGAAAGGGTGTTTGAAAATGCCTTTTTAGAGTATGGATCAATGGTGTCTATGACAGCTCCTACTGGCAAGAAAATGTTTTTCTTGACCGATCCTATTGAAGATAGGGAGCGATCATGGGATGATTATAAAAGAAATTACCAAGCCACCTTTACGGCTAAGCTACTTTATCCTACGGTAAATAATTATGAGGTAATGCCTTGGCCAGACAGGATTTATGGGGGTAAATTTCAGGTAGAAGGAAGTGTCGATAAACAAGGTATAGCGCCTACATATGCCACACAGATGCAAATTATGATTAACGCTCTGAATGAGATGCCTCTTGCTGAAAATAGTTTGAATGGTAGCAGGGGTATAGGCGTTTTATTAGCAAATTCTATGATGTTTCAGCGATTTTCCATACATACAGGGTATGAAGATCCGCAGCTCAGTAATTTCTATGGCATGGCTATGCCGCTATTAAAGCGGGGCGTTCCGGTAGAAACTGTACATATGGAGAATTTGATGAATGAACATAGCTTGCAAGATATTAAGGTGTTGATTATGAGTTACGCAAATATGAAACCTTTATCTCCAACTTATCATGAAGCATTGGCAAAATGGGTGAACAACGGTGGCACATTAATATATTACGGCCGAGATGATGACCCTTTCCAGCAAGTAAAGGAGTGGTGGAATACCGGTGAAAATAATTTTAGTACGCCTTCCGAACATTTGTTTGAGATGTTGAATATAAGTAAAAATGAAACCAAACTGCAGCATATGGTAGGGAAAGGGAAGGTTCTTATTGTAAGGAAAGACCCAAAGGAATTGGTGATGGAAGTAGAAGGAGATAAGGATTTTATGGTGCATGTAAAAACCGCTTATAAAGATTTTGCTGGTGCCGGTAAACTTGAACTAAAGAATAACTTTCTTTTGGAACGGGGGCCTTATTTGATTGCTGCTGTACTTGATGAGCATGTTGACAAAAGTCCGTTAGTTATCAATGGGCCGGTTATTGACCTTTTCGATCCTAATCTCCCCGTACGCGATAACGTCAGAATAAATCCTGGAGAACAAGGCTTTTTGTACGATCTTGGTAAGAACATTACGGATGAACCTAAGGTATTGGCGGCGGCGGCAAGGGTGTATGATGAGAAGGTTGGTGGCAACGGTTATTCCTTTACTGTTAAAAGTCCTTCAAATACGATAAATGTAATGCGGATATCGTTGCCTAGTGAACCGGAAAATGTTACAGCTACAGGTTCTACAGTCGATGAAATTCCGTTGATAAAGAATCAATGGGATGATCGTACTAAAACGCTCTTACTGGGCTTTGAAAATTATAGTGAAGGCGTAGACGTTGATATTCATTGGTGAAAAAAATCGGGGCAATATCTGCCCCGATTTTCCTAAACTGGTATGATGGAATGCGCTGTTGGCGCATGTACTATTTTTCATAGGTGGTGAGCACCTGGCTTACCTTCCAGCGGCCACCCTCATTGCTCAGGGTTACATATTCTACCCTGGTGAAACCTTCATATTGCATTTCTACTTTGGCAATGGCGCTGTCGTTGCCCTGTTCGATCATGGTATAAGCGGTTTCGCAGTTCTGCTGTATATTGGGTTGTTTTTTCAGGAAACCGATGACCTGTGCCCTGTTGTGCTGCACAACCTTTCCCTTGTTGGCAACCTGTTGGGTGAACTGGTTACTGAAGATGGCTTCCATATTTAGGGTGTTCCCTTTGGCAACTATTTCGATGTAGCGGTCCACAACACTTGCACTGGCCACTTTATTGATGGCTTTTGTTTCGGCATGCGCGAAAGCGGCGGTGGCACTGATGATGATGGCGGCGAAGAATAATCTGATGAGCGTTTTCATGACTTAAAGATTTAAAAGGGTGAATGAAGTGTGTTAATTTCTTTATGTTTATTTTGTTTGTTTATTAATGTTTGATTCAAAAGTAGGTTAAAAGAGGCTTTTGGGCGATAGTGATTAGGTGAGCCCTTGGAAGAACTCGGTAAACGATGGGATATTCCCGGTGGACCTATATCTTCCTGGAAAACCATGGTGTAAGAAGTCTCCGTTCTGCTGGGACATCCAGGGCAGATTCCTATGCTATTCAGGTGATACTCGCCTCCTATCCGCATCGCTCCAGAAAATCTTATAGCGGATTATGGGTGAAGGACAGGTAAAGTATAGGTGAGAAATAGGAGAAGTATCTCCGGAGTATAACTGAAGCATAGCCAAATGAGAACTAAAGAAATGGCGGACTTGAACGGACCTGAACGGAGTTTAGCGGACTTGAGCGGAGTTTTATAGATTTTGTTAGGAAATATGAGAGAAGGGACTTAAATTAACAAAGCAGCCAAAAATAAGTTTTTATCATGAAAACCAAAAGAAAACCGGAATATGCACTAAGCGAAAATAGTAAAGGATAGCACTAAACGATCGGATTGTTATCTTTTATTTCAAAAAGTATCTAGATTACTTTACCTTATATTGAATAAAAAATTAAGTTTGTGCAGAATCAAAACCGTTGTTTCAATGGATTTTCTTAACAGGGAGCACATAAGAAAAAGTTTGAGGTATACTGACCTTGGTATGTTGTACTTAAGCTTGCTTTGCTCCATACTTATTCTCGTCCATATTGGATATAACTGGAATATTGCTATTACACGTATTTTTGATACGCTGATCGTTAAGGTTTTTTATGGATTTGCAATTATGCTATTGCTGAAAACAATATTACGATTTCTTGTAAAAAGAAAAGATACTGCCTTTCAATATTCGGAACTCATACTGTGTTTTTACTTTTGGTTTGTTATTCTTGAACGTATCCTAGGACCTATAGCTATAGACGTCCACTTTCATCAGGCAGAGTGGCTTTACGTAGGTGTTTTTAGCGTTTTATTGGTCGAAACGTCAAAGAACAGTTTGTTTTTTGACCGATTTTATTTTAACCCTACATTGCTGTTTGTTTTAAGTTTTCTTTTTTTGATTTTACTAGGTACCGTGCTACTGCTATTTCCAAAGGTTACGGTTGGTGCTCCGCTAAGTTTTGTAGACGCTCTATTTATGGCAACCAGTGCTGTGTGTATTACGGGATTATCTGTGGTAGATATTGCTTCACAGTTTACCTACTTTGGCCAAACCGTTCTGATCGTATTGGTACAGTTGGGCGGTTTAGGTATTATGACCTTCACCGGATTCTTTGGGTACTTTTTTTCGGGAGGATTTTCCTATAAAAATCAGTTAATGTACACAGAGCTGCTCAGTGAAAAGAAACTTGGTTCTGTTATCAGCACGTTATTAAAAATTATATCGATCACATTTTTTATCGAAGCTATCGGAACAATGCTAATTTATTTTAACACGCTAGATATTGCGAAAGATTTGGGGAGCGACCATTTGTTTTTTGCTGTTTTTCATTCAATTTCCTCATTTTGTAACGCTGGGTTTTCTATAGTGCCCAATGGGCTTTATATGGAATCTATCCGCTTCAATTATCCGCTAATCTTTATTATATCCCTATTGTTCATCTTGGGCGGATTAGGCTTTGGAATTGTATTTAATACATTTACCTTTCTTAAACGTTGGGTTATCAATTTTTTCAGACGTGTTTTTTACGGTAAACCTTTTGTTCATAAAGCTTGGGTGATGAGCTTTAACTCTAGGTTAATTGCTTGGACAACCTTCATTTTACTCGTTTTCGGAACACTGGTCTTGTTTATATTGGAGTACCAGCACAGCCTTACCGAGCACGATAGTTTTATCGGAAAGCTGACAACATCTTTTTTTCTTGGTTCGAGTCCGCGCTCCGCTGGTTTCAACACTGTACAGGTAGGGGCACTTTCTACGCCTACAGTTATGGTTATTATGCTACTTATGTGGATAGGTGCTTCGCCGGCATCTACAGGGGGAGGTATTAAAACCACGACATTTGCCGTAACGGTATTGAATATGGTTAGCCTGATAAAGGGAAAAGATAAGGTAGAGATTTTTAAACGTGAGATTTCACCTGACTCGATACGGAGGGCCTCCGCGGTTATTCTTTTGTCTTTATTGGGACTGGGACTCTCTATTTTTGGGTTGTGCTTGACAGAGGGTGAAAAAGATATCAAATCACTTGCTTTTGAATGCTTCTCGGCTTACGGAACGGTTGGATTGAGTTTGGGTATTACACCTGAGATTAGTAACGCGGGGAGAGTCGTACTGGTTATCAGTATGTTTGTTGGGAGGGTGGGGGCCTTAACCTTACTCGTGGCATTGATTAAAGATGTCCGCTTTAAAAATTATCATTATCCGCAGGAAAAAGTATTGTTTTAGGGTGAGGTAACTACCTTCATTGTAAAGATAGGTTGACGTTTTAATCCGTAGATGAATTTGACAAGAAAAAATAGCCATTAAAACATATTAGTTAATGACTTTTTTTTTGGTAAAGATTCCTTCTGATAATAAAACAGGTTTGGTGGCTCATCGAAGCGGCAGTGTGTGTCCATGAATGCCATTAGTAAAATAAAAACGACGAATAATTATTTATAGAATGAAATATATTGTTTTAGGTTTAGGAAATTTTGGCAAAGCATTAAGCATTCGGTTAACAGAATTAGGCCATGAGGTGATAGGTGTAGACAATGCCATGTCTAAGGTGGATAATCTACGTGAAAAGATTACTCACACGGTTTGTATGGATTGTACAGACCAAGACGCCGTTAGCTCTCTGCCATTAAAAGATAGTGATGCGGTGATTGTAGCCATTGGAGAAGATGAAGGAGCATCCCTGTTAACAACAGCCTTGGTGAAGCAGTTAAACGTTAAGCGGATCATTGGACGAGTGGTTTCCGAATTGCAGCTAACGGTCTTGAAAGCTATGCAAATTGACGAATATATCCGTCCCGAAACGGAGTCTGCAGAACGGCTTGCGATGCGTCTGGATAATATTGATATTATTGACAGCTTCAAAATTTCTGATAAATACAGTATCGTTGAAGCGGTAGTTCCCGAAAGGTATGTCGGAAAAACTTTGCAAGAAGCTAATTTCACTAACGAATATAAGGTAATCGTGCTGACAACAATTAAACAACATACAGTAGAAATCAGCAATAAATTGGAGAAGAGAAAAGAGGTTACCGGCATTGCCAAATCAACCACGGTATTAGAAAAGGAAGATATTTTGGTTCTTTTCGGTGAGCTGAGCCATATCAATAAATTGATCAAATAAAATAAGATCCGTTGCATAGGGTGCTGCCATCTGCGCCGTTCGTTTTGTAGTGGTAGTATTTTAATGTTTATACTTGTCCTTCGCATGTAAATACCCTATTTTTACGCCCATGACGTCCAAGGCCTTTCATCGTTTCAAAGATTTTTTTTATTCGGGCACAGGGCCGGGCTTACTGTTAATAGCATGTGTGCTGGTGTCTCTCATCACTGCCAATTCACCTCTTGGGCCAACATTTGAAGACTTCCTAAACACAGAAATAGGCTACTACGCTGAAACTGTGCAGCTGAGATATCCCATATTGCTTTGGGTCAATGACGGACTGATGGCTGTTTTTTTTCTCTTGGTAGGTCTTGAAATAAAAAGGGAACTTGTGGATGGTGAACTTTCCTCACCAAAAAAAGCAGCACTTCCGGTATTTGCAGCTCTTGGAGGGGTACTCGCTCCGGCGCTGATTTACACTTTACTCAATAGTGGTACAGAAACTGCCGGCGGGTGGGCAATTCCCATGGCTACAGATATTGCTTTTGCACTGGCTATCATCACGCTCTTAGGCAAGAAAGTACCCATCTCACTCAAGATTTTTTTGGCTGCACTGGCCATTGTTGACGATCTGATGGCCATATTAGTGATTGCAGTTTTCTATTCTGGAGAACTCCATTATACCTATCTTTTTTATGCAGGAGGGATCTTTCTATTACTGTTATTGTTTAATCGCTTTGGTGTTAAAAGTATTGCCGCTTATTTAATACCGGGCCTTTTTATTTGGTACTTCATTCACCATTCAGGTATCCATGCAACAATAGCCGGAGTGTTAACTGCATTTGCATTACCTACTAAAAGCAAATCTGCAGGACAGGAAGCACCCCTGCTTAAATTAGAACATGCACTCACTCGGCCCGTAAATTTAGTAATCATGCCTATCTTTGCGTTGTCTAACACCAACATTGCTTTTGTTGATGGCATGGTAGAAGGGTTAGTCACACCGCTCGGCCTCGGTATCATTCTAGGGCTATTCCTGGGTAAACCTATCGGCATTTTCTTATTTTCCTGGCTTTCGGTTAAACTTGGTGTCTGTTCCATGCCTAAACATGCAAACTGGAGGCATGTAATCGGGGTGGGTATGCTAGCAGGTATTGGTTTTACAATGTCTATCTTTATTGCGTTACTTTCGTTCTCAGGGAGGGAACTGTTGATGGCCGAAGCTAAGTTTTCTGTGTTGTCAGCATCGATCATTTCCGGTATATGTGGTTCATTGTTCCTGGTAGCAATAAATAAAAGGGAGAAACGGAAAACTATTTCTAATGTGGCTCAACAAGACAAAAGTGAATAAGATATGATTAAGTCAATATTAGTTCCTACCGATTTTTCTGAAAATGCACTTTCTGCGTTAAAGTATGCTGCTGTATTAGCAGAAAAGTTCGATTGTAAGATCCATATAGCACATGCCTACACATCTTTTCACTCTGCATTCCAGGGAGAAGAAGTTAATGAGCGCGATAGGCAACAGGTAGAAAGTGAAGCCAAAGAAGAGATGGAGAATTTCATTCAGCGTAGTTTAGTGAACGATCAGCAAATCAACATTACGTCAAGCCTGTTTAAAGGAGATCTATTACAGGCGATTGAGCAATGGGTGCGGGAAGAACAGGCTGATCTTATTATTATGGGAACAAAGGGGGCATCGGGTTTAAGGGAAAAACTGCTCGGTAGTAATTCGTTTGATGTGGCAAAATCTTCTTCCGTCCCGGTCATTGTTGTACCTTTGGAAATAGAAAACTTCAAACTTGATCAAATTACTTTCTTTACTAATTATAGCGATTTAGACGTGCAAGTCTTAAAAAGGCTCAACACCTTATTTGGTTCAAAAGAAAGTTCATATAAACTTGTTCATATACATGAAGTAGATGATAAACCATCGAATACTGCGCTAAAAATGCTTCAGGAATGGGCTTCTTTGCTTGGTAGAAGGGTGGGGCTCGATCAGTTGTCATGGGAGTTGGTTCATGGTAAACAGAGCGTAACCTTAGTAAATGAAATTGCTGCTCGTTATCATACAGATTTAATTGCATTGAGCTTAGCTGAGAAAACATTTTTCGAACAACTGTTCCATAAGAGCTTAACAAAGGCCGTTATTCATCAGCCTAAAACACCGGTATTGCTCGTACGATCATAAGATTTGCCAGAACCAAGATCTTCTTCGGTGAGCCAAAAATAACGATCAAGGTGCTAGCTAACAACGCATTGATATATTTCTGGAAACACTTCATAAATCATTTGACGCTGGGAGGGGAATAATCCGGTGATATCTATATTCTTTCCGCTTTTTTATGCCTTTTGAAGCCCAGGTGCGGTAGCATAGAGGGCATCCTCATGGATTTGGTTGGTATCCATATCGTAAAAGACATTCTTGGCCAATTCAAACAAATGGGCTTCCGATTCGTAAAAGTGCATCATATAACCAGCTGTATTGACGAAGATGAGGAGATCACCCACTTGTGGAAAGGTACGGAAACGCACTCGACGCTTGAGAATAAGCTCCTGCTCTAAACAATAGGAACCCACTAGGAATCCGAATGTAGGAGTATCTTTTTCTTCAGATTTTTTGGGCACGTGAATCGGGTCTAGTAGAAAATCGGCACTGGAGCTCTTTAGTTGCGTGTGGTTCATTTCCAGTCCAACAAGCAATTCGCCTCTGGTATCTTCACGCCTGAAAGCCACTCTAGCTATTGTGATGCCGCATTGGTCCAGCGCAGAGCGACCAGGCTCCATGCGCAATTCCAAGCCGCGGCGGCGGATACCTTCGGCAATAGGTCTTCCATCTGTACCCTGATGCTTGAGAATTTCCCTTAGAAAATGTTCCTTGTGAAGTGAATTATGGTACGGATATACAGTAGGCTCACCATAGGCTTTCCCCTCAATTACGGCCATGCCAAGCGGATCGTTGAGATACGTAAGAGGAGACCGCCTGCCTTCTACGGCGTCTTTTAACGCAAGATGGAAGCTTCTCCATTCGGTTGATGATTGAAGGTAATTGACAAGGATACCACCTCCAATATCCAGAGAATTCGTATGGATGTCTTGTGTCTTTAACCTGTCAACTAACGAAAGGCACTGCTTGATCGCCTCTACTCGCTGGGTTATCGAGTAGCCGTTTAGGTGGAAATGCAGACCATAGTAGCGGAGCCGATCGAAACGGTTTCCTGGTCCAAGCTGTGTGTGGATAAACTGTTCAGCTCCGGTTATTGGCCAGCCGAAACGGGTATGCAGGGGCTTACCTTGATCGTCAAACCCTCCGACACGCAAACAGACATGTACCTGCTTCTCCATGGCGGTGGCCAAAGATTGGAGCAGGCTACATTCATCGAGATTGTCAAGTACAACTGTCACTTCATTTGCTAATGCCAGCCTTAACAGCTGCTCGTTTTTCACTGCAGCTGTGCTAATCAAGGCATTGGGAGGGACACCGGTATCGAGGCATTGCTGCAATTCCCTGTAACTGGCCGTATCCACTCCTTCGCCGAGGCGACAGGCTTCTTTCGCAAAAGAAAGGCATTTGTTTGCCTTACGGGCAAAGTAAATTTTGTGCTGCATTCCGTATTCTTGAAATACCTCTCGGAAATACTTGAGATTTTCCTCAAATGGCCGTTTACAATGGATATTCAAGGGTGAGCCGTATCGCTCAAGCGTTTCAACTAGTATGGCGCTATTGGCTGTGAGTTGATCTATCCAGGGATGTATCCGTGGGGTGAGAGGAAAAAAACCTGTATTAGAGGTCTCAGGCTTCATAATGTATGGCGTTTTGTTGTTTGATTAAATGTGTTGCAAACTGGGCCCATGGCGTTGCGAAATCGTTCCGGTCGGGTGAAAGTGAATCGTTGTCGAGGGTAAACCCTTCAGTAGGTGTGCCGTAAACGAATATCGCGGTTGCTTTGCCTGAAGAATCTACCAGTTGTCCATGAGGTGTTAATTGTACACAACCTGGACGGTATGAGCCGTTGACCATTGGCATGGCAAACCCCTCTTTCACCAGATTTTGGTACAGCGCAGCGTGATGTGCAACGACGTTGGGTCGTGGCATGCGGGCATCGATCAACACTTTCGTGTCCAACTTTTGTCTATTGCTGCTGATCGTAAACATATTGTGTGTACGGTCGGTAGCTACATTAGGCGGTGAATCGAAGCGGAAACGAATATAGCCGGCTTTGGCCAGGCAAAGTATTTTCCGGACGTTTTCCATGGGCGGGCCGAATGCAGTGCGGCAAAATGCACCATAATACTTTTGATCAAAGAGTTCGTGTGATTCAGCCGTGAGTTTCCCCTCCCTGTACAACTGGCCAATAATAGGGATAGCTTCTCGCCATACCGCCGCCGCCGCCATGAGTGGACTCTCTAGCTCGCCTTTCTCTGCCTCTTCCAGTGTGTGTCGCAGATAGGAGACTACGTTGGTGTGTTGATCTTCAGCATGTTGATCGATTAAACAAAACGGCTGGAAAAGTAATTTTTTAAGGGAGAATCGTTCTGTTTGTGGTATGTTGGCAATCTGTCTATCTATAAAGCTATCGGACGAAGAAAAATCCTTACTAAGCGTACGGTAGTAAGCATGCTGGGCCTCTTTTTCCAAAACTGGCGATATAGCTTCCGGAAAATCGATACCAACGGTGCATTGTTGTAGTAGCGTGTCTGCCCATTCTTGGGTCACGAATCGTAAATAATACCTCTGCTGTTTATTGGCAGGCCCTCTGGGTAACATAGGGAGATTGCTGCGGGAAAACGGATAGAGTGTGGCTGGTTCTTCGCCAGAAGGCATATAAGTCAATGCTCTTTCGTTTTCTTCAAACCTACCCCCACGTCCTTCTGTCAGAGCCAACACGGTGTCAACAAATGTCAGTCCCATACCCAGTATACCTACCTTCACACCTGCTTTTATCCTGTCCAATTGCTGCACTGGATAGATGCTTGAAATGTAATGAACGTCAGAGGCATGGTCCGCAAATGTCTGCAAATCGCGGTTTTCGCTGTAATAGGAGTGACCAGTAGCGAGGAGTACACTCTGGTAGTTAAAAGGCAGTAACCACCGTGAATCTGATATACCAATACGGTAATTTCGACCGTTTTCGGTAATCTGCGTGATCGTGGTAACCACCATGTTGACCTGTATATTGGTAGGAAGATTAGTTAAAAATAGCATTATGGTATTGGCCAAGTAATGCCCAACAAGTGCCCGAGAGGCAAAATCTAATGAGCGTACAGACTTGTTTTCTGTTTTATGGTATGCTATCCAATCTACCAGAGAAAGTGCTTGCTCCGGCTTTTCTTTGTGCAGGTTACTTTTAGAGAAGCAGTGGATCGTGCCGATGCAGTTGTTGATCAGGAGGTATTCCGGTTGGTCGGTATTGAAGTTTCTGGCAGCGCCGAAATTGTGGTCACTGTTGAACCAATGAATTTCTATTTGACGAGAGAGGTAGGTTTCCGCACGTAAGGAGTCTGCTAGCTTTTGAAGTGCGTAGAATCCCTTCGGTCCTCCACCCACTATAGCAAGGTGTATTCGGTCTGCACTGCTTTCCAACAATTGTGGAGAAATGCATCTTGTAGCGAGTTCTGTTGCCGATTCAAGGGCGCGTTGCTGTAAATGTGCGGTTTTCCAAATCATACGCTCACCTCCTCTGCATGCTTTAGATCACCCAAATTATTTTCCACCCAATCGTCTGAATAAATAGTATCTAAATACCTCTCACCACGGTCGGGGAATATGCCTACCACTTGTATTTCAGGTGGAAAGCGGTGTGTCATTTCCGATATCGCGTGTACCACAGCACCGGAAGATCCTCCGGCAAGTACACTCTCTTTCTGGAGCAATAACCTACACCCTTCTACAGAGTCCCTGTCAGACACGTGTATAACCCCATGGATGGCCGCCATATCAAGAAAATCGGATTGTCGACTGGAGCCGATACCGGGCAATTGTCTTTTACTTGGTTTATCGCCGAATATTACACTCCCTTTGGCGTCCACTGCCACAACCTTTGTCTTGCCTCCGCATTGGCGGATTTCATTGGCAAACCCCATTAGCGTTCCGCAGGTGCTCGTAGGAACGAACAGGTAATCAGGAGCTTTACCGAGATCTCGTATGATTTCTCGCCAAGTCTGTTGATGAGCTAAAGGATTTGCCGGATTATGATATTGATCAGGCCAGAAACTTCCGGGTATTTCCGCCAGCAATTCCCTTACTTTTAGGAGACGCGTATTGAGGTACCCGCCTTCTCCATCATGCGTCTCTACGAATACCAGTTTAGCCCCATACGTATTCAGTAGTTGTACCACAGTGGCGTTCGTATGTGGGTCAACTACTAAGATGAGCTTGAGACCATGATAAAGGCACAGTTGGGCAAGACCAACACCCATGTTCCCGGATGTAGACTCAATGATGGTGCTGCCTGTATTAATCAGGCCTTGCTTTAACGCATCGTCAATAATGTTCTCCGCAGTGCGGTCTTTTATGCTACCCCCGGGATTAAACATTTCCATTTTTCCGTAAAAAGGGAAAGTCCAAGGGAAGAAAAGTCGCGAAAAACGTACCAGTGGGGTATTTCCGATGACGGAAAGTATCCCGGGTCTCTCGTGGTGTTTTTGCATGTATGATTTTCTAGGTATTTGTATCTATTTTATATTGTCGTATCCCAAAACGTTAGCGAACTTTCCGTGTATGGATCGGCAATGCGAAAAATTTAACCGATTTTCCATCGACCTCAGCAGCCCCCGGTCTATATGCTTTCATAAAAATGAAAGGCATCTTATTTAAGATCTTAGTATTAACAACAAGATGTATATAAATGTTTTCCTGCAGCTCAAATTGAAGCATTAGCAGTTTTTTAAAAGGAAAAAAGAGCGTCCATATCGGGAAAGACGCTCTTTGACTTATTTTATTGCCTCGTTTTTTATTCATTCTACCGGCTTCAGTTCGAGATCCTGAAAATTGAAGTTGAAATACGTAAGCGGCGATATTGTCGGAATTGTAATGCCGACTGTTTTCCGTTTTTATTTATCACAGGTGGGAATATTATGGGCTGTGGCGTTCAAGCTTCAGTCATTGCATTTGGAAATCTATGTATTGTCTTTATAATATATTAGCAAACTCTTTAATGTCGATGAAAAAAATGACAATTAAGCTAATTTTTATAGGATAAAAAATGATTTCGATGTAGAAGCATCAGGTGAAATATTTAGTCTACTATTTTAGTAGTCTAAATGTTTGTGTGTATATTTACCTCATAAAAAATAATCTCATGATAACAGATGCTTTTCCGATTTGGCGGTTTAAATGTACAAATAGCTTGCTCGGATTGTTACCTGAACCATTAGTGAATGCGCACCGGAAAGTGCCTGATAAATCTAAAATAGAACATTATGAAACATCAATTACTGGTATTGTTAGCAGGGGCTTTGACCCTATTACCTATTAAAACGCCCTTCGCTCAGGAGAAACCCAATATCGTGGTCATTTTAGCCGATGATTTGGGCTATGCCGATCTGGGCTGTTACGGAGGTGAAATCCCCACTCCCAATCTCGATAATTTGGCAAAAAACGGGGTTCGATTCACTAATTTTTATAATACCGCCCGTTGTTGTCCGTCCCGTGCGTCTCTTTTGACCGGGGTCTATTCACATCAGGCGGGAATTGGACATATGATGGAAGACCAAGGGGATGATCATCCCGCATATCGCGGACACTTGAATGAACAGACGGTAACGATTGCTGAAGTATTAAAAGAAGCTGGTTATTTTACTGCCATGACTGGAAAGTGGCATGTGGGACAGCCGCATGGAGTTGTACCCTGGAAGCGCGGGTTCGACCGTTCTTTGAATGCACCGGCTGGTGGATTTTATTATGGCGATTCAGAGAGAGCCGAGCTGTTTTTGAATGGTAGGCTGTTGGATAACTATTCGAAAGAACTGCCGGAAAACTGGTATTCAACCGATTTGTGGACGGATTACGGATTGCGTTTCATTGATGATGCGCTTGCCGAGGAAAAACCGTTTCTATTGTATTTAGCGCATAACGTCCCGCATTTTCCTTTGCAAGCTCCGGAAGAAGAAATTCAAAAATTTAAAGGAAAGTATTTGGAGGGATGGGAAAAGCTTCGTCAGGAGCGTTACGAAAGACAGCTGGAGTTAGGCTTGATAGACTCATCTTGGAAATTACCGCCCTTTAATCCAAATGTACCGAAATGGGATAGCCTGAGTGATCAGGAGAAAGAAAAATACGATCACATCATGGCTATTTATGCAGCCGTGATTGCCCATCTAGACAAAAGTATAGGCGATTTAGTGGCAGGGCTAAAAGATCGTAGTGTGTTAGATAATACCGTGATTCTTTTCGTTTCGGATAACGGTGGTAATGCAGAACCCGGCGCAGAGGCGCGATATATCGGTGAAAATCCCGGTTCATCGCAATCGACGGTATTTTTAGGGCAGGGCTGGGCGGAGGCCGCCTGTACTCCCTTTTGGTCATATAAACACCATACACATGAAGGAGGGATTTCGTCTCCGGGTATTGTTTTCTGGCCTGCGGGAATCCCGGCAACCCGCAGAGGTACTTTTGAGCGACAATCTGCACATATTACCGATATTTTGGCGACATTGGTTGATTTGGGTGGTGCCAGTTATCCGGAGACATTTAAGGGTAATGCTATTCTACCTACAGAGGGCACCAGTTTAAAACCCGCTTTTTCCGGACAGCCAATCAACAGGAAAAATCCTATTTTCTGGGAACATGAAGGGAATAGGGCGGTGTTGGATGGCAGGTGGAAGTTGGTGGCTGAAAAGCCTGAAACATGGCAGCTCTATGATCTGGAAGCCGACCGTACCGAGCTTCATAACCTGATTGTAGAAGAGTCTGCAGTGGCTGCCCGTTTAAAGAAAGTCTATGAAGAATGGTCTCGGCGTGTAGAAGCTGAACCGTGGGATAAAGATGTGAAATGGTTTTACGATTATGAGAAGGCCAAAAAGGAAGCACACTCAAATCAAGTAGTAGAAAAGCTAGAATAGCGTAGCGAGATATAATATTAGATGAAATTGATGGAGCCACCGAGGAGGTGGCTTCATTGTTCATGTGGTGTAGCAGCTGCCGGGATCAGCAGGTCTAATAGAACCTTCCATTAGAAATATCATTAGGCTTTCGGTGAGTTGCAATGGCGGTAACTGAATTATCCTTATATTAGGCCGGTCTGAAAGGTTTTTTATATGCTACTACCTATAGGAGATGATAATCGCGATCGGAAATCGTTTCCCCTCGTAAATTATATGCTGATTATCCTGAATATTTTTGTTTTTGTATACCTTCAAGGTTTAGGTACCAATGTTCATTTCACTTTTTCTTACGCAACAATACCTGCAGAGATATTAACAGGGAAAGATGTTGTTACCGAAGACCAGTCGATCGTAGACCCCGTTTCGGGAGAAACCTTTGACATGCCTGGATTACAGCACACGGACATCCCCGTGTTTTTGACACTTATCACCGCTATCTTTATGCACGGTGGATTAGCACATCTTGGAGGTAATATGCTCTACCTCTGGATTTTTGGCGATAACCTAGAGGATAAGCTAGGGCATCTGAATTACCTCTTTTTTTATTTATTATGTGGTGTGTTGGCTGGATTAAGTCATGTTTTCAGTACTCTTTTTTTAGGTCAGGATCTATTAACACCATGTTTAGGCGCTTCCGGAGCCATTTCTGCAGTTTTAGCGGGATATGTCGTACTTTTTCCACGTAAACGGATATTTGTTTGGATATTAATCACGGTTATTGCGGTGCCTGCCTTTTTGGTAGTTGGTTTATGGTTTCTCTTTCAGTTAAGCAACGGACTTGGTGCGCTAGGTGGTGAGCAGGCAGGCGGAGTGGCTTATGCAGCGCATATTGGAGGTTTTATATTTGGTTTGTTGATAGTCAATCGCCTCAGAAAACGTTAATAGAAAGCTAGCAAACTTCGCTGATATTAACCTTTTTTGGAATTGCGATTATAAAACCTTTATTATTATAGTATAAATTATTTTACATGGAATAACCACTTGTATTTTTATGATGTATCCGATTGATCCCCTCAAACATTTATCAAACAATAGTTGACCAGCCGATGCAGCTCCGATAGTCATTGCCGATCAACAAGATTTTGGACGGATGGGCGCAAAATCTTTCCGAAGCTATTATTACAGTGTTTTCTTCTTCCACCAAGGTGATGCGGAATTTTCGGTAGGCACTAATCAGTACACGATAAAAAAGGGTAGTATAGCTACAATAGGTGCCGGCCTGCCATATAAATGGATTAACCAGCGCGAACTGATATTTGACGTTGTCATATTCAGTGAAGATATTTTTAAGCATACATTCGATAATTTTTTTTACTCACTGGATTATTTTTGTCCTGATATATTTAACGTTTTTGATACGGAGCAGGCAAAATACGATGAACTAACTGTGCTGCTTGACACATTGAAGTTTTTCAGGTTGAAACCAACGCCAATACCGGGTGTATTACAAGCCTTATTAATGCTTTTACATGAAGCATTTGTTCACAGGTATAAAAACTACACACGTGCACTTACGGGCAAGGAATCATTTGTTGCCACCTTTCGAGCGCTCTTGGCCAAACATTTCATGAACCATAAAAATGTCTCATTCTACGCTTCTGAAATGAACATTACGCCGAAATATTTGAGCGAAATCTTATTGTCCGAAACGGGGTGGACAGCTAAAAAGTGGATCGGATATCACCTGGGCGTTGAAGCAAAAACATTACTCAGTTATTCCAAAAAGCCTATTAAAGAGGTCGCTTATCAACTGGGATATGAAGATATCTCCCATTTCACCAAGGCCTTTAAGAATTGGACAGGGGAGACGCCCGGCGAATTCCGCATACAAGTGTACTGAACAGAAAAAACTACCAAAGACACAGACTTCTTTACTATATCATACTGCCGTTTGCTATATACCTTTGTTAACAAGGATGGCTGCTGCTTGTATAGACAGGTATTCATGCTAGTGGCAGCCTGTATATTTCGAACTATAAAATAGGAGCTTGATATGAAACAGCAACAGTTAAAGATGCAACAGGTATATCCAGACCTCTGGTTGAGCCAACCTGTGTTTCCAGAGCCGAAGGATTGGCCGGATTTGAAATTTCATGCTTTCCTGCTTAAGCGTGACGAAGGTAATATCTTGTTTTACACGGGTGATATCACGGAAAATTATGATGACCTTGAGGCTCTTGGTGGGGTTAAGCGGCACTATCTTTCGCATGATCACGAAGTTGGACCGGGTCTGGCGACCATCAAGGCTCGTTTTGGTAATACCTTACACACCCATAGCGCTGCCGAACCACTTGCAAAAACCTTTACACAAGTTGACGAGACTTTCCATGCCCGTGGGCATCACCCAGATGGCATTGAGGTTATTCCGTGTCCGGGGCATACGGCGGGTAGCGCCTGTTACCTAACGCGCGCTTCGGATGGACGCAGCTACCTGTTCATTGGCGATACGATCTATCCCAGTGGAGGAAAGTGGGAGGCTCTTGTGGATGAGTCTGATCGGGAGCAGTTCTTACAAAGTATAGAACTTCTTGCCAAGCTAGAACCAGATGTCGTGCTGTTCGGTGCGACGATGCCCGACAAAGCTTTCCATGAGTTTACACCGCAGACTTGGCGTAATGCACTTAAAGAGGCGGTGCAATCGCTAGACAATATTCCAGTTAGGAATGGCTACGATCAATAATACAGAATCTCAGCATCACGTCATATTCAAGGTGATGCTGAGATTATTTCATCGCAGACTAGCCTGCAAGACCTTTTAATGCTCCTGCGATGTCCGCTGTTCGTTTTGCCTGATGTTTGACGGCCAGTTCAGTATCTCCTGTAATTGCTGCTTCAGCATTTACACTTACTCCATAGGGATTACCACCTGCCTTGAACAATACCTTAGCGGTATAGCCTGGAGCGGCAATAATTGAGCCCCAATGCATGACTGATATGTAAAATGAAAGTAGAGTTGTTTCTTGTCCTCCATGTGTATTTACTGCGCTGGTCATTGCACTCACAGCTTTGTTTGCCAATTTTCCTTTAGACCACAATCCCCCGGTGGTATCAAGAAACTGCTGGACTTGTGAAGGCGTACCTCCGTATCGTGTGGGAAAAGCGAAAATCAGACCGTCAGCCCATTCCAAGTCATCAAGACTAACCTCCGGTACATCCTTCGTCTGATCAATATGTTTTTTCCAATCCGGATTTGAGTCTATAGCATCATCGGGAGCAGTTTCCTTTATTTTTAATAGTTTTACATCATTTCCAGCCTCATCGGCAGCATCGGCAGCCCATTTCGCAAGCTTATAATTTGTGCCCGTAGAGCTGTAATAAATAACGGCTATTTTCGTTGTTGGCATCTTGTAAAAAATTAATTAGAAAAATACTACATCTTTTATTACAAGGATCAACATGACCTAATTGTTTGCGTAAATGTTTAAACATATAAAAAGTCGACATGCCAAAAGCGCTATCTTAATGATGACTAACGATAAACCAGAACACGTGATTTAGTGAAAAGTGAACTGTAAAGGCAAAAAAAGAGGATGATCTGCTTAAACTGGCTGATGAGTAGTTGAAATAAAAATAAGGCATTAATTGTTGTAATACAGCGGCTAGGCTCAGGAATTTCCCGAGTCTAGCCGTTGTGTCCTAGGGCTGGCTTATAATGCAATGTACATTTGCGTTTACAGAAGATATTCCTTTGCTGCCCAGGCTGGAAGTTATGCGGCGCGTATTATTCGCCTAACAGCCTAGTCCCTGCTTTATAATATAATTCTGCGAGGGCTTTGTTAAAGTTTGCAATGAGATTCTCCCTTTTTATTTTCATTTCGATAAGCTTGCTTTCCCTGCTGTTTATAATAAAAAGTGTACTTTCACCAAGGCCGAACTTTTGCTGTTCACCATTAAGCAATACTTGCTGATTAGTAATACTTAATACTTGCAGTTCCAATTGATCACTATATGCAGTAAGGTCGTTGTATTTGGTCGTAATATCATTGGAGATGTTACGACCTATGACCAATTGATCATACTGGAGTTGTTCTTGCTTGAGTTTGACCTCCTTTAATTTTCCACGTTCTGTTCGCAAGAATAGCGGAAAAGCAAAATCAACACCTAACTTGTAATTGCTCCAGTTGAAATCATAATGATGAGGGATGGTCTCGTTAAAGTTTCGACGATTTGATATCAGGGTTCCAGAAACATTCAGCTTGGGCTTCAATAGTTCTTTACGGAATCTTTCTTCGATATATAGCTGTTCGCTTTTACTTTCCAGTTTCAACAATTCAGGATGCTGATCTTGCGCAAGATTAAGCAAATCATGGAGAATAGTAGGGTCGGGTTTTAGTCCAGTCGTGTCAACGTCAGATGGAATGGCGTGATCGGGTAGCTCCACTGGTTGCTGGTTTTCATTCCATAAATGGTTTGAAAGAGCCAATCGGCTATTCTTTAGTTCGACGATATATTTGGCCAACTCGATCTGCCTTTCTTGCACGGTTATCGCGGCTTCCACAGAATCAATGGGGGGTGCGTCCCCCAATACGGTTTGCATACTGATCGCTCTAAACCTTGTTTCAGCTAGCTGCACACCCTCCACTAGCAGCTCATACTGACGAAAAGCGAAATACCAATCCCAGTAGTCATGCACGGCTTCGAACCAAATACTGTTTATCTGTTTTACCTGTTCTGCCTCGGCATAGTTGAGCATTGCTTGGGCTTGTTTTAAAGTACTGCGGCGATTATCAATGATCAGCCCTTGGCCTAAAGGAATGCTTATTCCTACACCAGATAACCCAGCCGTGGAAGTGGTTGTTTCAGGATTGGTATAACGGCCGATATTCCGATCATATGCAACTTTAAGATCTGCTCCTGCTAACCATACCGGTACCTTTAATTCGCTGTTCCAGTGATTATAATAATCAGTGTTGCCAAAATATTTATTATTGAACGTAGCTTTCAATGCCGGATCAAAGTTGCCCCGTGCCTGTGCTACCTGTGCTTTTGCAGCTTCACTCAACAGCAGTGCCTGTTTCACAACCGGATGATGGGCCATCAACAGCTCTTCCAGATCGTTCAGTGTAAACTCCTTTAATTCGGTATTATTTTCATTCTCTTGTGCCCAAACTGCTGGTATGAGCCACAACGCGAGTATAAGGCTAAACAACTTTTCTCTTGTCATATGCTGCTATTTCCCTGTTTCTTCCTTTGGTTCCTTTTCTAGGCTTGGTGGGAAGCCATTCAGTTGTCGCCATATCTCATACCAAAGGGGAACACCCTCTAGAATTACCCGACCGAATACGCCTGAACCCAATCGTAATTGTTCTGGCCAAGGCTCGTCTTTATCGGGGACTGGAAGTGTAGGGCGTACTAATATGCGATATTTGCCATTTGGGCTACTTACTTTATCAATTACCGTTACTTTTCCGGCAAAAGTACCTACAGCAACAGCAGGCCAACCGGAAAATTGTACCGAAGGCCACCCTTCAAATTGGAGCCGAGCATCGCTTTCGTGCAGAATCAAGGGTACATCTATGGCGTCCACGTACAATTCTGCTGCCATTAGGGGCGTTTTAGGCTGCAAAGTGGCAATGGACTCACCTTCCTTTATGTTTTCTCCAATCCCAGCTTTTAATGTTTTTACGACGTAACCACTTTGCGGGGCCCGGACTACATAAAGCCCTCGGCGCACATCAAAATTGGCAATTTCGTTCCGGAGCTTGGCAATATCTCCTTGAACGCTTGCCTTACTGGAAAACGCCGAACTGAGGTCTGATTGTGCCTTCGCAAGGGACTCATTATACTTTGCCCTAATGTTGTCGAGATCAATAATTGCATTGACCAGGTTCTGGCGTGAATTGGTAAGCTTATTTTGTGCGCTTACTACTTTTGCCTGATCGTTTTGCAGATTAAGTCGGCGGGTTTCAATGTCAGTAAGGGAAAAGAGACCATTTTCATAACCTTGCTCATAACGTTCTACACGAACCTTACTTGTTTCGTAAAAACTTTCAATGGCCACTAAATCGGCGCTGTCAATTTTTACAAGATTGCGAGACTGCGTAACCTTATTTTTGGCGGCTTCCAACTGATAACGTAAACCCGCTGTAAGGGCATCGATCTGTGCTTTTGTAGCCGTCATTTTTTGATCGGCAGCTTCTTCACTGTTTCTTTTGGCAAACAATTGCTCTTCCAATCGTTGTGGTAGTTCCGGGTCAAAATAAGACTGGGTAGTCTCGGAAATAACCAGTATGGTGTCTCCCTTTTGAACCTCTTCTCCCTCTTGGACAGCCCAGCGTTCTATACGGCCGCCAATCTGGTTTTGGACGGTTTGTGGACGATCCTGAGGCCGCAATGCTGTCACCGTTCCACGACCGGGAATAGTCTGTCGCCACGGTAAAAAAAGTATGCTTACAAAAACGATGGTTGCTCCAAGGAGAATGCGGCCAAGCATGATCGCACCTTTATTCCGTAGCAATTGTTTACGCCCTTCGGCCGATAGGTTTTCCCAGCTGATGGTTTTAGGTAAAATAAGTTTCTTATTACCCATGATTAGCTACCTCCTCTTCAAGCTCAAGATCAGTAACAACAGCTAGTTTAACTGTCCCAGTTAACATATCAAAAATAGTGTCCAAGTTGGTGAGCAATTTTTCAATAGCATAACCTATCTGGACAATAACGACCTCTGCGGCTACAAATTGGCCAAAGGTCATTTCCCGCTCGATAACAAAGTGAGATCCCAAAAGCAGCATCGCTCCAAATAACAGTGTACGTATAAAGACGGAACCAGCGAAGAAGCGCTTTAAAATCTTGAAATGCTCGTTTCTGGCGGTCAGATATTTGCCGGTGATAAGATCGGTGTTTGCTATAACGTCTTTCATCTTTTCATGATCTCCGCGATATTTATCGATATTCGAAGCTACTTCTTCCAAATAAGCGACAGTTTCATATTTGTGTTCGGATTCTTCTATGCTGGTACTCAAGCCACGCTTATAGTAAACCAATAAAATAATAGCAACTATTCCTATGATTACTACGCCAAAAGTTAAGAAAACGGGATGGTAAAAGGAGAGGAGTAAAACACTGAAGAAAATAGTGACAACCGCCGCAATGATATCTATCAATAATTTGATAATTCCTTTTTGTATCACGATCACATCGAAGAAGCGGTTCACAAGTTCGATGAGGTTTTCACCTTCCAGTTCTGATGGTTTGATGCGCGGGAGCCGATAAGCGAACTCAAGAGCAGATTTTAGGAACATCTTCTGTTCTAGATATTCAACTAAACTCAACTGACCGATTAGTAAAGTGCCTCCAATAATTACTGCTGCTATTACGCTGATAATCAGTATATAGGTGGAGCTGTACATGGCGCCATTTATCAATAAGTTGAAAACGGCTGTTATCCCTACCGGAATACTCAGACTAAAGATACCAATGATTATTGCGTATAAAAAAATATAGTTGATCGTTTTGCGCTCAGGGTGTAGTAGCCCTATAAGTCTTTGTAGGGGCGTAGGCGCCCCAGGTTTTGCGTTCATAAAAAATAAATGTAAAAAATTAAGTTGCGGTGATAGTAACCTGTTACTATTGTTGTATGCGATTAAGCAGACAGGTCTGGTGGGGGGGAGGGAACCGAATTAAAGTGGTCTATGCTATAAAAGCAATTGTATCGGCGAATGCATTTTTTTAGCTTCTTTCCGGCCGTCTCAAGAGTTTGTCTGTTATCCGAGGTTAGGTACTCATAGGTTTTATGCTGCTTTTCGGTATCCTTTTTTTCTCCTTTTTCAGACTTTTCGGCATCTGTGTAGATCTTAACAATATTAACAGATTTGTCGTTCTTTAAAGTGGAAATGGTTAAACCTACCTTTAAGGCTAATAAGCTGATCAGCAGCAAGCTGAATAGATTATGTATAAGGGCGCTTCTAAAAATCTGCGTCATTTCACAAATATAACGGGCGCAATAATACAAAAATGTCACCGAAATGTTAATCTTATGCAAAAAATATGTTGTTTTTTAATCTTATTCCAATCTCACAACGAGAAAAAACGATTACTTGGTGTTTTTTTTGATTATTGGTGGATTGATTTTGATAATTAACGTTTGTTCGATGGTTTGGTAGGTTCACTGTTTATGGTTTTGATGGCTTTTTCGTGTCAGTAATTAGCTTTTAGTCTTTAATGTTATTTTAATGAGCAAAAAAAGATGATTTTTGAGTTAGTTTAAGCTGATCCTGTATATTTTTTGTTATTCAATTCCTCTTTGTGCGTCAGATCATACGGAGGGGAAGTCGAGGTTGAATAAAAATAAACATTTATATTTTGTTCTAAGGGTTCATCTTCTCGTGAATTATTTGTTATGACCATTATGACATTCAGTGATGCCTTTTTCTGTTATTTTCTTTAAAATTTCCGAAAGGATTAGCCCATATAGAACAAATGTTAAAAATATGACAAAACCGGGCTGTAGCGACGTATTGTTTGTAGCGATACTCGTGAATGTGTCGTCATCTATATTTAGGGCAGAAAGTTGGCTGTTCAATATGCTGTTTAAACCGATATAGCTCATCATTATCGCAACAACCATAACATCTGCCATGCTCCATTTGCCGGATTTAAAGGCAAAGAAAGAGATTATTTTATTTGCCCGTATTTTATCTTTGAGTAGGTAAATACCCGAACAGATTAGTTTGCCTGAAGGAAACAGCACACTGAAAGTAAAGATAAGAAAGCCAATTACTATAGAGTCGATCTCCCCATTTTTGACAAGAATCCACACCACATCCAGGATGCTTTTACTTTGAAAGAAAAGTATCTGATTATCAAATACGAGATGCTCGCCCAATAAATGGAAGTCTACTGTTTCGAGTCGGGCTTCCAGTTCGATCATTACTGAAGAAACACCTACAATTAATATAATACAGGCTGCCAATAATGAAAAAATGAACAATGATTGATGGACCTCCTTTTTATTTCTGAAAAGCCTCCAAAGTATTAAAAATAAGAGTACTGCAACAATTAAGGCAGCAGCATAAGTATAGCTCTGAAATCTTATGTTTTCAAAAAGCGTGTTCGCTTTTTTCTCAAATGCCTGTACGCTGTCGACCTCATATTTTTTAAATATGGTTTGCGTTAGCTTACGTTGAGCGGTCATAGAGCTGTCGAAGGTAGATTCCGTAAAATCCTCTAGTTTTCCTTCTGCCAAATTTTTAAGCGTTTTTTTAGTGGATGGTTTGGTTATTTCATTTACAATTGTTTCAGCAAAGGTTGGAACCTGCTCATGTAACTTCTCCTCATTCACAAAAAGATTCACGGCAGCTTTTCTGATTTTCCCTCCAATACTTTTCTGTTTCTCATTGATAACCTCTATGGCTTTATCAATCATCGAATGGAGGATTTTTTCAATTTCCTTCTGTAAATCAGCCTTTTCCTTTTCAGTGAAGGTAAAGTTCTCTATCTGCTTGTCTACTATTTTTGTAATTTTATCTTCCCATTCGTCGATGGAGAGTAAGCCGAAGGCGATGCTGTTGACCGTACTGTAATCTTCCATGATTTCTTGCTGATCGCGAGACAAATGGATTTCCCGATAACCGCAATACACCATTGCTAACAAGACTATGCTTAAGACAGCGTTGAGCAATTGCTTAGCTTTTTTTGACATAAAATGTATATATAGAAGGTTAGTGCCGCGTGTTTGTGTTTCTTAGTTGGTTTTCTCCTCAGATTAGCCTGGTTTTTTATGTTAACTATGGTTTATAACGATTGATCGCTTCAATAATTGCGAATAAAAAGTATGCCAATATCTATATTTGTCCTCTCGAGTGCAGACGCTTTCGTTCTTTTTGTCGCATAACGCCCCTTTATTTGCCGGATTTTATCCGTGTTTTGGCAGGTTTAATTTGCTAATTTTGTTATAGCTTAATGATTTTAAAGTTAACGGGCAAAAATTCGTAGCCATTTAAATGGCTGGGTTTGCTATAAAACAAAAACAGTAAACAATTTTAAAACAATAAATTATGAAAACGGTAAAAACTATTCTCTGCGTGTTATTTGGTTTGATGTTTATCAATGCCGGATTAGATAAATTCTTGCATTACATGCCTGTGCCTCCCCTGGAAGGAGAGATGCTAACGGTGAGCGAAGCTATCGAACAGGTTAAATGGATGATGCCTTTAGTAGGTGCAATTGAAATTATAGGAGGGCTATTATTTATTCTACCTAAAACCAGAGCGTTGGGCGCAATTGTTATCTTACCTGTTATGGTAGGTGTTATTGTACATAATACTATCTATATGCCCTCTGGGCTTGCTATAGCAGGCATCATGTTCTTGATTAACCTTTGGGTAATTATCGATAATTGGAGGAAATATCAGGTGCTTATAAGTTAGCAGAAAAGCTATGGTGCAACAGGAGTTATTAGTGGCCGTACTAAGTCCAGATTAAACAGCCGTTCATCAGGGCGCAAATTAACGATTCTGTACACTTCATTACGGATAGAACCTGAAGTCAGTAAGAATATATATCGTTTTGCGATTAATTTTTATAGGTCTTTTTAGTTTTTTTCAATACTTTTATAACCTTCAGGACATCAATATTGATTAGAAGGCAAACACTACACGATTATTTATTGTGGTTCGGAAATTTTGTATCTGAAGAGGTTTTGAAACATTTGTTGACCAATAAAAAATATATGCTTGTAATCAATAATTTTGAGGAGTTTAAATCATACGAAGGTAAACAACTAGGTGCATCTAAATGGCATAAAATAGATCAGGAACAGGTTAATAAATTTGCTGATGCCACACTAGATCATCAATGGATACATGTGGATAGAAAAAAAGCGGAAAGTGAAGGGCCGTTTAATACCACCATCGCACATGGTTATTTAACGCTTTCGCTAATCCCGTATCTGTGGAAGCAGATAGCGGACGTTCGCAATCTTAAAATGGAAATAAACTACGGGATAGAACGTCTTAAGTTTGGGCAGGCTGTTTTGGTAGACAGTGAGGTTCAGCTGAAAGCTAAACTAAATTCGGTAGTTAATTTAAGAGGAATTACAAAAGTTGTTATTGAAGCTACGCTTACTATCAAAGATCAAGCAAAGCCAGCTTACGTTGGTGACGTCGTGTTTCTATATCATTTTATATAAAGGTTGTCAACTATGATGTTCTGTAGAGCCTCTATATACCAGTTCGGGAGCTAAAACAATTGTTCTGCTAGCTACAGAGCCACCCTGAATTTTTTCCAATACCAGTTCGGCAGCAGCTTCTCCCATTTTTTCGAGAGGTTGCTCAACTGTGGTTAATGCCGGATAAACAATGGTCGATAATTCGGTTCCGGAAAAACTGGCAATGGCAACCTCATCGGGAATTTTAACGTTATTTTCAAGGAGAAAGTTCATTGCTCCAATCGCTAAGGTATCGGTAAATGCAAAAATAGCATCGAATTGAACCTTTTTATGCATCAGATGTCGTACAGCATTTCGTCCATATTCAAAACCTATACCTTCCGTTTTTACGATTAAATCTTGATCAAAAAGCTGATGTTTTGTAAGGATACGTTGGTATCCCATTGCCCTTTCAGTTGCGTTCCGAATGGAAGAAGGACCCATGATATGGGCGATTCTTTTCCGGCCAATCCCAATGAGATGTTCCACCATTAGAGAGGCTTTAATATGATCGTTTACAATAACTTTCGAAACGTTCAGAGAAGTACTTGGTATTCTGTCAAAGAAGATCAATGGTGTTCCTCTTTCCAGAATTTCCTGATATAAATCCTGATTGTATGTCTCGTGGCACAAGTTAATAATGATAGCTTCTACATTAAATTCTTCCAGAAACAAGAGATGCTGTCTTTCTATTGCAGGGCTCTCGTCCGACTGTAAAATAATAATTCTGTAACCTTGCGGATTGAGGGTTTTTTGGATTCCGCGTAATACAGCAGTAGAAAACGGCGTTACCATTTCGGGTACTACAAATCCAATGTTTTTAGACTGCCCATATTTTAAGTTCAGCGCAGCCGGATTAGGCTTATAACCCAATTTTTCTGCTGCTTGTAATACTCTTTTCTTGGTCTCTGGATGTATACTTTTATCATTAACAAATGCCCTGGAAATTGTCGATGTTGATAATGATAAGTGTTTCGAAAGGTCTTTTATGGTTATGCGTTTCATGATTTTGCCCAATTAAGGTAGTAAAATTTGCCATTAAGTGCTAGCAAAAGTTAAAAGACTTTTACATTTGGTAACGATCCCACAAGATTGGTAACGATCCCAAATCGTTTTTCTTTGGGATTATGCTTACTAATTTACAATTATTGATTTAATTTACCATCGTAAGCCAATTAAACATAACAATAAAATGAATATCATACCTTATAATTATGATCCCAATACGATCGAATCTGGCATATTGCATATTGGTGTTGGCAACTTCCATAGAGCACATCAGCAGTTTTATATCAATAGACTATTAGCAGATAAAGATCAACATGGGTGGGGAATATGTGGCGTATGCTTATTACCTTCAGATCAAAAAATAGTTGAAAATCTAAGGTCGCAGCATCTTGATTACACACTAACTGTTTTTGGTAGAGACGGCAACGATGAAATCTATAAAGTAGGTTCATTGCGAGAATTGCTCTGGGGTATAGAACAGCCGGCAGCAGTAACAAAGAAAATAGCGGAAAGGTCGATTAAAATCGTCACGCTTACTATTACAGAAGGGGGGTACAATCTAGATAAAGAGACCAATAAGTTTAACCTCGATGATGAAAAAATAAAGCATGATATAGAAAACCCAAGCCAACCTACAACTGTATTCGGTTTTATTGCAGAAGGACTTCGCAAACGTAAGGAAAATCGTGGTGGAGGTCTTACCATCTTATCGTGCGACAACTTACAGCATAACGGAAGTACAGCTAAAAAAGCCTTCCTATCCTTTATGGAAGCACAGGATAAAGAATTAGCCTCTTGGGTCGCAACGAATGTAACGTTCCCTAACAGTATGGTAGATCGTATAACACCTGCCACTACTCTTGAAGATATTAAAAGGCTTGATCAAATTAGTGGTTTCAATGATAAAGCTCCTGTTTATTGTGAGGACTTTTGTCAGTGGGTAATAGAAGACAACTTTATCGCTGGCAGACCTGCTTTAGAGAGGGTGGGTGTCGAGTTTACCAATGATGTAGCTGCCTACGAAAACATGAAACTAAGTCTTTTAAACGCGTCGCATATTTTATTATCTTATCCATCTTTCATTAAAGGATACCGTAAAGTAGATGAAGCGATGCAGGATGATACGATCTGCCGATACATTCGTGATTTTATGGATATTGATATAACGCCGTATGTACCGGCACCTGGCAACACAGACTTGGATCAGTATAAACAAACGCTTATGGAAAGATTTGGCAATCGGTCTGTAAGTGACCAAGTCAGTAGATTGTGTTTTGACGGTGTTTCAAAGTTTCCTGTATATATTATGCCAAACCTATCTAAAATGATTGACGATCAGAAAGACCTTAGCCGTGTTGCTTTTCTAATAGCTTCCTATAGACATTACCTAAAATATAAAGTAGATGAAAAGGGATTGTCCTATGAAATTGCAGAACCTTGGTTAACTGTAGACGATAAAAAATGCATTGCCAGTGACGAACCGATTGATTTCTTGGATTTATCTGCCTTCAAAAGTATTCATTTAAAAAGGGTTGAACCTTTCGTGCTTTTATATAGCACATTTGTAAATCGCATTAAAGATCAAGGTATAACATCAGTATTGATATCTGCTGTTCATTAAAACAGCTGTATACTTAAATTATTTGGTAAAATAATGGAATCAACATCACAAAAGGCGACCATATTACCCTTCCTTATCGTAACCTTTATATATTTTCTCGTAGGTTTCTTGACTACGGTGAACGAACAGTTACAGGCACCTCTACAGTTTACTTTTCTCGAGAACTCAGGCAGGCTCAAAAATACCTTCACCACATTAATTTCTTTCTTTTTCTTTTTAGGTTACTTAATAAATGGAACATTGGGAAGTAAATGGGTAAATGCCTTTGGTTATAAAAAGACCATATTACGGGGTTTGTTATTCATGATTTTTGGCTTGTGTACGTATTTGTTATCTTCCCTTGTGGGATATAAGTACCCAAATGTGAGTTTACAGTATGGCGATGCTACTATTCCTTCTGGGTTTTTTATTTTCCTATTGGGGTCTTATTTAATGGGAACATCTGCAGCTATTATTCAGGTGGTTGTTAATCCTTATGTGGCGTCTTACCATCTGCCCGGAACCCAGCCTGTGCAGCGCTTAAATATTACAACTGCTGTTAACTCTGTAGGAACAACATCTGCTCCTTTTTTTGTTACGGCGATCATATTTAGTGGTATATCCATAGAACAAATACAGGTTCGGCAACTGATTATTCCTTTTATTTTTATTATCGGCTGTATAGGTATCGTATTTCTGATGACCAAGAGGGTTCATTTACCTGATATCGCCCATACCCGGGCGGCTGTAGGGGAGAAGTTGGAAAGAAGTATCTGGTCTTTTCGGCATTTCGCACTGGGAGTTCTTGCCATATTCTTTTATGTGGGGACTGAAGTGGCCATAGGGGCCAATATTAATCTGCATGCTTTCGAACTTATGCGTTCCGGTCATCCGATAACGTTTTTTGGGAGAACGGACATGGTATTTGGCGGGTTGGATTTGGGAATACATGCGTTGCTTTCCACCTTATATTGGGGTGGGTTTCTTGTGGGGCGGTCTATATCCAGTTTTTTCAGTAATATTTCAGCAAGAACACAACTCACTACCACAACGGTATTGGCAACCATACTCGCCCTTGTGAGTATGATAACACAAAATTTATGGTTTTTGGTCGCTATCGGTCTTTTACATTCATCGATGTGGAGCTGCATTTATTCGCTGGCAATTAAAGGGCTTAATAAATACACCTCAAAAGCCTCTGGTGTGTTTATATCGGCTGTTTTCGGAGGAGCAGTGTTCACCCTAGTACAAGGAGGGTTAGCCGATATACTGGGGTCTTGGCGATGGACTTGGACTTTAACTGTTGTATGTGAACTTTTGATGCTTTATTACGCTCGAATAGGGTCTCGTGTAAAAGAAAAAGATATTGTGAATTAGCGTTTAAAAAATGGGAGCCGGCCGCCAGCCGTTATTAGTCGCGATAAGACTATAGGATTATGAAATAGGGAGGAAGTATCGCGATAAATTTTATATTTGTGAAATACCAAGTATTGTAAACACTTACTATGATAGTTCAATGGAATTTTTAAACGGTATCAACGCCCTCACTTTAGTCTTTACGTCTATATTGATTTTTGCGATAGCCTATCGTTTCTACGGTATTTATCTTGCAAATAAAACCTTGAGATTAAGCAATAATCACGTTACTCCAGCGGTGGAGTTCGCAGATGGGAAGGACTATGTGGCTACAAATAGGAATGTGCTTTTTGGGCACCACTTTGCCGCCATTGCGGCTGCTGGCCCCTTGGTTGGCCCTGTACTTGCTGCACAGTTCGGTTATCTGCCAGGAACCTTGTGGATACTAATCGGTTGCGTGCTGGGAGGTGGGGTACACGATATGGTTGTGCTTTTTGCATCGGTACGGCACAAAGGGCAAAGTTTGGCTACTATTGCTTCAAAGGAAATTGGCACTTTGACGGGAACGGTGGCCGGTTTTGCCATCTTGTTTATTCTGATCTTAACACTCGCAGGCCTTTCCTTGGCTTGTATCAACGCTATGCATGAAGCGTCCTGGTCGCTCTTTACTGTGCTAATTACTATGCCAATCGCTATCTTGATGGGTTTGATTATGAGGTATCGGGCCAATAGTGTGCTTTTTGCCAGCATCCTAGGCGGGGTGCTGCTCATTGCCGGAATCATTGGAGGTCACAGTCTGATGCAGTACGAGGTGATCGATAAGTTGTTCAGTTGGGATATCAAAACCATCTCCGTAGCTATACCACTTTACGGGTTTCTGGCCTCTGTACTTCCGGTATGGCTGCTGCTTGTTCCGCGCGATTACCTTTCTACCTACCTCAAAATAGGTACGATCGTGATGCTGGCCATTGGTGTTGTTTTCATTCATCCCACGCTGCAGATGCCTGCAATGACTTCTTTTATCCACGGTGGAGGACCGGTAATAGGCGGACCTGTGCTGCCGTTTATCTTTATCGTCATTGCTTGCGGGGCTATTTCTGGGTTCCATGCGGTGATTGCCACAGGGACGACACCAAAAATGATCGCCAATGAGCGTGAGATTCTCTTTGTAGGTTATGGCGCTATGTTGGTGGAAGGCTTCGTGGCCTTGATGGCATTGATTGCTGCCTGTACCTTAATGCCGGGTGACTATTTTGCCATCAATACGCCTAAGGAAGGTTACGATGCTTTTTTGGCCGCTCACCCGTCTCTACATGCAGTTGAAATTGATTATTTCTCAGAGAAGGTGGGGATTGATCTTCACGGTCGGACGGGCGGAGCAGTTTCCCTTGCTGTAGGGATGGCACATATCTTTAATAAAATTCCTGGCATGGATACGCTCATGGCATATTGGTACAATTTTGCGATTATGTTTGAAGCAGTTTTTATCCTCACCGCTATCGATGCTGGTACCCGTGTTGGTCGTTTCTTCCTACAGGAGATGCTCGGAACCGTGTTACCTAAATTCAATGATCAAAAGTGGACACCGGGAGTTATTATCAGCAGCTTGCTCTTTACTTTCGCCTGGGGTTATTTGGTCTTTACTGGAAATGTAAGTAGCATCTGGCCACTTTTTGGTATCAGTAACCAACTACTTGCAGCATGTGGATTAATCGTTTGTACCACAATGTTGATCCGTTTAAATCGAGGGAAGCACGCCTTATGTGCCGCAATACCAGGTGTATTCATGGCCTTTATAACCTTTTGGGCCGGGTATATTCAAGTAACAACCATGTATCTTCCGGAGGGCGAATTTTTGCTGGCCATTCTGGCTATAGTTGCAATGATATTGATGTTAATCGTATTTGTTGGCGCATTCCGGAAATGGTATCAATTGCTCAAAATGAACAGCCAAGAGGTCGATTTTTACGGAGAAAACGTAAAGGAGCTTGTAGAACGATAAACAGTTTTTTGTCTTACGTTCTACGTCACATCTACCTAGATTTTATGGCTTTTGGTGTGGAGTTTAAACTCTTAGCGAACCACGGAATCCTCTAGCGCCATAATAAGAGTCCGCGCCATTGTGGTATACAAAGACGCGGCCGAAGCGCGAATCACCAAAGATAGCACCCCCAAGTTTTCTTACATCATCAGGCGTTTCTATCCAGCTAGATGTTTTCGTATCAAATTCCCCTAGTTGCTGCAACTCCTGATATTGCTCTTCCGTTAACAGCTCAATACCCATTTCCGCTGCCATATCCTTAGCGGTATTAGCCGGTTTATGCGTTTTCCTTGCTTCTAGCGCCTTGCGGTCGTAACAAATGCTTCTACGGCCTTTAGGGCTTTCTGCTGCACAATCATAAAACAGGTATTCATCCGTCTTTTTATCATAACTAACAACATCTGGTTCACCACCAGTTCTCTCCATGAAATGGAGAGAACATAGCTTGTCAGTATTAGTTTCTAGCTTTGCTTGCACGTTAGTCCATTCAATATTTTTATGACGATCCCTGTTTTTTTCAAAACGTTCTTTCAATGTGCTGAGTAATTCTTCGGCTTGTTCCGATGACAATTCCTTTTTTTTGCTATTCATTTATCTATTTATTGATTAAAGAGACGATTTTTCTATTTGCAGGTCTGAAATACCATGATACTATCGTCAGGATTAGTAATAACAACGGTGGAAATAGTTCATTCACCGAATCACCCGATGCGATATGTGAAAATATCGCTCCAGACATGGCAAAGAAAAAGCCTGCATAAGCCCATTCTTTTAGTAAAGCAAAGTTAGGAATAAGTACGGTTACGACTCCCAACAGTTTCCAGATACCGAGTATGGTTAAGAAATAGATGGGGTAGCCTAATTTTGTTGTAACCTCTACCTCTTCTTCCATTTTAATTAATTGCACGATTCCAGTTGAAAGCATTCCCAATGCAAGCCAAATGGTAGCAATCCAATAGATAATTTTATCCCGTTTTTTCATAATGTGTTATTTTTATACGCAGCTCTATTTCTCCGTATCAATTACCTGCATTCGTCTTGTAATGATTTTCCTTTCCGTATCGGTTTTTGCAAGTGCAAATGCCCGTCGAAAACTTTCGGTTGCTTTGTTATCGTCTATCTCTTTGTATAATTCGCCGAGCAAAACAAAGTAGAAATGATTATTTGTCAGTTTTAATTTCTCTGCTTCCTTCAATGCCTTCTCTTTTCCATCGGCTTTATATAAAGCATAAGTACGGTTGAGCGCAACAGCAGGAGAGTAGTTTACCAAAAGCAACTGATTATATAATTGCAAAATTTCTTCCCATTTTTCTTTTGTATCAGCTTTGGAACAGTGGCTATGGGCAATTTTAGCTTCAAGGTGGTAAGAAGTGATTTCATTCCCTGTTGCCGATCGGCTAAGGAAATACATCCCTTGATTGATAAGCTCCTTATTCCAGCTATTTTCATCTTGATTTTCATATAGCACAAAATCATCTTCACTGCTTTGCCGTGCATCGAACCTCGACGCATGAAAGCACATCAATGCCATGAGCGCATTTGTTTTAGGGTTATTTGTACTTTCGTTTTCGATAAGCATAACGCCCAATCGCATAGCTTCACGGCATAATTCTTTCTGTAATAGCTGATTTTGAGTTTTGGAATAGTATCCTTCGTTGAAAAGCAGGTAAATAATGTGCAGAGCATTATCAAGGCGATTGCTGACTTCACTATCGGCGGGAAATTCCATTTTAATTTTTTCCGTCCGCAATCTTTCTTTTGCTCTGAACAACCTTTTATTGATCGTTTCTTTATTGGTGAGAAACGCTTCCGCAATTTCTTCAATACCAAAACCGCATAGTACACGCAACGCCAAACCTATTTGTGCTTCACTTGCAATGGCCGGATTACAAATGGCAAAGAGCATTTGCAGCTGGCTGTCTTTTATATGCTGCGTTGAAAAATTTACTTCGGCAATTTCTTCTGCTATTTCCTGACCGGTTTGTAATTGTGGAATCACTTTATCGTTTAAGATTCTGTTTCTGCGGAAATGGTAATTTGTTTTTTGCTTGGCAACGGTATAGAGCCATGCGGCAGGGTTGGGTGGTATTCCTTTCTGCTTCCATGATTCTGTTGCCACTAAAAATGTCTCACTTACGATATCTTCGGCTAATTCGATGTACTGTAGGCCGTAGCCCTTACTGATAACAGCAACCATTTTAGAAAATTCCTGTCGGAACAAGTTGGAAATAATTCCGGTTTCTTTGTTCATCATTAATTACGGAAACCCACGGTCTTGCTAGACGGTGGGTTTTTGATTGATATTTAATTAGGGCTGCACATAAACTGGTCTGATTTCAACACTGCCTCCCTGATCAATGGCTGGGCAGCCGTGAGCTAGTGTTGTGGCTTCATCCAAACTATCAGCTTTAATTCTTAAAAAGCCACCAAGAATCTCACGGACTTCCACAAAAGGACCGTCAGTAACGACGCCGCTCTTCTTCAGTACTTTGCCTGTGGGCTCCAGCCTTGGTCCTGTGCTTACTACTTTTCCCTGTGCTGCAATACCGCCGACCCAATCTCCCCATTTTTTACCGAGTTTCTCCCATTCTTCAGGAGTAACCTCACTATCATCAACATCGTTGGGCATGCGAAAAAGTAACATGAATTCTTTCATTGTTTTTGATTTTAATTATTGAATCTATGAGTGATACTATAATAATGATTGAATAATACATAATTGGACAGGTTTGGAGAAATATTTTTTTCAATGAAAAAGGCGATGGGAAACCAGCGCCTTTTTATTATCTATGGTTAATATTAACAACTATTATACAAGGTCAAACCTATCCGCGTCCATCACCTTGGTCCATGCAGCTACAAAGTCTTTCACAAATTTATCCTTCGCATCGGTACTTCCATATACTTCAGCAATAGCTCTCAGTTCAGCGTTTGAACCAAATACCAAATCGGCGCGGGTGGCTGTCCATTTAGGTTGCCCTGTCGCTCTATCATGGCCCTGGTACAGCTCGTTATCTTCAGAAGCTGCTTTCCATGCAGTGCTCATATCGAGCAGGTTAACAAAAAAATCGTTCGTTAATGTTCCGGGAGTTTTTGTGAAAATGCCATGAGCAGAACCATCAAAATTTGTATCCAGTACGCGCATGCCACCTACCAGCACCGTAAGCTCAGGAGCGGAGAGCCCTAGCAGTTGTGCTTTGTCAACCAGTAGTGCTTCTGTAGATGCGGGGAACCCCTTCTTGCGATAGTTTCGGAAACCATCTGCTATGGGCACTAGGAAGCCAATAGAGTCTACATCTGTTTGTTCCTGAGAAGCATCCATTCTGCCCGGTGTAAATGGAACAGTAATATTGTGCCCGGCATTTTGGGCAGCTTTTTCAATCGCAGCAGAACCAGCCAATATAATTAAATCAGCCAGAGAGACTTTTTTATCTCCAGTTTGCGTTGCATTAAATTCCTGCTGAATACTTTTCAGTGCATCCAATACTTTGGCGAGCTGAGCAGGATTATTCACCTCCCAATCTTTTTGAGGCGCAAGGCGAATGCGTGCACCATTAGCACCACCACGTTTATCCGATGCTCGGAAGGTAGAAGCAGAGGCCCAGGCTGTAGATACCAACGCCGATGAGTCTAAGCCTGCACCAAGGATTTTTGCTTTCAGTGCCGCAATATCATTAGCATCTACTAGTAGATGATCAACAGCAGGGATAGGGTCTTGCCAAATCAGTTCTTCTTCAGGTACGTCCGGACCGAGATAGCGACTGCGAGGCCCCATGTCACGATGCGTAAGTTTAAACCATGCACGGGCAAATGCGTCGGCAAATGCTTCCGGATTTTCGAGAAAATGCCTTGATATCTTTTCAAATCCGGGGTCAAGTCGTAAAGAAAGATCGGTGGTGAGCATCGTAGGCGCATGCCTTTTTGAAGCATCAAATGCATCGGGGATAATATCACCTGCATTTTTTGCCACCCATTGATGTGCACCAGCAGGGCTTTTAGTTAATTCCCATTCAAAACCAAATAGGTTTTCGAAAAAATTATTGCTCCACTGAGTAGGTGTTTTGGTCCATATAACCTCCAGACCACTGGTAATGGTATCTGCCCCCTTACCTGTGCCGTAACTGCTACTCCAGCCGAGCCCTTGCAATTCTATTTCTGCAGCTTCGGGCTCTTTTCCCACATGTGTTGCAGGCGCGGCACCGTGTGTTTTACCAAAGCTGTGCCCACCTGCAATCAGCGCAACCGTTTCTTCGTCGTCCATTGCCATACGACCGAAGGTATCACGGATGTCTTTAGCGGCTGCAATGGGATCGGGGTTGCCGTCTGGACCTTCCGGGTTTACGTAGATCAATCCCATCTGTACGGCAGCAAGGGGTTTTTCTAGATTGCGAGAGTGTATATCACCATCTGCATCGTCGTCTGATACAAGCACACCGTGATCTTCCTCTACACCTTCAGAGCCATGGGCATAACGCACGTCGCCTCCCAACCATGTAGTTTCAGCACCCCAATACACATCCTCTTCAGGTTCCCACGTATCTTCGCGTCCGCCGGCAAATCCAAATGTTTTAAAACCCATTGATTCAAGCGCTATATTACCTGCAAGGATTAGCAGGTCGGCCCACGAAATCTTACGGCCATATTTCTGTTTGATAGGCCAAAGTAACCTGCGCGCTTTATCAAGACTTACATTGTCGGGCCAACTATTTAGGGGTGCAAAGCGTTGCTGTCCTGCTCCGGCACCACCACGTCCATCACCTACGCGATAGGTGCCAGCACTATGCCACGCCATACGTATAAACAACGGGCCATAGTGACCAAAATCTGCCGGCCACCAGTCCTGTGAGTCTGTCATAAGCGTATGAAGGTCTTGTTTTACAGCTTCGAGATCCAGGCTTTTAAACGCTTCTGCATAGTTAAACTCCTCGTCCATCGGATTAGATAGAGCAGAGTGTTGACGTAGAATGCTTAATTTTAATTGATTAGGCCACCAGTCTTGATTTCTGGTACCACTACCACCAACACCTTGCTTTGGTTGTGTGCCATGAAATGGACATTTATTGATGTCTTTTGATTCCATTTTAAAAAATTTGTGTTGAGAATGAATATGTTCCTAAACGCCGCTTGACAAAACAAGCAGGCTAGAGGTACTGTTTTAATACTGACTAATTTATGTTTATACTGACTAATTTATAAAATTTGGTTAAACAATCAAAATCTAATAGGTTGATATTTCAATAGAGTAGACCCTCGCTGCTGATAGCACATTCAGCATCATTCGTTTTTTTGAGCTTATACCATTCCTTATAATAGAAACACCTTTTTGCTTCAAAATACCGGATATACAGACCGTCATGTACTAGATACAGTCTTTCTATCTATCTGATTTCAATAGGCCATGTTATTCCACTGATGTCTATATAGGTTTCGTCTTTTCTAAGAGAATGTCTCCCATTCGCATGATTAAGTCTGCTTTGGCTCCCAAGGGTATCACTAAACTGTGTTTTCCCGGTTTTATTTTAGCAACGTAATGGTTATAAATATGCTCCTTTGAAAATTTTGAAAGGTCAGCTCCATTTAGCATTTTTAAAATTACGCCCTTTTCGTTCAAAATTTGTATTCCGATAAGAAATGAACCGTAGACATCAACATCTTCTGTTCTGTCATTGTTCTTCTTCCATATAGTGCGTTTCTATGTTAGCACGCTCTACAGTGAGGTTGACGCTTCGATCGCCTTTTGGCTTCGTGCGATGTGGAACATTCCGAGGGATGGTGATCGAACTGCCAGGCGTTAGTTCGTATCTCTCTTGGTAAGTTTCAATAATTACTATTCCTTCCATGCCAATGAAGGTTTCGTCGGAGTTAGGATGCAGATGCCATGGGTATGCACTTGTCATAACACTCATCCTGACGACATGGTCGTTAACCTGACTGATGATCGTATTAAAATAAGGCTTCCTGTTCGACTCAGCCAGTAATTTAAAGTTAATTTTTTCCATACTTTTTTGTTAATGCAACGGCTCGCTATTATGCGTGTGGTTTTAAGAAATCTAAAAATAAACGGTTCTGATGACATAATGAATAGATAATTTTTCATAGTTTCTCCATTATCCTGATGTAGTGACAGTATGCATTCCAACTGGTGCTATAGTGTTCTTCTAAGTACCACTCCAATCGTATTTTCGTAATGGTTTGATTGTCGAACTTTTCACCGTACAAAGCCATGCTTTGATCACTTTGTTCGGCCAACCATTGCGAAAAGTCTTTCTCCGATTCGAATGTTGCCACAATCGGGAAAGGCCCTCGACCGTCATATACGGTGCCTAGGGTAAATTGCCCGTCGTTGAGATACAGTCCCATACCACAATAATCCCTATGTGCGAAATAAAGTCCTCCGCTTTCGTTAGGGCTTCGTGTTAATTTTGCGGCTACCCGATAGGCTAGACCTTTACCAAATGCCCGGCTGTCTAACATATGATACCTTTCCAATTCTTTTTCAGAGAGGGTTTTTAGCGATATTTTAGGAATATATAGTTTCATTGTGTCGATTATGAAAAAATCACATTTGCTATTCTTAGGATCAGACAAATTTATAGTGTTTTCTTCAGTATTGTTGATTATTGCGATATTTAAAAGACTCGTCAAGTAAGATCATTTGGCGATTACTTGCACGATATAACTACAACAATCTCCGATATAGCTACATTCATCTTGTTTGGAGTAGCCACCTTTGTATTAGTATTTACATAATAAAAATTTATGACTATGAACACAAAAAAAGTATGGTTTGTAACCGGTGCATCCAAAGGTTTAGGATTGACATTGGTTAAAGCATTATTGGCCCGGGATTATCAAGTCGTCGCCACGTCTAGGAAACGGCAATCGCTTATCGATGCCATCGGCAATAGTGGTAATTTTTTAGCCCTTGAAATGGATCTCACTAACAATGATGATGTTGTAAAAAAGATAGAAACAGCAGTTAACCATTTTGGACGAATAGATGTTGTAGTGAACAATGCAGGGTACAGCCAGATTGGTACATTAGAAGAACTTTCTGATGCAGAAGTAAAAAGAAACTTCGAAGTGAATGTATTTGGGGCTTTAAATGTGATTCGAAATGCTGCTAAATATCTCCGTAAGCAACAATCAGGACACATTTTTAACATCGCGTCTATTGGTGGCTTTGCGGGGAATTTCCCAGGGTTCGGAATCTATTGTTCCACAAAATTTGCTGTAGCCGGTTTTACGGAAGCGCTTGCTGTAGAAATAAAACCCTTCGGAGTAAATACGACCTTGGTTTACCCGGGATATTTTAGAACGGATTTTTTGTCGAAAGGTTCAGTACAGACGCCCGCAACTCCAATTGAAGCGTATGCCACAGCCCGGGAAGTAGAAGCTGCGCACCTGAATGAGATCGATGGTAATCAACCGAATGATCCGGAAAAAGCAGCGGAAGTGCTGATTGCGGTCACTGAAGAAAATAATCCACCGGTACACTTATTCCTGGGTGAAGACGCCTATGATATGGTGTTTAACAAGATAAAAATCATCACTGATACGGTCGAATTATGGAAAAAATACACGTTATCAACAGCCTATTGATTCTATTAATAAGCGTAGGGCATACGAGTAGCTATGCGCAGTCTTCAAGTATGGATGCTTCCAAAAAAGCACTGATAGCCCATCAGTTTGAACAATGGCAACAAGGTAGTGCTAACTTCTTTGATATTTTGGCAGAGGATGTTGTTTGGATCGTTGCCGGACATTCGCCCGTATCCGGCGTTTATCATGGAAAAAAAGCGTTTATGGAACAATCGGTTTTGCCTATCACATCGCAATTAAAAACTCGAATAGAACCCACTTTAGTCAGTTTAACGGCAGACGAAAGTTACGTATGGTTACATTGGAAAGGAACTGCTACCGCAGTAGATGGACGTGATTATAGGAACAATTATTGCTGGAAACTAGAAGTAAAAGATGGGCTTATCACTAGTGCGATAGCGTTTTTAGATACCTATGAGTTAACCCTCTTAATGAATAAGAAACAAAATGCAATGAACAGCGCAATTGAAGAAACCAAAGAATATATGGGTAACCGAAAACGGGTATATCGGCCACGAGCTACGGTCAAATAATCGTTACGATGAAACCAGAGGTGAACGTGAGCAAGTCTACCAAGGCAGCTATAAAACTACAGGAAACCATATTGACTATAGAGACGACACAGGATTTATCGCTGACGGTGAATTTAAAGATGGTATTTTCCATCACGCTGGTATAATTTTGTATAAAGAAAAGTAATACCCTAAATTGCTAAACATGAATCAAACATTCCGCTTTAATTCGATTAATGAATTCCATGCTTTCTGTAATCTATCTAAGCCAGAACACCCATTAATCAGTTTGATAGATTACAGTAAGGTATGTTATCCTGTAGACGATAGCGAAATTAAATGGATACAAAACTTTTATTCCATTGGATTAAAGCGGAATGTTAACGCAAAGTTCAATTACGGGCAGCAACAATATGATTTTGATTCTGGTGTACTCTGCTTTGTTTCTCCGCAACAGTTTTTGCGGCTCGAAATCAATCAAGATGTAATAGTAGAACCAACGGGCTGGCTATTGCTTATCCATCCCGATTTTATTTGGAACACACCGCTGGCTACAAAAATCAAAAACTATGACTTTTTTCAATATGCTGTGAACGAAGCATTATTTCTCTCAGAAAAAGAGGAGGAGATTATAGTTGAAATTCTTCAGAAAATAGTACGCGAATACCAATCGAATATGGATAAATTTAGCCAAGATCTCATTGTTGCCCAGCTTGAAACATTGCTGATTTATGCAGAACGTTTTTATGAGCGTCAATTTTTGACCAGAAGAAAGTCTAACCATAGCATTTTAACGCGTTTTGAACAAGTACTGTCAGACTATTTTCAGAAAGAAAAACCGATGATAGACGGGATGCCGACAGTTGGAAAAATCGCCGGAGAATTGAATATTTCTCCAAACTATCTAGGTACTTTATTACGTGTATCAACCGGGCTTAACACACAACAACACATTCAGAACAAGATGATTGAAAAAGCGAAAGAAAAACTAAGTACTACCGACCTATCGGTTAGTGAAATTGCTTACGACCTAGGATTTGAACACGCACAATCTTTCAGCAAGTTATTCAAAAACAAAACGGATCTATCTCCCATCGCATTTCGCAAATTATTTAACTAAAAAATTTTAATTGCTATGCTTGTAAAATGTTAATTACCATATACTTTAGGTGTTAATAAGAATAGGTGTATTCCGAAAACACCCTATTAATGTAGGTGATTTTAGTGTTAATATCCGCTGGCATGTGGTTTAATTTTTATTTTATCGATAATTATTCGTAGCCATGATAGAGGTATAGAGCACCGTAGGTCCAATTTGGCTCTTGCATTTCAGGATAATTGACGCGATCCATCATTAAAGCGATGTATTTGAATGGGTATCCGTTGGGCATCTGGACGACATTTGGCCAAACCCTAGTGCCTGCCTGCTCATCCCATGGCGGTAAATCCATTTTCAGTGTTCCCGCTTCCTTAAGATCAGGATAAGTATAGATATAAATTTGTTTGTCAGAGCTGCCCGAGAAACAGTAGCGTTTATCTCCTATCATTTGCAATGAAGTCCCTGTTGAATTATGTGTTACCGGACCGGCAATTTGCCTGTAATTTTTATTCCAATAACGAGATTCCAACATGATGGCCTTGTATCCATTTTGATTTTTGCAGGCAACCATTCGCCATTTTTTATCATGAGCATCATACAAAATATGTGGATCTTCAATATCCCCAGTTATATTAAACGGCTTTGCATTCATAATAGAGAACCCAAACCTGGGATCGGTTTCGCTTTCTACAAGAAGTAATTGCTTTTCTTCCTTTTCGGGATTTGCAAACGCGCTGAACCCGGTTGTTACACCTCGCCAAACTTTGTCATTTCTATCAAAAAAAATATGAGATGCGATTTCATTTCGCAGTAGACTGTCTTGGCGATCAAACACAATAATTCCTTCCAATTTGATGTCAAAAACACTTGGATTCATACTGAAAACCCCCTGAAGATGGTGAGGTAGCGCCCGCCCGCGAATCGACATCGTGTACCAAATCTTCCCGTTATCGAGTAGAGGTTCTCCATTTTCATAGGTTATTGGTCTGATGTCTGCCAACCCGACACCTGTGGTGAGCGATATTTCAGCACGTTTAACTTTGATTGCTCCCCCTTTCAACTTGGCATATAAACGGGATTGGAATGAATGAATGTATTTTTTTTTTCTCAGGTCAATATATTTATTAAAATCCGCTTGGCCAATTACTTTTGGCAAGCCCTCATGCTTCGCGTATAATACCAGCCCGCTACCCAGCATTTGTAAGATGATGTTCCCTTTGGAAACTTTCTGTTCTTTAAGATTAGCCGTCGCAATTGACTCGTCGGTGATCAGATTCCCCTCCGCGTCAAAAACGCTCAATTGTAAACCAATGATCAGGCTATCCTTAAATTGTTCAACTATGACCATTCGTTCGGCATTAATGGGGCTGGTAAATTCAAAGCCAACTTCACCGTCCCCGACACCTGAATCTAAATTAAGGGTGTACGTTGCAAACGGATTGAAACCACCTAACCAAATTGCTGTTTGGCTTTCTCTTTCGGATTCAATAAGGAGTAATTCATTCTTTTCAAGGGTTATTTTTGCATGTTCTGAGGTATAGTGGGTAACCGGATGCATAACCGATAGTCCCACTATTGTTTTCGGATCTAAGGTCGATAGTTGAATCGACTGGTCATCGTCAAAAACCATCCGTTTTGTAGCCTGCCTGACAAACTTGATGGAATCGGGTGTAATTTGTGCCTGTGCGAACTGATTTAGCATGATTAATGCCAAACTAATTGCCGCATAATTGATGAATTTCATCTGGTATGATCTCATGACGAATGCTAATATAGCCGTTAATTTCCGGAAGTTAAAAAATAGTGGGTATCTCAACGGATGTATAAATAATTATTTGATCGCTAGGTGAGAACGTTTGTAGAACATCAAATAGAAACAGGCAAAGGAAGAAGCCAGGTTTATTAAAATCAGTGCCCATGCCAAGTCGAATAGAATTAACGTCAAAGTCATGCTGAACCATATAAAAGTCATTTTTAAAAATGGCCTCATTGCAGCCGATTTAAAATAAAGTATAGATCGAATAAGTAACATACCAGTTAAACTAAGCGGTGCAAATAACAGCACAACAGATATGGGGAACATTAAATATATCCATAGATACTCTGGAAGTAGTAGTACGAAATAGGAAAGCATTAGCTGGGCATATACCCTTATCCTGCTATAGGGCAATTGCTGAATGAAATACAAATGGTTTAGGGAGAATTTATATTCCAAGTAAATCAAGATGCAGTGACTGGCAACCAGCGTAATGGCGATTATTGCAGTTAACCGTAGAGGTTCATCGATTTCGGAAATTGACGATAGCAAAATAAACAATGCAGTAAAAGAAAGTATTTTAGTAATGAAAAAAGGTGTTTTCTGTTTTAAAAAGATTTCATAAAAAAAAGCGTTAAAGGGAGTTTTAGGAAGTTCTCTTACCAGATCCATCAAGTTAAAACGATACTCTTTCTTGAATTTCGAAAAATTAAAACGATATAGGTATATCAATGCGCTAAAAATAACTAAAACTACCAGATAGAGACAAGTGAGTAAAGGTATCATCAGATTACCTACTATTAAACCGTAAATTGTAGCAAGCAGCCAATAAATAACTAGCGGAACAAAGAGATAAAGTTGGAATAAACACCAAGCGGTAAACTGTTTCGATATTGGAAGAGCGTTTGTACTATATCGCCAAAAGGTGTGTTCTTCCAAGCAGCTCGCCTTCCATACATATGACCAGCATTTTAACGTGTATATCAGCCATAGTGAACTTGCCATCAAAGTGATGATGGGTGACTGAACAAAGCTGAGCAATAAGATGAGGTAAATTGTTCGTTCCTGTCCAGTCGGGATGTGTCCAGCCGTTTTTATAAAGAGGCCATAACCGATTATTAAAATAAAAGAAACTATTAAAAACCCAGCGTTGATTTTATAGAATTCCTGTCCAAAAGATTTTATAAGATACTTGGCTAAAGACATTGTGCTGTTTCTATTTCAATTTTTCTGTCTCGAAGAATAACAATACTGCTGGTAGGTACGATGGAAGGGATACTTTGATGAGACGTAATAATGAAATTTGTTCCTGCTGCGGTAGTTTTTGTTATCCAGCTAGCAAGTTTATCAATAGCATCGTTATCCAATGTAATAAAGGGTTCGTCCAATAGAATAAGTTCCGGTGTACCGGTAAAAGCCATAACAAGCGATAGCTTTTTTAACATTCCAGCTGAATAACTTTCTATTTCGTAGTTCAAATAGCCGTCCATATTAAAATCGTTCAAAAGTGGTGATAACGCTTGGAGAGAGCCGTTTTTTGCCTTAATAAAAAGATTAATCATATCCCATCCGGTAAAAAACGGAGGGAATAACGGCTCGCTTTCAGCAAAGTTGACCAACTTTCGGTAAGTAATGGGATGTTTTCTTAGGTTAACCTTTTCGTTAAAAATTACTATACCTTTAAAGTCAATCAATCCTGCAAGAATTTTAAGCAAGGTACTCTTTCCAGAGCCATTGCTGCCTTTTATCCAAATAACTCCAGAGTTAAATTTTTGCTGAGAAATTGCTAATACTGTGTTAGCTCCGTATTTTTTTGATAAATTTTTTACTTCCAGCATGTAATTGAGATTTATACAGACGGACTTTGTTACAAATGCTGCCTTTTCAAGTCTTTGAGGATAAATTGGTGAAACTGTTATGCAAGTCCTTCGCCTGGCATTTTCAGTCTTGGGAATTTTGAAAGAAAGATTATTGTTTCCTATGAGTGAGGTGGACCTGAAATAGCTGTAGGTTGAAAAAAACGACAGCTTGAGAGCTAATAGCGTTTAGTAGATCATAAAAATAAATGTGCTGCATACTTTCCAGCCTAGTTTCCTACGGTCGTTTTGAGTGCTAACATCTAATAACCCGATTCTATACTTCTCCGCGTGTTTTCCTTTTCTATATCGGCTAGCTTATTATTAGTCCTCCTCAGTCCAAAAAAAGTCAAAATTAGTACTGTTACAACAAACAGTATGATGAATATTATTGATTTGGTTGTTTCTGATGATGACTTCATATAACTCTTTCCGGTATAACGATTATGCTATTGTAATGTTTGTAACGAACGATTGAACGACAAGCACATGTTTTTCGAAAGTTCTTCGGGTTAATTTGCAAATGTAAAAACTTTGCTTTGGATTAGCCACTTGGAAATTGCTTGTTCAAATTAGATCTATGACTTCGGGCAAACAATCGTACCTTATCACTGTTTATTAGTTGATAACTAAATGCTACCAAGCCAAGGATATACAGCAATCTAGGCGAGAGATCAATGACCTGCCATTGAGAACAGATGAGCCGTAAATAACTTTATTGTGATGAAATCTAAAAGGATCAAAACAATCATTATTCACCAATTGGTTGTTTTTAGAAGTCTCATGAATGCTTCCGTTTTAAACATACGGAGCAATGATTATTTTGATGGGCTATCTAACAAATGAACCGAGCTTGCAGGCACCGTTGACGCATAAAAAACAGAAGAAAACATCGATAAAATAAAACCTGCAAAACAGATCCATAAGTACATTGGCATACAGACTAAAACGAATAAACAATAGACGAATGAAAACAACGATCAATCTGGTTATCGAAATCCTTAAAAAAGCAAATGGTATAAATTCCGGTTATGGTGAGCCCCTGCTGATAGCTGGCTATCAAAACGAAGAAGTGGCTACCGTTGCAAGCTTTCTGAAGCAGAAAGGATTTATTAAACTGTTCGATGATACTACATTGTTTGAGCGTAAGGACGAACGCTATCACGATGAGAACCAGCTGCTAGTGACAGGTATTACCGATGAAGGTGCAGAATTACTCGCCCATATGTTACGGAGCAGAGTTGATGATAAGGATATTAAAAGTATAGAGGAATATATCAATCACTTAATGAAATAGATGAACACCTAAATCCATCTCGGAAAAAGTATAGGTGCGTTTACGGTAGCAAGCTTATTTTTATATCAGTTCACTTTTCATCAACGATTTATGGTTTTGCTGCTGCTTCTTAACTTTTTCTTCTTTTTTTCGCCAGTAATTTGCCAAGATAGAACCAGAGATATTCATCCAGGGACTAAAAATAGCTGCAGCGAGACCTACTGTTTCCAGTTTGCCCATCGTTCCCGCTAATCCAGTAGCCATGCCACCATTTTGCAATCCTACTTCAAAGGCTAGCGTACGGGCATCGGCTTTGTTCAATCCTAAGAGCCTGCTGAAGGTATAACCAAAAAAATAACCGGCCCCATTGTGTATAACAGCAGCTAAAAATAATAGGAATCCAACCTGTAGAAGATTATCTCTTCCTGCTGCGGTAGTAACCATTGTAAAATACACGATACCTGCCATGGATAAATAAGGCATAAAATCACCTATCTTAGGTGTTCTTTTAGCGAGTAAATGATAAAGTACGCCGATTACAATAGCGCCCGCAAAAAAATTGCAGACTTCAAGAGTTTCTAAAAGCGGCAACGAAAGATTGGGATAGAACACCTTGTTCCATATCAGTAGATTCACCAATAACCATAGCAGGGCAAACAGCATGATATTATTTACCCTTTTGGCTTGATGGAGGGAAGCGGTTTTCAGAAAATCATGAATTAATGCAGCACTTAGCGGTACAATAACGATCTTAATGATTTCCATCATCATATAGATAAATTTCACTTCGATTAAGGTTCCTGCCAACAATTTCATTAAGAAGGGAGTCATGATTGGTGCAGCGATGGTGGTTATGGCAGTTACGGTTACAGAAAGTACGAGGTTACCTCTCGCGATATAGGTCATTACATTAGATGCCAAGCCGCTGGAACAGCATCCTATTAAGATGATACCTGCGGCTATTTCCATGTCGAAATGAAAGATCTTGGTCAATAGAAAGCCCATCAGAGGCATAACGGTAAAGTGGCTCAGTAGACCTACAACTACTCCCTTACCGGATTTAGCAATTCCCGTAAAATCTTTAATGCTCATCTTCATACCCATTCCAAACATCACCAGTTGAATGATAAACAAAATAAGCCATTTGTTGCGCATATCAACAGATCCGATATGAAGCAATTGTTCCGGATAAATCATTCCACATACAACTGCCGATATAACCCATGCCGTATATTGATAGCCCTGGAGTACAGGGATAGCGCCTAGCCCAATGCTCCCCGCTATACTGCTAGTTACGGCCATTGCCTGCCATAATTGCTGATGGCCCATAAGTACGGCAGGGAGGAAGATCACAAAGGAAACCCCAGCTGTTAGCAAAGCTACTTTTCGGATTGTATTCATCTTAGAAACGGGTTTAGATAGTTATATAGATAAGTTTACAAGCTTCGTGTGGATCATTCTGCAACTTAAGTTTCCCTGGTTTTGCGTACAAAATTTAATAAATAGTGGTTGCTAAGTATTTTATAGCCATCGCTGGACTCGACAATATTGGCACCTTTTTGTCTTCTTCGGGGAGTGTATCAACGACCTTGGCCATGGATGCCTGGGCGAGTAAAATGACATCAACTTCATGATTTAACTCTTTTAAAGCGCTGCTTACCATTTTATTATGTCGTTCTGAATCTCCACTCATTAATGCCTCAAAAGCTCCTTCACATAACCTGCAGATCAATGTGATGTCTGTATCAGCAAGCGCAGCTCTCCTTAACACCAGGTCTGCTGTAGGTTCCAGTGTAGTGGGCAATGTTGCGATAATACCTATTCTTTTTCCAATCTTTACCGCTTCATTCGCCATGGCCAAGTCTACTCGAATAACCGGCACATTACTTAAGGTATCAGCCGTTTCCACGGCTTTGCCAATGGAAGAGCAAGTAACCAAGATGAAATCGGCGCCTGCTTGCTCTGCAGAAGTTATCTGATTGACCACTCTTTTCGCAGTAGCTGGCGTTAGCTCGCCTTTAGCTATAACATCTTTGATCAGGCTATCATCCACCATGTTGAATACGCTTACATCAGGTAAGTGTTCTTGACAAAGCTGTTGAAATACGGGAACTAATGTTGCTGACGTATGTACTAATCCTAATGTTTTATTTTTCATCTGTCTACATTATTAATATTGGTATGCCTTAGAAGGCATGATTCATAAATGTTTGTTCTCAAAAGATATTGATGGGCCCGTTACACTGGGTTAATGAGCTCATTTTCGTTAGTGGTACCTTTTAAAGGTGATGAAGCTTGCATAAATTTTCTAACTCATACTGTTCACCTATTCATTACGGCCTTAATGAAATAATCTTTTGCACCCACTTGTCCGCCTTTAAAATTTATTTCAATACCATTTGCGGGATATCCGATAACGGTATGAGCTTTGCACATCGGTGCTCCGACGGCAAAAGGGCATAACATTTCAATAGCTTCTATCCCCATGGTTTTAGCAACAAAACCAGAAGTGTCACCACCAGCAATTACTAACCTTTTTAATTGAATCCGGGACAATATACCATTAACGATTAATCCCAACGCCGTTCCAAAAACATTAGCCGAGCTTTTATTTGAAGACATTAAGAGTTTGGATGCCGAATGTAGTCTGTCATCATCCGGCCCTTTACTCGAATGGATAATCAGGTGCTGCCCCTGATGTAGTAACGCTACTGCTTGTTGCACATAACGGTCAACCAGTTTGCTATGGTTTTCGTTGGAGGCTAACTGATCTGTGTTTAGCTCAATCTCAGCAAAATTATTAGCTAAGGCATGGCTTATTTGTTCAGCTGTTATTGGAGAACAACTTCCAGAAACAACTAACAGGGGAGAGGCTGGCTCAGGCTGTGGCCAATCTTGTTTGCTTTTAATGGTTTTTTGGGTATTCAGATAGCTACCCAATGCCATTTCTACTCCAGATGAACCAACCGAGAAGAGTGCTTTACCTTTTTTTCTCCTCTTTTCTATTAAAGCGCCCACCAATGTCAAGTGAGATTCATTCAAAGAATCAAATAAAATAATTGCCGAATCTTTTACTAGACTTTCAAGTTTTTTTAAACAGTGTTCTTCACCTTTTTCCAGATCAAGGACGTCGACAAGTCCAATGGATTTGGAAGTCTGTTTGGATAGATGCAGTTGCAGGTCACTTTCATCTGAAGGGGTAATAGGGTGTTTGCGCATAGCGGGGTGCCTGTCTAAACGATAGATCTTCCCACCGCCTCCTATACCCATCCTTGCGAACAGGTTTCCGAATGCACAATATCTTCCCAACGCCGGCGCAGCCACTAACAGTGGCAAGGGTTGGTTTCCAAATATTTCTAGTCCGGTATCTATTGCTCTTCCAATACTCCCTATATGAGGTGCTGAATCAAAAGTCGAACAAACTTTGTAGTGCACATGTATTGGGTTGATTTCCCGTAAAGCGGTAAAAGATTTATTTAACTCTTTTTCCATTGCTTCGGGAGTCATGCTCCGGCTTGTTCCTGCAATACCGATGGCCTTTATACCTTCAAATTTTTTCAGCCTTTCTTCACTTGGGGTGTCTATGAATAAAACAGTTTCTATACCTGCTTTACAAAGAAAATCGAGTGCATCAGTAGATCCGGTAAAATCATCACCGTAAAAAGCCAGGAATAGTCTGTTTTCATTTGTCATTGCTTTCTTCCAAATTTGGCCACAGATTGCGCAAATGCTGGATGACGTTTAGCCGCTTCCTCGATAGAGAGTCCAGCTATCGCCGCTTCCCAGGCCTGCTGCAGTGCTTTTACACCACCGGCAGCTCCAGCGGGATGTCCCAGAATACCGCCGCCAGCCATGTATAGTAGGTCTGTGGTTTTTGTTCTGCGATAAGTTTCTGGTGCCTGCCCACCCCATTGTCCTGACGAAACAACAGGTAAAATGGTTTTTGTTCCTACAATAGGCGCTAGACAGGATTGGATAGACCTGACGACGGAGTCATCCGATTCCCAGAATTTATTTTGTAAGCCATTCACATGAATTTGGTCCACACCGACCAATCTCCATAATTTTTGGTACGCGGGGAATGCTATCCCCAGAAGAGGATGTCGATTGAGCATTCCCCAGCCATTACGATGGCCGTGAATGGCAAGTTGTCTGTTATCACAAAGCTTTTTGACACCCGAAATGCCTATGCTATTGAGGCTGATCATGGCACAAGTGCCACCAGAGGCTACAATCTTATCGTAATTCCGTTGCATGGTGTCGATTTCATCGCTGATGTTAAAGGCATACATAACCTTTTTTCCTGTTTTATCTGCATGATCGTTAATGATTTTCATGACCGCATCTACCCGTTTATCAAAAGGAGAGTTTGCAGCTGATGAAAGAAGTTCGTCATCTTTGATGAAATCTATTTCCGCATCTATCAATAACTGTACAATGTCTGCGGTTTGTTCTGGTGTGAGCCCTATACTAGGTTTGACTATGGTTCCAATTAATGGTCTGTGGTATACATCCGTGAGTTTTCTCGTTCCTTCTATACCGAATTCCGGACCTTTAAAATGTTGGGTAAGGGATAAGGGAAGCTCTATGTCCATCAATTTTAAGCCAGTAAATTGCGTCAGTTCATAAAGGTTTCCCTGTAAAGTAGAGATCATTACAGGAAGGTTCTTGCCAAAGTTCTCCACGGACCACGAAACTTTAATATGGGCTCTTTGATATAGTTTTCCGTTGTTTGCTATTCCAGGCATTGCCGGTTCTTTAACGGCATCCAATAAGTCAATGGCCTCGACTTTTGCAGCGAACCTTTGCTTTAGTTCATCGGTTTCGCCAGGTATAGGCACAAAAGTGCCCGAGGATTGTTCGCCAGCTAAGACCGCTGCTGCGTGCTCAGGGGCCAAAGGGGTTTCTATGTAATAATGAGCTACCACTCTTTCCATTTTTAATTATTTTGTCCCGAAATTGGGTAAATCAGTTTTTCTGTTATTGTGTATATAGGTCTACTAAAGCTGAAATTACATAAGAAAAATTGGAGTAAAAAGCTTTTGATAATATCCTACAAAATGTTGTAAAGATGATATAGAGGTAATCGAGCGATTTGGATCATACGCTACTTACTTGGTAAGGTAAGGTGTTAAAAAATGTGAAGGTATTGAATTCGGGCTGTTAAAGACAGAAGGGGTCGAAGAAAATTATTGCATTATTCTATCTGTCGGATATTTGTGTGGACAAGAGTCACAGGAATAGTAAAATCGGAAAAGAGCTAGTCAGACTCACGAAAGAGAAAGCGGGAAATGAATGCAAATTAATTCTTCAGTTGTCAGAAAGCGCAACCGGTTTTTACGAAAGCATAGGCATGGAAATGATCGATAGGTTTTTATAATCCAACGAACATACTAGCAATATAAAGTGAGTCATTGTAGTTTTAGTTATATGATAGAAACTCCCAGGATTAAAAAAATGGTGAAAAATGCCAAATTTATTATATAGGTATTATGCTTTTTCCAGTGTTCTTTTCTGATGCGCAACAGCTTCTGCTATGTTTTTACTCAAGTCTTTTTTTTACCTTCAACGGGTTTTATGGAGGAAAAATAAACCCATGCAATAAAAAACGCTTGCAGTGGAATCCTGTACCAAAGGTAGTTAGGGCCATCCCCCTCAAATGTTGCATTTTCCATATCTACATGTTTTAAGGTAGCGTATATATTTGCCGGAATAACCAATACAAAAAAGACGATCAATAACAATCCCGTAAGCTTTTGGTATTTTGATATTAATATTCCAACTGCTGCCATAGCTTCTATAATCCCTGTCAAGTAAACCAGCTCTGTTTTGTAAGGTATAAAATCAGGAAGCATCATGGACATTCCCTTTGTGAAAACAAAATGGGCAATAGCAGTAATTATCAACATAGCCGCCATCGCAATCCTTGCTGATAAGGCGAATTGATAGGTTTTGTGTTTGATTTTCAGTATAAGCAGCGCGACACAAAAAACGATTGGTAAAATAATCTCTGGCATCTTCTTTTTTTTACAAAGATCAAGAGTTCAGGCGTAGCAAACAATGAACCCAGGTTAATAAATTCGGTAGAGTTTCCCGCTTCGTCGTGTGAGGGAACACACACCTTCGATTATTATTTCGTTTCGTTTTCCTCCGTTAAACTATCGACGGTGAAAGAAAAGTTTTTGGTGCTCAATTTCTGGATGTTCGGATCCCCTTTGTGATCAGGTTTATAAGCAGCGCCTGTTCCCAAATCAACAGCAATACCTACTACCCATGAAGTTACCACGGATAAAATGAAATTGCCGGTTCTCAACCTGTTGTCGAAATTTTTGACTACAGACTCATGACCCTCTTCTTTGAGCTCTATCTTTAGGGGGCGATTTCTTTTGTATAAGCTCGTAACTTGCCCTACACCTGCTTTTTCATCGTTCACAAAAATGGTAGCCTTCGGTCGGTCTTTTGCGATAATCAATCCTTGATATTTGCTTCCACCAAATATAACCCCGCAGCTGTTCATAAGGGGCATTGCAGCCACGAGGCCGATAACGAGTGTGATTTTATTTTTCATAGATGAAGATTTTTGTTTGGAGTTGATCTGTGTTAATTATTTTATTTAGCCCTTATTCTGCGCGAATTTCTTTAAAAGAATGGCTACAGGCATTGAACACACCCAAAGCACCACCTTTGATATTTCCCACCGGATTTGCAGGGCTATGCCAACCGCCACCATCTCCGCCACCCGCATTTTCCAGGGTGCGGTAGTAGTCATAAACGGCTTTATCGATACACTGCATTTCTACTCGGATGTGATCGCCCGTTTGGATCGGTGGACGTCCACTGTCCTCTTCGATGTTATAGTCCAGGATAAGTGTATTTAATCGACCGTCATTAAAATCGTCATTGGTGACAATGGAGAGACCCATCAGCCGTCCATTGATCCACTGGCGAAAACGGTAATGATTTCCTCTGCCCTCCGGATCTACATAATTGGCAGTGGCAAAAAATTCGTTGGCATCCCATTCTGAACTTCTGATGTAAAGACTGTCTATTCCGATTACTTGCTCGGGAATGGTTGAACTGGCCGTGAATACTTGGTCGGCTGTTCTTACTTCCAAATGATAGGTATGGCCAGGTTCACCGCTCAGCGAAGAGGTCCGGTACACACCATCAACGAATTGTAGTCTCTCCGTGATATCTTCCTCCACGTCGGTCACCGTCACAATGGCATCACCCACAACCGGGAAATTATTATCTTCATCAAAGTTTTTGCTTCGCGTAATGTGTACATAATAGGGTCCAGCGCTATCATTTATTTCGCCTTCGATAACATATCTGGGGTTTGAGGAGTTGAGGTCGACATCAATAACGTCCTGGCAGGAAGCTAATGTCAGCAGGCTGAAGCCCACAAATAACCGTTTAACCGATAGGTGCATGATCTTAAAATTTAAAGTTATAGGAAATAGATGGTACAAACCTGAAGAGTGCTGTCCGAAGCGCTTCGGTACGATCAGGGTCGTCAGGGCTTTCGCGGAAGCTAATGGCTAAAGCATTTGCTCGTCCGTAGGCATTGTACAGCCCAAAGTTTAGCTCGGAGCTGTAGCGTTTTTTAGACTGTAGCGTATAAGTGGCACTAAGGTCCAAGCGATGGTAGGCCGGCATGCGGTAACCGTTTCTTTCCGTGTAATAGTATACAACCTGCCCATCAGAGCGGTATTTTCCGCTAGGAAAGGTGACAGCATTGCCCGTGTTATATACCCATACGGCAGACAGATTCCACTTTTTGCTCAGTTGGTACATGGCCACAACTGAAATATCGTGGGTGCGGTCTTGACGTGCGTTGTACCAGTTGCCGCCATTAATGCCGTCGATCTGCAACTCCGTTCTAGACAGTGTATAACCCAACCACCCGGTTAGTTTACCCGTGTTCTTTCGAAGCAGTAGTTCCACTCCGTAAGCTCTTCCGCGGCCATAAAGTAGTTGGGGGTCAATAGGTTCATTACTGAGTATATTTGCACCGTCTTTATAGTCTATTTGTCGGTGCATGTTTTTGTAATAGCTCTCGGCGCTGAATGTGTAGTTGGCTTGGTCAAACTGCCGTACATAGCCGGCAGCGAACATATCTGCTGTTCCAGGCCGGATGTTATTGTTTACCGGCACCCATTTATCGGTAGGATTCCCGGCACCGGTATTGGAAATCAGGTGCAGGTATTGGGCATTACGGGTGTAGGAAGCTTTTATCGATGAGATCTCATTAAGAGTGAATGCAGCCGATAACCGAGGCTCAGGGTTGATGTAGGTTTGCACGATCCGTCCGCTACTGTAGGTGTTGATGCCAATGATCTGATCGTTCTCATTGAGGGTATAAAATTCTTGCTCGCCGCCAAGCACCGAGAAGGCGCTTACCCGAAGACCGTAGTCAACGGAAAGCCGATCAGAAGCTTTCCAGGAATTACTGGCATATACCGCGTTTTCGAGGGAGTAATTCGAAGGAATATTTTCTAGTGTGATGGCGCCCGAGTAGTGACCGGGATTAATGTGATGGTACATCGTGTTAAAGCCCACAGTGATCGTATTATTTCCATTGGCGTAAATACTCAGTTCTTCTTTAAGGTTCATGTCGCGTATTCGCGATTTGATACTCCCATCAACGGATGCCGTGTTCAGGTCAATGTCGTAACGGTAGTCACTATATATAAGGCTCGCGTTGGAGAATACTTTCGGACTGACCTGTCTGTTCCACCGTAGCGTTGCTGAGCTATTTCCCCAGTTGAGACCAAATAAGTCGCGCAACCCTAACCTATCTCTTCCCAGATATCCGGAGACATACAGTTTGTCTTTACTGCTCAATGTGTAGTTAGCTTTCAGGTTGAGATCATAGAAGTAGAGCTGGTTGTTGTTCACGTTTGGATCGGAGCTTGCCCGCAAAAATAAGTCTGCATAGGTTCGTCTGCCACTCATAAGAAAAGAACCTTTGTTTTTCACGATCGGACCTTCTACATTCAAACGTGATGAAATCAAACCGATACCGCCGTTTACTTTGTAATTTTGGTTGTCACCTTCTTTCATACGTACGTCGAGTACCGAGGATAGTCTTCCGCCATATGTTGCAGGCATGCTACCCTTGTATAGCGTAACGTCCTTGATTGCGTCGGTATTGAACGTAGAGAAGAAGCCCATCAAATGGTCTGGGTTGTATACCAAGGCCTCATCAAGAAGCACGAGGTTTTGGTCGGCACCACCACCACGTACAAACATGGCGCCATTTCCTTCGCCCCCATCTTTTACACCGGGCATGAGCTGTAGCGCCTTCACTAAGTCGCGTTCACCAAATAGCACAGGCATGCGGTTGATCTCTGTGGCACTGATCTTATTTACACCCATTTGGGGGCTGGCAATGGGGTCTACCTCTCTGGTGGATACCACTTCAATTTCATCGAGCTGCTGGTCCTGAAGCCGCAACTGAAAGTTAAGCAGGGTGTCGGCCTGCAGATTGACGGTTAGCTGTTGTTCTATAAAACCTACAAAGCGCGCTACCAGGTCGTTACTTCCTACAGGTACGGTGAGGGAATAAAAACCGTAGGCATTACTCAGAGTGCTGACTTTTTTTCCTTGCATCTGCACCTGTATGGTGGCTCCGATTAAGGCTTCGCCTGTTGCGTGGTCTTTAATGTGCCCACTTATGGTGATTTTCTGCTGGCTTGCAGCTGGGAGGCTTATCAACGCGAGGAAGAGCAGAGTGATGTACCGCTTCATGGAAGGCGGCTTTAGCATAAAAGTGAAAATTTTTAATTGTTGTAGCATCGTAAAATCTTTAAAACGATGCAAAACTACCGGGGTGGTAAAAGCTAAAATTGTAAAAAAACGAAATGGTGCCGTAGCTAACTATGGATGGTTCATGCAAAAATTATCTCCTTTGCATACTTTTAAGAATTGTCGGGGTGATAAACCCGTGTAGTACTTAAAGTCTTTGATAAGATGGCTCTGGTCATGATACTCAAACTTGACGATGATATCAAACCAATCAATCGGTAATGCCTGTTCTCTGATAAACACCACAACCAGTTTAAACCGTAAAAAACGGATAAGTTCCTTTGGTGAATAACCTACATATTTCTGGAAACGTAATTGTACCGTTCTATCGGATAGCGAAGCTTTATTTGCCATGGATTTTACCGGATTGATGCTGCGCACATGCACGTCTGCTTCTGCGGCCATAAGGGGTTTTAATTCTATATCGCGTTTGGCAAGCCCTCCATTCAATAGAAAATCGGTAAGTAGGGCAATACGGTCTACAGTTGAGGATTCCTTGGTAAGCTTTTCCCAAATAGGTTCAAGCCCGTTGATATAAGCCTCTAACACGGTCTTGTCGATCTTGGCAACATGTTTATTTACCTGAAGATCCGGTAGAAGTCGGTAGACGCCATCGTACATGAATGGTAAAGCAAGTACGTCCACCTTTCCACTGAGTTCATAATTTAGTGTTTTCCGAATGGGGCCGAGAATAGTTATACGATCAATCACCTGTCGCTTTTCTTTTGAATGGCCGAAAGAAGCCGAAATGGGCGATCCGAAGTTGAATACTACCATCAATTCCAGCGTCGGTGAAAGGTGAAAAAGCTGTTTTTCTTCATCCTTTTCAGATTGAATAGTAATAAAATGAAGTAAAACGTCTAATAATCTATCATCAACAGGAACTCTCTTACTAATAATTGCCATGGGTTATTATTTGTTTCTTGATAGCTGCTATTCGTTTTTTCCAAAATTATGTAGAATAATTTCGTTTTCCTACAATTTTACGAGGTTGTTAATGGACAACTTTGTGTTATTAAAAATTTACAAAAGGCAATAAGATGAATATCCATACCATTCTAGGCGCAAATGGCACAATCGCCAAAGCATTGGTGCCGGTTTTACTGAAAAATGGGGAAACCGTTAGGTTAGTCTCCAGAAATCCAAATCCTGTTAACGGAACAAGCTGTTTGGCAGCTGATTTATTACACCCCGAACAGGTTCATCACGCGGTAAAAGGATCGTCTATAGTATATTTGACGGTCGGCTTGCAGTATAAGGCTAGTATTTGGGAAGAACAATGGCCGATTATTATGTGTAATGTTATCGAAGCCTGCCAGGAACACGGAGCTAAGCTGATTTTCTTTGATGACGCCTATATGTACGGGAAACAGAATGGCATAATCACCGAGAACACATCATACAATCCATGCAGTAAAAAAGGCGAGATTAGAGCAGAAATTGCCAATATATTGGAATCAGCAATATGCAAAGGTACGATAAAAGCAACTATTGCCCGAGCAGTTGATTTTTACGGCCCTAGCGTAACCGATAAAAGTGCGCCGGGAGTGTACGTCTTTGCCAACCTATTGAAAGGCAAAAAAGCGCAATGGCCTATAAATGCCCACGTACCTCGATCATTCAATTACGTTCCGGATGCCGCTCGGGCATTGTACATGCTTGCAAAAGATGAGCAATCATTCGGGCAGATATGGCATTTGCCTACTGCTAAGCCGCTTACCGGCGAAGAGTTCGTACGTTTAGCCGGCGGTCATTTTGGTGCAAAACCGGATATCATCGTCGTCCCAAAATGGCTTCTGCGTGTAATAGGATGGTTTAATGCTTTTATGCGCGAGGCATACGAAATGAACTATCAGGATGAATTCCCATTTGTATTTAATTCTTCAAAATTTGAAAGAGCGTTTAATTTTGTCCCTACATCTTATGAAGAGGGCATAAAGGAAACCGCACGCTGGTTTAGTTCAAATATGTCGGATAGCCAGAACAAATGATTCACCACAATTGAAATCTTTTATTAAAAAATAAAGGCTTTCCATATTGTCTGTCGGGCATTTTTATCCGGACGATAATAAAAAGGGCAAAAAACTTTTTTATTTACGAAATATTCGTAACTTTACGATATAAACGTATTTAAGTTGTGTTAATTGTCTTTATTATGAATGAATGGATTCATTATTTGGTGCAAGTGAACGGAGCACTTACCCTATTCTACGTCTTTTACATTGTTTTTTTTCGAAGACTGACCTTCTATCAACTCAACCGCTTTTATTTTATTTTTGCTGTGCTCTTTTCTTTTACATTTCCAACAATCGATTGGCAACAACTGTTCACAGCGCCCCGCCATGTAGAAGTCGCTATTGATGGTACCATTAGATGGTCGCAGATCTTTCGAGCCGAAGAAACCCCTGATAACAATTGGATGTGGTTGACCTGGCTAATTACAGGTGTTGGCAGCATGCTTTTGGGGTTGCTTTTTGTACGTCTTTTCTCTCTTGCGCGCATCCATCGCTACGCTCATCTTACGCAATACCATGCATACGAATTCCTTGAGATCCTAGATTATGTGAATCCCTTTTCCTTCTGGAAATCCATCTATATCAATCCACGGCTTCATTCGGAAGAAGAATTAGAAAATATCCTGGTACATGAAACTGTGCATGTCAAAGAGCTTCATACAGTTGATGTATTGCTCATCGAGTTGACCAGCATTGCACTATGGTATAATCCCGTGGTCTGGTTGTTAAGATATGCTGTTAAAGAGAATCTTGAATACCTGACTGATCGCCGCGTGCTCGCCAATGGCGCAGATAAAAGGCGTTATCAACATAGTTTAGTTAATCTATTGGGCCAGCCCAACCCAGTTTTAGCAAACAATTACTTCAAGCTAAAATCACTTAAAAATAGAATCGCTATGATGAATAAAAAAAAATCTTCGAAATTGCTCCTTAGCAAATATATTCTTTCGGCCCCGCTTCTGCTAGCGGTTGTTTTAACCATTAATAAATCACTTGCTTTCCAGGATGCGTTACACGTGGTCGGCTACGGTGCTGAACCTCAGCAATCGTTGATGGATACCTTAAAACTGGATACGCTGGAAGGGCAAAAACCGCTCTACGTTATAGATGGCATTCCCAAAAAAGAGAGTGAAAAAATGCCGAAGCCTGAAGATACTGAATCGATCTCTGTCGTGAAATCAGTAGAAGCCAAAGCCATCTATGGAGAAAAAGCTGCCTATGGTGTGGCATTTGTTACCACGAGGGCGAAAGAACAAAAATTAAAAGATTCTGCTGAAATGGAAAGTAAAACGCACGCGGATACGACGAAAAGATCTCAAAAAGCCAGCACCATTCGAATAAAAGGTGGTGGGGCTGATCCCTTATATATTTTGGATGGAAAAGAATATGAGGGAGACATAAACAGCATAGATCCAAACGAGATAAGCTCAATAGAGGTACTTAAAAATACTTCTGCCATCGAGCGCTATGGTAAGAAAGGAAAGCATGGCGTAATTCTGGTAAGCACAAAAAAAGCCGCTCAGGAAATAAAAAGTGAGTCCATTGAACAGCGCCGTCCAGAAGAAGGAAAAGTTCCGACTTCGCCAACACGAGAAAAAGATAAGCAAGTAGAGGTGGATGTCGATGTTAAAAAACAGATTGATGAAAAGAAGATTGATTTATATATTGATGGTAAAAAAGCAACATGGGAAGAAAAGGGCGCGCTTGATCCGAAAGCTATTGCGAGCATTGACGTGATAAAAGATGTAAAACAACAACGTGACCGTATCAACATTAGTACAAAAAAACATGACAAAAAAAAGCAATAAAATATTTTTAGAAAAGTTAAGTTTTGCAGAGGAGCAAGCTATGCAGGCTATATGGCAGTTAAATGGCGGTTTCGTCAAGGAATTACTCAACCATTTAGATGATTCCAAATTACCTTATACAACCTTAGCTTCTACCGTCAAGAATCTGGAGAAGAAAGGGTATATTAAAGGGGTAAAATATGCAAATGCCTATCGGTATGAGTCAGTTGTTCCTGAAGAACAATACAAAACGCTATTCATGAAAAATTTCGTGAGCGACTATTTTAAAAACTCCTATAAAGAACTTGTGAGTTTCTTTGCAAAAGAAGAAAAAATCACTGCGGAAGATTTAAAAGATATTGTACGGATGATTGAAAAAGAAGAGTAGGGATAGTTCTTGAATACTTTTGCAATAACAGAACATGGATTCCCGCTTGGGAGATGTTGGACACCATTGTTTGTATCCATAAAAGGCCTAGTTACCCAAGTTGGTGGGCTGATGACCCATTGAGCAGTTATCGCATGAATATGGTTACCAGCAGTTGTCAGAGGTGAAAATGCTATGAAACTGATAAAAGATAGGCAACGAATTCACGTGCATGGAACGGATGGATATATAGAGATTCTATCACATTCCCATGTCTAAGTCTTCGTCATAAGACAACCCTAGGTCTGGTTTATTTCTTTCTTCTATTTTCGCAAAGCGGAAGTAATGGCCTCTAAGCCTCACTATATAATTGAATTTAATTTTGGCTTACCTATTAACTACTTTCTTTTATTTCACTATTATGCAGTTTTATTCATCGCGTAAGGAATCTACTGGATTTACTATCGCCGCCTTTATTGCTTGCCAGCTTACTGTCAGCAACGTAATCACCAGCGCAGCTAATCCGGCTACGGTAAACATCCACCATTCTACCTCAATGCGGTAGGCGAAGCTATTCAACCAACTGCTTGCTGCCCACCAAGCTATGGGCACTGCAACTAAAACAGCAGCAAGCACCAGTTTAACAAAGTCTTTTGACAGCAACGCCACCATTCCCGCCACCGATGCACCCAGTACCTTCCGGATACCAATTTCTTTTATTCGTCTTGTCGTCATCAAGGCCACCAAGCCATATAAACCAAGGGAGGAAATTAGTATGGCCAGTAAAGTGAAATAGCTAAATAGATACATGGTTATGGTATCTTTTCGATATTGTGCCGCGTACGCATCGTCCAAAAAAATATAGTCAAAAACTTTATCTGGAAAGAGACGATGCCATAATGTCTTTACCTTAACTAAATCTTTTGGTTGTATTTTTATAGAAATAAACCAAGGTGCGTCCGTCCGATAGATCATAACCAAGGGTTCTACCAGGTTATGCATGGATTGGTAGTAGAAATTCTTTACGACGCCCACTACCTCTCCTTTACGGTCAAATCCCGTCTCCAAAGGCTGGCCTATCGGGTCAGACCATCCCATAACACGAACAAAAGCCTCATTTACCAAAAATGCTTGCTGCTTATCCGTAAGAAGGCTATCGGATAGGTTTCTGCCTTCCAATAATTGGATCTGAAAAAAGGGTACAAAATCAGTATCAACGAAAAAATAATTGCAAAACAAATGGCGTTGTTCACCATTGCTCATACCTAAAGTGGTCGCTAGTGCGACGTCTTCTCCTTGCACGCCATTCCCCATGGTTATTGACCGTACTTCGGGTAGTTGTTGTAAGGCTTCGTAGAGACCATTCACCTTACTTCGATTTACTTCATCTGTGGGAAGCCTTATGCTCACGGCCTGATGGACATTAAATGCCTGATCTGCATTTGTGACGTATTTCATTTGCCTGTATACCACTAATGTGCTTGTTATCAGTACGATGGTGATAACAAACTGCACCACAACGATACTTTTTCGCAAAGAAATGCCCTTCAAGCCTGTATCCCGCTTCCCTTTCAATACATCAATAGGGCTGTAGCCTGATAGCACTAATGCCGGGTAAAGTGACGTCAGAACGGTCGTGAGCACAAATGTGCCGATCAAAAACAACATATAGTCCTGCAAACGGAATGAAAGTTTTGTATCGAGCAGATGATTGAAATAAGGAATTAGCAGCAGCACGAGTCCAAAGGCAACAGTCCAAGCCAATCCGATAAGTAGAAATGATTCGATAACAAATTGACTTATCAATTGTAACCATCGGGCACCGCTTACTTTTCGAACACCCACTTCTTTCCCTCGTTCTGCCGCTTTGGCGGTAGATAGGTTGATATAGTTAAGTAGCGCAATAACTAAGATGAATAATGCCAATAAAAAGAAGACATAGTTGAATAGCTTGTTGCCCTTAGGTGTATCCATCTGCTTTCCTTGGCTGAAATGTACATCTGCAAGTGCCTCAACCAAGAAGCGTGCACGGTAACCCGTTGCGCCCCATTCATCCAGCTCAGGTTGTACATATTGCTTGGCCAGACGTTCCAATGATTGCTCGAAGAGCCGCAAATTCACCTGTTCTCTAAAAAGGACGAAGGTATATACCGGGAAATCGTCTTCCATCCAAGAAGTTGTTTCGGAAAAGTTTGCTGAAAGTAAGCCTTTAATATGGAGATCTGAGTTGGCGGGTTGATTTGCTACGACTGCAGTAACCCGCTTGGGTTGTCCGTCGCAGATAATCGTTTGCCCAAGGGCATGCTCCGGCATGTTGAAATATTTGTTTGCCATACTTTCGGTCAACACGATACTGTTTGGCATCGTCAACGCATCAACCTCGTTTCCGGCTATTACCGAAAACGAAAATACAGAGAAGATGCTTTGATCGGCTTGGTAAAAGCCTGGTTCACTGATCAACTCATTTTCATAGCTTATCGCTGCCGGTGATGATTCGAGGCGTACAACGGCCTCGACTTCAGGATACTCGCGTAATAACGCGTCAGCAAGGGGGTAAGGGGAGGTGGCAAGGGATAAGTCATCCGACTCTGGGGTATGTATAATAGATGTTATCCGTGCTATTCGGTCATGGTGTTTATTGTGTTTATCGTAGGTGAGCTCATACCGCACAAATAGGAAAATGAGTAGACAGGCTGCAACACCAATTGCCAGACCAACAATATGGATGAAGGAGTGTAGTCTGTGTTTACTCAGATTCCGCCAGGCGATTTTGAGATGATTCCGTATCATGGTATTTCCGTTTATCTGAATTGCGGTAAAAAAGCTACAACTAACTTGCCAATGTAGAAAAGTATGATGGGACTGGGAAAATGGATATCCAGTTGCTTCAGCAGGTGTCCGAATTCAGACGGCAAGTGTTCGGATTCGGACACTTTGTGTACTGCTGAGTTAATCTTTTTTGACGATCAGGGAATTTTTAAGTACACTCGATTGCCTTACATTACCACTTAATTTAAGTTGTAGATCATAAAATTTGAGGCGATTTTGGATGAAAATGGTGTTTTTTTACAGACAGTAACGTCTCATAACGCGATGGCTTGAAATGTTGGACAATTTAAAATTTCATGTTATGCGGAAGAGATTCTTCACTTTGTCCCTTCTTTTTCCTTTCTTTACATACGCATTCATTACAGGGGTTAAACACGGATGGCCTTAGTATCCTACATTAATGAGCAAGGAGATGTAACTGAGGTTTGTGTCGGAACGAATAAAAAGAATGACAAAGGCGACTACCGCGACTACTATGGGCAAGTTCCCTATCTTTGGTGTACTGTTGCTCTTTTGGAGGAAATAACTGATTGATTCGATTAGCTACTTACTTCCGGGATTTTCTTCGTACGTTGGTCCGTAAAGACCTGGTACTTTATTGCCGGTGGCGCGCAAGTAAACGACCATTTCGCCACGATGGTGATAAACATGATTGAAAAGAAAACTGCGGAGCACAATACTCCGGGGCATCGGGCCAAGCACGGTACGATCGCCAATTTTCATGGTCCACTGGTCCTGTAAATTTTCTTCGGTAGTCGCGTTCAGTGCAGCCCTGGATTTTTCAACGTTTTTCTCAAAAAGATCAAGAGTAGTTTTGATGTCTGCAGGCTCTCCACGCCCAAGGTGATCAGCTGCCAAATCATATACATCTTGGCTGAGTGTTCCTACATACCAGTAATATATCGTGGCAATATGCTGTGCAAGTTCGCCCATTGTCCATGAAATTGGAGAGGGTTTGTAATTGATATCTTTTTCAGGTACAGCCTGTAATAATTTTCTTGTGCTTTTTACCTCTTGTTCAAATTCAGCAATTAAGGATTGTAGTATCATAAAAGGTTATTTTTCACAAACTTAGATAAAATGCCCAGCATTCGCGAATACCAACAAAAATAAATTCAGATCAGCAATTGTTTTCTTTTTAACAGTATTTATCCGTTTCTCTGCATTAACGTTATCCCTCTAAATGTGCATCGAGGCCTATTTTATCTTAAGTTACCTTTGATTATCCACCATAAACAACCATTTACAGATGTTATATAATAATAAGGTGAAGAAGGCACATAGACCGTACACTGCATAAAGTGAGTATCCATAACCATTCAATTCGCAACCTAAACAGCTAACCAATCTTACTTAAAAACTGGTGTACTTTGCCTCGGAATTACTGGTACATATTGGGAATAGTGTTGTACTTTGGAGCGGAATATCCATACCTTTTTCATTCATTTCGTCTGTGGATTGTGTATAGATAAAATGGTGTTACCAGATGAAAAATCCATTAAATGTAATCTCTTTATCGTAACCTAATTTTGAATATATCGTCAATTTTATTGTCACTTTGGGCTTGAATTGTTTTTTGGAAAATTAAGGATAGCGTTATCAGGAGTATGTTTATTTTCATATAGTTTTGGTGATTTACTTCATATAGCTATCAAATATGCTTTATTACATCAAAGGGTAAATCTAATTTTTCTTATAAAAAATCACTATCAGCATTAGCCTTTACCATGACTAAATCTTATTAGTGACCAATTCTTATCCGATAAAACCGTTAAACCGGCTTACCGGATCTTTCTGCATTTAATTAAAAAGAATGGATAATTTTCTATGACTTCCTTGATTTCGAATAATCCGACCTTGCTAAACTCTTCGGTGATCGATTTTCTATCATAAAAGAACATTTTTACCCCACCGAATATTTCGTACCGATCCTTGCTGAGAAATTTGCCTTTGCCATAAGTGGGGGCTTCTTTGGAAATAGCTGTAAACACCATGTATCCATTGTCCATTAGTTGATTATAGCAATCAGCAATCAATTTTTTTCTTTCCACACGGTTCAGTAAATGAATTAAAGCATAGCAAAATATTCCATCATATAAGGAATTGTCAAATGGCATATCGGTTACGGAACCATGATAGATCGTCAGAGCTGTTCCATAATGTTTTCTTGCCATTTCAATAGCCGTTTGCGATATCTCAATCCCTGTTACGGCTATTCCATTATCTTTGAAAATTTGTGCATTCCGCCCATAACCGATTCCAGGAATAAGTATGTTTTTCACTGATTTTTCAAGGAAAAAATCCTTTACCAATATGGCAGAATTGGATGGCTCAAAACCCCACATTTCCTGTTTCTCAACAAAGCTTTTTTCCCAAAATTCAGTTTTGCCGTTCGCGTTTATCATAAGTGTTTCTCAGTATTTTGTCAAGTTACGTATTTTGCCAATTTATAGCAGCATCTGCTTTGTACAAATATACCGATAATGATTGCTAGAATAAGGTATATATCTTTACGATAAATCATAATAATCTCCGAGCTTGCGTTGGTTGATATAGTTTTTTTATAGAGGCTTTTTATTTTATGATAATTGTAAAATATATAACTCAGCATACCCTTTCGTTTGTCGTAGTTGGTCCAGTCAAAGTTTAACATCATGCTTCTGGGCTAAACGCTCTTTCTCTTTGTCTGCCAAGTTTACCTGGGTCAACAATATTCTGCATTTCCCCCTCGTTCTATGATGCCATATTGGTAGGGTCGAGTTAGTTTATAGGTAATCTCAAATCCCAATATTTCCCAAAAGGATAGGGTTTCTTTTATCAATATGCAAGGTAAAGTAGGAATTGTCACCTACTCCTTTTGATGCTTTACATGCTCCATGTTCTTTTAAAATTTTGTTTACTGCAAACATAAGGGCTTTAGCATTTAGTACCATCTTTATATACTTTTTTGTATATAAAGGAAAAATGAAATAAAGGTTATCAAACTTTCGGTTTTTTAGTTGAAAGTCAGGCTATAGACCATCAATCAGAACTTCGATCAACGCCTGCTTCGTTCATCAGCGAAATACCGTACGTTGTCAATTGGTCAATAACAGGCAAGGCTCTTATGGCTTTTTCGGTAAGTTGATATTCTACCCTTGGGGGTTTCTCTAGAAAGGAGTGTCTGGTGAGCATATTTTTATTTTCCAATTCCCGTAACTGGGTGATCAGCATCTTATCTGAAATGTGTGGTATAGACTTTTTCAAATCGCCATATCGCATTGAACCGTTTCGAAGGCACAACAGGATTGGAATTTTCCAAGTTCCGCCTATATGTGCCATTGCAAACTCAACAGGACTGTAATACATTCTATTGTCGTACTGAAATTCTTTCATAATATCGTCTCAAATTTGAAGTCCCACTAAACCGCTGAGCAGGAAGAAGGGGTACAATTTATGAAATTTTGTCGTCCCCTTTTGCACATAAGGGCGTTGAAGGTGTGATTCTTGCTAAGAATCTGAGAGGAGAAGAGCTGCTGCGAAAACTGGACGTATTTTGAGGATTAGCATCAGAATGATTGCACGGTGAAAGTCCGAATGTTTATAACGATTTCTCATTCTTGGATAGTTAAGACACGTTATAGAGGTAATGATCTATTTTATTCCATAAAAATAGCTGAATAGACTCAAGTCATTTTTTATAATGTATATAATCTGTGGCGATTGGTTCAATTTCACATTCTCTAAAATCTATTGCTATTTGTCCACGATGATAGGTGGAATGATTGATCATGTGAAATAGAATATCCTGTATTTTTCTTTGTACTTTACCATTGGAATATTGAATAACCTCGTTTAAAGAGTTTCCTTCAATAATAGCATTTGTGTTTTCCTGGTTTAATTCCATCAGCTTAGCAAAATCGACAGGATTATGAACCTGCCAAATCTCGTAAATATTTGTTTTTCCCTGGATCCTTGAATTCCAGATCTCATGTGCGTTGAGAATATGGCAAAATACCTTTACTGATTCTTTTGAAACAATATATTGATTGGCTAAAAATGATTCAGCCAATTTCGTATTGAAGTGATTGTTATATTCAAATAGCTCTTTAAAAAAAGTTTTCATATAGCGTTACTGTTCTTTTGAAACTCTAGCTTTCATTTCAATCTCAATCATCATTTCGGGCAATCCAAGTCCTTTTACGCCAATCCAATCTGCCTTCGAATAATGATTTGTGTAATTCTCGTTATTCTTTTCTTGGATTTCTCCGCCGTGCTGCTTACAAACTCAATACTGTGAAGCATAGCAAAGCTATTAAAGTTGCCTTAGAAAGTTTGTCCACTGAATTGATATATTTTACTTCAGTTGTTGTGTAAAGAAGTCTACGGTACGCTTCCATGCCAATTCTCCCGCTTCTTTGTCATAACGTGGCGTAGTATCGTTATGAAAACCGTGGTTGGTGCCCGGATAATGGTATACCGTGTATTCCTTGTTGTTGTTTTTCAATGCCTGTTCATAAGCAGGCCACCCTCCGTTCACGTTGGTGTCGTGTTCGGCAAAATGTAACTGTAGCGGCGCTTTGATGTTGGGAACGTCTTCTACAGGAGCCTGTGCTCCGTAAAAAGGCACGGCAGCAGTTAAGTCTGCAATCTGCGTAGCCATCATATTGGAAATCCACCCGCCAAAGCAAAAACCCACTACACCTACCTTGCCCGTGCAAAATTCATTTTTTTGCAGATACTTAAATCCTGCAATAAAATCTTCCAGCATCTCGTTCCTATCACGTTCGCTTTGGAGGGCACGTCCATCGTCGTCATTACCGGGGTAACCGCCGAGTGGACTCAACGCATCTGGAGCTAGACTAACAAATCCTGCCAATGCTGCCCGCCTTGCCACATCTTCTATATATGGATTTAGGCCCCTGTTTTCGTGGATTACTACAATTCCGCCTAATTTTTTCTGGTTTCCACTCGGCATACACAAAAGTGCCCTGATGGTGCCTCCGCCTTTAGGTGAAGGGTAGTTGATATATGTTGTTTCTATTCTCGGGTCATCTGGTTGTACCTGTATGGTTCCTTTATAATCAGGATTCAGAAAACTCATCAGCGAGGCAACCGTCAATCCTCCCACGGCATAATAGGAAAGTTTCTGCATAAAGTCTCGCCGAGATAGCCGATTATGCGCATAATCATTATACAAGTCAAAAACTTCTTGGTTGATATCTTCTTTTTTCAGGTTTTGCATAGCAATAGCGATTTACAGGGTGAAAGTTCAAAAATTCAGGTCTAAAATACACATGTTAACAGAGAATACCATAGAACAATAGATATATGGCGGATAAACATTGAGGGAGTGTAAAACAAACTGTGTCAATGGCTGAATTACCGCCCCGCGGGGCGGTAATTCAGCCATTTTGCTTATTGCAAATCTAACACCATTCTTCCCGGAAACCAAATGGCTAATTTCTGTGCTGTTGTTCCCCAATTGGCCAGTGGCATCGTCCATTTCTTCTTAATGTTTTTATGGGCTAGATAGATCAGTTTCAATAACGCCATATCTGAAGTGAAGGCACCTTTAGTTTTAGTGACCTTACGGACCTGGCGATGGAATCCCTCGATCGTATTGGTGGTGTAGATCAATTTTCGGATGGATTTATCGTATCGGAAATAGGTGGTCAGACGATCCCAGTTACGCCGCCAGGAGTCGATGACCACCGGATACTTTTCACCCCATTTATCCTGAAGTTCATCCATCCGCAATCCGGCAAGATCCAATGTGTCAGCCCGGTAGACAGGCTTTAGATCGCTCATAAACTCCTTTTGGTCCTTACTGGCCACATACTTTAAGCTATTCCGGATCTGGTGCACGATACAGGTCTGTACTTCGGTATCGGGAAAAACACCCTGTATTGCTTCTGAAAACCCTTTTAGGTTATCGATACAGGCAATTAAGATATCCTCTACACCTCGGTTCTGTAAGTCCGTCAGTACGCTCAGCCAAAAGTTAGCCCCCTCACTCTCCGAAACATACATCCCTAATAAATGCTTATGTCCGTTTCGGTCAACGCCAAGGATATTGTATACAGCCCGAGAAACAAAACGATGGTCTTCTTTCACCTTGTAGTGCATGGCATCCATCCAAACAATCGTATAAAGAGAATCCAGGCTTCGTGATTGCCATTCCCTGACCTGGGGAATAATCTTATCGGTAATCGAAGAAAGTGTACTGTGGCTGATATCCGTATCGTACATCTCCTTGATGTGGTTGGAAATATCCCGAAAACTCATACCCAAGCCATACATGCCTAAAATCTTCTTCTCTAGGCTCTCAGCTAAAATCGTCTCCCGTTTCTTAACGAGTTGGGGCTCGAAATTGGATCGACGATCACGGGGAGTATCGATATCGATCGTACCCTCAGAAGTCCGAATCTGCTTACTGGACTTGCCGTTACGCCGATTACCACCGGAGCGTTGGGCTTCGTCCATATGGCTCTCCATTTCAGCTTCCAACGCGGCTTCTAAAAATTTCTTCATTAAAGGAGCAAAAGCTCCGTTCTTGCCATAAAGTGATTCTCCGCTGCGTAACTGTTCCAGAGCTTTATCCTTCATGGACTCAAAATCAAAATCGCTTTCTTTAATACTCATAATTACTATGTCAAAAATAATACTTCTATTTATTATCCTTGACACAGTCTATTTTACAGTCTCAACATTGATTTTCTACCTGTCATATTTAGCTATAAGTTTTGCTATTTAACTGACTTTGTACTTATTGAAATTCTTCCATCTATAAGCGTGACCGTTATTTTTATTTCCTCACCAGATCCTGCATTTTGTTGAACTGTATATATTTCTGACACATTTAATTCTTCAAATGTTTTTGTAATTTCATCACTATATGCCGTCTTTCGCTTATTCACTTCTTCCAATGATTTTAGCAAGGCACGTTGTGTTTCTTCGGAGCTCTTTAAAGCATCGTATTTTTTTGCATCAATTGATTTTCTGTGATTAACTTTTGGGTCTTCAAAAACCTCTTTATTCAATTTTTCAATCAAGCTCTTAATTGCTGCCAGTTTGGCTTCCACATCTTTACTTTCCACGGAAGACGAAAGGAGATTTAATACGTTTGTGTGTACGCTCATAATATATGTATATTACATTTACACAAATGTAACCGTTATATGGCGTAGATGGTATAAATAGTTTCTAACACTCTGTAGCAAATTTGTTAAAAGTTAAATACTTGTAGATTGTATGATGACAACTAAAATTTTATTGAACCATGGTAGCGCATTTAATAATAGATGGTGAAGACCTGAAGGTTTGGGAGTCGTTTCACGCGATGGGAAAGCTAACACATACGATAAGCATATGCAGTATTTGCAGGCCAATTTTTACGATACAAATAAACCTGTTGGGTATTAACTTAGCAATGGGTTACTAATTTAAAAGAACCGTAATACAGCACAGATGTGCCAAGCAAGATTTGGCCGCTTTGAGTGTTCTTAAATTAAACTAAGATCAAGACGTTGGTTTTATATACAACATGCCCAGCGTTTTTAAACTAGTTAGATTAAGAGATACTATTTATTGGCAGCATAAGTAAAGGGATGATGGTAATTGATTTTTCCTGTTTTTTCACTTCTAAATTTTCTAGACTATAGTCTAGGTTGGATAATGACAGTCTCTGGCCGGATTTTACCGTCTTATTCACGGTGATTTGTATGCAGGCCATGTCTCGGCAGCGAAAGAAGGTATAGTCAGCGGTATCATAGATTGGTCGGAAGCACAGGTCAGTGACCCGTCTATCGATTTTTCAGGCCATATTCCCGTCTTCGGTGAAGAAAGTCTCAAAGTGTTGATTACTGAATACGAAAAGCTGGGCGGTAGCGTGTGGAACAGTTTGTTCAAACAAGCAGTAGAGCGACATGCGGCCGCTCCTTTGAGTTATGGCATTTTTGCCATAGAAGCCGGTAAAGATATGCATATTGAAGCGGCTAAAGCACAGCTCGGTAAGGTGTAAGAAGTAAATACTGAGAGCAAAGTATGTCTAAAAGACATGCTTTGTTTATTTAACAAAATTTTATTAAGGCGGCTTAAAATTTTCACATTTCCTTTTTGGTCTAATAATCGAAATTCAAACGGATGTTGTATTTTTGATACTGTAGTTGGAAAACGAATCTTTCGACGCATTTCATATTACTGTGATTAATTTTAAACAGATTTATAAAACGACATGCATCATATCAAATTGTATTTAACTGCAGTAATATTGATTTGGGGTTGCCGCACCAACGCGCAAGAATACCACACAACTTTTGACATACGTGTATTGCACCCTCCGCAGTTGGTAACAATTGACGGAAAGCAATCGGCCTACTATGAGCTTTTCATAACCAATTTTGCCGCAGACACGCTCGCCATTAACAAGCTTGCCGTTTTCAATGGACTGGACTCAACAGAGGTCCTATCTTTAACAGGAAAAGAATTACTTAATCAGATAACCCCGGTGGGCCAACTTACTTTCGAAAGGAAGGGGGTACTATATCCTGGATTATCAGCAATATTATATTTGGAACTCTCCATTTCTGGTGGTCAAACAATATCTCATCTATCCCATCTGTTGGAGTATAGCTTTTTGCCAACTGAATCTGGGCAGGTTAGAACAGTCAGCGGCGCCAGCGTCAATTTGTTATCTCAGTCGCCAACAGTTTTCGGCCCCCCGCTTAAAGGCGGACCTTGGGTAGCCCTGTACGAGCCTTCTTGGGAGCGGGGTCATCGAAAGGTCATTTATACCGTTGATGGACAAGCGTGTATTCCGGGTCGCTTCGCGATAGACTTTATGTTGTTGGATGAGCAGGGGAAATATGCTAAGGGCAATAATGATCAAATTACCAACTGGTATGGCTATGGCTTAGATGTGCTAGCGGTTTCTGATGGTGTTGTGATCATCAGCAAAGATGATTTTCCTGAGAGCCCTACACTTTCCGATCATCCTAAAATTCCTGCAGAAAAGGCAACCGGCAACTATGTGTGTTTGAAAATCGATTCAGGAAAGTATGTTTTTTATGAACATCTTAAACCGGGGAGCCTGCGTGTAAAAGCAGGCCAACGGGTAGAAAAGGGCGAAGTAATTGCTTCTCTTGGCTTCACTGGTCAAACTACTGGGCCCCATCTGCACCTTCATCTTGCCGACAGACCATCTCCATTGGGCGCTGAGGGCTTACCATTTGTATTTGAACAATTTGGTTCGCTGGGCACCTACACAGATTTTGGTCTATTGGGTAAAACACCATGGACACCTAATAAAGGTAATCGACAATTCTTGTTATTAGACGAACGGCCAGGACCGAATACTGTCGTAAAATTCGATTAAGATGATGATTGGAGCTGAATTCCTGCACTTTACTCGGGGTATAGCCGAAATGTTTTTTGAAGGCAGAAGAGAAGTGTGATAAAACCCCTCTTTCAAGCAACCCTCTGCCAATTTCCACTTCTTTTCCTTGATTAGCTAATATACCGGTTCCAAACGGTGCCGCAACATTACCTGTCGCTCATTGAAATAGCCAAAATAGCATCTCTCTGCGTTGTCTTATCTACAAATTCAATCACGCCAGATAGGGAGAAAATTTAATCCCTTTTTTAAAGAATAATATCATTAGGGGCAAAACGTGCATAGGGCACCCACTGAAATGTCGAATCACTTGTTCCTATATGCCCCAGCCCTGGCCAAGGCAGGTGATAACCTAACGCCCAATTTCCCGATACTGCAAGTTCCTGCAAAAGTTTCTTTCTCGATGTGATCGCTAAGTCAATATCCGTATCGCCGGAGAACTTCCACTCTGGGTGTGGAAACAGCAAAACGTCCGAGTGTAACTAGGTCAGCCATGAAAACCAAGTTGCCACTGCCACTATGGATCGTCGTCAAAGTCATTCCAAGTGTATGAACTTGTGCCCTTTGGAAAGAAAAGCGCCCATACAATGGTGTTCCGTGGCTGAAATAACTTGTCTTTGTCTCTATGCGATCCAAGATATGCTTTATAGGAGGAAGCAGCATTTCCAGAAATTCAGGCATTTCGGAAAGCCCGCTCTTCTTGAAGTCCGCCAGCTCAGCCCGCATCCAAAAATCGAACTCTTCATGTGCTATATGGTGCCTGGCATTCGGATAGACGAGAGCACCGTTTTTATCGACTAAACCGCCAATATGGTCGGGATGTGCATGGGAAATCAAAATATCGGTAATCTGTGGCGGGCCGAAATCAGCCAATTGGAACTAACTTGTCTTTTGTCCTTACCAAGGGGACATTCATCGCCATATCTACATATTCGTCTGATCGAAAGTTGGCTTTCAGTAGTACTTTTAAAGCCGAAAGATCTGCACTGGGAGAATACCTATCAATGTTCTTATCCCGGATAAATCCATCTGACAAAATAAAAACTTCCAGTTCGTTCATCCTTATCTTTTGGAAACCCGCCTGACCATATTTAGTACGACATTACTCCTCCGGCTTCCGTGCGAACATAAAAGCAGACCAGAACTGTGAGCTAATCGATAGTGCAATACCTGGGTTTATGTAAAAGTCGACGGTGATACCGTGAAATTCAGTAAATCGTAGCGTAAACCCATTAAAATCAAATTATATCAAATTGATCATTGCATTACTTAGGCAATGTCACTATAAAATCCATGATATCTGTGCTAATTTCTGTTACATTTGTTTCAAGAGCGAAATGACCGGTGTCGTAAAATTTCACAATGGCATCAGGAAGATCCTTTTTGTAGGCTTCCGCCCCCACAGGTAGAAAGAACGGATCTTTGTTTCCCCATACCGCTAATAACCTTGGACGGTAGGTTCGGAAATAGTTGTGAAATTTTGGATACAGCGCGACGTTGGTCCTGTAGTCTTTCAGTAAATCCAACTGTATCTCAACATTCCCAGGCCTGTCAAGAAAATACTGATCAAGTGTATAGCTTTCCGGAGCAATCAGTGATGGATCTGATACACCTGCATGATATTGATACCATGTGGCCGTTTTAGAAACAAAATCCCTAAGTGCATCCCGGTTTACCAGGGAAGCATCTTGCCAGTATTTTTGGATCGGGTTCCAGTCCTTGCTTAAACCTTCTTTATATGCATTACCATTTTGGGATATTATACCGGTAATTTTTTCTGGATTGGCCATAGCTAGTCTGTATCCAACCGGAGCCCCATAATCAAACACATAAACGGCAAAGCGTTTCATTCTAAGCTTGTCGACAAATGATTGCATGGTACTAGCAAGGTTGTCGAAAGTATATTTGAACCTATCATGATCCGGAGCATCAGAGTAGCCGAATCCGGGAAGATCAGGGGCAAGAATATGATATTTTTTGCTCAGGATTGGAATCAGGTTTCTGAACATGTGCGATGATGTGGGATATCCGTGCAGTAAAAGGATGGTTGGCGCATCCGCTGCCCCAGCTTCCCGGTAAAATAAATTTAACCCGTTTACCTCTATATTGCGGAAGTGAACTGAAGTGTTTTTCATAGCTTAATTATTTAAGTTTGACTGTTGATTTGACCGTGCCTCAGCATTGCTGGTTAAAAACAGATTAAGTAGTAGGCCGACAAAACGAATTGATACTTTTTCCATATTCTTTTTTGATGAATCGAAATTAAGTATGATATTTGATTAGTTAAAACGATTATTTGTGATATATTAAATCACTTTTTATGATTAATTCGGATGAATATCAATGACCTGAAAATATTTGAAGCCGTAGTGGCTAAAGGCAGTTTTACAAAAGCGGCGGCGGCTATGTTCACCGTTCAATCAAATGTCACTGCTAGAATTAAAAGCTTGGAAGAAGAGTTCGGCACACAACTTTTTACCCGATCATCCCGGAAAGTGGAGCTCACACCCAACGGGCGAACCCTGTTGCACTACTGTAAGCAGATCGGGCACCTGGTTGAAGAGGTTAAAAATAACATCCAAAACAGTAACAAGGTCAGCGGAAGTCTAAAAATTGGTTGTATAGAAACGACCATGGCATTGAAAGCACCGGAGATACTCAACCGTTTTGAAGAGGATTATCCTCAAGTTGAATTGGAATTTAAGTCGGCTATGCGGAATGACCTGATAAATGATGTTCTGAACCATAAGCTTCATGCCGCGTTTGTATCAGCACCTGTTAAAGTTAACGGACTTGAGCAGATCAGTATCAAAGAGGAACAATTAATTATTCTAACAGCTTCAAACGGTCCAAAGATAAACGAGTTATTGTCGAAGCAGCCTTTAAAAATTATTGTGTTTGAAGAGGGATGCATTTTTAGGGTACGGCTGGAATCTTGGTTAAGTTCCAAGGGGATTGTTCATTATAAACGCACTGTACTTAACTCGATAGAGGGCATTATCAATTTTGTTGAAGCCGGGCTCGGCATTAGTTTACTGCCGGAAGAAGTGGTTTCCAGATATTATTACAGAAGGAGCTTAACAACCCATAGTTTGAACCGACAATTAGGCACTATGAACACCGTATTGGTTTTTCGTAAGGATATGCAGCAGTCGCGGGCGTTGAAAGCATTTATCGATCTGTATTCTTCATCGGTATAGTCTTGAGATTCGAGCTTTCATTCCAAAACGGAATAACATGTTCACTATTTTGCCTGTTGCTATTTCTAGTTTTACGGATGAGCCCCGCAGTCATTCCTTCATCACTCTGACCGCAGGTAAATTGAATAAGAAACCTTGTTTTCGTTCACACCTGCCGTCCTATAACCTTGGTAATAGCAGCAAGCTCTTCGTTGCCTAAACCATTTTGATCTGCTGTCTCAAGAATAGTTTTAAGTATTTGCGGAAATTCCTGAATAACATTAAGCTCTTGGAAGCTGTTGGCAATCCGTTGGGTGGCAGCAACACTGATTGGTAATGGGCTCTGCGTGATCTTATAATTTCCACCGTCTATAACCCCGATCTCGTATTGGAAGAACTCAGTAAAACCGGGCGTAATCTCACCTATAATACTACTATAATCAGCTAAATTCAACCCGTATTCTTGGCTAAGTTTTACGCCATAGATTAAACCTATATAAGAACCATAGAGCCAGGTAAGCGTTGCCAGATCCATAGCTGATGAGGCTGCTGCTTTTTCGCTTAAGTGCCTAAAATTACCCGCAAGTATATTAAGCGTTATTTTGTGTTGTGTAAAGGCTCCCCTCTCTCCCGAAACGAGGATTGTAGTGCTTTCCAGTCCCATCTGATCGGGGGCCACTTGGATAGCACCATTAAGATAGTGCCCTCCATGAGAAGAAATAGTCTTTTCGATTTCGGTGGCTTCTTTCGGGCTTCCAGTAGTAAAGTTGACAATAGTTCTGCCACTATAGATGCCTTCGTCTTGTACACTTCCAAGTATTTCGCATGTACCTTGATTGTCATAGACAATTATAATGCTCAACGGGCTGGCAGCTATAGCTGCTTCGGCGTGATCGACCTCTACAACACCTCCCAGTCCTGCCGCTTTTCCTTTTGTACGATTCCATACGGTTACTTGATAACCTGCATCAACATATAGCTGAACAATTTTACGCCCCATTTGTCCCAATCCTATAACGGATATTTTACCACCTGTTTGCTTTGTCGCTTTCATCTTGTTTACGTTTTGATTTGGAACAAAGGTCAGATAAACAGAAAAGGAGAACAATAACCGAAAAAAGATTCGGTATCGAGATCCGGCTATTGATGGAATTGGGTATCTTTGGATAGTACTGCTTAAAACTATATCAATCATGTACGAGAGAAAAATGGAGGAAGATTTGGACTGCGGCATTCGCGCAGCACTAAAAGTTTTTGGAGGAAAGTGGAAGCTTTGTATTATCGATGCCATCAAAAGAGGAATTGTCCGCCCCGTCGAAATACATAAAAGCATTCCCGGATCAACCTTACGAGTTATAGAAATGCAATTGGCAGACCTCTTTTTTTTTGGTGTGGTAGACCGGGAAACAGAAGAGGTTTACCCTAAAAAGACCGAATATCGTCTTACCGAACTTGGCAGCAGTATCCTACCGCTATTATCCGGCATTGATAACTGGGGTAATGCACATGCTGATTATGTGAAAGATAAAGCAGGAGAGCTTCAACGATCTTTTATCCGGTGACTTTGCCCGCTTAAACTGTTTATTATCCTACGTTAGAAACTACACGTTAAGTAAATAGAGAAGGTGCGTGAACTAATGCTAGTTAGCTAGCTATTTACCACCTCGCCCATAGGCAGAAACCTTTCACTTTTACATCTGCGGTTGCCTTTTCCTTTCATGGTTTCAATAACCATAGTTGGCTGATTAAGTGCTGAAGAAGCCATAAAAAAAATTATTAATTTATATCTCGAGCTTTTGTTTCCTATCAGGACCCGCTTGTTCATAAGCCGTGGCTGAAGCAGGTCGCACGAGAATCGATTTGCTCTCAAAAGTGATGGCTTGATAACCAAAGGAACAAAATGTTAGACTATTTAAATGAATTGCCGATTTAGAGCAAGGACATCTACCGACAAACTTAACAATAGTAGTCAAGAAATGGCTGATCATTATCTTGATGTAATGGTTAAAGCATTGGTTGATTTTTCTCTTTGGTCTTTGAGTAGGGTTCTGCTAATATCCTGTGATTATTAGCTAAAATAGACCTATAGAAAAGCGTCAATTCTTCATAGTTTTATCAAAAATTATAAAACAACGGATGCTTCATTTTAATGTAATGGTTTACGGATGTTTATTTCTTTATATTTAATAATACAGTTCTAAGAATATGAAAATGTACAACGTATTCTTGCGTGTCATCCTTTCTGTGACTGTTTTGGCTGGGGGAGTCCAAACCGCGCAGGCTCAGAGTGGAGATCAGATATTGGATGGGATTGGTGAAACAGGAATGATTGCACGTTATGTGTTTGATGGCGATCTCAAGGACTGGTCTCGCAACAATTTACACGGCAAATTTCAAGGTGCCGGGGCCAAATATGTCAATGACGATCGGTTTGGAATGGTTTTGTCGCTCTCTGGAAACAGAGATGATTATGTTATGGTCCCGGGAGAAGCGTTAACAGATTTAGAATCGCTCAGTATATCCGGATGGATAAACTTGCGTTCAGATCAACTTGGACAACGTTTTTTCGATTTCGGAAAGGATGCCGACAGACATTTTTTTGCGGCTCCTGTTGGGACAAATACCCAGCAGGGCTACCAGGCGTTGATAACCGCAGAAGGCGCTAATGAAAACGGAACGGTTTCTCCAGCTATAAAAGCCGGTAAATGGGTTCATCTTGCCATCGTGATTGACGTTCCCTCAAAAGCTATGATCACCTATGTCGACAGCAAGCCAGTGGGCGAAGCCAGCGATATTCCGCCGGAGTTAACAGAGGTATTCGGCCAGCAGGTAGGAGACAAAAACCAGCTTTATATCGGAAAATCGTTTTTGCCGGGCGATCCCAATCTCAAAGCCCTGATACATGATTTTCGTATTTATCGTGTTCCCCTGAGCAGTAAGCAGATTACCGGAATTTATCGCAATGCGCTGAAAGACATTCACGAAGATTCGGCAAATATAGTTAAGCCTGAAGAGGATCTTCCGCAATTTTCCCCAAGCGCAGCACAACTTTATAATACTTTTCTAGTTCAGGTATCCGATGTGGAAGTTGAAACAGCAGTAGGTAATCTGCCACGATTACCAAGGTACCTGCAAGGAACTTACAAAGGTGAAATGAAGGGGCCGAAAGTACGTGTGCTGTGGCCTTCCGCTACCGACAATAGCGCTGTTCTTAAACCCGGACGCTATACTCTCACGGGGCGTGTTGCGGGAACGAATCTACAGCCAAAAGCTATTGTCACGGTAAAAGAGTCCAACAAATTCACTACGCCAAGTTCGCAGCTGGAGGAATTTGATTTAAACCAGGTTTCTCTGGAAAACGATGCTCATCACCATAAAACAAAATTTATCGAAAATCGCGATAAATTTATTACAACATTGGCTGAAACCGACCCCAACTCCTTTCTCTATATGTTCCGCCATGCTTTTGGTCAGCCGCAGCCTGAAGGAGCAAAGCCTTTGGGCGTCTGGGACAGTCAGGATACCAAATTAAGGGGGCATGCCACCGGGCACTACTTGACGGCAATTGCACAAGCCTATGCCGGTACAGGATATGACAAGGCACTACAGGTCAATTTCTCTGGAAAAATGGAGTATATGGTAAATACACTCTATGAGCTCTCGCAATTATCTGGAAAGGCGAAAGAAGCAGATGGCACGTATGTATCTGATCCGACGGCTGTGCCGCATGGTCCCGGAAAATCAGCTTATGATTCAGATCTCAGTGAAGAAGGCATCCGTACTGATTTTTGGAACTGGGGCGAAGGATTCATCAGCGCTTATCCTCCAGATCAGTTTATCATGTTAGAAAACGGTGCCAAATACGGAAGCCAGAAGAACCAGATTTGGGCACCGTATTATACCTTGCATAAAATTTTGGCCGGCTTAATGGATGTATATGAAGTGAGCGGTAATAAAAAAGCGCTTGAAATAGCTACCGGTATGGGTGATTGGGTGTATGCCCGCTTGAGCCAGCTGCCGACGGACACACTGATACAGATGTGGAACACCTACATTGCCGGTGAGTTTGGAGGCATGAATGAGGCAATGGCCCGTCTGTACCGTATTACAAACGAACCGAGTTATCTGAAAACAGCGCAGTTATTTGATAATATTGACATGTTCTTTGGTGATGCAGTACATTCGCATGGGTTGGCCAAAAATGTAGATAGTTTCCGTGGCTTGCATGCCAATCAGCATATCCCTCAAATTGTCGGAAGTATTGAAATATACCGCGTCTCCAATAATTCGGAGTATTACAAAGTGGCCGATAACTTCTGGTATAAGGCCGTCAATGATTATATGTACAGCATTGGAGGGGTTGCAGGTGCACGTAATCCGGCCAATGCAGAATGTTTTATCAGTGAGCCGGCAACATTGTATGAAAATGGCTTTTCTGCCGGAGGGCAGAATGAAACCTGCGCTACATACAATATGTTGAAGTTAACCAGTAAACTGTTCCTCTTCAATCAGCGGGCAGCGTTGATGGATTATTACGAGCGGGGTTTATATAACCATATTCTAGCTTCTGTAGCCAAGGATAGTCCTGCAAATACCTATCACGTGTCGCTCAGGCCAGGTGCTATCAAACAATTTGGCAATCCACACATGGCGGGCTTTACCTGTTGTAACGGTACAGCCATAGAGAGTAGTACTAAGCTACAAAATTCAATTTACTTTAAAAGTAAGGATAATAAGGCGCTTTATGTCAATCTATACATACCGTCTATGCTGGAATGGACAGAAAAAAAAGTAACGGTAGAGCAGACAACAAATTTTCCAGAGGAAGACCACACCCGCCTGACTATCAAAGGCAGTGGAAAATTTGATATCCATGTGCGTGTTCCAGGCTGGGCTACCAAAGGATTCTTAGTGAAGATTAACGGTAAAGAACAGGAGCTTCATACGAAGCCGGGCAGTTACCTGAAAATAAGCCGTAGGTGGAAAGATGGTGATGTGATAGAATTGAAAATGCCCTTCCAATTTCACTTAGATCCGGTTATGGATCAGCAGAACATAGCCAGTCTGTTTTATGGCCCCATATTACTGGCGGCTCAGGAGCCCGAAGCAAGAAAAGAATGGCGTAAGGTAACCTTAGATGCCAAAGATATAGGCAAATCCATTAAGGGTGATCCACAGCGTCTACAATTCAAAATTGATAATGTGGTTTTTAAGCCTTTTTATGATACATACGGGCGTCATTCCGTCTACCTTGATGTTACGTTAAAATAGGCTTTTTACTCAATGCGATCCGAATTCAACGCAGCCATCCATACAGTAGCACCACCGCATTCCTGGTCGTCTTCCCGGTATTGCAGAACGCGGAAACCATGGGTTTCAAGAAGTGATCGGTATTGATTTGCATGCAGCGAGCCGTGAAACAGGTTTATGCCTCCGCTTATTCCCCAAGCCTCACCATATTCTTTTCCCGAGGTGAATAGCAACACCCCATTGCTATTCAAATGATTTTTGAAAATTTGAAACATCGAGGGCTGATCTTCGGGGGGAAGATGGAAGAAACTATGCCATGCAATAATGGCATCAAATTTCTCGCTGAGTAAAAGTTGACGCATATCTGCTTGTATGAAGTCCGTGGATGGAAAATTTCTCTTTGCGATTTCCAGCATGCGGTAACTCGCATCAACACCCACGACTTGCATTCCCTGCAACAATAGATAATTCATGATAGGTATGCCTGTACCGCAGCCAAGATCCAGCACGTTCGCTCCTTTGCCAATGTTATCAATTAGGTTATCAAGGTATGCTTTCTCCATTATTCCTTTATAACGGTTTTCGAAGAACCAATCTGCAATAACATTGTACGCTTCAAAAACATTTTTCTTTTCATTTTCCATATTGTTAGGATGAATATAACCTATGAAAGTAAAAATCCGATCCTAAATTACAACAATACGTCGTTAAACACTAACGATTGGATAAATTGCTTAACATCTGGTATCCACAATCTTTCAGATAATCTCTTCAAAAACAAAAACCGATTTTTTACCTTTGGTTTTTGAGCGTTGTTTCATTTGCTAGCCATTACCATAACAAGATCATGGCTTCTATCGTTTCAACCCAAATGTTCCGGTATGATTTAGAAGAAAGTGAATCGCAAACGATGAAAAATGAAAGTTTTGAAACCATCTGCAAAGACGGTGTAATACTAAAAGGAATCTTGCTGATGCCGGAAAACCCAAAAGCCGTCATCCAGTTCAATTGCGGCACAGGAACAAAAAAAGAAGTTTATCTTTCTTTTCTTACCTATTTGGCCGAAAACGGTTATTTGTGTTGTCTTTGGGATTACCGTGGAAGCGGAGGCCCTTCTTCTGATAATTTAGGTAAGTGTGATTTTACCTTTTCAGATTACGGAATAAAAGATATGCCTGCCATTAAATCATTCCTAAATCAAAAATTTCCAAACCTCCCTTACGTTGTCATGGCACACAGTGCGGGCGGACAGCAAATCGGTTTTATGGAAGAGTTGAACAATATAAAAGGGGTTATCAACTTTGCGGTTTCATCGGGCTATTATCCTAACATGCCTTTAACATACAGAATAAAGGCCTATTTTTATTTTTACGTTTTTGCACCAATCAGTGTTTTATTGACGGGTTATATCAAAGCAAAGCAATTCGGGCTAATGGAAGATCTGCCAAAAAATGTAGTGTATGAATGGCGGGATTGGTTAGAGAAAGAAGACTACTTTTTTGATAAGAAATTCTATGGGAAAACAGTTCCAATCGGGCAATTCAAAAATTACAAATTTCCCATTCACACCTATTGGACTGCCGATGATACAATTTCCAACGAGAAAAATACCAAAGCTTTTTGGAAACACATTAACAGTGAAAAAGAGATATCTTTTACAAAACTAACACCAAGGGAGTTTGGCCTGGGAAAGATCGACCATTTTGGTTTTTTCAAAAGAGTGATGAAGGATAGGCTTTGGCAAGATGTAGTTTATAGATTAAACAGACTAGTTTAAATTTTATTTGTGATCATCCATATACTGTAATACTTTATTTAAATTTTCATCCAATAACCAGTTTACATCTTAATTGCCGGTAAAATTGACATGAACAAAACTATGAAGCTTGAAGCAAACGGTGAAGTTGTTACAATCACTAAAGACGCTTCATCTACATACACCCACTGCAGGAAGAATCTTTCGAAATACTGGGGGGAAAGCTGGGGCTGCTTGTAAACGGGGGAAAAATAGAATTGAGGCCGGGCGAGTCCTATGTGTTGCTCCGAAATACCATACACACCTTTTATAATGCCGGCGACACACCGTTTACAACCCGTACTGTTTTCAGGCCATTCCTCCACATGGATTGGTTAACTTCTGAAATGATTCTTGGGAAAGCCTGATATATGAACTTTATGCAAGGCAAGGGCGATGGATTCCAAATTACATTGTTCTACACATTCCATAACTGGCAATGCCTTAAAGGCTACACATATATGAATAATTGCTTGTATATACAAATCAATTTTATTGCATATAAACGGCAATTTATCTAAGTTTGACTATCAAAAGGGAATCCATGAGAGAGCAATTAAAACTTAACATGTCAGAAGCTTGGTAAGGCTGCTGCCTAGAACTGGAGTTTGACATTTGGACACTCTTCTAATTTTACATATGGCTAATAATTGACGAATTTTTACTGTAACCACATAACGGATTTATGAAAAAAATAGGGTTTTTATCGTTTGGACATTGGTCCAATCATCCTGCCTATAGCACCCGCACAGCGAGTGACACTTTGCTCCAGTCCATTGATCTGGCTGTCGCTGCCGAAGAAATCGGTCTGGATGGTGCCTATTTTCGGGTACATCATTTTGCAGCCCAGTTGGCATCGCCGTTTCCGTTGCTCTCGGCTATCGGTGCAAAGACGAACAAAATAGAGATTGGCACAGGGGTGATCGATATGCGCTATGAAAACCCACTGTATATGGTGGAAGATGCCGGAGCTGCCGACTTGATTTCGGGCGGCCGATTGCAGTTGGGAATCAGCCGAGGTTCTCCGGAACAAGTGATCGATGGTTGGCGCTATTTTGGTTATGAACTGGCCGAAGGGGAGACCGACGCGGACATGGGACGCCGTAAAGCCTTGGAGTTTTTGAACAGGCTAGAAGGCGTCGGATTTGCCCAACCGAACCCGTATCCGATGTTCCCGAATCCGCCAGGTTTGTTACGCTTAGAACCACATGCTGCGGGCTTGCGTGAACGGATCTGGTGGGGCGCTGCTTCCAATGCCACAGCCGTCTGGGCAGCCGAAAATGGAATGTACCTGCAAAGCTCTACCCTGAAATACGACGAAAGCGACAAGCCCTTCCACATACAGCAAGCAGAGCAGATCAGGTTGTACAAAGAAGCGTGGAAAAAGGCTGGGCACCAACGTGAGCCAAGGGTCTCGGTAAGCCGATCAATTTTTGCATTGGTAAATGATCAAGACCGGTATTACTTTGGGCAGGAAGGCAATCGGGACGATAAAATCGGTATGATCGAAAAGGACAAACGCGCTATTTTTGGACGGAGTTATGCGGCAGAACCTGATCAGCTTATCAAGGAATTGGGGCAGGACGAAGCCATCCGGGAAGCGGATACGCTCCTTTTGACTATACCCAATACCTTAGGCGTGGATTACAACGTACACGTGTTGTCTGCTATATTGGAGCATGTGGCACCCGGATTGGGATGGCGTTAAGCATACGTTCGCTATGGCAAAAAACCTGCGATATAAAACCAAGATAGCAGTTATCGGTGCGGGTCAAGCTGGGCTTTCCGCTGCCTACCATTTAAAAAAGTCAGGAATGGAAATCGGTCGGGATTTTATCATCCTGGACGAAGCGCCTCGTCCGGGTGGTGCCTGGCAATTTCGCTGGCCTTCACTAACACTGAGTACGGTCAACAAAATTCACGATTTGCCGGGGATGTCTTTAGAAGAAACGTTAGAGACAGACGAAGCAGTTGTGCGCGCAAGCGTGGCTGTTCCGCATTATTTTGATTTATACGAAAAGAAATTCGGGCTCCAGGTATATCGTCCTGTAAAGGTCGAAAAAGTCTTTCCGCATCGAGACCGTTTTTATATAGACACAGCGCAAACCTTATTCTCCGCGTTGGGCATTATCAATGCGACCGGCACTTGGTACAATCCCTATATTCCGGATTATCCGGGTGCAAGGCTTTTTCAGGGTGAACAACTGCATACTAAGGATTTTAAGAATGCGGATTATTTTCGGGGCAAGCATGTCATCGTGGTGGGAGCGGGCATTTCAGCCATCCAATTGCTGGATCAGATTTCGAAGGTAACTACCACCACCTGGGTTACGCGTCGTCCACCCGATTTCAGGGAAGGGCCTTTTGATGATGTAGCCGGACATCATGCGGTTGCCTTGGTGGAAGAGCGTGTGAGGCAGGGATTACCGCCCCTGTCGGTGGTTTCCGTAACTGGGTTGCCAGTGACGCCGGCAGTCGAAGATATGGACAGACGCGGCGTGCTGAAACGTTTTCCCATGTTTAGCGAAATTACCAAAAATGGCGTAAAATGGGAAGACGGGAGAGGAGTAAGAGCGGATGTCATCCTATGGAATACGGGCTTCAGGAGTGCATTGGCACACTTGGACCCTGTACTGCCAAGGGAAGAAAGTGGTGGAATCCTCATGACGGGGAGGTTAGCAACAATGGTTGCCAAAGAACCGAGAATTCATTTGGTAGGCTATGGCCCTTCGGCATCTACCATTGGCGCCAATCGTGCTGGAAGTGCGGCTGCTAGGGAATTAATGAAAACTTATGGTCAATAGGGAGCCCTTATATCGATCTGTTTATTTTTGCTGAAAATTAGATTCTGTAATCATAAAAAAAGAATTACATCAACCAAATGATACAATCCTCATCTACAGCAAAATCCGGTGAATCTGGATCTGCGATCAATCTTTTTTCAGAATTTGAGCGACCCAGGAAGAAATAAATACTTGGGGTTTTGTTTTGGAAATAGGAAAAGTCGTCACCTAAACCTCCTGGCAGAACGCCTTTAGTAGTACATTGGGCTCACCGAGATAGAAGTTTCGCAAATTTATACAAATTAGTAATTCAAAAATGATTTATTGATGAAGGTTTCCCGGTTGATGAGCGTCTGAACACCTTTGCTGGATATGAAAAACTATACAAATCCAAAACGGCTATGATTAGGAACTGACTATTAATCCTGACATAGAACTTTTTGATTACGTTAATCCCGATTGTAACTATCGTTTAATAGGGCGAGAGTCCAAAGTCGTAAGAGATTCTGTTTTACTGGAAAAAATAGACGCTGAGTTGGAAAAGCATGATAAAGTTATAGTGGTTTTTGGACATGATCATGTTTTGGCTATTGAACCTGCTTTAAAAATGCTGATGGATAAACAGTGAAGTTGCATAATGAAGTTTGGTAGAAAGCCCGTATTAAAATCAATATCTATCCCTTAAAACACTTTCATAGATCCATAAGGCAACAGCGACCATGATTCCATACAATAGTGTGTAAAAAGTAGGTATGATGATTACCGCCAAAAATTCCATTCGCTCAGAAATAGTCCATATAAAAAGTGATATCCAGAGGATGACTCCAATAGCGACAAGTAGGCGTTTTACGCCGAGGGTTAGTAGGTTGAATCTTGTTTTCATAAGGTTTTTATCAAATATAGCTATAAGGACACCTAAATGACGTATACAATTTAATATGAAAACCTGGGAAATATAATATGCTTCCAATATCCATAAGGGTTTTTAAGAATAATTTGCACAATATTGGCGGTTTGCAGGTAGCTTACAGCTATGGGCAACAACGCTATGGATATAACGACGGCTTTTTGTTGTAAATATAAACGTTAAAGCGTATTGGTGTGTAAATATGACCCGAATGCAGTTCGTATGGTATGCTTCCGGGTTCTGTTAATATACATAAAATTTAGCATTGCAAATAAATCGGTTAATTTTGGGGTATAATGAAGGAAAATAAAAACAAAGCGAAAATATGAATACAAAATTTGAGGCAGGAATTAATATTGCAATCAAAATACCTAAAAGCAAGTACGAAAAAACGGTTGCTTTTTACAAAGACATTTTGAAGTTGGAAGTTGAGGAAAAACTTATAGACAATCCAACTGTTTCCAGAACACACGAAGTGAAATTCGGTAATAATATAGTTTGGTTAGATTGTGTTGATAATTACACCCATTCCGAAACCTGGCTACAGCTAACTGTACCCAATGTAGATGAAGCGACAAGTTATTTGAAATCGAATGGTGTGGAAACTTGTGACGAAATTGAAGAATTACCTGAAAATATGCATTGGATTATGGATCCAGCAGGTACTGTTTTCAATTTGCAACAAAACTAACGCAACTTAAAGTCGTTATGAAAAGCAAAGCTTATGCAGTCAAAAGAGAAAATAATTAAATGCTACAACGATGTGGCAGATGATTATGCAGCCCATCGCAGCAACGAACTTTCCAAAAAGCATTTTGACTGTTTGTTATTGAAGGAATTTGCTTCGGTCAACAAGGACAAAGGGCCATGCGCCGACTTTGGCTGCGGACCAGGACAAACAACAAAATTTCTATATGACCACGGTATAAAAGATGTAACCGGCATCGACATATCTTCCAGAATGATTGATGCTGCGAAAAGGCTTTTTCCAAAAAATAAATTTGAAACGGGTGATATTCTGAATATATCCAATGAATCAAATTATTTTGGAAGTGTACTTGCATTCTACGCTATTGTACATTTTACTTACGACCAAATCAAAACAGCTTTTAGTGAAGTAAACAGAGTGCTGGAAAAAGGAGGACAGTTTTTATTCTCTTTTCATGCCGGGAATAAGGTAGTGCATTTTGACAAGGCTAATGATATAGATGTGGATATTGATTTATACTTCTTTCATACAGACAAGATAATAGCCGTGCTTCAGGAAACCAGTTTTAGAATAATAGATGCAATAGAACGCCAACCTTACAACAATGATGTAGAATATCAAAGCAAGAGGGCATATATATGGGCAGAAAAGATATGAAAACCAATTGAAAAAGTTGGCTGAAGAAGTAATATACGAAATCAAAAGATTGTGTTTTTGAGTTGATTTAAAAAATTTTTACGCTTCTATACTAAACAGAAATAATTAAAAACAACTTGTTGCTTGACATTACCGTTGACAAGACAATAAAAAAGGTATTCGTAAACAGGGAATTTGCGGCCGAGCGCAATTTGGTTTGGGACGTAACCACTAAACAAGAAATCCTTGGCCAGTGGTGGGCACCGAAACCCTGGATCTCCAGGACAAAATACACGGACTTTAAAGTTGGCGGAAGGAGATTCTATGCAATGTGTGGTCCCGACAGAGAAGAACATTTGGCGGTGCAGGACTTTACAGCCATATCGCCCAAAACAAATTTAAAAATTAAAGAGATATCGTTTCAAGGCTAATCACTCAAAAGGGACGGTTTGTTAGGAGAATAGGGCACTCTACAGACCCTGTTTTTACTGTGCTTTTGTTGTTTTCTTTGCTGCTTGCAGCGCGAAATTCATTTGGACTAAGTCCGACCATTTTTTTAAAAAACCGGGAAGAATGTTGTGGATATTTAAAACCCAGATCAAAAGCAATCTCATTAATTGACTTATCCTTATCGCTGATCCTATTTTTTGCCTCCTCGATTATCCTATTATGAATATATTCTCGCGCCGATTTTCCCGTTTCCTTCTTTATCAGATCTCCAAAATAATTTGGTGAGTGGTGTAATCGATCGGCAAAATAAGCTACGGTAGGAATTCCGGTTTCGTAAATATTCAATGAAAGATAATCATTTAGCATAAGATCAAACCGTTTCAGATTCCAGGGTTAGCTGAGATCGCTTCTCCAAGCTAACCAAAGAGTGTCTTGTTTCAACTTTATTGAACGTATTGAATACACAGATTGTATCGAGATTGATAGCCTTTTACATGGTACGAGTTTGTCATAATATCTTATCAAGCAAACTTCTCAAAATTGACTATACCTATTTATATTGAGAGATTGAAACGAAAAACATGGGGTTGAAAACGGAAATTCAGCAAGCGGTCACGTAGGAAAAATTGTTCATTTCCTTTGGCGGCGAAGTGTTGAAGTACAAATAAGAATCCAATACCTCATCCATTCAAAAAAATGAATAAATTTGATACAATAAAGTACAAATAAAACAATATTTTCTCTTTGGATTCTTTTATCAAAATATCCGGCTTCAATGATCCTGATTCTATTCCAAAACTCAATGATCCTTATTATTTCATTATCTTGGTGGATGGCAAAGCTTCTTTTTCCGTAGATTTTAATAATTATGATATCCATGGAAGGCATATTCTTTTTTTATCTCCGTACCAACTATTTAGGTGGGATTCTGGAAATTTGAAAAGGATTCGTTTTCTGCGGTTTCACGGTGATTTTTATTGCATTGAGTATCATAAAGCAGAAGTTTCGTGCAATGGCATATTATTTAATAACATATATGACAAGCCTTTCATCTCTATTAACGATGATTTTTTTGATGAAATCATGGTGCTTTTTGATAAGATAGACGAGTTTGGGGATGCTAAGGTGAATTATGATTTGTCTATAGTCAGGTCGTATCTTCAGCTTATACTAGCTCTGTGCAGTAAGGAAAAGCAGATTGAAAATAGGCACGTTGAAATACCACGTAAAAAGCCGGACCTTCTAAATTTCAAATCGATGCTTGATACCAATTTTGCTTCATCAAAATCGGTTTCTTTCTATGCAGATCGATATGGCTTATCCGCAAACGCATTTAACAAAAAAGTAAAGAAATACTACGGGAAAGCACCTTCAAAGCTGATCCGGGAGCGTCTAATACTGGAGGCAAAAAGGTTGCTTCATCTTACGTATAAAAGTATTAAAGAGATTTCCGCAGAACTAGGTTTTGAAGATGAGTTTTATTTTAGCAGATATTTTAAAAAAGAGGTGGGCGTCTCTCCAAAGACTTTTCGCGAAAAAGTAGGCATATCTGTAGTAGCCGAAAAATCTATGTAATATCCACATTTGTCCATTTTTAACCAAGATTGTCTATTGTATTTTTGACAGCATTCAAAATAAATTAAAAATGGAAAAAATTCTTAGACTATTTGTCTATTTTCAAAACAAATTTATTGATTTGATGCGAATTGCTATATTTATAGTGATGACATGGATTGGCGGATTGAAAGCCTTTCCATACGAAGCGGACGGCATAGTGCCCTTTGTTATCAACAGTCCTTTTATGAGTTTCTTTTACCATAATACCGGTAACAACGCAGTAAATGAGCAAGGTGAAGAGGTCGCAGCATACACGTTGCATAAAAATCCTGAAGGCAAAACCGTCCAAGAAAATGTGAATTGGCATCAGCAAAATGGCACTTATATTTTTTCTTTCGGATTGGGGGCGGTTATTGTTACTATCGGAATTCTAGTACTATTGGGTATTTGGTTTCCAAAAATCGGTTTTTGGGGCGGTCTTCTAATTGTTGGAATGTCCGTGGTTACACTTTCATTCCTCATCACAACACCCGAAGTTTATGTACCTAATCTCGGTGGAGATTTTCCAACACCGAATTATGGGTTCCCTTATTTATCAGGAGCGGGAAGACTAGTGCTAAAAGATATCATTATGTTGGCTGGAGGTCTTATCATTGCTGCTGAAGCAGCAACAAGAAGCTTACGGAAGTTTTGAAGCTCTAATGGATATAAGATTAACACATTTTTCATTAATTCAAATTCCGAAACTCGTTCGGTGTAAAACCGACTCGTTTCTTAAAGAGCCTACTGAAATGCTGAGGATATTTGAAGCCTAATTCATATGCAATCTCGCTGATAGTCTTATTGTTATCGAATATCTTGTCTTTGGCGATATCAATAATTTTGTTCTGCGTATATTCTTGGGCTGATTTACCTGTCTCTTTTTTTATTAGATCACCAAAGTAATTAGACGATAAATTGAGCTTGTCCGCAAAGTAAGCTACAGAGGGTAATCCGATACTGTAAGGCTTTTCAGAAGAGAAATAGCTATTCAACAATTCTTCAAAGTTTTCCAATACTCCCTTATTGATATGCTCCCGGGTAATAAACTGACGGTCGTAAAAACGCTCACAGTAATTCAGGAATAGTTCAATATTGGAGGCAATTAACCTTTTGCTGTGTTTATCAACCGACTGGCTTAATTCGTATTCAATCTTGTCAAAACAATCGAAAACAATCTTTCTTTCTCGCTCGGATAAATGTAATGCCTCATTGGTGTTATAATTGAAAAAACTATACTCATTCAGGCTCTTGGCAAGAGGTGTCCCTTTTATCAAGTCGGGATGAAAAACCAAACCATGGCCCATAGGCTGATAATAATCTACTTTGTTCTCCACGTCGATAACTTGTCCGGGAGAAATGAATACCAATGTGCCGGCCTCATAATCATAGTAATTACAGCCATACTTTAAATCTCCGCAGTTCACCTCCTTAAGGAAAATACAGTAAATTCCAAAAGTCATGCGAGAACCGGTTCTTTCCTTCGCTTTTGAGAAATCAACGATACTAACTAATGGATGTAAAGTTTCGTGGTTATTGAAAGCATTGTATTGGCTTACCGTATCAAATTTATACGCCTGTGTCATAACTGTTATTTTTTCTTATACAAAATTAAACATTCTGCTATAACAAGAACAGCAGGTGCGTCACAATCAGTGATATTGGTAGTAAAATCCGTAATAGGTATACCAATCCATTCAAAATCAAACAAGAACTTTGTGTTCTCGGTTCTACATGAAGAATTAGATAGCAATGAGAACGGTTAAACTTTGATAGAATGGAAAAGCGTACACTAGGAAAAAGTGGACTGGCAGTATCAACACTTGGATTGGGTTGTATGGGATTAAGTTTTGGTTATGGCCCCGCTACCAATAAACAGGAAGCTGTCAAATTGATTAGGTCTGCGCATGAAGCAGGCATGACTTTTTTTGATACCGCCGAATGTTATGGTCCTTTCACCAATGAGGAATTGTTGGGGGAAGCACTTGAACCTTTTCGAGAAAAGGTAGTGATTGCGACCAAATTCGGCTTTCAGGATGGTGACTCAAAGAAAGGATTGGACAGTAGTCCTGCAAGAATACGAGCGGTGGCAGAAGCGTCTATGAAAAGGCTTAAAACAGACTATATTGGAGTTGCTACCTTTAAAGCGAGACAGATTTAGACAGTAATTTTAAATTTGTAGAAATGCATAGAAAATTTGATGATTCGTTTAAGATAATGGCGGTCGATTTGAGCGTTGTTAAGGGATCTGTAGCCGATGTAGCTAAGGAATTAGACATAGACCCCAGTTTACTGAGTAAATGGCGTAGAAATCCACGTTATAATGGGAATAAGGTTTTACCTGACAATCCCAAGATCAGTCCGGAGGAGCAGGAGTTAAGGATTTTACGCAAGAAATTAAGAGATACAGAATTAGAACGCGATATCTTAAAAAAGGCCATAGCCATCTTCTCCAGGGGAGACGGTCCATATACCGGTTCATAAAGGAGAACCGAGAAGTATATTCCGTAGAGAAGATGTGCGAAGTATTGAACGTTAGCAGCAGTTGTTTTTACCGTTGGCTGGTTTGGCCCGAATCCCCCAGGGAACAACGCAGTAAAGCACTTGTGGATAAAATACAGCAGGTACACAGTGACAGTAAGTATATCTATGGCAGCCCACGGATAACCGCAGAGCTGCACAAAAAAGGTGAAATGGTATCAAGAAGCTACGTAGCAAGATTGATGAAGAAACATGGGATACGAAGTAAGGTTAAGAAAAAATATAGGGTGACCACAGATTCGAGCCATAGTTATAGGATAGCTGAAAATCTCCTCCAAAGAGATTTTTCAGCGGATTCCCTATCGCAAAAATGGGTTAGCGACATTACTTACATCCATACCGGCAAAGGGTGGCTTTATCTAACAACGGTTATCGATCTGGCGGACAGAAAAGTCATTGGATGGTCTTTAAGCACCGATATGACGACTAAAAACACTTCTGTACAAGCCATCAAAATGGCTATTAGAAACCGAGGTATCAAAGATGGTCTTATCTTCCATTCGGATAGAGGGATCCAATATGCCTGCGATGAATTCAAGAGGGTAATTGTAAAAAACAAGATACTTCAAAGCATGAGTAGGAAGGCCAATTGCTGGGACAATGCAGTAGCTGAGAGCTTTTTCAAGACACTAAAGGCTGAAATGATCTACCATAGAAAATTCATCGATCAGCAATCGGCTAAATTGGAGATCTTTGGATATATTGAAGGTTTTTATAATACCAAAAGAACACATTCTGCCCTGGGATATAAAACCCCTAAGCAGATCGAAGAGATGCTATTGGAAAAAGAGAAAATGGCAGCATAAAAAAGTCTCCTATTTTAAGTTGCAATTCCAATATAGACCTTTTCTATCAGCATCGCGTCGATCCCAATATACCTATGGAAGAAGTCGCCGGAACTATCCAGGATCTGATCAGCGAAGGAAAGATAAAACATTGGGGATTATCGGAAGCAAGCGCAGAAAGCATTCGTAAAGCACATGCCGTACATCCTGTCGCGGCGCTTCAAAGCGAGTATTCCTTGTTTTTCCGTGAACCTGAAGAGGAGATTATTCCCACTTTGGAGGAGTTGGGTATCGGCTTCGTACCATTCAGTCCTCTGGGAAAAGGCTTTTTAACGGGTGCCATTGATGAAACAACAAAATTCGATAGCACGGACTTCAGAAATATTGTACCCCGTTTCTCGGAAGAAAACAGAAAAGCAAATCAAACACTAGTGGATTTACTGAAATCCATTGCTATGGAGAAAGGTGCATCACCTGCACAAATAGCGTTAGCGTGGTTGCTTGCCCAAAAGCCGTGGATTGTACCCATTCCGGGAACCACCAAATTACATCGTTTGGAGGAGAATATTGGAGCGGCTACTATTGACCTTTCCGTAGAAGATGTTGGGCAGATAGATGCGGCCGCTTCGAAAATCACCATACAAGGGGCTAGATATCCCGAGCATTTACAAAACAGGGTAGGAAAATAGAATTTAATAGAAATGGAAAATAAATTTAGGAGATACTCAAGCGCATTGATGTTATTACTGGCTGCATCCATATCACTTCATGCCCAGAACAAACAGAAACCATTAAGCATTGCCAGGCAGGGCAGTTTTGCAATAGGTGGGACAAAGCTTACTGAACCGGGAGCCTTCAATCTGGATAAGGCCTTGAAACCTCAAGGACAAACTTTTCATGGAGATCATGCCTACGTTTTTTACCAAGTTCCTGTAAAGGCACGTAAATATCCGTTAGTTTTTCTACATGGCGCAGGACAGTCCAAAAAAACTTGGGAAACAACACCGGATGGAAGGGAAGGGTTTCAGAACATTTTTCTTCGCAGAAAATTCTCCGTTTACCTGCTTGATCAGCCCAGACGTGGTGATGCCGGGAAGAGTACTGTTCAGGCAACGGTTACCCCAACACCTGATGAGCAGTTTTGGTTCACCCAATTTCGGATCGGCAATTATCCCGATTACTTTCCAGATGTCCAATTTCCAAAGGATGCTGCTTCTCTTGAACAGTTCTATAGACAGATGACCCCAAATACAGGCGATTTTGATGGTGAGGTAATCTCGGACGCCATTTCCGGGTTGTTTGATCAGATCGGTGAGGGTATCCTGGTAACGCATTCGCAGGGCGGCGGACCGGGTTGGTTTACGGCAATAAAAAACGATGGGGTTAAAGCGATCGTGGCCTATGAACCCTATAGCAGCTTCCTGTTCCCTGAAGGTGAAATGCCCGAACCGATAACATCAACAGGACTTTTTGGTGCGCTTAACGGTGAGGAAATTCCTTTAGCTGATTTCCTGAAGCTAACCAAAATACCGATCGTGATCTACTATGGTGATAACATTGCTAAAGAGCCGACCGATGTATGGAACATGGATCATTGGCGTTCGGGGCTTGAAATGGCAAGGATCTGGGCACAAACCATCAACAAACATGGGGGTGATGCTACCGTGGTACACTTGCCTGAAACCGGCATCAATGGCAATACCCACTTTCCTTTTTCTGACCTGAACAATGTTGAGGTAGCAGATGAACTATCGAAATGGCTAAAGGCGAAAAGGCTGGATGTTAAGTAAAGTAACAGAGATGAAGAAGTTGACGACATATTGGTTTTTACTGAGCACATTTTTATTAACGTGGACATCCTGTTCTGCAGAATTACCAGCAAAAGGAAAAGAAGAATCGCATACAGAAAAAGGCAGATTATTAACAGATAAAAAGGTGTTAATCGTTTACCTGTCACGTACTAAAAACACGAAGGCTGTCGCTGAAATCATCCAAAAAAAAGTAGGTGGCGACTTGGTGGCATTGGAACTGGTTACGCCTTATCCTGAACATTATCAAACTACCGTTGATCAGGTAGCGGATGAAAATGCGCGCGGTTACTTGCCGCCACTAAAAACAACCATTGACAACATCGCGGAATACGATGTGGTCTTTGTCGGATTCCCCACCTGGGGCATGCAATTGCCCCCGCCAATGAAAAGCTTTTTGAATGAATATGAGCTACGTGGGAAAACGGTGATTCCCTTTAACACCAACGGTGGTTATGGCATTGGCAGCACCTTTGAAACGGTGGAACAATTGTGCCCCGATAGTAAGGTGCTGGAAGGATTCACGACCAAAGGCGGTGTGGAAAGGGATGGGATTTTATTCGTGATGCAGGGTGACAGGGAGAAACAGGTGCAGAACGAGGTACAAAACTGGTTGAAAAAATTGGGCTGGTTAACTGAGTGATTAAGCAAAATCAAAATTCAAGAATTTATTAACTAATTATCGATATGAGAGCATTAACTGTCGGGCTGTTTTTACTCATTATGAGTACACAATCATCGTTTGCCCAACAAGCAACTGCAGATCAGGAAATCATCGAACTTTCCAAAGAAAAATGGCAGTGGATGGCTGAAAAGAATGTAGAAGTGCTGGGTGATCTTTTTGATGAAAAATCCATGTTTGTACACATGGGCGGATCATGGGGGAAGGAGCGGGAACTCGAGGTCATCGAAAGTGGAGGCATCTGGTACAAAAAAGCGAATATCCATGAAGTGTCCGTGCAGGTCATCGACAATACGGCCATTCTTTTGAACAGGATTGATCTGCTGGCCGTTGTTGGCGGAAATGAAGTGACGAATCCATTTATGGTGACGGAAGTCTATATCAAACAGGACGGAAGCTGGAAACTGGGGTCATTATCGTTTACTCGATTACTTACCCCAGGTGGTAACTAATTGACCAAGCTTCTTGTTTTATGTTTTTTCTCTCACAATCCCCAAAGGAATGAGCTCCTCGAGTTCCGGACTGATGATTCGGCGGCTGGCGATTCCGATCCCAAGAGAGCACGACTGGATGTAATCGAGAAGGACGCAAAAAATAAAAATGAACAAAACGAAAACCTATAGTTCATGCATAACTTTTCGCATAAAGTTCTATTTCTTGTGTTCTGCAAGCTCTGACAATATAGACATTGCGGACCTGATGGCAAAAATGGTTACAGGAAAAGGGATTGTATAGGTAATATTGGTAAACAAAACCGTAATACGTATACCAATCCAATGGATGTAAAACGGGAACTTTGTATCAATCACTTTTCAGTTGCAGAAGGGAAGTAAGTTGAAAAAATTAAATGATAAAAACGAAATTATAATGAGCAGACTCGTAAAATCAATAGCAGTTGTTATGGCAGTGATTGTTACCTCAAACGCTAATGCCCAAATAAATGCAGATCAGAATTTAGACAGCAAGCAACAGGCCATAGTCCGCATTTCGGCACTCACCGGCAAAGGCGATCTGGCGAAACTGGAAGCAGAACTGAATGCAGGGCTTGAGGCCGGATTGACCATCAACCAGATCAAGGAAGCGATCATGCATGTCTATGCCTATGCCGGGTTTCCCCGTAGCCTGCGCGGGTTACAGACTTTTATGGCCGTATTGGATGAACGCAAAGCCAATGGGATTGAAGATGAAATGGGAGCCGAAGCATCACCAATACAGGATGAACGCAGTAAATATGAACGGGGCAAATCCATACTGGAAGCGTTAAGCGGTGTACCGGAAACCGGACCGAAAACGGGTTACGCAGCATTTGCGCCGACCATAGAGGTCTTCCTGAAAGAACACCTTTTTGCCGATATTTTCGAACGGGATGTGCTGACTTATATAGAACGGGAGCTGGTAACCGTGTCGGTACTCAGCAGTATCGGCGGCGTGGAACCCATGTTGCGTTCCCATTTTAATCTGTGCCTGAATGTAGGTTTAACACCGGATCAGTTGCAGCAATTTGTAGGCGTGATCAAATCAACGGTTGGCAAAAAAGAAGCGGAAGCAGCACAAAACGTGTTGGACGAGGTATTAAAAAGTAAACATTAGCATATAAAATATTCAAAAGATGAGGAAATTATCATTAATAATTGCATTTGCGATGTCAATGGCAGAAACAGCTATTGTAAATGCACAAGCTAAACAAAAAGGGCACCAGGAAAATCCCTACACGTTAGTATATGAAGGAGCCCTTACCGAAAATGAAGAGGGAAAAGTAAATATCCATCCGGTCACCTACAAACTGAACGGGATTGAGATTGCGGCCAATGTGTATACCCCTGCGGGTTACGATGCATCAAAGAAATATCCGGCAGTAGTGGTAGCACACCCCAACGGGGGAATAAAAGAACAGACTGCCGGGCTATATGCACAGCGTTTGGCGGAGGCGGGTTACATTACCATTGCCGCCGATGCAGCTTACCAGGGAGCGAGTGATGGTGAGCCACGCCATACAGATAACCCGGCATCCCGGACAGAAGATGTTCATGGTATGGCCGACTTTATTACCCAATACCCGGGGGTTGATGTAAATCATTTAGGGGCTTTAGGCATTTGTGGTGGGGGCGGTTATACGTTGAAAGCAGCCCAATCGGACAAACGGCTTAAAGCTGTCGCTACGTTGAGTATGTTCAATTCAGGTGAGGTAAGACGTAATGGTTTCCAGAATACTCAGTTAAACACCATCCAGGAACGTTTGCAACAAGCTTCGGACGCCCGCGCGCAGGAAGCTGCCGGCGGTGAAATTATTTACGCAGGTGTGGCAAGCGTAACAGATGAAGAAATTGCTAAAACGCCAACGAATCTGTATCGTGAAGGATTTGAGTACTATTATAGAACCCACGCACACCCAAATTCAACCTTTCTATACACCATGAGTAGCTTGCTCGACCTCATGACCTGGGATGCCACTTCGGATATGGATCTGATCGATCAGCCCCTGTTGATGGTGGCGGGAAGCAAAGCCGACACAAAATACATGACCGATGAGGCATTTGCCAAAGCAACCCACGCAAAAAACAAAGAACTGTTTCTGATTGATGGAGCCACGCACATACAGACCTACTGGAAACCCGAATATGTATCTCAGGTTGTAAATAAATTGGTTAATTTTTATCAGAGCAATCTTTAAAATTCAGGATGATGAACGTTAAAAACATAGCGATACCATTTCTTATCGGAACAGTTTCATTTTCTTGTAAGAAACCCGTCGAAATTATTGAACAGGGTGATGTGGTGAAATGTCCGCCTCATATCGAGCATTGGCATGGGGCGACACCGACGGAGTCAATGACACGTAGTGCCATAGGAACAAATACCAATTCTTTTGGCTCCCCTTCAAATCGGATCTGATGGGATCTCAGGAAAAATGGTTCCCCGGGGGAGGTGTCTCGGTTTTTCTTCTTACCTAGATTATTAACTTTCCCCAATGCCAACAAAGGCACAGATAGCAGGGATGAGAACAGAAATTTGCGTCGTTGCATATCAGGTGATATCAGTGAGCAGAATTAAGGTTTTTTTGGTATTTACAGACGTTGTCTAGGGTTTATCCAAACTTAGATAAATTTGTTTTTATATGCAATATGATTGGGTCGTATATACCGATAATAACAACCAGTGGCTCATTTGTGTATCTCATTTCCGGTCTTTAGATGCTCGCACTTCCTTGTTAAAAGCTAGACAAAGCTCTATCCAATAGCTGAAATCGTCCGGCTGGCCGTATCCTTCGAGGTTGACTAAGCAATATCCCGGTAAAGTCTTCCCTTTCATAACCATTGACTGATAACCTTTACGTTTTTCAACCTCAGACAGGTCTGCCGGATCAAACCTGCACATGAGCTTGTCGCCACTAACGTTGATGCACATCTTCCCGTTGACTAGGAAAGCCATCCCTCCAAACATTTTCTTTTCCTCGATCGTTAAACCGGGCGCGCCTATCAGGTAGGCTCTTACCCTATCCGCTAAATCTGTATCATACATATGCCATAACTTTCAGTTACATAAATATCGCTATTTACGTGAATTCTCCAAAAAACAAATATCCAAGAGAAAACCAGTTCCCGGCCATAAACCAAACGGCAGCCTTGTGTTTATTATCCAACTAGTTTAGCCTTGGAAATATATATTCATTATTTTACTCCGAAAATGACAGCATCCTAAATTTCCATTGGAGGATAGAAGAGCGACATGGTAGAGCTCCGGCCCTCTTTAAGGTTAAGAGCATGTACTTTAGTAGTCATCCCGAATGGAGCCTGCCATGTCTCCAATGCCTTTGGGTCAGTGATGGCCTTAAAGATCTTCTCTGCGGAAGCTTTAATTATCCTTGAATTTTGCGTGGTTTGTGACATGGCTTTTTCGCATTAAAGTTATTGGTTACTTTACTTTCAAACACAAATATAAACCGTATTCCTTCCAATAATAGGGTTCAATTAAGACAAACTAGATGGCGTTTTAGGACAATGATTGACCGGCAAAACTCTGTGGACCTAGGGGGCTTATCCGTCTATAGTTTTATAGTTGGTCTCGTCCGATTTTCTCCTTACTTAGCCTAAAGCTATTTTAGGATCACACAGTTAATTCTGAACATATCGTGTCAAACCGTATGCCAGCTACGAAATAGCTGTTAAATTTGTTAACTTCGTCGCGTGAAGTTTGTTGCGCTTATTCTTTCTATATTTGTACTGACGCTTTCGGTAGTGCCGTGTAGCGTATTGGAACCAGCGTTTGGGCATGGACAAGAACAGTGCAGTACCGAAAAGGATCATCACGCTCAGGGCGATGACTGCAGTGGCCTTTGTTCCCCTTTTTATACCTGTGGTACTTGTCTGGGCTTGGTTTTAATAGTACCGGTCACGTATCCGTCGACATATTTATCGTTTGAGTCCACGGAACATTATGTACTATATCTACTCTCCGCTTTGAGGGAACCCCTTTCTTCAATCTGGCAACCACCCAGGATAGGTTAAACCATATTTCGGCTAGGGAAAGGCCTGGTCATTATATGTTTAACTTAATCTTATTTTTATAATGAAAAAACTCACAGTGTTGGTGGCAGCACTGCTTTATGCTACCGTCATATATTCCCAGAATAATACATTTAGGGCCGTCATCAAAGACGGCAAAACAAACATATCGTTGTCGAGGGCTTCGGCGCAAGTATTGGGGTCCTTCATTGGGGCATCTTCCGATTCCTTGGGAGCGGTTACCCTCCACAATATCCCGTCGGGCAAGCATATCATCGAATTCCGCTTCATAGGGTATGATATCCGCAGGGATACCCTTATATTCCCGTTGACACAGACTGCACCCCTGGAGATTGGCCTAGAGCTAGCAGGAGATGGAGATGAGTTAGAAGAGGTGGTCGTTTCAGCTACCCGGAGCAGCCGTACCATCGATAACATCCCTACCCGTGTGGAGGTCATCGCGGGTGAGGAACTGGATGAGAAGGGTAATATGAAACCCGGCGACATCCGGATGCTGCTTGCCGAAAGCACCGGCATCCAGACTCAGCAAACTTCGGCAACCAGTGCAAACGCCAGTATCCGTATCCAGGGGCTTGACGGTAAATACACGCAAATGATCCGTGACGGCCTTCCATTATATTCCGGCTTTTCGGGAGGGCTGGGACTGTTACAGATCGCACCCTTAGACCTGCAGCAGGTGGAGGTGATCAAAGGATCATCTTCTACCCTGTATGGGGGCGGTGCTATTGCAGGTCTAGTTAACCTGGTTTCCAAAAAGCCAACCGAGGAACGCCAGTTTGACTTCCTGCTGAATGGAACTTCTGCTTTAGGGATCGACGTCAGTGCTTTCTATGCGCAAAAGTTTAGAGGTGTGGGTACCACGGTATATGCAGCCTACAATGGTGGTATTGCCTATGACCCGGCAGATATCGGCCTGACCGCTATCCCACAATTCGACCGGTTCACGCTTAACCCGAAGCTCTTTGTCTATTTCAATGACAATACTACTCTGACAGCGGGAATAAATGCCACTACTGAAAAACGTATAGGTGGTGATATGCAATATATCAAGGGAAATGGTAGCAGCGAGCACTCTTATTTTGAGGAGAATAAAACCGGCCGCTACAGCACCCAACTCGAACTCGAGCACCGTTTGAATGACAATGCAAAGCTGGTATTTAAGAACAGCGTCAGCTATTATAACCGTTCCATCGGTCTGCCGGCTTATCGCTTTTCCGGCGACCAGGTTTCCACGTTTACCGAGGCAAGCTACTCCCGTAATGGAGAACAGGCAGAATGGGTGGTTGGCGCTAATTTCTTGACCGATATATTCGATGAAGACCAGACTACCGGTACGACGGCACGCAATTACAACTATACCACCGTCGGCGCTTTCATCCAGAATACTTGGAATACTACCAGAAAATTCAGTATAGAGTCCGGAATTAGGGGGGATTACCACGATGAATTCGGATTCTTTTTTCTGCCCAGGATTTCTGCTTTATGGAAGATCGATGAACAGTTTTCCACCCGCTTGGGGAGCGGTTTGGGGTATAAAGCGCCAACGGTCTTCACAGAAGATGCAGAACGCGTACAATTTCGCGGCGTGCTTCCCCTAGATGTAGACAATACGAAGGCAGAGCAATCTAACGGTGCGAACTATGATATCAACTATCGTACATCACTTTTTGATGAAAAGATTGGTTTCAGCATTAACCATATGTTCTTTTATACCCGTATCAACAACCCGGTGCTGCTGACCCAGACCACCGGGAAAAATTACCAATACGTACAGCCTGAGGGTAATTTTAATACAAAGGGTATGGAGACGAACATCAAGCTCACCTATGACGACTTCAAACTGTTCGTGGGTTACACTTATGCTGACGTCAACCAGCATATAGGCAACACCACGACAACCTATCCGCTGGTATCCAGGCACAGGCTCAATCATGTGCTGATGTATGAAATTGAGGAGAAATGGAAGGTGGGAGCAGAGGCGTATTACTTCAGTCCCCAGCAATTGAACGATGGCGCGACCGGCAAAAGTTATTGGACGGCTGGCCTGATGTTAGAGCGGATATGGGAGAGATTTTCGTTATTTATCAATTTCGAGAATTTCACGGACACTCGCCAGACTAAGTTTGGCCCCATCTATTCGGGATCCATTACCAACCCGGTATTCGGGGATATTTATGCACCGGTAGATGGCTTTGTAATCAATGGCGGCATCAAGCTGCGCCTTTAGTATTATGCAAAGTGGCTGTCTCAAAAGTAACAATTGGGGCAGCTCTTTGACCCTCTTTTGCCGTGGCACTGGGTAGCAGGAAACTATTACGTGGTAAGGTCACCAAAGCCGGGGCATTAAACCTATTCTACAAAAATGGGAGAGGTTTCGTTTGGGTTTCGCAGAGCACCTGTTCCATTTTCGCATCCGCGTTTCCCGTCCAGCAGCTGCTTGCGGACGAACTTGAGTTCCTCGATTTTCAAGTCTATAAGCAGGATTTTTTTGTCAATTTTATACACCGCGACAATGAATCCGTTTACAGGACGCGTTTCATAAACAGCTGGATAAGTTAAAGCAAAAAATTCATGTTATAAAAAAACATCTGTCTTAAATTGAATGAATGTTGTCATTTAAGACTATTCTGTTACTTATTATCTTTGATGAAATATAAAAATAATCAGAAATGTTAAAAGTTGCAATAAACGGATTTGGGAGGATTGGAAGAATGACCTTCCGAAAATTATTTGATCAGGATAGTGTTAAGATCGTAGCTGTTAATGATTTAAGCACGCCTGAAATGTTGGCCTACTTGTTAAAGTATGACTCTGTACACGGTGTATTTCCGCATTCGGTTAGTTCTGGTACGAAGGAGTTGATCATTAATGAACAGAAAATCAATGTATATGCTGAACGAAATCCCGATCGTCTTCCATGGGAAAAACTGGATATTGACGTAGTGCTCGAGTGTACAGGAATATTTGAATCCAAAGAAAAGAGCTCATTACATTTAGCGGCCGGTGCAAAAAAGGTGATTATATCAGCACCTTCAGACAATGATGTCAAAACAGTAGTATTTAACGTTAATCATCATATATTAAGGGGTGATGATAGGATTATAAGTGCGGCATCGTGTACTACCAATTGTCTTGCTCCACTTGCCAAAATTTTAAATGATCATTTTATGATTGTATCTGGGCAGATGAATACCATTCACGCTTACACCAATTCTCAGCCCTTGATGGACGTATCGGATAAAAAAAATGGATTTCGGAAATCTAGAGCCGCTGTAGACAATATCATTCCGTTTACAACAGGAGCAGCTAAGGCCATTGGACTTGTTGTTCCGGAATTAAATGGAAAGCTAGATGGATCATCTCAAAGGGTTCCAGTACATTCGGGCTCATTGGTAGAGTTATATACAGTTTTGGAGCGAGTGACTTCCTTGGAAGAAATTAACAACGTTATGAGCAGTGCAGCGAACGAGTCTTTTGGTTACAGTGAAGCTCCCATTGTATCGCAAGACATTATTGGAACAAGTTATGGTTCTATATTTGACGCCACACAGACAAAAATAGTCGGAAGTGGCAACCAGCAATTGATAAAAACCGCTGCATGGTATGACAACGAGATGTCATTCGTCTCACAGATGGTCAGAACGATGCGGTATTTCGGAACTTTATAGCTTTACACCAAAATTTTTTCTATAGATACCCGGGCTGGTAGCCAGGTGGCGCAAAAATAGTCTCCGTAAGCCATTAGCGTTTACCAGCCCACACTCTTGTGCGATCTGATCTAAGCTTAAATTGCTTTCTTCCAGACGTCGCCGAGCAGCTTCAACTCTTACTTTTTCTACATATTTCGCTGGGGAGATACCTGTTTCTTTAGTGAACACCCGCGAAAAATTTCTGCTACTCATAGATAATCTGTCTGCCATCGCCTCTACGGATAGATCTTCACTTAAATGCTCCTGAATAAATTGAACAATCTGGTTTATAGGTAAATTATCGGTTGACTGAATCATGAGTATAGTGCTAAACTGGGACTGGCTTCCAGGTCTCTTTAGGTATAAAACTAATATTCTAGCTATTTTCATGGCCACATTCCTGCCTAAATCCTCCTCTACCAATCCTAGAGTCAGGTCAATTCCCGTGGAGATGCCAGCAGATGTATAAAAATTTCCATCTTTTATAAATATAGGATCTCTTTCAACTTTTATCTCGGGAAATTGAAAGGCCATTTGATCGCATAGCATCCAATGTGTGGTTGCTTTCCGACCATTCAAAAGCCCTGTTTCAGCGAGAATAAAAGCTCCTGCACAAACCGACGCTATTCTTGTTTTGGAATTCTCTTTCACAATAGCTCTTAAGTAATCTAAAATATTCTGAGGGATATTTTGATTGTATATTCCTCGACCTGCAATGATAACAGTGTCTATTGAATAAAAAATACTCGAAAACCCTCCTTCGCATATAACAGGCATTCCACATGAGGTTTGAACAACAGAAGAGTTATCCATTGATATTAGATGTGTAATGTAGAAAGTCCTGCTTTGTTCATTAGTAGATTGTATATAATCATTTGTCTTTGACAAAACTTCCAAAGGCCCTGCAATGTCTAATATTGAAGTTTGTGGAGGTATTAATATTACAATGTGTTTCATGCATATAAGGTAAAAAAAATAATGCATTTTAAAATGTCTTAAAAAAATAAAAAGTTCAAAATAAGACAATATATTCATTTAATAATATTTAAACCTATTGACACTAAATGATGATGTCGTTTAGCAAAAAAATCGAGTTTGATGCCTATAATGCGGGATATGCAAAGGTAATATAATGGCCTTATCCATTAATCTGGCTATTGAAGATCATTTTCAACTGAGGCGAGCAGAATTTCTAGATGTCGATCGCGTATAAACATTTCGTCATTGAGCGAATTGACAAATGCAATATCACGTTCCTTGAATTTGAAGGTTTTAGCGAACTCGCTAAAACCTTTATTATCTAAACTCCATAGCTTCCTAAGAGGCCATGGAGTTTTACAAATGCGACGATGCTTTAAATTCAGTTTCGTTAAAATGTCAGCTTTGTCAGCCATTCAGCAGTTTCGGGATCACGATGGTCAAAGAATACACTATTGCCCGTATCTAACGTCGCTATGGCATCCATATCATCCTTGCTCAGCTCAAAATCCCAAACACTATAGTTTTCCAGCATCCTCTCTTTACGCACCGATTTTGGGATCACGGCAATCCCTCTTTGGATAAGCCAGCGCAAGGTAATCTGTGCAACGGATCTATTGTGTTTCCGACCAATAGAAGAGATCACTTCGTTGTTGAAGAAGTCATTTTTACCTTCAGCAAATGAGGCCCAGGACTGCGTCAGTATATTGTTCTTCTTCAACAACTCGTGCTCGTCAGCTCTTTGGTAGAAAGGATTTATTTCTATCTGATTCACTGCCGGAACGATCTCGTTATGTGCGATCAGATCTACCACCCTGTCCGAGAAGAAGTTGCTGATGCCAATGGCGCGAATCTTCCCGTCTTTGTACAGGTCTTCCATCGCACGCCACGAACCGTAATAATCTCCCAAAGCCTGATGGATGAGATATAGATCCAAATACTCCAACTGCAATTCCTTTAAGGACCTTTCGAAGGCAGTTTTGGTTTTTTGATAACCGGAGTCCTGTACCCAAAGTTTCGTGGTGACAAACAGTTCTTCCCTTACTACGCCACTTTTTTTGATGGCGTTGCCGACCGCAGATTCGTTCAGGTAAAACGAGGCTGTATCTATAAGACGGTAACCTGATTTTATGGCTGTTAAAACGGTTTGTTCGCATTGGTCAAGATCTGCTATCTGAAAAACGCCCAAACCTAATAGGGGCATTTCTACGCCATTGTTTAATTTAATTTTTTGCATGTTATTTATTTAAATTATTATATGAAAGATGTTCAAATGGGTTTTACTGATCGCCGCTATTTACCGGGATATATCTTTTACTATCCAACGGGTACCCATTGGGTTGGATATAAAAAGGCCTTCTGTGGCTGCATTCAGCTGGCTGATATGATCCAGTTTTAACTGTGTTTCATGGTTAGCTACACTTTCCCAGCCTTCCATCAAAACAAATTTGTTAGGATCATCTGCATATTGATAAAGATTAAATTCCAGGTTCCCTCGAGTTTTCCTGGATAGAGGAGCTACCTTGGCCATGGCGTTGATAAAGGATCGTCTCTTTTCCGACCTGACTTCAAACAGCACGATCACGTAACGTGTTGTTTCCGGCTTATCGGAAAATATTGGGATCGCCGCAGGAATTTCGTCTAACTCTTTAAGTTCGATAGACCTCGCTTCGCCTTCTAAAGATTTTTGAATAACCGTTATGGCATCTTTAAAGTAGTTCTGCTCTTTGTGAGAATTATGAGCCTCTTTATCTTTAAATCGTTCAAACCATATGGGTTGAAGCTTCCCGTTTTCAGGTTGGAATAAACTGAAAGACATGTTCCCCGATTCCCTTCTTGAGTTGATTATATTGTTCTGTACTGCCTGAATAAAGTCATTCCATTTGTCTTTTTTGATAGGACCAAAAAAACCTAATTCCTGGAAGGTTTTTGATTTTGTGGCAGCAGGTATCGAATCCTTTTTCGTCATATTATTATTTTGATCTGCGGTTCCGTTGCAGCCCAATAATAGGAGAACACCTAATGCAACCACGAACATTAAGTTTCCTATTAAATGGGCTCCAAAAGCCGTGTTATTGTTTAGTTTTTGTGGTATGATCATGATTTATTTTAAACCTATCGTTTCAATATAAGGCAAAAAAATTATTAGGGTATTGATTCTATTAAAATATCAGTAGTTTGTTTGGTTAGTTTTCTATCAGCGAATAATATATGTGTATTATAGATCGATACGAGGCCCGATACTAAAAAGTGTGCCAGTGCCAAAGGATCTTTATCTGACTGTAGTGTTCCGTTTTCTTTTGCCTGCTTCAATAATTTTTCGAAAAGACCCACTGCTTTTAATGTCTGCTTTGTAAGAAGTTTGCTTACTTCTTTATCGGTAGGCGCCAGTTCAAAAACAGAATTAGTGAACAGGCAATTATTATCCTGTAATGCGGATTCAAATACAGAATAGATGATGTTTTTTACCGCTTCCAATGGTTCTTCACTTTTTTTTGCCGCCTGGCTGTATTGCTTATCTTTCTTTTGTATATAATTGGTCAGGGATTTTAAGAACAAATCATGCTTATTGCCATAGGCAAGATATAAACTGCTTCGGTTGATCTGCATAGCATCCACCAGATCATTCATGGTAGTTGCATTATAACCTTTCTTCCAAAAGATATCTCTAGCTGTTTTCAGCTTTTTATCGTAATCAAATTCTTTGTTCCTCGGCATACATTACAAATGTATATATTAAACCTAACGTTTCAAAATAATTATCAGAAACTATTGTAATAGTTATAGATCTAAAGCCCTTCGATTTTCAAATGATAACTACATCACGTACTCACAAACCATACTTTGTCATTTGTTATTTTTTGTTGTCATTGCTCGAAATTGATGATACAAAATTGGGCTTTACCGTCCGGTCTTATGTAACCAATACCTAGTCTGTTGTAGTTAAATCTCTCATGATATCGATTGTAACGGCATAAACCCGAGCTGGTCGGGTATCAGATATTGGCGGGGTTCTTAATTATTGTTTATTAACCCGATAAAGAAATAATACCCTTTCGGTTTGCCTGGAGGGATAGTTTTCAAGAAACAGCCCGGCATACTCCGGCACCCGGTATTTTGTCCACACGTTGCTGTACATGGTACCTGCGCGGTCCAGATACAGCGTTGCCGTATCCGTTTGCCGGCCGGGACAAAATTTACCCGCTAATAATAATATACAGCAGCAGATCACCTTAATAGTCTTTTTAACGGCGTTGTCCGTCATCTGATATCTTAATTTGTTGACGTTCATTATAACTCGCTCGGCGGCGGTGTTTCTATCCCCCATTCTTCATTGGGTCCGGCACCCATACCCAGCTCCAGTACACCCCCTTCCCGTATCTGTTCATGGTACAGCCAGGCATTTTTCAGCTCTTTCCCATTGAAGGTTGCCGATTGGATATATACGTTGTCCGGTGAGTTGTCGATCGTTCTAACGGTCAACGTCTTTCCGCCGGGAAGCGCGATAACGGCTTCGTCAAAAACAGGGCTGCCGATCTGTACCGTTGGCTTTAGATCGGTGAGGCCCTTTACATCAAACAGCCCCAGTGCCGACATCACGTACCAGGAACCGAGCTGTCCCTGATCTTCATCCTGTCCGTAACCATAGCCGTGAATGGGTTCAACACCATAGAATTCGTTACATATGGCCCTCGTCCACTTTTGGGTCAGCCACGGTTTTGCCGAGTAGTTGAAAAGCCAGCTGACATGGAGGTTGGGCTGGTTGCCATGGTTGTAGGGGGAGTGGATCCCCGCAAAGGCATCTATTTCCTTTCCTCCGCCAAAACCACCTTTCCGGGCTTCGGTAAAGATACTGTCCAGCCGTTCGTTGAACCGGTCCTGCCCGGCATTAGCTATTAATTTTGCCGGGTTATGCGGCACGTAATAGGTGTACTGTACCGCATTTCCCTCCTGAAAACCTCTCCAGGGTTCGGTAGGTTTGAAATTTTCAATAAAATTGCCCTTTATATCCCTCGGCCTGATCAGCTTTGTGGAAGGGTCCCACAGTTTTTCCCAACCTCCGGCATAACCTATCAGTTCTTTATAGTCGCTTTCCCTTCCCAGTGCGCTGGCGAATTGCGCTGCCGCAAAAGCGCTGAAGCTGTACTCCATGGTATGCGAAGCTGAAAAATATGCACCGCTGGTGTCCGTAATGTTTTCTTCCAGAAAAGGCACATAACCTTTGTTGATAAATGCCCGTACGTCCTGCTTACCGGAACCGTCCGGTCGGCTCTCCGTACTCAGTTCGTTCGCTCTCACCGCCCGGTAAGCGAGATCGGTGTCAAAATTCCGGATGCCCGCCTGGTAGGCCCCCGCAATTGCCAGTCCCACAAAATTGGTACCTACACCCGAGGTAAACTGGCTGTTGGAGATACCGTCACCGAACCATCCGCGATGTTTATACATCTCCAGCTGCGTATTGACGTAATCGTTATACCGCTCCGGATAGGCAAGTGCCCAAAGCTGGGTAAGGTTCCAGAAAGCCCCCCAGATGGCATCCGTATTGTAAAAATTATAGGCCGGTTTCCCTTCTTCGGACAGGGGGATCTGTCCCGCTGTACCGTCATGTAACGGAAAGGCACCGTTTACATCATTGGCAACGCCCCTGCCCAGCAGGGCATGGTAGAGACCGGTATAGAATTTGATCCGGTCCTGCTCCCTTCCGCCTGACACCTGTATCTTTGCCAGCTCGTCCCGCCAGGATTCCTGCGCCCGTTGTTTTGCCTGATCAAACGAAAGTGCGGCCGCTTCCTTTTGGAAATTTTCCCTCGCATTCGCGATAGAAGTGTAGGACAGCCCGACCTTCATCTCCAGCACTTCGTCTGCCGCTGTTTTGTACTCCAGTGATAGGCCCGCCCCAACGCCCCCGGCCTCCCTGCTTTCCCGGTGAATACCTTCCCTGTTAAAGGCATTGGTGCCTAGCGGTGCCCTGTTCAACTCCCCCCAAATGTACATCGTGATCTCTCCCCCGGGATCGTACGTTTCCACATACTTGGGGTAGGTGCTTACAGATCCTTCGAAATGGGTATCATCGATCATGCGGACCTGTGCATCTTTTACCTCGCCACTTTCGCCCTGTTCGTTGCCTACATCCAAAATGATACGGGATTGGCTACTTTCCGGAAAGGTATAGCGGTGAAACCCCACGCGGGCAGTGGCGGTGAGTTCCGCCTTTACGCCGTAATCATCCAGTACCACGCTGTAATAGCCCGGTTCGGCAATTTCCGTTTTTCTGTTGAACGCAGAACGGTAACCTGTTTCGGGCTGCTGCAGACTACCTGGCACCACCTTCAGCTCTCCGGTAGCGGGGATAGCCGATACGCCGCCTATCTGCCATTCATGGAAATGTACAAACCCGGCGATGGATTGGTGCCTGATGTCGTAGCCGACAGCCTCCCAGCCGGATGGGTTGCCCTCGTGACCGTTGGTGGAAGGGGCCAGCTTTGCCATACCGTGCGGCACAGCTGCCGGCGTATAAAAGAACCACCTGCTGTGCGCCGTGCCGATACCGGGTTCTACATACTGTAGCGGATCAAATGTTTTCTCTGAACAGGAAGCTAATATTCCCCCGATCAGTATAGCTGTAAAAACAGAAAATAATTTTCTACTTGTCATGGAATTGATCTTTAAGGTTCTTGCTTAAATTTTGCTATTAATGCATAAATCTCCACCATACAGTTCTGGTTGATGATCCATACCCCCCTTCCGGGATTATTTCCGCTCCAGTCTTCCAAATCGCCCAGAGACGTGATAAGTACAGCATCCAGTGTTTCCTGTTCAGGTTGAAATGGAAGACGCTTTCGTTTCGGGCAATAACCTGTAGACCACAACAAGCGCTGCCAGGCAGAAAAATGCAAATACTCAGATGGCAAACATGCCACACCATGGTTCCCATTATAAAGAGATAATCATAAGACCCAATTTACGTCCATATAGACAATTTTATTGTTAATAATGGCATTTACCAGCGTATCAAAACCTCTATGGATATTGTTTGAGCCAAGACTATGAGAAGGGCTGATTTCATAAGTATTATTTTCTATATAGGCCGTATCTTGAACAGTTTCGTAGTTTTCCGTACTTGACATATGGCGCTTACTGTAAGAATCAGTCGTACTCATTTAATGATTATCTAAGTTTATAAATACAAATACAAACATATATATGTATATACATATATACAAATATTTTCCTGAATTTATTGCTGTTTCGAGATAGATACAAATAAAAAGATATATTAATGTCTCATTAACAAATTATTGATACGAAAATTACAATGAAAAACATGTACATACATTTAGATAAAGAAGTTCTTTCACCACATTATATTGAAAAGGACCAATAGGTCTAATATATTTTTTAGTGCTTTAAATATAGATTTCGCGTAAGTTGGTTTTTCGACAATTTTGGTAGAAATAACAGCCAAATAATTGTTCGTTGCTTCTCCATCTTTAAGTCCGCTAGCTTAGGCAGTCATTCATTTTAACCCACTGATGTTGCGTTTTCCGATATGCTTGTTTTAGAACGGCATATCCTGCATTGCTAGAGGCTCCGAACATAGTAATCCTTTTTAGTGCATCCTCCATATATTTATCCGATATTTTTTCATAGTCGTTTTTATAGAGGCCGCCGAAATTGAAGAAAATGGAGTATATTAGCCTAGAACAAAGACAGTATTTTGGAACCACAGACTGTCAGATCAAGTAGTGGCTATTACATCTTAATGAAATATTATCTATCTGCCGTATTGGGCTTTGCTATTTGGGGTACTTTTGCATTGGTATTAAAGCCTTTAAGTGCTTATGCCGCTCTGGATATTCTTATCCATCGTGTAATCTTTGCCGCGATCAGCATCGTTTTAGCCTGTTTTATTTTCAGAAGGAAACAAACCTCTGCCAGTATCCATTATCTCAGAACAACGTCGAGGAAAGAAAGGATGAACTTGATGGTGAACATACTCTTTAGCGCCGTTATGCTCGCATTGAATTGGTTCCTGTTTATTTACGTGATGAATGCGGTCAGTGTCAATGCCACTTCTTTGGCCTATCTGATCTGTCCCATCGTAGCCACGGTTCTGGCAAGCCTTTTCTTACATGAAAAACTGAATAAAGGGCAATGGTTTGCAGTATTGTTAAGCTTGGTTAGTTGCATCATCCTAGCGTACGGCCATTTTATGGACCTGGTTTACAGCATGGTGATTGCTGTTTCGTATGCAATTTACATAGTGCTCCAGAAGAATACGTTTAAGATGGATAAATTTTTCACATTGACCATCCACGTCGTCGTAAGCACCATCCTGTTGCTCCCAATATTAACGGTTATTGATACCGCTGTTCCGAAAACAATAACGTTCTATAGCTTTGTTGCGATCATTGCTGTGGGTTACACCATTATTCCACTGTTCCTCAATATTTTTGCCTTAAAAGGATTGGATTCTTCCGTTGTCGGCACCTTGCTATACTTAAATCCCATTATCAGTTTCTTATTGGCAGTTCTTTATTATAAAGAGCCCGTCAATACGGTACAGATCATCGCCTTTGGAATGATTTTTACGGCTGTCGTGATTTTCAACCTCGCCTATCTGTATAGAAGGAAAAGCAATACCACGTTAAAGTACGCTGAAAATAAGCTTTGAGTAACAGGCACAGCAATGGGTAATCCGCTATATATCCTCTCATAGGGGGGCGTTCATTCCAATACGCTTCATTTCGCTCTCGAAGCAGAAAATGAAGCAAATGAACCGATAGGCGGTCTGTTAAAAGTTTACCTTATGAAACTTATTGCCCTGAAAAATGTTATGTTCTTGATTACAAGAAAGCGGTATAGAAAGGAACATTCACGTAGAACATAAGATGAAGAAAAATCATTATTTAACAAGTAAGATTAGGAGCGCAGCTGTTGGACAGGCTGCTGCTGGTCGTCTGGCGGTTGGAGCATTAGCTGTTGGAGCGATGGCTGTTGGGGTTCTGGCAATAGGAGCGCTTACTGTCGGTGTACTACGAATCGGAAAAGGCAAATTCGGAAAGCTGCACATCAATGAGCTGGAAGTCGACCGGTTGATAGTGAAAGATCAGATATAACCGCCATGATATGGCAGTAGAAATGCTTGAAAAAGGCTAGAAAATCAGTCTTGTTTTTTTTAAGATTTCCTTCTAGTCTGCATTTAAAGGGCATACAAAATATTGGCAAGCGTATTATGATTTTTGAAGAAGGCGGGATGGCGTTTTAAAACCAAACAGGTTGTTTATTCGCCAGAAGATACCGATAGTTATGTAGGATATGCGTTATGTTTTCATTCAGATTTCATCCGGAACTACCCTTTAGGAAACGCCTGACCATTCTTCCACTCGACAAACATAGGGGGTACGCTAAATAATAAGCAAAGAAATGGATGAAGTTGAAATATATTAGTTTAATACGGCCATTGCCCAATCATCCGGTAGAGGGCGGGTATAATAATAGTAGCTTAAAAAGGAGTTGCTGTTCCTTAACTTTACAATATCAATTCCCGGAATGCTGAATGTCAGGTTTTTTTCAGTTTTTTTCTCTGGTAGTATCGTTTTGACTTCTCTAGACTTCCACACGCCTGCATATCACACCATTTTCTCCGATGATTTTTAGTCTCATCAATAAACAGCCACTCGCATGCCCTACATTTTTTAATGTATTGTTGGTCTCTGTTAACCAGCAAATCGTGTGCTGACAATAAAAATGCCCACAATGGTTGCCAAAGGTCTACCCTGTCTTTTTTCCAATCCCTTTTTAGCTGAGACCCTTCGATAAAAAAAGATTGATTTGAATATGCTCGCGAAATATATCCGTTAAATGCTTTAAGAATCTCCTGATTAAGCTTATCCAGCATGCCTGTTGCGAGAGCGGTAAATACCTTGAAAAATACCTGTCTCACTTCACGTGCCACGGTTAAGACCCGTTCGCCTTCTTCAATATGGGTTGTAGAAAGTATTCTCAAGGCCCCTATTTTTTCCTTATCTAACAGCGATAACCTTTCAGAAAGCGTAAGTAGATCGCTGTAATCGCGCAGTCTTTCCACTATCGTGTCCTTTTCAGTGTCAAAACCGGAGTTAACGAAATCGAGACAGGCTATTCCTCCGTCAAGAGGCATGTTCTCTATAGTCTTTGCTGTTGGCATAGGATAAACTTAGATAATTTTCATTTTATATGCAATTTAATCGCGTTGTATATAAAATCATATTTGTCGATCTCTCCTCTGCTATTGAGAGCTTATTTTATAGAGGAAATATACGAAAAAACATAACCGGCTAAACCGGTTTTAAAGGTTGTTATCTTTTATAATTTTACTACCTTTAAAATAAATTTTAACAGTAATAAACTATGGTCAACAAAAAAGGTTACAATCGCATTACCATGATCTTGGCGTTCATAGCCATTTATTTTGTTTGGGGGACGACGTATCTCGCCAATTTATTTGGCCTTGAAAGTATGGAGCCATTTGTACTTTCTTCTTTGAGGTATCTCGTCGCTGGTTTATTATTGCTTACCTGGGTAATTGGCAAAAGGCTTATCTGGCCTGATCTATATGGGATAAAAGTCTTGTCTGTAAGCGGAGTCCTTATGCTGGTCGGTGGCTCTGGGCTGGTAGTGTTTGCCGAACAATATATTAATTCAGGTTATGCTGCAGTAGTCGTGGCGTCAGAGCCATTTTGGTTCGTGTTGTTGGATAAAAAACACTGGAAATTCTATTTTAACAACCGCAACATACTTGTGGGGCTTTTCTCGGGTTTTTCCGGCATTGTTTTGTTCTCCTATTTTTCGCCGGAATCCGGAATTGCCGGAACTGCTGATAAATTGGTCGGAACCACTATTTTACTGGTCAGTGCCGTTTTATGGGTAGTGGGAACGTTATACGCAAATAAAAGAATGAGAACTGGAACCTCTAATATAACGAATTCTGCAATACAACTATTGGCGGCCGGTACATTTTCGGCGTTGATTGCTTTTTGCCTTGGCGAATGGAACCGTTTTACAGTCCATGATATAAGCCTGAAGGCCTGGTCCGGATTGATCTTCTTGATATTTATGGGTTCAATGGTGGCATATATGGCTTTTACCTGGTTGGTTACCATACAGCCGCCCGCGGTCGTGAGCACGCATACTTATGTCAACCCGATGGTCGCCGTTTTTATTGGATGGTTGATAGCTGATGAACGGATCGTTCCCCATCAGATCTATGCCTTCGTGCTGGTTTTAGGAGGCGTTCTGCTTACGCAGATAGAAAGGAAAATTAGTTTGAATCCAAATCAGATTAAAGAAATCACGTAGATAAAAATTCCTTTGCCAACTTGCGGTCAATTAAAATATACAGCCTTCAGGAAATAGCTCCATATTACCTTTTGCTCCTCATACTACTCATCCCGGAGAGATAGGCTGCGGGATAAACTCCTGCAAGTAGCCCTACCCTAATAGCTGAAAGTAGAATAGCTGGAAACAGCCATACGCTTGTCCATGGAAATACCAGTTGCTTGCCAGCGAGCGGGTTGAAAAACGGCAGGAGCAGCCAAGCCATCAATACGCCGAGCACGATAGACAGTAAACTGTACAGCATGGATTCGGCAGGGAATTGCATCATCAAACTACGGCGGTAGGAGCCAAGGACTTTACGCAACTCCACTTCCCTGGCACGGCTGGCTGATTTGACGGTAGATAGGTTGATGAAATTTATGCAAGCAATCAACAGGATAAACCCGGCGTGCATCCAAAAGGCGGTGCTGATTAATCTGCCGCGGTGATGGTATCTAGTTTTTGGTTCAGCTCCTCTCCGCGTAAATTTCTTCCGATAATCCTTCCTTCCCGGTCGAGTAGAAAATTATCTGGCACCGATGTAACAAGTAGTTTTTTTGCAATAGCACTATTCCATAGATTCTGCAATTCCGAAACATGTGTCCAAGGCAACCCATCTTCTCTGATTGCGTTTATCCAGTCCTCCTGTTTCTGATCAAACGAAACCGCTAGAATCTCGAAGCCTTTCGATTTATACTCATTATAACTTTTAACAAGATTCGGGTTTTCGCGTCTACATGGCGTACACCAGCTGGCCCAGAATTCTACCAGTACGTACTTGCCCTTATAGTTGGAAAGACTGACGCTGTTACCTGCCGTGTCAGCCAAAGAGAAATCCTCTAACTGCTCCCCCAATTGCACTGATAGTTGTTTCCTGAGAAGCTCTTGTAAAACTTGGCCCTTCTTTGTTGCCTTGACTTCAGGCGTTAGCTTATTATATAAGCGCTCCCCACGTGCATAAAACGAAGGGTCGTTTCGTATATAACCGTGCAGTAAGCTTGCTGCAAAAAATGTATTCGGATGCGTATCAATAAATTGAATATTCATTTCATCACGTTCTCTCGCCAATGAGTCGTATACGCGGCGATCCTCTTCGGTATAAGCGTTCGATCTGATTTTTTTGTCCAACGAAGCCAGTTGAGTACTGAGTGGCTCCGCTTTAAGGCGGAGTTCCTCACTTAATCGCTGCGTTTCCGAGTTCCGAACTATCTGTTTGTCAAAACCACGAAGGCCCTCAAAATAGATTTCTTTATCCGGCTCCACCCAAAAAGAATAGCACCGCCAGTTGCCCAGGTAGTTTTTATCATAGATATTGTCTATAGAAAGCGATATGGTCGTTGGTTCAGTGATGTATCCGCTCAAAATGAAATGCCCGTTTTCATCCAAATTAACGGTGTCATAAACCAGACTATCGGGATTATAGCGGTAATCTACATAATAAGATGCGCCCGGAACAGTATCTATCGAACCTACCACCTTAAACGGTTTGGCATCTTGTGCCTTAGTGGTCTTAGGGTTGAAAAATAAGAGAAAAGCTGATAAGAGCAAAAGATATTTTATCATGGCTTTGTCGTTTAGAGCATCTTGTTAGATAGTCATGCCTATCGACAAGAGAATAACCGGGGTTTATACATATCGATGAGCAAACTCAGTCAGGCGGAGAATCTCCTGTGCATGATTTGCAAACCGAATCACAATTGTCAGTCAATGCTAATATAATAAAATCGGGATATCGTGTCAAGCTCATCAAGCATTTATTCACCTTTGATTTAGTAAAATCAAATTATCGAAGATCACCTTTTTTCTTAGTATTAAAATTCCTCCATTTTATAATCAAAAATTACACAGAAATTCCTATCTTACTCTAGTAAATGATCTAAACAAAAGCTTATAACACTTTAGGATCGAACCATCTTGTAATGCCAAATTTATATATAATAGCAGGTTGTAATGGTGCTGGCAAAACAACAGCTAGCTACACCGTTTTACCCGAAATCTTGAATTGTAAAGAATTCGTAAATGCCGATATAATTGCGGCTGGGATATCTCCCTTTAATGTAGAGAGTGTTGCTTTGGAAGCAGGTAGAATTATGCTTAATCGAATTAATGAGCTAATTGAAGAACGAGTCGATTTTGCATTTGAGACAACCCTGGCTACCCGTAGTTATGTTTCATTGATTCGCAATGCGAGAGACAGAGGTTTTAATGTCATTTTACTTTTTTTCTGGCTGGACTCTCCAGAACAAGCCCAAAAACGTGTAGCAAAAAGAGTTGCAAGCGGGGGACATCACATTCCTGATGATATAGTAGCTAGACGATACAAGAGGGGTGTTGTCAATTTATTTGAATTGTATATACCCATATGCGATGAATGGATGGTTTTTGTTAATATGGATGTAAGCCCTGAATTGATTGCAAAGTCTGATTCACTTGGAAAAGAAATTTATAATACCGAACTTTGGGAAAGGATAGAAAGACAAGGCCATGATAAATATTGATTCAGCCTCAAAGGAATCGCCATTAAGTGCTCGTGTTCTCTTAGGACTTCGAAAGGCTATGCGTAAATTGGTAGAGGAAACTGCAGCGACAGGGGGCAGTCTTGTTGTGAAGAAGGATGGTGTAATCAAAGAAGTGCCTGCCAAAGAATTGCTCGGAACGTTGCCTAAAGAAGAATAAAACAATTAAAATTAATAGATACTTAACCCATTTTTTTAAAGCTGTTAATTTCTGATCAAAACAATCAATTTTTCTTTTTTTGCCATCGCCATTCTATCTATAATTACCATTGATCTTCTACCGCCTAGCGAAAAGGGTTTCTCTTCTTTAGATTTTTCGGGTCGATACCCGAATTTATAAAGCATAGTATAGGAGCTAATGTAAATTTCTACGCTGCTTTTTTCTAGAACAGGGATATGACATATATTCAGCCATTCGAAGAAAACAAACATTACGAGGGGCTCACCGTTTAGAAAAATGCTGTTAACTTTAAGCCTGCCGTTATGTAATTCATATTATTCTTTTCCTTGAATGTTTGTACTGCCGAAGGTTCTGGGTCGGGATCCTCAAAATCTTCAGCTATGGTATAGGTAAAGATTGGCTTCAAATGATGGTAATCGGCATAGGCAGTAACTCCTAATTCAGTATTCAACATCCGTGTAAGAGCAAGCCCGCCATTCATCTTAAAAGCGCGCGCTGGCTTATAAGTTAGTAAGTCAACCTCATCATTAAGTATATTGTCATCATCGTCTTCGTATTTAAATGAAATTTTTCCCGTAGCGCCAGTAGCTATCCCTGCACCAAGTTTCGCTTGTACGAGCCAATCGGAGGTGATTTCGTAGGTGTAATGTGGACCTATTGTGAAGTTCAAGACACCAACAGATTGTGTTACAATTGATGAGGATGAAGAACCAATATCTGGATCTGAAAAAGTTGTCTCACTCGTACTTATCGGGAAACTTGCAAATGAGAAATCACCGCCCAAACCCCAACTCTTAGTAAAATAATAGGCGCCGTCTAAGCCAGCCTCAAAACCAGCTTTCGATCGAATTCCAATATCAAGGTTTTCAACCAGATTTCGAATAGAAGAGGCAAAACCAACTTTTAAAGATAGATACGAAGGCTTATTTAGCGGGTTGTCAAAACGAAAATCACCTGGGCGATCACCCTGGTTCTTATAAAATTTGTTCACAAAAAAATAACCCAGTTGCGTAGATAATATGCCAATACCAGCCCCTGCCAACACATCGGAAATCCAATGCCTATTGTTAAGCCCCCGTCCAATCCCCGTAAAGGTACTCATAGAGTATCCTGCGATACTATACATGGGGCTGATATGGCCAAATTCCCTGTGCATAAAAGTAGCGTTCATAAAAGCATTAGACGTATGTCCCGAAGGAAAAGAGTTTGCACGTGAGCCATCTGGCCTCTCTACTTTGGCGGTGTACTTAACTGAGTTTACAATAACAGCCATGATTGCGGCACTCGCAGCATAAGAGATGGTAGCACGCCCCAGCTTGTTACGACCTTCTACACCCGAAAGGTTTAAGGCGTAAACACTTGCTGCCGGCACATACTGCATGTAATCATCATAATGATGTGCGAAAGTAGGAATGTACCGATTACGAACTTCTCTGATTTTCTCTCTACCGCTCCAAGTTGCTGCACTAGCCGCGAAGAAAATAGCCGGAGCGAGCCCAATTCTTACCGCGTCTTTTTCAAAGAAAGACTGTTTAACTCTTTTTAGTGTTAAACTGTCTTCACGTTGAAATAACGTACTTTTTTGGGATAAGGTTTGTGCCGTTAAATTAGCGTATGTAACTAATAAATAGATAAAAACAGCTGTTAAGTTAAGAACTAAGTGTGTAAAGCTTGTTTTCATAATAGTGTTTTTAGCATTATATTTAAAGAGCGATGAAAATAAACAGAAAAAACCTGAAGGTGTCAATGCTTCTGCGGCAGATAGCTATCAGGTAAAGTATACGTAATATAGTAGAACGTGTTTGTCGCGTCTAATTGAATGTTAGTTATATGCTCATTTTGAAGGGTGCTTTAATGATAAAAAATAATTGTCGTACAATTCCCTGATGTTCTTTATATCGGTAAAGTCTGGTTTGATAATCCCCGCTGACGGGTTGTCAAGATCTTGTATTGTATAAAGAATAATATAGCTCATCACCGCAAAAATAATAGCCGAAATATGCATTTTGGTATGCAACATTCCACGCAGGAAGCCCAACAAAAAGCCAATAAGTAGAGAAAAAAGTATTAAAATAAAAAGAATTAGGGTAGGAGTGTTTCGATGATATGAATAGAGTAACCTGTAATAGATGTGTTCCATCTCTTCGAGCGCATTTATCAATTCAGAAACATTTTGTTTTTTTCCCGGATGCCTTGCAATATAATCTACTAAGAAGCGATCAAAGCTGTGGTCTAATGTTTCTATTTCTCTTACGGTTTCTCGCACTTCGGCGTTCGATCTCTGTACAGCGTTTAGCTGCATATCAAAAATACAGGACATGTAGTTGTAAAGTTCTACTTGTAATTCGTGATCGTATAACTTACTTTTCCGTAATATTAAGGCTAATTTATCCGCGGTATCATGGATATATCCGGTACGTTCTTTGGCGTTATTTCCAGCCTGTACCAATGAAAATGAAATCAATAATGAGTAGAATCCTACAAGTCCATTTTCGATCCCAAGTGGCGTCCATTTAGGTCTTGTTGGAAAAACATAATCAGCTACTTTCTTGCCGATACCTAAACTGGCAATTAACAATACAGGATAAACAATTATGTGAAAAATAAGGCCTAACATGGAATTGATAAGGTTATATCGAGATCAAGAGCATGGGCAGCCTGCTCATCCCGCTTGTATAGTAACGATAAATAACTACTTAATCCTATATGCCAACACGAGATTAGCAATGCCTTTATAGCCATAACCAACGTTTAAAGAGATACTAAACGGATTTCCATAGCTAATGCCTATGGCATCCAGCTGATATGCAAAATCGGTGGTTTTGTCCTTTTCAATAATTACATCGTCTTTTGTGGAACTCCGAGCGTGCGCAACACCGGCACCAATACCCGAATGCAATCTAAAGTTTTTATGATTAATGTAATTATATTTGAGTTCAGCTAATACCGCATAAGTATTAGTAGATATGCTGCCCGCCTTAGTGGATTCCATCAAAAGATCTTTGCTGGAATTCTCATAAACAAAACTTCCACCAAACTCCAGTTTTTCAGTTACGTAAGCTCTATATCCTCCGAAAATTGCGCCTGTATATTTAGAATCAGCCACATTATACGCGCCTCCAGTAGCGGTTGTTATGATAATATCCGCAATGACGTCGTCTATTGAATTAGCTGTCGCAACTCCATATCCTAGATAGAAACTGGCACCATCTTGAGCAAAACCATTTCGCGTAATACAGGCAAATAAAAATAAGGTAGCTACAAATAATTTGATAGAAAAATTCTTCATAATAATTGGTTAATAATTGTTTTTAAGGGGTATTGTTTAAATTTATAATCAATAATATTTAAAATATAACTGATTTTCTTAAAAATTGTTTTGCTATTTCATGTTGTTTATTCTCATACACTTCTGTCTGAAAAACAAGTAGCACAACTATTATAGAAATTGCTCCAAAAATTACTCCTTTCACGCCAAAAGTACTGTGATCGGAAGTGCCTCACATATCATAAACGTGATGGCCCTCACCTATATATGATGCTAGGCAACCAAAAACTCGGGTATAACCTAGGCTTTGCCAGCTAAAATAATAGAAGATTTCTCAAAGTATAAATTTTTTACACGAATGGTCACCCTCCTTACACAGAAAATATTTTGCCGAAACAAACAGTAATAAAATCTGCCTATTGTTTCATATATATCCATCCTATGAACTACATGTTTTCTTGTTGAACAATATTTTAATAGTTCTGCGGATACAGGTCTTTAAGATTTTTATGGTTTATGGATATGATGTTTTCCAATGTCTATTTCAACTACTGAAAAGGATTTATCGGAATTATAACAAAAAATGTCTTCCACTTTTTTGTTATAATTCCTTATTCGCTAAACCGATTATATGCAGACAGGTTTTCGCTTGGCTATTTATACTTGTGTCGGTATTCAGATGGCGTTTTTCCTGTCCATTTTTTAAATGCTCGAACAAACCCGCTTGGTTCCGCGTAACCCAAAATTGACGAAATTTCTTTTATAGACGAAGTACTGTTTTGAATGTAATGAATCGCCAACGACTTTCGCACTTCTTCTACTATTTGAAGATAAGACACGCCCTCTTCTTTGAGTTTTCGTTGAAGTGTACGCACACTTAAGTTGAAATTTCCGGCTACGGATTCAATAGAAAGTGAGTATAGGTAAGAGTTTGCAATCAGAAAATTAAAAATCTTTTTTGAAAAACCGCCATTTAACGATGTTGGATTTTGTAGTTTATTGATTTGTTCAATTAACAGATTTTGAATTTCATAATTGGCGGTTATGATTTTTGTTTTCAGGTAGTCTTTTTTGAACTCTAAAGAATAGTTATCATTTTTCTTCGTTGAGCATTTTAAAATGTTTTGGTATTCTCTGTCGTAAATCTTTTTATAAGTTAACAGACTAGCTTTTATCGGTTTCGGATTTTCAAGTACCAACCCTTTTAATTCATATAGTGTAAAAGTAATCAAAAAATCACCCATTTGATTTCGAGCGGTAGGAAAGTTGTCAAATCCATCATTTTTTTGGAAAGTAATTGTAAATGTTTTTGTTTTTTCCTCAATCTGAATCGTGTAAAAGTCCGTAATCAAATGAACAAGTGAACACGCGTGTTGCAAAGCTTCTTTAACGGTATTGCTTGTTTGAATAATCTGACCAATTGTATTCAGGGCCGCAATTTGCATTGTCGCTCCAAAATGTAATCCTATCAGTTCATCGCCTGAAAGCTGAACAATGTTTTTCCATACATTCTCCAGTTGTTGATTGGTAAGGTTGAACTTTGTTTTGGTATTTAATTCACGAAGCGAAATGCCCGATAACGATGTTATTCTTTGAGGATCTATATTTCTTTCTCCGCAAAATAGCAGCAATGCCTGCAAAAAAGTTCGCCTGTAATTCATGGCGTAAAAGTACAGAAATGTTTTGTTGCCTTGCAATAGATTGACGTAAAATACCAATACAGTGTCGTATTAAGATAACAGTAAAAGGTCAACTTAAAGATAACTTTGTTGAAAATAAAAAGCTAAGGTTATGACACTAAAAAAAGTTCTGCTGATAAATGCTATCAGCTCAGGAGTTACAGGAATTCAGTTGGCACTAATGCCAAATTTTTTTGCAAACCTGTTTAAGGTGAGTTATGTCGTTCCATTTGTGGAAGTCGGGATTTTTCTGATATTATTTTCATTATTTGTACTGGCAACTGCTTTTAAAAACCCTAATCAAAAAAGCTGGACGAAACTCATTATCGGAATGGATATAACCTGGGTAATTGCAAGTATTATTGCTGTCATCCTATTGTTTCAGTTGATCAGCATAGTTGGTTCTGTTATCATTCTTGCAGTTGCAGGTTGGGTAGGGTTAATGGCGTACTTGCAAAACAGAGGTTTACAAAATATTTAAGATATGGTCAGTCCAAAAATAATGGCAGATGTTTTCCTTAAACACCTTCAGGATAGAGATTTAGAGAGCCTTGTAAATTTGTTCTCTGATGAAATAGAATGGCAGATTCCCGGAAACACAGACGACATAAAATGGTTAGGAACAAGAAGTTCTAGGATTGAAGTGAAAGAATTTTTCGAATTACTTTGGTCAGCGACAGAACCTGTTTCTGCTGAAGTGTATAAAATTTTTATTGACAAATCTGACGTTGTTATTACGGGAGCATTTGTTACAAAAATGTTGGAAACAAACAAAACTGTAAGTTCAATTTTCTTTATTCATTTTGTTGTGGAGGATAGTAGAATTGTCAAATACACATTGTTGGAAGATAGTTATGCTGTTTCAAAGTCTTTATTGAAATAACTATTCCTGAAGGCATTATAACTGTCTTTTCTTTGCTTTAAAGAAGCTTCAATTGTGTAAATATCAAACGCGCTTCAGGGGTTGTTTTATCTATCAAGGCCCTTACCTATGCCAGGCGAAATAGCTAAGGGCCTCTAGTTGTTCTTTTGTAAAGGGGAGAAAGATCTTATAATCCCCCTCAAATTTCAATTCTTTACCTCATTAGCCTTCAGCCCTCGCAAAAGGCAACTTTAATCATTCGCTCACCATGAATTTTTTTAATCCCTCGAATCCTTCGGTACCGTAATTGCTGTATAGGATTTCCCCCGTCCTGTCGATAATCATATATGTAGGAAAATTGGAAACGTTTAGACCTCTACTAATTGTACTTTTCCTAGCTTGCTGGTTGTCCAATAATTGAGGCCATGCTACCCCGTGTTCGGAAAAGATCTCTTTTGCCTTGTCAAAGTTTTCAGGCCGGTCGAAGCAAATGCTCAGAAAATCATATTCCTCCTTTGAGGAACTGTACAACTCCTGTAAATGGGGGAGTGCTTCGATACAGGGAGCACACCAGGTCCCCCAGAAATCCAGCACCAGATATTCGTTATTTTCGGAAAAATAGGGTAGGAGCTTCGCCAGGTGAACGTCCGGTATATATGCTGCACCGGTTTCCACAACTGGATGCAGATACAAGTTTTCCATTCCCGTATCAAGACTGTCAAGTCGATAGGGCTTTCCTTCGATATTGACCGTGTCCTGTAAACGATAGGAATGTTTATATGCCAATCCTTCGTTAATTCTGTCTCTATGGAATTGACCGTTCTCTTTAATTTCGATAGAGAGAGGTGAACGGTGATGGTCGTACTTTAACTGCACGACATAAATCTCGGCTCCCAGAAAATTGGCCGTCTTATTTGTTGCCAGCATCACCGAAAGTGTGGGAATATGGTTCAGCCTATCATCGTTCCATGTAACTACCGGATTCTTCAGTGGAATTAGGTACAGCACCACCTGCTCGTTGACGATTTCATCGTGTACGCAAAAAGGGAAATTTACGGATGTCTCCGGAATTGCTCCCTCCGGTACATTTTCACTTGTCCAGCTCATCAAAGAATCGGTAGGATAGACAAGTTTTATTTCTTCATTTAGAAAAGGGTTATGTCTTTTGGGCAAAGAAATTTTTACCGAATCACCTAGGTACTCCTGCAAAACAAACAGAACGCTTGGCAATTCAGTACACGGTTTTCCCTTTCTTTCCTTTGGTTTAGAGGTCAATTGCTGATCGTTTCTATTAGAATTATCTTTAGGGTTTCTTTGCAGTTGTATACCCCACAGAATACTGTCTACAGAGGTTTCCTGCCCCCCATGTTTTTATCGGGTCAAGCAAAGAAATCGGAGACCGGATTTGCCTGAAATCAATGATCTTCGTCAACTTAAGTTTATGGGCTCTCTCCCCTTTATTCTGACCAAAACAACAGAGGCAGCTAAAGAGTAATGAGGTAACAAATGATATCTTGGCAAAAAACATAGCTATAGTATAATAGATCAAATATGATAAATTTACTAACTATTTGAGAATAATTTACTCACGTAGAATCTGGTTAAACACGCTTCGCAAGGAAAGCGCTAGCCAGTCAGGTTCTTCAACAAACCAGCACTAATTTTCATCAAACTCTACGACAGCGGTAACGAACTTACCCATTATATTTAAATAACCCCATGGGTGATGCTGGGTCATAAAAATGGCCGTTAGTTTCTTTTCGTAATCAATTAAGAATATAGTGTTATATGCTCCTGTCCAACTAATCGCTTTTGTTTTTCCGTTATTCGGTCTATTATTTACCCCAACACCAAACCCATATCCGGTGAGCGAGAATGATCGGTTATCAATGCCAGAAATTTGATCAGAAATCAACAGCTCAATTGTCTCCGGTCTCATAATCTGTTTTCCTTTGAAATTACCATATTGAAGTATCATTTCGCAGAAGTTAGCATAATTCCCTACAGTAGACAATAGCGCACCAATACTGTCCAGCATTCCTCCCCCTCTCGAGAAAATTGTTGGCTTACGGCTAAAGTGACTTGTTACAGGGGCTTGAATCAACGTCAATTTATTTTCATCATAATGATATAATCCGGATAGCCTGGTTTTATCCTCTTCATTGATATAGAACCCCGTGCTGCCCATTTCCAATGGATCGAAGAGCTCGGCTTTTAGAAAATCATGTAGATTCTGGCCTGAGATTCGTTCTACCGGATATACGTTTACATAAGTGAGGTAGGATCTCCTTTGTTGTTCAATGGTTCGTCCGCTGTCAACGTACGGGCGTCCGTTTGAACTCAACAGCAATATAAAGGCCAAGTCAACAATAGTTAAAGGAATCGCTAAATATGGGCATTCTGCGGTATCACGGTGTCCGTATGCGAAGACCCACCGTTCGCTAGTGAACAAAGGATTGATATCATATTATCGCCCTTATAGTATAAACCGAGTTTTCTAAAATGCTATTTTATGGTCAAGGAAGGTAGGAGGGAAGTTCGGATACGTTTTCTGGGGTTTTGAAGAGCAGTATCCCGAAGGCGGGATAAGCGAGCATGGGCTGTTTTTTGATGCAAACGCTTTACCAGAGTCGATTCCTATCAGCAGAGACCCGGCGAAGCCTGACTTTGAACCCCGATGACGAGATGGAACCTGCTTGAAATTAAATGTTGTTTTTTTCATCACTTACATATTCCAAAATATCACCCGGTTGGCAGTCCAATGCTTTACAAATGGAGTCTAAAGTGGTAAAACGAATAGCTTTTGCTTTTCCCGTTTTTAAGATAGAAAGATTAGATAATGTCAAATCAACTCGTTCAGAAAGTTCATTCAGAGATATTTTTCGCTTTGCCATCATCACATCTAAGTTTACAATAATTGGCATAGCTTAAATTGTTAGGTCATTTTCAGATTTCATATCTACGGCATTCTGTAAGATTTTTTCAAATAAAGTAGCAGCAGTGGCGATGATAAGAGAAATAAAAATCATAACAAAACCTATTGCAACGCCGCCAGCAATATCCTCCCCTTTACTGGACTGAACTATAAAAAAGTAAGCTTCTGCTCCCAGAATAAATATAATAAGGATTATTGAACAATATTTTATAGTTCGCAAAGCCCTTACGGTATTTTGCGAGAATACACTATTTTGCCCAATGTAACCTAACAGCTTAAATACTTGATACAATCCCACAAAAAAAGAAGCAGATGCGATATATACATAGATCAGAAATGGGTCTTTGAAGTAAATATCAAAAAACGTTGCGTGTATATTTCTGCCTTCAATGTGGGGTTCCCAAAGCAAAAAGGCTAGAGTTCCGATACCGATCAATACAACGACTACCCGAAGAAATATTATTGAAATTCTTTTCATAATGTGCTAAGAATTTTGAGTTACACCGCAAATGTAACAAATATTTATTGTTTATCAATAAATATTTACTGTTTTTGTTGAGATATTGAAAAAGTGAGTATGCTGGAATAAATTGGTCCTTCTTTAATTTTCGTAGTTAAGATGGGAGAGCGTACCAGCTTTCTTTCCAAAAGATTCAGCGACGTTGTCGGGGGTGGCGGGAGTGGCCCCGCCGCATTGTCCCGCAACCAATCAAAATACGAGCAGTGGATATGGGCATGGAAGGAGATTTGTTATTTCGAAGGTTCCTGAATTGTTTTCAATAACCCATGCAAATCGGAGACGACCCAACGTTCCATTAATTTTTCATCTTCCACTCGGTAAATCGCCACTCCTTTAAGGATCACAGTTTGTCCGTTGGGAAGAATATCAATTCCCGGAAAAGGTTCGCTATAAGTGCCGCGCATTTCCCAACGAACGGCTACCCGATCTCCATCGGCGAGGATGTCTTTCACTTCGTATTTTGCGTCCGGCACCGCTTTCTTGAATGCTACGTAATATTTTCGAAATGCTTTTGGTCCCTTTTGTCCTTTTTCCGGCCAATCATGGGAGATAAAATCCGGAGATAACATCTCATCCGCTGTTTCCATATTCCAATCAACATACAACTCTTTATAAAAGCGCTTTAAAAGTTCTTTATTTTTGGATGGATTAGGAGCAGAATAAGAGAACAACGGAAATAATGCTGTCAATAACATAAGTTTCATACTAATTTTTTGTTAGCGTTTTTACTAGTTCTTCGAAGACATTTCTCGTCTCCGCATTTCAGTGATTGTTTACTCGACAAAGTTCACCATACTTTTTTTGATATTTTTTAGCAAATGCTAAAATCAATCCACCGCGGTTGGTTGAGCAGCTATCGGGAGAAGACAGGAATTTAGGTGTTCCTTAGTTTGTTTGCTTATCTTATTCCACTAGCTAAAATTCTATCTATTAACACCGATAGCATCCAGATAAACGGAGTTGGTGTTGATTTAAGCAGAATCGGCTTCCCACTAAAATACTTATAGACAAGGAAGGTAAAATAATCGGTCGTTACGGCTCAGATGAGGGAGCTTTGGATACAAAATTGGCCGAAATCTTTGGGACTATTTAACCCCGCTGCATGTATGCTTTATCTTAATGTTGATGACAGATTATTTTTTTATTGTAATACTTATTATTTATACTTCAGGCATAATATGTATAAAAGTGCCAAACTTATAATTTAGGTCTGGTATAGAGAAAAAGCAATATGGGGTGAGGGGAGGGGGGCCATACGGTTTTCTACTTACCCGGTCCCTTTTCTAATTTATTCATGACGGTCTAATTTTTATTGATGTGTTTTTTGAAAGTTATTTAAGAATTGCTGAATTGTAGGAGCAAAGGTTTTAGAAAAATCATTGATAGTCATAATGTCTTTGGAAAGTGTTACATCTGAAAGATGTCCGTTGACAAGCGATTTAGCAATGCTTTTAGCGAGAGCAGCAGGATGCCTGTCATCATCCCCAGGGATTATCAATGTGGGAATAGTGATTCCTTTTAAATCTTCGAAATTATCAAAGGCGCGATCATAAACGATAGAAGCTGCCGCAACAATACTAGCAGGGTCTGATCTCGGAATAGCGTCACGTACCATGTGTCCGATAACCGGTGAGAGAAAACTGAGAAGCGGTTCCCAGGCTGCTTCGATTCCATCTGAAACGACACAAGCAGCAAAAGCCTCCAGAAGTTCAATCTCCCGCTTCTTACCTTCATCATTTTCAATGTCTTCGATGCTTATTAATACTAAGCCATGAATTTTGTCAGGAAAACGCAAGGCTGTTTTTAGGCTTATCGTTGTACCAATCCCTGCTGCTATAACAATTATACTTTCCGTTTCGATCGTATCGATTAAGTAAACAAGGTCATCGGCATATTGCCTCCACGTATAACAGTTTCTATCTCTACAAATCGAACGACCATATCCACGCAAATCTGGCAAAATAGCTGTGTACGCTCCTTGGAAGCTTTTAGCCAGTGGAAGCAAGCTGTGATGGTCCGGTCCACCACCATGTAAAAAGATCAGTGTCGATTTCGGTGTATTTGATTTAGATTCCAACGAAACAGCAAAAAGGGGTAGTCCATCATTACCAGAATACTGTATTTCTTTCATAATTGAATATAGTTGAGATCTTGTTATGGACCATTTTTTACCTTCCGTTGCTTGCTAAGCGTACGGAGTTTGTCTTAGCTGAAGATTTTTAGTTTATGTTACAAATTTACCTGATAAGAAGATACCTTTCTTTACAATATTTTGGGTATCGTTTGTAAAATTTAATGATGCTCGCAATTCTCATCGCTATATTATCTATTTAGGATGACTGATTCATTCTCCTAAGGATCTCGTCCCCAACGTCCAATAATTCTTTAAGCACATGCTCGTATACTTTTTGCCCGTTATCACCATTTGTAAAAATCACGAGAGCTCGTTTTGATTTAGGAAGCAATATTACAAACGTTTTGATGCCGGGGTCACTTCCGCTATGCATCAAGGCGTATTCTCCTCCGCTCAGATTTTTAACCACAACCCATGAAAGGCCGATTCCCACATCTTTTGCCTGGGGTACCATAATCTGAGGCGTATGGATTTGTTTATTTAACGCCTTCGATATACCCTGACCTTTAAGACATGCTACAGCGAACTTGGTATAATCATGGATAGTGGTAACCAAACTGGCCGCTGCGTTTGCCGAGGTGATTTTTTCAAATGGGTACCGTTTACTATTTTGATCAAAACGACCCGCATACTGCAGGGTATCCAGGTTGTCCGGCCAGGTCAGAAAACTATGATCCATCTTAAAGGGTTTAAATAAACACGATTCTGCCAGATGTTCGAAAGACTGATGGAATTTTTTCTCTATAGCCTGTCTTAAATATTCGAAGCCTTCGCCGGAATAGCGAAAGGAAGTACCCGGTACTGTATCGAATGCCAGCTTACCATCGGAATTCATGGAACGCCAATTGGTAAAACCTCCCTGATGGCTTAGAACATGCCTGCTACTCAGCTGATAAACTAAACTATCTTCTTTGACATCCGGATCGATCCAATAGTCTGCCAAAGGTTCATTGAGATTCCATAAGTTGTTGCTATTCAGTGTCAAAGCAAGCATCATGGAAACAGGCTTTGTCAACGAAGCTACGCTGAAGAGAAGTTCCGAGGGAGCATCATTAGTAGAGCTACCTAAACCAAAAACTTCGGTGGCTACCATTTTATTATCTTCTATTAGTCCGACAGCGGCAGTGGGTACATTTTGTTCTTTAAGTAGCGCCTCCAGCCTCCGTTTGAATTCGGGATTTAATGAGTCCATGCTTTGTGCACTGATATAAAATAAGTTTAAGCTTAAGATGGCGAAAGTAATAAATATGTGCTTTTCCATTGTTTTTTGGAACTTATAGTGTTTTTTCATTGGACACGGGGCAGTATAAGGAATAATTTATCAGATACAGATAGATTAATAAATGAAGTTTTTCTTAGGGAAAACTCTTTCACTCGTCCTTTAAACTATTCACTGGATTCGCTGTCGCTGCTTTTACCGCTTGGAAGCCAACCGTGAAAACGGTGATGGTAAGCGCCAATACCGAGGCTACAACAAACACAACCCAACTGATCTCAATCCTGTAGTCGTAATTGGTTAGCCATTGGCCAAGGTAATACCAAGCTATTGGCACTGCGATGATGCACGAAATCGTAACCAATAAAACAAATTCTTTTGAGAGCAACATCAACAAGTTAGCAACGGTGGCCCCAAGCACCTTGCGGATGCCAATCTCTTTGGTTCGCCGCTCTGCCACAAAACTGGCCATGCCAAAAAGCCCCAGACACGAAATAAAAACGGCGAGTACTGCAAAATAGGATGACAGTTTGCCAATACGCTCCTCTGTTTTGAATTTGGCACCGAATACCTCATCCACAAATGAATAATCAAAGGGTACGTCGTCAACGTATTTCTTCCACACCTTTTCAATAGTTTGGATTGATTGCTTAGCATTTTGTTTTGGATTCAGTTTTAAGACAATATTGACCATGTCATCATATGAGTCAAGGTGATAAAGTGTTGGTCGTGCAGGAAAAAAGGGAGATTCCTGTAGCATATCGCTAACAACGCCGATAATGGTATAATACTCACTTCTTTGCCGGATTATCTTCCCTATGGGATCTTTGAAACCCATAAACTTTGCCGCCGATTCATTGATGATAAAGGCCATGGAATCAGAAGGAAGATCCCTGGAAAAATCTCTTCCTGCCATCACTTTCCACTGCACTGTTTTACCAAAATCATGTGACACGGAGTTGTTTGGGAAATCCGTAGCCAGATTAGGGTCCTTACCTTCCCAATCAAAACCCCCATTGGTATTCCACACGCCGGTAAGGGGAACACATCCAGCCATTTCTTCTACGGCTCCTAAGCGTATCAATTCCGTTCTGAACGCATCAAAATGGCTTCTCAGCTCGTCCTGGAAGAGCAGATTTACAAGTCCTTTTTGGGTGTAACCCACCGGCCTGTTTTTAGCATGCTGAATCTGTTGGTAGACTACGATAGTACCAATGATGAGTATCACCGAAACAGTAAATTGTACAACCACCAGTCCTTGTCGTGGAATGGATGCAAATCTGCCAAGTCTAAATGTGCCCTTCAATACCTGTAATGGTTGGAACGATGATAGGTAGAGTGCCGGATAACTGCCAGCCAGTAGTCCGGTAATGAATATAAAGATTAAGCTACTACCCCAAAAAACGGAATTAAACCAAGGTAGCCCGATCTTCTTGTCGGCAAGTTCATTGAAAGAGGGTAAAAATACCACTACCAAAAGCAGCGACAATACAAATGCGAGTAGCACCGTAACGTATGATTCTGCGAAGAATCTAACAATGAGCTGAAAGCGATGAGAGCCTACGGCTTTGCGAATACCCACTTCCCTGGCACGCTTTTCACTTCTGGCCGTGGCTAGATTCATAAAATTAATGCAGGCCAACAGCAATACGAAGCTGCCAATGAGGCCAAATAATCGAACATATTGTATACCTCCGCCCGTATTTATACCATTACGGAATTCGTCGTAGAGGTTCCATTTCCGCATAGGGTGCAGGAAAACAGACCACTCTGCATTTTTTTCCTCGTCGCCTAGGTTATCTGATTTTACATTCCTAATTTTCGCAGATATATTTTCCAAATCTCCCTTTTCTACAACCTGTACAAAGGTCTGGGTGAAGTTGCTGCCCCATGGTTGTATCATTTCTTTGGCCCATGGGTTTTGAATGAGCCACAAGGTCCAGGGTAAGATGACCTTCACATTACTGAATGTAGTATTGTTCGGTAGGTCTTCGTACACTCCGGTCACTTTCACTTCTTGGCTGCGGTCTAAGGTTATCGTTTTACCCATCGGATCTTCTTTACCAAACAGCGCCTCGGCAGCCGACGCTGCTAGCATAATGGAATGCGGGCTATGCAATCCGGCCCGGGTCCCTTTCAGCATTTGCAAGGTGAGCATCTCCGGGGCATCCTGTTCGAAGTAGATTCCACCCTGGGTGATATGTTTATCGCCCACCGTGAGCAAAGGACTGTAATACCATGAAGCTTGCACTACGTATTTGAAATCACTTCCATATTTTGTTCGAAGTTCCGGACCCATTAATGCCGGATTGGCGTTCTGGGTTGTCACCTTACCGTTAAAATTGGCGTGTTGCATTACCTGTGCAATGTGATCATAATTTTTATGATAAGTATTGAATGTCAACTCATCATACACCCATAATCCGATTAACATGACCACGGCCATGCCCACTGCGAGCCCTCCGATATTCAGCGCGCTGTAACCCTTGCTTTTAATTAGGTTGCGCCAAGTGGCATTGAGATAGTTTTTGATCATAATTTTTGTGTTCTTTGATCCATTTCACTCAGTAGCCAGATGTATTTATTTCCGGCTAACCTGAAAGCATCATCAACCAAGCCATATTTGTAAATAACTGATTAACTGGTTAATAAGAAAAGTAGAGATGCGTAGTGTACGATATTGAACACTTTATGTTCGTATCTGGACAGATTTTTAAAGGGTCTTTTACTGATATAGGTTTACATTTTTATGCAATTATCCACCGGCCCAAACAGAAACCTTACCGAAGTATCGCCATCGGAGATTTCAGCATGGAATGGCTGGAAAATGAAAACGGATAGCCTGCCGTTCATTTATCTGGTTATTTTGGCGATGGTCTCTGGCCAACCGGGCACGGTTACTCTTGACGCCAAAAAACCGCTGATTTCAGGGATTGTTTGACTTATGCTCCCTACTTACTTTTGTATTAAGCGGAGGCCGAAAAGCTTTAAAAGAGTAGGCATAACTTAATTTACAAACATTATGGAAAATTTAGCTGGAGTTCAAATGCTTTCAATGGAGGAAGCAACAGCGATTAATGGGGGTAACGCAACAGCCATTGGTACCTCATCGTATTTCACCACTCAACAGGGTGAAGTCTGGCAAGATTTTTACTTCTGCGATTATAATTGGATGACCGAAAGTGTATATTGCGTGTGGGCAAGTGAAATCTATTAACTTTGGTTTAGAAAAGGCCCTGTTAGCATATGCTTCGGGCCCTTGCTAGCCATTATAGAGGTCAACTAAAGCTTGAGCTAACAAGTCAGTATATTTTATAGCCATCTCTCCGTGGTGCAATTCCTCCAATTTCCATTCATATGAAAATATGCACGGATGCTTCATGCAAAATTACAATTGTTGCCAATTCCTTGGAATCTTTGGATAAAAGATTTGGATTCAGTTCGATTTGGTAACGACTTTTTGTACTCACACAAAAAGTTCAATAGGGCTTAGTGTCGCAGAAATCAATATCAAAGATGAAAAATACTTCTCCTTATCATCGGATGGAAGTATGTGTGTGGTCCTGAAAAGACCTTACACTGTAAGGAGAAAACCATACGAAACCGTTCTAGATTAATGTTGTTCACAAATGTAATTACAAAATCAGAAGAGCTCCGGTTTGTCATACTTCGGTTTTATTAACTGTTTAAAACATGATTTTATTTTTTTACATCCTAATTTTATATCTCGTGTCTTTGTGAACAGGCACCTACCCAGAACATCGTTGTAAAATAGTTGAAGGAATTATGAAAGTAGAAGTTTGGTCAGACATCATGTGCCCATTTTGTTATATCGGGAAACGCCATTACGAAGCGGCACTCAAACAGCTTGGCGATACCACGGATATCGAATTGGAATGGAAAAGTTTCCAACTGGATCCCAGCATCCCGAAGGGCGAGAAGCTGGGTAACGTTTATCAATATCTGGCGGAAAAGAAGGGGCTCAGTGAGGACCAAGCTAGGGAAATGACAGGCAATGTGGCCAGTATGGCATTACAGGTAGGTCTGGAACTGGATTTTGAACATGCGGTGGTCGCCAATTCTTTAGACGCGCACCGGCTGATTCATTTGGCACAGGCCCACAAATTGGGGGATACCGTCAAGGAAAAACTATTTCAGGCGCATTTTAATGAGGGCAAGAACATAGCTGATCTCACTGTTCTTATCCATATCGCGGTAAAGGCAGGCCTGGATGCCGCGGAAGTAGAGGCCATGCTCCGCAGCAATCAGTATACGGACGAAGTGGAACAGGATATCCGGGAAGCCCGGCTGATCGGTGTGACGGGTGTGCCGTTATTTGTGTTTGACCGCAAATACGCCATATCAGGCGCCCAACCGGTGGCTGTCTTTCGCCAAAAACTGGAGAAATCGCTTGCCGAATGGCGTGCCGAACATCCGGTGGTCAAGCTGGATATCTCTGAAGGGCCATCTTGCAGTGCCGATGGTGTGTGCGGTTAAATGTGGTAAAGATAAGCTGTCCCTTGGTATTTACCGTATACGTTGCAAAAAAAATGTGAGACCATCGGGTTTCACATTTTTGCGCCGCTTCGAAATACAGGAAATTTATATTCAAAAGTACGGCCTATAGAGCTTCCTGACGCTTTATTTTACCACGGTAGCTTCCAGCTCTACATTCAGTGTTTCGTTCAGGGCAACCACTTGCAGTAGCGTAACCACTTGTTTCATTCCGTGTTTTGCCACGAAATCCCGGAATATATCAAAACAGTTTTTGATAAACTCATCAGAGGAAGTCGAGTAAACCGTCAGCCTAACAATATTACGGCATTCATAACCCGCCTCACTGATTACCGTTTCGAGGTTCTGTATCGCCAATCCAAGTTGGGTGCGCATATCAGCATTGCTGGATGTGCCATCGGCGTGCACCGCCGCCTGCCCGGCAACGTATAATGTTCCTTCTGTCTGTTTCACTTCTACGGCCTGAACATAACTGAGCTTCTCCTGCCAGGTCCAGGGATTGATTATACGCTTTTCCATATGCTTAGTTTTTAATGTTTTTTAATTCGTCTAGATTTATTGCTTTATAAAGGCTGTTAACGGTGCATTGATAGCCTCCATGGCTACCAAAGGATTCCAAAAATCGACGTAGCGGATAATTTTTCCTTCAGACGTTGTTGTTAACACAGAGATGTATTGCTGAAGGTAAGGTTTACCTGTTTCCAGGGCATGCCCATTACTGGTGAACTCAGCGATGACAAGTGTGGGTTCTTCTGTTAAATGATAATGAAGGTTCTCGAAAACAACTTTGAAATGCTTGGGGAAATTTTGCATGTAGTTGTACAATTCTTTCTTACCTGAAACGTTTTTTGGAAAACCTTCGGGACCGTAAGGAAACTCAAGTACCCCGTCTTCAGTAAAAAGGTCTACCCATTCCCGAATACGGCCGGCAGATAAATAATCCAGGTGATTTTGAAATGCCTGCTGCGCCAATATTCTGATTTGCTCTTTTGTGTTCATAATATTCCTATATTTAAGTGATTCTCCTTATTACTAATAAGCTATCAATTCAATAAGGGCAAATATAGCGCTGAAAGATTCCCTGGAGTTATGATTGAACAATCAATAACTCTAAAAAATCAATCAAGTTGACATATGTCTAACCAACCGGTTTAAAGTCCGCAGGTGGTGCTTTTCCATTCACAACGGAAAAAGTGTTTCTTTGGGCAGTGAATGAAATCTGCATAAATTACCATAAACAAAAGGATATGAACAGAGTGAAGTGACCTCTTGAAGAGCCGAAAGCAGACAACAGATGAAAAATAATAATTTTAGTTAACTTAACGATATTATAAGAACATTCGAATTGGAAAACATGCATCAGAGTATAGAAGAATTTTATGCAAAACATTCGTTTGCAATGCCAATTGATACTTCCTGTTTTGGGCATTTTGATGTTTTCAAGATGGAGCAATATACGCCGACGAATGACATACCTATTCCATTCGGCCGGAAGGAGTATCTGAAAATATGCATTATTGAAGGAGATAGTTTTATACATTACGCCGATAAAAGCATACATGTTAAAAATAAGGCTTTGTTTTTTGGAAACTCTCTGATCCCGTATAACTGGGAATGGGTAGAAAAGCACCAATCTGGCTATAGTTGTATCTTCGACGACATTTTTTTTCTTGATTATGGTCATATCAAAGAATATCCGGTATTTCGACCAGGCAATGATCCGGTATTTGAACTTTCCACTGAGCAATTCTCATTTTTCGATCATATTTTTACTAAAATGATTGCCGAAAAGAATGACAACTTCGAATTTAAAAAAGATATTCTACGCAGTCTTGTGTTCCAGATCATACACGCTGCGCTGAAGATGCGCCCCTCTTCATCGATCAGGCCCGTGCATGCTACTGCAGCCCTAAGAACAACTCAACTTTTCCAGGAACTGCTCGAAAAGCAATTTCCCTTGAATGGGGCAAATGCAAAGCCGCCCTTGCGCTCGCCCTCAGCGTACGCCTCACAGTTGGCAATACATGTCAACCATTTGAACAAGTCTGTGAAAGAGGTCTTAAAAAAAACCACGACCGAGATTGTCTTGGAACGTATCTTAGAGGAAGCTAAAGTCCTACTCAGGCATAGTAACTGGACCATATCTGAAATTGCATATTCGTTAGGTTTTGGAGGGCCGACCCATTTTGGCGCTTTCTTTAAAAAACACCTGCAATATACACCCAGTGAATTTCGCAGGTTTGAGACGAGATGAATTTGTGACTGAGCATCCGTCGTAATTGTATCTGTTAAGCAATGCGATGCAGCGCTTTTAATTTGACCTATTTTTAGGTAATTAATAAATACGTTTCTTGGGACATATTTATAGTGAATATCAAGTCTTAGCATTTTATGCGTCTTAATTCATTGACGATTTTAATACGTCAAAACTATTTTCTATTCCAGCGATGCTTATGTTTAGCTATTCATTTCTTTTCCAAAGTTGCCGGACAATCGTTAAACGTTTGCTGGTCGTGAACTACATATCCATATATTTCTAGAAACTCTACTTCATCTTTTATCATTTTTCGTATCCAAAAATTGATTCTTTCACAGCTTGATTCAACCATTAAATTTTTTCAAGTTCCCAATCCGGTTTTGTACTCCCACTTCATTTCATCCGGTTTATTTGGCTTCTCATAGATCGTTTTTGAAACTTCGCTGAAGTTTTTGGATCGGAGACCCAGTGTGGACTTAATTTTGGCTAATCGAAATATAAAAAAAGCAAAAATGAAACCGAGATGTAAATAATATTGACACGCAGGGAAATGATTATTGACAAGTATTTACATTTTCAGGTGTCAATGAGCTTTGCTGTCGCTTCGGTTATTTACATCGAGCTCTTCATCAGCCATTAACCGCCGAAGGCAGCATGAATGCTTATAAAAACAAGCAAAAAATGAATAAAAGAAAATAAATAGATGAAAATAATTAAAGAACTGCCCCTGTCATCCTTGAGAGTGAGGTCGACCAAGTCTAAGAATCAATTTGAAGAAAATCTTCTCGATACCAGCATCGGCACCGACAGCAAAAATATATGTATATATCCCTACCTAAAGATTTACAGACTATTGATGCTTTCTGTTTTTTCCTTATTAACGCTTGTTGCTTCGGCCCAAAAATCGACTGTGTTGGATGTTTTCTCCAAAAATGGCATCGATGCAGATATTTTAACAGTTGATGTAAAACAGCCGGAAGGTTATGCGTACGAGTTCAAACAGACGGTTGTAACGGCCGATAAATCAACGATCACTTTGGCTAGCTACGATCCTTCAAAACCAGAAGCAGAACGTTGGATCGTAAATTCCGTAGACGGAAAATCTCCGAGCAAATCAGCAGTCAAATCTTTCATCAAAAACCGGAAAGAGCAATCAGAAAAACCCCAGCCGGATGACGCGAGTTATAAAGTTGAAAAGGAGAATACTGATCAGCTGGTGATCAGTTTCAAACTTGATCCCAATACAGTTACCAAAGACGCCTCTTTTTTGAAAGACTGCAGGACTTATTTAACTATTAACCTTAAAAACAAGCAACTAGAATACTCAGAAGTGCTTAATGAGAAACCAGTGAAAGTTAAAATACTGAATGTTGACAAGCTTAACAAAACCACTAAATATAACTGGGATGATAAAGCTAAGCAATACTTTACGGTCAGTGATGAACTCAATATGTTCGCTAAATTTGTTGGACAGGAAGTAAAGGTACAAACACTTTCAGAATATAGTAATTTTATTGCACGCTAACCGCTAGGTGAAGAAAACGTTTGCTTTATTAAAAAACAATAACCCCTACCTATGTAATACCTTCATGGGTAAGAGTTTAAAACAGTAACCATTTTCAACTTTGGCTATTATTCGGTGAAATTTGTATTTTGTAATCATTAAGTTTCTAAAAACGGATTTATAAAGGTACAAAGTGTGAGAAATGGATTGAATTATAGACTCAATGGCCTATGGAAAAAAATAGGATTGATTTTTTTCAGTTTGATGGTATTGTATTTTGTTGCATACCTAATTGATCCAATCTTTTTCCTGGCGAATTATGTTGATTTGACCTTTGCAAACTTACTCATCAACTTTTTACTTAATTTGTTCTTCTGCATCATCATGGTAGAATTTTCACTATTAGTCGACAGAAAAATGAACAGGTTTTTACCATGGACAAAAGGGACCTTAAGAAGATTATTTGTTCAAACCATCGTCCAAATCATATGTATTTTCCCGCTTCTCATAGTTTTGTCTATTATGATCTCAGGAATTTTCAGCTTTTTAAATGTTGATGTCAAAGAATTGACCGATAATGATGTAAATCTCCGGCACTATATCACGGCAATCATCGTACTGAGCCTGATGATTAGTGGTGTGAGCACGATTCACTATTTGACAGAAAATTGGAAATCGGAAATCATAAACAGGGCGGAACATGAAATCAAGGCTGCAGAAAGTAAACAACTGGTTGCCGAAATAGAATTACAGGCTTTGCGATTACAGCTGGACCCACATTTTGTATTCAACAATTTGAGTGTTCTGTCCGAACTGATCTTAAAAGACCAACAATTAGGTTTTGAGTATACCGAAAATTTCGCAAAGGTATATCGTTACTTGTTACTTAATTCAAAAAGCAAGTTGATCATATTGAAAGATGAGCTGAAGTTTCTTGATGCCTATCTCTTTCTGCTGAAAAATCGCATCGGATCGGGTGTTAATTTTGAAATTTCAGTATCGCCAACTAAATTGGATATGCGTCTTCCACCGGTTACCTTGCAATTGTTAGTGGAAAACGCACTCAAATACAATCGTATAGAGAAAGACAAGCCATTAAGGGTACGCATTTTTACGAATGAATCTGATGAGCTGATTGTCCATAACAACCTATTACCATTGCTGAGAAAGCCACGTTCTTCAGGTATAGGTTTGGGAAATATTAAAAGCCGTTATGCGCTTCTTTCTGATAGGGAGCCCCATATCGAACAAAATGAATTATCATTTACCGTAAAAATACCTTTGTTGGCATGAAAGTTATTAAAAAAGTACTGATTATCGAAGATGAAGAAGTAAATGCGCAGCGTCTGCAAAGATTGCTTGCGAAAATCAGACCCGAATATGAAGTATTAGGTATACTGGACAGTATAGGAAAAACAATAGCTTGGCTGTCTCATGGAGAGCCCCTTGATTTAATATTTATGGATATCCGCCTTGCTGACGGCATAAGTTTTGAGATTTTCAACCTTACGGAAATAAAATATCCGGTGATCTTTACGACGGCGTATGACGAGTATGCTGTCAAAGCCTTCAAATACAATAGCATCGATTATCTCTTAAAACCGATCGAAGAGGAAGAGCTGGAGACTGCCGTAATAAAATTTGAATCATTACTTCAACAATCTTTTGAGCAGCATCTGCTGATCAGGAACCTGCTTGATTACATAGACAAAAGAGAATACAGAGAAAAATTTCTGCTGCCCTACCGCGATGGATATAAAAAGGTCGATGTTGAGGACATCGCTTTTTTTTACTCCCAAGATGGGACTTGTGTCGCAACCTTATTTAATGGGGAATCGAACGTTATCCCCAAGACGTTGGAAACGCTGGAACAACAGTTAAATCCTAAATACTTTTTTCGTGCAAACCGACAGTACATTGTGCATATCCGGGCAATTGAGAAAGTACATAATTATTTCAACTCCAAAATAAAACTAGATGTAAAACAATCTAAGGAAGGAATTATAGTGAGCAGATTAAAAGCAACGCTATTAAAAGAATGGTTAGATTACTGAATCAATATTCAAACACTAGTCATGTGCAACCGCGTAGAAAAGTCGACATAATCACTAACTGTATGTTTCAAGCTGAACGGGTTTTATTTATTTGCTCGATATACCGAATATCGTTTTTATGATCTTTTGCCTAATTTCTAGAGGTAGTTCGGAATTGTCTTTCATAATGATAGTGAGACCATTTCCTTTTAGGAACGGTCAGTAATTGGAATTGTACCATGTGACTATCGTTAAGCCACTAGCAGGGATGAGTTTACTCCCGATCAAAATTTTCTGTAGCCCATGACTGTATCCCTACCATAACTTTACCTTATGTTCCTATAGCCAAAATGGTAACTACTTGCAAATCTAAAGTGTAAGGTAGAAATTTGCAATTGATAAAACCATCAATTATGTCATTACAAAAAATTGAAAATCACATTTCCAAAAATCTCCACAACGTTCAGAAATTGGATAGTTTTGGATACAATCTTTTCTTTTACGGAACTGACCATGTTCTTCCATTTATCAGCATTGCTAAATCAGATAATGAATATGACAGTGTCTCCAATCTAAACCGGGACGGCGTATTTCGCGTGAATATTGGGGTTTCAAAAGAAACGTTCAACAAACTTTTTGCTAACTCTAAAAAGGAATGGGATTTTACTGAATTAAACTCTTTTATGCCTCACCCTCATTATGCCGCTCAAAATTTCATTTGTATACTTAATCCGCTGGAAAATAATCTCATATATACAATCAATTTCATCGAAGAAGCCTATGCAATTGCAAAGAACCGCTTTGATAAAAAACATTCTATCGAATCGAAAGGGCCAAACAGATCACCATAGACAACTAAATTCAACGTACTGTGCTATGGACAAAACAGGGCAAGAGTTATAGAGCAATCAATTGCATCGATTTTAAAGGTTGTCCAACAAAGTAAATAAGTTCTAAAGCTTTTTACTAAACTTTTCGATTTTGGTGATAATTTCTGCAAAAAAAGTTTTCATGTAACTATATTTAATATATTATTATCGGAGTCTCATTATAAAAGCTTGTTTTTCTAGACCTTATGGATCTTTTTTTGGACAATCCTCTATTTACTATTCGCTTCTTAGTGATTTCACCGGATTTACCAAAGCTGCCTTTATGGTTTGAAAGCTCACCGTAACAAGCGTTAGCATAATCACGCCTATTGCTGTAGATAAATAAACCCACAAAGAGATGCCTGTATGGTAATCATACCCCTCTAGCCAATGATTCATAATATACCAAGAAAGTGGTATGGCCAAACTAAAAGAAACAAGAACCAATAACAAAAAGTTCTTCGATAACAATACCCAGAGACTGAGCACCGTTGCTCCCAAAACTTTTCTTACACCAATCTCTTTTGTCCGCTGTTCGGCCATGAAAGCTGACAATCCAAAAATTCCAAGGCAACTGATAAAGATTGCAAAACTGGCAAACAATCTTGCCAAGCTTCCTATTTTCTGTTCAAAGGAAAACTTCTCTGCATAATCTGTATCTACAAAGGAGTATTCAAAAGGGGAGGCCGGATTATATTTCTTAAAGATCGATTCAATAGCAGCTAGTGCGTTCGCCGTATTTACCGTTGATTTAATTTTAATGGTTATTGCGTCCAACTCCGTATAACTGAGCATAAACACATTCGGAGATACTTCCTCAAAAGGCGATTCCATTAAAACATTTTTTATAACACCGATAACCTTATAGGGAACATCTTCGTATTTTATGGTTTCTCCAATCGGATGCTCCAAGGACATATAGCGCACAGCAGCTTCATTGAGAATAATAGCGTTAGTGTCCGTGGGAAAGTCTCTGGAAAAATCTCTACCATCCTTAAATTGCCACTTTAAGGTACTGCCAAAATCATGCGTAACATAACAAACACCAATACTTTGATTGATATCGGGCTGTTTTCCCGGCCAATCAAACCCACTGAAATGGTTACCTATGTAAGTGGCGGTATTGGAAGCTTCGGCCATGTTTTCCAAATAACCGGAATTTATCAGTTCATTCCGTAAAACAGCATAAATACCCGGCTTTTTCAGATCGGGAGTGTTAATGTCTATGCTGATCAGACCTTGTTGTTCATAACCCAAAGGCCTATTTTTGACATGTTGTATCTGCCGAAAAATAATCACCGTGCCGACAATAAGGGATAATGAAACCGTAAACTGAAAAACGACCAACAGACGTCTTGATATTTCTGAAAAACGGCCTACGTTAAATGCACCTTTCAATACCTTTATTGGTTTGAACGAAGATAGGTATAGCGCTGGATAACTTCCTGATAATATACCGGTGAAGAGTGCGAACAGGCCAATAGCTAGCCAAAATATGGGGGCATGCGTCGGAAGCAGCATCTCCTTACTGGATAAAGTATTAAACCAGGGCAAGGCAAGCCAAACCAAAATAATGGCTAGAACTGAAGCTAAAATGGCAATGAGTATCGATTCACTCAAAAACTGCATGACCAAATACGCTTTGGAAGAACCTACTGTTTTACGGATTCCTACTTCCGCTGCCCGTTTTTGAGATTGTGCTGTGCTTAAATTCATAAAGTTAATGCAAGCAAGTATGCAGACAAAAAGACCTATCAAACCGAACATCCATACAAACTGGATATTACCACCTACATTCTTGCCATTCCTAAATTCATTGTAAAGATGCCATTCCGTTGCCGGTTGGAGTATGATTTCCGGCTGATCGTTCCGGTCGGGCTTACCCACGAGCAAGTTTTTAACCTTGCCTGAAACCTGTTCTAAATCAGCATTTTTTGCAATTTTGGCTAAAATAAAAAAGGAGTTATTGTTCCATTGCTTATAAGCATCTTTTACCCATGTTCGCGACGCAACTAAACTGTTCCAGGGAAGTATGAACTGTTGTTCAGTAAAATCTGTGTTGGGCGCAAAGTTTTGATAAACACCTGTAACCGTTGCAGATGATTCATTATTTATTTTGATAACCTGACCAATAGGATCTGTCTTGTCAAAAAGAATAGTGGCAAGACGTTCACTGATCAAAATAGATGATGGGTCGGCAAAACTATCAACAGAACCTTTTACCAACTGTAATGATAGAATATCCGTAAACCCGGGTTCTGCATAGAAGCCGAAGCTGTTTGCATTTTCGTCACTATTTTTTGTTGACATGGTTGCCCGGCCGTACCGATATAGTGCAATATGCTCAAAATCGGCAGCATATTTGCTTTTCAGCTCTATGGCTGCGGGAATGGATATACTTCCTACAGTATTGATATGGAGCCCATCCGACGAATTATGCAGTACCTTTACAATTCGTTCATGATCTTTGAAACCTTTATTGAACGATAGTTCGTCCCATACCCACAAACCTATTAAGATTGTTATCGTCATACCCAACGCTAAACCGAAAATGTTTATAACGGTATAGGCTTTGTTTCTGACCAGGTTTCGCCAAGCTATCGTAAAGTAATTTTTGAACATAGCATCATGCTGTTTTTCGTATTACACATTCATTATCAAGAAGACTGCCAATTGGATATATCTTGGTTAGGGACACTTAGGGACAATTTGGCTTTTTATCTGTGTGCGGTAGCGGACACCTGTGTTCGATTGCGAACAATGCGTTCGAAGCGACCCTGTTTGGTTAGAGAATACCGCTCTTAGTTATGGGTTATTTATCTTTCTTTTTAACATCATATGAATTGTTTTTTGGTATGGATTAAGTTGTATTTGTTTACGATCTCTTCCTATAAAGAAATCTTCATCTATTTCCGTTAAGAAATTATTGAGACGAAGGCTTCGAGAATATCAGTACATTCCTATAAAGTACAATCAATGGAACCAATACGATGACTGCTGGCAGGATAAGATTCAAGTCCTTTAGCAAATTGATGCAACCTTTCAAAATCAGTTTCCCCTTTCTTGTCTTCGATGGCACGGCTCAAAATGCGGATTCCGTCTTTTAACGTTTGAGCTTCTTGCTGCTTTTGTGCCAGTCGTTTTTCATTGATAGCATAACCCTGAAACAAGATACGCTCTCAATCTTTGGGTAGCCCATTGGCGGAATAATGTCGCTTTTGTAGAATTAACTCGATAACCAACTGAGATAACCATATCCAGGTTATAAAAATTAATTTTTCTTTTTTTACCGTCCGTAGCAACTTGTTCCAAAATGGAACAGGTTGATTCTGCTATTAATTCGCCAGATTTATAAATATTGCCTATGTGTTCCACGATGGCAGGTCGTTGAACTTCGAAAATTGCCGCCATGGAATTTGTATCGAGCCACACGGTATCCTGCTCGAACGTTACTTCGATTTGCGTTTGCCCATCACTAGCTTGATATATTTCAATTTGGTTTTTCATCCTGCTCAATATTAATCCCTTTAGCTAGGGCCGCTTAGGATGTACTGATATTGTTCTATAAGCACTGAACTAAAACATTTACTTCTTTTTTGTATTGTCACTATTAATCAATAGATTAGAATTGTAGTAGCAAGCTGGTGGCTAAATGGTTGAACATGTGGATAGATTATAGCGTAGCGAAATGCTTGCCCGGAACAATACCGATTGAACAATAATTATATAAAATATGATTTCATTAACGGTAAATGAAGAGCTGCATACCTTGGATGCAGATCCGGAAATGCCACTTCTCTGGGCGATACGAGATATCGTCGGGCTTACCGGTACCAAGTATGGCTGCGGGGTTGCCCAGTGTGGCGCATGCATCGTGCATCTGGAAGGCGAAGCCGTCCGGTCATGCGTCACCAAACTCAAACGGGCGGAAGGAAAAAAGGTGATGACCATCGAAGGGTTATCGGCAGCGAACGACCACCCCGTGCAGCAGGCATGGGCCGAAATTGATGTGCCCCAATGCGGTTATTGCCATTCCGGCCAGATTATGGCCGCTGCAGTACTGCTGCGGGAAGTTCCGGACCCGACGGATCAGGATATCGACAATGCCATGTCGGGGAATGTTTGCCGCTGCGGGACTTACCTCCGCGTGAGAAAGGCCATTCACCTGGCTGCAAAAATTGCACAGGACACACCGAAGGGATAGCCTCAAGACTCCAGGAAAAACTAAACTAAACTAATCATGTCTAAAATCACTAAACGTACCATCATTTCAGGGATCATCGCTATCGCTGGCTATTCGGTGTTCAGTGCCGTAAAGACGGGAGAGCCGATGCTCGATAGGAAGGAGATAGCCCTGGCCAAAGATAGTATCGTTTCCGTGCAGGCCTTCGAGAAGGTCTACGCGGTATTGATGAGCCCCCGGTGCATGAACTGCCATCCGGCAGGGGACATCCCCTTACAGGGTGATGATAGCCACCTGCACGAAATGAACCCGAAAAGGGGCCCCGATGGGAAGGGTATGCTTGCCATGAAGTGCGCCAACTGCCACCAGCCGGAAAATACCGAGGGGCCGCACGCCCCGCCCGGCCATCCGGAATGGCACCTCCCACCCGAAGATATGAAAATGGTCTTCGAAGGGCGAACGCCCCACTGGAATTGCAACTTAAAATAGGAGACTTTTTTATGCTGCCATTTTCTCTTTTTCCAATAGCATCTCTTCGATCTGCTTAGGGGTTTTATATCCCAGGGCAGAATGTGTTCTTTTGGTATTATAAAAACCTTCAATATATCCAAAGATCTCCAATTTAGCCGATTGCTGATCGATGAATTTTCTATGGTAGATCATTTCAGCCTTTAGTGTCTTGAAAAAGCTCTCAGCTACTGCATTGTCCCAGCAATTGGCCTTCCTACTCATGCTTTGAAGTATCTTGTTTTTTACAATTACCCTCCTGAATTCATCGCAGGCATATTGGATCCCTCTATCCGAATGGAAGATAAGACCATCTTTGATACCTCGGTTTCTAATAGCCATTTTGATGGCTTGTACAGAAGTGTTTTTAGTCGTCATATCGGTGCTTAAAGACCATCCAATGACTTTTCTGTCCGCCAGATCGATAACCGTTGTTAGATAAAGCCACCCTTTGCCGGTATGGATGTAAGTAATGTCGCTAACCCATTTTTGCGATAGGGAATCCGCTGAAAAATCTCTTTGGAGGAGATTTTCAGCTATCCTATAACTATGGCTCGAATCTGTGGTCACCCTATATTTTTTCTTAACCTTACTTCGTATCCCATGTTTCTTCATCAATCTTGCTACGTAGCTTCTTGATACCATTTCACCTTTTTTGTGCAGCTCTGCGGTTATCCGTGGGCTGCCATAGATATACTTACTGTCACTGTGTACCTGCTGTATTTTATCCACAAGTGCTTTACTGCGTTGTTCCCTGGGGGATTCGGGCCAAACCAGCCAACGGTAAAAACAACTGCTGCTAACGTTCAATACTTCGCACATCTTCTCTACGGAATATACTTCTCGGTTCTCCTTTATGAACCGGTATATGGACCGTCTCCCCTGGAGAAGATGGCTATGGCCTTTTTTAAGATATCGCGTTCTAATTCTGTATCTCTTAATTTCTTGCGTAAAATCCTTAACTCCTGCTCCTCCGGACTGATCTTGGGATTGTCAGGTAAAACCTTATTCCCATTATAACGTGGATTTCTACGCCATTTACTCAGTAAACTGGGGTCTATGTCTAATTCCTTAGCTACATCGGCTACAGATCCCTTAACAACGCTCAAATCGACCGCCATTATCTTAAACGAATCATCAAATTTTCTATGCATTTCTACAAATTTAAAATTACTGTCTAAATCTGTCTCGCTTTAAAGGTAGCAACTCCAAACGGAGCGTATGCGCCAGCGCCGGAGAAAGAGGCGCAATAATGAAGATGACCTGAATCATTAAGTGAGAATAAGATGAACAGATATGGCTACTGAAAAAGAAAGAACCTCCATATCCCGGCGCAATTTCTTAAAGGCAACGGGAATCGGTGCGGGCACGCTCTGCCTGGGCTATTTATTGCCTGCCAGTGCCCGGATAGTGAACATGACGGCCCCGGGAAATGCCGACGTCGCAACAACCGTATCCCTCAATGCGTGGATACACATCGGTACCGACGGGAAAGTGACGCTTTTCGATCACCGCGCAGAAATGGGGCAGGGTTCTTACCACTCGGTTCCACAGATTATTGCTGAAGAGCTGGAAGTGGATCTGAAGGATATCGTGGTCGAATTTGCACCCGGTGATCGAAAGAAATACGGTGGACAGATTACCGGCGGGAGCTCTACCATCAGGGGCAGCTATAAGCAGTTGCTAAACCTGAGCGCCACCGCCCGGATGATGCTGGTGCAGGCCGCGGCAAATGAATGGAGCGTGGATGTTGCAGATTGCTATGCCGAGGCGGGCCATGTCATCCATCGCAGTTCGGGCAAAAAACTGAATTACGGGGCACTGGTGACCGCCGCTTCGCAGCTCCAGGCACCGGAGGAGGTTGACCTGAAGCCAATGAGCGAGTATAAGCTTATCCGGAAGCCGCTCCGTAGGATAGATACACCATTGAAAACAAATGGCGCTGCCGTTTTTGGCCTGGATAAGCGAATACCCGATATGCGTTTTGCTACGGTGGTGCGTAATCCCCGTATGCGTGGCACCGTGAAGTCCTTCGATGATGCGGAGGCCATGAAGGTGAAAGGAGTGGAGCGGGTATTCAAGGTGCGGATGAAGGTATTCAATACCTGGCGCGAAGGGGTGGCCATAGTGGCCAACTCTACTTGGGCGGCCTTGCAGGCTAAGAAAAAGCTGAAGGTGGAGTGGGATGATAGCGGCTTTGAACACGTTAATACGGCGGATATCTATCAACGCCAGAAAGAACTATTGGCCGGAGAGGAGGGGCTGACCTACCATATGCAGGGCGATCCTTCAGGAATTATTGCTTCAGCAGGCAGTAAACTGGATGTGGTATACGAAACGCCTTATCAATCGCACTATGCAATGGAGCCGGTAAACTGTATTGCCCATTGGAAGGGGGATACCGTAGAAGTATGGGGGCCGATACAGGCACCGGAGCTTGTTCAGGATGCAATCGCTGAAGAATTTGGCATTCCCTGGGAGCAGGTGAAAGTTAACATGACCTTTCTGGGCGGTGGCTTCGGGCGTAAGGCTTTTATGGATTACCCTTTTGAGGCGGTTATGGTATCTAAGGTAGTGGGCGGGCCGGTGCAGGTGGTCTGGACGCGGGAGGATGATGCTACCCAGGGCCCTTACCGCCCCGGAATCTCTTACCGTTGCGAAGGGGTGGTGGATGGAGAAAAAATTGGGGCAATGAAGGTTCGCCTTTGCGGGCAGAATATCGGTCACTTCAGCAGCGACGACCGATCTAAAGCCAATGGGAGCTCCAGTGAGGGCTTCCTTGAACCCTATCTGAAAGCTATTCCGGCCATCAGTATTGCCGATGTGCCTTTTGAACTTCCCATACCGGTGCTGTGGTGGCGCTCTGTATATGCATCTACCAATGGCTTTGCCTATGAAAGTTTTATCGACGAGCTGGCCGTTGCCGCCGGCAGCGATCCAATGCAATTCCGCAGGGCTCACCTTCCAGAAGAGCGTGTGCATCAACTGATTGATAAACTGGAAGAACTGTCCGGATGGAAATCACGCAGGCCCAACGAGGGTTATGGCGTGGCTATTACCGAGTGCTTCGATTCTACCGTCGGACAGGTGGTAAAGGTGTCGCGCAAACCCGAGGGGGGTATCAAGATTGATCAGGTATGGGTGGTGATGGACTGCGGCTGGTTTGTTAACCCGGATATTATCCATGCGCAGATTGAGGGAAGTGTGATCATGGGGCTGGGTGCCGCAACGATGCATGAGATTACGTTCACCGATGGCCTGGTGAACGAGAAAAATTTCTATGACTATAAAATTCCGAGAATCATGGACATGCCCCTGATTGAATCGCATATTATGGAAAATGCCGAAAATGCGGGCGGAGTGGGCGAACCGGCCCTGCCTCCCTTTGCTCCAGCGCTTGCCAATGCGGTCTTCGATCTTACCGGCAAGCGGATCAGACGTCTACCTTTCGATATGACGAAGGTGTAAAGTGGAGTTGCTACCTTTAAAGACATATTTAAGAGTAATTTTAAATTTGTAGAGATGTATAGAAAATTCGATAATTCATTTAAGATGATGGCGATTGATTTGAGCATCCCTACGAACTACATCTTCACTATCTAACCTTTATATTTTAACCAACATGAGTGTCTCAGGAGCCCTCCAGTCAATTGCAGCAAAAGCCAGGCTATTGATTTCCGTCGAAAAAAGTATTTTTACATCAGCATCAGTGCATTACTAAAAACAAGATGAGCATGAATTCAGCGCAGGCAGATAACTGGATAAAGCATTTAAGATTAAAACCGCATCCGGAAGGAGGGTATTACAATGAAGTCTTCCGCTCTGAGCAGCAGGTAATACGAAAGGGAGAAAGTCAACTAAAAAATTCGTGCACTTCAATCCACTACTTGCTGCAAAATGCCGATTTTTCCAGTTTTCATAGACTTCAATCGGATGAAATATGGTATTTTCATGTAGGCTCCCCCCTTCACATACATATACTCCGGCCGGATGGTCAATATGAATTGAAGGAACTTTCCATTAATGAAACCGGTTCATTATCTGTAATCATAGAAGCCGGAATGTGGTTTGCTGCAGAAATTCCATCCCGCCTTGGTTTTTCTCTTTCAAGCTGCGTGGTTGCTCCTGGATTTGAATTCTCGGAGTTCGAGCTTGGAGAAAAAGAAAAGCTACTTGAGCTATGTCCCACTCAGGCCGAACTTATCGAAAGACTTTGTCTAAAATAATCCTTGTAAACTGAAGCGTTATTAGGGTTTTAACACAGCATGTTGCATGATAACCATAGGCGTTTTAGATGATTTATAAATCATTAATAACCAATATATTAATAAAATAGCTTCTACTTTCCCACTTCTTCAAATGCGAGACAATTTCTTCATAAAAACCTTCTTCATGTGCTTTCTTAGCTGCTCCAGTGAATTTTAACTTCAGTACGCTTTTTAAGAAAACAAAAGCATAGCCTTTAGAATTTCGCGCTTCGTTCAACTGAACCATTCGATAGATAAATATGACAAAAGCATTGGCCTGATTATATGTGGTGCTTTTTGTTTTAAATTTGAGCAAAATATCTCTGGTAACCGGTAATACCTCGTACTTTTACCGGGGAACAGCATACCGATTGAATGGAGATGAAGAGCGTTGGTATTTACCAACCGTGAGGTTCCGCAAGGCTGGGAGGTGCATGAAGGTATCTGCAGTGGTTACGTATGAGCCTTCATGATTGATAGTTTATTGACCACTAAACCATTTTGTAGATTAAGGTCGTTGCTGATCTTAGAGGACAAAAAGGGAAAATGGGTTGGCCCGTAGGTAGCCAACCTTTGGCTTTATAACCAAAAATGTAATCTGTCAAATCAATTACCTTTCCTCAACTGCCGTTATTAACGGACTATATTGATTCTCGAAGACGCAGTTCGGGCCTGTGATCTCAAAGAAAAGATGTATTCTGTTTTTTATTAATGATTTTCTGCGTTTAATTGTCATAATTTTGCATGATATACGTAAAGTAATAGATCATCTTCTGATAATTTTCGATGCTGATGTATTCATTGGTACTATGAATACTCTGCTGTTCGGCGCTATTAATTTTAAAGGGTATAAATCGATAGATATTTTTGCTGACAATCTGGTACTTATACGCATCTGTTCCACCTACGGTAAGATAAGGTGTGGTTAAAACGTTAGGGAAGACCTGCTGAATACCGGCCTCTATCATTTGGTAGGCTTTTGTGCTAGTTGGGGATACATTAGAGGCTGCCCTAGTATTATCAATTTCCTCTATTTCCACATCGAAACCCTTTGTAGCTTTTGCGATATGATCTTTCACCTCCTGAACGCTATTGCCGGGCAACAGTCTGAAATTGACGACAAAGGATACTTCTGGTGAAAGAACATTCGTGCCATCGCTTCCTTTCATCATCGTTAAAGCCGTGGTGGTGCGAACCAATGCGTTTGTCGAGTTGTTCTTTGTTAGTTGCGACAGGAAAATACGTTTTAATAACCACTTGTTGGCAATACCCATCCGGGTAGTGAAAGACATAGCTCCGCCAACGTTATCAAAAAATTCTTGGATAAGCGGAGTAATGGCTGGCTT